>NC_013457.1:0-1829445 GCF_000024825.1 Vibrio antiquarius
TGTTTGATACCGGAATGCTGGATGGAGAGATGCCAGACAGCGCCATAATCTGTTCTTGTCACAACGTCACAAAAGGTGACTTAGTTGCCGAGATTCAAGCTGGCACAACCAACCTGACGGACCTTAAAGCCAACACCAAAGCCGGTACTGGCTGTGGTGGCTGTAGCAATATGGTGAAGTCGGTATTGGATACGCAATTGGCAGCCATGGGGGTAGAGGTTAACAACCACCTTTGTGAGCACTTTGAGTTAAGTCGCCAAGAGATGTTCCATATTTGCCAAGTGGAACAGATCAAAGACTTCGACACCTTAATCGCACTGCATGGCAAAGGGCATGGGTGTGATATCTGTAAGCCGACAGCAGCATCTGTGTTTGCTTCTTTGTGGAATGAACACATCATGGAGCCACAGCATCAATCTCTGCAAGATTCTAACGATGCCTTTATGGCTAACCTGCAAAAAGATGGCTCCTACTCGATAGTGCCTCGTGTTCCGGGCGGCGAAATTACACCAGACAAACTCATTGTGCTCGGCGAAGTTGCTCAACAATACGATCTGTACACCAAGATCACTGGCGGTCAGCGCGTGGATCTATTTGGCGCGCAGTTAGAGCAACTTCCAGAAATCTGGCAAACCTTAATTGATGCCGGTTTTGAAACAGGGCACGCCTACGGCAAATCGGTGCGCACCGTGAAATCTTGCGTGGGTTCTACTTGGTGTCGCTATGGTGTTGATGACTCGGTCGGATTAGCCATTGAGTTAGAGAACCGCTACAAAGGATTGCGAGCGCCCCATAAGCTTAAGTTTGCCGTATCGGGCTGTACTCGTGAGTGTGCAGAAGCGCAAAGTAAAGACATTGGGGTGATCGCCACCGAAAACGGCTGGAATCTATACGTTTGTGGTAATGGCGGCATGAGACCAAGACACGCTGATTTGTTTGCATCCGACTTATCCAAATCAGAGTTGATCACCATGATTGACCGAGTATTGATGTTCTACGTCAGCACCGCAGATCGCTTGCAGCGTACGTCAGTGTGGATGGAGAACATGGAAGGGGACTTAGACTACCTTAAACAAGTGATTTTGGATGACTCTCTCAACCTATGTGATTCTTTGGATGAACAAATGGCACGAGTCGTAGATACCTATCAATGTGAGTGGAAGAGTACGTTGGATAATCCTCAAAAATTGCAACGCTTCCGTCCTTTCTTGAACAGCACGTCGGGCAGCAAAGTCTTGCCGTACCAACGTGTGCGCGGTCAGCGTATTCCAGTGAAACAGGAGGTGTAAATGGCAGCTTTAACCAAAGTGAAATTGTGTCAGCTTGATGACCTAATGCCGTTCATCGGTGCCACTGTGTTAATTGAAGGCGAGCATGTCGCGTTATTCTGCATTCCTGATAGCGGTGTTTACGCCGTTCAAGATTGGGACCCAATTGGTAAGGCTTATGTGATGAGTCGAGGGATTGTCGGTGATATCGATGGTGAGATGTGTGTTGCGTCACCACTGTACAAACAGCATTTCAGCTTAAAGAGTGGGCAGTGTTTGGAAGACGAAGCGCACTGTCTAAAAACGTGGCGAGTAACGGTCGACGATAATCAGGTTTGTTATTTAGTCGAAGAATGATCCTCGAAATTAGCTTGATCGATATGGGTGAATTCTTAGCGTAAGAGACAAGCGAATAAAGCTCCAGAGACAGTACAGTATGGCTCTGGAGCTTTTTACTATTTGGAAGGATTCACTTGTAGTTCGGTATAGCCAGTCGAGTTGTCCATCGCTCTAGTGAACTCAAGTTCTGAGTAAGAATGGATGATCAATTCTGCGGTGGTATCTATAACCGTGCCTTCCATTAAATGCCCACCCCAGACTCGTCCTTCACGATCAGACACCGAGATATGAACGTGCTGATGTTCGGGCGTTAGGGTTCCCATCACAGAGACGATTTCAAATGGCTCTTGTTTGGTTAACGTACTCTCTGCACCTGCCAAACGAAGGTTGAGGTGAGAGATACAGCCAACGCATGAGGCAATCGAGCCTGCTTTGATACCATGCTGCTCGACCAATTTCGTTAGGCTCAGCTTTAAGTCCATGTCTTTGGTAAGACGTACTGCTATCACTTCAATCGACATGTTATTTCCTAATCAAAACCAGCAAGCAGGAAAGCGCCGTATCCAAATCGGCATAACGTTTGGCTTTGCCAAGTACGCGCATGCCTTGCATGTTGTTGAGAACAAAACGAGCAAGCTCTTCTGGTTTAAGCGTTTTCGGTACTAAGGTTTCTTTTTGCGCATTGGTCAGCGCATCCGCAATGATGTCGATAAGATGGTCGAACAAAAAATGCCCTTTGCGCAGTACGTCATCGTCTTCACCTGCATGCTCAATCAACGCATTTTGAATAAAACACCCACAGTTGCGTTTGCGCTGCAGCTCAGCAAAAGATTTAAGGAACGATTCCAACTCGGGTAAAGACGCATCGTCTTTTTCCAAATCATTCAGTGAGGGTAGCGAGATTTTTTTCAAGTAAGTATCGAGCGCTTCGTAGTAGAGCTGTTGCTTGTCACCGTAGGTGTTGTAAAGACTGAAGCGGTTGATGTTCAACTCGTCGGTGAGATCAGAAATGGATGTATTAGCGAAACCTTTGCGCCAAAAAACGTCCATAGCGACTAATAGTTTTTCTTCTCGATCGAAGTTGGCTTTTCTTGCCATATGCGTACCTACCTGAGCGGTTTTTCTCAAACCACTCCTAAACTTATTGAACAACTTCTGGGAAATGAAGTTCTTGACTGATCGTTTATAAACTGGATACAGTATATCCTAACCAATCGGTTAGAAAAAGAAAAAGGATATAAAATGAAGCTCTACGAAACCGCGATAACTCCAAGTTGTAAGCGAGTTAGCATTTTTTTAAAGGAAATTGGTGGCGATGTTGAACGCATCGCTTTAAATGTGCGTGACGGCGAAAATCTAGCGGAAGATTTCAAGCAAAAAAGCGTCAATGGAAAAGTGCCATTGCTTGAGCTTGAAGATGGCACGACGATTTGTGAGAGCGTCGCAATTTGTCGTTATCTGGATGAAGCGTTTGAAAATAATTTAGCTCTGTTTGGGGCAAACCAACTTGAGCGTGCGCAAGTGGAAATGTGGCATCGCGTGGTGGAGTTTCAAGGTCTGTATGCTGCTTTTCAAGCATTTAGAAACATCACAGCTATCTACGAAGATAGAGAGCGTTGCGTTAAAGAGTGGGGTGAAGAGTCCAAGCAACGCGTGCAAGAGTTTTTACCGTTGTTAGATAAGCGACTTGGTGAAAGCGAGTTCATTGCCGCTGACCATTTTACTATCGTCGATATTACAGGCTTTATTTTGATTGGTTTTGCAATTAAAGGCCTAGAAATCGATGTGCTTACTACTGCACCAAACATTGCGCGTTGGTATGAGCAAGTTTCAGCTCGGCCTGCATTTCTAAGTTGATGTACCAGCAGCGAGTAGATCATTCCTCGCTGCTATTACCTTTTGAATTCACAAGGATATTCAAATTCTTCAGCTTTTTTCTTATTTTGTCTCCTATCGCCTATAATTGGAAAAACAACCTCAATGGGCTTCAATGCGTTTTAGAGCCTAGCGCTCTTAGTCTGTAGACGTTCTTTTCATGGTGGGAAGTCTATTAATAGACAAGGAGAGGTCATGCGTATTCAAGTTAAAACTATCAATAATGTTCTTATTGCTCTTTTAATGGTTTCGGTCTTTGGTCTCGTCGCGCTGTACCTCAATAACACACAGCAGAATGAACAGATTGAAAAACTGCAAAGTCAGTTAATAGAGAAAGAGCATCAGATATTAATCTCCAATGAGGCGCTGTCTTACACTCGATATCAACACCAGTTATTAGCTGAAGATTATAGTCGTTTTAGAAATGAGCAATCAGTGACTAGTGTTCTGCGTTAGCGTGCCCGACTATCGTCTTAAGGAGGCGAATGAAATCCATTCTTTTGGTCGATGACAGTAAAACAGTACTACTTTATATCAGCAGTGCATTAGAAAAGCAGGGATATGAAGTTATTGCTGTTGAAGACGGACAATCCGCACTTGAAGTGCTGACTTATCGCAAAGATATTCAGTTTGTACTTAGTGACTTAATGATGCCTGGCATTAATGGTATTGAGCTGTGTCGGCAATTAAAATCGCAAGTTAGCGAACGTTACATTTTCTTTGTTTTATTGTCCTCTAGAAACGACCAAAGCTCGATCGTGAAAGGCATCGATGCCGGCGCAGATGACTTTGTGGATAAGAAGACGTCTGTCGAAGAACTTCAAGCGAGAATTCGAGCAGGTTTTCGCACTCTGCAGCTGCACAACAAACTCGTTGAGAGAAATAAAGAGCTAGATGCGGCCTATCAAACAATCCACCAAGACCTACAGTCTGCTAGTCATCTGATGGAGCAACTACTCCCAGCGGAGTCGTCTATCCAGAACATGCAATTTAGTTACGCCTACAAACCGTGCTCCCAGATTGGTGGTGACATGTTGGGGTATTTTGAGCTTGATGAACAACATGTCGCATTTTATGTTTTCGATGTTTCAGGTCATGGTGTTTCGTCTGCTTTGATGGCTTTTTCTATCCAACAGACGTTATCTCAAAATCTGGGACCTGATTCGATAACCATGGAGCTAAGAGATGGCGACTACTGTATCAGTGAACCAGCAGCCGTTATTGATCGGCTAAACCGACGGTATCAGCAAACTAGGAACAGTCAGCTTTATTTCACCATGGTTTATGCCATTCTTAATACAGAATCAGGACAACTTCGCTATTGTACTGCTGGTCATCCTAAGTTCCTTGTTTGGCGAGCGAGCACCGAAACTACAGAGCTGGCGGGTGAAGACAACTTTATGATTGGCGCTTTGCAGCCGATGGAGTACGTTGGTAATCAAATTATTCTGAGTGAGGGGGATGTAGTATGGCTTTATTCGGATGGTTTGATAGAAGCAAGGAGAGGTGAGGAGATGTTTTCAGTACAAAGGTTGGCATCAAGTATAAAAGCTGTTTGTTCTTCGCAATTAGAAGTAGAAGTGCAGGCTAGATGTGTCTTTGAACAAGTACAATCTTGGCAGAACAAAGATGAGTTTGATGATGATGCGAGTCTTTTACAAGTAAGGTGGCGTGGCTGATAGCCTAGGGATAAAGGAAAAGAATGTTCCAGAGCGAGTTTAAACGAACTTACGGTGGATCCCTTACTCGCTCTCGAAGTGCGAGCAAAGAGGTTGCTAAGTTTTTAATGGATAATCAAGTATCGTTAAGTACGGCTCAGTCATTGGAGCTTTGTGTTGTTGAGCTTATGAACAATGCTTACATCCATTCTTACAGCGAAATTGAAGGCAAGCCGATAGACGTGGAATGTAGGATTAGATGCGACCAAATGTCAGATTTCATTGAACTTAGGGTTTCTGACTACGGAGCGTCAATCAATGAAATGACATTCAACCAACATAAAAATAAACAGATTGAGGCTCCTAACTTAATGGATGATGATAGTTGGTCTGCTTCAGGTCGTGGACTGATGTTAGTCGCTCAATTATCTGACCAGTTCAAGTTAGAAAAAGAGATTGGAAAAAACACGTTTGTTTTAGTGAAGAGGAACGGAGAAAAACTAACAACCAAGCAAGATCTATTCACCCCACCTGGCCCCTAGCGTTAATCTGACGGTTACGTTGTATATCATTGTTATTTTGTATTTGTAGTTGGTGCAGGCGACAACAATGCTTCCAACTCTTCTGGTGTCAGTATATCACTGATGTTTAGCATATTGCTCTCATCATCTAACGCCATCTTTGTACGACTAAGCAAGTACCTCTTTTGAGTTGGCGTTAAGTCTTTGAGAGACTCAATCAGCTCCTTGAAATTGCTATTGTTCATTGCCATATTTCCCCCAGTTAAGCCTTAATTTGTTTTATTGCATATTCTTCAAGTAAGCAAAGATTTGTTGATTAATGGCAGCTAGCTCTTTAGTAACTATAGCTATATCTGAGCTATCTGGCTCGTTATCGTTCCTTGTTTCTGCTTCTATTTTTGTGAAAACAATGACAGCGGTTTCTTCACCAAAGCTCTCTAGAATGCCCTTTAGACTGTGAGCCAATAAGTAGAGTTCCGGCCAACATTTGTTTGCGTACAACTCATTGATACGCTGTATGTCATTGGCGTGGTCTTCTAAGTATGTGGAAAAAACGGTGACGATAAGATCTACGTCGTTCTCCATGTATTTATTGAGAACATCAAAATTAATCATGTTTACCTCTGACTAACCGCGAGGTAGAAAAATGTATCGGATAGGAACGTTTAAGTGGGGGGAGTTGAGCGCTGAACAGTGTGCTTACCACTTGAGCTAGACTTATAAAAACAAAGTTATTGTTCGGTACATTTTGACTTATATATAAGAGTCTATGATCTAATCTTTTGTGCAAAGCATTTTGCACTCGTGTCGTGGCAACACAAGTTACGTGATAGTGGGTTCCAAATAAAATGCTGGGTTGGGAACAGTCTTGTCTACCTAGTTTAAAGCAATCATCAAACAAGTAAGCCAAGCGCTCGCCAACTTTGACTATTCCTTCAGTCAAGGTCAACTCTCCTAATCGAGTACAAATACAAGCTAGCAACCTAGTTGCATAATGGCAAGTAGCTTGACGCAAAAAAGGGGCCTTGCGCCCCTTTTGTACAATTAGCTTTGCTTGGAGTCCTGTTCTACCTGCCTCATTAACTCGTTCGCTTTCTTCATTGCGCGCCTTGCGCTTGTGGTCCTTCTCTTATTGAGCAGTATGTCGGAGAAGCGCAGGTATTTATCTGCAGTTTTGAATCTCAAATCGTTAATATCTTGAAAACCGATAGGAAAGTTCTTCGAAAACTGATCAACATCTTTCACTAAGTTATCGAGGTGAGTTGTTGTTCTTGCCTTTTCTAGGCGGTAATAGAAGTTTTCAAATTCCTCTTGGAACAAAATTCGAGCAGCCTCATCTGGAAATGGTAGAGGATCGTTAGAGTCTAGCGCGGTCTCATACAGTTTCATCTGGAGGACTGCATCTTTCATCGCGTTGCTTATTTTTAAGTTGTTTTGATGCTCTTCAACGTTTGAGAAGAAAGTATTCCCAACCTTAATTAGCGCAACAAGTGCTGCAGCATCTTTATTTTTGAGTGCTTCAGTTAGGTGTTTACCAAAAACATCGCTAGATAATGAGCTTGGTGTAAATGGGTAATCCTGATGAATTTGATTTAACTCATCTTTCAGTTCATAGATGGACTTACTGTCTTCTTCTTTACTGTATCGAGACTTTTCCAGTTGGCTATTGATTTGTCTGGCTATCGAAAGCAATGTGGAGTGCTTGCTTGATTGAATATCTAACGCCAGAACTTCAATTTTATGTGAGTCAGGGTAGTAGGCTTTTGCTTTGTTTAGTACAGACTCGATTTCATCATAATTTGGATAGTTGTTAGCATCAGAATTCAGAACCTGATCAATTTCAGATTCAAACTCACTTAGAAGGTAGCTCTTGTGCTGTCGTAGTAAGCCAGCTTTAATCACCGGGTGTAAGTTTTTCTCACTATTAATCAGTGACAAGCTTTTTTCTGGTGGTGTATCAAGCAACCATTCCTGCCCATTAATCTGATCATTTTGCTTGTTAATAGCTATTTCTAAATCAGAGATGGTTTCTTGTTGTTGTTGATAGCCAAATACGATTCCGGTAACCAATAGTACGCTTGCAGCTACACCGCTAACGATAGGCCAATATCGCATGTTCAACTTTTGTTTTAACTGCTCTGGGGTAAGGTCTTTGGGGATGATGCCAGTTGAAAACACGCGTGCAAAGATAGGCCACTTAGATGCTGGCATATTAGCAGGTTTCGAGACCTTCATTTTCTTTTTGAGAGCTTCATTAACAGGAGTTCTTGAATAAGGATGCTTGCAACTCAATAACTCGTAAGCAATACAAAATAGCGCAAACATATCGTCGCTTAAGTTTGGCTCTTTACCCGACAACAAGTTGATCGATGCGTAGTTTGGAGTATAACCAAGAGTCTCCACATTTTCGGATTTACGTTTAGCTGCGTATTGATCTTGCTTTAATTGATGAGTTTTAGATACACCAAAGTCGAGTAATTTAACATTACCTTCAGACGTTAAAATGACGTTAGCGGGCTTTAAATCGGCATGCACGACACCAAGTGAATGGGCGTAAGACAGGGCGTCAAGTACCTGATTTAGAATCGATAAAGTTGCATTAAACTTCAGCCCATGCGGCCTAGATCGTTGTATTAAATTCTCTAATGTTTCCCCATTAATATATTCCATCACTAAGAAATATATTTCGCCATCGACACCAAAATCAAAAACCCTAATAATATTAGGGTGACTTAATCTTTGTGTTTGCTGAGCTTCACGTATCAACATGCGTGCAGTCTCTGGTTGAGATGCAAACTCTTTTTGTAAAATCTTTAATGCTACGTAAGGGGTTTCTGAACCTGAAGATTCTAATATCTTATCTTTTGCCAAATAAACATCACAAAGTCCGCCATGGCCAAGAACCGACTCGATTTCATAGCGATTTTTGACAGTTGTGCCTATTAAATTCTCATTAATAATATCTTTGTCATTATTTGATGTGTTATTTTTATTGTTTATTTTCTTATTAACTAACGGAGTGTTTTCTTTTTGAGACAGTTTTGTATTTGTTTCATTTTTATTTTGAACGGAGCCTTCATTGCTAGCAACTTTATTTGATTGAATTGCATTGTCTCGTTTTTGAGTCTTTACAATTTTAGTTTTGTCTCCGCTATCTTTATTATTTATAGAATTGTTTTTATTGCTGTCTTCCATCACAAGAACTCCGTATAAATGATGGGGGAATATATACCTTTCTGCTCAATGAAAAGTCATTATGTTAGAATTTCGCGGCCAAACTAACATTCGTTTTTTTATTGATGAAAGTCTAAGTGTCAAAAATTTGAACTTGGTTGGATAATTAAAATTGTTGAACATTACGTGATTGCTTTGATAAAAAAATGATTCATTATTCCGTGCATGATTTTCAATGGCAGGTTTAAGGTTTTTATTAATCTTACTGTTAATAAGAAAGTGACTAATAATAAAATTAAAAATAATATTTAGCAGGTCTTTGGCGAGGTTTACATGAAGTTGGTTTTAACCATAACAAGTTTTCACAAATTTACTCCAGAGATTGAGAGTGAGTTTGTGTTTGAATCAAGTGATGAGCATGCCAAAGTTACGTTTGGTCGGTCTGAGCAATGTGATTGGACACTGCCAGACCCTGAAAGAGTAGTATCCGGAACTCACGGAGAGCTCATCAAGTTTGGTGATAAATACTTGATAAAAGACTTATCAACTAATGGCACGTTTGTTAATAACGCTGTGACACCTGTGGGCCAAGGAAATGAGATTGCACTAAGTGACGACGATACGGTTAGTTTAGGGGATTACCAAATTTCAGTAAGTATTCAAACGAGCACTGAGGCATTCAATAATCAGGAAAGTAACTTTCGTTCCAGTTCAGAACCTGAAGCATTCTCGAGTTCATCTGAAGCAGAGTTTGTAGACCTCGGCCTTAGTGCCAGTGAGCTTTTGAATGAGAGTGTTCCTTCGGACTTTCAACTAGATATTGGCTTAGTCGATGATTTTATTGATATCCCCAAACCAGAAAAACAGAGTGTAGATCCTACACCTGTACCGGAAACCCCACGACAGCTAGAACGTCAATCAACTCCCAAATTTGATAGTAAAGGGAGCGAGCTTGCGGCGTTCATTAAAGGGGCGGGTATTGATCCAACGATGATTCCCAGCGATAACAGAGAGCAATGGTTTGAACAACTGGGGGAATCATTTTCTTTGATGTTAGTTGGTTTAATGGAAACGCTGCACAATCGAGCGGTATTTAAACAAACAAATCGACTAAGTCATACTGCGTTTCGGAAGTCAGAAAATAATCCTCTGAAGTTCTCTGCGAATTTAGAAGATGCAATTCATAACTTATATAACCGTCAAACTGCAAGTTTCCTAAAACCAAGTGCAGCCATTAAAGAAGCGTTTAGTGATATAGAAAATCATGAACAAGCGTTAATGAAAGGTGTTGAGGGTACGGTTTCAAGTGTTATGTCGCTTGTTGAGCCTACGTCGATATACTCAGAAGCTTTAGCTAAAGACACGGTTATTAATAAGGTTATTCCAGCAAGAAAATATGCTCAAAGTTGGAAGCGGTTTGAGGATATTCATGAAAAGCTATCCGATGACATTATCAATAAAGAATCTCCATTTTATTTAGAAGATTTCGCTAAACACTATGAGTTAGCATTAAAAAATAAAAGCTAGGAAATAGGGTGATGAAAAGAGTTTATCAGTACATTTTGTTATTAATTTCAATGGTTTTATTTGGATGCTCAGCAGCCAATTTAGTTGTTGACCCATATTCAGATTTAGAAATAACAGCAAATCACAATATTAACCCTGACTCCAATGGTAGGCCATCCCCTGTAGTCGTGTATGTTTTTGAATTAACATCAAATACCCTTTTTGAAAGTCAGGATTTTTTTTCAATTTATGAAGAAAGTGAAAAAGTCTTAGGCCCTGATTTAGTGAATAAATATGAAATATCATTAACTCCAGGTCAGAAAGAAACATATCAGGCAAGTATGTCTCCAAAGACTGAATACTTAGGCATTGTCGCAGCGTTTCGAGATATTGAAAATTCAAATTGGCGACAAGTCATTGAAGTGGATAAGACCGGTTACAACACCTATCAAATTCTGTTAGAAGATCTGTCTTTGGTCGTAAAATAACGTTTAGTTGGCTAATTATAAATGACGCAATACTCCAAGACGGCTTGGTGCGAAGGGATGTTTTTACGTCCCCAGCACTTTCAACAACATGAACGCGCAACCTCTCAAGAATTCAAAGGCTTACATCAGTTTGGTGGGGCTTATAATTGGGGGGTTTGGAAATGTCGAGTAAAAGAACATGCATTAAAAGATGGTCTGATTGAATTAGATCACTTTGAGGCAGTTTTGCCAGATATGACTCTGGTTAATACCTTAACAGCCAGCGATTCGGTTGTGCCTTTATTTATTGATAAAGACGTAGAAAATACGTTAGTAAAAATCACTCTTCCCCTTTCAAATGTCAAAGGTAAAAATGTTTCTGATGTAAGTGAGGCGATCGTTTCTCGTTATGTACTTAAAGACGTTGACGTTATAGATAATCTCACTGGGCAGGATGAAGAAACGATTCAAGTCGCAGCCCTAAACCTGGAACTGAAAGCCAGCAATGACAAATTAGCGGGTTATGTTGAGTTACCGATATTGAAAATAAAAGAGGTAACGGCAGAAGGCGAAGTAATACTAGACGATTCGTATGTTCCACCGCTTATCAATTTACTTAGCGACAAAGTTATGTCGGCTTACTTGCGTAACGTTATTGCGATGACAAAGATGCGTGCCGACGTTATTGCGCAGCGATTGATTAAGGGCAAAGCCGCATCTGCATCTGCTGTTGATTTCATCATGCTACAAATGTTGAACAGGTATGAGGCGATGTTAAAGCACTTTAGTGACCTAGACAGGCTACATCCATTGGAATTAGCGACGACCCTGAAAGGTTATATTGGTGAATTAGCTACGTTTTCTGACAAAACTAAGAGGATGCCAAGCTTACTTACATACGATCACTTAGATGTATCAAGTGTTTATAGCGAATTGAATCAAGTTCTGAGTCAATATCTGAGCGTTGTCCTTGATCAAACAGCAAGCAAACTTCCTTTGGAGCCACGACAATATGGAATTCAAGTGACGCCACTTCCAGATAAGCGTTTACTTGAATCATGCCAGTTTGTGCTTGCGGTCAAAGCTGATACGACAACAGATGAAATCAGACGTTTAGTCCCGGCGCAGCTCAAGTTTGGACCAGCGGAGCAGATTCGTGATCTGATCAACAATCAGATTAATGGAATAAACGTAGCGCCATTGAGTGTAGTACCGAGGCAGATCCCTTACCAAACGGGTTATGTCTACTTCGAAGTAGTCAAGAAAGGCCCGTTTTGGATGAGGCTGAAAGACAGTGGTGGTATTGCGCTGCATTTATCGGGGCATTTTCCGAATGCTGACCTTGAGCTGTGGAGTATTAGTCAATAGGTGTGCTCAGTATGGAACAAACGATCGTAAAACCAACACCGGGTGGAAGAGCGCCCGCACCGAAACCACAATCAGAAAAGTCAGCAGATAATACGGTAGTTATCTCAAAAAGTCCTGAATTGGTGAATAACGATTCAGTGGTCGCTTATGGGAACAACCCTTTATTGGCAGAAGCGAATGGTCTTTTATCCATTATTGGTCAAATTCGAGCGACAGCGACTCATTCTGACCCGTTGTTTCTAAAAGAGACGTTGGCACAAAAACTTAGAGATTATGAGAACCGACTACGTCACCACGACGTTGATTTGGACACTATTGATACGGCTCGTTACTGTTTGTGTTGCTCGTTAGATGAAGCGGTGCTCAATACTAATTGGGGGGGGCATTCATTTTGGAGCCATGACTCATTGCTTAGTTCTTTCTATGCCAGCAGCCAGGGTGGGGAAGCGTTCTTTAAGTACCTTGATAAGTGCATGGCGCAACCAGATACAAATTTAGATTTGCTTGAATTGATGTACGTGTGCCTATCGCTTGGGTTTCTCGGCCAATATCGTTTGGAAAAAAACGGACTGGAGTCTCACCGAAAACTGAGAAGGCAGATTATCGCTATTCTTAAGTCTTACGGAAGAGGGATACCTCAAGAGCTAAGCAATAGTATCGAACAACACATTTTGAATGGCTCTAAGGCTTCCGACAGAGCTCCTCTCTGGGTTGTGTGCTCCGTAACGGCTGCATTATTGGTTTGTATATTTATGTATTTTAGCTATGAGCTAAACAAGGCTTCCAACCGCACCTTTTCTCAATTAGTCAATTTGGTTCAACCGCAACAGCTTAACCAAGATACAACGTCAGAATCAAAATCAGCGCCAATTTCAGAAAGGATCTCTATGTATCTGGCAACCGAGATCGGGAAGGGGCTAATTAACGTCGAGCCGTTGCAAGACAGGGTAAGAATTTCGTTAAAATCGCAAGATCTATTTGAATCAGGTAGTGCTGATGTTGTTGCGTATATCCAACCCGTAATTTCTAAACTCGCTAGAACGTTGGAGTCGACCCAAGGCAAGATCATTGTAACAGGTCATACCGATGATAGGCCAATTTTCACGAGTAAATATCCTTCGAACTGGCATCTATCATTAGCTCGAGCTACTGCTATGTCTGAACAACTTATCTCGAATAGCACACTAGAAGGTCGAGTCATACCAGAAGGGCTGGGTGATGCAAGACCATTGGTTGAAAACAATAGTGACGAAAACCGAGCTATTAACCGTCGAATTGAAATCGACCTCCTTGTCGCGAATTAATAACAGGTAGATAGAGATGCGTATTAAAGAAATTGGCAGAATATTTACTCAAAGGTGGTTTCTCGGTCTTATCGGTGTCGCTGCTTGTTCAATTTTTATTTGGGTTGTTGGTCCACTTATCACGATAGCGGGATATGAGCCGCTAAAGAGCGACTTCCAACGACTCGTCACGATTTTGGTGCTGGTGTTTGTGTGGGCTTTATTCAACGTGACTAAGCAGCACAAGCAAAAAGTTAAAGAAGACGAAAGTATTCAAACGTTACTTGAGGTTGATAGTCAGTCAGATAAAGAAGCGGCGAGTGAAATTGACTTAATGCGCGAGCGTATTGAGCAAGCTGTCAAAGTAGTAACGAAAACACATAAAGGAAAGCGAAGCTTATATGACTTGCCTTGGTATGTGTTGATCGGCCCTCCAGGGACAGGAAAAACAACAGTGTTAAAGCAGTCAGGGCTGGAGTTTCCGTTAGCGGATAGCCTTGGTTCTGACTCTATTGCTGGTGTCGGTGGAACTCGTCATTGTGATTGGTGGTTTGCAAATAAAGCCGTTCTGATTGATACGGCCGGTCGATACACGACACAAGACAGTCAAGAAAAGGTCGACTCTAAAGCATGGCACGGCTTCTTAGGGTTGTTGAAAAAATATAGAACGCAAAGGCCAATTAATGGTGCAATTGTCACGATCAGTTTAGCCAGTGTGATGTCGCAGACAAGAACCGAGCGAAGCCTTCATGCCCGAGCTATCAAGTCGCGCCTTCAAGAACTGAAGAATCAGTTAGGGATGCAATTTCCTATTTACGTACTACTGACCAAAATGGATTTAGTTGCGGGTTTCAATGAGTTCTTCTCTGATCTAAGTAAGGAAGAGCGTGAGGAATTGTTCGGTTTCATGTTTCCGCGTGAAGTGGCTGATGAAAGAGGGGTTATTTCTTTATTCAATAAAGAATTTCATGGCATGTTGGAGCGCCTTGATGCGCGAATGCTGAGAATCCTTGAAACTGAAGATGATTTAGAGAAGCGAGCACTTATTTTTGAATTTCCTAAACAGCTAAGGGTATTGCAAGCTAACCTTGATGAATTTTTAGCGGAAATATTTGCACAAAATAGTTTTGAAGAGCCAGCCTTGATTCGTGGTGTGTTTATGTTGAGCTCGGTCCAAGAAGGCTTACCAGTCGATAAGTTAATGAATGAATCGACCAATGGACTTGGACTAAATCGCCTCGCTCTAGCAAAAAGCCCAACAGGATCTCATAGTTATTTCGTGAAGAACTTGTTTGATAAGGTTATTTTCAAGGAACAACTGTTAGGAACGGTTAATCGTCACTATCAAAAGCAGTCAGGGTGGATGCGCCGAGGTGTTTACATTGGCTGTGCTTCTCTACTGCTAGGTGCGTCTGCACTTTGGCT
This sequence comes from Vibrio antiquarius, assembly GCF_000024825.1. Lineage (NCBI taxonomy): Bacteria > Pseudomonadati > Pseudomonadota > Gammaproteobacteria > Vibrionales > Vibrionaceae > Vibrio > Vibrio antiquarius. The sequence continues at coordinate 14,885 of NC_013457.1, forward strand.
TATGAGCTACAAGTGGAATTCTCAGTTGATTGTCGATACCAATGAGCAAGCCGGCCATATTGAAGCAATGATTGGTGCTGAGAGCTTAGATTTTGAGGCGGATATTATCTCAGCCGTAGAGACATTAGACCGATTGATGACGCTTCCTCTAGGAAAGCAAAGCAACTACGGCGATGCTGATTCCGTAAAAAGGTTTGGTCTCTATCAAGGAGATAAAGTCTCACAGGCGGCGAACAATGCATATTCTGATGCGTTGACCCAATATTACGCTCCCTTGCTTCTTGATAGCTTGGTGACGGAAATGGAAAGTAATCAACAGCATCGAGAGTATTTGTATGAAACGTTGAAAACTTATTTGATGTTATTTAATCCAGACAAATACCAACAAGATGAAGTGTTGGCTTGGTTTAACTTCTATTTTGAACGTCAATATCCGGGTGAACTAAATCTAGACTTAAGAAAAGGTCTGTTACAGCACACTCAAAATTTATTAGAGAATAATGGACAAGGCTTTTCTTATAATACTGCTGCCGTGACTAATGCTCGCGAGGTTTTGACACAAATGTCTCTACCAGAACGTGCTTATCAGCGAATGAAGATACAATTTTCGAAGAGTCATGTTCCTTCATTTCGTTTGACTGATGTCTTGGGGCCTAAAGGGCTTGAGCAGTTTGAACGAGCGAGTGGAAAGCCGTTATCACAAGGCATTTCGGGCTTTTATACGTACAATGGCTTTCATAGCATTTTTCAGATTCAGATCAACCGTACAGTAAAAAGCCTAATGGAAGAGAACTGGGTTTATGGTGACGATCTTAAGGCTCATGAAATTGATCAAGATAGCGCTATTCAAGGAGTCCAATCTCGATACTATCAAGATTATGTGAATGAATGGAAAACTCTGATCGAAGATATTCAACTTAAGCAGGCTCCGAGCCTAGAGCTTGCAACAGAACAAGCTAGAGTTCTATCTGGAGTTGAAAGACCAATCGAATCGTTGTTGAGGGCAATCCAAAAAGAAGTTGGTTTGTCGAAAGTATCATTGTCAGAAAATCAGAAGGCCACTTCTGAAGTCGCTGGTAAGGTTGCCAAAGTTAAATTTTCGAATACGGCAGATAGACTAGACATGTACTTGCCTGAAGAAAATGGTTTCAATGTTGCACTGCCAGGTAAAGAAGTCGAATCTCATTTTTCGGAGATCTTACGTCTCGGCGAACAAGACTTTGATGATATTCAACAAGCTATGGTTAACTTGCGCTCGTATTTAAGCGATTTATCAAGCTCAGGTAATAATCAGAAAATTGCTTACAAAAGTATTTTAGATGGGACCGTTACACAAGATGTAGCAGCTTCCTTTGCTCGCGCTAAAGAACTTTTGCCTAGGCCATTTAATCAATGGCTAGGTGAACTTTCTCAAGAGTCAGTTAAGTTTGCGGAGAGCGGGTCGAAAGATCATCTAAATCAGCTTTGGGTTACGCAAGTGGTGCGCCCTTATCAGCGGACTATTGCGGGTAGATACCCATTCGAGCCAAATGCAAGCAGAGAAGTAAGGCTGAAGGACTTCAAACGTTTCTTTGGTTATGGAGGTACGCTTGACTCATTCTTCCAAGAGTATCTTGAACCGTTTGTCGATACTTCGAAAAGTCGTTGGCGATTAGAAAAGGAAATTGGAGTTCGTCCAGAAACGCTGATGGTCTTTCAAAGAGCGAAGCGTATCAGGCAGTCTTTCTTTGAATCTGATAATTCATTGCGCGTAGAGTTCGGTATGAAACCAGTGTATCTGGATCAGCACATTACTCGGTTTGTTCTAGAGCTAGGTAAGCAAGATTTGGTTTATAAGCATGGACCAGCACGAGCTAAATCCTTGAGCTGGCCTGCGGGTCAAGACCAGACTCGAATAGTGTTCACACCGCCAGAATCTAAACGTGAGATTGCCCATACTTATGAAGGTGAGTGGGGCATATTCAAACTGCTAGATCAATCACTTAAAGCAAGACCAGAATCACGTAAAGACAACATAGTTATGATTGATTTAAAGGGAAATAAGGTGCAACTAGAGCTTATTCCGTCTAGTGCTATTAATCCGTTTTGGTCAAATGAAATGGAGAGGTTCAGATGTCCGCGAACCTTGTAACATCAGCCTGGGGTTATATCGGTAAAATGCCTGCAAAAGGAGACTTTGTGAAAGATGGCTTATCACAAGATTTTTCAGAGCGCTGGCATGACTGGCAGCAGGCTGTTATTGCAGTCAGCAGAGAACAATTGGGTGAAAGTTGGAATGAGCACTTTTTAACCGCGCCTGTGTGGCACTTTGCTCTGGATGTTAGTTACTTAGAAGACTCGACATACATTGGTAGCATGATTCCTAGTGTAGATGCATGCGGTAGATACTTTTTCTTTACTATAGCTCGTGCCGTAAAAGGTGAAGCTGCGCAATATTGGGGGGACAAAGCTTGGACCGAGGACAGTGCATCTCTTGCCCTAGCAGTACTTGAGGACGACTTTGTATTTGATGTTTGGCATAAGAGCATGCAAGAAAAAAACGATTTAGTGGCGAATGTAAAAAGTGAAGTGCGGCCTCTTAAGTTTCTTTATCAAAGCCAAATATCTACGATTTTTCATGATCAAGGTGGAGCAGATCAAAGCGCACTTTTGAATTACCTCATTAAAGAAAAATTGAGTAAGCCATGCTTTTGGTGGACTGAAGGCTCGACTCTAGTTGAACCATGTATGTTTATGACCAGCGGTTTCCCTTCTATTGGTCAATTTTCTGCCATGCTTGATGGCGGTTGGAAAAAGTGGAATTGGTAGGATAGAAGAATGAATTGGAACTATTTTACCTTTGCTAAATCGCACGCAGGAAAAGTACGCCCTTATAACGAGGATGCTCTTTTAGATATGACAGAGCAGCATATTTGGGTTGTAGCCGATGGAATGGGTGGGCATAGTGCTGGCGACATAGCAAGCCAGATGCTAGTGGATAGAATCGCGCGCCATATGCAGGATGTCCCAAATACCAATATCGATGATATCCGGAGTGTGGTTCAAGCCGCGAATTTAGAAATTTATCAATACGCACAAAATCACTTAGACGGTAAAACGATGGGAACAACTCTCGTTTTGTTGTTTATCCAGGACGGGTATTACCACTGTCTTTGGGTCGGTGATAGCCGAATTTACCAGCTTAGAAATGGTCATTTTTCTCAAAAAACACGCGATCATAGTCAAGTTATGGATTTAGTCGATCAAGGGTTATTGGCATTTGAAGATGCTGAGTCACATCCTCTCGCAAATGTTATTACCAGAGCTGTTGGGGTAGATGAGAGTATCACTATTGATCAAGTTTCGGGGCAGTTGGCTGACGGAGATCAATTTCTTCTGTGTAGTGATGGGCTTTCTAAAGAATTAACGAGTGATGAAATTCACCGGACATTGTATGCGGACTCAGTAAATCAAGCAGGATTAGCGCTCATGCATTCGGCGTTAGTGAGAGGTGCAAGTGATAACGTTACTTGTGCGTTAGTCAAAGTTCGCCAAGCGCAGACAGAATTTGAAGCAGTAACGAGAGAAGACGCGACGATCCCCGTTTTTCTTAGAGGGAGGTCTTATGAATAGTGAGATGTTCGATTGGTATGAACAAGCGTTGGCTCCTATATCTCAAGAGAATCCCACAGGTGTTGATCCTAGAGAAGATGTATCGCCACAGTCCGCTTATTACCGATTAAAAGATCAGCGTATGGCTGCGCGAAATGCAGAGCGTAATGCGCTTATAGAAGAAGAAAGTATTTATACCCACAGTAACTTATGGCGGGTATTTATTGAAGAAGTACCAGAGATACTTACGAATCAATCTAAAGATTTAGAGTTTGTGGCTTGGCTTATAGAGGCTCTAACTCGATTGCATGGTTTTCGTGGTATGGGCGTTGGGTACAAACTCGCAACCGAGTTCATCGAGAAGTTTTGGGATGATCTCTATCCAATGCCTGATGAGGATGGTATTGAAACAAGAATATCGGCGATTACTGGCCTCAATGGTATCGATAGCGAAGGAACACTTATTTTCCCTATTGCTTGTATCCCGCTTACTGACGTAGGCGTTGAGCAAGCGTATGCCTACTGGGAATATCAGCAAGCTATTGAGTTGGAGCGTTTAGATGAAGATAAGCGCCGAAATCGAGTCGATCTTGGCGCTACAGAGCTATCTGATATTACAACTACAGTTAAATCTACCTCTGATGCCTTTTATCGTGAGCTAATCGCTGATCTGGAGTTCGCCACAGAGTCATTTAATGAATTCAGTCAGCGATTAGATGAAGCGGTAGGTGATGTCACTCCTAGCTCTTATATATCAAAAAGGCTTGAATCAATACACTCGGCATTAAAGCATCTCCTTGGAGAGCGTTTTAATCAACCACAAGCTGTGTTTGAAGAACTGGAGGAGGTGGATGAATCTTCTTCTTCGGAACAACAAGTGAGTTCACAAAGTTCTGATGCACTATTAGCGACAAACATGAAATCACGAGAGCAGGCGATTAGACAATTGCAGCAAGTGGCTGATTTCTTCAGAGAGAGTGAGCCTCACTCACCAGTTTCTTACTCCATCGAACAGATCATTCGTTGGTGTGGAATGCCTCTGCCGGAGTTACTGGCGGAACTTATCTCCGACGGAGATGCAAAGAAAAGCTACTTCCGTTTGGTTGGCATAGCAGAACAAAATGAAAATTAATAAAGGGAGAATGGTATGACGAGTATCCACTCGAAACTGTCACGAGTACGGAAGCCTCGTGTCCACATTACCTATGATGTTGAAACTGAAGGTACAACTCTTAAGAAAGAGCTACCTTTTGTTGTAGGTGTAATGGGTGACTTCGCTGGTCAAAACACTGAAGCGTTGAAGCCATTGAAAGACCGCCGTTTTATTCAGATCGATCGAGACAACTTCGATGATGTGCTCAAAAAGATGAACCCATCGGTTAAGTTCAAAGTTGCGAACAAGCTTGCGAACGACGATTCACAGTTTGAGGTTGATTTGAACTTTAAATCAATGCAAGACTTTGAGCCCGCTGCGATCGTAAATCAAGTTGATCCACTGCGCCAACTGATGGAAACGCGTAATAAACTGCGTGATTTGATGACAAAAGTTGACCGTTCTGAAGAGCTTGAAAACATCTTAGAGGATGTTTTGAACAACACAGACAATCTGGCAAAACTTGCGGGCGAGTTAGATCTTGGCAAGAAAGCGAAGTCAGACGGTACTGAAGGAGCGGAATAATGACGACTGAAGCTGAAAAGCAGTTAGATCCAACTGTTAATGAACAAACAACTTCATTTTTAGATCAAGCTATTGGTGCAACTAAGCAGACAGAAGCCTCTCGTGCTGAAGAGCTAATTAAAACGCTCACTGAAGAAGCGATGAAAGGGACGGTTACTTGGAACAAAAACCTAACGGTAACTTTTCGTGAAGCGATTAATTTACTTGATAAACAGATTTCTGATCAGTTGTCTGAAGTAATGCATCATCCTGAATTACAGAAGCTTGAAGGTTCTTGGCGTGGTTTAAATTATCTAGTGATGAACTCAGAGACGAGCTCTACTCTGAAAATTCGCATGATGAGTATGACTAAGAAAGAGTTACATAAAGACTTGAGTAAAGCGGTTGAATTTGACCAAAGCCAGATCTTTAAGAAAGTTTACGAGTCTGAGTTTGGCAGTGCAGGTGGTGAACCTTATGGTGCATTAATTGGTGACTATGAGTTTACCAACCACCCAGAGGATATTGAGTCGCTGCGCCTAATGTCAAATGTAGCCGCTTCAGGCTTCTCCCCATTCTTGTCCGCGGCCTCACCAGCACTATTTGGCTTTGATGAGTGGACTGAACTGTCAAAACCACGCGATCTAGACAAGGTCTTTGAGTCGCTAGAATACGCTCAATGGCGTTCGTTCCGTGAGAGTGCTGATTCACGTTTTGTTAGCCTGACTATGCCGAAAGTTCTGGCTCGTTTGCCATACGGACAAGCCACTGCTCCAGTTGAGGAATTTGGATTTGAAGAGTTCGAAGTAGATCCAGTGTCAGGTATTGCTGTCAATGCTGAGCATAATGACTACTGTTGGATGAACTCTTCGTATGTTCTTGGTGTTAAGTTAACAGACGCCTTCTCAAAATATGGATTCTGTACAGCTATCCGTGGTGCAGAAGGTGGTGGTCGAGTGGATAATTTGCCAACACATTTCTTCATGAGTGATGATGGCGATCCTGATATGAAGTGTCCAACAGAGATTGGTATTACCGACCGACGTGAGGCAGAGCTGGGTAAACTTGGTTTCTTACCGCTTTGTCACTACAAAAACACCAACTATGCGGTGTTCTTTGGTGCGCAAACCTGTCAAAAACCGGCGAACCACGAATCTCCAGAAGCAACGGCTAATGCGGCGATTTCAGCACGTCTACCTTACATGATGGCGACATCTCGTTTTGCGCATTATTTGAAGGTAATGGCTCGAGATAAAATCGGTAGCTTTATGGAAGCAGAAGACGTTGAGTCTTGGTTGAACCGCTGGATTCTAGGCTATGTAAATGCTTCAGAGGGTGGTGGTCAAGAGATCCGAGCGAAATACCCTCTAGCAGATGCTCGTGTCCAGGTTAAGGAAATCCCTGGCGCACCAGGTTCTTACAATGCTGTAGCATGGCTTAAGCCTTGGCTGCAAATGGAAGAATTGACGACATCTTTGCGACTTGTTGCAAAGATCCCTCAGTCGGGTGGATAAGAAATGAATTGGCTGGTCGTAAGGCCAGCCATACCAAATCGTTATGTTCTAGATGGAAATAGCAGTGTCACTTAACTTTCGCGATCCCAGTAAGCTAAAGCATGAATTCAGCACAGGAGGCCATGCTGAGCTTGATAGCCCGTGGTTGACTCGATTCAATGAATCTTCTGATCTTGTAGAGGCAGCTCGAATTTGGCTAGAAGGTACGCGTTCAAGAGATTTGGACAGTTTTCGTCATAGTGTGATGAACACGATAAACCGAATTGATGAGCTATTAGAGTCTCAATTAAACGAAATAATACATCATCCTGAGTTTCAACAACTCGAAAGAGGTTGGATCGGCGTGAGGTATTTATGCGAACAGGTCGACACTCGCTCATCAGACTCCGTCAAAGTCAAGGTGTTGGCGGCAACATGGAATGAAGTCAGTAAAGATGCACTAAAAGCCATCGAATTTGACCAATCAGCACTATTTAAGCTGCTCTATCAAAATGAATATGGCATGGCCGGGGGAGAACCCTTTGGCGTGGTAGTTGGCGATTATCAACTTCGTTGTGATGCGAGTAAAAATTATTTTGATAGAGATCTGTCTGTGCTCAGCAAGATCTCTCAGTCTGCAGCGGCAGCATTCAGCCCGTTCATTATGTCAGCATCGCCGGAGATGTTTGGTGTTGACAGTTTTTCACAGCTCTCTGCGATAAGAGATATTGCGGCCCAATTTGAACAGGCAGACTACGCAAAATGGCGCAGTTTGAGAGACAACGATGATACCAAATTTATTGGCCTGACTGCGCCGAATGTTTTATTCCGTCAGCCATATAAAAGTGATGGTTCGCGCAACGATCAGTTCGACTTTCAAGAGCATGTCTACGATTCTAATCGCGATTTGCTATGGGGGAGTAGCGCGTATTGTTTTGCGGCCGTATCAATTAGAGCGTTTCGGGAGCATGGGTGGTTTACGCACATGCGAGGCATTAAGCAAGGGGATTATAGTCAGGGCATTATCGTCGCTCCTACTAGGAACAAAATGCGTGTTAATGGCAAGAATGACCGTGAAAGATGCCCTTTAAACTTAAAGATCTCTGAGAGAAAAGAGCAAGAGTTGTCTGAATGCGGTTTCATTTCTATTTCTCCTGTACCTGAAACCGATATGGTAGGGATGACCTCGAATGTATCTCTCTACAAGCCTAAGCAATATGCAGAAAAACACATTTCAACGAATGCAAAGCTCACGTCGATGTTGCAATACACGTTGTGTGTGTCGCGAGTTGCACATTATCTCAAGGTTATGGGGCGTGACAAGATTGGTGGGTATCAAGATGCAGAAAGCCTAGAGCGAGACTTTCAACGATGGTTGCATCAGTACACTACCGCGTCGGATGAAGCATCTGATGAACTTAGGGCGAAGTACCCCTTAAATGAAGCGAAAATTACGGTTCGAGAGAAAAGAGAAACTCCAGGACACTATTACTCTGTTATCCATTTGCGACCGCACTTCCAGCTCGATCAAATGGTATCTAGCATTAAATTAATTACTGAATTATCACCAGAGCACTTGGTGTAAGGAAATAACAATGACCCAATGGAAAAATGCTTTGTCCCAAGGCCAATTGCAACAAGCTCTAAAGCTATTAATTGATGAAATTAAAGCGGCGCCTAAAGATGCAAGCTTGAGAAGCTCGTTCATTGAGCTGCTTTGCATTGATGGAGACTTCGAGCGTGCGGATGAGCAACTTATGCAATCGATCAAATTGTTTCCTGAGTATCTACCTGGTGCAAGTCAGTTGCGACATTTAGTGAAAGCGGCCCAGGCTAGAAAAGATTTTATCGACGGTGCGGCTAGTGCCAAGGTATTAGGTGACGAGGAATTCACTAAAGAGCTTGTTCGCTTTAACCTCGCTCTCAAAAATCAAGACTATGCAGAAGCGTCACACCTAGCGCATAGCATTGAAGAGCATCGCACTATTAAAGGCTTTAACATAAACGGTACAAATTATGAAGATGCTAGGGATATTGATGATCGTTTAGGTGGTTACATTGAACTGTTTTCCACCGCGGGTAACTATTTTCTTGTTCCAATTTCTAGCATTCAAGCGCTAGAAATAAAAGCACCTACCTCTTTATTAGAAAGTATTTGGCGACCTGTAGAGTTTGATATTGACGGACTTGGCGAAGGAGAAGGCCATATGCCATTGACCTATGTTGACTCAGAAACTGACGCACAAAAGCTAGGTCGAGAAACAGATTGGAAACAGCTTGGTGAGCAAGAATCCTTCGTGGGTTTAGGCCAAAAATGTTGGCTAGTTGGTGATTCAGCCCTCCCAATCTGTGACTTGACTACATTGTTAGAATCGAAACAAATAGCGTAACAATAACATGTCTTTAACCGTTTCTCTGCTCGACAAATTGATGGATAGTGATCCTTCAACTAGAGATGAAAAAGACTTCCCTACGAGCCAACAACAGATGTTGAACAGCTTGCTTAGAGATCTGGAGTCTATGTTAAATAGTCGTATCGGATGGAAAAACATTCCTGATGACCTTTTAGAGGTTCGCTATTCAATATTGAATTATGGTCTGCCAGATTTTTCCTCGATGCCTTATAGCAGCCAAGAGGGGCAGAATCAGCTTTGTGACATTGTTCATGATGCAATTAAAGAGTTCGAGCCTAGGTTAAGGAATCCTTATGTCCAGATTTCGGACGAGAAAAACGCTATTGATAGGGTGTTGAGGTTACAAATTAGCGCCACTTGCTTAATCGATAACAGCATTCATGAAGTGCGATTCAATTCTGAAGTAGAGCCGGTAAATTTAGGTATGAAACTGAGTAGAGCGAAATGAGTGAAGAGTTTCTCAAATACTATAATCGCGAGTTAGCTTATTTACGTCACAAAGGACAAGAGTTTGGGGAGCAGTATCCTAAGATCGCTGCGAGACTCCGTATCAGTGAGGAGCAGGTTGACGATCCACATGTAGAAAGATTGCTAGAAGGCTGTGCATTTCTAACGGCAAGGATTAGACAAAGTTTAGACAATAGTTATCCTCAGTTCACTGAATCTTTGATGGGGCAGTTATATCCGGATTTTCACGCACCAATTCCATCAATGTCCGTCATTAAGATGAACTGCTCTAGCTCCACTTCCTCTTTTTTTGACGTAGAAGAAGGTGAGCGAGTCGTTATCGGTGCTCCTGGATACCACGAATGCGAGTTTAGAACCTGTTATCCGGTCAGAATGTACCCTGTTGATGTGACCTCTGGCGCTTTCAAAAACGCACCGCTTAAATCGGTGGGCTCCCAATGGGAAAGCCATGCTCATTCAGTTTTGAAAATCCAGCTCACCGCCCAAGATGAAGAGACATCTCTGAGTGACATGGGATTAGAACGGTTGCGCTTTTATTTAAACGGGCACTCTCAGTTGACGTTTAAACTTTACCAAATGCTATTTCAAAATCTAATTGGTTTATCTGTCGTTGCGGGTGGCAAAGAAGTTCGTTCTTTAACGAAAAGGCATCTTATTGAAGTGGGATTTTCAGAAGATGAGAAGGTTGTTCCATACAGTAAGAGAAGCTTTTCGGGAGCAAGATTACTTGTTGAGTATCTGCACTTTCCTGAGAAGTTCATGTTCTTTGATATCACTGAACTCGGATTATCAGAACTAGCTCTTGGAGAGCAAGCTGAACTGTATTTTTACTTTGATACCAATGATGATTGGCTTCCTAAGCAAGTGGATGAAGAGAGCTTGATGGTTGGTTGTGTACCAGTGGTCAACTTATTTAAAAGTGTTATGGAGCCCAAGCGTATTCTACCAACCGAGTACGATTACCACTTATCACCGCAATACCAGGAAGCCGAGAGTAACGAGGTTGTCTCTATTTCTGACGTAACATTGAGAAACTGGAACAAAACGTATCACAACCTGCCATGTTATCACGCTGGTGAGCACACGCATTATATGAACGCCAGTGAAATTTATTGGTTGATGAGACGTGAGGATAAAAACTGGGCTGGTGGATACGATGAGCCGGGCAGGGAAACTTACATTTCTTTTGTTGATAAAAGGCATCAATTGTTCAGTCCAGAGAGCCGAGAAAACTGGTTAATGTACGTTGAAGCTGAGTGCTGCAATCGTAATTTAGCGCAGAAGCTTCCATTTGGAGGCGGTCTTCCAAAAGTCTCTTTGCCGGAAGTAAATGACAACTTCGAGTCAGTTCGTTGTTTAGTTTCTATATCAGAAACCCTCCGGCCAGAAATGGATGAAAGTACACGATGGCAGCTAACTAAGCTTCTAACTTTAAACCACTTTACCGAAGAAGATGGATTAACAACTTTGAAGCAAACTCTGAATCTCTACGCGTTTTCTGGGACCGCAGAAACGAAAGCGGTAATTGATGCTTTAGCGAAGCTAGAGTTCGAGCCGACTACAGGTAGAGTCAGTCAGAAAGGTAAAGTTGGTTTTGCGCACGGTATAAAAATCATTTTGACGGTTTCTGATCAAATTTTACCTAAAGAGCAAATCTTCCTCCTAGGTAGTGTGCTATCCGTTTACTTTGCACAATATGCTGAAATTAACATTTTTACGCAGCTAGAAATAAGACTTAAGTCAACGGGAAAGCCCTTCCACTTATGGCCTGCATTAACTGGCGATAAGGTGTTGCTATGATCGCGGAGCAATTTTATCGAGATCTAAAGCAACATCCGTTGTTTGAAGCAATTCACCTTATCGAACACGAGATCTTGCAAGCCGAGGCACAAATAGGGACAGATGCTCTACCGAAGCATGAAAAACTACACTTAAAGGTCAATCCATCGTTAGGTTTTGAAAATGCGCAGCTTTGCGATCTAAAACATATTGATAGCCACAAGCTAGCTCTTGAAACCAATTTAATAGGCCTAACGGGTGAGCAGGGGGTGCTTCCTCAGCACTACAGCGAGTTAGCTTTGCATCGTCAAAAAGAAGGCGATACGGCAATGGTGGACTTCTACGATATTTTTAACCATCGTTTACTATCTCTTTACTATCGATGCTGGCAACTGAGTCAATTGACCGTTCAGTCTCGTGCTCATGCACAGGGATTACGTTCACCTTTAGAAGATTGTAAGTCGGCATTAACTGGCCAGGGTAGTTCGTTGTCCCTGCATTATGGTGGTGTTTTTGCTTCACCGACGAGAAGCAAAGCTGGACTAAAAAGTGTTCTTGAATGTTTATCTGGATGCCAAGTAAAGATTCATGAGTTTCAAGGGCAGTGGCTACATCTTGCAAAAGAAGAGCAAACACGTCTTTCATCTCGAACTATGCCAGAAGGGCAGTTTGCTCAACTTGGTTCCGGAGCATCCTTAGGCTCGAAAGCTTGGAATATAAACGCAGGAACAACGATCGAGTTTCTGCCAAAGCACAAAGGTCTGGTTAGTAAATTACTGCCTAACCATCCAAATGTAGAAATTATTAAACGTGCGGCTTATGAATTTATTGGTAAGCATAAGCAAGTGAAATGGCAGCTCACCACCAAACATAGTTTATTACCTCAAGTTTGTTTATCAAAAAAACATGGTCAGTTAGGTGTTGGTTCTGTACTTAAAAAACATAAACGCACAAAAGATCGAACCATAACAATTACTATTTAAAGGAAACATAATGGCTTCACTCTCACTTTCAGCGTTGGTCGAAAGATTGTCTCCTCAGGCTAAGGAAACACTTGAACAAGCAGCTGCGATGGCAAGCTCTCGAACCCATCACAGTATTGAAATGTCTCACTGGTTAATGACGATTATTCAACATCCTGCCGATATTTACTCGGAAGTTTTCGACGAATTTGATGTCGATAAAATCAAGGTTGAAACTGATCTTCAAAAGACACTTGAAAAATACAAAACGGGATGTCAATCGGTCCCAGGTCTTTCAGCTCACACAGTGACTGTGATGCAAAATGCTTTGCTATCGGCAACGATTGAGTTCAATCAGGAGCAGTTGGATTGCATTCATCTTTTATTTGCCTACTTGTCTGATGATACGTTAGTCAACATGGCTGGTTCGATTAGCCCTGAGTTAAACAAGATAGAACCATCTCGGTTATTGAACTTTAAAGAAAGTAATACGCGTCAATCAGGATCGAATGACCTAGGGAAATCAAACGCGAATTCTGCGCTGAATCAATTTACAACAGATCTTACTGAGCAGGCTAGGGAAGGTAAGATAGATCCAGTTATTGGTAGAGACAATGAAATCCGTTTAATGATCGACATCTTATTAAGACGTCGACAAAACAACCCGATTCTAACTGGTGAAGCTGGCGTTGGAAAAACAGCCGTTGTTGAAGGCTTGGCGCAAAAGATTATCGATGGCGATGTACCTCCTGCTCTACAAAATGTAGCGATTAAGTCTTTGGATCTGGCGTTATTGCAAGCTGGTGCTGGCATGAAAGGTGAGTTTGAAAACAGACTTAAAAACCTTGTGAAAGAAGTTAACGACGCACCACAACCCATTATTTTGTTTATCGATGAAGCACATGGTCTGATTGGTGGTGGGGGACAAGCAGGACAAGGTGATGCAGCGAATATTCTAAAGCCAGCGTTAGCGAGAGGTGAACTCAGAACGATCGCAGCAACAACTTGGGCAGAATATAAAAAGTATTTTGAAAAAGACGCGGCTCTTACCAGACGCTTTCAAGTAGTGAAGGTCGACGAGCCAGCGCCGGATCTAGCGATCGAGATGTTACGTGGTTTACTTGACGTAATGGCACAACACCATGACGTCCACATCACTAGCCAGGCTCTCAATGCTGCCGTTCAACTCTCAGCTCGATACATTAATGGCCGACAACTGCCAGATAAGGCTGTGTCTGTTTTAGACACAGCCTGCTCGCGAGTCGCGTTAAGTCAATCGTCTACACCGGGAGGTCTAGATGCGAAAAGGAATAAACTAAAAGCCAAGCAAGCTGAATATGAGCACCTAAGCCAAGAAAGTCAGCTAGGTGCACCTCTTGATATGCAGTTGCAAGATGTCAGAAAAGAGATTGATGTTCTATCTAGTGAAATAGTTGAACTAGAGACGCTGTGGGAGAAAGAAAAAGAGTGGGTAAGTGAAGCTAAGTCACTTAGAGCTCAAATAATCAAGGAGGGTTCTGAGACTGCTAGGGACAAGTTACAGGAGCTCGAAAGTAGCCTCTCCGCTAACTCGCAACCATTAGTATTTTCGCATGTCAATGAAGCGCTTATTGCAGAAGTAATTTCAGATTGGACCGGGATACCACTGGGCAAACTTCAGGATGATGAAATCCAAGCTGTACTGAGTTTGAAAGAGAGTTTGTGTAAACGAGTTGTCGGACAGGAGCACGCTTTGGAAGTCATGTCTGAAGTGATAAAAACTGCCAGTGCACAGCTCACTGATGAGACACGACCAAATGGTGTATTTCTTCTCACGGGACCAAGTGGAGTGGGTAAAACTGAATCTGCTTTAGCTATTGCAGAGAAAGTGTACGGCAGTGAAGAGAATGTCACAACTATCAATATGTCCGAGTTTAAAGAAGAGCACAAAGTTTCCTTATTATTAGGCTCGCCTCCAGGTTATGTTGGGTATGGCGAAGGTGGTGTACTTACTGAAGCCGTCAGACGCAAACCTTATAGTGTGATTCTTTTGGATGAAATGGAAAAAGCGCACCCTGGAGTTCAAGATATTTTTTATCAGGTATTCGATAAAGGCTCAATTAAAGATGGTGAAGGTCGAGATATAGATTTTAAAAACACTATTATTATTATGACCGCGAATACAGGGACCGAAACGACGATGTCTTTGTATTCTGATCCTGATTTATCTCCAGAACCTTCAGCACTAAAAGATGCTTTGCGTGACGATTTGTTGGTTGACTTTAAACCTGCATTTTTAGGGCGTGTTAATGTATTACCTTATTTGCCTCTATCAAGAGAAGTATTGATAGAAATAACAAAATTAAAATTAGCCAAAGTTACGAATCGCATTCGTAAAAATTACGGCGCTGACCTATTTTTTGATGAAGAACTAATTAATGATATTGTAGACAATAGTAATGAGTCGGGGAGCGGTGCACGTGTGGTACAGACAACCATAGAAAACACATTACTTCCTAAGATTTCTCATGAAATATTGCATGCAATTCTTAATGATAAGACGTTTGATGAAATTATTGTTAAAGGTACAACTAGTGGACTTGATGTCTCAATAGTTTAACATCCTTTACACTCTCAATAATAATTGGGAGTTGGTTCATATTAACTATTATTTTTTATAAAAAATGCTTAAATTAAGTCTTATTTAAAGATATAACAGGGCGTATTTAAAATGAAGTTTTTGATACATTAATCACTAATTATCATCAAACGTCAGATAATTAAATTACTACGATATATGTCAATTAATAATGCTATAGGAGATTAGCATGCAGTCTAATACGTATCTTAAATACGCAGATATTAAGGGTGAGGCAACTGCCGAGCAATATAAAGATTTGATTACACTACTATCTGTAGATTGGAGTGTAGGTCGTGAGATCTCATCATACACTGGTACAGCGATGGACCGTGAAGCGAGCGCTACTCGTCTATATGATTTGACTATCACTAAACTTCAAGACCGTTCTTCTCCTGACTTATTTAAAGAAGCGACAATTGGTAAAGGTAAACCTGCGGTTTTCCATATTACTAAGCAGGGTGAGAAAGTTGAAGAAATCATGAAGATCGAACTGACTGATGCGATGATTTCTAACTACTCAGTTTCTATCCAGGATGATCGTCCAGTTGAAACCATCACTATTTCTTACACTGAAATGATGATGACAGTGACTCCTACTGACGATAAAAACAACACTTCTGCGCCATTGGTATACGGCTACAGCGGTGTTAAAGGTCAACAAATGTAATTTTTATGCGGGGGAATATTCCCCCGCATTTTTTGAAAGAAGTATTTAATGAAAAGAGCAACTCAAGATAACAATTTCATCCGAATTTCCTCTCCATTCGGAAAAGATGCCATCATACTAAACTCATTTGAGTATAAAGAAGAGATCTCAGAACTTTTTTCATTGCGTGCTAAAGCTTACTTTAATGATCAACGAAGTGAGTTAAACGAAATAATTGGTAAAGAAGTAACAATTACCCTTGAAAATAGTGAGGATGTTTCTTCAAAACCTCGTTATATACATGGTTATGTATCTGCTGCAAGATTAGAAGGGCAACGAGTTTCTAATACTCATAATGGTGAGAATTATAAAAATATAGAGTTATTAATAGAGCCTAAATTACGTTTCGCCGATTATAGAAAAAATTGCAGAATATTTCAGCATAAAGATATAAAAGAAATTATCTCCGAAGTACTCTCGGAGCATAGTGTCGCCTTTAGTTTTGAGTTAACTAAGTCGTACCCTAAATACACATACAAAGTGCAATATGAAGAGTCAGACCTTGAATTTGTCCGACGCTTATTGTCAGAAGAAGGGCTATCGTTCTGTTTCACACACACTAAGTCTGTCCACACGCTTAAGATTTTTGATGACATCAGTTTCTATAAGCCGGGTACAGAGTTTTTAGTCGATTTTGATACAGGTACGGCTAAGTCTAGCCATATTTCTTCTTGGCATGAAACCCAAGTTTTGACGACTAAAGCAAGCCAAAAGTCTGGCTATAACATGCTTAAGCCTTCGTCTAATCCTAAAAATACTGCCAAGGGTGAAAGTGATTTTTTTACCGTGCCTGAAAGCGAGTATTTTGAATACATGGGTGAAACGGAAAGTGATGATCAATACGCACTTAGAAACACGCACGCTATAGAAGCACTACAGCAAAACGCATATCTGTGTCGTGGCGAGGCAACGTGTCGAACGTTCAGTGTGGGAAAGTGCTTTAAGTTTAAAAAGCATGAAGATAAGTCTCGAGTCGGCAAAGAATACGTACTGTCCGCCGTTTTTTTATCTGCGGCTGTTTATAATCAGACTGGTCAAGGTGGCACTGCTGCGCAAGGTGTTAAAGTATCATTTAGTTGTGTTGACTCAAAAACAATCCTTCGCCCTTCTGTGAACTATCCGAAACCTCAGATGAAAGGTTTGCAAACCGCAGTGGTAACGGGAAACAAAGATGGCGAAATTTACATAGACAAACACGGTCGTATTAAAGTTCAGTTTCACTGGGATCGTGTTGGTAAATACGATGTAAACAGCTCATGTTGGATTCGTGTTGCGCAAAATATCGCGGGTAACGGATGGGGCTCGGTGTTTCATCCTAGAGTAGGACAAGAGGTCATCGTCGAGTTTGTCAATGGCGATCCTGACCAGCCAATTGTTACGGGGTCACTGTACAATGGTAGTCAACTCCCTCCCTACACGTTACCAGAGCAAAGCTCTCAAAGTGGTTATAAATCGCGTTCTGTACAAAAAGGCACATCTAATTTTAATGAGTTGCGCTTTGATGACAAACCCGGTGAAGAACACATCTATCTTCATGCCGAAAAACTTTTCCAAATGCTAGTTGAAGACTGTGTTGATATTGCCGTTGAAAACAGTAAAACCGAAAAAGTGACGAATGATGTCAATCAAGAGATTGGCAAGAATGCGACCTTGAAAGTAGGTAAAAACTTTTCTAATGAAACGGGTGAAGTGTTGTCTTTTAATGCAGGAAAGAGTATCGAGATCAAAGTCGGTGGCGCTTCGATTCAGATGTCTAGTTCCGGAGAAATCAACATCAAAGGCAATAAAATATCTATTAACGGCTCTGCTATCGCTCTTAAAGCTGGGCAAATTTCATTGAACTAAGGTGATTTAAAGTGGGTAAACCAGCCGCGATATTGGGCAGCTTTCATCTTTGTCCTAAAAAAACAGGAAAAATTCCTCATGTAGGTGGCCCCGTCGTAGTTGGCTCGCCAAACGTGACAATTGGCGGCATTCCAGCGGCTAGGCAGGGAGATAAGCTTATATGTATAGGTCCTCCGGATAGCATCTCAGCAGGCTCTTCTAGCGTTACAATCAACGGTAAGCCAGCGGCAAGGGTCGGGGATTCAACGTCTCATGGTGGTAAAATTCTGTCTGGCATGCCTACGGTTTTAATCGGAGGCTAGATGCCACTCGCATTTCAAACTCATCTTCTTGCTATTAATGGCAGGCCATACACTGTTCGTGAGATAGATAACGAATGTTTTAGATTGCCCGCAGAAACACCAAGATCCTATCCTGATCAATCACTGTATGAGCAGATATTAAATCTTGTGCGCTCTAAGCGCGAGATACTGGAGCAAAGTGATATCAAAGGGAATATCTGCGTTCTTTTACCGTCTTCGGTAGATAAAAGCTTGCTTAAGGCATTGATAAACGAGTTTTCTCTTATCCTTGGTAACTCTGCCAATAGAGAAATTTATTTTTATCCTTATGGTCAAGCTGCGTTCTTGATGGCGCTAAATCGGATAAACCGTGAAGTTAACGAAACACAAGCAACTTGGATACTGGCTATAGAAATTGCTCGCGATGCAGAAGAGCATGCCAAATCTCAAAACTCGATCATTTTGACGAAGTGCTTTTTTCAACAGTCCGGCCTTGTTACTGATGATGTTAGAATTGATTTAGATACCAAACAACAAAGCATTGCTGTCGATAAAGTGTTTAAACAACTTGGAGTAGGGTGTGATCACTCACTTAGTGAGTTGCATTTATCCGTTGATGGAGATGAGCCTCGATGGTTAAATGCTATGCAATTCTTGTCTCCCTGGGTGACCGATCAAACTCAGTATCAATTTATTGATGTTAAACTAGGAGGGCTGGGCGCATGCGGAGGTGTTTTAAAAGTGTTAATGATTGAGGAGCATCAAAGAAACAGCCTCAACTCAGACTTCCACGTTTTGCAAGCTGATATCGAGCCAGATGGTTATACGGTGGGAGTTCTATACAATTGGCATAACGAGTAGTTCTGGATCTAGTTTGTCCCTTCTAAACGTTGGCTTTTAATGGTTTAAATGTGACGGTTATGTTTACTCGAGACCATCACTTAATGTTGCTTAAAAGGTGTTTATACAACGTTCTTCTCGCTTTCCGGTGAAATAGTGAACCATAGAACATAAACTACATGAAAAGCTGTTCGACTCAAGATATCCTAACCCAAATTAAATAAATTGAGCTTTGGTTTGTGCCAGATTCAGCCAGTCACGTAATACTCTGATGTTTACACGGCTGAAATTCGGATTCTTGCAGGAGCAAACCTTGCTTAAAGATTTGGCGGAAAGTGAATTCGAATGAAGTTTATCCACACCTCAGATTGGCATCTTGGTCGACAATTCCACAATGTATCACTACTCGAAGATCAACAAGCAGTACTCGAACAACTGATTAACTATATTGAACACAACCCCGTCGATGCCGTTGTAGTGGCGGGAGATATTTATGACCGTTCGGTGCCACCAACGGTTGCAATAGAACTGCTAAATCGAGTCGTGAAGCGTATTTGTACTGAACTGAAAACACCGATGATATTGATATCTGGCAACCATGATGGTGCAGAACGATTAGGTTTTGGCTCAGAGCAAATGAAAAATGCAGGCCTTCATATTGTTAGTAACTTTGAAGATATGCTAACTCCCATCATCATAAAAACGGACTCTGCGGGTGAGGTAGCGTTTTATGGCATGCCTTATAACGACCCTGAACAGGTCAGATTTGCCTACAAAACCTCGGTATCAACTCATGATGAGGCACATCAACTGCTTGTAGAGCAAATAAGAGAGCATTTCATTTCAGAGCAAAGGCGTGTTCTCGTTAGCCACTGTTTTGTTGATGGTGCTATTGAGTCTGACTCTGAACGACCACTATCTATTGGTGGCTCTGATCGCGTAAGTCATGAGCATTTCTTAGATTTCGACTACGTCGCACTTGGTCATTTACATCAGCCTCAGAAGAAAGGCGCAGAGCATATCCGTTATTCTGGTTCACTTATGAAGTATAGTTTTGGTGAACAGAACCAGAAGAAAGGCTTCACGTTAGTCGAACTAGACAAGAAAGGATTTGTCTCTGCTAAACATATTGAGCTAATTGCCCCTCATGAAATGCGCATTGTTGAGGGAGAGCTAGATAAAGTCATAGAGCAGGGCAAGACTGACCCTAAAAATGAAGATTATTTGTTAGTTCGTTTGATGGATAAACATGCGATTTTAAATCCAATGGAAAAGCTTCGTTCGGTGTATCCAAACGTTTTACATCTTGAGAAACCGGGTATGTTAATTGGGGTAGAGCAGGAAATGGCGCAAGCAAAGTTGGCCCGAAGCGAAATTGATATGTTCCGAGACTTTTTTATTGAGGCACAAGATAGTCAATTATCCCAAGAGCAAGAACAAGCCGTTACTGACATTATTAAGCAATTATCACAGCAATAGGGACCAAAGATGAAACCAATTAAACTTACCATGCAAGCCTTTGGTCCGTTTGCAAAAACCGAAGTCATTGACTTTGAAAAGCTTGGCCGTAACCCTCTGTTTTTGATTAATGGTCCTACAGGCTCAGGTAAAACGTCGATCTTAGATGCCATTTGCTTTGCCCTTTACGGTGAAACTACCGGTAATGAGCGGCAAGGCATCCAGATGCGATGTGACTTATCGGCGCAAGACTTACCAACCGAAGTCGTTCTAGAATTTTCGTTACATGGCAAACAATACCGAGTTGTGCGATCTCCAGAGCAGGAAGCGCCCAAAGCGCGTGGTGAAGGGATGACGGTAAAAAAGCACACTGCGGCTCTTTATGAACTCGGCGAGACCGAAAAGCTCATCACTAGCAAGACGACTCAAGTTAAAACAGAAGTGAGCAATATTATTGGTTTGAATGAAACGCAATTTCGCCAAGTAATGGTATTGCCTCAAGGAAAATTCCGGGAGCTGTTGCTTGCTAGTTCTAAAGAGCGCGAAGAAATTTTTGGTCAGCTCTTTCAAACGGACATATATAAAAAAATTGAGTACGCGCTCAAAGATAAAGCGAGCGCAATCAGTAAAGCGAAAGATGAATTTGATAATCAAATTCGAGGCGCTTTACAAGTTGCAGGAGTGAGTTCAGAGCAGGAATTATTACACCAGCTTGAACAAGCAACTGAGCAGCTAGAGGTCGATAGAAAGAAAGAACAAGCTTCGTTAGATAAGCTAAATGTTGCTAAATCTGAATTGCAAAAAGCGGAAACTATTAATGGAGAGTTTTCGAAACGAGAGCAAGCAGAAAACGCACTCAAGCTGCATCTAGAACACTCAGACTCGATAAAAGTTCGTCAACAGCAATTAGAAAATGCTAAAAATGCCAATAAGATAGAATTACCCTACGTCGCATTACAAAATGCAAAAACTCAAACTCAAGAGCTCAGACAAAAAATCGTAGCTTTGAAAGAGAGCCTTGATAAAGCCAATGCTGTTACGAAAGAAAAAGAAAACTTGCAGCAAAGTGCAAAAGAAGCCGCGGCAAAAGTCCCACAGTTAACGCAACTGCAGTATCAACTTGAAAGCATGAAAGACAAGTTGGTTGAAAAAGCCAACTTGGAAAGAAAAATAACGGCAGGTCATCAACAAAAGCAACAATTTGAAGCAACGTTAAAACAGTACATAGAGCTGAAAGACAAGTTGGCGTTTCAGGCGCAACAGGGCCAGAAAGATCTAGAGCAAGCCCGAGTAGATGTTGCGCTTGTTGGCAGCATCGATGCGGAAATAAAACAAAAACAACGACTACTACAGGATCTACAAAAGCTGCATGGTCTTACTTTGGAACTCTCTAAACTCACGGCGTTAACCGTAAGCAAGCAGCAGTCATTACAGGAAGCCAGTCAGCGCTATATGCAGTGTCAACAAGCCGCTGATACGATAGAGCTTAAGTGGCACAACGCTCAAGCGGCAGTATTAGCGCAGCGACTAAAGGCAGGTGAAGCATGTCCGGTATGTGGCAGCCAAGCGCATCCTAACCTTGCGACGTTTGTTGAAGAAGTCGTTACAAAAGAGCAAGTTCAGGCTGCCAGAGTGAAAGAAAGAGAAGCTCAAACCTCACTGAACCAGCTAAGTAATCAGCTAGAACAACATAACGTTGTTATTATTCAGCATCAGAATCAAATCGACCAGTTGAAAGAAGAGCTTGGTGAGCATGCAGCGTCTGAGATCTCGACGGTTCAAACTGAGTTGCAGGCGCTTAATGATCAACTTCTACGTCTACAATCTATTGATATTGAAAAGCTAGAAAAGAACGTTGAACAGCTTAATCAACGCTGCTTAGTGGGTGAAAATAAAATTCATGAGCTGCAGAATCAAATGGCGGCAAATGAATCAACCGTTCAAGCAAACCAAGAACACTTGACTCAATTACAAGCTTCCATTGATCCGAAATACAGTTCCGTTGATGCGCTTGAGCGTGACATTTCGCTCACAAAAGAGCAAATTCTGACCTTGAATACAGGTTTAGAAAAGGCGCAAAACGCTTTGCAGCAAGCGGTATTAGCGCAATCGAATGCTGAAAGTCAGTTAGTGACGAACAAGCAGTGGCTATCTGAGTCAGAACAAAAGCTTAGCCAAGCAGAATTAGCGTGGAATGAGGCATTACAGGCGAGTAAATTTGAGGATGAAAGCAGTTATCTAAATAGCAGAGTGACAGATGATGAGCTTCAAGCGTGGCAGAAAGAAATAGACAACTTCAAACAGACACAAACCAAGCTTGAACAAACACTACATGATTTAAACCATGCATTGAAAGCGCTTGAAAGACCGGACTTGGATTCGCTTAACGACAGCTTAACCACTCTGCAGGCGCAGTATATTGAAGTAAGGAATCAGCTCGATACCACGCGCTCAACCTTTGAGCGAATTGAAAAAGTTCGTAAAGATATTGCTACGCTGCATGAGAAAAATAGCAAGTTAGAAGAAGAGTACAAAGTGTTTGGTACGTTATACGACGTTGCCAGCGGTAAAACAGGCAGCAGGGTTAGCCTACATCGCTTTGTTCTTGGTGTACTGTTGGATGATGTTTTAATTCAGGCCTCTCAACGTTTAAGCCTCATGAGTAAAGGGCGCTATATTCTTGCTCGAAAAACAGAGGGCTTCAAAGGCGCTGCGGGTCGCGGCTTAGATTTAATGGTTGAAGATGGTTACACAGGAAAAACACGTGATGTTGCGACACTTTCCGGTGGTGAATCGTTTATGGCAGCGCTTGCTTTGGCGCTTGGCTTGTCGGATGTTGTGCAATCCTATAGTGGTGGTATCCGTTTAGACACTTTATTCATTGATGAGGGGTTCGGTAGTTTAGACCCAGAATCTTTGGATCTCGCCATTCAAACGCTAGTGGATTTGCAACAGACTGGACGCATGATCGGTGTTATTTCTCACGTTTCTGAGTTAAAAGAGCAAATGGCGCAGAGGGTTGATGTTGAACCATCAAGAGTCGGTTCGACAGTATCGGTCAAATCTCAACTAACTAGGACAGTATAACTAATACTCGATTGAAAAGATGTATACTTTGCTGTGTCGTATCCTACGATTTGCAGCAAAGTATACTTAGTTGATGCTCGGAACAACCATCTACATGGAAACGAATTGTTTGACTCCTCCTCGTATGCTCTCTGCAAACACTTTGGCAAGCTGAGACATAGGTTTATGCGCAGGGGTGAGAATAGCGTGGTCAAACATTACGGCTGGCGTAAATGGGCGAAACACCACATTTCCTTGGCCGGATTTATACAGTTTGTAACTGGCCGCACTGATTGGATCACAGATGCAAGCACACAGCTTCTGCTCCACAAATTCGAAGCCTGAAATGTAATTTTGCAACTCGAATCTTGGGCGATAAGTGGCCCCATATTCCTCAAATAGCATGCGTACATGCTCACTTGCGGAGTGACGCGTATACAGCGCAGCCAGCGGTTCGTTATCCAGATCTTTCGGGGTAATCACTTCTTTAAGCGCCAGTGGGTGGTCTTTATGCAACGCACAAACCCCCTCAAGGTTAATGGGTTCGACATGGAAAGAATCCCTGTCTTTCGGTAGTTCCGAGTACCCAATATCATACTGCTGGGAGGCGACCCAGTCCTGAACCATGGTCGAGCTGCGCATCATCATCGATACTTCTACTTCTGGTCTATCCTTCACAAATTCTGCAATGACATGCGGCATAAAGAACAGCGCTGCGGCAGGCATGCACGCAATGCGAAGTTTCCCTCGGGTTAGGTTTTTGACCTCTGCCATAAGCTGTGTTGAGCGCGATAACCGCTCCAGAATGGCGTCTGTCTCTTCAAGTAAAAAGTACGCTTCAGGGTTTGGGATTAGCCGGCCTTTATGCCGCTCAAACAATGCAAACCCAAGCTCTTTCTCCAAGCTAACCAGCATCGCGCTTATCGCAGGCTGAGTCCGGCACAAAGTTTTCGCTGCCACAGTAACCGAGCCAGAACGCATCACTGTACGGAAGGTTTCAAGTTGTTTTATTGATATATTGCTCATGTCTTCCTATAAGAAAAAATTATGACTTTAGAGAAATTTTAAATTTGTTTTTATTAACTGTCACCATTAAATTAACGATGTATTTACAAATACAACAATAAGGAAATGTACTGTGGAGCAAAAGTTCAGATATCTGCTGACTTGCTTGATTGCATCTGTAGCGCTGATGCAGTTCATCCAAGTCGTGACGCGATATATCTTTGAGGTCCCAATTATGGGGCTGGAAGAGTCGATGGTGATCCCCACTGTTTGGCTCTACATGCTTGGCGCGGTGAATGCTTCAAGGGAAGACACGCAAATCCGTGCAAATGTGCTGGAAATTTTCATTAAGACAGAACGCGGACACCAGATCCTCGCTCTGGTTGGTGAAGTGATCAGCTTTGTTATTTCGGCCTGGCTGACTTACTGGGCATGGGATTATGCCAAGTACGCATGGCGAGTTTGGAAAGAGAGTCCAACGCTTTATATACCTACGTTTTATCATGAGTGCTCCGTATTTCTCGGATTACTTCTGATCACTCTTTTCATCGCTGTTCATATCGTCAAGTTGGTACGCCAGCTTAGATCTCCATCCTATTCAGTAAGTAAGGTTTAAATTATGGTTGAAGTAGCTCTGTTAGCAGTGGCAGTTTTGGTCATACTGCTGACGTTCGGTGTGCCTTTACCGTTCTGTTTCGGTGGTGCGTTAATGGTAATGAGTTTTGTCGGCGATATGTCGATGAAAGGCAATATGATGTGGGGCGCTGGCCAATTGATGAACCCGGTTCTGCTTGCGATACCGCTGTTTGTCTTGGCTGGCACCATCATGAGTCGAAGTGGTATCGCCGCCAGTTTATTAGGATTTGTGAACGTTTTTGTCGGCCATATCCGCGGCGGATTGGGCATCGTGGCCTCAGTTAGCTGTGCAATTATTGGTGCAATTTCAGGTAGTGGCTTGACGGGTGTGGCTGCCATTGGGCCTTTGCTTATCCCTGAAATGGAAAAGCGCGGTTACCCACGAGCGTACGCAACAGCTTTGATTGCAAACTCATCAATTCTAGGTCTGTTGATTCCGCCAAGTGTCACCATGATTGTCTATGGTTGGGTCACAGATACCTCTATTCTGGCCTGTTTTCTTGCGACTTTAGGTCCGGGTTTGTTGGTCACTTTCAATTTTGCCGGAATCAACATGTTCATGGCGCGTAAGTTTCCACTGGTGTTGGATGACAAACCAACGATGTCCGAATTGATAAAGCAGACATCAAGCAAAACCTTTAACGCGATCCCTGCTTTATTGATGCCTGTGATCATTTTGGGTGGCATTTATGGCGGCATTATGACGCCAACAGAAGCTGCAGCCGTCGCAGTGATCTACGCTGTGCCAGTTGGGTTCATGATCTACAAAGGTCTTAGCTGGAAAACTCTGCTGGAATCCGGGAAAGAATCGGCAACCGCGGTTGGCTCTATCATGTTTATGATTCTGTTTAGTCTCATCCTGAGCCAGATGTTCGTTGTTGAAGACATTCCTCAGCAGCTTGTAGAAGCCATCTTTGGTATCACCGATAACAAAGCGTTGCTGCTTATTTTCATTAACGTGTTGCTGTTTTTAGTGGGCATGGTGGTGAATGACCTTACTGCCATTATCCTTATCGCGCCGCTGCTTTTACCACTGATGACAGCAATTGGTATCAGTCCAATTCAGTTTGCCGCCATTATGGGCGTAAACACGGCAATGGGTGGTGTAACCCCTCCATATGCGTCGATTCTTTACCTAGGTGCTCGCATCGGAAACGTTAAGTTCTCGGAAGTTGTTGGCCCTGCAATGCTACTGATTGTGTTTGGCTACCTGCCAGTCGTAATCCTAACTTCGTTCTGGGCAGATTTGTCTCTGTTCCTCCCTACTGTGTTTGGTTATTAAAAGGAAATTACCATGTTTAAAACAAGTAAGTTTGCACCATCAAAAACACTGAAAAAATACAGCGTTCTTGCTTCGCTCATTGCGGCTGCAGTGACAGCGATCCCTGCGCAAGCAACGACATTAAAAATCAGTCATGTTCGTCCACAAGGGACAGTGGTTGATAACGATATTAAACAACTTAGCGAGGCGCTTAAAACCTCAACAGACGGTGATCTTAAGTTGCGCGTTTATGCCGCCAATGCCTTGGGTGACTACACCTTAGTTCAGGAACGCATTTCTGTCGGTGCTATCGATATGGCGTTGCAACCCGCGTCTACGTCGACGGATAGACGCATGCAGATTGGTTTGTTGCCTTTCTTAGCCAATGATTGGGAAGAGGCGCAAAACGTTTATGGTATCGGCGCACCAGTACGTGAAGCCATGGAAGAGTTGTTTGAAAAACAAGACATTACTCTGCTTGCTGCGTATCCAGTCTACTTCGGTGGTATCTCGTTAAATCGTGAAGCTGTGGATGCAGGCAACCCAGATTCAGCTAAAGGTATTAAACTGCGTGTTCCGCCTATCAAGAGCTTCCAACTTTTGGCTGATAATGTTGGTTACATCGGTTCCCCACTGCCGTTCTCTGAAGCCTTCACCGCGGTTCAAACTGGCGTAGTTGATGGTGTGATTGGTTCTGGCGCTGAAGGTTATTACGCATCATTCCGTGACGTGACAAAGACATATATTCCTTTGAACACGCACTTCGAAATCTGGTACTTGATGATCAACTCAGAGCGTTTGGATGACTTAGACGAAAATGAGCAACAAGCACTAAAGGCCGCAGCGCAACAGTTTGAGTCTCGTCGCTGGCAGGCGGCTCAAGTCGACCAAAAAGAAAACGAACAAAGACTCGTTGAAGCAGGCGCCACCATTGTAGAAATGACACCAGCGCAACTGCGAAAAACAGCGGATAAAGTTCGCGCAACAGTATGGCCACAGATCATCGAAGATATCGGCTCAGACTGGAGCCAGCCAATCATAGATAAAGCGCTGAATTAGGCAAAGCACATACAAACGGGGGCAGTCCTGCCCCCAAATTTAGTCTGAAGAGAATGTTATGAAACCGGAATACATAGTTGTCGGTGGCGGTGTCGTGGGTTGCGCTTTGGCCTACGGGCTGCTGAAAGCCGGCCATCAAGTCACCGTATTAGACGGTGGAGACAGTGCGCATCGGGCATCACGCGGAAACTTTGGCTTAGTGTGGTTATCAAGCAAAGGGTTAGACGCGCCACATTACGCAGCGTGGACACGTCGTTCAGTGAATTTGTGGCAAGGATTAGCGCACGAGCTGGAAAGTGCAACGGGTGAAAAGTTAAACCTGGTTCAGCAAGGTGGATACGATTTCCACTTCTGTGAAAAAGAACTCATGGCCAAGGCGCAGCAATACGAGCATTTACGCGAAGCCCTGGGTACTGATCATCCCTATGAAGTCTGGGACAGAGCCCGCTTGCTCAAAGAAGAACCCGATATCGGCCCAGATGTGGTAGGGGCGATTTATGGCCCGGAAGATGGTCATGTGAATCCGCTGCAACTACTTAAAGCGTATACCAAAGCCATTCGTAATCTTGGCGCGAACCTTATTACGGGTGTCCATGTCTCGGATATTGAAAAGGATGACACAGGGCGCTTTCAAGTAACACTTGAGGACGGTACGCAGTACCAAAGTGATAAAGTGATCCTGTCTGCGGGTTTAGGTGCGGCCAAACTCGGACCTAAGTTGGGCTTTGTTGCCCCAATTTCGCCTCAAAAGGGGCAAGTGCTGATCACGGAAAAATTGCCGAAAATCATCAAGCGTCCTTCTGGCATTATTCGACAGGTTGACGAAGGCGGCATCCAGATTGGTGACTCGAAAGAGAACGCTGGGTTTGATGATAGTGACACGCTTGAAATGACAGCCGCTATTGCGGAACGAGCCATCGCCGTGTATCCGTTTTTGGCACAAACAAGATTGGTCCGCAGTTGGGGCGCGATTCGAATTGTCTCTCCTGATGGCCTGCCGATCTACCAGCAATCAACAACGCATTCTGGCGCTTACCTGATTAGCTGCCACAGCGGAATTACCCTTGCAGCGGCGCACTCCTACTTACTTCCACATTGGCTGGAAGATTCTGCCGATGCACCAAATTTGGAGGTGTTCAGTGAAGAACGATTCTAAGTTTCAACGACTTGAACAGGCTGGCTCTCAGCCTAAGTCGGTTCAGTTTTACTGGGAAGGCAAACCGTATACCGCGTGTAAAGGGGACACCATTGCCGTGGCACTTTTTTCTGCGCAAGTAAACCATACACGTGAAACGCCGCAATCGGGTTCCCCGCGAGCACCGTTCTGCATGATGGGAAGTTGCTTTGAGTGTCGCGTTGAAGTGAATGGTGAACAGAATGTTCAAGCCTGCATGAATTTAATCGAAGACGGCATGCAGATTCGCCGCCAAACCACCTAACAGGAGACATCATGCAAGACGAAGTAACCAATGTAGTGGATGTATGTGTGATCGGAGCGGGGCCCGCAGGGATGAAAGCGGCTGTGCGCTGCTCGGCCGCGGGTGCTAGCGTCACTGTTATCGATGAACAAGCACGTCCCGGCGGGCAAATTTACCGCGCAGTGCAAGAGAACGGCCACCCGAATGGGCATATTTTTGGCCCGGATTACTTGCGCGGCGCAGAGTTAGTAAAAGCCTTTAATCAAGCGGAAGTAAATCACGTATCGCAAGCCACATTGTGGCGAATTGATGAAGACAATACGGTTTATTGGAGTCAGCAAGGCAAAGCGCATAAGACCATCGCGAAAAATATCATTATCGCTACTGGCGCGACAGAACGTCCGTTTCCGTTTGTTGGTTGGACATTACCCGGTGTAATGACCGCAGGGGCGTGTCAGATCATGATGAAAACATCGGGTTTAGTGCCAAAACAAGCGGTTATGGTTGGAACGGGGCCACTACTTTACCTATTGGCCGCGCAAATGATTGACGCCGGATCGCCTCCTAAAGCGATCGTCGATACTCAACAATCAGATGGATATTTAAAATCACTCCGATTTGCGTCAAACGCGTGGACAGGGCGTAAGTATTTGGTTAAAGGGTTAGGTTTACTAGCGAAGTTACGAAAGGCCGGAATAAAACGCTATACAAGGGCGACTAATATCGAGGCCGAAGGTACAGATTCTGTGCAAGAGCTGGTGTTTAAGTGTGGCGGAAACAAAGTGTCGTTAGGGACTGAAACAGTATTGGCCCATATCGGTGTAATTCCAAACGTGCAACTGACTAGAGCAATGGGGTTAGAGCATCAGTGGGATGCCTTGCAAGTGTGTTGGAAACCAACGCTTGATGAAAACAATATGAGTTCTCGACAGGGCGTTTTCATTGCCGGAGATAGCGGTGGTATTGGCGGTGCACTGGTGGCCGAGCTACAAGGAGAATTGGTCGCTTGCCATGTATTGCAATCGCTACAAAACGAGCTGAGCCGAGATCTAATTAATGAATCTCTGGCGCTCAAAGAATCTATAGAGCACGAGTTGGCAGTACGTCCATTCTTAGAAACCTTGTACGCGCCGCCCAAACAAGCGTTATGCCCATCAGATAAGACTATCGTCTGCCGTTGTGAAGAGGTGACGGCTGGTCAAATTAGGCAACATGCAGCCAATGGGGCGAATGGAATTAATCAAATAAAAACCTATACCCGTTGCGGTATGGGACCATGCCAAGGGCGTTACTGCGGTTCGACAGTCGCACATATTATCAGCGATAAAATAGGACTATCGATGGAGCAAGTGGGTTATTACCGCCTGCGCAACCCAATCAAACCGCTGAAGCTGGGAGAGTTAGCCAGTTTAACGCCAGTCAATAAATCATTTATGGAAAAATACAAAAGTGAAGGAGCAAGTCATGAACAACGTGCAAAAACAGTACAGCAATAAACGAATGAGTAAGGTCGTGATTCATAACGATACCGTGTATCTATGTGGACAAGTTGGTGTAAAAGGCACGAGTGTTGCGGAGCAAACGGAAGAGGCTTTGAAACGTGTTGAAGATTTATTGATTGAAGCGGGTAGTGACCGCAAACACGTTTTGCAGACGATTGTTTGGCTAGCAGACATGAAAGACTTTGATGAAATGAATGGTGTTTGGGATACGTGGTTTGAAGAGGGCTACGCACCTGCGCGTGCATGCGGGGAAGCTAAGTTGGCCAGTCCAGAATTAAAAGTGGAGCTGATTGTTACTGCGGCTCTCAGAAAGTAACAGATATACTCAAAAAGCCCCTATCTAGGGGCTTTCTTACTTAATCGCTACTGTTCGCAAAAGTGGCCTTCTTTTGGCGACTGGGTAATCGCATACTCACCATCTAGGTTGCGATAAACAACTGTATTCCAAATAGAGCCATCATCCAATTCAAACTCAATGGCATAGTTGACGCCGCTAACGATTTGCGCGTGAACGTTCAGTATTTGTTTGAACGACGCTATTGTGTCCATTCTTTTCAAAACAAAAGCCATTGCCTTTTGTGCATCAGGGGTAGCATTAAACTCATTCCACCCACCTGGCATGTTTCCTTGTGTATTACATACATCTGCCGAGGTTGTTAATTGTGTCGCTTGGCTTGGGTTTTCCTGCTGGCAACCTGCAAGCAATACCAAAAGTGCACAAACTGACACTGTTTTTAATTTCATAACAATAACCTCTGTCTATATCGCGACGTATTATAGGAGGGGGATATGACAGCGTATGTCTATATTGTGCAAAGTTTCTATATGCATACGGTTAAATGCTGACAAAATATACAAGTATGCCCAACTTGTAAGTAAAACATAGAACAATATTGTTAGGGAATTGCTGACATAACGAGGTTTTGGTGTTCAGCATGCTATTGATAATGAAGAACTGTGATGTGTAGCTACGTACCTTTGGGACAGTGGTGCGACTTAGTGATCGATTTGCTACCTTCTACAGTAAAATCAATCACTAAATCAAATTTAGGTGTTGTATGAAATCGCTAAAAACATTATTACTTTTATCACTTGTTACTTTATTTGGCTGTACCTCTAAACCTGATGGGGTACAGCCAGTTAACAATTTTGATTTAGAGTCTTATCTAGGCAAGTGGTACGAAATCGCACGGCTCGATCATTCGTTTGAGCGTGGTCTATCCAACGTTACGGCCGAGTATCGGCTTCGTGAGGATGGTGGGGTTAAGGTGACAAACCGCGGGTATTCAGAAGAAGATCAGCAGTGGTCAGAAGCTGAAGGTAAAGCTTATTTTGTTGAAGACGAAACGGTTGGGCACTTAAAAGTCTCCTTTTTTGGGCCAATCTATTCTTCTTACATTGTGTTTGAGCTAGTTGAAAACTATGACTATGCGTTTGTCTCAGGTTACAACCACGACTACTTGTGGCTATTGTCTAGAACCCCCAACGTTGATGAGAAAATCCTGGAGCGTTTTAAGCAGGTTGCTAAAGAGAAAGGTTTCGCGTTAGATGAGCTAATTCTCGTTGATCAAGAGAGTGGACGACAGTTTTAAGTTCATCAATGTGACTTCTAAAATCAACAGAAGCGAAGTTTCTGTCTCGCGGTTTTGAGTTTTGCTTGGAATATTTTTTGTTACCTTGTAACCTCATGTAGTCAAAAATATAGCCCCATCATTTGTGATTACTCGTGATGGGGCTTATATAAATTTGAGTGAGCGTCGAAAGGTTGATTTATCGACAAACGGTTATGGTTTACTTAATCAAACGAACGATCAGAGAGCCAGGCGCCCGAATAGATTCCACATTGTGGCTGAGCACTGTACCACTTGTAGGGGCGGTGTAGCGCTCAACTTCAGTGCCAAAGCTGTCGTATTGAATCGCAACCAGTTGGCCTTGCTCGACAAAATCCATCAAACCGACATGAGGTAGTACAAAGCCGCCATGTGTCGCTTTCACACTGACGATCTCGTTTCCTTCCAAGCATGAAGTGATAGGCTCTATCTCACCTTCTACGACGTTATGCTGCTTCAACACACTTAAAATGCCTGATACGGTTCGACTAATGAGTTTTTGCTCTGTGTAGCGCCCCATACCCACTTCAACCGTAATGCTTGGGACACCATGGTTATTCCAAACGGTTTCAAGGACGCCGGTATCTCCAGGATCATTTAAAATCGCATCAGGATTAATGAGACGAGCCATTTCTAATGATTGCTCAATTCGGAAGTCTGCAAACACGTATAGTGGGTAGGCCGCACCACTGGTTTGAGTGTGAAGGTCAATGGCTAAATCAGCATTTGGCTTGAGCAGATCATTCCACAATGCATATAAGTAGCGTTGTGCCTCATTGCCGTTTTGGTCACCAGGGAAAAAGCGGTTTAAGTTTGCAGGAGACGCATCCGGGTCTGCGGAATAGAAATCGCGGCTGTGGTTTAGCATACCTGGCATGTTAATGGTTGGAACAATCGTGACAGTACCAGCGACTTCAGTGCCAATGAGTTCTCTAGCGGTCTTCTGCGCTGCTAACACACCATTATATTCATCACCATGAACCCCTGCGGTGATCATGATTTTCTTGCCAGGTTTTTCACCTTTGAATACTAAAACAGGAAGATGTTGCCACTGAGAGAGCGCGTTGGTTGCGATGCGGAACCAAAACTTATGCTCACCCGGACCTAGGTCTGCTACATTGAGAGATTGAATCACTTGATGACCTTGAATCATGTCATCGAGAAGTTGTGTTGCCATTAAAGTTACCACTCCAAAACCATAAGCCAATCTAAAACCTTAACGTCGCCATACGAAGAGTATTAATAAGGCGAGAACGTGTCTCGCCTTGTGCCAATTGATTTCGTTTTACGCAAACCCCATTATGTGAGCTGCGATAACGACGACACTCGACAGGGTAAAGAGTAATAGGATAAATCGCCAGCAGAATTTTGCCCAGTCACCCCAGTCGATGCGGCAGACACCAAGTGTTGCCATCAAGGATGCTGAAGTAGGGACGATAACGTTGGTAAAACCATCTCCAAGTTGGAATGACAAAACGGCAACTTGGCGTGTGACACCTGCAATATCCGCCAATGGCGCTAATAAAGGCATCGTCAGTGCCGCTTGTCCAGATCCGGAAGTAACGAAGAAGTTGAAGATAGATTGGAATACATACATTAACCATGCCGCAGCTACGTCAGGAAGCCCACTGATCACGCCGCCAGCACTGTTCAGAATAGAATTCAGTACACTCGCTTCATCGGTCGTACCGCCACCTAGGATAAGTAACACACCTTTCGCACAACCAACCAATAGAGCAGGAGCAAGCATAATAGCCGCCCCCTCTTTAAACGCATCGGCTGCGCAGTTGAGCGTCATACCGTTTAAGCGAAAAATCGTACCGATGATCGCGATAACAAAGCCCATAGTGAAAAATTGAGAAGCGATTTCTGGGATGTACCATGCGTTAGCGACTACGCCCCAAACAACCCATACTGTGGTCGCGATGACCGTAAGAATGACGAGTGTATCGCCGATATTCCAACGAGAATCTTGATTGCCAAGCTCTTGCTGACGGAAGTATTTGTCTGTGCGGTGACTGTAAGAAAGTTCTGGGTTTGACTTCACTCGAGCGGCGTAGAGCATTGTGAAAGCGATACCGATTAACGTAAAGCCAACCCATAACCCCATGCGCACAGTCATGCCGGATAAAACAGGTACACCCGCAATGCCTTGTGCAATAGCGACGGAGAAAGGGTTCATCCAAGAAGTAGCGAAGCCAATTTGAGTCGCAACATAGGTCACCATTACCGTAGTGATACCATCATAACCAAGGCGAACCATAAGCGGAGCGATAATAATCGCAAATGCTACGGCTTCTTCACCCATACCAAATACCGCACCGCCCAGAGAGAACAGCAAAAATAGCACTGGAATGAATAGCGCTTCGTTACCTTTGGTCTTATCGATAAGGCGCAAGATACCGTTGTCGATGGTGCCTGTTCGCATTACAACGCCGAAAGCACCACCGATAACCAACATGAACATAATCACGCCGATCGCGCTGCCCCATTTAGAGCCTGAAACTAGCCCTTCGAAAGGGAAGTTCATGAGACCAATGCCACCACCAGAAGCAAACAGGCCAACCTTGTTGTAAACCAATTCACCGTTTTCGTCGGTTGCATAAGAGAAAGAAGATGGATCGATAACCGTGCGAGTTTTTTCTGCACCATCGACCATATAAGTCACTTGCTGACTGTCAAAATGGCCAGCAGGAATTAAGTAGGTAAGAATCGCAGCGAGAATACCAACAATGAAGATCAAAATGAGGGTATCTGGCATCTGCCATGATTTGGGTGTAGCAACCGAGTCCGTTGGTTGCGCATGTGTGTGAGACATAACTTACTTCACGTTAAATTCAATGAAGCATGAAATATCAATAAACCAGAATAAAAAGTCAATATTAATGGAAATATTGAACTATAAATTCATCAAATATTTGAAGTGAAGTCATTGTGATTATTTTACAAGCAAAGTTTGGTTAAATGTTTTGGCTCGGGTCGAGGGCTCACAAGCTCTTGTTGTGAGCCGAGATAAATAAATCATTTGTCTTGCGTCTGTTCTGCATAAAATGCAGCGACATCACGAAGATCCTCATCATTTAACATTCTTAATTGTGCGCCCATCATTTCGGCAAGCGGCCCTTTACGTTCGCCTGCTTGGTAAGACTTCATCGCATCGTATAGATACTGGGCATTTTGACCTGCAAGATTTGGATAGGCATCATTACCTGCGACGCCTGTTGCACCATGACAATAGACGCAGCTAGGGGATTTGATTTTACCTTTATCAGCATCACCAAAAGGCGCGGCATGGCTAGCGGAAGAGAAAATAAGAGAGGTTAGAAGTACAAATCTGAACATGAAGATTGTCTATTCGCTAAAAAGTCATATCGATACAATAAAGCTTCCCCTTAGGGGAAGCTCAATGATCAAAATCAAACTAAAGCAGAGATTTAATGCTTGATAAGAAATTGTCGATATCTTGCGCTGAAATGTCTTTATGAGTCACGAAACGAATGGGGTTTCCAGGTGTTATCGTGATATTTTGTTCCTTTAGTTTCGCAGCGATATTTACTATGTCCACTTGAGGATCAAGCTTCGCGAATACGATATTCGTTTGAACAAATTCAGGGTTGACTGAAAAACCAGGCAGTTCAGCTAAACCTTCCGCTAAGGTTTTTGCGTTGATATGATCTTGTTTTAGCTGTTCCACTTGTTCGGTAAGGGCGAGTTTGCCTGCTGCGGCAAGAATACCCGCTTGACGCATACCACCGCCGACCATCTTTCTTAAGCGACGTGCTTTTGCGATGTACTCTTTGCTACCAAGCAGTAACGAACCAACAGGGGCAGTCAAACCTTTCGACAGACAAATCGTCATTGAATCAAAATACTGACCGATTTCTTTTACCGGAACATCAAGCGCAGCGGCTGCATTAAAAACGCGAGCGCCATCTAGATGCATCTGCAAGTTATGTTTATTCACGAAGTCACGTGCTTCTGCTAAATAAGACAGAGGTAATACTTTACCATTAATCGTATTTTCTAAGCTGAGCAGCTTGGTACGAGCAAAGTGACAATCATCTGGCTTAATCGCCGCTGCCAGTTTATCAAATGGGAGTGTGCCATCTGGGTTATTTTCGACTGGTTGAGGTTGAATTGACCCAAGTACTGCTGCGCCGCCAGCTTCGTACTTGTAGTTATGTGCTTGCTGCCCACATAGATATTCATCTCCGCGTTCACAATGCGCCATTAGGCCGAGCAGATTGGCTTGCGTGCCTGAAGTGGTAAACAAAGCCGCTTCGAATCCTGCAAGCTCTGCGGCAAACTCCTCAAGCTCATTGACCGTAGGGTCATCACCATAAACATCATCCCCAACGGGGGCCTTAAACATGGCCTCTCGCATGGCTTGGGTAGGCTGTGTAACGGTATCTGATCGAAAATCCATGAATGTCTCCTTGGTCAAAGTCCTAAATATATCCGCAAAGGCGCGCTTTGCTTAAACAAGCGATCGTTTTGGCATCGGTAATTGTGCCATCAATAATCTTGTCTTCGAGTTGTTGGAGTGACAAGGTAACAACCTCAATCACTTCATCTTCATCACATTCGTAACGGTTGGTTTGGCTGAGCTTCTCTGCAACAAATAGGTACTGTATCTCATCACAAAATCCGGCAAGGGGAGTGACTTGGCCGAGAGAGGTAAATTTTTCTGCACTATAGCCCGTTTCTTCCTCTAGCTCTCTTTTCGCGCAACAGAGAGGGTTTTCATTGCCTTCTCTTGTACCAGCAGGAAGCTCCAAAAGCCATTTATTAAGTGAAGGGCGAAATTGATGGACAAGGACTATCTCTCCTTCCGTTGTAATAGGGAGAATCACCGCAGCGCCCGGATGATGGATTGTGGTGTGCGTAATTGCCTGTCCTGTAGGAAGCATAACCTCTTCTTCAATCAGAGAAATTTGCTTCCATTTATGAATTATTTTGCTCATGCAGTTATTAACCCTAGCTGTTACCGCATTTTGACGTTTTTCGACATTAACCACAAATGGTGGGAAACAAAAGCAAAAAATGTTGCAACACAACGAAAGCGTTTGCACTTTCAGTGAGCTGTATCTCATAAATGGAAACTTTGATTGCTGGCTAAAGAAGGGGGTAAGCATCTGCTATAAGGGGAATTCAACAAAATACATTTGTAACAAAGTTATAACAAGTGTATAAAAATGTTAACGCAATACCAGTTCAGCAGCCGGAGAACGTATGACACAAACCTTATTTGCCTCAAATGCCGAAAAAGCGCTTCTCTCAGAACGCATCAACAAGTTGGCTAAAGCGTTAACGGATGGCGTTTATGAACGCGAACATACCATCAAGCTCTGCCTCCTTGCGGCACTTGCTGGTGAAAGTGTTTTTCTTTTAGGCCCACCTGGCATTGCAAAAAGCTTAATTGCCAAGCGACTTATCCAAGCGTTCGATAATAGCAGTTACTTTGAATACCTGATGACGCGATTCTCAACACCTGAAGAAGTTTTTGGGCCACTGAGTATTCAAGAACTCAAAGATAACGGTCGTTATGTTCGCTTAACTAAAGGGTATTTGCCAACCGCACAAGTCGTATTTTTAGATGAAATCTGGAAGGCGGGCCCCGCCATTCTGAATACATTGCTGACAGTGGTCAATGAGAAAACGTTCAAAAATGGCAGCGATATTGAGCGTGTGCCAATGCGTTTGTTGGTATCGGCGTCCAATGAACTGCCAGATGAAGACAGTGGTTTGGATGCACTTTACGACCGCATGTTGGTGCGCGTGTTTGTGAATCGAATTCAGAATAAACAAAACTTTAAGTCGATGTTGACGGTAGGCACGTCACAAGAGGCACAAGTGCCAGAAGGGCTAGCAATAACAGATGAAGAGTATCATCAATGGCAACAGCAGCTCGACAAGCTGACGTTAACCGATAATGCATTCGAGAAGCTTTTCCAGCTTAAAACGATGTTAGAAAGCAAGGTCGAAGCTCAGTTTGGCGATGTCGCCAATACCGACATGTATGTCTCTGACCGCCGCTGGAAGAAAGCCGTGAAATTGCTAAAAGCGAGCGCGTTTTTTAATGGACGCGATGAAATCAACCCACTTGACCTTCTGCTGCTGCAAGATTGTTTATGGAACAGCCCTGAATCGCGAGACGTGGTACGCGAAGTGGTCCAAGAGTTCGCCCTAAAACATGCATTTGACCAACAAGACGCCGAACAGGAAATTGAATACTGTCGCGAGTCTTTGGTCGATGTTCAGCATGAGCTTGAAGATGCCTACCGCATGACGTTAACGTCTGAAGCGGCAACGGGTATTCTGCGCAAAGAAACCATGCGTTTTGATACCTCTAAAGCTAAGACCTACAAAGTTGGCGCAGCCGTTAACTTAGTTAAACTGGTTATTTTGCAAAGCAACATGTCGGTTTCAGAGTCAGAGAAAGGCGATAGCCGCTGGGTTTACGTGCCAAAAGATGAACTAGACCGAGTCATCAAAGAGGGACACGGTGATGTGTATGGCTACGTCAATCAAAACACCAACATGTGCCGTTTACGATTTGATGTTGATGCCGCAAATAACCTAGTTATCCGTGATATCGCAAACCGAGGCATTCTGGTGAGCTTAGTGACTCAAGAGGGCTTGGATGTAGAGCTTTACCAAAAGTGGTTAACGCAGAGTGAAAAAGCCGTAAATCAACTCAGTGAAGCAGAGCACCATATGCGCAAGGTAAAAGCGAATTTTCATGATGCGCTTCCGCATAGCTTTGTTGATCCTGAATTACCACGCCTAATGGAGTCGAGTCTGCAGCAGGTCAGTCAGAGACTTGAGTCTATCCAAGCTGAAAGCGAGAAAGTTATCCAACGCTTTAAAAACTTACATCAGTTTTTCTCATAAGGAGACGACATGCTAGGTGCAGACGGACTTAACCTCGCGCTGATGGTAGCCGACTCTGGCATCATCGATAGCGCAGTTAATGATTTAATGGCGCGTTCACAAGTCATGATGATGGCAGAAAACCGAGGCGTTAAATCTTCGGTCAAAGGCCACTTATTAAAGTGGCGAGGCAGTGTTAAAAAACGGATTACCAAGGTATGTGAGACAGAGCGTTTCCAACAAGAGCTGTCTTTATATCAAGAGGTCATTCACTGGGATGAAGAGGCGTTTTTCGAAAACATCGAAGATGTGATTAAAAAGCTTGAGTGGCACTCCGCTTTTTATATGCAGGCTCGCCGAATGATGGAGAAGAACAAGGGGATGAATAATCCCATGTTCCCACATTACTTCTGTGATCAATGGTACCAAAGCCTAGCCGATGCGATTAAGCAAGCACAAGTAAGCGAGCTTGAGGCTAATAAAGAGAAAGTGCTGAATGACCTGTATCAGCGTATGGAGACCATGCGTAATATGGATAAGGTCACGGAGTCGGGTGATGCTGAAAGTGTAGGGCGCTTATGGGATATGGCATCTGCCAAGTTGAGCAAAACTGACTTAACAGTGATGAAACGCCATGCGGAGTTTCTGAAGAAGCACCAAGGCTTGCAAGAAATAGCCGAGCAACTTGGCCGTATGGCGGGGCAAGTGAATGATCCCGAACTTAACCGCGCGCCTACTGAAGAGCTACAAATGATCGAAGAGAAGAGTGATGAAGCGACAGATGATATTGTCGGCATTCACGAAAGCGATGATTTAAATAAGCTACTTCCCAACGAAACGATGTTTTTGGCGTATCCTGAACTTGAGGTCGTGTTCTATAAACACTTAGTCGATAAACGACTTATGAACTACCGTACACAGGGCAAATCGCGCACGTTACGTAAAGTTAAAGCTCACCGACCTGACAACAAAGCGGTAGATATCGAAAAAGGACCGTTTATTGTGTGTGTGGACGCGTCCGGCTCAATGAGCGGGTTTCCTGAGCAATGCGCCAAAGCCATGGCTTATGCGCTGATGCAAATTGCATTAGCGGAGCAACGTGATTGCTATGTCATTATTTTTTCGACGGAACACATTACGTAT
The DNA here is from genome assembly GCF_000024825.1 of Vibrio antiquarius. Taxonomy (NCBI): domain Bacteria; kingdom Pseudomonadati; phylum Pseudomonadota; class Gammaproteobacteria; order Vibrionales; family Vibrionaceae; genus Vibrio; species Vibrio antiquarius. The sequence continues at coordinate 54,572 of NC_013457.1, forward strand.
GAGCTAACCAAACAAGATGGTCTGCGCGAGGCGGCGGACTTTTTAACTTATAGCTTCCATGGTGGTACAGACTTAGAGCCAACTTTGATCAAATCTATCGACTTGATGAGCGGTGATAAGTACAAAAATGCCGATATGGTGGTCATTTCCGACTTTATCGCGCCAAAACAACAAGACGAGTTGCTTGCCAAAGTGGATGCGCTTAAAGCGAAGAAAAACCGTTTTCACGCGATCAGCCTATCTAAATACGGAAACCCAGCATTGATGTCGATGTTTGATCACACGTGGTCTTATCATCCTAATGTTGTGGGCAGGTTGCTTAAACGGGTCGGTAATTACTAAGTGGCATTGAAATTCTATTGAGTAAAACGTACAGAAAGCTAGATTTATATTGCTTCGTTTTAAGCCGATAAGATCGAACTTTGGTCTAATTGGCTTAAAAGAAATCAAACAAACAGAAAATGAAAGATTTTTGTTTGACTATCTTCTCTCAATCCGTAAAGTAGCCACCAACGCAACGGGGAAGAGCCCTGAAGCGAAGTAAAAAAGGCGCCTTGGCAGAGTGGCTATGCAGCGGATTGCAAATCCGTGGACCTCGGTTCGACTCCGGGAGGCGCCTCCATTATTCTTTGAGAGTGAATGGCTTTCGAGAATCAATGCGACACTAGCTCAGTTGGTAGAGCGCAACCTTGCCAAGGTTGAGGTCACGAGTTCGAACCTCGTGTGTCGCTCCAAATTATTCAGATATGGCAATTGCGATATCTCGATGCCAAGCGCATCAACTTAAAACCAGCGAAAGCTGGTTTTTTTGTATCTGAATATTGATAAATTTACGCCATCTCAATTTCTTGAACTGTTGGTATAACCCTTGTTTCTTTCGCGAGTTATGCTGTTAAGTGTGATCCGATATTTCGTAGATTGACCAATATCCGTTTACAATATCGGTCTACAAAGGATTTGACGAAGACGCATGAGAAATACCGACGATTACATCATTTTCTATCACCTGATCGAGCAAGGCTCATTCAGTGCTGCTGCAAGACACATGTCATTGACCAAATCGGTTGTCAGTAAACGCATCGCCAAGCTTGAGCAAGAGCTTGGTGTACAGCTTCTTTACCGAACAACGCGAACGTTAACGTTGACGGAGGCAGGGCGAGCGTTCTTTACTCATGCAAAAGCCGTTTATCAAGCGGTGGCAACGGCAGAAGAATCCATTGTGGGGTTGGGTAAGAATTTATCTGGAAACATTAAAGTTTCTGTACCCACTATCTCTGGTGAGTTAATTCTTCCTCAAGTGATCAATGAGTTTAATCAGAAATACCCTGACATCAATATCGACATGGATCTTGATAATCGTTTTGTCGATATTGTGAATGAACGCTTTGATTTGGCCATTCGAACGGGAGTGTTGCCAGATTCTAGCCTGATCGCAAGAAAGCTGGTGGATGCCAATTGGATTGTTTGTGCGTCACCTCAATACCTTGCTAAACATGGCATACCTAAACAACCTCAAGCCTTGGATAAACACAATTGTTTAGTCTATTCTTACCAAGAAACCGGAGCGCATGAGTGGGCGTTTAAAGATGGAGACGAGGTATATCAAATCACCGTCGACGGTAACCTCTGTACCAACAATTCTTCTGTATTGAGAAATGTGGCGTTGTTAGGGCAGGGAATCATCTATGTACCGCGTGTCTTGGTTTATGAAGACTTAAAGCAAGGCCGCCTGATTCAATTGTTCAAAGATGAAACCGCCAAATGTTTGGGTATTTATGCAGTGTATCCTTACACTCGTCAACAGCCAGAAAAAATTAAGATCTTCATTGATCATCTATACACGAGCTTTCAAAGTCAAAATCATCGATTTTAAGACAATAACTCAACACCAATCGTTATGTTAGTGTTGAGTTATTGTTTCCATCTTCATTTCTAATAATTCTTATCAATTTAGAAGCTTAAGCTTTCTCCTTGTTTTATTACTAATATTGATAACAAGATGCTGCGCACAACTGTTAACAAATGGTTTTGCTATTGTTTCTTTTAAGAAACGGTCTGTTTCTTGCGTTAAATTTTCCGAATGTGAAAGATAAGTGACAGAAAAATAAAAGAATTATTTTGTTTGTTGTCTGTTGGTTAAGTATTGCTCGCCTGCCTGACATAGACGCCGATAAATGGACTGCTTATAGTGGCTCAAACGCCCATTACCGTCACTAAATGGTGATGTGAGCGAAGTACAATAACGAGAGATACGGATATGAAACAAAAGCAGCTGATTGACGAATTTAAAACTATCGTTGGGGAAGAAAATGTCCTAACCGACGAGGTTAAAACAAAATACTACCGCTCAGGTTTTCGCTCAGGTAGTGGCACTGCGCTTGCTATCGTGTTTCCTAATACTCTTGTAGAACAATGGAAGATAATTAAACAGTGCGTTGAAGCAAACTGCATTATTATTATGCAGGCTGCCAAAACAGGTTTAACAGAAGGCTCAGCTCCAAGTGGTAATGATTATGACCGTGATGTGGTCGTGATCAATATTACCAAAATCAAGAAGATTCACTTATTAGATGGCGGTAAGCAGGCGGTATGCTTGCCAGGTGCAAGTTTGCACTCATTGGAAAAAGAATTGAAGGCGGTGAACCGAGCGCCGCACTCTATCATCGGTTCTTCATCATTAGGTGCCACTGTGGTTGGTGGTATCGCCAATAACTCAGGCGGTGCGTTAGTCAAGCGTGGTCCTGCTTACACGGAACTGGCGATCTATGCGCAGGTCGATAAGCAAGGCCAGTTACACCTGGTTAATCACCTTGGTATTGAAGGTTTAGGTGAAACGCCAGAAGAAATTCTGACAAACCTGCAAGAAGGAAACTTTGACCCGGCGAAGATCATTCATGACGAGCGAATGGCATCAGACAAAGAATACGATGAACGTGTTCGAGACGTGACTTCTGATATTCCTTCTCGTTTTAATGCCGATGAACGTCGATTATTTGAAGCCAGTGGCTGTGCTGGTAAGTTGGGTGTTTTTGCCGTTCGAGTTGACAGCTACCCAGTACCTGAAAAAGAGCAGGTTTTTTACCTTGGCACCAATGACCCTGCGAAACTGACGAAGCTGCGAAAAGATTTCTTATCTACGTTTGAGAACTTGCCTGAGATGGGAGAATACTTGCATCGAGATATCTTCAACATGGCAGAGAAGTACGGCAAAGATGTCTTCTTATCCATCGACTTATTAGGCACAGATAAGCTGCCAAAAATGTTTGCACTTAAAGCTAAAGTAGAAAATTTCTTAGAGCGCGTCCCGTTTGTTAGTAAATACCTGCCGGATACCATTTTGTACTACGCGAGTAAGTTGTTCCCACAACATTTACCAGAACGAATGCTGGATTTCCGTGACAAGTATGAGCATCACCTGATATTGAAAATGAGTGATGGTGGTATTGCTGAAGCGCAAAAATACCTCAAAGAAGTTTGGGCTGTTGAAGACGACTGTGATTTCTTCGAGTGTACGCCGGAAGAGGGTAAAAAAGCTTATTTACATCGCTTTGCAGCAGCAGGTGCAGCAATTCGTTACGAGACGATTCACCGAAAAGACGTAGAAGACATCGTTGCACTTGATATCGCTTTGCGACGTAATGATGAAGAGTGGTTAGAAACTTTACCAGAAGAGGTGAGTAAGAACCTTGTTCAAGCGCTCTATTATGGCCACTTTATGTGTTATGTATTCCATCAAGATTACATTTTCAAAAAAGGGACCGACACGAAGTTGATGAAAAAGCTGATGTTAGAACACCTCAATAGCCGTGGTGCTAAATACCCAGCAGAACATAATGTGGGTCACTTGTACGAAGCTGAAAATTCGCTGCAGAAGTTTTACCACGAGCTAGATCCAACCAACACCTTTAACCCTGGTATTGGCAAAATGGACAAATATAAGCGCAATTGTAACTGCTGTGCATAATGTGCTATCTCACCGTGATTAATATCGTTGATCATCGTTAAAATAATGAGCATAAGACAAGCCCTGATGACACTCGTGACATCAGGGCTTCGTGTTTTGGGGCTTTTTATTGATGACTGGTATCGGCGTTGAAACAACGGTTAAAGAGCGCGTACCGCGGCGGCTGCGATGATGCCAGCTGCAATTGCGGGCAGAGGCTTTTTCACGATGAACATGACGACAGCAGTAGAAAAAAGTGCTGCTCTAGCACCGTTATCACCTTCAACCGCTAGTGGGGCTAAAAGGGCAACTAATACGGAACCTGACATCGCAGTGATGAAACGTTGAACCCGTTCGCTAATTGGAATAAATGACATAACATACACTCCGCCCCAGCGGGTTATGAGTGTGACTAACGCCATAGCGATGATGATAAGCAGTGTGCCACCTACGCTCGTTTCGATGTTCATGCTTTTTTCTCCTTCCAACAAGCACCTAAGACTCCACCAGTAATGGCGCCAACCACTACGTGGCTATTCTCTGGTAAATACCAGTACGCCAACATAGAAGAGGCTGCTGCTGTGGCCCAAATCGCAAAGATTCTTAAGTCTTTCGGCCCTGCCACCACCATAGACAGCAGGAAGCATCCCATAACCATATCGAGCCCGAGGCCCACCGGGTCTTTGATTGCGTTACCAAAATAAATGCCGATCCAGGTGCCAACAATCCAAAACGACCACATCGCTAAGCCGCCACCAACAAGCAAGCCAAAACCTGGTTCTTTTCTACCAAATGCATTGAGTGCCATTGCCCAGTTTGCGTCTGATGCTACCAGCATTACGCCGTAACGTTTTGTCGGTGGGAGTTGTCGTAACCATGGATAAAGCGTAGCGCCCATCAAGAGGTGACGAGCATTAATAGCAAATACAGTAATAAGCACTGGAATCAGAGGTACTTCTGCTCCCCACATTTCTAGCGTGGCAAATTGTGAAGCACCGGCGAAGACCAGTGTGCTCATCAACATAGTGGGAAATACATCTAGTCCAGTTTGTACGGCGGCAACACCGAATGCGAGGCCAAATATGACCACAAACATGGACAGAGGTAAAAGTTGAGTGAAACCGTTCCACACGTCGACCCGAGTAAATTCGTGCAACTCAGATGAGGAACGCTGAAGATGTTGAGTATTTTCTGTCATAGAGATACCTAGCCAGCAGGCAAAAAGGGCAGTGCCATATGAATGCGTTTGTTATTCTTTTGTAAACTTCATGTTTAACATCAATTGAAAGGGCTTTCAAACACTAAGTGCTATATAAAAAACAAGTATACCTGAACGATTTTAAGATGAAGGGTTTAGAGGGTTTGTCATTTGCTAGGGCTCAAGGAAAGTAACGCAACGCAAATAGCAAGCTCTGTTCAATTGAGAAGAGCACGGATTGTTACAGATTAGTATATGAGTAGGAAAGCGAGCACGAGGCTCGCTTTTTCGTTCTGTTACGAACAACTGAAAGGGTTTATTTTACGTAGACACGAGGGTTCGCAGCACCCCAAACCGTGTATAGTTCTGGGAAGATGACCTCTGCATGTTTTTCCATTTCTGCTGCCGAAATCGTTTTGCCTTGCTGAGAGCCAAACAGTACAACTTCAGAACCAGGCTCAACATCTTTGATACCTGTAATATCAACCATAGTGGTGTTCATTGAAGCAACACCCGCCACTTTTGCTCGTTGGCCATTGATCAGTACTTCTGCCGTATTGCCCATTTTTCGTGGGTAGCCATCAGAGTAACCAACAGGAATGTTCGCCATTAGGCTTTCTTTGCTCGTTTTGTAGCTGCTGTCGTAACCGACAGTGCTATTTTTTGGCAGATGGTGAACGGATGCCACGCGTGTTTTGAAAGACACGATAGAAGGGTACTCAGGGTTGGTTGGCAGATCACCGTATAAAACGCCACCAGGACGAACCATATCAAGCTGTGCTTCAGAAACATTAAGTGCAGTGTAAGAGTTGGCCACGTGCAGCAAAATATCTTCGCGTTTTAGGCCCGCTTCTTTAATCAGCCATGCAGAGCTGTCTTTGAACGAAGATAACTTTTGACGAACTTCGTCTGCATTGTAGTTAGGGAAATGAGTCATGATGCCAACAATATTAACGCCATCTTGTTGAGCGATTTCTAGCGCTTCTTTCTTGCCCGCTTTTGTTGTCATATCAACGCCATTTCGTCCCATACCACCGTCGTTAAGAGCAAGGTGAACTTTGATTTCTTTATCCGCTTTCTCTGCTAGCTTAGACAGTGCTTTGGCTTGCTCTGCAGTACCAATCAGCTCTTCGATATTTAGGTCGATTGCGGCTTCGATCTCGCCAATATCCGCCGAGCGTACACGCATAAGTTGACCTTTAAAGCCACTGTCGCGAACGGTCTGTGCTTCGGCGTTACTTGCAACGGCAACGCAAGGGATTTGTTGTTCGATAATAGTCGGCATCAGGCCCGCGATGCCATTACCGTATGCGTCGGCTTTCATCACGGCGCAGATTTTCGTTTTGCCATCCATGTGCGACTTGAACTGCTCAATATTATCGCGGAATTGACCTAAGTTTATTTCCAGCCAAGCGTTAGCGCCTTGAACTTGCTCTGCTTTTACTACAGTGTTGCTAATTTGAAGAGGGGCAGCAGTAGCTTGCATCGCAGGAGCAACGGTTGCAGCAGCGATAGTCAGTGATAGTAAGGTTTTATTTAAGCGCATAAAGTCTCCGTACGCGTTTTTTGTATTGGTTATGTTATTGAGTACTTGGGGAAAGTACCTGACGAAGTAAAACGCTCCAAGTAGTGCTTTGGAGCGTTTTTGAAGATCATGATTCAATATACCTAAAATATATCTCAGTGATTGCACTCAATTTGCGCAAATCGAGGTTGATTCAATATCAACTAAGGTATCCACTGAGTTTAACTCAGTTTAAAGCGGCTCATTACATCTTTAAGAGAAATTGACAGCTGGCTTAGCTCACGACAAGCCTGTGCGGTTTGCTCTGAGCCCTGTGATACTTCTTGAGATGCCAAGTGTATGTTTTCAATGCTGCGGTTAAGCTCTTCTGCAACAGAGTCTTGCTGGTTACAAGCCGTGGCGATTTGGGTGCCCATGTCTGAGATATCAGAAATCGAGTGTTCAATGTCGCTCATCAGCTGTTTTGATTGAATGCCTTGCTCTGCACATTCTGAGATACTGGTTCTAGAAAGTTCTGTCGCAGATTTCGCGTCTTTTGCAAGCGATTGTAGCTGTTCAATGATCGACGTAATTTCGCTGGTTGAATCTTGCGTACGGCCTGCAAGCGTTCGAACCTCGTCCGCAACCACGGCAAAACCGCGACCAGACTCACCAGCACGCGCAGCTTCAATGGCTGCATTAAGCGCAAGTAGGTTGGTTTGATCGGCAATGTCACGGATAACATCAACAATAACGTTAATTTTATTCGATTGCTGTTCAAGCTCTGCCACAGTATCGCCCGCAGCACCAATTACGTTTGAAACTTCATGAATCGCATCAACCATGCCTTGCGTTTCACGAACACCGTGTTGTGTACGACGGTTTGCTTCGTTAGCTTGGTTCGCTGAATCTTCAGTATTACGTGCAACATCGGCTACTGCTGCTTTCATTTCTGTCATTGCCGTAGCAATGTGTGTAATTTGCAGTTGTTGATCCTTCATACCAGATGCAGAAATGTCGGAGATTTGATTCATCTCTTCTACCGCACTGCTTAACTGTGTGACCGCAGCAATCACGTTGTCGATAACTTGGCGCAAATCATCTTGCATCTTAGTGGTCGCATCTGCCAGCTCACCTAGCTCGTCATTGCCGATGGCTTTACGATCGATGTCGTTTGATAGGTCACCTGTTGCGATGGCATTTGCTTGCTCGACAACAAGTTTTAGTGGGCCACAAATAAGGCGTGTCAGCACGTACGTCATGCCTACCATGATAAGCAGAATAATCACGTTGCTTGCAATTGACGAGTTACTCAATCCATTTACAGAAGAAAGAATATGAGTTTTGTTACTGTCCATAGCATTTTTAAGTAGACGGATCAGTTCACCGAGCTCAGAGTCAACCGCTTCGAAAGCAGGTAAAGAGTTCGCCAAAATAGGGTGGGCCTTGCTTTTGTCGTTGGCTAGCATCGCTTCGTTGTACTGATCCATAGTGACCAGGTACTTTTTCCACTGACGCATAAGGCGCTGGTAAGTTTGTTGCTCTTCTCCAGGCCAAATCGTTTCACCGTAAGAATCGAGCTCTTTGCTGATCTTTTCACGTTCGCGAATGTTGCTGGCAATTTTGTTTCTGATTTGGTCTGCGTCTTCATAAGTGTATGTCGCAAACTGAGCACGGCGCCAGCGAGACAAGTGATCTCGGATCGAATCTACTCTTTCCATAGCAGGAAGCGTATCATCGGTATAGTTTAAAAGCTCAGATTTAATGCTTTTGAGCTCTGTAGATAAAAATACGCCAAACGCAATGTTGACGATGGCAATGAGTAAAAACGATAGCGATATCTTTTTCGCTATAGAAAGATTCTTGATAGACATTAGTGATATACCTTGTTTTTCTTATGGTGTGTCGCCAAAGTAAACCACGTCCTTATATGTGATATATGTCCATTAAATTACTGCAACGAGTGTAAGCTATCATTATTTATTGATATTTTCGATAATGAATTGAGCTTTTTTTGAAAATAAAAAATGTCAATGATTTTATAAAGGTACGACCACATTCGATGCAAAGTTATCGGTAACAAAATATGATATTGCGTGTGAAACAGTGCCAAGAGTAGGGGCTCCAATTGTTACAGAGCTGAAGAGAGTGGTGACTACGATCCGCGTTAGTCAGGCGTTTACAAGCTAAGCAGTTATGGGCATCAACATGTGTGTGACTTAGAGTTGATGAAAGCTAACGAGTGTTTCTTGGCCTAATTGAATGCCAATTGTACCGTCTGGATCGCTTTTTAAGCACTTAAATCAAAAAGATAAAATTTATTGTTGACCAGATAAATTAATCCGTTAAAGTACGCCTCGTTCTCACGGCAAAGGTCGCTGAGACAGATGGTGTCTAACCCATCGCATGATTGCGTTGCCCTGGTGGTGGAATTGGTAGACACAAGGGATTTAAAATCCCTCGGCGTTCGCGCTGTGCCGGTTCAAGTCCGGCCCGGGGCACCATCAAAATCTTTGGTAACAGAGATATAAAAATCAGAAAGGCGCCTTGGCAGAGTGGCTATGCAGCGGATTGCAAATCCGTGGACCTCGGTTCGACTCCGGGAGGCGCCTCCACTATTTCGAAAGCCAGTCTTAAATGACTGGCTTTCTTCGTTTTAAATCCATCAATCTATACTCGTTCACGCTTCTCTAAATTCCTCCCATGTTTTGATCACCATTCAATATTTTCAATGCGCTAGTCATTGATTTTATAAATGTTAAATAACTCAATAATTGTATAGGGTGATTGGTGCTAATTTCTCTTCGATTGTAATCCGAACTTTTTGTATCACAGGCAGCAACTTGGCTAGCGTGACCGTTGGCAATGCTTGGTGTGTATGAGCAGAAAGGAGGATTTTAGTCCTTAACGTGAGAGAAAAATAATGAAAACATTTAAATTAAAACGCACTATTTTACCTTTAACCTTGTTGCTAAGTTCATCTGCATTGGCTGCTGGGAATGGCACAATGATGCAGTATTTCCATTGGTATGTGCCTAACGATGGCACACTGTGGACTCAAGTGGAAAATAACGCTCCAACGCTAGCAGAAAACGGATTCACAGCGCTCTGGCTACCACCTGCATACAAAGGAGCGGGTGGCAGTAATGATGTCGGCTACGGCGTTTATGACATGTACGACTTGGGAGAGTTTGATCAAAAAGGATCAGTGCGCACCAAATACGGCACGAAAGATCAGTATCTTAGCGCTATCAATGCCGCTCACAACAACAATATCCAGGTTTATGGTGACGTGGTGTTTAACCACCGTGGTGGTGCGGATGGAAAATCTTGGGTTGATACTAAGCGGGTAGATTGGAACAACCGCAACATTGAACTTGGCGATAAATGGATTGAAGCGTGGGTGGAGTTTGATTTCCCTGGACGCAACGACAAGTACTCTAACTTCCATTGGACTTGGTACCATTTTGATGGCGTGGACTGGGACGATGCAGGTAAAGAAAAAGCCATCTTTAAGTTCAAAGGTGAAGGTAAGGCATGGGATTGGGAAGTCAGTTCTGAAAAGGGGAATTACGACTACCTTATGTATGCTGACTTAGACATGGATCATCCTGAAGTTAAACAAGAACTGAAAGATTGGGGTGAGTGGTACATCAACATGACTGGTGTTGATGGCTTTAGAATGGATGCGGTGAAGCACATCAAATACCAATATCTTCAAGAATGGATTGATCACCTACGTTGGAAAACAGGGAAAGAACTATTCACGGTCGGAGAGTACTGGAACTACGATGTGAATCAGCTGCATAACTTTATCACCAAAACTTCTGGCAGCATGTCTCTATTCGACGCACCGTTACATATGAACTTCTACAATGCGTCTAAATCGGGTGGTAGCTACGATATGCGTCAAATCATGGATGGTACGCTGATGAAGGACAATCCAGTCAAAGCGGTAACCTTAGTAGAAAACCATGATACTCAACCTTTGCAGGCGTTGGAGTCGACGGTTGATTGGTGGTTTAAGCCGCTCGCTTACGCGTTTATCTTATTGCGTGAAGAAGGTTATCCATCCGTGTTTTATGCAGATTACTACGGCGCGCAGTACAGTGATAAAGGGCATGACATCAATATGGTCAAAGTGCCTTACATCGAAGAGCTCGTAACACTGCGTAAAGACTATGCGTATGGCAAACAACATTCTTATCTCGACCATTGGGATGTAATTGGCTGGACTCGCGAGGGCGATGCAGAACATCCACATTCAATGGCAGTGATCATGAGTGATGGACCAGGTGGCTCGAAGTGGATGTTTACGGGCAAGCCAAGTACACGCTATGTCGACAAGTTGGGCATCCGAACTGAGGACGTTTGGACAGATGCGAACGGGTGGGCTGAGTTCCCTGTAAATGGTGGATCTGTCTCGGTTTGGGTTAGCGTTGAGTAATCCATTCTTGTGATTTTGATACAGAACAGGCAAATTTTGATGAAACTTTGCAGTGAATCAATACGTTATTTGATATTCATATAACAAATGAGTAACTTGTATTTGAGCATTATCTAGAGGAAGATGAAGAATGGAATCTATTGCTGATGTATTGGTTGTGGCTATTGTGTTCGGTGCCATATTTGGGGGCGGGATAATTAAGTTAATCTTGAATCATCGTAAAGAAGTAAGAGCCTTGGAGATATCTGAACGTAATACAATGAGCCAAGAAGAACAAGATAACCTTAACAAGCAAATTGGTGACTTGAAGCGACGCGTTGAAGTGTTAGAGCGCATAGTCACAGATAGCAAATATCAACTTGAAAAAGAAATTGCCTCTCTGTAATTCACCACAAAAACGTAAAGCCGGCTAATTCCGGCTTTTTAGTGCCTGTACATCATAGTTTTAGGGTACTTAGCTCAGCGTTCGTCAAAGAAGTCTTTATCGCGGATGTATTTACTCATAAAGTGATAAGAGAATGGTCGCATCAACCAACTAAATAGAGAACGTCCAAGTCGAATGAACGTTGGCGTATTCTCGTATATTTTCCCATTATACAACCATAGCATTTTGCCTACATGCCAATAGAGAAAAGGCACTGGCGGCATGAATGTCACGATGTCGATATCGCAACAAATCCGGTAAGTTTTGTGCCCCAAACGATAGCGTTTTTTGAAGGTCCAATCTCCAACTGCGGGCTGACCGAAAGTCACAACGCGTTTAATGCTCTTTGGGTATTTTTTCTCTATATAATCGGCAAAAACACTGCCAATCGCGCCACCTGAAGAGTGACCAGTAATGGTGATTCTTTTTCCCTTAAGAATGAGCGGTACAACGATACCTTCGAGGCGCTCGATCACGGTCAACCCCAACCGATCTTCATTTCGGCTCGGTAAACTTTCTTGAAAAAGAAGATGATAGAAACCCGCGTGAATGCGGTAATTCAGCCCCAACCTTCGACAACTTCTCGTCCACATCGCGAAGTTTAACAACCAATCACTGATACTGTGTGAGCCTTTAATCACTACGACCACTTCATTCTGTTTTTTACTCCAGAGCACGCGAATCATAATCTTACCGTGTTCATTTCTAATGACTCGTTGCCCATTAGGATCGAATCCGTATTGAGTTTGTCTGAAGACGCGAGGATAGGCGAGATTACAGAGTACGGCATAGCGCTCATATTGGTATCGTTTTAATGGTTTCACGTTATCTTTCTTTATGGAGCCTAACGACTGACTGTAATTAATGAATATTAAAAATACGTGAACCTAGGTTAGTGCTGGTAGAGACTTTGTGTGTTGGTATCGTGGATGAAAGCCTCAAATTGGTCTAATTGCGTTAAGATGGTCTGGCGCGAAGTATCGTGATGTTCACTAAGCACGTTAATTAGCTTTTTCAAAGCCTTACGATCTTGTTTATTGAGGTTTACTGCCTCTTTGAGCTGTGTGAAAAATTCAATTTGACTTGAAGTGTCGTTAAAATCACCGAGCTTGTCTTGTAATAGTTTTAATTGTTTCACGTTGTTTTTGTGCTGTGGGGAAGGGTAGAGTGCGGAAAACCCTTCTAACAAATAACGCAGCGCTTTGCACTTTATCCTCATTGAGTGGATCACGCTGTCACGACTTTTGTCCGAGATCTTGCGCCGTGCTTTGTCGACCTTTTTAAATTGTTCGGAGACTTTTTGGCTTGCGAAGAGTAACGCAGGTACGTTGTTATCCACTCGTTCGTGTTGTGTACTTCGCAGCAGACTATTCCTAACCAAAGTGCAGTGCATAGTGTATTCTTTTGTCGCTAGCCAACGCGCAACTTTTGCTTGTTCGTAAGCACGTTCGGATTCTATAAAGCCAAAAAGCGGCTCAAGAGAGGGTTTGTGGTTTGGGAGCATTTCAATGTATTGGCTTTTGTCCAAGATAAATACGTCTAAATCACGCAGCTTATTTGTTTTCTTCATCATTATTTTTAAATGAGGTTTCAAAATACGCTGTTCAAAAGGAGGTATCAATTCGTGAAGTAGCAAGCATAGTGAGCGTATGCGCCTCAGTGTGACGCGATACTGGTGTGTATATTCAGGGTCCAAGTCATGGACGATCCCCTGTTCCAGAGAGCGTGCATAATCAAATTCAGTAAGTAAGAAGTAGGGCACTACGAAGTCGAGTTCGGAATCAGTATGTAGCGGTAATTGAAATGATGACTTTCGAAACATGATGAGCGCTTATTTGTCCCCTGCAGTACGAATTAAGTTTATACCCATACTGTCAATTTGTGCGACTTGTCGATTCCTCGTTGACATTAAGTGATGAAGCAAAGTAAACGAGAGCAAAACACGCTGATGTTCTTGTGAGCAAAATGATCGCCCTTTGTTCGTTTGAGTTGGCTTTTTAACCATTTGAATAAAAAAGACTAATTTTTTTGTTGACCAGATAAATTAATCCGTTAAAGTACGCCTCGTTCTCACGGCAAAGGCCGCTGAGACAGATGGTGTCTAACCCATCGCATGATTGCGTTGCCCTGGTGGTGGAATTGGTAGACACAAGGGATTTAAAATCCCTCGGCGTTCGCGCTGTGCCGGTTCAAGTCCGGCCCGGGGCACCATCAAAATCTTTGGTATCAGAGATACAAAATCAGAAAGGCGCCTTGGCAGAGTGGCTATGCAGCGGATTGCAAATCCGTGGACCTCGGTTCGACTCCGGGAGGCGCCTCCACTATTTCTAAAAACCGGCCTTGTGCCGGTTTTTTACTATCTGGTATTGTCAAACTATTCTAATACACATTTATTATTGAATAATTAATTTTTGTACAAATACCAACCTCAATTATCAGTTAATCACCCTTTAACTGGTTTTCCTGAATTGCTATCTATAGCGTTATATTATCAATGTGATTTTAGTTCAATATTGAAAATAAAGTTGCACATATATCCTGCTTGTTTCTCTATATGTCTCTAGTTGATATTGCACTGTATCGCTCAGTCTGTCTTTTAATCGAGTATAAAACTAGGTGAGCAAAAAACTTTTCACCACTTTAATTTAACGTAAATTTAACAATTAAAGATGGATAATATTACTCAAGAGTTGTTGAGGTATATTATTCGAATGACTCGTTATTAAGTTAATGAATTTAAAGGTTATAATTTCATGCGATGAAATTGAGGTTGTTTTAGTTCAATTTCTACTTGTTTGATTTTTAATGATTTAAATTAGCTGTAGTGCAAGTGATTTATTAAAGTCATTGTTGAATACAAAGGTTGTTCATATAAAACAATCATAAGGTTATTTTAAGTAACTGACAAAAATGGAAAAATTTATTATTACACAAACTTAACCTAAATTACTTATCGCTCTGGTTGAATTTTGACCGGTTGCTTTGCTATGATTCCGGCTCTTATATTTTTGGTGGTTATATTTTTATAACCATGTTGATGTATATAGGAATATATTTGGCTTTATAGGCTAGGGCATTTTATTGCCTAAAATTTATATTATTTTACCCTACCATTTCTGCTTATATTGGCGGGAAGGTGAACAGTTATTAATTTAAAATTAGGTGAAGCAGTGATAAAAAATATTAAAATAAATAGAACAATCCTAAATAAAGGGTTGTCATTTTTATTAGTAATATTCGCTTGTTTACAGAGCATCCATTACGCCAGTGCAGCAGGAAGTACGACGGGACAGCAAAATACATTGGTTATCCTGCTGAACTTCAAAGAAAACCCAAATGAGCAGCCATTAACTTTGTCAGAGGCAAATAATCTAATCTTTGGCACAGTGAATGACTTCTACCGTGAAAGCTCTTTTGATCAAATGTGGCTGTCTGGGAAAGTCGTAGGTTGGTTTAATTTGCCGTTGTCTAATCAGGTTTGTGATTTTACCGCTGTTCAAGATGCAGCGGATCAAGAAGCCATCGCTGCGGGAGTGAAGCTTGAAGAGTACGATCGTATTGTTTACTTGATGACAAAAACGGCATGTGGTGTCGCTGGATCCGCAACTATTGATGGCATGCCTTCACGCGCGCACATCAATGGTGATTTTTCTCCGATGAATATCGCTCATGAGCTTGGACATAACTTTGGTTTGCATCACTCTCGTGCTCTTGATTGTGGCGAGCATACGCTTTCAGACAACTGTACGTTGCGTGAATACGGTGATACCTATGATGTAATGGGTGGTCCAGACATCGGCTATTTGAATACTTTCCAGCGCGAGCGACTAGGATGGCTAGAGGGAGAGCACGCCTCAAAGACACTGGAAGTTACTCAAAATGGTACTTACTCCATCGCGAATTACGAGACGACTAGTGATCAGCCAGTTACGATAAAAGTACCTCGTGGTACTGATCCTTCTACAGGTGCAAAAAAATGGTTTTACATTGAATACCGCCAGTCTATTGGGTTTGACGACTTTTTAGATGCTCGTTCTTACTCGTTCTATCGTGGGGACGTTACGGATGGCATCATCATTCGAAGCGCTGTAGAAGGCGATGGGCGCAGCAGTAATCTGCTTCACTTTAAAACTGATTCTGAATATCGTGCGGTTTTTGGCCGAAATGACTGGTTTGACCCATCTATGCCGGTCGGTGGTAGCTATACTGACCCAGACTCAGGTGTAACATTGAGTTTGGTGAGTGCAGCGAACGGCATCGCCGAAGTAAGCGTTGTCTTTGATGGCTCTGACAACGGTAATATCGGGACTTGTACTGTAAATGCTCCATCAGTGACTGCGAAAGCTGCAACAAACAACTCGGTTGCAGCCGGCGATGAGGTTCAATATCAGGTCACTATTACTAACAAAGATAGTGCAGATTGTTCTGCGAGCAGTTTTTCTGTAAACGCGTCAGTGCCAACTGGTTGGAAAGCAAGCAGCAATGCAATCACGCTAGCAGCAGGTGAAACCGGACAAGTAATGATATCAGTCGTATCTTCGGTGGACGCTAGTGATAAAGACTATGCTTTGAATATGATCGTGACGCACGGCGAGGACTCAAGTCTGCAAACCGCAGCATCCGTAAATTACTCTGTAACCACTGAAATCTCGCCATCACCAGAGCTCGTTGCTGTTGATGATCAGGTGACTATGTCTTCGAAACAGTCGGTGATTATCGATGTGATGGCAAACGATGTTGTTGGAGAGCAAAACTCTGCAAGCGTGGTTTCTTTTACTAGACCAAGCAAGGGGCGACTAGAGCTGTTATCAGATGGCACCCTGCGTTACACACCTGAGAAGAAATTCAAAAATAACGACAGCTTTACCTATACCATAGGTGATGGTCAAAGCAGCTCGACCGCTCAGGTCTCAGTGAAGTTAGAGTCTTCATCTGGTGGAGATTCTGGCAACTCTGGTAACAATGGGAAAGGTAAGAATAAATAGAACGATATAGTTCGAAAGAAAACGCCTGACGAGTTAACGTCAGGCGTTGTTTTATTAAGTTGTAAGTAGACCTTATTCAGGGCAGCTAACAGGCTCTGGACAAGTTGGACATAGCGTACATTCTGCAGACGCTGTTATCGCTTCTACGACAACATTACCGAAGATAGTTTCACCACTCGCATCCACAGTATCTGTAAACGCTCTGACTTCTTCACCCGGTAATGGAAGGCCTTCACCATCTCCTGGGATTGGCTCGTAGTTACCAGTAAAGTCGTAACACTCAGCAGGCGCAAGCATACCAACCTGGATTGGATTCGAGTCTTTGTTGTCGATTACGACAATGCCGTCAATGGTGACATTGGAGGTATTACATACACTACCACTGTAATTGACTTGAAGACCGTATTCATTAATACCAGTATCTTCAAATCGATTCACGACGACGACACTACAGTCTTTCTCTAGAGACAATGAACCAGGGATGTTTTGGCTTGGGCATTCCCAATCTGCGTTGTCAGAAACCGCAACACCACCACCAGTTTCAAGTGCTGCGCTTACTTCTGCGTAGTTAGTGATACCGTTTTGGTCAATAATAAACGAACCATTAAACTCTTGCGTTTGTCCGACGGCGAGCATCGCTAAATTGAACACATGGTCACCGGCAGCCATATCGTTGTCAACGGCTGTAGTGTCTGTTGCCACAACATCATACAATGCAAAGTCACCGGTGTTTTCTACAGTGAGTTTATAGTTGTATTTCAAAGTGTTACCATTGACAACATCACCAAATGTACAAGTTTTAGTGATTTTAATGTCTGGTACGCCTGGTGTGTAACAGAATGAAATATGACTTAAGCCATAGTATCTACCATTGTTACCCACAGGTGCATGTAGTAAGGCATCATCTTGATACAATAATCCATCTGTAAAGTAGTTATATAGGTTTCCGTCAGGACCACCTTTTACGAAGATAGCTTGCATAATCACAGGGCTATCACCTTGATCCCAACTGAAGGTTTTTGCCCCAGGTTGTTGATCAATAACCACTTCAAGCATGCCATCACCGAAAGTGCCGTCTGTAACTGGCTCAAGCTTGTATTCTATCAAACCATCGATCCCTGGAAGTAATTGTTGACAGGTGTTATTCCCTTCAACAAATATTGGTTGCACGCCTCGGCTTGAAGGGTCGCCAGCGGATGCGTAAACAATTTGAGAGCTCAGCACTAAGCTAACCGCTATGACCCAAGTAAACAGCTTAAACATGCTACTGATATTGATCGCTGTAAGTATATTCTGGCTACATAAAGTGGAACAACGGTAACTCTTATTGCCCCACCAAGAGTTAAATATGGTTTTCATAAAACCTCCTTGTGTAAGTGGGCTCGCTACGTCCTTGAGCCCACATACGTGATAGTTTTCTCACAGAGTTAAACTGCGCCAGTTGACTAGCATAGAGTGTTCCATGTTTAACCTTTTGTATTTGTTGATTATTTTTTATTTTTGTACAGATGGGTGAACAGTTTGTTTATATTTTCATAAATGGTTGAGCTAAAACTTATTCGCTAAACGACTGAATATGTTTTAGTTAAATGAGTATTCAATTAGATGTGTAAAGGATGTAACACTATGCAAACAGGTGTTACACATCACCTTCACATTAGTTGGAGCAAGTGAGTAAGCGTCTATTTCATATTCATAGTGGACAGTTTCAATACCGTCGCTTTTGCGCATCTGTCACAGGTGTAAACAATAAAGTGTCAATCTGTAACATTATCCTAGAACACGTATATATCTTTGTTATCGTAGGTTTTTTTGTCTCTTTTGTTTTCTTTCTCTTTCTTTAAAATTGAACACTCTGTTCATTCTCTTCGCTGTTGAAAATATTTAGTTTAATAAAATCATAACCTTAAGTAGTGGCATGCTCTATGCGTTATACGAGCTCGAAACGAAAGTTGTATCTCGCTTTCACTCTTTCTTAAAAGGCAATTAATGACATAGGGACCTTCGTCTAGCTTTAGAAGCGTTCTAAGGAGTAGGTTATGAATTCTTGTAAGTCAGGTATCTGGCATACGATGAAGAGCTTTCTTTATGCAATATTTACAAGTTTGCTAATAGGTAGCTCTGCATTTGCAACACCAACAGATGGCGTATTTGAGTTAGAAGCAAATGCTAATGCGATAGATGACTCTGGAGTAGGTGCTCCAGATGACTGGTCAACGCCGCCAAACAGTGGTGGAGCATTAGTATTTAGCTTTGAGAATGACACGGCAACACCGGATACAATCTTTACTGGTGGTAATAAAGACATCAAAGACATACCGGAACTTGGTTGGAAGACTGGTACGGTACTTGATAAAGGGGACATTCTTCATGCGTATGCAGCGGCATACAACATTAATAATGACCTTGTACTCACCTTTGGTGCAGACCGTTTTGGTAACAGCGGTGATGCCTTCTTAGGTTTTTGGTTTTATCAAGACTCAGTCAGTACAAACCCAGACGGTACATTCACTGGTCAACATATTGCTGGCGACCTTTTGATTCAGGTGAATTATTTGCAAGGGGCAAATGAGGGGCCAGAAATTTTGGTTCTTGAGTGGGACACAACTTGTGCGAAAGCTGATAACAATAATCCACAAGATGGTCAGTGTGCTGCGACAAACTTACGTTTGAAAGTTAAGACAAATGCACTGTGTTCACCAGGCGCGCAAGATGTGTGTGCTTCAACCAATACAACTGACTCACCTGCACCATGGGCGTATACGCCAAAAAGTGGTGTCGAAAATGTCTTCCCTCCAGAAACCTTCTTTGAAGGTGGTGTAAACCTTACTGAACTTCTACAAACAGACACCTGTTTTAGCTCATTTGCAGCCGAAACAAGAGCATCAAGCAGTATTACCGCTCAGTTGAAAGACTTTGTGGTTGGTGACTTTGAGTTGTGTAGTGTTGATATCACTAAAACATGTAATCAAGCGGTCGTGAATGAAACAGAAGATGGTTACGTTTACTCATACAGCGGCGACGTGATTAATGATGGTGTCGGTACGCTCTACGATGTTGTTGTAGAGGATTTAGAAGCAGGTACTACACATAGCTTAGGTGCCATTGCTTCAGGTGATAGTGCTTCATACAGCGGCAGTTTTGAAAGTACAAGCAATGGTCTAACTAATACGGTGAAAGTCACAGCAGCTGCGACTCCGGGTGGCCAAGCGACCATTACTGATACCGCAAGTGATCCATGTGAGTCATTGAGCTTGTCTCCAATGATTAGTGTAACGAAGTCATGTGAAAGCGGCTTCAAGCTTACTGAAAATGGTATCATTGCTGAAGTGAGCTTCTCGGGAATGGTATGTAACACAACGCCTGGACTTACTTTAGTGAATGTTTCTGTTGTGGATGACTCAGGTACGCCTGAGGATGCTTCTGATGACGTGACAGTAGTGAATAATATCGAACTCGCTTCGGATCAATGTCAGTCTTATACTGGTAGTTATATCCCAACGGCATTTAGCAATGCAGAAACACAATCTTTCCGTGATACTGTGACGGCGGTTGGTTTCTTGAAAATCGATAATACTCAAGCGACGAATACAGCTTCTGCAGACTGTGATATTTGTCCTGCACCAAGTAACTAATTGACGTCTTTTGAATAAAAAGCCTGGAGTATTCTCCAGGCTTTTTTGTATGAATTGCGTGATTTAGTTCGGTTTCCCTTTACCGTTTCCACCACCATTCCCACCAGAAGTCGATTGTAAGGTGATACTAATCGTCGCGGTTGAAGAAGATTGACCGTCACTGATCGTATAAGTAAATGAATCATTATTCTTAAACTTCTTCGAAGGTGTGTATTCAATGGAGCCATCACTCAGTACACGGGCGCTGCCTTTGTTTGGCTTAGCGACCGTAATCGCAAGAGAGGTCGATTGTTCAAACGAGTCATTATTTAACTGCTCGATGCGAACGACGGATTTATCACTGATCGTTACGCTATCATTCACCGCCTCAAGTGGTGACGTCGACTCAGACAACACTGTGTAAGATAGCTCGGTTTCGGCTGATTGTTCATTTTCAGCATCTATAACGTCAACGGTTATGCTGTAAGAGTTCGGCTGAGCATCGTTGTTTGACGTAACCATGACCGTCGTTTCTGCACTCATGCCGGAAGGAACCGTCAAGGCGCTTGCGTCATAATTCCATCCGTCAGGAACGCTTAAAGCCGTTGTATAGGTCGCGTCTGCACATTCTGTATTATTCTGGTTCGTCACTTTAAGATTATACGCTAACGTTTCTCCAGCATTTGCATCAGAACCTGATAGTGGGGTTAGAGAGAGTAGAGGCGATGTCGCAACGCATTGCCCGGATTCACCACCAAATATGACACTGACCTGTGCGTTTTGACCATTAGCACTTTCCAAAGTAATCGACACGCCTGTTTTTGGATCGGTGAACGTTCCACCAATTGGAAGAGCAGGGTCTTCCCAGTCATTACTCCCAAATAATTGTTTGAAAGTGGAGTCAGGCTTCATGTGTAGCAAGCGGCTACTTTTAAGATCACCGTCTGTCGCTAGGCGCACAACCACACCTTCTGTCACATCTTGGCGGTATACGATGTACGAACGGTCACGTAAAAAGCTGTCGTAGCCAAGAGCTTGTCGATATTCAACGTAAAACCATTGGCGCTGACCTGTAATTGGATCGGTACCTCTTGGGATTTTTAAAACTTTTGATGAAGTACTTTCAAAGTCTTCATAGGCATCAATAGAGTAAACACCATCACTAGAAATGATTTGAGCAGGGGAGGTCTGCCACCCTAAGTTTTCCAATTGGAAGGCGCTAAAGTAACCCATATCGTAGTTACCCATTGTATCGTAGCTATCACCGTACTCTATGACACGGCAATCACCAGCTAACGTACCGTCTTTACAGTCGAGTGCGGAAGCGTGATGCAATCCAAAATTATGTCCTAATTCATGGGCGATAACTCGAGGCTCGAAAACCGCATTTATTGACGCTCTAGAGGGAGTTACTCCTTGGCTACCAGAGCCTTCTGATGCACATCCAGTTTTGGTTGTTAAGTAGATAAAACGGTCATAGTTTGATAGTTGATATCCCGCAGTTTCAGCCATTTTGTTGGCTTCCGCTGCTACAGCATCATCATCGCAAATTTGGTTTGATATCGGTAAGGTGAATGTTCCAGCAACATCACCAGATAGCCAAAGTTGCCCCTGGGACATTTGCGAATAGAAGTCGCTAACGGTATTAAAAACAACATGATGGGCGTCTTCTTTAGAGATCGGGATCTCTTGAGGGTTTTCTTGGAAATTGACGAGTACAACTAATGTTTTTTGTTCACCACTAGCCACTTGCTCAGCATAAGCCTCTGATGAAAAAGAATATGCTGACACGAGGGTTACAAAGCCTAGAGCTAGCAAGCGTAAATTTGACGCAACAAAGCCCAATTGAGGGAGGATGACCTTCTTCAATTTATATACCTACTTAATATTTTGATATTAAATGAAATTACAAATTCATAATGTTTTAAATAAAATAAATACCGAGCTCTATCCAAATAGAACCAGTAATTATCAAGTGTGCATTATGTTTTATAAAGTTTGTTTTATATTTGTGTGTGTTTATTACTTTTAAACACGAGGCGAGATATTAGCAGAAGGGGTGGTTAAAATTCAACCATGCATTTCGGTTTTTATAAGTTTATGAATTATAATGTTTAACTACTTTTTACTGGTGGTTTTTATAAAAATAATAAGAAATAATATTGTATGCAACAAAAGCAGTTACAAAGACAGTAATAATATTACACCGTGTAGTATGCAACACTCTTAATTGTTTGTTATTTCTTTTGTTTCCTATATAAATGACTTATTAAAAATAAGACGCTATCAATTCCATAGAGAAAATTGTCAAATTAAAGAAATATTAATTTCAAAAAACAAGAGACTTATTATATCTGGATATAGGCAACGCCATTTTTGCCATTTTTCTTTATCTCATACATTGCATGATCGGCTTTTTGATAAACTTCATTAAACTGTTGTTTTCCTTTATCAAATAGACAAACACCGATGCTCATTCCAATCGTTACTTTATTTAAGTCCTGATTTATCGCAGGAATGATGGAACTTAAGAGTCGATCACAAAGTTGAGATATTTCTTCTTGATTTGAATAAGAGCTTAAAACGACAAACTCATCTCCTCCTATGCGTCCGACTTGAGACTTGCTTGGCGCAAGCTCTGTTAAGCTATTGGCGATATTAATGAGGAGAGTATCACCAGTATGATGGCCTAGCTGGTCGTTAACTGCTTTAAAATTATCTATATCAACAAACACTAAGGCAGACTGCTGAGACGGCTTGGTTTGAGGTTGATGATTAAAGTTTTCCTCAATTGCTTTTCTATTTAACAGTCCGGTCAATGGATCACTCGAAGCTAACTTAGCCAGTTGCTGCTCATATCGCTTTTCTTTTGTAATATCGATATGAGTGCCCATCATGCGTAGTGGTTCGCCATCAGAACCATACTCGACGACGCGCCCTCGATCGTAGACCCAACTATCACTGCCGTCTTTATGAATCATGCGATGAACTACCTCATAAAGGTCGGTTTTGCCAGCTAGGTGATCTTCAAATGCACCCACCGCAAGATCATAATCTTCAGGGTGGAGATTGTTTTTCCACGTTTCAACCGTCGCGGTTAACTCATGGGGCTGATAACCTAGCATTTTGCCCCACTGCATATTGAATATCGTCAAAGTACCTGAAGGAATATGCTGCTCCCACAAACACAGTCCATTACTGTCGAGTGCAGCATTCAACTTTTCTTGTAGTCGCGCATTCTTCCGCTTCAGCTCTTCATTTTCTTTTTCTAAGCAGGCAATTCGAGTTAGATATTCTTCCATTTTGCGCATAATTTACGTCGTTTTCGGAGCGACAATATACGAAAAATACTTTGCAATTTCTATGATTGAGCTTGGAGATATAGGTATTGAATATGCGGTAAATAATAAAGAATCGGTGATGTTACTTAAGAGCAGCAAAGTAAATGCTTGGAAAAACAAAGAAGGAAATAGGGGATAAGCGAGGGGCTCTCCTGGTGCAAAGTCATAAATGAGGCCTTTGCACCGGGACTACTGAGGGTTAGCGGTTTAGTGCACCACAACGCTCAGGCTGGTAGGTGATATCGACAATTTCAATTGTCTTCACTTGATTATTTGGCATTGGCCATTCAAGTTTTTGACCAACAGACAAACCGATCAGTGCGCTGCCTACGGGCGCAAAAATGGAAATATCATCACTGCTTTTCAGCTCAGATGGGTAAACCAGTGTCTTTGTCATGGTTCTATCTTCACCTGCAAATTTAAACTCTACAGTTGAGTTCATCGTGACCACATTATCTGGCATTTGTTCTGGCTCAAGAACCGTCGCACGGTCTAGCTCTGCTTCTAGCTCAACAAGCTCCGCCGCGATGTTTGGCATTTTATCCAACAAAGCCGTGATTCGGTTCATATCTAAGCTTGAAATGTAGATAGAATTGTTTTCTGACATTTTATGACTCCCAAATAAAAGGCCGCCTCACAAACATGGGACGGCACTCTATATGTCAATTACGGTATCAATCATATGGATTTTATTCCATATGAACTAAATCAGATTCTAGTCTTTATAGTGCGACTTAGCTAGTAAAAGATTTTTGTTGTGAGACTTGATTTTTCTAAAACTTTCAGTCATTTCAGTTGTTCACCTTTAATAGCCTTGAAACGGCTAGGTTAAAACGAATGCTTTGTTTTTAAACAAAGCAGGGTTTATCGTTAGCGTGGTTTAACTCGACAATCATTGCCATTCTGTAAAAGCCAAAACTGTATAGCCCTTTGTGAGCATGACTGCGGTTATCTCATTTTGTAAAAACTACCAACATCCGTTAATAAATTACCTTTTATTTTTCAATATCAAGATAAAAACGTTTATCTACCCCTTTAGGGTAGTTTGAAATTGTAATTGATTTACATCATGTATTAATTTTCTTTCACAATTAACAATGAGCTCAGTGATAAGAACCTAACCCTTAGGAATTATAATGAGCAAGTTGAAGCTAGTAGTCATCGGTAACGGTATGGTAGGGCACCGTTATATTGAAGACTTAGTCGAGAAAGCTGATATCTCTAATATGGAGATTACCGTTTTCTGTGAAGAACCTCGTGTCGCATACGACCGTGTGCACCTTTCCTCTTACTTTTCTCACCATACTGCAGATGAACTTTCTTTAGTAAAAGAAGGCTTCTACGAGAAACACGGTATTAATATGCTGATCGGCGAACGCGCGATTAACATCAACCGTGAAAACCGCATTGTTTACTCAAGCACTGGCCGTGAAGTTCAATACGACAAGCTGATTCTTGCTACAGGCTCATTCCCATTTGTCCCGCCTATCAAAGGTCATGAAAGCAAAGACTGTTTTGTTTACCGCACGATCGAAGATCTAAAAGCGATTGAAGCGTGTGCGAAAAACAGCAAATCAGGCGTGGTTATCGGTGGTGGTCTTCTAGGTCTTGAAGCGGCAGGCGCACTAAAAGCATTGGGTGTAGAAACACACGTTGTTGAGTTCGCGCCAAAGCTGATGGCTGAGCAACTTGACCTTGCTGGTGGTAATCAACTTCGTCAAAAAATCGAGCGTATGGGCGTGAACGTTCATACCAGCAAAAACACGCTAGAGATTGCAGCAGAAGGTAAAAATGCTCGTAACGTCATGCGTTTCGCTGACGGCACTGAGTTAGAGACAGACTTCATTGTATTTTCAGCGGGTATTCGTCCACAAGACAAACTGGCTCGCCAAATGGAGCTAGAACTTGGCCCTCGTGGCGGTGTTGCTATCAACGACCATTGTCAGACTTCTGATGAGAACATCTACGCGATTGGTGAGTGTGCGTCTTGGAATGAAATGTTCTACGGCCTTGTTGCTCCGGGTTACAAGATGGCGACCGTTGCGGTTGATCACCTACTAGGTAACACAGAAAGCAAATTCGAAGGCGCTGATATGTCTGCGAAGCTGAAATTGTTGGGCGTGAAAGTAGGTTCTATTGGTGATGCGAACGGTCGCACTGAAGGTTGTAAGAGTTACGTTTACCAAAACGAAGAGCAAGAAGTTTACAAACGTCTTATCGTTTCTGAAGACAACAAGAAGCTGCTAGGTGCAGTACTAGTAGGTGACACGTCTGATTACGGCGATTTGCTTCAATTGATGTTGAACGAAATCGACCTACCAGAACACCCAGATGCCTTGATCCTTCCTGCACACGCAGGCGCTGAGAAACCAGCACTAGGTGCAGACGCTCTACCAGAAAGCGCGGTGATCTGTTCATGTTTCGATGTAACCAAAGGCAAGATCGCACAAGCGGTTGCTGATGGCCACCATACATTGGGCGACATCAAAGCAGTGACAGGCGCTGGCACAGGCTGTGGTGGTTGTATTCCTCTAGTCACTTCTGTTCTAAACGCAGAGCTTGCTAAATCTGGTATTGAAGTGAAGAACGACGTTTGTGAGCACTTTGCTTACTCACGCCAAGAGTTGTTCCACCTAATCCGTATCGAAGAGATCAAAACGTTTGATGAGCTTTTAGAGAAATACGGTAAAGGTTACGGCTGTGAAGTATGTAAACCACTTGTGGGCTCTATTTTGGCGTCTTGCTGGGGTGAGCACATTCTTAAGCCACAACTGGTTAAGCTGCACGACACGAACGATAACTTCCTAGGTAACATCCAAAAAGACGGTACTTACTCTGTGATCCCACGTATGGCGGGTGGTGAAGTAACGCCTCAAGCACTGGGTGCGCTAGCGAACGTTGCTGCTGAATACAATCTATACACCAAAGTAACCGGTGCTCAGCGTATTGGTCTGTTTGGTGCTCAAAAAGACGATCTTCCAGAGATCTGGCGTAAGCTTATCGACGCTGGTTTCGAAACAGGTCAAGCATACGCAAAAGCACTTCGTATGGCGAAGACCTGTGTTGGCTCAACGTGGTGTCGTTACGGCGTTCAAGATTCTGTTGGTTTAGGTTCTTACATCGAGAACCGTTACAAAGGCATTCGTACACCTCATAAGATGAAGTTTGGTGTTTCTGGCTGTACTCGTGAGTGTGCGGAAGCACAAGGTAAAGACCTTGGCATCATCGCGACTGACGCAGGCTGGAACATGTACGTATGTGGTAACGGTGGTATGAAACCTCGTCATGCAGACCTACTAGCAAGCGATCTAGATAAAGAAACGCTAATCAAGTACATCGACCGCTTCATGATGTTCTACATCCGTACTGCTGCGCCACTACAACGCACATCAGTTTGGATGGAAAACATGGAAGGTGGTGTTGACTACCTACGCGAAGTGATTGTTGAAGACAAACTTGGCATCAACGCTCAATTAGAAGCAGACGTAGCGAAGCTTGTAGACGAGTACGAGTGTGAGTGGACGGCGACCATCAATGACGAATCACAACTGACTCGTTTCACACACTTCATCAACTCTGACAAGCGCGATGACAACGTTGTGTTTGTTCAAGAGCGCGAACAGCACCGCCCAGCGACCTTCACGGAGAAACATCCTGAAGCGAAAGGCGACATCCTACACGTAGCGATCACTGAAGCATAAGGGAAGGTTGAACATGTCATTTGAAAAGATTTGCCAAATCAGCGACATCGTACCGGGCACTGGCGTTTGTGCTTTGGTTAATGGTCAGCAAGTTGCGGTATTTCGCCCAACAGAAGCGGAAGAAGTGTTTGCCATCAGCAACAAAGACCCATTCTTCCAATCAAACGTGCTTTCTCGCGGTTTGATTTGTGAGCACCAAGGCGAACTTTGGGTAGCAAGCCCACTTAAAAAGCAACGCTTTAACCTGACAACAGGTGCGTGCATGGAAGACGAGCGTTTTAACGTGAAAGCGTACAAAACACGCGTAACCAACGGTGAAGTAGAAATTTCTGCATAAGCTTGGTTTGCATTCCCTCCTCTTTAAGGGGTGGGAATGCGCCGTGTACTTAGATTCAATAGACAAAGGCTTTCCAAGCGTCATCTTGGGGGAACAGGGAAGCGAGATGATGTCGACAGCAGTGGGTGTCAACGGGAAGCCTTTCTCTATTCAATCTTTAACTTTTTAACTTTCAATTTTGAATAAGGACACATTCATGTCTACAGACTTTAAACCTGCTGAATTCGTGCAAACCATGATCAACGTGGGTGAAGCGAAAATTAATACCAGCACTCGAGATCTTCTGCTTCGCGGCACGATGGCAGGCGTTATTCTGTCTCTTGCAGTGGTGGTTGCTATTACCGCGATTGTACAAACGGGCATTGGCCTTGTGGGGGCGCTTGTTTTCCCTGTGGGCTTTGTGATTCTCAGTGTGATGGGTTACGACCTTGTCACAGGTGTTTTTGGTCTTGCTCCTTTGGCTAAGTTTGCTAACCGTCCGGGTATCACTTGGGGTCGTATTTTCCGTTGCTGGGGATTGGTAGGTTTGGGTAACCTGATTGGTTCTCTAATTGTGGCTTACCTAGTGGCAATCTCTCTAACCGGTAACTTCTCTCTAGAGCTCAACGCGGTAGCGAAGAAGTTTGTCGCTGTATCGACTGCCCGTAGCCTTGGTTTCGAAAACATGGGCATGGACGGATGGATCACGTGTTTTGTACGCGCTATCTTCTGTAACCTAATGGTGTGCCTAGGCGTGATCGGCAACATGACGGCACGTTCAGTATCTGGTCGTGTAGCGATGATGTGGTTCCCAATCTTCATCTTCTTCGCGCTAGTATTCGAGCACACCGTGGTAAACATGTTCCTATTCCCACTGGGTATGATCTTAGGTGCGGATTTTGGTATCGCGACTTGGTTGAACTTCAACCTTATCCCAACCATCTTAGGTAACATAGTTGGTGGTCTTGTAATGACTTGTCTGCCACTGTACCTAACTCATGCGAAAACAGCGCCTTCTATCAACGTAGTTGAAGAAGAAGTAAAAGCAGAGCCTGCAATCGCAAAATAAACTGCTTTTATCTGGCCCTACCTATGGAAGGTAGGGCTACTCAACTCATTTAACTTTCAATAGATATTGTATTGATTTAGCTATAAAAAGTAATAACTCCTTGGGGTAGTTTAAACCTTAAGTTAATAACGTGAGTGTTACTCTTTATATCCAAATTTCCGATAGGCGTTGATATGACTACTGCGAACTCATCTTTAAACAGCGGCTTTGTTTCTTTAGTTGGTGCAGGTCCGGGCGATCCAGACTTGCTGACGGTCAAAGGTTTGAAAGCCATTCAAGCGGCTGAAGTTGTGGTGTATGACCGATTGGTGTCGAAAGACATTCTTGAACTGGCTCACGCATCTGCTGAGATGATTTATGTCGGGAAAAAGCTCGATTTTCACTGCGTACCACAAGACCAGATCAATCAAATCTTGGTACAAAAAGCGCAAGAAGGTAAACGCGTTGTGCGCCTAAAAGGTGGTGATTCTTTCATCTTTGGACGCGGCGGTGAAGAGTTAGAAGAGCTTGCAGAATATGGCATCAAATACGAAGTGGTGCCGGGGATCACCGCTGCAGCGGGTGCAACAGCTTATGCTGGTATACCATTAACGCACCGTGACCACGCGCAAAGCGTTCAATTTATTACAGGTCACGTGCAAAAAGACGGTCGCGAAATTGAGTGGCATTCGTTAGCGCAATCTAACAACACACTTGTGTTCTACATGGGTTTGAAGCAAAGCGGTCACATCATGGATAACCTGATCACTCATGGATTAGATCCAGAGATGTCATGCGCCATTATTGAAAATGGTACGCGTCCAGAGCAGCGCGTGTTCCAAGGAAAACTGAACGAACTTTCTGAAATGGCTGAGAAGGCGATCAGTCCAGCATTGATCGTCGTTGGCTGCGTGACTCAGTTGCACAACAAACTAGACTGGTTTAGAAAATAAGTTCATCTAATGGTTAGATTTTGCAGGGGCTATGACGTCTCTGCATTTCTTGCTTACGCATTGGCATTTGATCAATCAAGTTGTTGATAAAAGGCCAATCCGTTTCTGCGCCCCATCGGTATTTCTCTTGGCCATCTTTACCCAGTAAAATTGCGGTATGTGAGCCTTTTTCAATTTCATACAGCTTGGCAAGCATTTTCAAATCAAACTCTTCTTTGAGCCAAGCTGGAGACGTGTAACCTTGTTCTGTAATGACTAATGTGACCACGTCTCTGTCTTCCAACTCGCACTCATTCATGAGTGTTTCTAGTAAGAATTGTTTAACGTATTCATCGTTTTCTGGAGCGAAGTAAAGCACACTCCGATGCGGCCAGTACTTTGAATGTGCTGGATAACCGAATGCTGTCGATGACAAGATACAAGAAAGTAGTATCACTAGTAACTTTCCGCCCATGACAGTTCCCCTAGAAACCCAAATACCGTTTATACGTTAAGTTTAGTGGAATTGGCTCATTGTGCTTTTACCAAAACTGACTTAGGGTAGGCAGCAAATAAATCAAGCGTAGAAAAGATGAATTCAGAAAGAAAACAAAAGATCGCCATTTTGGTTGATGTACAGAATGTGTATTACACCTGTCGCGAAGCATATCGCAGTAATTTTGATTACAACCAGTTTTGGTATGTTGCGACGCAAGGGAAAGAGGTGGTGAGTGCTCGTGCTTATGCCATCGCGAGTAACGATCCAAAACAGCGTCAGTTTCATCACATTTTACGCGGTGTTGGGTTCGAGGTAATGCTTAAACCCTATATTCAGCGTCGTGACGGCAGCTCGAAAGGCGACTGGGATGTCGGTATTACTCTTGATGCGATTGAAATTGCCCCTGAAGTTGAAGAAGTGATTCTCGTTTCTGGAGATGGGGACTTTAGTCTTCTGGTGGAACGAATTCAGCAGCGCTTCAATAAAACGGTGACCGTTTATGGTGTGCCTAAGCTAACATCCCAAACTCTGATTGATTGTGCCGATAACTTTGTCGCGATTGATGATGACTTCTTACTGTAATAACTAACGTGACAAAGAAAAGGCGAGTCATTCAGGCTGTACGCTAACGTACAATGACTCGCCTCTAATTTATTGTTGATTTGGCTAATTATGAAGGAATGATCATTTGTCCTAACAAGTAGCCCAGACAGCAAGCACCAATCACACCAATCAAACCTACCGACATAAATGAGTGGTTGAAGTACCACTTACCAATCTTAGTGGTACCTGACGTATCGAAGTTCACTGTCGCGATATCTGAAGGGTAGTTCGGAATAAAGAAGTAACCGTATACCGCAGGCATTAGGCCGATAAGCAGTGCAGGATCCAGACCCAAGCCAAGACCGACAGGCAACATCATACGTGCAGTCGCTGCTTGAGAATTCACTACAACCGACACAATGAACAACGCAAGCGCGAACGTCCAAGGGTAGTTGGTTACCATCTCAACGATGCCAGATTTGAACTGAGGCATTGCGTATTGGAAGTAAGTATCTGACATCCAAGCGATACCGAAGATAGCAATGGCAGCCACCATACCTGATTTGAATACTACGCCGTTTGGTACGTCACGTGGATCAGTTTTGGTTGCAAGCAAAATGATACCGCCGAAGCAGAGCATCATCATTTGAATCACAACGGCCATGCTGATTGGTTTCGCGCCATCTACGATGGTACGAATGTCCGGCCACATCGCGATAACGACGATAACCAAGATAGACGCGATGAACAGCAACACAGAGTTACGAGCACTTGTTGGTAGCACTTCATCAAGAGACGTTGCAGTGGTGTTGAGGATCTTTTCACGCCACACCGGATCTTTTAAACGCTCTTGGTATTCTTCATCGTCTTCCAGTTCTTTACCGCGTTTTAGGCTGTAAAGTGACATCAGCAACGTACCGAATAGCGTCGCTGGAACAGTAACGAGCAAAATAGAAAGCAGAGTGATCTCGTGCTGAATATCAGAGAGTTGTGCCAAGTAGTAAACCACTGCCGCTGAAATTGGAGAGGCCGTAATCGCGATTTGCGAAGCGACGGAAGCGGCTGCCATTGGACGTTCCGGACGAATGCCGTTTTTCAGTGCAACGTCGCCAATGATTGGCATGATGGAGTAAACCGCGTGACCTGTACCGAGCAAGAAGGTCATAAAGTAAGTAACAAAAGGAGCGATCAGGGTGACGCGTTTTGGGTTTTTACGAAGCACACGTTCGGCAACTTGCAGCATGTATTTCAAACCACCAGCCGCTTCAAGAATGGATGCACATGTTACCACTGCTAGGATGATCAACATAACGGTGACAGGAGGGGAGGTTGGCGGCATCTTAAAGATGAAGACTTCAATCACCAAACCAATACCAGATACGACCCCAAGGCCTATACCACCATAACGTGAGCCGATATACAGCATCACGAGCAAAAATAGAAACTCAAGATACAACATGTGGATTTCCTTATTCAAAACAGGGGGCTATATAGCCAAATTACTTAATTACATTGTCCCGATATTCAGAAAGAAAATACTTCATGTTGTTCACACTCCTTTGGATAAGAAACAGCAATATTCAATTATTGGCAATAACTCACGCTACACAGGGAAACTGTTAACACAGTTTTATCAGGGTGTTTTTATGCTGTGTATTTTTGCGATCATGTCAGCGCTAAATGCGAAGAGGTTTAAGAGTTTGTTGCTATTCATCGCATACGTAACCAGACCTTACGGGCGCAAAGAGCTTGAAAATAGAGGCAGAGACCACAGATGAGAATAGGCTTTTTGTTATGTGAACACAAAGGATAATAGTTTGCATTGCGATTAGTGCTTGGGTATAAAGGTGTCAGAATGACTACACCAACAATAAACCATCATGTCTGAGCAATTTTTCCCGCAACTATTTCAAACTTCGAGTGAGATTACGCCTTACCTTCACGGTGATATTGGCGAAATAGGGCAAGAAGTTATTCATATCGAAAATGATATAAATCCGATCATTCAAGGCCTTTACCAACAGTTGTCTGAGGCTCATCCGGAAGCGGGAAAAGCGTATTGGTTGACGAGAACGTGGGATTTGTTGTGTTGGCAGCCTGTTTATGTTGCGTTCATTTCTATCTACGGTTTCCACACGTTGCCAAACATTCGTGAGATGGCGCAGCACCTCAAGCCTTGTTTTGTGTCTGGATATCGATTCGCTGACGAAACACATATACATGGTAAGCCAGAAGAATTAATAAAAGAGGCCGGACGTCAAATTCGAGAGTTGTTCGATTTCTACCAACAAGAAATGAGTCAATGGACGCGCATTCGCCCAGGCTTCACTCATCAATTGATGTCGGATGGGATCATGGCTTGTTTGATTCGTCTTCAACAGCGTTTTCCGCAAATGACCAACACGACATTGCGTGAGCATGCCATCTTGTGGTTACAGGCATTGGGTTTAGATGCCAACAATAGTCATTCACTTTATGAGACGTCACTGGATCAGCCGCTAAAATTGGTCAGAAAAAGCTGTTGTTTAGTCTATAAGTGTGAAGGCAGAAAGCTTTGTGAAGATTGTCCTCGTTTAGAAAAAAATCGACAGCTTATGAGCAAGTATAATCCTAATTAACATTTGGTTAACTTATGTAACAGTGCTCGATTTGAGAGTGAGAATAAGTATCATTGCACTCTCTTGTTGACAACAAAAAGATAAATACAATGATAAAAAGGACGTTTTCTCTTAATCTCATCGTACTTGCGATGAGCAGTGGATACGCAGTTAGCTCAATAGCTGCGGAAGAACTTCAACAAACATCAACACCAAGTGATGAACAAATGGTGGTCGTGGGCAGTGTGATGCCGAAATCGATCTCTGATATTCCAGGAACGGTTTGGTTTGTAGGGCAAGAGGAAATTGCCCAACAATATCGCGCGGGCAAGACACTTGGTGACATTCTTTCTGCGACCATTCCTTCGTTAGACGTTGGTACGGGTGGTCGAACTAACTACGGCCAGAACCTGCGTGGCAGAGCGATGTTGGTGATGATTGATGGTGTCTCACTGCAGTCTTCTCGCCCAATTAGTCGTCAGCTTGATGCGATTGACCCATTCAACATCGAGCGAATTGAAGTACTATCTGGTGCAACTTCCATTTATGGTGCTGGCGCTACAGGTGGTGTTATCAACATTATCACCAAGAAAGCGTATTCGGATGCATTGTCATTTGAATCCTACGTGAGTGGCACTACAGGTTTTAACAGCAGCGACGATTTTGATTACAAATTAGCCCAGTCTATTTCCGGTGGTAACGATCGAGTTGCCGCTAGGGGTTCGGTTGTGTACACCGAGACACAAGGTGCATTTGACGCAAATGGCGACATTGTCACCCCAGATATTTCCCAAGGTTCTCTGCAATACAACTCGACGCTTGATGTGATGGGATCGACAGAGATTCAAATCTCCGATGCCAGCAAGTTAAACCTTGTCGCACAATACTATGACAGCCAGCAAGATTCGCCATACGGCTTGTACATTGTTAACAATAAATTTGTTGATGTACGAGAGGGATTCGATTCCGATCGTGAACACGGTACAGAGCGAGTTCTCTTAAGTGCGAACTACGCTCACGACAGCGTATTCGACCATCAACTGATTGGCGAGTTGTCTTACCGAAGTGAAGACCAAACGTTTACTCCTTATTACCAAGGTGCTTCTCAGCAAAAGACAGAGGTTTTTGCTGGACGTTTGGCACTGGCAAAAAACTGGGAATCATTCAACCTTGTTTATGGTGTTGATGCGTATTTAGACCGTTTTGAGAGCAATCAAGCTCTATTCGATCCAAGCATTGCAAACAACTCTGGAAACTTGATTAATAAAACGTACGCCGAAGTTGGTCGTTACCCAGGTGTAGATGTAACGTCTTACGCAATGTTTGTTCAAGGTGACTATCAAATTAATCAAGATTGGTCCGTTCAAGCAGGCTACCGCTATCAATACATGGACAATAAGATTGATGACTTTGTTGCCTATAGCGTACAAAAGAAGATTGCCTCGGGTAAGGGGGTGTCAGCGGATGCGGTACCAGGTGGCAGCACCGACTACTCTGTAAGTCTGTTTAATTTGGGCACCATTTATCAGCTTAATGATGAATCTCAACTTTGGGCAAACTTCTCCCAAGGTTTCGAACTTGCTGACCCTGCGAAGTACTATGGTCAAGGCAGCTATGATGCTGTGGATGCAAACGGTCACTATGCGTTGAACAACAGCATTAATGTGTCTAACTCAAAAATGTCAGGTATTAAAACGGACAGCTATGAGATCGGTTACCGTCTTGATACCAACTCTCTTGCGCTTCAGGCGGCAGGCTATTACTCGCTTTCAGACAACTCCATCAAGTATGATAGAAAAACGTTGTTGATTACGAATGTTGACGACGAGCAGCGTGTTTACGGTGCAGAAGCAAACATCAATTACTGGGTGACCCGCGATATCCTGTTAGGGGCATCAGGACACTACGTAGTTTCTGAGCTGAAAACTGATGGTAAATGGGAAGATTTGAGCGCAGGTAAAGCCAGTACGTCTAAGGCTAATGCATGGGCTGCATACTACCAAGATTCGTACTCGATTCGTCTACAAAGTCAGACGATGTTTGATTACGAAGATGACGCCAACAATAAGTTGGAGGGCTACACCACGTTTGATCTTCTGGGTAATGTAACACTACCTGTTGGGCAGTTAGGCTTTGGTATTCAAAACCTATTTGACGAAGACTACACAACCGCTTGGGGTCAACGTGCGCAGATTCTTTACGCGGCACACTACGATGCAGCAGCTTACGACTACAAAGGAAGAGGTCGCACATTCACACTGAACTACAGTGTTGAATATTAGAGTCAATTCTCCTCGTACAACAAACAAAAAAGCCGCATAAAGCGGCTTTTCTTTTAGGCTTGATCTGTCGGCACTGTGTCTACAACATTTTCCGTGCTTTCCGAAGCTTGGTTTTGCTCTTCAGCTTCCATTTTTGCACGTTCAGCTTTGGAGATATAACGCGGCTTATTGCTCTTATGTAGCTTAGCGTTATGCTTCTTCTGCTTCGCTTTTAAGATCTGATTGATTTTCTTCTTGCGGTTCATGGTGGTGGTCCTTTAATTTAGCGGGGCAGGATAGTTATTTTTTTATCAAGTTACAACTAAATAAGCCCTTACGTCGGTCGCAAGATTCAAGTACGTTTCTATGTCCAATCATCTCTCGCGTTTTAATGGAGTCCAAATGAAAACACTGATCACTGAACGTTTGATATTACGTCTTGTGAGTATAGATGATGCACCATTCATATTAGAGCTTTATAACCACCCAGACTTTTATCGTTTTGTCGGAGATAAACAAATTCGTACTGAATATGAAGCGGCGCGTTATATAAAAGAAAACATGCTACGCATGCAAAAAGTTAAAGGCGTGAGTTTACTCGTAGTAGAGAAAAAGGACGATGGACAGCCGATCGGTATTTGTGGGCTAGTTAAACGTGACACATTGCAACACTACGATCTCGGGTATGGTTTTTTACCTTCTGCTTATGGTTGCGGCTACGGAGTCGAGTCGGCAACCGCGGTGCTGGAATATGCTCGAGGGGAAATGAAACTCGATAAGTTGGCTGCCATCACCAACAATGACAATATTCGTAGTATAAGTTTGCTCAAAAAACTGGGCTTTGAGTTTGAACGAGTTGAGCAGCAATACGATAATGGTCGAACGTTAGAACTTTACACAATGACGTTGTGATTTTTGGAAGCTCATGAGCGATATTTTACTTGGCAAGCTCGCCACTGAATTTAAGACGGTAAAAGCCATGGTAGAGGTTTACTGTCACGATCACCATGGAAAAAAAAGTGACTTGTGCTCAGAATGTCGTGAGCTGCTTGAATACGCAGAAGTTCGTCTTGACCGCTGTCCTTATGGAGAGAATAAACCTACGTGTAACAAGTGTCCGATTCACTGTTATAAACCGGATCCGAAAGAGCAAATGCGTTTGGTGATGCGTTACTCTGGCCCCAGAATGCTACTGAAACATCCCATCTTGGCGGTTCGTCATTTACTTCATGAAAAGCGCACGGTACCGGAAAAACCTGCAGCGAACGCGTCAAACCGTCACAAACGTTTATCTAAACAAAAACGCGAAGAATAAAAAACGAGGGCGACATGCCCTCGTTTTCGTTGAGTAGAAGTTGCGTGGTTAGAGGCCAGCGGCCATACGCTGCTTAGTTTTGCTCGCTGCAAGTAGCATGTATACGCCAGTCGCAACTAAAGCGGCAAACAAGTAGCCTAGTAAGCCATGTTCTTGGCCCATAAATTTATCAGCCACAACCGGGCCAGCAACAGAGCCAATGCTGTAGCTAAACAGCATGACTTGTGTGGCAGAGACAATAAAGCGCTCATCAAGTCCTTCGCAACCTAAGTTGATCGCAATTGGGTACAAGGCAAAAGTAGCTGCACCTAAAAAGAATAAAGCAGCAGCTAATACCACGGCTGATGATGAAATAAAGGTCAAACCGATCGAAAAAATACCCAAAATACAGAAGAACGCCATTAGCACTGTGCGGCTCATGTATTTGTTCAATGTGGTCACCATTGGTTGAACCAACATGCCACCTAGGATCACTAATGCCATCAATGTACCAATGTCTTGATGGTTGATTTTACGGTTAGTTAGCTCAACAGGCATTAATCCGTAGATCGCGCCTAAGGTCAAACCTGATACAACACAACCAATAATTGCAGCATGGTTTAGCTTGGCGATTTGCTTAAATGACAAAGCGGTTGATTCATGGCTGTTTGGTTGTTCACACTCAATAAACATTAGCACCAACATCGCCATTAGGATCAGAGTTGTGATTGCAATGAACGGAACACCGCCACTTACGCCAAGTACACCAATGCCAAATTGGCCTAATGCAGAACCGCCATAAAGCGATAGCATGTATAAACTCAAACGCTTTGCACGCGATGCTTCGTCGCCAGACATTAGCCAAGATTCAACAATGACAAAAACGCCCGCAACGGCAATACCTGCGATAAAACGAGCAGCAAGCCACACTAACCCATTAGCAAAAACGGGTAGCGTGACAATCGTTAGCGAGAATGCCGCTAAGCAGCCAATAAACGCTTTACGGTGACCAACTTGACGCACGACACGCTCAATAAACATCGCGCCGACCAATAAGCCGCCATAAAAAACACTCGCCAACCAACTCGCATAATCTGCTGAGATGTTGTATTCACCGAGCATGAGAGGGATCAAGCTCATTAAATAGCCCGAAGCCACCGCATAAAGAGACAGTGCGACGACTGGAACTGTAACTCGTGGTGATGCTGCAGGAACGACTGTGTTTTCCACTGTTTTGCGCCTATAAGTTAAATGAAATCTATGGGTTATTCGGCGCGAATATGAGGCTAATAGTTAGGCAAGTAAAATGATTAATTTAAGTCGTTTCGACAAATAATATTTGTTAAATAGATAGGTCGATAAGTTGCATAAAAACGCCAACCTACCAGTGAGGTTGGCGTGGAGGATTACTTATTAAGTGCTTGATTTAACCATTGATCAAACTGACTCTTAGGTAGCGCACCATTGATCATATCAACGCGTTGACCGTTCTTGAAAACCATGATGGTAGGAATGCTTCGAATGCCAAATTGTGCAGCGAGCGCTTGTTGTGCTTCTGTATCAATCTTTACAAAACGAGCCGTTCCTGCTTGTTCATGAGCGACATCCGAGAAAACAGGGGCAAAACCGACGCACGGATTACACCAAGGGGCCCAAAAGTCGACGACAACAGGCGTATCACTTTGTAATAGGACAGAAAAGTTATCTTGCGTTCCTTCGATAGGCGCGCCATCAAAAAGTGCACTTTTACATTTACCGCAAGTTGCAGACTCTGCAACACGCTCATTCGGGACACGATTTAGACCGCCGCATGAAGGGCAGCGAGTTTTAAACGATGACATGACTTCTTCCTTTATTACGTATTGATGAAAACATGACTTACCAGTCAGCCTCATTATTTGTATACTTATTTTTTAACCTGCCGAAATAACGCAGAGCAGGTTTGTATTTGAGCCTAAGGTTCTAAGAAATTTTATTAAAATACAACAATAAATAGGTCTGCGATGACAAATTACTACGCTGAAATTACAGGTTGGGGGAAATGTGTTCCTCCTGCCGTGCTCTCTAACGATGATCTTAGCACTTTCCTTGATACTTCAGATGAGTGGATTCGTACCCGCACCGGTATCGAAAACCGCCGTATTAGCCATGTAAATACTTCAGACATGGCAACCGTTGCTGCCAAACACGCATTGGCGCGCGCGGGCGTTGACGCCAGCGACGTTGATTTAATCATTGTGGCGACTTGTTCTCCGGATTCACTTATTCCAAACATCGCATCTAAAATACAGCAGAACTTGGGCATTCGTTCTGCGGCGGCCTTTGATTTAAATGCCGCATGTACGGGATTTGTCTACGGCCTTGAAACGGGCACACGTTTGATTCAATCAGGTAACTATCGCAACGCGATCATTATTGGCGCGGAAAGATTGTCTTTCTACATTGATTGGGCCATGCGAGATACCGCTGTTCTATTTGGTGATGGCGCGGGCGCCGTTGTGTTATCAAGAACAGAAAAAGAAACGGGTCTACTGCAATCTCAAATTGGTTGTGACGCTAAAGGTCGCGATATTCTATCCGTGCCAAAGTTTGGTACTTGTATGGATCGCTTTGCTGAGGACAACGGTTACTGGGATTTCAACTTTGTAGGACAAGAAATTTTTAAACGTGCGGTAAAAGGCATGGGGCTAGCTGCGAAAACCGTGCTTAAAGCATCACAGTTAACTACCGACCAAATCGACGTTGTTATTCCTCATCAAGCGAATATTCGCATCATTCAAACCCTATGTGACCTATCTGGGATCCCACACGACAAAGCGTTTGTGAACATCCAAAACTACGGCAATACTTCTGCAGCGACGGTGCCAATTGCATTGTGTGAAGCGGTAGAGCAAGGCCGAGTTAACCCAGGTGATAACATGCTTCTTGCTGCGTTTGGTGCAGGTTTGACATGGGGTGCGGCAGTATTGAAATGGGGTGACCGCGTAACGCCAATTGGTGAAAGTGATGCGGCTCTGCCTGAATGTGAGCAATCCGCGCTAGAATTGCTTGAGCGTGCCATTAAGCTGTGTAACGAGCGTCGTCGCGACGAAGCGTAACGGACACTCAGCGGAAATGATATTGAAAAGGGAGCGTAAATGCTCCCTTTTTCATGACAAGTTAATTAAGAGCTCATTAAAGCAGCTTAAGCCATAAAGCCAAGGTTTGAATTAGCGAAGTTGCGGATATTCGGGAACACGTATTCCAATGCCGCGTTATCACTCACGCCCATCCATTGCGCGAGAGTTGAGCCCACCTGATCTGCTGCAATTTGGGGTATGAGTCGACCTTGAGAATAGTCATCGTTTCCACCCAATACTAGTTCAGGCCATGTGCCGATAGGTCGCTGACCATTCACCGCGCCTCCAATCAATAGTTGATGACCACCCCAACCGTGATCGGTGCCGTTACCGTTGCTTGTCATCCGTCGACCAAAGTCAGACATTGTAAAAGAGGTGACTTGCTTGTTTAGCCCCAACCGCGCAATCGCACGATACATTGCTAAGAGGTTAGTTGCTAGATCTTCGAGTAGTACGGGGTGTCGAACTAATTGAGAATCGTGTAGGTCGTAGCCAGAGTGTTTAACGAAGAAGACTTGTCGTTGTTGCTTTAACACATCTTGGCTTGCGATCAATTTATAGACGGTTTGCATCTGCTTGCCGAGTGTTGATGAGGTGAACAGCGGCGCGTCATCAATATGATTGAGTTGCTCGCTTAGCACACGGCTCATCATCATCGACTCATCAACCATCAAATTAAAGTGGCCACTAAACGGATTCTCTGTTTGATGAGAAAGCAGTTGGTCATAGATCCCCTTGTATAGCGGGTTATCAATCGCGGTAAGCTGAACCGCACGGTCTTTTTTCAGCACGGTTTGGCGGTGTTCCATCGCGCGTAACCAAAGCGAGTTCCCGTGAACACTGTATAGTGGGGTTATTTCTGATTCAGAAGTTAATACGTCCAACATTCTGCCCGCCCAACCCAAATTGCTAGATTCTTGCATACCACCAAGTAACCAAGCGTCTGTTTGTGAATTGTGGGAAAACAGTTGCTCGGGAAGTGACGCTTCACCTAGCTCAATCGCTTGTTTTGTAACGGGATGGTTGAGAATACCGCTATTGAGCACGATATTGGCATCGCCTTGTTCGAAAATTGAAGACAGCGCCTTTAGTTTGGGGTGTAAGCCAAGTTCTACCAGATTATCCGAGCTATCGGTGGTACGCAAATTGATAGGGAGTATGTCGTCTTTGGTGACAGAAAGAGCCCCTCTGACTTTGGCATATTGGTTATAGTGCGCGTCAGACAACGGCAGTACAGTGTTGAACGCATCGTTTCCACCTGCTAAATAAACACATATCAATGCTCGAAAGTCATTGGATGGCGCCGCGAGAGAATAACCCGGTAGACCAAGCGAAGCTAAAGCGCCCATCGATGCAGTGCTTTTTATAAAATGTCGTCGTGAAATATCCATAATCCACTCCTAATCCTGAATATAGAATTCATCGCCGGAAATGGCGGTAAAAATCACCAAGGCGAGCTTTGTTGTTGGCACATAGTCCTCACGATATTCATCTAACACGGTGAGCATGAGTTTTGTTAATTCCGCCGAGGCCATTCCAGCAAAGAAGCGTGCGTTAACCAGCTCAACTAAGGCATCGTGATCATCCAAAAGAAGATAAAACTCGCCGAGATCGAGAGTGTAGGAATCACCGCCGCCTCTGCGAGTACTGGTCAACATATAGTTGACCAAATCGGTATAAACGGACCAGTTCAGTAGCTCATACTCAGGAGAGCTAATACCAGACTCCGTAAACTCGTTAGATGGTTGGTAGCCAGGAGAGTAAAAATTAAATACGGAAGGAGAACGAAGAGGTCCTTGATTGGCGATATTCATCATCGTAGTGGCGTCTTCGTAACGTGTAGATTTGATTGTAAAACCCGCAGCTCGATGAAAATTAGTAAGGACCAGTATTGGCTCTTTCACTTTTATTGGCGGGGTATCTGTCATGCCTAGAGCCTCAGAATCGAGCAAGATGGCATGAATGACCGCGTTTAAATCTCCTTTTTCTCCTTTGCCATTGTTATTGAATACCGAAGCAACACGTGCGATGTACTCCGGACTTGGATTCGAAGTTACAAAACGTTGGATAAGTAGCTTAGAAACAAACGGCGCCATGTTTGGATGAGACATCAAAATATCGATCACTTTTGAAAGCTCTTCTTGCGCAGTTAAACCAGCAGGAATTGTGTTACCAAGCAATCGTTTCTCGCCATCATCGTGTCGGTGGCTGATGACTCGCATCGGTTCGACAAACGCTAAATCGGCATTTTTCCACCCAGTTAATGCTCGAGCGAGTTCTTGAATATCCGTTTGGGTATATGTGGGGATAGGCTTACCCGTTGTACGATCAAGCTTTTTACTGCCATCGATATTCAGTTCATACAAGCCTAGGGTGAATAACTGCATCAACTCTCGAGCGAAGTTCTCATCAGGTAATGCACCCGTCGTGTTGTTCTCTTTTGCGCTACCGAGCATTGACAAATAGCTGCCCATAACAGGATGAATGGAAACGTCATATAATAAATCTCGGTAGTTGCCAAAAGCGTTAGCAATCAATACATCATAGTAGTCGACTAGACCTGTGGGCTTACTGGAAAGAACACCGCCATAGCGAGAGACCACTAAGATCTGGCTTAATGCATACGCCATGCGTTGTCTGAGTTGATCATCAGCAGTAATAACAATTTGATACCAAGCGTTTTCGCGATTGGATTGTGCGCCTTTGGAAAAAGGTGTCCGATAGAGCGGTTGATGATAGGTGGCAGGAAGGTAGATTTGTTGAGATATCCAACTTTCCATCCCGACTTCTTCTACCTCATCAATTAATGTTGGTGTTGGCCCAAAAGTGCTCTGATAGAGGAAACGCGCAACGGTTTGATCGGAGGGCGTTAGTTCCATTTCTGCTGGTACTGAAGGGACGTAACTTAGTAATAAGATGATCAACCCTAGTACCCAACAAGAGATTTCATTCTGTTTCTGACGTCTCATAGTTAACTCGCTTACCCGAGGGAACGACTTAAATCCATTTAACGGGAGTGATTAAGCTCATTTGAGCTAAATAATAAATTTAGAAAAATCAAGCAGCTGCAGGAACGAGTATAGTATCTATAAGTGACTAACAAAAAACTCAATCTATGAATTTGGTACTTTAGTGCTAGATGTTTTTGATATTTATTTAGGTAACGTACTGATATTTAATATCGCGTGAGAATAGGGTCAAACAGTGATATAGCGAGGAATGTGTGGTGATACTGCAATAATGTGGTCAACGTGAGAGTGGTGTAATTATTAAGTCTGCAATATAACTTAAACTAATTTATGAGCTAATAAATAAAGTTGTTTTATTGGCACAAGAGAAAACCGCATGGGTGTTCTCTTGTACAAAGTAAAAAGGATTATTTTCTAGCAAGTTTATGGTGAGCCCGGGAGAAGTGATCGGCACAAAATGCGCCCACAATCGAGAGTTCGCCAGCCAGACAAAGCGCAGCTGCGACTTCGGCTAAGGCTTTCGCATTGCCGTTGCCGTGCAAACCCAAAATATCCAAACATGCTTTTTGCGTTAGAAGGCTAGTGCCCCCGCCAACCGTGCCAACCATGATGTTTGGCAAGGTCACGCACGCGTACAAGTTGCCTTGAGCGTCCACATCCATACGAGTGATACCAATGGCAGACTCTGCAACGCAAGCGGCATCTTGACCACACGCAATGTACAGCGCGGCAAGGGCATTCGCGTAATGCGCGTTTACGCCAATCGTCCCACTGAGTAAACCACCCACCGTGGTCATTTTGCCAAATTGAACCATAGACTCTGGCGTGGTATGCAGATATTTTTCCACTAACTCAGCAGGAATGGTCACTTCGGCGGATACTTTCTTACCGCGTACCGAGCGCAGCGTGTGCGCGTTTGGTTTTTTGTCGCCTGATAAGTTGCCATCCAAGAAGGCTTGCGTTGGTTTGATTGGGCTGGTCGCCAAAATATGATGGAACACTTCGTTTGTTGCGATGGTCACCATGTTTTGTCCGGAAGCGTCACCGGTCACGTATTCAAAGACCAAATAAACGTGGTTTCCTTCGATATTTACATTGATGTCTTTGAGTTTGCCATGTGAGGTGGTGGATTCCGCTATTTGACGAAATGCGTCAAACTGGGTCACAACCCAACTGACGAACTGACCCGCATCGGCAAGGTTATTAAAGGCGAACACTGGCGTTCGGCTCACCCCTTCACTCAGCAACAATGCGCTCGCGCCACCAGCAGCGGTAATAAGATTTGCGCCACGGTTGTAGGAAGCGACTAACGCGGCTTCTGTCGTTGCGAGCGGAACCAAAAAGTCGTCGTTCGCATACAAACCGTTGACGCGTAAAGGACCTGCAATGCCGACCGGCACATTAACAGTACCAATGAAGTGCTCGATGTTGTTGGAGTAAGCATCGCAATGTGACTGCGTGAAAGGATCAAGGATATGATCTTTATTGGTCACGTGTTCCAATACTTGCCAACGGCGCGCCAAATGCTTATCCGATAGGCCAGGGCTTAAGCAGAGACGTTTCTCTGGCTTGTGAAACTTCGGTTCTAATGCCGATTGAATCTTACTGCTGGTT
The DNA here is from genome assembly GCF_000024825.1 of Vibrio antiquarius. Taxonomy (NCBI): domain Bacteria; kingdom Pseudomonadati; phylum Pseudomonadota; class Gammaproteobacteria; order Vibrionales; family Vibrionaceae; genus Vibrio; species Vibrio antiquarius. The sequence goes on from NC_013457.1 coordinate 98,921, forward strand.
TCGATATCGGAAAGGGCGGAGCTTTGAACAGGGTTATCTTGGTTTAACTTCGGCATACAAACGTTAACTGAAAAATCGAACCAGAGATTGTAGTGATTGGGGCTTTGATTACAACGTTGATTATACGTTTTGCAACAAATACCACTGTGTGAGCGCCTTTGTTATCCAAGTAATTTGATATTGGAGCGGAGGATTTACCAGAAATAAATGGGTTTTGACAATGAGTGCTGTAGTGAACAGAAGAATCGGGGGTAGAGAACTTAGATGGCTTAGGCCGCTGCGGATTTGAGTCGAAAAAGTGTAAGCATGAGTACCTTAAAAGCGGACTGGCTCAATCTATGAAAGGAATAAATTGTCTAACCCAGTCCCTTGGGTCAGACGCTAGTTTGAATCAGTTGTTCAAAAACTAGTTGAAGGCGCGAGCCACACGTCCCGCACTTTGAATGCGATAATGGCCAACGTAAGCAGGAACAAATACAGATTGTCCTTTCGCGGCGGTTAACGTCTCACCGTTATCACTGATGAGTGTCAGTTCGGCATCAATCGCCATCAAAATCTCTGCGCTGTTTGCCTCAACCACGTCGTGATTCGGTTGGTTAAGAATGCTGAAACTAAAGTCTGCGACTGGAACGGGGTAAAGGCTCTGGCAACCATTTGCATTGGGTTCAAGAACAAGGCTTTCAAACGGCTTAGGCACAAAGTCTGTGCATTTAACCAGTTCTTCAACATCCATGTGTTTCGGCGTGAGTCCTGCACGCAAAACGTTATCTGAGTTCGCCATGATCTCTAATCCCGTACCTTTAATGTAAGCGTGTGGCGTTTTTGCGCTCAGGAACATCGCTTCGCCAGGCTGCAGCGTGATGACATTCAACAGTAATGGCGCAAACAAGCCGACATCGCCGGGGTATTGAGTGGATAGTTCCAAGATGAGCTGGAAAGCGTCGCTGTCAGTGCCTTGCTCCGAGTCAGTGCTTTGTTCCGATTGATGTGAAGCGTGGGCAAGAAGCTGTTTCAGTGCTCGCTCTTTTGTTTCTCCTTCCATGGTCAGAATGTGCACAAAGAAATCGCGTAAACCTTGTGAGTTGGCTTCGTGTTTGAATGCATCTAGTGGCGCGCGTAGCTCATCGATATCGCAAAGGCTAAATGCCTCAATAATCTCGGAATACGAGCGAAAACCGTTCATGGCTTGGTAACTTGTCAACGCGTACACCAACTCAGGTTTGTGGTTAGGATCCTTGTAGTTACGATGGCTCGCGTTTAGTGGAATGCCAGCACTTTGCTCTTTTTCGAAACCTATTTCGGCATCTTGTTTGCTTGGGTGAACTTGAATCGACAGTGCGTGTTCGGCCGCTAAGATCTTAAACAGAAAGGGCAGGTCGCCAAATTTCGCTGCGGTTTCTGCTGATAAGTAAGCGGGTTGGTTTTGTTTAATCAGTTCAGACAAAGGCAGCGTGTTTTGCTCAACCTGAACTTCAGAGCAGCCGTTTGGGTGAGTACCCATCCATACTTCTGCTTGAGGTTCATTTGTTTCGTTAGAAAAGCCAAACAAATCGTGAATAGACGAGGTGCTTCCCCAAGCGTAGTTTTGGATTTTGTTGTTCATTTGAAAGAAGCTATGCGATGAAATAGTGTTCAAATTCATGAATTTTTCCCATAGTTAACCCTCCGAACTGAATCGGAAGAAAAATTGAGCAGAGATACGTTAAATAAGGATGGCGAGCGCGGTTAGGTCACTCGCCAATTTGCCCGAAGGGCGATAAGTCGATTTACAACCGAGGTTTTGGTTCGAGTGGTTTTCGTGATGGTTGCGCTTGCAAAAATGGCAGCAATAAAAGGCCAATGACGGCTGCACAAACTGAAATGGTGATGAAGAAACCCGTCCAATGATATTCTTCAAGAATTAACGCCAGTGGATAGCCAGACAATGCTGCGCCCATGTAGGCGAACAAGCCCACGAATCCTGTTGCCGCGCCTGCAGAATCTTTGTGAGAGCACTCCGCTGCCGCCATACCGATCAGCATTTGTGGCCCAAAGACAAAGAAGCCGATGGAGAACAATCCCGCCGCTTGGAATGCAAAGTTGGTCAGAGGCATCAGCCAAAGCGCAGAGACAGATAAGAAAATCCCAATCGCGAACAGCAAGTTCATTGGCCCACGGTTACCGCCAAAGAGTTTGTCTGAGCCCCAACCCGCAACCAATGAACCAACAAAACCACCGATTTCAAACATCGACAGAGCAGCGTTGGCGTTAATCAGGCTATAGTGATGCTGCTCTGTTAAGTACAGGTTTCCCCAGTCATTGATTGCGGTTCGGACGATGTAAACCAACACATAACTGAACGCGAGCAGCCAGATGTATTCGTTGTTAAATACGTACGATTTCAGAATTTCGCGGTAGGTGAGGCCACGTCCGTAATTTTCTTGCGCAAGTTCTAGCGCGTCGTTGCGCCATTGTCCGACACTTGGCAAACCCATTGTTGTGGGTTTGTCGCGCAATCGCCAACAAACGAATAGACCGAGTAATACGCCGATGATACCGGGTAGAATAAAGCCTTCACGCCAGCTGTAGTGCAACGTTAAATAGCCCACCAAAATAGGGATCAGCGCGCCACCAACGTTGTGTGCGGTGTTCCAAATCGCCCATAAGAAGCCACGCTCGGAGCGTGAATACCAAGTGGTTAGCAGCTTGGAGCATGAAGGCCAGCCCCAGCCTTGGAACCACGCGTTTAAGATCCACAGAGTGATGAAAGCCGCGAGTGAGCTAGAAAAGCCGAACGCGATATTGACCAGACCTGTCGCAATCAAGCCTAGCCCCATGAAATAACGAGGGTTAGAGCGATCCGAAATCGTGCCAGAAATAAACTTCGAGCAGCCGTAGGTGATGTAGAAAAGCGTGCCTATAAGACCCAAATCGCCTTTGTCTAGGCCAAGATCGGTAATCATAGCTGGTGCGGCGTAGTTAAAGGTCTTACGGGTAAAGTAGAAACCTGCGTAGCCGATGTACATCCCCAACATAATGTGCAAACGCCAATGGCGGTAACGCTGGTCGATTTGCTCTTTGCTCAGACTCGGTTGAGTAAATTTAGGTGAACGTAAAAATCCAAACATCTTGAGTTACACCTTAGGTAAAGTAATGCTGATTTGTGTGCCAATAACTTGATCGCTGGTGGAGTAGATAACCATTTTTCCACCTAACGCGTGCACACGCTCTTGCATGCCGCGAACGCCCATGCCTTTCATGCTGTCCTGAACTTTGAAGCCGACACCATCATCGTTAATCATCAGTGAAACCGCAGCTTCTCCAATTGTCAGTTCAATATTGATCAACTGCGCTTCTGCGTACTTGGCTGCGTTATTTAATGATTCTTGGCATAAACGGAATAGGGTGACTTTGAGTGTGTCACTCAGGCTGGTGTAATCGCCCTGCCAGTTCAGTTGAACGTTGGTTCCGTGATTGGCGAACTCCATTTCTCGCGTTAGTTGCTCGACGGATTCTTTTAAGTCCAAATCATCCAGCATTTTTGGTCTTAGCTTGCTTAACAGTCGCTTAGTGGTGTCGTACACGTTGAGGGAAAGCCCTTCGATCATGTCGGCGCAACCCACGCTTGTTTCTGCGTTATTTACCCGCTTAATGATGTTGGCTTGTGTGCGGATCGCCGTGATGTTCTGGCCGATTTCGTCATGTAGCTCGCGCGCAATATCGCGTCTTACGGATTCTTCCGCTTTGATAAGCTGGCGAGACAAATTCTGGTTGCGTGCAAGTTCGCCGCGCAGTTTGTGATTGAGGTCTTTTTGTTTCTGAACCCCTAAACCGAGCATAATGCCGGTGATGGTTTGCGCCGAGAGAGATAATAACAAATCGGTGATTTCTAGATTTGATACGCCGCTGCGAGCCGCAATCAGCGCAATGCTGTTGAGCATGGTGGCGAGTAGGGCTCCTTGCCAGCCGTAACGCAGAGCAAGCACGATGATTGGAATCGCCATACAAAATGGCGCAAATCGTTTTAGCTCTTCAGGCAAACTGGTTTGCACCAAAATACTGCCGATCAAAAGCAGCGCATAAAGCACGATATGACGCACCTGAAATACAACGGCATTACTAAGTAGGAGAGAGCTAAGCGGAGACCAACGACTTTGGAACAAATAACTCCATAACAAGTAGCACATAGGCACCACGAGCAAGCCTCCAGAAATGCTAGCCAGCCACACCATGTAAACCGAAGGAACGTGAAAACCAACGGCCATCACATTAATAAACGCGCTAATGATAATGACAACGCCCATGACGGCTAAGTGGCGGTTTTGGTCACCGTAGTAGTATTTTTTCGCAATCAGTGTGACAGGGATGCTGGCAACGCTGGCGATCAGCACGGTGAGCCATTGAGGTTGCTCTAATAGGGTCGCAAGTGCAATCGTCAGCGCCCATTCTGATACGTAGATTGTTGGCCAGTAAGCGGTGCGAGTGTGCAGCGCAATCCCCAGTCGTAAGGCGAATGGGAAAAGCAGAATGGCGAGCTCTGGATCATTGACAAAGTAATAGGCAATCACCCACAAGCAAAACCAAGCGCAAGCCATAACAAAAAGTCCGCAAATGGTGGTAACAGCGTAAGCTCGCATTAAAAGGACTCTTGAGAAAATAGTTTGGCGAGCTCAACGTTGTTTTTCACGCCGAGTTTGTCGATGGCATTCGCACGATGCACATGCACGGTCTTGTGGCTCAAGCCAAGCTCTGCCGCGACTGACTTTACATCCAACCCGGTCGCAAGTAGCTGACATACCTCGTTTTCACGTTTTGTCAGTTGGCATAGAGAGGTGGTGTTGTCGCTAGGCGTTGCAAGTTTAAGTGCAATATCTGATGTGAGGTAACAGCCACCAGAAGCACTGGTTCTCACGGCTTGAATAAGTTCGTCTGGGCTACAGCGTTTACTAAGATAGCCTTTTGCACCTAGCTTTAGTGATTTTTCCACCATCGCAGGGGAGTCATGCACGCTAAGCATCACGCAGGCAATGCCAGTTGGTATTTCGCTAAGAAAGTTTAAGCCGCTTTCATCTGGCATGGAAATATCTAGGATGACGACGTGTGGGTGTACCGCAGGCAACCCTTTGCGCGCTTCTGCGACAGAACCAAATTCACCAACAACGGTAATATCACTTTCTAAATTTAATAATTGTGCGAAACCAGAACGCACGATGACGTGATCATCAACTAGAGCAACATGAATCATTATTACAACCAAATAGAGCAGACGACTAACAACAATAAGCTCCAACAGGAGCCAATAGAAAAATCTTTAATGATACTGAATTGAACCATGCTTTTTAATGATCTTGCGCGCTTTACCGCTTTACCGAAGTAAAGCGCGCAGAGAAGTTAGGCTTGGTTTTGTGCAAGTTGAAGCTTCTTCGCGTGTCGAATCTTCTTCTCTTCCGCGATAGCGACGAAAGCAAGCAAAACAATACAAATCATGGCGGAGGTATCTAGGGCTGCGAAGGTACCTTTCCAACCTGTTAAGCCGAAGATAGGTGTACCGTCTGCAATCATACCCAAGCCTAGTTTTGCAAAGCTATCGCCGATTAGGTAAGCGAAAGTACCTTTTACGCCGTCAGCCACACTGATTGCTTTTTTAGGGACAAAACCAACCGCGGCAACACCGATAAGAAGTTGCGGACCAAACACCAAGAAGCCCAATACAAATAGAGAGGCCAAGTACATGAACTCGCTAGTGGCGTGTTGGTAGAACTCAAGCGATACGATGATCAAACCAAGAGACACACAAGCAACCAATGCGCGGCGACCGTTTGCTAGGTCAGATAAGTAACCCCACATCAACGTACCCACAAGTGCACCGACTTCGAACAGAGTAAAGCCAGAGATTGCCGTTTCTTTTGACAGGCCAAGCTCTTGGTACGCGTATACCGTTGACCATTGGTCGATGCCGATACGAACGATGTAAAGGAAGATGTTTGCAAAGCAAAGTAGCCAGATAACTTTGTTTTTGAGAACGTATTCAACAAAGATTTCTTTTTTGGTCATCTGGTTTTCTTCTGCGGCGGTGTCTTCTTCACTCACTGCTTCATCGAAAAGTTCTTCTACTTTACCTAGACCGTAAGCTTCTGGAGAGTCGCTACCAAAGCGCATACCGATAAAGCCAACGATGATCGCGATGATAGAAGGGAACACGAACATACCGATTACGTGGCCGTCGAATAGGTAGTTAGCACCGAAAAGAGCAACACCCGCTGCGCCAGCACCACCTACGTTGTGAGACATGTTCCACAAGCCTAGGTAAGAGCCGCGTTTGTTACGAGGTGTCCATTTTGTAATGGTTGAGTAACTAGAAGGGCCACCAGTACTTTGGAAGAAACCACTCAGAGCGTAGAAAGCCACCATCAAGAACAGGCTTGCACTACCGCCGCCCATGCTGAAGCTGAAACCAAGCATTGCAAGACCAGAAAGGATCAGCATAAAAGGGAGGAATTGCTTGGTGTTCTTACCGTCAGCGTAGTAAGACACAACGGTTTTACCGATGCCGTATGTGATGGAGAAGCCAAGGCCAATAAGACCTAGGTCTGTCATGCTCAAACCGTAAGTTGAGATCATGTCGTTTTGCGCGACATTGAAGTTCTTACGAATCAAGTACATGGTTAGGTAGCCGATGAATACGACCAAGTAAGATTGGATGAAGGGTTTAAACCACATCTTTCTTCTAACTTCGACAGGAAGATCGAGGGTCGGCTTCCGCACCTGTTCGAGGAATTTTAACATGATGAACTCTCTTGTAATTGTTTTAGAAACACAACGGAGACCGTTATGCGCTCTTGTTACCTTTGACTGAGCGGAATTCTAGAGAGTGGTTTTGTGAGGCACATGAGATGGTTGCCTAGATCGGCTAGGAAAAATTCCTAGAAATGCCTAGGAAGGCGGAAAAGCGTGAAAAGAGTCACACAAAATCCTTACTAATTTATGGGTTTTTGACAGGGTTCTTATCGGATTGGAAAGCGTTCAAATGCAAAGGGATTAATATGCATAAGCTTAGTGGTGACAAGGGGTGAGCACGTTTGGTTGGAGAGAATAGTGTCTTGTCGCTAAGTATCAATTGGGAGTGAGAAGCAAACAAAAGAGACCCAGAGGTCTCCGTTAGAAATATTAGGAATTCGGCTAGGTCGACGTGTTAAGGCGCAGGGCTGTATAGACGCGGCGAGCCGTGTTTTGGCAAGTGAATTAGGTTCAAATGGTTTCTTCTTGCCCATTCGACGGTTAACGCTGTAGGTGCAGATAAGCAAACCAGTGTGGGGATGCGCGCGCGAACGGCTTTGTGGATCAACTCTAAGCTGCAACGGCTTGTCATGATTGCGAAGCCACTTTGAGGTTCGATGTGATTGTTGGCCAATGCGCCAATCAACTTATCTAGCGCGTTGTGGCGGCCGATGTCCTCTCGGCACAACTTGATGTTGCCTTGTAAATCTGCAAATAAAGCGGCGTGTAACGCGCCAGATTCACGTGCGGCTTCTTGATGCTGTGCGACTTTGTCTCGCAGCCCTTCGAATACATCGGAGCGCGGAGGAAGAGACGGTGTCAGTGGCACCAAATCAGGCAAAGCTTGTTCAAGAGCCTCGACGCCACAAATGCCGCATCCGGTTGTGCCAGCAAGATTTCGGCGTTGTGTTTTTAACGCCCAGAAAGCGCGGTTGCTGATTTCCACTTCCGCATAGTAAGATTCGTGATCGCCACCAATTTCAATGTCTTTGATCTCTTTGAAGTCGTGGACGATGCCTGTGCTTAGGCTAAATCCTTTCACGAAGTCTTCCAGATGGCCTGGCGTCACCATCATGACCGCTTGGCTAATGCCGTTGTAGCTGATAGCTAAAGCTGACTCACTCGCCAGCGACATTTGTTGCACTGGGCGGCCATCAATCAATTCTCGGTAATTGAATGCACTTGGTTGAGGTGGTGCTTGATTGAAATCGGACAGTTCAAAATAAGATTGAGTAGTACATCTCATGAAATCACCTCATAAGCCGTTGTGTATGCCAAACATTGACGTGTGGATTGTTGTTATCGATTGAATATGCTTTTTGCTGCTGCGAAACACTGATCGGTTAGCGCGGAGAAGGGTTCTTGTTTTCGCTTTAACAAACCTAGCGGGGCGTGAACGGCGGCTTCTTCGATAGGCATAATGCGAAGCGTATCGTTCAACTCTTCCAATCCACAATTCAGCGGCATAATGGCGCAACAAAGGCCACTGGTTACTGCTTGGATCAAGTGAAAGGTGGAGTTACTTTCAATGACGGTTTGTGGAACTAGCCCTTTACTCACAAAGCTAAGATCAACCGAGTGGCGATAGTGCATGCCCTTCGAAAGCAGCCCTAGCGGAATGTTATTGAGTGACTCCCACAACACTTCAGATTCGGCAAAATCAAAATGACGCTCATCGAATAAAACGCCAAGTTTGGTCGAATCTAGCTCGATAACATCGAAGTAAGCGGTGTTGACTTGATCGACATAACACATCCCCAAATCAAGCTGATTGCGATTGAGTTGGTCTATGATCTGTTCGGTCGTCATGGAGAGTATTTGAAAGCGTAACTCAGGGAACTGTTGAGCTAATGGTTTGAGCAATTGTATCGGGTTTTGGCTGGCGAGTGGCACCATTCCAAGCCGAAGTGAACCGACCAACTGACCACGGCAGTTAGCAGCCTCGGCTTGCAATCCATCATGAGCGGCTAATACGGTTTTCGCCCAAGCTAAAATGCGTTCTCCGGCTTCAGTAAATCCTTCAAATCGTTGACTTCTCTGGATTAATTCGAGGTCGAGTTCTTCCTCTAAGCTTCGGATTCTCATGGACAAGGTAGGCTGCGTAATGTGGCACAATGCGGCGGCTTGACCAAAGTGTTTGGTCTGTTCAAGTGCGATGAGATATTTCAGTTGTTTGATATCCATAATGGATTGTTCACCTTGCGTTGTGAGTCACATGTACGGGGGAACTCCCTAAAAAAGGGCACAGCACTACCGTACTTTTTTAAGCGCTGGAGCGTTTTAACTGGGAAATGGAAAACCAAAACCAAGTCAAGAATAAAACCACACTCAAAATTGATCTGAATCAAGGCTATTCCTGATATTAATTAGGGTCAAATTTAAAGTATCTATAGTGTGATAGATACTATCTATTATCAAGAATGCCGATTTTATTGAGTTCGTTAAGCGAACTAGGTGGAATCGAATGGGAAAACAATTAACCTCATAAACTGTATTGATTAAAAATGTGATGAGCGTCAGTGGAAAAGTTCGTCATAGATTTTGTTTATCACTCGGTCAGGATTATCAATTGGACGCATATTGAATAACGACTTAATCTTTGATTTAGATCAAGGCGCAACAATGCAAGTTGAATCTAACAGTCTTAGAAACAGTAGGCGGGTATCCGATAGCAAGAATCTAGATAAGTAAACGCTCGGACAAGCGAGAGCATGTTGAGTGGTTACTTATTTGGATTAAAAAATACATGGATTAGAAACTAAGCCCTTCAATACTTCCGCATTATCTCAATAAATAACGCGCTTGTTTTCACGGGCACCCTGCTTGCTGGTATATCTGCGAGGAGTAAAGTCGTGAGCCAAAAAGAACAAATAAAAGCATACAAAGGTCCAGCTGGTGGTTGGGGGGCATTGAAAGCCGTAACCAGAAGTTGGTGGGGCAGTGAAAATGCAGTGAAGAACATTCGCACTATGCTCAAAACCAACCAAAATGGCGGTTTCGACTGCCCGGGATGTGCATGGGGTGAGTCGCCAGATAGTGGTAAAGTCAATTTCTGTGAGAATGGCGCGAAAGCGGTAAACTGGGAGGCGACCAATCGTCTGGTTGATCCTGAGTTTTTTGCCAATCACAGCGTTTCATCTCTCTCAACGCAAACTGATTACTGGTTGGAATACCAAGGCCGTATCACGCGCCCAATGCGATACGATGCTGAATCCGATCACTATGTGCCAGTCTCTTGGGATGAGGCTTTTTCTCTTGTGGCTAAACATCTCAACCAATTGGATTCACCACACCAAGCTGAGTTTTATACCTCTGGCCGTGCAAGCAACGAAGCGGCGTTTTTATATCAGCTATTTGTACGCGCATTCGGTACCAACAACTTCCCAGATTGTTCCAACATGTGTCACGAAGCCAGTGCAATCGGGATGAAAGACACCATTGGCGTTGGTAAGGGCACGGTGATCTTTGATGATTTTGAAGAAGCTGATGCGATTTTCGTGATTGGTCAAAACCCGGGCACTAACCACCCACGAATGCTTGAACCTCTGCGCGAAGCGGTAAAACGCGGTGCACAGGTTATCTGTCTAAACCCGCTGAAAGAGCGCGGATTAGAGCGTTTCCAAAACCCACAAATGCCGATTGAGATGTTGAGCAACGGCTCAGAGCCAACAAACACAGCGTACCTGCGTCCTGCTTTAGGTGGAGACATGGCAGTGTTTCGTGGCATCGCGAAGTTCTTGCTGCAATGGGAACGCGAGGCATTGCAAAACGGCGGCAAAGCGGTATTTGACCGTGAATTCATCAAGCAGCACACGATAGGTATAGATGAGTATTTGGCTGAAGTGGACGCAACCGCTTGGGAACACATCACGGAACAATCGGGTCTTGATTTAAGTGAAATCGAGATGGTGGCGAGCATGTATCGACGTGCAGAACGTGTGATCATGTGTTGGGCAATGGGGTTGACTCAGCATCGTCACTCTGTGCCAACCATTAAAGAAGTCGCAAACGTGCAAATGTTACGAGGTAACGTTGGTAAGCCGGGCGCGGGTCTTTCACCTGTGCGAGGTCACAGTAACGTTCAGGGCGACCGTACGATGGGCATTGATGAAAAACCTTCAGATCTGTTGTTGGATCGCATTGAAAGTCGATTTAACTTTGCCGTCCCGCGTGGTGAAGGCCACAACACTGTGCAAGCCATTAAAGCGATGGAAGAAGGGCAAGCGAAAGTATTTATCGGTTTGGGCGGTAACTTTGCACAAGCAACGCCAGACACAGAACGTACGCACAACGCGATGCGAAACTGTAATTTAACCGTACACATTTCGACGAAGTTAAATCGTTCTCACCTTGTCACAGGTAAAGATGCGCTTATTCTTCCATGCTTAGGTCGTACCGAGATTGATCAGCAAGCGACTGGCTCACAAGGCGTGACGGTTGAAGATACCTTCAGCATGGTGCACATCTCATTTGGTCAGCTAAAACCGCGTTCGGAGCATTTGCGTTCAGAACCAGCGATTATTGCCGGTATTGCCAATGCTACACTTGGGGCTAAACCAATTGATTGGCTGTGGGCAATTGAAGATTACGACCGTATTCGCGATTTGATTGCCGATACCATTCCGGGCTTTACCGACTTTAACCATAAGCTTAAACACCCGGGTGGATTCCACTTGGTAAACCCAGCAGCCGAGCGTCGATGGAATACACCAAGCGGCAAAGCACAGTTCAGCTCTAGCGAGTTGCCGAAGCAGTTGATCAGCGAAGCGATACTCGAAAAAGGCCAAAAGCCAGATTTGATTTTGCAAACCATGCGCTCACACGACCAATACAATACGACACTTTACGGCTTGAATGACCGTTATCGTGGAGTATTTGGCATGCGCGAAGTGCTGTTCATCAATGACGCGGATATTCGTAAACTCGGATTTGAACCGGGCGATAAAGTAGACATGGTGTCATTGTGGGAAGATGGCGTTGAGCGGCGTGTGAGCGGATTTACGCTTGTTGCCTATGACGTACCAGCAGGTCAGGCGGCGGCTTACTATCCAGAAACGAACCCATTGGTTCCTTTAGATAGTTATGGGGATAGAACGTTTACGCCAACCTCTAAGTTTATTGCGATCAAATTGGAAAAATCGACATCCGATAAGATCGCTTTGGTGGAAGCAGAATAGTTCCCAAACCAGCACAACGACATTCCAGATAAGCAAACGGCTGATATCAATTATCAGCCGTTTTTAATTGCTCATTTTGCCTTTAGATCATTTCGTCGAAGGCGCTTAGGGGGCTGAATTTAAATAGTTATTTTCGTTAATAACGGGGTTATTGGATAGCACTCTAAAAGGCAGCAATTAAGGCGCATTGGTCCAGCTTGTGTATAATATTAATGAAATTAGGCTATTAGACGTATAACCTGACGGATGTCTGTATTTGAGCCGAAATCTAAGCTGATGAAACTAACAAGAAGATAGATGACCTTGAAAAGTATAATTAAATTAACGTTAAGCCACTTAGTGGCTGTTGCGATTGGTATTGCGATAGGTATCTATACTTTACCGATTCTTATTGCACCGCCTGCGCCGACCGATGAGCAAGTTTCTGAGAGCATGCAAGGTGCAGAATACAGTGCAGTTGTCACGAGGGACCTCAAAGATAGCGACGCTTTTCATTGGGGAGAAGGTGAAATTCATTTGAGTTCCCAAGCTATTACGCTGGTAGGAAAACTCGCTCCCGGGCCTGACTATAAACTCTATTTATCTCCTAAATTTGTCGAGACTGAACAAGCGTTTAATGACCTTAAATCTGAGATGAGCTTGGTTGGTGATGTCAAAACATTCAATAACTTCGTTGTTGAGGTTCCTCAAGGGATTTCCATTTCTGAATACAATACTGTTGTTGTTTGGTGTGAAACATTCGGTGAGTTCATTACTTCGGCAAAATACCAATAAATCCCATTAGGAGAAAAAGTGGTTTCTTCTTAGTTAATAAAGGTTTACTACTCAAATAACTGGTGCAATACATTACGTGGTACAAATGCACTAAGTGCTGCTAATGGTTCTACAGTGGTTGATAGAACTTAAGGATATTTTGTGGAAGTTAAAATTTTTCAGGTCGACTCGTTTACATCAGATGTGTTCAAAGGCAATCCTGCAGGTGTGTGTATCACAGAATCAAGCCTTGATGAGGAAGTGATGTTGGCCATAGCGGCAGAGATGTCACTATCTGAAACCGCGTTTCTGTCATTAAACACAATGCAACTTCGTTGGTTTACACCTGAAACGGAAGTCGCTTTGTGTGGACATGGCACATTGGCCACGGCGCACGTGCTGAGAGAGCAAGGGTTATATAATACTGGTGATACCATTGATTTTGCTACGCTATCCGGCGTTTTAACTGCACAACTTGATCATGACGACATTCATTTGGTGTTTCCTGCCCCTCTTTTAGATATGCGAGCAAGTATTAACACAGATTTGCTTCACGGCTTAGGGCTCGATGTGGCTGATGTAATCGCTTATGGTCAGTTTGATAATAAGCAGTTGATCGTCATCAATGATGAGTCTTTGATAGAGCAACTCGAACCTGATTTTAGTGCGTTACTTAAACAAAAAGGTCGTGGAGTTGTTATCACTGCTCAATCAAGCACTGACGCTGATTTTGTCTCTCGTTACTTTGCCCCTTGGGTGGGTGTTGATGAGGACCCAGTAACAGGTTCTGCTCATTGCGCTTTATGTGTTTACTGGGCCAAAGAGCTCGGTAAAGCGCAATTAAAAGGCTTCCAAGCATCCAAGAGAAGTGGAGTTGTTTATACAGAACTATTGAGTCCGGAATACGTTAAGCTTTCTGGAAGTGCGGTAACAATGTTGCGAGGAGATATGAGAATTGCGTAGTCGTCCTTTTTGGTTCTCGTTTTTCTGATTGCAGGTTTATCCAGTTCTCACTAGTGACAAAGCTAGAAGGCTGTCTATTCACATGGTTGATTTTGTTTGTAAAAACACCCCTGCCATGGTGGTGTATAACGATTGGAGAGTTATATGAAAACTATCGGTCTTCTAGGCGGCATGAGTTGGGAGTCGACGCTTAGTTATTACAAATTGATCAACGAAGGAGTCAAAGAGGCGTTAGGCGGCCTAAATTCCGCAAAAATTTGTATGTATAGCGTGAATTTTTCAGAGATAGAGAAACTTCAACACCAAGGTAAATGGGAAGAAACGGCAAGTATTCTATCTGATGCTGCATCTTCAATAGAAAAAGGGGGCGCTGATTTTATTCTTATTTGTACGAACACAATGCACAAAGTTGCTCCTCAAATTGAAGCCAGCATTAATATCCCCATACTACATATCGCAGACGCGACTGCTGAGTTACTTCGTGAGAAAGGGGTTCAAAAGGTCGGACTCCTAGGTACTCAATTCACAATGGAGCAAGACTTTTACAAAGGACGGCTTTCCGACCTCTATGGGCTGGATGTCATAACTCCTGCTCAAGATGATCGCTCTATAGTGCATAACATTATTTATAAAGAGTTATGCCAAGGTGAAATCAAAGAGGAATCGAGAACGATATACCTGCAAATCATTGAAAAACTAAAAGAGCAGGGAGCTGAAGCTGTGATTCTCGGGTGCACTGAAATTGCCTTACTTGTAAACCAAAGTCACACCGATGTTACGCTACTTGATACCACTTCTATCCATGCTCAAGCGGCAGTCCGTTTGGCGATAGAAGGTTAATGAGTTAGATTTGAGTCCATGTAAATAAACAAAAGAGAAAACCAATCTCTCGGTTTTCTCTGTTTTTATTATCCCGTTATAAGCGCGAGAATTTGAGTGTTCTGTATCCACCAATCAAGTTACGAGCTTTGTAACCATTGTTGACCAGTTGACGGTATGCCACGTTACCGCGCAAGCCTACTTGACAGTAAATCACAATCTCTTTGTCTTTTGGTAGTTCACCCATACGATGGCGTAGCTGATCAACCGGAATGTTGATTGCCCCTTCAAGATAACCAACAGACTCCAATTCACCCGGGTTACGGACGTCGAGGAGAATTTGATCTTCAGTCAGGTTGTCGATTTCATCGTAATGGATCGCCGCTGCGTCACCTTTGATGATGTTATTTGCCACAAACGCCGCTTGGTTGATCACATCTTTTGCACTGCCGTAAGGTGGCGCGTAAGTCAGTTCAAGATGCTGCAGTTGTTCAACCGTCATGCCAGCACGTTGTGCAACAGCCATAACGTCAATACGTTTGTCGATACCGTCTTTACCAACTGCTTGAGCACCTAAAATCTTGCCTGATTTTGGATCGAACAACATTTTGAACGACACCACTTCTGCACCAGGGTAGTAGCTCGCGTGGCTTGCGGTATGCACGTACACTTTGTCGTATTCAATACCAGCGCATTTCAATTGTTTCTCATTTTTACCTGTTGAAGCCACAGCAAGGCCAAAGATTTTACAAATCGCTGTCCCTTGTGTGCCTTGGTAAGTTTCTTTGCGGCCTAGCATATTGTCTGCTGCCATACGACCTTGACGGTTTGCCGGGCCTGCAAGTGGCACTAGAGTTTGCTCGCCAGTCACGAAGTCTTTCTCTTCTATCGCGTCGCCGACAGCGTAGATCGAAGGATCGCTGGTTTGCATGTATTCGTTCGTGTAAATACCGCCTAGCGCGCCAATTTGAAGGCCAGCTTCTTGCGCCAGTTTTGTCTCAGGACGTACACCGATTGCCATGATCAGAATATCGGTAGTGAGTTTTTCACCGTTGTTTAGTGTTAACTCCAATTCACCTTCTAAGTGTTGGTGTTTATCACTCTCACCAGAGTCGAAACTTGCAACGTGCTCGTTAGGTACGAATTTCACCGACTCAAGCGCGACGCCAAGTTTTAGGTCGACACCTTTATCACGAATCTCTGCATGAACAAAACCTGCCATTTCACGGTCTACTGGCGTCATGACTTGGTCTGCCATTTCGATCAGAGAGGTTTTAATGCCAAGTTGGTGGAAGGCTTCCATCATTTCTAAACCGATGAAACCGCCGCCAACAACCGTCGCATGTTCTGGCTTGTTCATTTGGATCGTTTCGATGATGCGATCCATATCTGGAATGTTACGTAGCGAGTGGGTGAGCGGGTTATCGAGGCCTGGGATTGGTGGAACAATAGGGCCAGCACCTGGGCTAAGCAGTAGGAAGTCGTATGATTCTACGTATTCAGACTCATCCAACAGGTTTTTGATCGTAACGGTTTTGTCCTGTCGGTTAATAGAAACTACTTCATTCATCACGCGAACATCAACGTTAAAACGTGCTAAAAAGCTTTCTGGCGTTTGTAGTAGTAACTTACTGCGTTCTTGGATATCGCCGCCGATGTGATAAGGCAAG
Source organism: Vibrio antiquarius (assembly GCF_000024825.1). Lineage (NCBI taxonomy): Bacteria > Pseudomonadati > Pseudomonadota > Gammaproteobacteria > Vibrionales > Vibrionaceae > Vibrio > Vibrio antiquarius. Next base: position 115,059 of record NC_013457.1, read on the forward strand.
CCACAGTTGGCAAATGAAACGAATGGACCACGTTCAAACATGATGATTTCGGCATCTTCGCTCAGACGACGAGCACGCGCCGCCGCAGATGCACCACCTGCAACACCACCGACGATTAAGATCTTAGTCATTTTTAACTCCAAGTTTTAGGGCGAACTGACCTTTCACGAATAGTCAGTGTGAAAGGTCACTACGCTCTAGATTATCTAAAACCAAATTTCTTTAAAAAATAAGCAGCAGGGCAGATTCCCGTGTAAGCACTTTGAATAAGATTAACGCCGATAAACACGGTGAACCAAATGAAGTTACTGTGAACGAACACGGTTAGTATGACCGAGATCAATACCATCGTGCCTGCAAAAATTCGTACTGCATTTTCTAACGTCATAACTCTTCTCCTTCGTACTCTCAAACTGAGAACGCCATCCTTTGATATTCATCACTATAATTATCTAAATTAGAAATGTCTAATGTTAATTTATCTAAATTCATAATTGCTAATTTAGCGTTGACTAAATGTTTTGTTTTAGTAATATCTAATTTAGTTTTTAATGTAGAGGTTAGTCATGAGCTATACAGATATGGATGTAGCAGCAATGAAAGGCAATGCCAATGAAGCTGCTGATCTCCTAAAAGTAATGGCACATCCGGAAAGGCTAATGGTGTTGTGCCAACTGACCCAAGGTGAGGTTGGTGTTGGGGAGCTGCAAAAGAACTCGTTCCTTAGCCAATCCGCCTTTTCACAGCACTTGACGGTGCTTCGCAAACACAAATTGATCAAGGCTCGTAAGGCATCACAGCAAGTGTTTTATTCGTTGTCAGAACCGAGAGTTGAGTCATTAATCAAGGCGCTTCATAGCGTTTTCTGTAACTAATTCGTAGCTAAGATTTTAGAGGTAAATAATGTTAAACGTTATTCCATGGGAATCGTTGTTTGGTGGCATTTTGTTAGGGATCTCCGCCACTATATTGTTGTTGGTTAACGGGAAAATTGCCGGAATCAGTGGAATTATGAATGGCATTATGTCACCGAAAAAAGGCGATTATTCGTGGCGATTGCTTTTTGCGGTTGGAATGATAGCTGGTGGCTTGATTAGCGTTCTGATGTTGGGCGTTGCGGTTCCTAGTACCGCGAACCTTTCTTTAGGGATGGTGATTGCCGCTGGTTTATTGGTAGGAATCGGGACCAGACTGGGTAACGGATGTACTAGCGGACACGGCATTTGTGGCATGGGCCGTTTGTCTAAGCGCTCTATTGTGGCGACCTGTGTATTTATGGCTGTCGCTGGTCTAACGGTATTCGTTCGACTTCACCTAGTTTAAGAGAGATTCCATGAACAAGACTATTTTTCGTTTTTCTGCTCTTTTGAGCGGTGTGTTATTCGGTATGGGCATGGCGGTGTCTGGCATGATCGACCCAGCTAAAGTCATTGGATTTTTAGATATTTCTGGCAGTTGGGATCCAAGTTTGGCTTTTGTGATGGGCGGCGCACTCGCGGTATTCATGCCAAGCTATTTTTTAATCATCAAGCCGAGAAAACAATCAGTTAGCGGTGAAGCGTTTTGCACACCAACCAATAAGAACATCGACGGACGTTTGTTATCTGGTGCGGCGATCTTTGGTTTAGGTTGGGGGTTGGCAGGTATTTGCCCTGGCCCTGCGGTTGCGAGTCTGGCATTAGGCAACGTGAGCATTGTGGTGTTCTTCCTTGCGATGTTACTTGGATCTCTGTTCGCGAAGGCGATCATTACTCACCGTAACGCGAAGAAGGTGAAAACCGCGAACGCGTAAACAATCAATCTGATATGGAGGGGAAAGGATGCCCGACAAACTAAAGCGAAGTTTTGTTCAGTCCGTGATGAACAGCTTTTTCCCTCCGATCATGATTTTACTCGCGCTTATGGTCGGTGCCGCGGCTTTGTGGCTGACCCCGAAAGAGGAAGACCCGCAAATCGTTGTGCCGATGGCGGATATATTGGTTTCGGCTCCCGGACTAAGCGCTTCTCAAGTCGAAAATCAAATCACTGAACCATTAGAAAAGCTTGTTAGCCAAATTGACGGTGTGGAATACGTTTATTCTTCGTCAATGGAAGGTGCTGCGCAAGTCATCGTTCGTTTCTATGTCGGCGAAAACCGCGAAGATGCTCTGGTTAAGCTTTACAACAAACTCTACTCCAACCAAGACAAAGTTCCTCCTTCTGTCACTAACTGGCTTGTGAAGCCTGTTGAAATCGACGATGTACCCATTGTTGTTGCTGCAATTTACTCCACCGCTCCAGACATTCTCGATCGCCATCAACTGAGACGTATTGCAGACCAAGCCACGTTAGGCATTAAATCATTGGATGCCACCAACAAGGTGGAAGTGATTGGCGGTGAGCCGAGAAAAATCCAGATAGAGCTTGATTCCGTTGCGATGGCAAACTTCAAAGTAACCATCGATGACCTCGAACAGGCCATTCAGCTCAGTAATAGCAAAACCCAAGGCAAGAACGTTCGCGTAAACGGGCAAAATTACACATTGGAGTCGGGACGGTTTCTGACCAACGCCGAAGAAGTTGGCGATCTTGTTATCGCGGTGCTCAATGGCAAACCCGTTTACTTGAAAGATGTCGCGCGTATTTACGACGGTGAAGGTGAGGCGACATCCGATACTTGGTATCGCGATAAAAACCACGATGAAGCATACCCAGCGGTGTTCATTTCTGTCGCTAAGCAAAAAGGCTCGAACGCAGTTAACGTCGCTCAGTCTGTTCGGGATAAACTGGCGGAGCTTCAATCCGAGCAGTTTCCTCCACAAGTTCACGTTGCTGTCATTCGTGACTATGGCGAAACGGCGAATGCGAAAGTAAACAACTTGGTATCAAGCCTTGGCATCTCTATTCTAACGGTCGTGGTGTTTGTCGGTTTGTTCTTGAACTGGCGAAGCGCATTGGTGGTTGGTATCGCGATTCCGATTAGCTATGGCGCCGCGCTCGGGATGGACTTGGCATTTGGCTATTCCATCAATCGAGTCACACTCTTTGCATTGATTTTGGCGCTAGGTTTGATCGTGGACGATCCGATCGCCAGTATCGACAACATTGAACGCTACCTCAAACGCAAAAATCTAACACGAACCAACGCGATTGTTCTCGCCATGGCAGAAATTCGTAGCGCCTTGTTAATGTCGACGGTCGCAATCGTGATCGTGTTTACGCCGATGTTTTTTATCACTGGGATGATGGGGCCTTACATGGCGCCACTGGCGTTCAACGTTCCGATCAGCGTTATCTTTAGTACCGTTGTCGCGTTTATGATCACGCCTTGGCTTGCCAAGAAACTACTCAAAGGTGCTGAGGAAAACGGCCACTATGACATCCAATCTTCGCCGATGTATCGTTTGTATCGTGGTGTGTTGATTCCGCTACTTGAAAGCCGCAAGAAAGCATGGCTTTTCCTTGGTTTGGTTGCCTTGTTGTTCGTCTTGGCAGCATTGTTGCCAGCACTTCGCTTAGTTCCACTCAAGTTGCTGCCTTATGACAATAAAAATGAGTTCCAATTGGTATTAAACATGCCAGAGTCTTCAAGCTTTGTGGATACCTCCAACGCGCTGTCGAGCTTTACGGACTATTTAATGACGGTGCCGGAAGTGACAAGTGTGTCGGGCTTTGCAGGCACCGCTTCCCCAATGGATTTCAACGGCATGGTGCGCCACTACTTTATGCGTAGCGAACCATACCAAGGCGAGCTTCGAGTCGTTCTTGCAGAGAAGAATCGCCGCGCAATGCAATCACACGAACTGGTGACACGACTCAGGGCGGATTTAGAGCAGATTGCAGATAATTTTGACGCTGACGTGCAGCTAGTCGAAGTGCCGCCAGGCCCGCCTGTTATCGCCACCATTACGGCAGAAGTTTACGGTGATGAAGCGACATCTTATGAAGATCTGATGATTCAAGCAGAGAAAGTCGCGGATAGGCTTCGCAAAGAACAGTTGGTTTCTGAGGTGGATACCAGCATCCAAGGTGATTTAGAAACGTGGCAGTTCATCGTTGATCAAGAAAAAGCGGCGCTGTCTGGTGTTTCTGTTGCTGATATCAATAACACGCTTATTACCGCCGCGAACGCCAAAGTGCTCGGTTATATCGCCGATCCAAGAGAAGTGGCCCCATTACCTATCGAAGTGCAGCTCCGACGCGAAGACAGAGATAACCTTAATCAACTAGAGCAACTTTATGTGCGAGGCCGTCCGGGCATTGCAAAAGTAGAATCCAATGGGGCGGTTGTGGATGCTCCTCAGCCTATCGTGCAGTTGTCTGAAGTCGGTCATTTTGTGAAACGCGCAGCGGACAAACCGATTTTCCATAAAAACCTCAAGCCTGTTGTGTATGTCTACGCCGAGGTAGTTGGGCGTGTTCCGGGTGAAGTGATTGCCGATGTGATGGCTGACCAAGATACAACTCACGCGGAAGATGTGCATCGTCACTGGCAAGATCGCACGTACTTGAGCAATGGCGCTGGTGTCACTTGGAGCGTGCCAGATTACATCGAAGTGGTTTGGAGTGGTGAGGGGGAATGGAAAATCACAGTGGACGTATTCCGCGATTTAGGCATTGCTTATGGCGCTGCGCTGCTTGGCGTATTTGTGGTGATGTTGATTCAAACTGGTTTACCTGCGGTATCGGGCATCATCATGCTGGCGATACCCCTGACCGTGATTGGGATTATGCCGGGGTTCTGGATTTTGAATGTGTTAAGCAGTGACATCGGTAATTACCCGAACCCAGCGCTGTTCACGGCGACCGCGATGATCGGCATGATTGCGCTAGCAGGGATTGTGGTGCGTAACTCACTCGTTTTGATTGAATTTGTTCAGCAATCGCTGGCTGAAGGTCGTAGTTTACATGATGCGTTGATTGAATCTGGTGTTGTTCGTATGCGGCCAATATTGCTGACCGCGGGTACAACGTTACTGGGTAACGTCGTGATTACGCTAGACCCAATTTTTAACGGTTTGGCTTGGGCAATCATATTCGGTATTACCGCCTCGACCATCTTTACGCTGCTTGTGGTTCCGGTGGTTTATAACCTTGCATACCAAAACACCAAAGGACATGGATTACCTCAGATGGAGGAAGAGCAATGAAATTAGATACCAAATGGTTAGGCGTGATTCTGTTTGCCATACTCGCGCTTCTTTTTCTCTATATGGCTGGTTTTTTTACAGAAAAGTTGCCGACAGAACATGACGCGAAAACCAACCAGATTGATGTAAATAACGCAGAGACACATCAACTGATGTTAACCAGCGAATCGGTTGTTCGAGAGTTTCCGGGCGTCGTCGTTGCAGAGCAGCACGCCGATATCGCTGCACGGTTAACGGCATCGGTGATGGAGGTATTGGTGAAGGTTGGCGATAGAGTGAAGCAAGGAGACGTGTTGGCGCGGCTAGAAAGCGATGATCTCGACGCGCGAGTTCGTCAAAGTGAGCAGGCTTTATCCTCTGCACAAGCGCAGCTCAATACGGCGAGAAAGGAGTTTTCTCGTGTCAGAGCGCTTTTAAACAAAAAACTGATCCCTCAATCGCAATTTGACCAAGCGGAAAGTGCGTTGCAAACCGCGCAAGCCAACTTCAATAAAGCTCAGGCGGCGGTCTCTGAGGCGGAAACGACCTTTGGCTACAGCATTATTACTGCGCCGTTTGATGGCTTGATCACGCAAAAGCCCATCAACAAAGGTGATACTGCGACGCCGGGGGCTTTGCTTTTATCAATGTACAATCCAAACTCGTTGGAAATAGAGGTGAACTTTGCTGAGTCTGTCATGCCTTATGTGACTTACGATAAAGAAGTGGACGTTGTTTTTCCGTCTTACAACCTCAACGCGCAAGCGGCTGTAAAAGAAGTGACGCCGTCGGCAGATGCCAACTCGCGCAGTTATACCGTAAAGCTTCAATTTGAGCCGCTAACGGCTATCTATCCAGGTACATACGCCAAAGTCGCGTTGACCTTGACCGACGATGTTGTACTTCGCGTGCCAAAAGAGGCGGTTTACCAAGTTGGCCAATTGGACTACGTAAAAGTGGTGCAAGACAGCGGTGAGGTAGAAACTCGGCTTATTCAGCTTGGAGAGTTGGGGAGAGTGCGAACGGGGTTGAAGCAGGGGGACGTCGTACTGCTGAATCCAAGATCGCTTTGATAGAACGGTTTCTCTTGTTAACTAGTTAAACGTCTATCTAACAAACAAGAAGATAAAATAGCCCAGCATGATGCTGGGCTATTTTGTTCGTTCAGTTAAGCGTTACCGTTGCGTTTACAGGGCAATGGTCACTCAGTTTGTAATCTAAAACATCTTGTGAGCTAAACAGCGTTTGATGCGCGTTTTTCGCTTTTATTTGCGGGCTAACAATAATGTGATCAATCAAAGAGCGGAATTGGTGTGTTTTTCTTGGGTTCTTATTTGAGCGAACCTTGCAATCCGCTTTGGTATCTCGCGTTACCAATTGTGCATCGTTACCAAGCGTCATGATCGCCCACAGCCAATCACGTTGATACGACAAGTTGTGATTGAAATCGCCCATTACGGCGTACTGCTGCTTTTTCTTTTCTCTCTCGCTCATCCATTTCGCAAGTGCTTCTCCTTGTTGGCTCAGTGTTTGGCAATTGCGGTTGTTTTTGTATGCTCCGCTGCATCCTGCTTTTAGATGCACAGAGAGCAGGTGAAGCTCGTCCTTTTGGTTTGGGTTAACGACGATGTAGCTGGCAAAGCGCAACTTGCTATTACTACGCGTGATTGAGAAGTCTGCTGGGTCAGACACTTCAATGTCTTTACGCACAGCAAAACCGGTGTACTGGTTGGTATCAGAAAACTGAAGGTGCTTATTGTTTGATTGAGCTCGATCAGAGAGATAAATCGCGTAGCCATCGCCTACGGCTTTTTGAACCGCGGCTTTGGAGTCGACCTCCTGAAAGGCGATGATGTCGGCTTGAGTTTTATCCACATATTGGTTGAGTTTGATGAAATCGTCACTGGTTCTCGAAACCTTACCTCCATTTATAGACAGCCATTCTATATTCCAACTGGTTAAGTTGATGGAGTTTTGAGCAAGTGATGTTGAACTAAAAATTAATAAGGCAGTAACAAATAGTGATCGCATATTGGCTTGTTTCACTCCTGGTTTTTAGCGTATTCCTTTCCAACCTTTATCCTATAAGCGCTCTAAAAAAAGCAAGTAGATTTCGTACCAATTTTGCAATTTTCATGGTTTTCTTCGCAACTGAGATCAGTACCAATAAGATCGATTTGTTCTTGTCCGCTAGCCGATCTTTATTGATCAAAATCAATGTTTTCAAGTGGTGCTTTTCGTTAAATACGCCACAATATATTGTGTTAGCAGAATAAAAAATAACCCCATATAGTGTGTTTGTGGATAACTCTGTGAGTATGCTGGGGTAAGGAGAAGAAAGTGAAACCAATCGTAATCAAGCGTGACGGCTCAAGAGCTCCGTTCAACAGGGATCGTATCCAAGCAGCAGTTGAAGCGGCAGCGGAAAACAAAGATAAAGATGTCGCCATTTATGCTCTTAATGTCGCTCTTGCTGTCGAGTTACAGCTAAAAGATCACGATGAAGTTCACATCCATGAGATTCAAGACTTAGTCGAGAATGAACTCATGCAAGGTCCTTACAAAGCCCTAGCACGTTCTTACATTGAATACCGCCATGACCGCGACATCGCGCGTGAAAAGCAAAGTGCACTAACTCGTGAAATCGAAGGTTTGATTGAAGAAAGTAACCTTGATTTGATCAACGAAAACGCGAACAAAGACGGCAAAGTTATCCCAACTCAGCGTGACCTTTTAGCGGGTATCGTGGCGAAGCACTACGCGAAAACGCACATCCTGCCTCGTGATGTGGTTCAAGCACACGAAGTGGGTGACATTCACTACCACGATCTGGATTACGCGCCATTCTTCCCGATGTTTAACTGTATGCTTATCGATTTGAAAGGCATGCTAACGCACGGCTTCAAAATGGGTAATGCAGAAATCGACACGCCTAAATCGATTTCAACTGCGACTGCCGTAACGGCGCAAATTATTGCTCAAGTGGCTAGCCATATTTATGGCGGTACAACTATCAACCGTATTGACGAAGTGTTAGAACCTTACGTCATCACGAGCTATGAAAAGCATTTAGAAATCGCGAAAGAGTGGAACATTGCTGAGCCAGAAGAGTTTGCTAAAGCGCGCACAGAGAAAGAGTGTTACGACGCATTCCAATCTCTGGAATACGAAGTAAACACATTGCACACGGCGAACGGGCAAACCCCATTCGTAACGTTTGGTTTTGGTCTTGGTACAAGCTGGGCGTCTCGTCTTATTCAGCAATCTATTTTGAAAAACCGTATCGCTGGTCTTGGCAAAAACCGTAAAACCGCCGTATTCCCTAAATTGGTGTTCGGTATTAAAGACGGTCTAAACCACAAGGCAGAAGATCCTAACTACGACATTAAGAAGCTTGCACTTGAGTGTGCTTCAAAACGTATGTACCCAGACATTCTTAACTACGACAAAGTCGTGGAAGTAACGGGGTCATTCAAAACACCTATGGGCTGTCGTAGCTTCCTAGGCACTTACGAAGAGGATGGCGAACTTATCCATGAAGGTCGTAACAACCTTGGTGTAGTTAGCTTGAACTTGCCACGTATCGCGCTTCGCGCAAAAGGCAGCGAAGCGAAGTTCTATGAACTGCTTGATGATCGTCTACGTCTTGCTCGTAAAGCACTAGAAACGCGTATTTCTCGTCTAGAGAACGTAAAAGCGCGCGTTGCCCCAATTCTATATATGGAAGGTGCATGTGGTGTGCGCTTGAAAGCGGACGATTCGATTGCAGAAATCTTCAAAAACGGCCGTGCATCAATTTCTCTAGGCTACATTGGCGTGCATGAAACTATCAACGCGTTGTTTGGTACTGAAGCGCACGTTTACGATGATGCCGTATTGCGTGAAAAAGCGGTCGCGATCATCAAACATCTAAAAGATGCGGTGAATCAATGGGCTGACGAAACTGGCTATGGCTTTAGCTTGTACGCAACACCAAGTGAAAACCTATGCAGTCGTTTCTGCCGCATCGACACCAAAGAGTTTGGTTTGATTGAAGGCGTAACAGACAAAGGTTACTACACCAACAGTTTCCACTTGGATGTTGAGAAGAAGGTTAACCCTTACGACAAGATCGACTTCGAGATGCCTTACCCAGAAATCTCAAGCGGTGGCTTCATCTGTTACGGTGAGTTCCCGAACATGCAACGTAACGTAGAAGCGCTAGAAAACGTGTGGGACTACAGTTACACCCGCGTTCCTTACTACGGAACCAACACTCCGATTGATGAGTGTTATGAATGTGGTTACACCGGTGAGTTTGAATGTACAAGCAAAGGCTTTACTTGCCCAAGTTGTGGCAACCACGATTCAACCAAAGTATCGGTGACACGTCGCGTATGTGGTTACTTGGGCAGCCCAGATGCACGTCCGTTTAACTTCGGCAAACAAGAAGAAGTTAAACGTCGAGTGAAACACCTATAAGGTTAATTACCACTCGATTCAACACTTTGAAAATCAACCTGCTTTAGGTTGATTTTCTTTTTCGCGATAACAAAGAGACTCATTATGAACTACCACCAATATTATCCAATTGACGTTGTTAACGGACCGGGTACGCGCTGCACATTGTTTGTGTCGGGGTGCGTACATCAGTGTCGTGGCTGTTATAACCAGTCGACGCAACGCTTGGATTCGGGTGTGTTGTTCACGCAAGAAGCGGAAGACAAAATCATCAATGACTTGAATGACACGCGCATTAAACGTCGAGGTTTGTCGTTGTCGGGCGGAGATCCGCTTCATCCTGCTAATGTGCCTCATATTTTAAAGATCGTGAAAAGGGTGAGAGAAGAGTGTCCCGGTAAAGACATCTGGGTTTGGACAGGCTACACGCTGGCTGAACTGGATGACGCGCAAAGAGAAGTGGTGCAATACATCGATGTTTTGATTGATGGTAAGTTTGAACAAGACAAGAAAGATCTCAATCTCGAATGGCGTGGCAGTTCAAACCAAATCATTCATCGCTTTACGGATATTTAATCAAGCATTATCCAAACATAAAAAGGGCTCACACGTGCATAACGGGTGAGCCCTTTTGGTGTGAGTTCGTCAGTGCATTTGCAGTTACGCTGTCACTGTTTGGTCATCTTCGACCATATTGTTTATCCAACGTTTAGATTGGATACGATAAGTCGTCAGTACGCCTTTCACAAATTCTTCAGCTAGCAAAGACATCAAGACAAAATGCAAAGGCAACCCGAGTACCATACCAGTGTAATAGGTAAGGGGAATACCAATAGCCCACTGACCGAACGTATCAATAAAAATGCTGTAGCGAATATCTGCGCCACTCTTTAGTACGCCGCCAATCCCTACCATGTTAAACACTCTCAAAATCATACCCAGCGCCATGACTAAGCATACGTTAAGTGCCATTTCTGCATCGGTTAATGGGCTTAGTACCAATAGATGATGAATCAAAGGCGAGCTCAACCACACTAGGAAAAACAGTAAGGTGGCTAAGATTGCGCTGGTTAACACATACCACCATGCCGTTTTCTCGACCCGATCATAATGTTTTGCGCCAATATCATTACCAAGAAGAACGGATGCAGCGACCGCAAATCCCATAAAGGTTGAAATCAGTACACCTTCAATTGGCGATAAGAATGAGATGATCGCAAGTTCTGAAACGCCCAATTGACCATAGATGATGCTGTAAACGATCAGTCCACCAGTCCAGAGCGCATCGTGGACCAGCATGGGTAGAGAAACCTTAAAGTATTTTTGACGATACTGCTTTAAACGGCCTTGCGCCCAATCGAACTTGGTCGGAATAAGGTATGCGTAGCGTTTACAGAAAAAGTAAATCAACACTGCCGTTTGGAAAAATCGAGAAACAAAGCTGCCAACGGCTGCACCAAATACGCCCCATTGAGGGAAGCCGAATAAACCGAAAATCAAAACATAATTAAGCACGATATTCACGACAATAGCCGAGACACTGACGTTGGTTGCCAGTTTGGTTTGGCCTACGGAGCGCAATACCGCTTCAATAGGTACCACTATGGCCGTTGCAATAAGACTAAAGCCCGTAACCACAAGATAATCACGTGCATAAGTGACGTATTCAGGATCGTCTGACATGAAAGAGACGATCTCTTTATCAAAAATCGCATAAAGAAAAATAAACGGCAGCGTCACTAAAATGGAAATAAACCAAGATTGCGCCAATGTTCTGCGGATTCCTGCCAGGTTCCCTGAGCCGTAATATTGAGAAGCCAGCACCGTTACTGCACCGCAAAGACCGAAAATGACTGCAAGGTTAAAGAAAAAAATGCGATTTCCGACACCGACTGCAGCCGTTGCGGATTCGCCGAGTTGGCTCACCATGAAAATATCCACGACGCCGAGTAACGCAAAAAGCATGGATTGAAGTGAAACAGGAAGGCCAATCGCAATCAGCTTTTGCCAAAATGCTTTATCGATGTATTCGCGTGTTAAGAGCATCGCATTTCTCCTTAAAGATTAATGCGAGTAGTTTATCCCTATGATTTGGCGGTGTATTTTTCAAAGGCATCCAAAACCTTTGTAAAACTCTCCACTAGTGTATATGTGAGCCAATAAATCATGGAAGATAAACAAGAACGCTACGCGATTTCAGAAAAAACCTATCAAGAGTTTATTGATCACAGTCGAGTACTGGCATTGGAGGAGAGAGGCATTGTGCAGTGCGGAATTGCAACCTGTCGTGACTTCTTCTCTGTTTATCGTAAAAACCAAAAAAAACACATGCTGCTTTACACCGTGCGCGGTAAAGGTTGGTTAGAAAGTGGGGCGTGTCGATATGATTTGGAGCCTGGCTCGTTGATCACGGTGCCTGCAGGTGTTGAAAACGGTTTTGGTATGGAAGAGGAACCCTGGCAGATCGCATGGCTTTTTCTTATTCCTGATAGAGCATGGCCAATGATAGAGAGTAATATTAGTTACCAGCTCACATCTGCACCTGAGGTGATGTATGCGTGTATCCAAACGTTGTTACGCAGTATTAATCTTCCTATTGATTATGGTGGTGCGGTTGGTGCACATAGCGTGGCTCAGTTAGAGCTGATGTTAAACATGCCGCCCTCAGAGTCGATATCACGCAGCCAATTGAGGCTTCGGCGCGTATTCGATCTTGTCCAGCGTCAGCTCCATAAGGATTGGAGTGTCGAGCAAGTGGCAGCTTTATATCCATGTTCGGAGCCACATTTGCACCGTCTGACTCAAAAGCAGTTCGGTCGAAGCCCGATGGCACATTTAACACGTATGCGCATGGAATACGCTGCTAGGTTACTTCGTTCAACAGAATGGCCGATTCAACATATTGGAGAGATAGTCGGATATCCAACTAGTGCCAACTTTAGTACACGTTTTAAAGCGTGGTCGAGCATGACGCCAAGAGAATTTAGGAAAAACGGAAGAGTGGATTGGTATATTGAGGAGTGAATCGTTCTTTTTATAACCGATAGAGCGCACAAAACTTATCGTAACCCAGAATTTTGTTCTCTAATTGATGAAATAAGTGAAAAATCATTTCGCCATTTTTTGCGATGGTGTTAACGTGAGGTTCGGTACTTGAATTTCAAAGGGTTATGACTTTCATGTTTTCTAATCTCCCAACTCCCGTATTAGATCCTATTTTATCTCTATCCGTTGCATACCGTAACGATGACCGTCCAAACAAGGTTGACCTTGGTATTGGCGTCTATAAGAACAGCGCAGGCGAAACGCCAATCATGAAAGCCATTCAAATGGCGCAGGATGTCGTTGTTGAAACTCAAAAAACCAAATCGTACGTTGGTCTTGCGGGTTGCGAAGAATTTAATAAAAGCATGATCGATTTGCTACTGACGGGAACGTCAGCAATGGATCGTGTTGCTGCCATTCAAACGCCAGGTGCAAGTGGTGCGCTGCGTATGTTAGGTGACCTGATGAAGGTCGCACAGCCAGATACGACGGTTTGGATTTCAAACCCTAGCTACGTAAACCACAAACCAGTGATGGAAGCGGCAGGTCTTAAAGTTAAGTTCTACCATTACTTTTCTCCAGAAACGAAACAAGTAGACACAGCAAAAATGATGGATGATCTTGCGAAAGCAGGGCCTTCTGATGTTGTATTACTGCATGGTTGTTGTCACAACCCAACAGGCGCAGATATCGATTTTTCTGCTTGGCAAGTCATTACGGAATTGTCACAGAAGAACGGTTTCACACCATTTGTTGATATTGCCTACCAAGGCTTTGGTGATGGCCTAGAGGAAGACGCAAAAGGGCTTCGCTTCATGGCAGATAACGTTGAAGAGATGTTAATTACGACATCATGTTCGAAGAACTTTGGCCTATATCGCGAGCGCACAGGTGCGGCGATTGTCGTTGGTAAGAACATGCAAGACGTGGCCAACGCAAAAGGCAAGTTACTTACGTTAGCGCGTTCTACTTACACGATGCCACCCGATCATGGAGCGGCTTTGGTTAAGACGATTCTTCAAGATGACAACCTGACTTCCGTTTGGAAGCAAGAGTTGAGTGAAATGCAACATCGTTTGGTTAGTCTTCGTCAAAGTTTGTGTAACGAATTGAGAAACAACCATAATACCGATCAATTTGACTTCATTGAGGGTCACAAAGGCATGTTTACTGTGCTAGGCTTTAGTGAAAACCAAATGGCGCAACTGCGTGAAGATTATGGCATTTATGGTGTTGGCGATGGTCGAATTAACATCGCTGGACTTACCGAAACTCATATTCCATACGTAGCGGACGCAATTAAGAAAGTATCTCAAGCTTAATTGGAGTGTGGATGAAAAACTGGAAACTGATTCTGCCGCTTATGATGAGCGGCAGTTTAATTGCTTGTACGTCAACTCAAACGACGCCGGAACCTGCTGAGCCTGAGTCGCCGAAGGTCGAAGAACCTGTCAAAGTAGAGCCAGAAGTGAAACCAGAGGTTGATCCAACGCCTGAGGTTGAGCCTAAGCCTGAAGTAAAACCTGAGAAAAAGTCCGAGCCAAAACCGACAAAACCAGCCAAAGTGACAAAGACACCAGACGGCATGCTGATTCTTGGTTCTGAAGAGTGGGTTTACGTTCCTGAAATTGATCAAACCTTCAAAGCTAGGGTTGATACAGGGGCGACAACATCATCAATTAGCGCGACAGACATTGTTCCGTTTGAGCGTGATGGTAAAGATTGGGTTCAGTTTAAGATCGACTTGGGCGATAAAGAAACTAAAGAGTTTAAAGTACCTGTAGAGCGCTGGGCTAAAATCAAGCAGTCATCGTCAGAAGAGGTGGATAAACGAGCGGTAGTAAAAGCGTATATTACCGTCGGTGACCACAAAGAAAAGACTGAGTTTACGTTAGCTGAGCGTGGGCATATGAAGTTTCCAATTTTACTAGGTCGAAGCTTTTTTAGAGATATCGCCGTTGTGGATGTATCGAAAAAGTATGTCCAAGATAAACCTAAAAAATCCGGCAAAAATTAAAGCCTTGTTACTAGTTCCTGCTAACAATCGGTACTTAACAAAAATGGCCTCCGAAACCGGAGGCCATTTTTATTGAATCACACACTTGTTAATGCAGTTGCTTAGTTACTTAATTAAAATGCAAAACGAGCAGACATCACAATTTGTTGGCCATAGACACCATTATTTTTGAAATCCGCGCCAAGTGATAGTTGCTGAGTAGAGTGGAATCTTGCGCCAAAATTATAAACGGTATTGGAATCGTCGTTATCCATTATTTGACCGATACGGGCATGTAGCTCAACATTTTGCATGAACCAAATACGAGTACCAATATTCACCTCAGTGCGCCACTCGTCACCCACTTTATCACTGCCGTTTTCTTTAATGTTGTGTACCAACATTTGGCCATAAATATCCGCAAATTGACCCGCAGGGCCATTAAAGCCAATACCACCAGCAATGTCCCAGTCTCCGCTGAATTCACTGTCTGCGCGAGCAATGAAGTGGGTGTTTTCCGTAAAGTAGGTATTGAACTCGCCACCAAATGTACCAGGGCTAGTGCCCATGCGAAATTCCATCGTGTTGTAGTTGAAATTATTTGCATGTGCGGAAAGTGGCAAAACAGCGCACAAACCAAAGGCTGCAACCTTTAGAACTTTACCTAGCATGGAGTCTCCGGGCAAGATGATTAAAATGAACAAAAAAATGGTCTGCAAAAAGCAGACCAAGATTGATAAAGCTATCATTTTAAGTGCTTGCCGTCACCATTTAGCTGTAATGGTCACCACATCATGCTGATATCCAAAGCAAGCGGGGTTGTTTTACATGATCACCAGTTGCTCGACTTCAATTTCTGGCTTATTTCCGCCTTCAAATTCACCAAACAGACGGACTTTAGTCGTGTGATCAATCGGAGAGTTTAGTCGGATATCGTCATCCAGTTCGACCATGACTTCACCGGAACCATCGCTAAAGACAAACTTATCCGCGCGAACTTGACGTAATAAGTTACCTTCAACGACTACATCTTTTTCAGTAAACATATTGGAGTCGTTTAGCAAGGCGTCCAATTTTTCCACAGTGACAGGACCATTAAACTGCAAGTTTGATTGGTTTTGAGCGTGATCTTTCGCGAATGCGATAGAAGGAGCAATAACTAAGGCGGCGATTGTTGCGATAATTGTATTCTTTTTCATGTTACATCCTCATCGGTTTGCTTTGATGGATTCATTAAAACAGAGCTTGTTTGAACCAATGATGATTTCAACATTCATATTCTATTCATTTGCTTGAGTAAGTGGGGACGATGACGTTATGATTGTTCATCTTCCTCTATTCCTTACAAATGTTCATGAAATCAGCGATCCCATCTTTAATGGTTCAAGGCACCACTTCGGATGCCGGAAAAAGTGTCCTTGTGGCAGGTTTATGCCGTGTATTAGCGAGAAAAGGGATAAACGTTGCCCCATTTAAGCCACAAAACATGGCACTAAATAGTGCGGTAACCAAAGATGGCGGTGAAATAGGTCGAGCTCAGGCAGTTCAGGCACAGGCGTGTAATATTGAGCCAACCGTGCATATGAATCCGGTTTTGATTAAACCCAATAGCGATACAGGTGCTCAGATCATTTTGCAGGGCAAGGCAATTTCCAATATGGATGCGGCTGGCTTTCATGATTACAAGAAAGTTGCGATGGATACGGTGTTAGATTCCTTCTCTCGTCTGACTCAAGAATTTGATTCGATCATGATCGAGGGTGCAGGGAGTCCTGCTGAAATCAATTTACGTGAAGGCGATATTGCGAACATGGGTTTTGCGGAGGCCGCTGATGTTCCGGTGATCATTGTTGCTGATATTGATCGTGGTGGTGTGTTTGCACATTTGTACGGAACACTCGCGTTACTTTCTGAATCTGAACAAGCGCGAGTAAAAGGATTTGTTATCAACCGTTTTCGAGGTGATATTCGTTTATTGCAATTGGGCCTCGACTGGCTAGAAGAAAAAACAGGCAAACCTGTACTCGGCGTGCTTCCTTTTCTTCATGGTTTGAATTTAGAAGCAGAAGACGCGATCACCGCGCAGCAAGAGTTGCACTCTGAGGTAAAACTGAATGTCGTTGTGCCTGTTTTAACCCGGATTAGTAATCATACTGATTTTGATGTGTTGCGATTGAATCCCGACATCAATCTACGTTATGTAGGCAAAGGCGAGAAAATAGATAAAGCCGATCTTGTTATTTTGCCTGGGACCAAATCAGTTAGAGACGACTTAGAGTATCTAAGAAGCCAAGGGTGGGATAAAGATATCTTACGTCATATTCGTCTTGGTGGAAAAGTGATTGGTATCTGCGGTGGCTACCAGATGCTTGGAAACTTGATTGATGATCCAAATGGCGTCGAAGGCCAGCCGGGTCAAAGCGAAGGGCTTGGCTTACTAGACATCACCACGACGCTAACTAACAGCAAACAGCTTACAAATACACAAGCACAGCTTTCTCTTAATGGCAAAACAGCCAATGTAAAGGGGTATGAAATCCACGTAGGACAAAGTGAAGTGCAGGGCATTCAACCTCTTACATTGAGTACTGGTGAAGCAGAGGGGGCTATCAGCAAGTGTGGCCAAATCATGGGAACCTACCTTCACGGGTTCTTTGATGAGGCAGATGTCTTAAGCCTGGTGTCAGAGTGGGTAAACGGCACTCAAATCAAACAACAAGACTTTGAAGAGTTAAAGGAACAAGGAATTAATCGTATTGCAGATGCGATAGAACAACATATGAACCTTGATTTTTTGTTTAAATAGCACATTAACTGATTGAACTTTCAACCCAAATAACCAGTTCTTTCGCTTGCCTTGTATTGGAGTTTCTCTATGAAAGCATGGAAAACGCATGCTTGCCTCGCGGCAATATTAAGCATTTCATTTTCAGCTAACGCAGCTACGAACCTCAAAGTGTATGCGGCGTCTTCGATGACGAATGCGATCGACGAAATCGCACAAAACTTTGAAGAAAAGTATGACGTTTCTATCACTCCCGTTTATGGTGGTTCTTCTTCTATCGCTCGACAAATTATCAACGGCGCACCAGCGGATATATTCATTTCTGCGAATACTAAATGGATGGATTATTTGGTCGATAAAGACGTTATTTCTCGTGACAATGTCACAAGCTTGGTTCGCAATAGCTTAGTGTTGATTGCGCCTCAGTCTTCAGAATTAACCTCATTTAACTTCTCTGATGCAACAGCATGGGAAAAGGCATTGCATGGAAATCGCCTTGCGTTAGGCAATCCGACGTCAGTGCCTGCTGGTATGTACGCGAAAGAATCACTGACTACACTGGGTGTATGGAAAGAGATCCAAACTCAAATCGCACCAGCAAAGAATGTGCGCCTAGCTTTGGCGTTGGTTGAACGTGGGGAAGCACCTTTAGGCGTGGTCTACAAAACCGATGCGCAGTTAACCGACAAAGTCAAAATTGTTGGTGAATTCGCGAGTGATACGCATGCGGCTATTGTTTATCCGGCTGCGGTTGTGAATGATTCTATTGAGTCCGAGCAGTTCTTCCAGTACCTAAAATCGGACGAAGCCGCACGCGTTTTTGCTCAATATGGCTTTCTGCAATAAACCGGCTTTCAATCATAGGAACGAAGCGTGACAGAACTGGAATACCAAGCCTTAATGTTAAGCCTCAAAGTGGGCGCGTACGCAGTACTTTGGCTCATTCCTCTCGGTGTTTTTCTTGCTTGGCTACTTTCTCGAAAAACGTTCTTCGGTAAATCGATTCTAGATAGCTTAATTCATTTACCACTGGTATTGCCGCCAGTGGTTATCGGCTATTTGTTGTTGGTTTCTCTAGGGCGGCAAGGATTTCTTGGCAAGTGGCTTTATGAACATGTAGGGCTAGTCTTTAGCTTTAATTGGAAAGGAGCAGTAGTCGCTTGTATTGTGGTGGCCTTGCCTTTGATGGTTCGGTCTGTGCGGTTAAGTTTAGAGAACGTCGACCCAAAACTGGAACATGCCGCTTCAACGTTAGGCGCTTCTCCTTTAAAAGTTTTTCTCACCATTACGTTACCACTGACCATTCCCGGAATTATTACTGGGACGATGCTGTCCTTTGCTCGTAGTCTTGGTGAATTCGGGGCGACGATCAGTTTCGTCTCTAACATTCCGGGAGAGACCCAAACGATTCCACTGGCAATGTACAACTTTATTGAAACGCCAGGTGCGGAAATGCAGGCGGCTCGCCTATGTATCATTTCTGTCGCGCTAGCTTTGTCTACATTAATGATCTCTGAATGGCTAAATCGCAAAGCGGCAAGTCGATTGGGTGCGAAGTAATGACGATTAAAGTTCAATTTAAACAAATGCTTGGTGATACTGATTTCGATATTAAACTTGAGTTACCTTGTAACGGAATTAGCGCTTTGTTTGGGCGATCTGGTGCGGGAAAAACCACGTTAATTAATATCATCAGCGGATTAGTTGCACCAAAGCAGGGACATGTTGCGATTGGTGATCATGTTTTGTTTGATAGTGAAATGGGGATCAACTTACCAACACACAAGCGCGGCATTGGTTACGTGTTTCAGGACTCGCGTTTATTTCCTCACTATTCGGTTCAAGGCAACTTGTTGTATGGCGTTAAAGAAAAAGATGACGAGTACTTTGATGCAGTCACCGAACTCTTGTCTATCAAACCGTTACTAAAGCGCTTCCCGATCTCACTGTCTGGTGGTGAAAAGCAACGTGTTGCGATTGCGCGCGCATTACTATCAAAACCCAACTTGCTTTTGATGGATGAACCACTTGCGTCGCTTGATATGCCGAGAAAACGTGAGGTGATGCCATTTCTGGAGGAATTGTCGGAGAAGGTAAATATCCCTATTATCTATGTCACGCACAGTCTCCAGGAAATTATAAGGCTTGCTCAACACCTCGCTATTATCGATCAAGGTAAAATTACGAGTTCAGGTAAGCTTGAAGAGGTGTGGGCTTCTCATGCTATGCGTCCATGGCAGTCTTTCTCGGATCAAAGCAGCTTATTTGAAGGCCGAATTGCTGAACATCATGAGCGTTATGCGCTGACTTGTGTCAGCCTTGCACCTAATGCATCACTATGGGTGCAAAAGATTGATGGTGAGCCAGAGACGCCAATTCGCTTACAAGTGCGTGCCAACGACGTTTCTATTACGCTAGAGCAACCTAAGGCGACTTCTATTCGAAATATCCTGCCTGCGACTGTCGATTCAATCGAGGTGTTTAACGCGGCTGATGATAAACAGAGTATTAATGTATCGCTAAAGCTAGATGAGGGATGTTATTTGTGGGCAACGATAACACCTTGGGCGCTTGATGATCTCGACTTAAAGGCAGGTGATAGTGTATTCGCACAAATTAAAGGTGTCAGTGTCACGCAGAAAGACGTGGCATTAGCGCCGCATTAATCATTTAAAGCTACGCACGCTTAATGATCAAAAAAGGCCGCAAACGCGGCCTTTATTTTGTCGGAAAAACGTTATTTTGCGAACACTTCTTTGAATTCGCGTTTAAGAAGTGGGTCGCGACGTGCTTTCTTAAGTTGCTTAACCATGTCTTTCACGCAGTTGTGAAGCACATTATCAAGTAATTGAGCGCGGTATTCTTCTTTATCTTCATCTGTCATGTTTTCTGGCAGATTAAGAGTAGGGAATTCTTCCATCACGTTGATACCAGCAAATGCTTGGCCAACAGAAACTAGAGCATGAAATTGCTCGAAGTTATCTAGAATGTTCTGAGCACTTGCAGGCATTTCGTCCCAAGACTCACGCACTGCTTCTTCAGACACTTCATGGATAGAGGTAACCATTTCGAACATTTGCTCTGGAACTTCGTCAAACTCAATAACTTTACGTAGTTCAGGAGAAATGGTTGCTAGATCGATTTTTTTGCTTTCGCTGTTAGTTGCTTCTGACATGGTGTGTCTCTCATTACAAAAAGGCGGGAATATTAATACCAAATGCATCAAATAGCTATACCCATGTGTCCGTAAGATGACCAGAACACGTGAGTTTATTGAACTAACGTTCGTTGGTCATGTTTTGGTAGCGCAATTCTCAGTGTAATCGTTATAGACAATTGATTCCGTGATATTTAAACAAAAATATAGCACTTAATTATGAGTCGAATGCAACAACTCTATGAGTATGGTATATGTTTAATAAAGACAAAATAAGAAATGGAACGCGTTATGCAACCGACAGGGACATCAATGCGAATCCTCCTGGTTGACGATGTTCAGCTAGACAGGATGCAGTTGGCTATTCGTCTTAAGCAACTTGGACATATTGTAAAAGCGGTGGGGAGTGGGCTAGAAGCACTAAACACCTACGAGAGTTTTGATCCTGAACTGGTATTACTCGATATATCGATGCCAGATATGAACGGTTTTGAAGTCTCTCTTCATATCAGAGAAACCTTTCCCGACTGGATCCCAATAATTTTCCTGAGCAGTCACGAAGAGCCAGAAATGATTGCAAAAGCCATAGAGGCCGGCGGTGATGATTATTTAATTAAACCCGTAGATAAACTCGTACTGAACTCTAAGCTTATCGCAATGCAGCGTATTGCCCATATGAGACGAGAGCTTAAACAAGCGACAGCTCAATTGGAGAAAGTGAACCAACTTTTGACCCAGCAAGCGAATGAAGATGGCTTAACCAAACTCTATAACCGTCGTTATATCGATCATAAGTTAGAATCGATGGTTGCATGGCATGGCCGTCACAACATGCCAATGGCTTTGATTTTATTGGACGTCGATTTTTTCAAACCGTTTAATGATAATTACGGTCATATAGAAGGAGATCGTTGCTTGCAAGCCATTGCGAACCAACTTAAAGCAACATTTTGTCGCTCTGGCGAATACGTAGGGCGCTATGGCGGAGAAGAGTTTGTGGTGTTACTGGGTTGCACAGACGCCCAAACCGCAGAGAGAGAAGCAGAACGTATACAAGAGGCCATGTACTTTCTGGATTACCCACATGAGTATTCTAGTGTGTCCAATAGGGTGACAGTGTCACAGGGTGTTTTTGTTTTTCAACCAACGGGAAAAGAGCAGCAGTCTGATTTGTATGCGACGGTGGATAGAGCGCTGTATACCTCAAAGTCTTTAGGAAGAAATACACATACGGTGGTAAATGCAAGTTGAAACAATCTGTTATCAATAGTTATGCCTTAGCTACACTGTCACTTTTTTCATTATGTTCTAAGGCTAATTCGATTCAAGATCAGATACAAAAAGAGTATGAAAGGAACTTTGCTATTGGGATCGTTCTGTCAGATAGCGATGTCTTTACGGTAGGATTTCATGATTTCGATCCGAACGAATACTTCAACATAGATAACGAAGACATTGGTACTCAAGATTCGGTTGATCTCAGAAAGAAGATCGCTGTATCAACGCTACCATTTAGTTTTGATTTGTTTGAACAAGAGGGAATACAAACTCACTACCTATTAAATGGCCGAGTTTATGCCTTAAGTACAGAGCAAGATGTGTATGTAGACCAAAAAGGACAGATTCCAGATAAAAGTAAAGAGTTAGTCATGGGCGGATATATTGAGTTTGCTGGAGAAAAACACCTCACTGATAAGCTAACGCTTAGTGGCGCAATCGGCTCACACTTAATGTACTATCAAAACGATTATAGTTATCGTAGTAATGCACTGAATGACCTAAAACCATTTCTAGAAGGTGTATACCTAAACACCAGTGCTTGGGCGGTTGTCGGAGAAGTCAACACAAAGCTTAAATACCTAGAGCATGAATCGTGGGGGAAATGGTACCTCTGGTCGGCTCCTCACTATTTTTATGGCACTGGCTGGGGTAAAGCAAATAATGGTGATATTGGCAATCCGGAAGGCTGGTATTGGGTCAATGGAATAAAGGTGTTTTATGATTTTACCCACATCGGAGATACTGTGCAGTCAGTGTATTCGAGCTTCAATCGAGTTGATATTGGTGGTGATACAAGAAAACCCATGAATACTGTACACTACTACGAAGCTAGTGTTGGATGGTTAATGACACCACCATTTGACTCCGATTGGATAGATAATATCGGGATCGGATTAACGATCAATTATGGCAGTGCGTTAAAAGGAGGAAGCTTAGTCTTGTTCTTTAATCAAGATTAGTCAGCTAACTTTCGCTCTGGGGTATTAATGAAGCCTCACGCAATTGCGTCCAGCTTTTTTCGCTTTGTAAAGCGCTTCGTCCGCTAACTTAATCACGTCCTGAGGTGCTTGACCGTTTTTGCTGTCGGCCGCTCCGAAACTTGCGGTAACAAAGACTGACTTTCTCCTCGAACTGTCGTTACCACGCTTTTTTTGGCCTTGTTTATGGTTATCTGGGCGGGATTCTTCATCACGTAAAATCATCTCATACTCTGCGATGGATTTACGTGCTTCTTCTAAAAACTCTTTACACTCATCTGCGTACTTGCCTTTAAAGACGATGGTAAATTCTTCTCCGCCAAATCGATATACTTTTGCGCCACCGGGAGTTTTAGTTAGACGCGAAGCGACCATTTTTAATACGTCATCACCCGTATCGTGACCGTAGGTATCGTTAAACTTTTTAAAGTGGTCAACATCAAGCATTGCGATCGTGAACTTTTTGCCCATGTGTTTTAAGTCAAGGTCGAGTGCGCGCCTACTCGGGACCCGCGTTAAGCTATCTGTGAAAGCCAATTGATGGCTGGCAGAGGCAGCATAAATAATGATAAGCAATCCCGTTAGGGTAAACATGGTGCTAGATATGTATTGCACATCAAAGAAAATGAACGTCGCGGACGCCAGCACCATTGCAGAGTAGGTCATAGCATGGATGATTTCATTCTTCTTTAAAACAAGAATTCCGAGGAAGCAGACAATACCCACACAATATAAAACTAGAATAAAAGGCAGTTTAGAAACCGTAGGTACGATAAATAAAATGCCGCTTGTCCATTGTTCAAACCCACCTTCAACGTAATACGCTAACGTAAGGTAAGACCAAAGAACGAACATCGTTAACATCAAGAGGTAAGTAAACATGGCTCTTGAGTCGAAACCATCTTTACTAAACAAAAATACCGCAAGAAAAGAAACAGGAAGTAGCGTGGCTAAAATGGTCAGCTCAAGTAAGGCTGTACCACTTTGAAGTGGAACTTGTAGCCTGTGCTGTATCACGAAATAGGCCAGTAACGTCGCTAAGCACACCATTGACTCCCGACCTTGCTTAAATGAATAGCAAAGGAGCAGTGCACAGCCTAACAGTATGTACGGCAAATTTGCGGCAATACCCCAGTTTGACTGAGTCATCTGAATGATGTTGTTCATGCTCGAACTCACTAATCCCAGCAACATAAATGGGAAAAGGAATCGAAAGCCTGATGAAGTCATTGATGATGAGGACATCTATTACAAATTGCCTGAAAATAGTTGATTATATAATTGGTTAGGTTAAGCGTTTCATCAATATAGATATTAATCTGCTATCGATTTTCATGCTTCGAGAACTAGCAAGAATACGTCTATTTGCTCATTTTCCCAAGTATTTTGGGAGACATTACGACAAAAAGAGAGAGATTGATTAAATTAAGAGCAATCAATAAGTTGTTATAAACAAGTCGTTGCTATACTTGTTTTCATAGAACAAGGGAGATTTGCCAATGCAGATAAGTTCAGATGTGCATAACTACATGGAAACACTTGTTGGACAAGTGCTCAGTTTGCCTCAGTTTGTAGAGCAGTATGACAACGAGCAGCTCGCAGATATCGCGTGCCTTGCACTTATTCAGCTCAAACCCGTCTATATTCGTCATGATATTGATTTTTTATCTTCGCTTCCGGAACAAAAGCTCACCCAATTTAAGCAAAGTGCGGATATCGCGGTGAAGAACGCGGCAGAAATGGTGAAAGAAGACCGGCGTAAAAACCGAGATCATGATGTACCTGTAATTTTTACCCATACCAGTTATGATGAAGACAAAGAATTGGACTGGTATGAAAAACCAATCCTCAATGTCAATATTAAGTGATACAAGCTTAATCTATCGATGAGCTTACCCAAGGAGGAACCGTGGGATTTTTTTCGCGTTTGTTTGGTGGTAGTGAAAAGACTGCTGAAGTAAAAACTGTGGAACCAGTTAAGTACAAAGGTTTCCTTATTTACCAAGAGAGCCTTTCAGAGGGTGGGCAATACCGCATTGCTGGTCGAATAGAAAAGCAATACGACGATGAGGTAAAAACGCATCGATTTATTCGTTCAGATTTGCTCGGCTCGGAACAAGATGCTAATGAACTTATGTTGAAGAAATCTCAAATGTTTATCGATCAAATGGGCGATAAAATCTTCGACTAACAATTCACCGCAACTTGATTCCAATCATCTTAAAAAGAGCCATTAGTGTATATGCTGATGGCTCTTTCTTTTTTAGAGCTTAAATGTTTGTTAAGTCAGTATTTAATTATGATCTGGTTAGACCTCAGTCTAGTAAGGCATGGCGTTGTTATTTTTCGTGCTCAGAGCGACAATCATTCATTACTTAGCGTTATATGTAATGAAATTTAGTATTTAAATTACAAAACACTTGAAGTAATGAGACGCGTTCGATACAAACAGAATAATAACAGGGCTGTTAGTCAAGGTGTTATTGTGCAAATGGGTGGCCCCAAACACCATCTTTCGTTTGCAATTGTCTTGCGTGGTAAACAGATAGAAATAAAAAAGAGTTAGAGTAGAGCGACGCTCTGTTTTGGGACTAATTTATTGATATGTATACAAGGAGTATGCGTTTTGCAAATCGGTGTACCTAAAGAGATACTTGCGGGTGAATCGCGAGTAGCTGCATCGCCGAAGTCGGTTGAGCAGTTAATAAAGTTGGGATTCGATATCGCGATTGAATCCCAAGCGGGGGTGCTTGCGAGTTTCGATGATGCTGCTTATGAAGCTGCTGGTGCGAAAATCGTTTCTAGTGAAGAAGTTTGGGCATCTGGTCTTATTCTAAAAGTTAATGCGCCAATCGTAGATGAAGAACAAGGCATTGACGAAATCGCACTACTACAAGATGGTGCAACGCTTGTTAGCTTTATTTGGCCTGCTCAAAACGCAGAGTTGATGGAACAACTTTCAAGTAAGAACATTAACGTTCTTGCCATGGATTCCGTTCCTCGTATCTCTCGTGCACAAGCCTTAGACGCGCTCTCTTCGATGGCTAACATCGCTGGGTATCGTGCGGTTGTTGAAGCAGCTCATGAGTTTGGTCGTTTCTTTACAGGTCAAATCACGGCTGCCGGTAAAGTACCACCAGCGAAAGTATTGGTCGCGGGTGCGGGTGTGGCTGGTTTGGCTGCAATCGGTGCTGCGGGTAGCTTAGGAGCTATTGTTCGTGCATTTGACGTTCGCCCAGAAGTGAAAGAACAAGTTGAGTCCATGGGAGCAGAGTTCCTGACCGTGGATTTCCAAGAAGACTCTGGTTCTGGTGACGGCTACGCAAAAGAAATGTCCGATGACTTCAACAAAAAAGCGGCAGAGTTATACGCAGAGCAAGCTAAAGATGTTGATATCATCATTACAACGGCACTAATCCCTGGCAAACCTGCTCCGAAGCTGATCACCAAGGAAATGGTCGACAGTATGAAAGCGGGCAGTGTTATTGTTGACTTGGCAGCTGCTAATGGCGGTAACTGTGAATACACAGTGAAAGACCAAGTTATCATGACAGATAATGGCGTAAAAATTGTTGGTTACACTGACATGGTCGGCCGTTTGCCAACGCAATCTTCTCAACTTTACGCGACAAACCTTGTTAACCTTCTAAAACTGCTGTGTAAAGAAAAAGACGGTAACATCAATATTGATTTCGAAGATGTTGTTATCCGTGGTGTCACCGTGGTTAAAGAAGGTGAAATTACATGGCCTGCACCACCAATTCAGGTTTCCGCTCAGCCGCAAGTGAAACAAGAGCAACCTGCGAAACCAGAGCCTAA
Organism: Vibrio antiquarius; assembly: GCF_000024825.1. NCBI lineage: Bacteria > Pseudomonadati > Pseudomonadota > Gammaproteobacteria > Vibrionales > Vibrionaceae > Vibrio > Vibrio antiquarius. The sequence goes on from NC_013457.1 coordinate 141,667, forward strand.
AGTAGAAGAACCTACCTCTCCAACTAAGAAAATTATTGGTGTAGCCGCGGCAGTAGGTGCTTTTGCTTGGATTGCATCGGTTGCACCGGCAGCGTTCCTTTCTCACTTTACTGTATTTGTTTTAGCTTGTGTTGTCGGCTACTACGTGGTTTGGAATGTTACCCATGCACTTCATACTCCGCTTATGTCGGTAACGAATGCTATCTCCGGCATTATTGTGGTTGGTGCATTACTGCAAATTGGGCAAGGTAATGGGGTCGTTTCATTCCTATCCTTTATTGCTGTATTGATCGCCAGCATCAATATCTTCGGTGGTTTCACCGTCACCAAGCGTATGCTTGAAATGTTCCGCAAAGATAAATAGGAGTTACAATGTCTGCAGGATTAGTACAAGCAGCTTACATTGTTGCTGCATTATTTTTCATCATGAGTTTGGCGGGGCTTTCAAAGCAAGAGTCCGCTCGTAATGGTAACTACTATGGTATCGCAGGTATGACGATCGCGCTGATCGCGACGATCTTCAGCCCTGATGCTCAAGGCTTTGGGTGGATCATTATTGCGATGGCGATAGGTGGGGCGATCGGTATTTTCTATGCGAAGAAAGTAGAAATGACCGAGATGCCAGAACTGGTTGCGATACTGCACAGCTTTGTAGGTTTAGCTGCGGTTTTAGTTGGCTACAACAGTTACCTTGATGCGCCAGAAGCAGCAACTCATGCTGAACATGTTATCCACCTTGTAGAAGTATTCTTGGGTGTTTTCATTGGTGCCGTAACCTTCACGGGTTCAATTGTTGCATTTGGTAAGTTACGTGGTGTGATTTCTTCTTCGCCGCTTAACCTTCCTCACAAGCACAAAATGAACCTTGCAGCGGTTGTGATTTCTACGCTTCTTATGATCTACTTCGTAAAAGCAGATGGCAGCATGTTCGCTCTGATTGTGATGACACTGATTGCGTTCGCGTTCGGTTACCACTTAGTTGCTTCAATTGGTGGTGCTGATATGCCAGTTGTCGTTTCAATGCTGAACTCATATTCAGGTTGGGCAGCAGCAGCAGCAGGTTTCATGCTCGCAAATGATCTATTAATCGTAACAGGTGCGTTGGTTGGTTCTTCAGGTGCGATTCTTTCTTACATCATGTGTAAAGCCATGAACCGTTCGTTTATCAGTGTTATTGCTGGTGGCTTTGGTCAAGAGATTGTAATTTCAGGTGACGAAGAGCAGGGCGAACACCGCGAAACAACGGCAGAAGAAGTCGCTGAAATGCTGAAGAACTCAAAATCAGTAATCATCACTCCAGGATATGGTATGGCTGTAGCGCAAGCGCAGTATCCAGTGCATGAAATTACTGACGTACTTCGTTCAAAAGGTATTGAGGTTCGCTTTGGTATTCACCCAGTAGCAGGTCGTCTTCCGGGACATATGAACGTGTTACTTGCTGAAGCGAAAGTACCGTATGATATCGTTCTTGAAATGGATGAAATCAATGATGACTTCGCTGAAACAGATACAGTACTGGTTATCGGCGCTAACGATACGGTAAACCCAGCAGCTCTGGAAGATCCGAACAGCCCGATTGCTGGTATGCCTGTACTGGAGGTTTGGAACGCGAAAAATGTAGTGGTATTCAAGCGTTCAATGAATACTGGTTACGCAGGTGTACAGAACCCACTGTTCTTCAAAGAAAATACATCAATGCTATTTGGTGATGCGAAGGAAAGTGTTGAGTCTATTTTTAAAGCACTCTAACCATTCTTGATTTAAAACTATACAGGGTCAGCAATCGCTGGCCCTTTTTTGTTCCGTTTCAATGTTATAGTAATGCAAATCCTTCTGTTAGCAGATGTCAATTGCTTGTAGATTGATGTATAGTTTTGGCTAATGTAACAAGTGACGGTAACAGTTTGATTAAAAAGTTTTTGCTCGGTTTTGCAACTGTATTGCCGCTTTTTTCGGCACCTGCATTTTCCGATTCACTACCAGAAAGAATAGATACGTTTACAGAGCTATTTAATTATGAAGTAGCTCTTAAATCGTATGATATTCGTATTCTGCAATCAAATTATCCTACCAAGTTACTTGCGCCAGATTCGCTTCTGCCGCAAACGTCTGACTATCCGTTAAAAGATATACAACAGCTTTACAGCTTAGCAAATACTTGTCGTGGTAAATTGCCACTAAGTCCTTTAATTACTGAGCCGTTAGTATTTACAAGAGCTATCTGTAAAGGGACGCAACTGACACCACGTTGGTTTTCGCGTAGTGGGCTCATTCACCCAGGTGGTGGGACTTATGCTGCACGCTATGTGGATAAGTATCCAGAACTCAAACCCAAGCTTGCTCAATACATGCATATTAAAGAGCGTGACAATGAGGAAGGGGATGAGTTGTTAGAAAGCTTGAAAAACATGGACGACGACGCCATTAATGCTTTGATTGCAGGCGCGAGCATGTTTATCGAAGGTAACGAACTTTGGTTACGACGTGGTGACCGTTACTTTGTTTTCGAGAAAGATATCTGGGAAGAAAACGTCGCGAATGCGGGTCTGTCGTACGCTCTAGCGTCTCAAAGCAAAAGTTGCTTTGTTAAACGAGGCAATATTTGTTGGGATGTAGAAGATCACTCACAAGTTTTGCGGATCAGTATGATCATACTGGTAATCGCAAATATTCTTCTAGTGATTGGTTGGGCTGTATACCGCTGGAATAGTAAGCGAGAAGAGCTCCGTAGTAGAATGCTTGTGTTGCAAATTTTAACGCATGAGCTCAGAACACCGATTGCATCTCTATCACTGACGGTTGAGGGCTTTCGCCGAGAATTCGAGCATCTACCTGAAAGCGTATATGACGAGTTCCGCAGATTGTGTGAAGATACACGTCGTTTGCGTCAATTGGCAGAAGCGAGTAAAGATTATTTGCAATCTGATAACCAAATGCTTGCAACAGATTGGGTTCCGTCTGTCGCAGACTGGTTAGAATTTAAGATCGAAGAAGAATTTGATAGTGCCGTGCTTTTCAACATCAATGAAGATGTGGCTGCTAAAGTTAATGTGTACTGGTTAGGAACTTGTATCGATAACTTGCTTCGTAATGCGCTTAAGTACGGTATTGCACCAGTTGAATTGGATGTTTCAACTAGTGAAGAAAAAATAGTATTCCAAGTCCGAGATGCTGGTGGCCTAACGGCTAAAGATTGGGCAAATTTGAAGAAACCGTTCGTCAGTAAGAGCGGGTTAGGACTTGGGTTAACAATCGTTGAATCTATGGTAGGCCGCATGGGCGGAAAAATGTCCCTGATGGGACCACCTACAACTTTTATATTGGAGATACCTTGTGAAACAGACACTGCTTCTCGTTGAGGACGATAAAAACTTGGCTGATGGCCTGTTAGTAAGCCTGGAACAAGCAGGATATGAGTGTTTACATGTGGAACGTATTGCAGACGTAGAACCACAATGGAAAAAAGCTGACTTGGTTATTCTCGATCGCCAACTCCCAGATGGTGACTCTGTACAATGTCTCCCAGAATGGAAACAGATTAAAGACGTACCAGTTATCTTGCTAACGGCACTTGTTACCGTAAAAGATAAAGTTGCAGGCCTTGATTCCGGCGCGAACGACTACTTAACGAAGCCTTTTGCTGAAGCGGAACTCTTTGCGAGAATCCGTGCACAGCTACGAGCACCGGATTCAGCAGAGCAAAGCAGCGCTGATAAAGTGATCACAAAAGACTTAGAAATTGATCGTTCAACTCGTGAAGTTACCTATAAAGATGAGCTAATTACGTTAACTCGTACAGAGTTTGATCTACTGCTATTTTTAGCGTCGAACTTAGGTCGCGTGTTTACTCGTGATGAGCTACTTGACCACGTTTGGGGTTACAATCACTTCCCAACGACACGTACTGTGGATACGCACGTATTGCAGCTTCGTCAAAAACTGCCAGGACTGGAAATTGAAACACTTCGCGGTGTTGGCTACAAGATGAAAGCATAAGTCATAATGAAAACACTACTCCCCGTAGTTCTCTCATTAGCGTTAGTGAAACCAGTCCATGCAATGGACTGGTTTCAAACCAACACGCCTTTAACGCAGGCACATCAACACTTACTTGAAGATGATCTTGCCGGTATGTTCAACTCTCTTGTTGAACTGTGGCAAACGGAACCAAGTAAAGATTTGACTCCTCATCTCAATGACCTTCTTGGTCAGTCTCTATCTAAAAACTGTGGCAAGTCTCTCACTGGTGTAACGCTGCCTGAATGGATAAGTGGCGTGAACGTTATTCGTCAGACCATCCAAAGCCCTGGGCGAGATACATTTAGATTAGTGATCAAGCTAAGAGCTACAACTGACATCGAAAATATTTCATTTAATCGATGGGTGGATGATTCTATATCCGCAGACAGTTCATTCAGTTATGAAGAACAGCCGAGCGGTACAGAATTAGCCAATGAGCGCAGTTATTCGAAACGCTATAACCTCACGGGTAAGCTTGAAGCAGGCTTGTATCACTTAACTATTGTTTCTAAAGATAAACAAGAGTATCGAACTTGGGTAATATTAGGAGATTCCAATTCTTCGCAATATGTTCGTTGGACATCTAAAGAGAATTGGAAAGTAGAAAAGAGCGCACTTCGTAATCCCCATTGTCCATTACCGCAACTTGAAGTTGGTTTATATGACTACATTGATGGTCAATACGAGCAAATGTGGAAAAAGACTTACGAGTCTAACTATCCTAATTCACTAGAGCTTGCGGGTGTCCCAAATGATAGATACGTGCTAGCAGTGAGTATCAACAGTCGTCGTTGGCAGGGCGATATAATTGTTGAGCAAGCTCAAACTATTAGCCGAACCTATGATCTTTCCCAAGAAGAATAGTTAAAGAAATACCATTTGTGCCGATAAAGGTTCAGGAAGAACCAAAATCACAAGTGTAGTATGAAAACCAAATATAAAATTCTAGCCACCTCTGTTGCCACCACACTTTTCGCAAACGTTGCTTCGGCTGCCACTTATGCGATAGAAGCTCGTAGCGATGCGATGGGTGGCGTTGGTACGGTATCAGCAACTTATCTGACTGCTCCTTTTTTCAACCCCGCACTTACTGCAATTTATCGCCGAAACGACGACGCAGGAATGATCGTGCCAAGTTTTGGTGGTAACTACGATGATCAATATGATCTTGTCGATGAAATAGAACGCATCAGCAAATTGACCGATGTCGATGAAATCAAAAAATCGATGAATGCCATAGATGGAAAAAAAACTGACTTTGATCTTGGTGGCGTTGTCGCTATAGGTATTCCTAATAAATTTTTATCTGCAACTGCATACGGTAAGTTATACACTGAATCATTCGTACAACCAAAAGTAGATACGTCAGGTACTAATCCGTTAGACGATAGCTACGTACAAGGTGTTTCTATTGGTGTTGCTGAAGCAGGTGTATCACTTGCTAAATACACCAACTTTATGAATCAACACCTTTCATTTGGTGTTACGCCTAAACTTCAGCGTATTTATACGTACTCTTACGCCACGAGTTTTCAGAATTTCGATACCAAAGACTTACGTGAACATGAAACAGCGGAAACGATGTTTAACTTGGATGCGGGCGCGCTTTGGTTCTTTGGCCCATATCGTGTCGGTATTTCAGCAAAAAACTTGATCGGAAGAGACGTTAAAACAAAATCGTTCATGTATGGCAGTGATACGATTAAATCATACGAATACAGCATGCGTCCCGTATATACGGTCGGGGCAGGGATTGTTGCCGATTACTTTACTATGAGTGTCGACTACGATCTTAATGAAGAAAAACGTTTTTCATCCTTTGATGATAATACGCAAATGATTCGAGCTGGTATTGAATTTGATATCTTGCGTCAAATGGCGTTGCGAGCGGGTTATATGAAAAACTTAGCTCGAAGTAGCGACGAAGGTACCATTACTGCGGGTATTGGACTGTCTCCACTTAAGTTGATCGAATTAGATATTGCTGCTCAGTACACGAACGAGAACGCAATGGGGGCATCAATTAATTTCCTTGCGACCTATTAATTGAATCGTTATAGTCTGCTCCTCAAAATGAGGAGCTTTTTTATGTTTGACGATTTACCCCCTCTATCTCACCAAGAGCAACAACAAGCTGTAGAGAAAATTCAAGAATTGATGGCGAAGGGCACAAGTACAGCAGAAGCCATCAAAATTGTTGCCGAACAGATTCGATCTGAGTACGCAGAAAAACAACAGCAACAAAACTAATTAATTCATATCAGGGCTTTGGCCCTGTTTTTTTTGGTCTCATATAACCTTCAAATATCTTCACACCTTAACGTAGTTACGTCGTAACGTTATTTCTATACCTTTCAATTTATTCAACTTCCTCTATTCTGTACTAAGCAATTGGTAAAGTTTTACTTGTTTAAGTTAACCTTGATGCGTTCTGGCTTGAACGAACATGGGGTAAAATGCTATTTTTTAAATTAAAATTAATAAATTCAGTGGCTTGTGTTGGTTTTTTGTCTTGTGGTTATGTTTCGAATATCTTTTTGTGTAATTAAATTACAAGATGATGATTGGGTATGTTTTAAAGTAGAGGATTATGCTGTAAAGATAAAAAAGACACGTTGTAACAGAAAAATCAAATCTGAATATAGTTATATAGTTGACCTTATAGAGACAGTAAGTGCTCGCAGACGTATGTCGGTTTTAGGTTGAACATAGGAGTGTTGGACTCTGTTTTAACTCTAAATCTTGTCTTTAATTCAGTGTTGTCTATGAAATAACTCTTAATCTTGATCGATGGCTTACACGAAGAAATTACTTATTGCCAAGTGGTTTTACTAAACTAGGCGACGTTGTAATTAGGAATATAAAACAAGCTGCAATAGAAATTGACAGGGTTTAGAAGCGTAGTGACGGCGTAACGTGGGTTTGTTTGCGTTAGTTACATAGTTATGTACATCTTAAGGAGGGAGAACAAAATGGGCCACATATCAATAGCCGGTTCCTAAGTCACTAGTTGACTTCACGAGCCTTCAAGGCTATTAGAAAGCTGATCGCTCGGCTGTTTCCACATTCTTATATCAAACTCCAATATTTTCATGAAATATGAGTTTAGACATTGCATTCGCTCTTAGTGAACTAGACTTACTATAAGCACATGAAAACTAACTAGGAGAGAAAGAATGAGTTACAAGCACGTTTTAGTCGCTGTTGATTTATCTCAATCTAGCCAAGTCGTTATCGAAAAAGCAATAACTCAAGCAAAGAACTCGAACGCCAAACTTTCATTCGTTTATGTGGATGTTGATCGTGTGATCATGGAGCCGAAAGAAGAACAAAAGTTGCAAAAGGAGCTACAAGAACTCGCTGATAAATGCCTATATCCAGTACACGAGACGATGGCAGTTATCGGTGACCTTCATATCAAATTGTCGGGAATCGTAAAAAAAGAGGGAATAGACCTAGTTGTCTGCGGTCATCATCATAATTTATTGAGCCGTTTCTTTTCATCGGTACCAAGGGTAGCGAATGAGGTTGAAGCGGATTTATTGATTGTTTACTTGGATGAGTGACAGTAACGCAGGTTTGTGCCGCATCTTTTGTAATCCCGTTTTTCGCATATTAAAAAGCCGAACGTTTGTGTTCGGCTTTACGTATGATTGACGACAAAATTAACTAACCAGGAATGGCAGATGCCTCTTGGGATAAAATAGATGCAGACTCTGCGTTTGACTGTAAATCAAAATGCACGTTAACTTGCACACCTTCTCGCTCAAAAGTGACATCATCAAAATCGGTCATAGCAATTTTGAATCCATTTCTAGCAAAAAAGCCAGTCACCATAGTTCGCTGCTTAATTTCTAGTGCAGACGCGAGTAGCTTATCCATGGCATTCTCCTTGGTTATTGTGGGGATATGGGTAGAAGATACACACAGAATGGTATGAGATCAATTTGATATAAAGCTGCTTTCGATTAAATTTTTAATGTAAGTCAATCTATCGTTTAACCCACGTGATTTATTCCACGCAAAGCCTTGATAATGAAACGGTATAGCATCTCATGTTGTGATAACAAGCATAAAGTTGGGGATTTTCATAAATGCCTAACGAGGCTCTTTGAAACAATACGTTACAAATCTTCTCGCTAGACCTCATGAGTTATCAAAGGAAAATTATAAACCTGAAAAGCCATCCTACAGTGATTCATTTTTCAATATTTTTGATAACTCAGACCTAATAAAAGTAGATATTTCAGCTAGCTTTCTTGGTAAAGGGTTTTGATAAGGGTAGGCGATATACATGGAGCGTTCTATATCAAAATTTTGTGAAATTTGGATATTGTTGTCTATATGGTTACCTTTTACAAGGTAATTTGGAATGACGCCAACCCCAACCCCCTCAGAGACAAAGTTTATTAAAATAGAGGTGTTATCAACTTCGATAACGTCAGTGTACTGCTTTTTAATTGATTCCTTATTCGAGTGATTCTTGTAGATTAATAGCGTGTTGTTATTGGCATTGTTAACTGTAGATATTAAAACATCGTTATAATCACCGATTTTATGTGCAATCAGAGTGTCATCAATAATGTTATTAAGCCTAATCGCTAAATCTACATTGCTTTCTAATAAATTCTCAACATTGTTACTTGATGATATTTCAAAGTTAACTGCTGGATATCGCTCTTGTAAACCTTTAAGAACAGAGCCAAAAATAGAAGAGGCTATAGAGTTGGGCATTGTAATTTTAAACTTTCCATTAATGCATTCACTCAACGAGCTAGCTCTGTAATTCAACTCCTGCAAGCTCTCTAACGTTTTTATGGCAAGCTCTCTAATGCTTTCACCATGATCAGTTAAAACGAGTTTTCTTGTTGTCCTGTGAACGAGTGTTACACCAAGTTGTTTTTCTAATGCCGCTAGCTGCCTGCTGACTTGAGCTTTCGACTTTCCAAGTTCTTTTGATGCCTCTGTAAGAGAGAGGTGTTTACAAATGGCTGCAAAGCAGACCAGCTCATTGTTCATCAATTCCATGATTGTTACCTTTTTGCAACTCTGAGTCACGTTGTCTTTTAACGGGAGGGAAAGTATAACTTGCATCAACGGAGGGGGACAATGATATTTAAAAGCCGTCATGAAATAATGGCAGACTACTATCTTAATAAAACTATATTGGATATTAAGTTAAACAAATATCCTGAAGAAATTAACTCAATCTACTTAAATAACGAAAAGGAAAAATTAAAAATAAAAGTTATCTCTCGTGAAATTACTAAGTTGGATTCAGGTAATTTAACTGTCGATTGTGCATCAGTGATAATGACTCATTCAATATCGACAAAAGTAATAATAAAGATCGAACTTGAAAATAATTCTTTAAATTATAAAGTTAAAAATGTGAGAATATTTAAATATGAAGACTGCAATACAAAATTCGAAAAGATCTGTTTATCAGAAAGGTACATTGTATAGATTAATAAATAATATTAGTGCTTTGTATACAAAATCAGTAGTGAAATTATTTGGTGAAGAGTTGAGAATCCATCATTGCAAACATAAAATTAATGTAAGAACCACTAGCGAGTTGAGTGAACATATGAAGAAAGATCTAGGTATAGATTGAAAAGTAGATTTACATCTAATGGATGCCTTGTTCCTATAAAGCTAATGTAATACTTACACTTTTGGGATGAACAATATGTGGCCATAAGTGAGAACATTGAATTTTCTCGTCCTTTCGATAACTTAAAACATAAGTTATCGAAAGGATATAATGAGATTTGAAGACAAAGGCTTTAAGCAATCGTTAGGTTGCTTATCTGATATAACTTAAACACTAGCTCATGCCCAGCAGAGTTAGTATCAGAACTTCAAGAACGCCAGCAAAAGATCTTGTTAACTCAGAAAGTTGAAGAGAAATAATGGAATATCCGATCCAGTTGTTCGGTTACTTGAATGAGCAAGATGCAGAGCCAACGTGCATGGTGTCGAACGTAACCTAAGACACAGTGCAGGAACTTAATCAGCTACACGGTTTTAAAGTTGATGACTGGTTCTTATCAAGTGGCCGCTGCGGTGAAATCGAAGTTCATGGTCCATACAATACAGCCGATGAAGCCTGCAAGGCCGCAAAAGCCAAATACGGTGTAACTAAGCTGACATCGCCACTGCTAATCTCCTAACTCTAAAGTGCGCATTATGGGCGCTTATGTTGAATGCGATTGCATATGCGTGTCCTATAAAATGTCTCTCTTTTGAGGGACAATTCAATGAAGTATCACGAAATGACTAAAAACTATATTTTTCGTGAATTTGAATGTGGTTTAACCGTCGAAGAAGCTGCCAAACTTTGTTTGAAAACTGTGAGAACGGTCAAAGAATGGGACAAGGGGAAATCCATTCCTCCAGAGTGTAAACGCTTGATGAGGATGAATAAGGGTAGGGAATTGAGCTCTTGTGAAGATTGGGAAAACTTCGTAATGAGGCATGATAGATTAGAGCTTCCAACAGGACAGTTGGTCACTGCGCAACAAGTATTGATTGGGGTTGCTTTACTTGAGTTAGGTGCATCAAATGATATGAAGGTGGCTCATCAAATATTGAAGTACGCAAGAATACTAAAGAAAATAGTTTGACTAAAGGCTCCGGTTGGAGCCTTCATTGTACTACCGGATCGATGTTATTCCGCCGTTGTATGAGTATTCTCAATGTCTCTAATCAATCTTTTGAGCGTCTTTTCATCACAGGCAATTGCTGCATTTTCTAGTTCTTTCCATTTATTACTTGGTACTTTTCCAGCAAATCTTGAAAGACTATTTAATAAATCAGCTTGCTGACTATTTAACTTAGTAACGCCATAATCTGTGCTATTTATCTGATGAAGTCTGATTCTAGTTGTTAGCTCTTCGTTTCGTTCTGTTAACTCCTCAAGTCTATTGGTCTGGCTTCTGACTAACTCATTTAGAGTTTCTATACGCTCATTAAGGTTTTCTATTTCGTTATTCAAGCTCTGATTCAAATTTTTAATTTGGTCAATCTCTTCTTCGGATTCTTTTTGGATTCTAGTTGGCACATATTTCAATCTTGCTTCGTTTTCTGCAACTTCAAGGTCGAACGATGAGCGCTTTAGTTTTCGAGTAAGCCTTTGATTTTCTACACGGCCTTCCAAAGACTCAAATAATTGCTGGCGGTAAGCATTGATGGTTATTGGTATGTATACTACGAGCAAAGCAACGAAGAATGGATAGGTTAAATCGGTAATAGACAAATATTGCTGTTTAAGAACGACGATTTTAACTTCGACATCACCTTTAGCCCAAAACAGGTAATAAATCACATCCCAATTGTACATCATTAGAGATAAGCTATACGCTCCGAGAAAAGGTTGTCTAATCCGATCTTTTGTATGCTCTAAAATAGAACTTAAAACTTCTTTCATGTAATTTTTTCACTATCGTTATAGGTCACTATACGAAAATTGTTAATCATAATTGAACTTCTTCTCACTTTATAAGTGCATCAAGGTGTTGTAATCAAAAGGCTCCAGTTGGAGCCTTATTTTTCTACTCAACATCTAACGACTGTGGCCAGATAAAGTAAGGACCAAAACGTTTACTGTACTTGAACTCACCACCCAGAGACTTACCTTCTTCGGTTAAAGAATGTTTTCCATCATCGAAAGATAAGTAGCCTTTGCTTACACACATCTGAAGGAAGTCATCTGTTTTAATTTTGTGCTTCTTGGCTAGCTTGGATGAAGTCAACTTGGCTTGCTCTGGTTCTGACTCTTCATTTTTAGAAGGATCATTGACAGATGATTTAACTTTCTCTAGTGAAATACGAACCTCATCGCTAATACGAATAATACGTTGCGCTTCCTCATAAGAGTCTTTGTAGACATCGGGGTCTTCGTCACGATCAATGAAGATACCCATTTCGTTATTGTTTACTTGGCTAAACTCGTAGAGGTTTAAACTTGTAATGATACAAGCACTTTCATTCATGTAGCACTTTGCATGGAGGTTTTTGCAAAAACTCGTACGTACAAAGGAGAGACCTTTAAGCCAGTTAATCTCATCAGGTTGTAGTTCGCTTTTGCCATAGACGATTCTGATATCGATTTTTAATCGGTCTTTATCTTCTAAAAGCTCTCGAATTCGATCATTAAGCTTAAGAAAGGGGCTGATAAGGATCAGTCTTTCCGATGCGTTCTTGATAAGCTCTTCGAGATAGTAGTTTGTAGCACTTGTATTTAAAAACTTAGCCATTTCATATCCTTGACATATAAAACCTAGCGCACAAAGGCTACGACTAAGTAATGGTTAGATCAAGGGTCACAAATGTAAAACGCGAAGCAGGAGTCTCAAACATTGAGAGTTATTCTTTAGGTTCTTATGCAAAAAGATAAAGAAATAATTTTAAGTTTAACGACAAAAAGGCCTATCAAAAGGCCTTTTTGCAACAATTTTTAGGCTATTTGGGGATAGCGCTGAGATGTAAAAACATAGGTACAACCAAAGTGATAGGATCAGGTGTATCCAAAGCTGTAAACCCCAGTTGTCGATAAAAATCAACAGCATAGTGGTCTGCATCTAAGTACAGACCAGAGCATCCGGCAGAACTCGCAATTGCATGTGTTTTCTCAAAAACTAAGGCCATTAGATCGGAACCAATCCCATTTCCTTGATATTTGATATCAACACCAATCATCGTTAAGCGAACTGCCGGAACCATTGCCGTTTTACCAACAAAATCACTGACTGAGTTAAGTTTATCTCTAGTCAAAGAGTGTAATGTTAGTGTAAAAAAGCCCACAATTTGGTTTTCATTATTGAGTAGAACTACGACACCGTTTCCGGGAGCCTTAGCTTGAGCTTTTAAGCTTTTTTTGACGTATCGATTAATGATTTCATTACCACAGTCAAATTGTTTGTAGCCAGTGACTTCGACGTTACTATCTAGTACCACTGCCGTCAGGTCATGTAGATCACCTGTCGTATTATTATCCGTATTTCTATCGTCTGATTGCGCCATTTTTAATTCTCCTATTGGCTACAAGCTCTTTAGCTGCTGCTGTAGGTTCTTTAGGAGGATTACTTAACACTTCATTTAGATTGTTCCACGCAGACGGAGATAGTCGAGTGTGTGCATTAAAGCACATAATTTCTCGAGCCTTCTCTGCTGCGGCAGACAACACAAATGCTGTAAGGTTTACCCCCGTTAAAGCAGCAGCTTCTTCGAGCTGAGTTTTAACATATTGGTTAGTTTTTAAGTCCAATCTAGCTGAAACATTTACTGCTTCATTTTGGATATCATATGTGTCTGTTGACATAGTCGCTCCTTCATCGTCTCTATTATTTCTGTTCACCTCCTCAGTTACTTCTTTGACAAACATTCTCGAAATGCTAGCTCTTTAAGATTTTTCATACATGTTTCCTCATTACTAATTGTATAGTTGTATAGTTGATTGTTTATTAAAGTATTTTTAATTAATTTCGTGTTGCTTCGTTTATATTGTTTATTAAATTTTTTTATTTAAATGAGCATTTCGCATGTACGTACCATGTACGTACCATATGTATATTGATACTTTTTCGACCACATGTCAAGTTTACGTACATATTACGTACAAATTCACTTCAGATAATTTTGTAAATCATATCATCATGAGATGAAGACTGAGTACAAGTTGAGTCTCGGTGGAATTTACCCCCGTAATACAGATTCGGGGGTTTGACCTCCCGCCGCACGTCGCGCAATCGTCCTAGCCCGTCCTCACTTGCTCCGCGCGTCCGTCGGAGAGAACCCAGAAAAGAAGAATAAGCATTGCTCGACACTCGCAAAGCTTTGGCGTTGTGAGTATGCAGCGTTCCAGTAGGTTAACGCGCCTTTGGTGTGGATAGTCTCTGCGAGGCTGGTCTAGCAGGAAGGAGGGCGGCAGCATCCAAGTGGCTTTGGGCTGCTAACCGCGCCGATTAAGTAATGAGGCTAGGTTTTGCTAAGGTGGGCGGCTTGGTGCCTCGTCGTCGCTCCGCAACTCCTTATCCCTGCGGGGCTGGCACCGTGCCTTTAATTGAAGTAGTCGACCAGTTTGCCTAGGAGGTATCTCGCAAGGTCATAGGCGAGTACCACAATGACTGCGTTCACTATCGAGAGATGATCAAACAGCTCGATGATTTCAACCAGCTGTCCATGCGTTACGTATTCATTCATTAGGTTTCGTCTCCACTAAACAAACCGCCAACGGGTTTTAGTTCAATATCTTGCTCTTGCCGTTGTGCATATTGCTCATACGGCGAACACGTGACATAGAAGTTGGATGCACCGCGAGACAGCTGGACGAGGCAATCGTCCAGATATTCCATCTTGACGCCCAACTTGTTTAGGAATCCGTCATCGAGGTAAGTCACACCACGCGGTGTGACAACCTCAAAATGCACGTTGACGTGTATCGAGGTGGCTTTGTGCCAACGTTCCACCGCAGAGACATAGATACTCTCTGAGTTCGCCAGTGGGAACCAAGCCGGAACGGTACCTACGTCATGATAAGACTCATTCCCGCAACCAGAACCCGTACAGCCAGAACCACTAGAACCCATGACAGAACCAGGCGAACCACTTTGACCAGGACGTGCTTGACCTTGCGAAGTCGAAACGCCACTTTGCTGCGAAGTTTGATGAAGCTGCGTTCCTTCCGCAGTTGTCGTCTCAGAATCAGAAACCATACCAATAAGCGCATAAACTAAGTACCCAAATGAAAGCACGACCAGTGCCATAGCTGCTAAGAATTTCGGGTTAAGAAAGATGTTCTTCCCAAGTCCCGATTTGGTGATTTGCCCCGTGACAGTCGAGGCGTAGAGTAGGTGGACATCAAGCGGCACCTTGAGGTTATAAACCACATCATCTTTGCTTGGTTTGGTGACCGTTCGAGTTGGGTCATGCTCCAAGATGCGCGGTTTTCGGTTGGAAAAGAAGATCCCATCTTTCCCCTTATGTTGCTTGGCCAACTCCGCGACACCTTTTAACTCTTTCGGGATTTGAGCAAAGTCAGGCGTGAGCAACACAATGTCCCAGTTATAATGCCGGTGCTCCATAAAGGCGTTGTTAAAGTTCTCTGGATAGATGATGCGTCCTTGCTCATCAAAACGTGTGCGTTGGCAATCGTCTATCTCGCCATTGTCCAAACTGGATGTATCAATCGTTAGCCAACGAGAGTGAAACAGCTCAGAGAATCCTTCCGGTAAGTGAGGCTCAAAGTCAGTGAAAGGGCGCTTGTGTATGTTCGCCATTTTGAAACCTGCATTGACCGAGAAGATTTGCTGACACTCATCAATGAGGATGAACGCCCCAATGGGTGCCCAACAGAAGAAGTATTTCCAAAGCTCGAAGCCTTCAGGGTTGCGAGAGCTAATGCGAATGAGCCGAGCGGTATCAGGGAACTTCTCACCAAGGCGTTGTTCAATCACTTCAAGTGGCTGCATACCATGAATGTTCGTAATGCAAATTCGACCTTCACGCAGTGCAGGCAGTAAGTCAAACCACACGGCGCAAGCCGATTTGTAAGAGCCACCGTGACCGTATCGAAATGAAGTAGCCATTCAATCACCAGTTAAAGAAACGCATAACTAAAGACGTAGCGAACGCATCAAAGATGACACGTAGCCCAGAGGTGACGCCGTATTCGGTCAAGATATAACGGACGTCAGAAGGAAGCGCATTAAAGCGGTCTTCGACAAGCGTATAGACGCCATATTCTTCGAGCAGCAGCTGCGCAATCTTGAGTGCGATTTGTATCGAGGCAATCTTGATATCGAGCCATACTGAGATAAGCCACATCGCGCCGTATTCAAACGCGTTCTTTATCCATTCAATTGCCACATCAAAGAAGTCGAGAAAGGTTTGCCCAATGTTGGCAATAAACTCTAATGCTGAGTAGATGTATTCCATGTTATTTACTCCGATTACCAAACAGAACCCAAAGGGCGATTAAGGCACAAATGAACAGCACGACAGGGCGCACATAGCCCGATACCGCATCAAAACGCTGTAGTCCTGATTCAACGGTTGCGCCTTTGATGTTAAAAGACTTGTCGCTTAATGTGCCGTTGTTGAAGTTGGTGCCGATAGTGATTAAGCCTTTGATGTCGTCCACATAGCCTTGAATGGATTCGGCTTTTTCATCTATCGTGGTTTGCAGGTTGGCAAAGTCTTCTGCCGTGAAGATTTCGCCAGTGATAGCGGTGCCCGTAGGTGTGCCAAACTCTGAGCCAGTCAATAGACCCTCAATCGCATTTAAGCTGCTATCGAGTTCGCCCACTGAATCACCAAGCCCTTTTAAATCGTCACGAATGCCAATAGTGGCGTTGGTATTGTTGTTCACCGCCGTAGTGATATCGCCGTTGGCCTGTTGGATGAGTGCCTTGGTGTTGTTATAAATCTTGTTGTCATTGATTTGCTGCTCTTGAATGGCTTGGGTGTTATCGACCAAAGAGCCTTTCACACCAATGACCGCATTGGTGATGTCAGCGTGTGACTGGTTGATATCGACGTTAAGATCATGAATGCCTTTGTTCACATCCATGTTAAGCCCTTTAATGGCAGAAAGGACTGCCGTGTCTGTCGACTCATCCGTGTCAGGGTCTTCTACATCCGGTTTATCATCAACGACACCGGGATTGACCGTGTTGGTTGAATCGTCGGGTAGGACACTTGGGTCTTCAATCTCGCCTGTTGGGTCGTCAGGGTCATGGGTTGGGTCTTCCGGTTCATCGGGTGGAATGATGGGTTCATCTGGCCCATTCACGCCCCAGAAAAGTGTGCCACCTTCACACTGACGTCCAGTGTAAGCAAAGCGCAGAGAGCATTGAGAGTCGGGCGTGTACTGTCCATCAGGAACGCCAGTACAAATAATGGTGGATTCGTTTTTGGTCATTTCGCATCGAGTGGCACCGTAGTCACCGTAACACGCGCCCGTCACCAGTTCGCCGTAGACCGCAGGGTGCCAATGCAATTTCACCGTATCGCCAATGGACTGTTTGAACTGGCAAGCGTCCATACAGGTGCCATCGGGATTCTTCCCATAGTCACATTTAGGCTCGCAGGCTATCGTTGAGCTATTAAATCGCTCGCCAGATGGACATCTCGCTTTCTCATATATAACGTAGGTCTCGTAGTAGCCTTTATTGTTATAACAATTTGAAGCATATCGGTTGTAACCTAAATCAGTATCGTAAAGCACAACAGAACAATCACGCACACCACCGTAAAGGTTTTCACCGTAATTCTCATACAAGCATGCATGGACAGAAGAGGGATTATTCCAAGCTCTTTTCTCATAGCATCCCATCATTCCCGAGCTTGCATACATTTCTAAAGCACTAGAGTGACAGGCTAAAAATAAGAGAGAGAAAAAAATAAGGTAACGAAAAGTGAGACTAATATTCATCGCAACAAACCAATAAAAAAGGGAGCCGAAGCCCCCTTTATCTATTGATTAGTGAGTATTGATGCCACTCACAAAGCCGTGGAGGAATGCCCCCGCAAAGGCAACACCTAGAACGATAGCGAGAACATCTCCAAGTAAATTACCCGATAAAGGAGGCATAGAGGTGAGCCGTTAGCGACGTAAGAAGCCAACAACCATGGTCACACCAAAGCCCAGTGCAGCCATACCAATCAGACCCGCCACAACCAGTGATACGTTAGCTTGACCACCGGATACCGCAGAGTTGATTGCGCCCGTGATATCGACTTCAGCGAACGCCGGAGAGACAGACGCGGCCATAAGAGCAGCGCCAGCTGCGGTCTTTTTGTTTACTACTGCGTGTTTTACGTTAGTTACAACAAGTTCTAGTTTTTTCATAAGATTTACCTTTTACTCATAAGGCGAACAACACGACCCACCCAGTGACCAACGACCATGTTGATCAAGAGCACGCCACTGACATACAGGAACAAGTCACCGTTGAATAGGACTGGTTCCTTATATTCTTGGTAGTCCACCGCCGAAATCAGCACGTATTCTTGGCAATCCGCAACAGGCGTTTTTGTTGCTTTCAAATTGCCATACTGGTTAACGACGGTGACGCATACAGACATTTTTTAGCCTTGAACGGGTTTCATTGAAGCCTCGAAGTGCTTCTTAATTTCTTGGTCGACTGGAATAAGCTCAGTCACGATAGCGCCTGCCAATGGGTCTTCTGGGTTAATCTCCAAGCGCAATTGGTATTCACGGCGAGGAACGAGAGCACCAGTGCGCTCAAGAAGCAGGGCATATTCATGGTCAATCATCAAAGGTTGATCCCATTGGGGATTCACATCACCGGATTCACCGATAGTGCGGCGTTTGAATTTCTCCGAGTTGATTTCACGTAGAGGACGTGACACGTTCAGTTGAGCACTGTCACCACGTGCTGAGTTCCAAGTGATATCCATGCCAAGTACAAAAACGGATTTAGCCATTTGTTAAGTCTCCAATATGTGAGTCACCAACTTGCCGTAGGTATCGGGGAAGGTGAATTTAGTTCCATCACGGACAAGGGAACCGACCACGGTTTCAATGTCGCCCTCATGGAATTCGATTAAAGAGTTCAGAATTTTCCCGTACTGGCGGCGCATCCAGTGCGCAGAGGCCAACAGGTCTAACGCCGCGCGTTTAGTCGGGACAGGTTTGGTATTGAATTTCTTTGCAGTAGAAATTGACGCAGCAAAATCATTGAGCGCGGCATACGCGCCTGCTGGATTCAGCAACACATCAACATTCCATTTTTTAAGCTCGACTTCGGAGCGGTACCAGACAAGACCCGTGTTCGCGAGTTTCTGCTCAAGAGCCTTGTTGTAGATACGCCAGTAAATGCGCGAGGTACGCGAACCAATCGAGTATTGCTCTTTGGTGTAAATCGGTTTGCCGTCTTTGCCGATACTGGCAATGGTCATATCTTCATGAAGCACAGGACCACGGCCACGTTCTGCGGTGCGGAAACAGTCGTCACGCCACGCCTTGTAAGCGTATTCGCAATCGAAAATCCCGTCGTAATCGTCATAGGCCAAGTCAACACGCGCCAAAGTTTGCACACCAAGTACATTGGTCAGCCAGTCATGTAGCGACCACGTAGGACGACGGGCAAATACATGCTTGCATCCCGTTCCGTTGATTTGGAAATGCACCGTGTCATTGTTACCGCCGATACCAACGAAGCCGCAGAAGTCCTCACCATCTGGCGAAGTCAGTTTCATGGATTCGGTGTAGAACTGGAAACCCAAACCGCGAGGTGCTGACAGCGACAAACCAAGCACTTGGTTGGTGAAGATGCGCAAGCAGTCTTCCAAGTAATTGCGATAACAGAGTTCAAACGCTTTGTTGTACGCATCAATCTCGTCGGAAGTCTGAGCGACCGTCGGATTAAACACAGGTGGAGCAGGGAACTTAGGCGCACGACAGTGACGCTGTAACAGTCCAGATTTGGCAAAGCCTTTGTATTCCTCATGCTTGTGCAATCGACGAACCGCATCATGACAATGACGTAAGTCTTTCACAGCAAACGTAAAACATAGGTAATCAATATGAACGCTTTGCTCATCGAACTTTTTGAGGATGTTAGTTGCGGTAGTCATCGAACACCCCCAAATTGATACGTTGTTCAACGGTCGTGTTGGTGATGGACACCAACTCATAAGAAGCGAACTGAGACGAAGCCCAAGACTCAAGATGAGACATGGATTTAAGCAAATCCCATTCGTCGCAACCTTTGACCAACACAGAAACCGTGTAGTCAGGCAGCAAGTCGTAATAGATGATTTGAGCTTCGTTCATGATTACTGAGCCTCTAAAGCCGTCGCTTTTGAAGGTGTCATGCCTAAGAAACGACATAGAACTTCATGCTCGTCAGATTCAAAGCGAAACTCGTAATCGCCAACCGAGAGATAACCAAAGGACTCTTGGTTGTTTTCGAATGTGCTAATGCAGTAGCCAAAGTGATTAAAAGGAACGACGACTTCTTCAAAGATGTCAGTTGTAGTGATGTAACAAAGTTTGAAAGCTGGAACGTGAGACACTGCGAAGTGACGGAGCGTTAACGTTTTAACATTGACGTTTTGAACTTCAGTTTCTAATACGATCATTACAACCACCTGACTAGTTGAGAGAGTGACCGCCAAAGCCAAGCGCGAAAGCGTCAAGGGCAAACGCCCAAAGCTAAGGCGGTCTGATACAGTAAATTCTGTAGTGATTAAATACAGATATTTCTGTACCGTCAACACAGCAAAATCTGTACTAAAAGACTAAAATCAGTCCAATAGCGTGATTAGAGGAAAAGCAGAAATGTACACAAACAAGCTCATTGATGCTTATAAAGAGCAAATGAACTACATTCAATACAAGCAGATTGCTCATGACCTAGGTGTAAGCCCTCAAATGCTCACAGAAGTAAGAAAAGGTCGAAGTTATCTCAATGAAAATCAGATACTTATGCTTGCTGAAACTATTGGTGAAGACAAAGAAAAGGCACTGATTGGCTTGGCGATGGATAAAGCAAAAACGCACGAAGCGCAGACACTATGGCAGAACATAGGAAAAAAGTTTAACGGACTTGGATTATCAAGCATTTCAATGGCTTGTGCTGGATTGGCCTTAGTGATTGCAAGTCCACAGGAACCCCTACATCAGTGCGCATTATGTATATTATGTTAAATTGAATGTGATCGTACGCCAAATGTTGCCAATGAGCGCTCCTATTCCCCTGTGAATTTGAAAGTTAAAGACTTTAATGTGAGTATTAAACATAATGGCTATTTACCATAAAATAGCTAATATCGATCTATCAATCTGCGATTGCTTGTTCTTCAATTAGCGTATTACTTACTAAAATAAAAAATGGCGTCTATTTTTAGACGCCATTCTGAGTTTCCCTGAATGTAAATTAGCCACCGGCTAATTTGACTGTCATGCCTTTCTTTTCAAGATGCGCTTTGATCTTGTCTCTAGCATCACCTTGAATTTCGATATTGCCATCTTTTACCGAGCCACCACAGCCGCAGACTTTTTTGAGTTCTGCAGCTAATAATTTTAAAGGTGCATCATCCAAGTCTAAACCTGTAACGATGCATACACCTTTACCTTTACGTCCTTTCGTTTGGCGCTGAATTCGTACAATACCGTCGCCTTTGGGGCGAGATGTTTTCTCTTCTTCCGGCTTAATTCGACCGGTTTCTGTTGAATATACCAGAGTCATTCTATTGTTTCTTTTGTTGTTGAGCTTGCATCGCTTTTTGCTTTGCAACTAAATAAGCTTCGATATGACGTTGAATAGCAGTTTTACTACCCTTAATCAGTTTACCATTAAACATACAGTACCAAGAGTTGGGCTGACCTGTATCATTTTGAATCGTATAACCGTTAAAGACTTCTGATTTTGCACCACCAACTTGCTGCGCTCTTTGTCCAAGGGCGGCAAACTCTTTGGGATCAATAATTGATGCGGTGTCGCACCACCAATCAATGCTTTTCTTTACCGCCGTCAAACTACCTTGTAAGACGTGGTTCTTGATTTTAACCTTCCAAATACTGCCATCTGGTCCGCCTGACTGCAGGTTAAAACCTCTATAGTTTGAAATCGCCATACCACTGAGTCATCTGTTTAATGCGTTGATATAATCATAATTGCTACTGAGCAATATTCAAATACGGCTTGAATAAACCTTGCTCTAGAAAACAATTTCTATCATAAAACGCGCCTTGATAACGTTAATCACTTTGCACTGTTTATACAATCTTCCAAGAACTCATGGAATTTGTGCCCGTTATTTTGAAGCATTTTAGGGAACATCGAGATCGGAGTCATACCTGGGAATGTGTTTACTTCGTTTAAGTAAATCTCATCATCTTCCGTTAAGAAAAAGTCGATACGAGACAAATGGCGAAGATTCATTTGCTTAAATACCCTCTCAGATGCGTGCTGAATTGCATCTAATTGTGCTTGGGTTAGATTCTTCGCTTCAACTTCGGTGAGCGAGTGACTTGAACTGCTGTACTTTTCATCGTACGAGTAAAAAGCACCGTCAGGTGCAATAACCTCGCCTGGCTTCGTTATGTGCAGCTGGCCATTCATCTCATATGCAGCAACTTCAAGCTCTCGTGGTTTTACTGATTTTTCAACCAACACTTGGTCAGAAAACCCAAACGCATCATTTACTGCATTGGAAAGTTTATCTTTTTCTGTGACGCTGTAACATCCAACAGATGACCCTTGACGAGCGGCTTTGACAAAGACTTTTCCCCACTTTTCAAATGCTTTATGAGCTTGAGTATGAGCTTCTTCATCGTTGCGCGTTAAGAATAAGTATGGCGTATTGGGAATACCGATAGCGTCGTACCAAAGCTTAGATGTGATTTTATTGAAACTATTGCTACTCGCTTCTGGCCCGCAGCCAAGATAAGGAATACCTGCGATTTCAAACAGAGATTGAATGTCGCCTGTCTCGCCTGGAAAACCATGTATACAAGGCACAATGAAATCGATGGTTTGATTAGATTCACTTGAGCACAACTGCTTGGTATTGAGATCCAAGTAAACCAACTCACCTTGGTTGGTCATCCAACCTTCGTTTTTTATTTCTACGCGTGTAACGTGAACGTCTTCAATAAGATTTAATTGTTGTTCGACAAAGTTTGCAGACAATAATGAAATCTCGTGCTCAGAAGAGCCGCCGCCGCATAGTAGAAGAATATTTTTAATCATGAATCAATCTTTCCGTGACCTACAAAAGATACTATTTATTATGATAAACCTTTGAAGTGTGACGTACAGTAATTTTAGTGTGAGGAATTTTGTTCGAGTAGGATTTGAACAAATAAATAAGGGAGCTATTCGCTCCCTTATTTGATGTGTTAGTTTAATTTGTTAAGCGTTGGGTAAGCTGAGTTTTTAATGGCGTCAATGCTTTTAACAAATGGTCTTAACTGCTGAAATTGAGCAGGCAAAGTCGAAATCGCTTGCTTGGCTTCCGCGCTTGTTGCGTAGTCTCCGTATAAAACTGAGAACCACTTAGTACCGTTGACGACTTTATAGTTTTCCCAAATCGGCTGACCGTTTTGTGGTAGTTTATTTGCAAACTGATCGACTTTCGCTTGGCTACCCACAGCGGCGACTTGAATGGTATAGCCAAATCGTTGAATGCCAGCTTGCTTTTTACTCGGTGGTACGATCTTAACTGGCTTCGCCTGCTCTTTTGGCGTTAGCTTGACTACTTTCTTCTCTTCAGGCTTTGCCGTCATTTTCACAACAGTTGGTTGTACGTCTTTTTCTACTACAGCGTTTTCAGACGCCATAATTGGCTTAGAGATACGATCTGATTTGTAGTCCTCTCGATAACTTTCAGAAGTTACGTCTGTGATGTAAGTTTCAGATGCACAAGCAGAAAGCAGGACTGACAAGCCGATGATTGCGATTTTTTTCATGAAGTAACAAATGCTCTGGATAAATATTACGATAAATCATGCCGATAGCAGGGCCGTTTATCAAGCATCAAATACAATAATCTGTGATTTTGATGTGATGAATAACACAAACTCCATAAGCATCGCCCACATTTTATGCAATGTCTGGTCTGAAGGCGTTTTATCAATAAATTATTCGTTTATGATTGATATGAAACCGATAGGCAAACGTTACTTGCAAACGGCTAGGAGTCAGCATGAATAAACTACATAAACTCTTTAAACCCAACTCTGTGGCCGTTATTGGTGCATCTCAAAAAGCATTGCGAGCAGGGCATGTCGTTATGCGTAACCTTCTACAAAGTGGATTTGGTGGCGCGATTATGCCAGTAACGCCGCGATACAAAGCGGTATCCGGAGTTATAGCCTACCCGGATGTGGCTTCCCTACCCTATACGCCAGATATTGCGATTTTATGTACGAACGTTTCACGTAATGAGCAACTGCTTAAAGAGTTAGATGAGAGAGGCACGCCGTTTGCGATTGTTATCTCTGATGACGCTCAGCCTTTAAATATTTCATCATTGAATATTCGAGTTTTAGGACCGAACAGCTTAGGTATTATCTTGCCTTGGCACAAATTTAACTGCACGTTTTCTCCTGTTGCGGCTAAGCCCGGAAAAATTGCGTTCATCTCACAATCTGCGGCGGTTTGTACCACAGTGTTAGACTGGGCAAATGATAAGAATATTGGCTTTTCTTCGTTCATTTCGATTGGACGCGGACAGGATATCGATTTTGCAGATTTGCTTGATTACTTAAGTATGGATGGGAATACGGAAGCTATTCTGCTTTATGTGGATAACATCCAGGATGCTCGACGATTTATGTCTGCTGCGCGAGCTGCTTCACGTAACCGCCGTATATTGGTATTAAAAGCGGGCCGCTCTAAAGAGATGAATACTTTCGAACAGCAAGATGGTGATACGCTTGATGTAATTTACGATTCTGCCATCCGTCGAACTGGTATGTTACGAGTCAGCAATACGCATGAGCTCTTTGCTGCGGTAGAAACACTCACGCATTCTGTGCCACTTCGTGGGGAGCGTTTAGCGATCATCACCAATGGCGGCGGCCCTGCAGTTATGTCCGTTGATACTTTGATTGAACGTGGTGGCCAGCTCGCAACACTTGATGACGCTGCCATTGAGCAATTACAAACAGTACTCCCGTCCAACTGGCGCACTCGAAATCCGATTGATCTTTCTGGAGACGCAACAAAAAAACGCTACATTGATACCATTAACGCACTGATGAATAACGACTGTGCAGATGCGATCTTGATAATGCATAGTCCTTCTGCGGTTTCCGACCCTCTTGAAACTGCTCAAGCTGTTATTGAGGCGATCAAGGCTCACCCTCGGCATAAGCATTTTAATGTCTTGACCAACTGGTCAGGAGAACAAACGTCGAGAGAGGCACGACTGGCATTTACTCAAGCTGGCATTCCAACCTATCGAACGCCGGAAAGTGCGGTCGTTGCATACATGCACTTGGTTGAGTATCGACGAAACCAGAAGCAATTAATGGAAACGCCAACGACGGCTGAGCCATTGCACTCTGGAAGTGTGAGTTCTGCAAAAGAATGGGTAAATGAACGACTACTGGATAAAAACACAGTTACCTTGGATACGCATCAAACCAGCCCATTATTTAAGCTGTTCGGGTTTAATGTTCTGCCAACATGGATTGCATCTGACGACATTGAAGCCGTTCATATGGCAGAAAATATCGGATACCCTGTTGCGGTTAAGTTGCGATCTCCAGACATTCCTCATAAATCGGATGTACACGGTGTCGCCCTGAATTTAAGAAACAGTCGAGAAGTTTCCAACGCAGCGCTATCCATTCTAGATACCGTAAAGCTCAGTTACCCTTCTGCCAATGTACACGGTCTATTGGTGCAAGGTATGGCAAAGCTCGGCAGCGCTGAAGAACTAAGGATTAGCATTGCAGTAGATAAGGTCTTTGGACCTGTCATCTTGCTGGGTCAAGGCGGCTCGGAGTGGAATATCGCCCAAGATGCCGTCGCTGCACTTCCTCCTTTGAACATGACGCTTGCACGCTACCTTGTCGTTGTTGCTTTAAAGTCTGGAAAGATTCGCCTGCAGAAACACAAAGATGCGCTCGATATTAGTGAGTTGTCGAAATTCTTAGTTCGTATCTCCCAAATGGCGGTTGAGTTGCCAGAAATACAAAGACTGGATATCCATCCAGTATTGGTGTCGGGAAGCGATTTAACTATCCTCGATGCGGACATCACACTGTGTAAATACGAGGGAGATGCGCAAAAACGTCTGGCGATTCGTCCTTTCCCGGCAGAATTTGTCGAAACTGTAACGCTTCGAGATGGCCAACCTATCCTGCTTCGCCCTATCCTGCCTGAAGATGAGCCGCTGCATGCTCAATTCATTAATAGCGTATCGAAAGAAGATCTCTATAAGCGTTTCTTTTCTGAGGTTGGTGAGTTCAACCATGAGGCTTTGGCAAACTTCACTCAAATCGACTACGACCGCGAAATGGCGTTTGTTGCGGTAGCGTTTAATACCGACGGACCGTCTATCATAGGCGTAGCCCGCGCATTGATTACTCCAGATAATAGTGATGCTGAGTTTGCTATTTTGGTTCGTTCAGATTTGAAAGGAAAAGGCTTAGGTAAAGTGCTGATGCAGAAAATTATCAGCTATTGCAAGATTAAAGGCACAAAGCAAATGTCTGGAATGACCATGCCTACAAACAGAGGGATGTTGATGTTAGCTCAAAACCTGGGATTTGAAGTCGATGTTCAGTTTGCCGATGGTACGGCAGATATGGTGCTTCCTTTAAATTGAAAAATAAAGCATTAGCGATAACTTTACTTCTTAGATTCGATAAGCAATGGGAACCTAAGAAGTAAAAGTTACGTTGTTACTTTAGTTTCCAATTCTTTTTCAAGTATTGAATACACCAGGATTTCGCCTCACCCATGGTATTTCGGCGCCATGCTAAGATAATATCCATCGGCTGCTCTTCTGTACCTTCGATTCGCTTCAATACGCCACTATCAATCAAAGGTTGTGCAATTTGGCTTGGTAACGTACCAATGCCTAAACCTGCAGTGAGCGCATCTACTTTTGCCGTAAAGTTGGTGACGGTCAAGCGAGGCTGTTTTTGAATGATATTAATTGAGAGCGCAGGTTGTTCGCGTGCAGTGTCTGCAATGGCAATGATTCGGTACTTTTCTCGCGCCGCCTCATCAAACTTACCACTACGCTTGTGAACATAGTGATCAGCTGCCGCTACCCAAAACATGCTCATCTTACCAATTTTTTCTGATTTGACTTCTTGAGGAAGTGTATCCAATGATGGGCAAATCAGTAAATCCGCTCTACCTGTATTCAGCGATTCCCAGCTACCAGCCAAGATCTCTTCTTGCAGTCTGACTCGTGTTGAGCTGACTTCAGCCAATGCATCAACCATAGGGAAGAAATTGGATATAGGAATAATGCCATCAAAGGCAATGGTAATATCCAGTTCCCAACCATTCGCCAATAACGTTGCATCATTCACTAACTTTTCACTGGCTTGTAAAATGGCTCGTCCTCTTTCAAGGATGAGCTTTCCTGCTTCAGTAAAATGGGCTTTGTGACCAGAGCGATCGAAGATAATGATGTCTAAGTCTTGCTCGAGTTTCTGGATCTGATAGCTCAGTGATGACGGGGCTCTATCTAACTCATTCGCAGCAGCTGCAAAACTCCCTCTTCGGTCAATGGCATCCAGAATATGGAGCGCTTCTAACGTAATTGGACTCTGCACATGGCCTCTCTTAATGTGATTTTTGTCACATTGATTGTATTTGGATGATCTTATCAAGAACTAACATTAAACAATATAACACACTGATAACTAAAGACTAGAAATGCTCATAACCTAAGAGTTCTACTCAAGATAAATCCACAAACAACAATGGTAATGATAGTAATTATTATTTAGATCTATTAATATCCCGTTTGTTGTTACCTATTATGGATCTAAGGTATTGAAGCCAATGTATAAAAAATCAATTTTGTCAGCCTCTATTCTGATTGCACTATCCCAAGGTGCCTACGCTGAAGATCATTCAACCTTCAATGAAGTGGTCGTGACTGCGACTCGTACTAATAGCCAAATCGAAGACACTGCTGCTTCTGTTGCGGTCGTTACTGATAAGAACATCGAAGAAAGCATGGTCACTGGCTTAGATGACCTCTTTGAGTACACGCCAGGAGTCACGGTTAAGACAAACTCTCGCCAAGGTGTCCAGAGTATCAATATCCGTGGTATCGAAGGCAATCGAATTAAAGTTCTTGTGGACGGCGTATCTCAAGGTAACCAGTTCGAATCAGGGAATACGTTCATTAACTCTGCTCGCGTTAACGTGGATACCGACCTAATAAAAGCGGTTGAAATTGTAAAAGGTGCAGCATCGTCTCTACATGGTTCTGACGCAATTGGTGGCATTGTTGCATTTGAAACTAAAGATCCGGCTGATTTCCTTAAGGGTCGTAACTTTGGTGGCCATGCGAAGTTAAACTACTCTTCCGAAGACAATACATTCAGTGAATCTGTGGCATTAGCGCACAAAACTGGCGATTTGGAATCTTTACTTGCTTATACGCGTCGCGACGGCAATGAACTGGATAACTTTGGAGATCTAGCAGATGCAGATACAGAAGCGAACAACTTACTGGTTAAGCTTCAGTACCAACTCAATGATGCACATCGTGTTGAGTTCAATGGGAATTATATTCGCAACAAAGGCAACGGAAAGCAGTCTTACAACGGTTATACTAATGCAACAAGTGAAGATGTAACAGAACAATATCAAGTTGGTATAAAACATATTTGGGAGATGCAAACGGCCGTAGCGGACTCCCTTACCTGGCAACTAGATTGGCTTAGCAAAGAAGAAAACGGCATTACTGATCGTGTTAAAGGTCAGAATAACCAACGTAAAGACTACATCTACGAGGATGAAGGCTACCAGTTTGATTCTCAGTTCGACAAATATCTCATGCTTGGTAGTACAGAGCATTACTTTGTGTACGGTGCATCCTTCAGTGATAAAGACATTAAGAACGTTAACAAAGAGTACAACAGTGCAAGCGCAAACAAAGAAATTTTCTATATCCCTTCTGCGAGCGAGCGTCGTTACGGGCTCTTTTTACAAGACGAAATTACGGTAGGTAACTTTACGATTACCCCGGGCGTACGGTGGGATGCATTTGAAACCGATCCAGGTGACACAAGCAGCAACCCAAGTGGTAACGCGGCTAGCGACTACAAAAAGTTTTCTGATTCTGCATTTACAGGCCGCTTAGGTTCTGTTTATAAGCTTAATGAACAACATCGTTTATTCGCGCAAATCAGCCAAGGTTTCCGTGCTCCAGATTTCCAAGAGTTGTACTACTCCTTCGGCAACCCAATGCATGGCTACATTTTTAAGCCAAATCCTGATTTAAAAGCAGAAGACAGCATTTCGTACGAATTTGGTTGGCGACATAATAATGACATTTCTAGCAGTGAAGTGTCAGTTTTCTACAGCGATTACGACAACTTCATCGAGAGTAAAACCGTCTCTGGCACTTGGACACCAGTGACTGACCCTGCGATTCTGCAGTACGTAAATATTGGCAAAGCGACAATTAAAGGTATTGAGTTTTCAAACCAACTTTCGTGGAACAAGTTCATGCCAATCGAAGGCTTTAGCTCTCGTTTAGCAGCGGCATATACGGAAGGTGAAGATGGAAACAATAATCCACTAAACAGTGTTAACCCTTGGAACCTTGTCGCTGGCTTTAATTACGATTCAGAACAAAACTGGGGAACCACGTTAACCATTAACTACACCGCATCTAAAGATAAAAGCGACATAAATGACGATAAAGTATTGCCTATCTCCGCAGCTACGGTTGTAGATGTCACCGCGTACTACAAACCTATTAAAGACCTTACGTTGCGAGCAGGTCTGTTCAACGTGACAGATGAAGAGTACTACAATTGGAATGATGTGCGTGACCTTCAGACAGAAAACAAAGATCTGACTCAAGCTGGGAGGAACTGGTCAATTACAGCTAAATACGAGTTCTAAACCTTAAAAACACAAAAGCCAGCGTAATGCTGGCTTTTTTTATGGCTTTCATTTCAAAAATGTAAAGAAAAGTATGAAAAATGAAAGTTTACTGTTTTGCCATCTCTTTTTTCACCATTACTGCTGCTGCAATGATAAAAGTGATGATCAGACCGAGTTCCATGAACTACCCCAATAGCTATGAGAAAATTTATAACCCAAATTAAGAGTCGGACATAGTTTAACAGCTCTATATAGACTTGCTACCTTTTAACCAGTAATTTACGATTTTTTCCGATTTGGATCAAAAAAGACGCAATTATGCGTCTTTTTGTTATTATTGTGTAAATCAAAATTAGGCGTCTGGATAACCTTGAGGGTTGTTAGATTGCCAACGCCATGTATCACCCGTCATTTCTTCTAGAGTGCGAGACGCTTTCCAACCTAACTCATTCATTGCTTTTGATGGATCAGCCCAGCACTCCGCAATATCGCCTGGACGACGTTCAACAAGTTGGTATGGAACATCTTTACCACTTGCGGTTTCAAACGCTTTCACCATTTCAAGCACACTGTAGCCATTGCCAGTGCCAAGGTTGTAGACATGAAGCCCAGCTTTGTTACCTACTTTTTCCAAAGCAGCGACGTGACCATCGGATAAGTCCATCACATGAATGTAGTCACGCACGCCGGTGCCATCTTTCGTTGGGTAGTCGCTACCGAATACAGAGAGGAACTCTCGGCGGCCCACCGCAACTTGAGAAACAAACGGCATTAGGTTATTTGGAATACCTTGAGGATCTTCACCTAACTCACCTGTTGGATGTGAACCTACAGGGTTAAAGTAACGAAGAAGTGTGATGCTCCAATCTGGATTCGCCTTTTGGAAGTCTGTTAAACACTCTTCCACCATTAATTTACTGCGTCCGTAAGGGTTAGTTGCGCTAGTTGGAAAGTCTTCTGTGATTGGAACAGATGCAGGATCGCCATAGACAGTTGCTGAGGAGCTAAATACCAACGATTTAACTCCAGCTTCGCGCATTGCATCAACCAATACCAAAGTGCCATTCACATTGTTGTCATAATACTCTAGAGGTTTTGCTACGGACTCACCGACGGCCTTTAAACCTGCAAAATGGATAACCGCTTCTATATCGTGCGATTTTAGAACCTCTACCATTGTCGATTTATCTCTGATATCGGCTTGGATGAAGGTTGGCTTTACGCCACATACCTTTTCAATGCGCTCTAAGACCGTAGACTTACTGTTGTACAGGTTATCTAGAATCACTGGCGTCATACCAGCTTCGATCATTTGAATACATGTATGGCTACCAATATAGCCCATACCACCCGTAACAAGTACTTTCATTTTATCATTCCTTCTGACGCGAATGGGTTTAGTTTAAAGCTTTGACGTTACGATTTAAACTGTCTCCTGCAATTCACATCCCATTAATATTGCTTGGCCTTTTCCGGCTTTTTTAGCTTGATACATTGCAGTATCTGCACTTTTTAACACTCGAGTGGCATCTCGCTCATTAACACCGACCAATTTTACGCCGATGCTAACGCCAACCTTGAGCGAGTTACCTTTGTACTTGATTGGTGTGCATACGCTTTCGAGCAGTTGTTCTGCAATTCGGGTGACGACTTTTTGGTTGGCAGGATTAACCAACATGACAAATTCATCACCCGAAAGTCTTGCGATTAAATCACTATGTCGAGTCGCAGATGTTAGACGCTCGGCTACTTTTTTCAGAACTTCATCACCTGCGTCATGGCCATAAGTATCATTAACCTCTTTAAAACCATCGAGATCGAGGTAAAGCACCGCAAATTCGTCACGTAAGTATCCCGACCGTTGTACTAATTCTTCCAACTCTAAATGGAACTTAGAGCGATTCGCTAACCCCGTTAATGCATCGTGATGAGCTAAGTACTCAAGCCGTTCCATCTCTTTTGCGCCAGAAAGATCGGTAAGAACAATGACCAGGTCGTAGAACCCATGGTCTTCACACTTAACGATGCGATTAACCCTTGCAAACATCGGCACAAACTGGCCAAGATGGTTCTGTTCAATAACTTCCCCTTGCCATACCCCGTAGTTTTTTATCGATTCAATGATGCTAGGCATCATTTCCTGCAACTTGCGCCACTTAAGTGTTTGGATAAATGACTTCCCAATAAGCTGATCCATCTCTAGTCCAACTAACTTAGTGACCGCAGGGTTAGCCATTGTGATAACACCTCGATGATTAAGAACGATGAGGCCATCTTGGCTGCTCTCAAAAACACGCCCCGCAACACGCTGCCTGCTCATGGCCTCTTCAATTTCGGTGATATCTTGAATCGAAAACAATAAGTGTCCATGTGTGGACAAACGACGACTGGTTAAACTCAACTGCTGTTCGTTGTCTGCATTTTTGAGGTGAATGTCATCGCACTCTAACCCCCTACTTAGGATTTGGCTCAGCTCATTCGGTGTTTTCGTTTTAATTAGATCACGGATATTGGCATGCTCAAGTTCCTCTGACTTTTTTTGAAATATCTGCCGAGTCGCAGTATTACAGTAAATAACACGCCCGAAGTTGTCGGTAATAACTAATGCATGTTGAACAGATTCAATGACTTCTTCTGAAAACGCCCGCTTTTGTTCTAACATTTCTAATGAGTGTTGCCGCTGTTTCTCGCGTGTTGTCAACTTGTTCATCATTTGATTGAAGGAATGTGCGAGTTCTCCAATTTCATCCTTGGAGTAATAGCGAACTTGAGTATCCGTATTTTGTCCGTGTGTCACACTCTCTATCGTATGACTCAGTTCTATGACAGGTTTGAGAACAAGCTTATTGATACTTATGTAAAAGATAGTGCCTCCAGCGAACAGCAACAGAAGAAGTACAGCACCATCTTGAAGTAAAGATTGTTGGGCTTCTATGATTGGACGATGGGAAAGCGTAACCCTCATACTGCCAATGACACGACCATCGTGAATAATCGGTTCTAGAACATAAAGAAATTTGGCTGATAAGGCATAACCTAGCGCGTGTAACTTGCTTCTTTCAGTTTGATTAGGGACGGGAGCTGATACCCCACTTCCTTCAAGAACAACGAAAGGTTGATCATCTTGGTCGTAAAGTTTGACCCGCGTAACATTTGGCTGGTTTAAAAAGTTGATGAGAGTAGTTTGAGCTTTTTGCTTGTTCTTTGTCGTTAGCGCATCTTTAATTGAGAAAGAAACATTGTTAATCAACTTTCTCGTTTGTTCGACCAACTCATGCTTAGACGATTGGTATGCAGTATACGAGGTATAACCTTTTGAGATAACAAAGATAGCCGTTATAAAGACCAAAATTGGCCAAATAAGCTTTGCTCGTAATGACATATGTATTCCTGTCGCAGACAACCACTAAAAATGACAGAAGCGTTGTTATGCAATCTGTTACCCATTAAGGGCGACAAGATTAACACGATGCCAATGCAAAATAACCTTAAATTCTCAAAAATTGGATGGAAAAGGAACGAAATACCTTAAAATTCGGATCAACTCAAATAACGGCAACATCTTTATGGACTAAAGTGATCTTTTTCGTCAGCCATCAGATCATAAACCTCGCTTTCATGATAGAAGAATGAAGTGAGTCACTGAACCTAGATGCATTTTCCTGCATCGTGAACCCATTGCTTGTGTAGAAATAAAACGTATGACATTGAATAAACAGCAACTTACATTGAACTGTGACATGGGTGAGAGCTTTGGCGCTTGGATTATGGGGGCAGACGAAGATGTTATGCCTCATGTTGATATGGCAAACATCGCGTGCGGTTTTCATGCTTCCGATCCTAATGTCATGCACGACACTATCACTCTCGCCAACGACAACGATGTTGATATTGGAGCACACCCGGGCTACGCCGACCTCCAAGGCTTTGGCAGGCGCAGTATAAACATGACGGGTGATGAAATTACTAACATGGTCATATACCAAGTAGGCGCTTTACAGGCACTTTGTCAGGCTCAATACACAGATATCAGCTATATAAAGCCTCATGGCGCGTTATACAACGACATGATGAAAAGTGATGCGATATTTAGATCAGTTGTAAAGGCGGCAGCTTTATTCAAAGTGCCGTTAATGATTCTAGCGTCACAGGAAAACGAAAAATACTTAGAAATCGCAGATGATTATGACGTTCCATTGCTGTTTGAAGCATTTGCAGACCGTTTGTATCAAGATGACGGATTACTTACACCTAGGACACAGCCTAATGCCGTGTTAAAGAATGAGCATGCGATACTTGAGCAAGTCCGTACGTTAGCAGACTCTGGGCGTGTCAAAACCGCTTCTGGCGGCTACATTTTACTGGAAGCCGATACGATTTGTGTTCATGGTGACAATGAAGAGTCGATCGCGCTGATCCAAAAGATCCGTCAAAGCCTATACGCTGGAGGAAATTAATGCATAAAGAGAAATTTAGTATCTCTTTGATCTCTGAATGCAGTATTTTCATTAAGTTTGACGAGAATATCTCTGAAAATGCGGTCGGAGAACTTGCTCGAAACATCAAAGATACTCTAGCGTCAATCATTATGAACGTAGTCCCATCCTATCAAACCATCCTCATTGATTACTTGCCTTTTCGAATCAATGAAAAAGATTTAGTGCATAAACTGCATCAAATGATCAGTCAGTTTGATACTCAATCGTTCAGCCTTGTTCAACCTAACCACATCGCGATTCCCGTATACTACTCCGAAGAAACCGCGCTAGATTTGCCCCGCTTTCAAGATCGTGGACTATCACTAGACGTGCTCATTTCCTTACATACTCAAGCTGAGTATGCGGTTTCAGCGATTGGTTTTGCTCCAGGGTTTGCATTCCTCTCCGATGTCGATACTCAATTACATATGCCAAGGTTAGCTACACCAAGAACGCGAGTACCAGCCGGAAGCGTGGGAATCGCAGACAATAAAACGGCCGTCTATCCATCAGATAGTCCTGGCGGATGGAACATTATCGGTAGAAGCCCGCTTCCCCTTTTCTCTGATACGCCACCTTTTATACCGTTTGAAGTAGGTGACAAGGTCACGTTTAATGCCATTTCCAAACAAAAGTTTATCGAGTTAGGAGGTGTTCTATGAGTTACGCTGGATTGCTGGTGGAAAAGTCAGGGCCACTTTCTTTGATTCAAGACTTTGGTCGTTTTGGCTTAGCGCATATTGGCGTGACTCAAGGTGGCCCCGTAGATGATTACGCCTACAGTTGGGCAAACCATTTACTTGGTAACGTAGTCAATTGTGCTGTGATTGAAATTACTTTGGGTAACGCTTGCTTTGTCGCACTACATAACTGCCATCTTGCAATATGTGGTGGTGATTTGAATGCAAAAGTAGATGGTGAGCCTATCTCAAATTGGTCTGACTTTACATTGAAGAAGGGGCAGAAGCTGCAGTTCGGAGTCGCAAAAAATGGACTTCGCTCCTATCTTGCGGTTAAAGGTGGGTTCGATATTGCTCAGCACTTAGGAAGTGCTTCTACAGTCACGAGAGAATCTCTTGGTGGTTATGACTCAAATGGTGGCGCTTTAAAAGCAGGCGATATTCTTCCCTTTTTTCCTCATAACTTACCGAAACACAAACCAAGGCTGATGACATTTCGCTTTAAGCCGGATTACAACTTACCTATCAAGCTGAGAGTGATTGAAGGCTATCAAAATGAGGACTTTGATGAAGACGCTCGCCAAGCCTTTTATAGCAACGCATTCACCATATCCCCTGATTCAAATCGTATGGGCTATCGTCTTGAAGGAAACAAAATCAAACCGCCCTACGAAGGCGTACTGTCGGAAGGAATTGCGCTAGGATCGATTCAAGTTCCTAACGATGGTAATCCCATTGTGTTGCTCAACGACCATCAAACCATCGGTGGCTATCCTAAGTTTGGCTGTGTAGCACGTATTGACCTGCCAAGGCTGGCACAGGCGAAACCCGGGCAAAAAGTCAATTTTGTGAAAGGAGATAGACAAGGCTTGCAAGAAGTATGGTGCCAATGGGCTCAGTTTTTTGGATATTAGTACAACCTCTGAGCCCATACGTAACGGTTATGCAGGCATCCCATAACGCTCTGCTAACGCTTGCGGATAGTCTCGCTCTTGCGTGAGTTTAATCGCGTACTGCTCAATTTCTTGTTCAGACCAATGCACAGCGACAGGATGTTGGGATTCCACATTTTGGTTAGGTTCAATATCAAACCAGAACTGAAGCATTTTTTGCGCTGCGAGTAGTGTTGATGACGCTTTTACCACTTCTATCCGCGCGTAATGGTTGTCTTCAAAGGTCACATCGGCTGCCCTGAGTACCGGATCCGTTCCAGGAATTTGCTGGGCACCAAACAGGGCTTTTCCCCCTTTGATAGCAGAGTGATAGTCGGGAATGAACTGCGCCATGTGTTTGATAGCATTATTGGTTCGTTCTTCTAAGACTTCTTCTCGCCAACCGTTACGTATCTTTGAGAGTAAAGGAACTGGCAGTTCGGGCTGAGCTGAGGACGGCGTACTCTCAACTAAGCCATCTTCAAATAGCGTAATGCCTTTCGTCATGCCGTGAAGCTGAAAATAACCATCACCATAGGGGGTCAGTTGAGCCATTCCTTTATCAGTTCCACGCGGTCCATGGAAAATAACTTCTGGCCACAGTTGTTGGCAGTCTGCCCACTTGGTTACATAAGCGGCTTTAAACTCAACTAACCTATCACGCTTGGCACCGATGGTATTGTCAATGGATCCTGTTTCAAAACCACATGCATTGACCAAGTAGTCACATGTCA
The DNA here is from genome assembly GCF_000024825.1 of Vibrio antiquarius. Lineage (NCBI taxonomy): Bacteria > Pseudomonadati > Pseudomonadota > Gammaproteobacteria > Vibrionales > Vibrionaceae > Vibrio > Vibrio antiquarius. Next base: position 178,088 of record NC_013457.1, read on the forward strand.
TAAGATAATCAATGCCATCTCGTTCGTAACCAAGTTGCCAGTGATTACCCATCCAGTCCGCTTGTTTGAGCGTTGCTTGTGTGCATACTGAGGCGTTTGGCAGAGCGTTCAACGTTAAGTTGGCAATTGCGGCAAGGCGAAAAACACTCCAGCCATATTCCTGAACCGCCACAACTGGGTACTTTAGCGCTTCTAGATCAGCATGTTGAGCAAAAGGAATACACCACTCATCAAAGGTTGCAGGGTGACTTGGTTGAGTACGTTGTGCGAGTGCTTCTAGATCCTCTTTTGAATACAATTTGTAGTATTCGCTTGGCTCACCAAGCACTTTGTTGCTTTGATCTTTATCAACGAGCGTTTGATACGCATTTTTCACCACCTCTAGTCGAGGAATCAGTGCGGATGGATCTCCACCATCAGAATAAGGGACTGCAATGATCGTCGGGCGAATATTCAGTGAAAGCGGATATAGGCGAACAGTATCAATGGATTGTGCTAACAAATCTAAACATTGTTGCTCAGAAATCTCTCGATATAAGTTGCCACCTGCATGTAAATGGCAAATGGGCGGACCATTTACCAGTGATACGCCCTTCTCTATTACGGAAACTTTAAAACCCAGCTCCGCAAAATGAATTGCTGCTGTTGCACCTGCGACACCGCCACCAACAACAGCGATGTGCTTATCTTTGTAATTTGGAAACTCAGACTTCATTGCTTCACTAAAAATTTTATAAGGAAAATTCTTTACTAACGGTGGATTCTACTCGTGTTTGGGCTTGATTAAAATCACAAAAAGTTCATGGGTTTGCGAAATATCCAACTGCGCCTTTATGGTGCGTTAAAGTAGAAAAAAATTGCAAAAAAAGTACTTGACGACATGGTTAGGAAGACACTTTTTTATGCCTATGTGAATAACAATTTCACTGTAAGACCCATGGCGCAAAGCCTGCAGAAACACCCCACTTTTTACCCCATTTAGTTATCCCAAAAGTTATCCACTGTTTTTGTGGATAACTAAAATAAAAGTGTCATGGAGTGTTCCACATTTAATAACATTTGCAGTGATTAAGTGTTTACTGGCGTTAACAATCTTTTCAACAAACTCATTACGACAAGTGCCAACGTAACAAATGTTGCCAGTGGTAAAGCTATCCACAATTCGGGGTGAATTTGTGCGTTTAGGTCGAAGCCATATATCATTACCGCGGCAACACAAACTTCGGCAGCGAATACCGCGACACCGCTAGCTATCAACGCCATAATGCCGTATTCGGCCCACAGAGTTGTATTGATCCGTTTTTTACTTGAACCTAATGTGCGATACAAACGGATCTCCTGCTGACGTTGGGATAAGCTTAATCTCAATAGCGTAAAGATAAGTAGCACCCCCGCAACCACGCCTAAAAGAGCGAGAATAGTGATTGCCGATACGATTTGTTGAATCAAATCCTGGATTTTTTCGCCCATGGTACGAATATCTAAAACAGATACCGTTGGGTGAGATCGAGACATAGACGTTAATAGTGCTTCGTTCCCCTCATCAATTCTATAACTGATGAGGTAAGAACCCGGTAGATTAGCCATAACGTCGGATGAGAAAATAAAGTAAAAGTTAGGCTTCATATCACGCCATTCAACATAACGAATGGTATCTACTACCGCATCGTAGTTCTGGCTATTAATAACAAAGCGCAGTTTGTCACCAAGTTCGATGCCCAAGTCATTTGCTACATCGGCTTCTACAGAGACACTCCCTTTATTTGTCCATTCACCCGCAAGCACATCATTATACTCTGGCAGGCTGTTTCCCCACGTAAGGTTCAATTCACGACGTATTGCGTCAGAGCCTTCTCCTTCGTATTCAATCTCTTTGACGTTTTGACCATTAATCTCTGTCAATCGACCACGAATAATTGGATAAGCTTGTGACCGTGTAACCCCATTTTTATCTAAGGTTTCTAGGTAGCTATCGAGTTCGTAATCACCAATATTTAATGCAAAGACATTTGGTGCGTCTGCAGGTAAGGTTCTCTCCCAATCCGCGAGAATATCGCTGCGCACAAGCCAGATAATAGATAGCAGCATCAAAGACAACGCCAAAGCACCAAACTGCAGGCCACTGGTTACTGGCGTGCGGTTGATACGACTCAACGCAAGCTTCATGGCAGGTTGTGTTGAAATACGCGCAAACAATTTTGTGAGTGCGACGCTCACTGCAGCAAGCACAACAAAAAGTACTGCAATACCAATAAGAACAATCCAAACTAAGGTGTTATCAGCATAAAGCAAAAGTAATGGAACAACGGGGACTAGAACGAGCAACATTCGCTTCCAAGAACGTTGTGCTTTGCCCTGCTGTAGCACTTCTAAGGCTGGAGTTGTAATCAAACCCAACAATGGTATGCCAAGGGCAGGAACGGTGATCAGGACCGCTGAGATAAACGACACCAAATATGGAGTGACGCCGTAACTAGGTAATGGCTCGGGTAATAAGTCTTTGAGTGGAATGCGCAACAAGTACTCCAGCCCACTTCCCAACAATAACCCAACGACACTGGCGCTAATGAGCAGGATTGTGACTTGAATAAACAGCCATTTTTCAATCCATCGTCGACTTGCGCCAAGGCTTTTTAGCATCGCAATGGTTTGTGTTCGACTATTCACATAGTTTTGGCAAGTAAGAACCAATGTTGTCGCTGCCATAATGATGACAATCGCAACCGTTAGAGACAAATACTGCGTCGTTCGTTCAAAGACCTCATTGCTACGACTGGCAGTATCTTGCGTGCGCCAGCGATCACTAGGAGAAAGAACAGTATCTTCTTGCAGGCCTTTTAGCGTTTTATCATCGGCTTGTAGAAACAGACGGTATTGAACTCGACTCCCGACTTGAATCGCTCCTGTTTTCTCAACGTCTTTTTGATGGATGTATGCAGAAGGCATTTGTTGAAATGGGTTAAAGCTTAACCCAGGTTCCATCAGCACTGCACCTGAAACCGTAAAATCGGCATCGCCTATAGTGACGCTGTCACCCGACTTGACGTCTAGTTGAGCCATAATCCGCTCATCAAGCCAGAGTTGGTTCTCTTTAACGCGACCGGATGGGTTGTTGTCTAGTACCAGTTCTCCCATTAAAGGGTAATTGTCGTCCACTGCCCTTACGGAAATCAACTGCATACCATTGTCGCTAAATGCCATCGTGGCAAATCGTGTCATCGTCGAACGTTCTAGGTTTTCAGTCGAGGCTAACAACGTGTCAGGTATAGGATTAGCAGACACAAACACCGCATCCGCTGTCAATGCATCCTTCCCCTGTTTGACGATCACCTGCTCCATTCGCTCCGCTAATGCAGAAAGCGCAAAGATGCTCGCAATCACAAGAATAAGAGCAACGCTAATAGGCCAAAGGTTCCCCTGTCTTATTTCGCCGAAACTCCAACGTATTAGGCTTTTGTTTGACGAGTGTTTTATTGCACTGCTTCTTTCTGTCGATGTTGCTTCGCTTGATGATACTGCAGACATTACACCTCCTCCTTAAGCTCACCCGCCTCCATACGATAAATACGGTCACATCGACTTGCTAGGTGACCATCGTGTGTAACTAATATCAGCGTTGTTCCATGCTGCTCATTAAGATCGAATAAAAGCTCAATTACTTTGTCTGCGGTTTGATGGTCAAGATTGCCGGTAGGCTCGTCTGCGAATAACAGTTCAGGCTGTGTCATAAAGGCACGTGCTAGCGCGACACGTTGTTGTTCACCACCAGATAATTGACTTGGAAGATGATCGACACGTTTTTCCAATCCAACAGCGGTTAATAATTCGGCGGCTCTTGCTTCATCTTCGGCTTCACCACGTAAAAGACAAGGAAGCGTGACATTGCGTAATGCACTCAAGCTCGGGATTAATAAGAAACTTTGGAAAACAAAACCTAGAGAGTCAGCTCGAATTTTTGCGCGAGCTTCATCGTCAAGTTTTGATAACTCATGACCTAACAAGGTAATTTCACCTGATGTCGGTGTATCAAGGCCAGCTAACAACGTCATCAACGTTGACTTACCCGCACCGGAAGTACCGACGATGGCGATTTTTTCTCCTTTCCTGATGTCAACATTTACATCTTTGAGGATTGTTAATTGCTCTTGATTAGTAGAGACTTGTTTAGAAACCAAATTGGCTTGAACAATAGGTGCATTAAGTACAGGTGTTTGCATGATTCGTATACTTTCCTTAGTTCTATTTTTTTGTTTTTCCGCTACTGCACATGCGAGCGAAAAGCTACTTGTCTTAGGTGATAGCCTGAGCGCGGGCTATCAGATGCCGATCGAAAAGAGTTGGCCTAGCTTACTCCCTGATGCGTTGTCAGAACATGGTCAAGATGTAACAGTTATTAATGCCAGCATTTCTGGCGATACCACAGGCAACGGTTTAGCTCGATTACCACAGCTACTAACCCAACACAGCCCTGATATGGTGCTCATTGAGTTAGGTGCCAACGATGGCCTAAGAGGTTTCCCTCCTAAACTTATTACGTCGAATCTCTCAAAAATGATTACCATGATAAAAGATTCAGGAGCGGACGTTGTCATGATGCAAATTCGAGTGCCACCTAATTATGGTAAGCGCTATAGCGATATGTTTTACGATATCTACCCTAAGCTTGCACAACATCAACAAGTTACCTTGATGCCATTCTTCTTGGAGCATGTGGTCATCAAACCCGAGTGGATGATGGATGATGGCCTTCACCCCAAGCCTGATGCACAGCCTTGGATTGCTGACTTTGTTGCTCAAGAATTAATTAAACATCTCTAATTTTAATGGTCTAGCTCAATAAGTTTTACTTAACTTTACGTTAATCTATTTTCAATTCCACTCATCGAGGATAGATAACAACATGCGAATAGACCCTTTAATTCAAGGTGTTGTTGCTCGCTCTGCTCACCCATACGGGTGTCATGCATCCATTAAAGAGCAAATTGAATACGTAAAACACGCCCCGCAGATCAAAAGCGGTCCAAAACGGGTTTTGATTATTGGTGCTTCCTCTGGTTTCGGGTTAGCGGCTCGTATTGCCCTCACCTTCGGAGGTGCTAAAGCTGATACCATTGGTGTCTCCTTCGAGCGCGGGCCTTCAGATAAAGGCGTTGGAAGTGCGGGTTGGTATAACAACATCTTTTTTAAACAAGAAGCAAATCATGCGGGGCGTACCGCCATCAATATTGTTGGTGACGCATTCTCTGACTCTGTCCGCAATCAAGTGATTGAAGCCATTGAAACGTACTTTGAAGGTGAAGTTGATTTAGTCATCTATAGCTTAGCGACGGGTGTTCGACCTAAACCAGAGTCTGATGAGTTTTGGCGCAGCGTCATTAAGCCTATTGGTGAGCCTGTCACTGGCGCTTCAATTATGCTGGAAAACGATCAGTGGGTAGAAACCACTTTAACTCCCGCAACAGAGGAAGAGGCCGAAGCGACTATCAAAGTGATGGGCGGTGAAGACTGGGAAAGCTGGATTGATACACTGATTAATAACGACTCGATTGCACAAGGCTGCAAAACCATCGCGTTTTCTTACATGGGACCAGACGTTACGCACCCTATCTATCTCGATGGTACGTTAGGTCGAGCGAAAATAGATTTACACCAAACAAGTCACTCGTTGAATCTAAAACTTGCCAACTTTGACGGCGGTGCTTACGCAACAGTGTGTAAGGCGTTGGTGACGAAAGCCAGTGTGTTCATTCCTGCGCTAAGTCCCTACCTATTAGCACTTTATCGAGTGATGAAGGAAAAAGGTACTCACGAACGTTGTATTGAACAAATGCAGCGACTGTTTACCACTAAATTGTACGATCAAGATAAAGTGCCTGTTGACGGTGAACGCTTAATCCGAATAGACGACTTAGAGCTTGACCCGCAAGTACAACAAGAAGTCCATGCTCTTTTAGAGCAAATGAACGCCAATAACTTTAAAGAGATTGGTGATTACCAAGGCTTTAAAGATGAGTTTATGAAGCTAAATGGCTTTAACTTTGAAGACGTCGACTATTCGCAAGACATTTCTATTGAGTCGCTAAAATCGCTTAAACCTTAATGCTTGTTATCTGTTTCAAGTATGAGATATGTGATAACTATTCCTAGTCCTGAACACTTTTCAGGACTTTTTTTTGTTTCAAGCACCAGCCACCCTATACTTAATTAAAAACCGAGAACAAGATAGAGCAGTCTACATTTTAAATTCACAGGAAGTGAAACCACGTAAAGGATGACCTATATGGGGAGATTGCAAACATTAGATTATGAAATCCCTGAGTCTATGCAAAAAAGTTGGCAGGAAATCGTCAACTTACTGGCTCAAATAACGCACGTACCCACCACATTAATCATGCGTATCCATCCAGATCGTATTGAAGTCAACACATCCAGTGAAACTCAAGGCAACCCCTATCGTACCGGCGATACTGAACTGCTCGGCAACGGTTTATATTGTGAGCATGTCATTGAGCATAAGAGCGAACTCATGGTTCCTAATGCGCTCGAGGATGAAGAATGGTGCAATAACCCTGACATAAAACTAGGCATGATATCTTATTGCGGTTTACCGTTATTCTGGCCAAACGGAGAGACGTTTGGAACCATCTGCATGCTTGATTCCAAGAAGAATGAATACAGCGACACTTACCGCCAATTGCTCGGAACTTTCAAAGACTCAATCGAAGCGCAGCTCTCTGTCGTGTATCAGCAACACAAACTCCAGCGCCTTAATAATGAACTCAAAAATCGAGTTGAGAACCGTACTACGGACTTAGCGCAGTTGAGTTACTCCCTAACAAAAGAGATTGATCGTCGTAAGGCTGCAGAAAAACAAGTGAGCTACCAAAAAACACACGATCAGGGAACCGGATTCTTAAATCGCGCAGCACTGGAAAGTGTTGTCGGAGAAACGCTCGGAACGTTGGATCATAGTCAGCAATCACTGCTCGTGATAAACATTGGCTTTAGTAATGCTCGCAGTATCCAAACCCGTTATGGCTTTGAGGCCTTTGACGAGATATTAAAAGAATTTCGGTATCGCCTTGGTAAACGAGAATCGAGTTATTTTGTTACCGGGAGGCCGAGCTCGAATGACCTTGTATTACTCATTTGGGGCAACGATATTGATATGAAATTGCGTAAGCTACTGGATGATATCACCAATATTGGCTTGGGAAGCTTTTATATAAAAGACACAGAGGTTCACCTCAACTCTTATATTGGTGTTGTGCAAGCCCACCAAACCAGCAATGCCAAACAACTTCTTCAAAATGCATGCTATGCCATGCTGCTGTGTAAAGAGTCTGGCGAAGCGTATAGTTATTTTTGTGAAAGTCATTCGAATGAGCTAAACAACCACAATCAATTGGAAAGCTACTTATTGCAAGCGGTAAGAAATGACGACCTGATGCTGTACTTTCAGCCCAAAGTTCATCCCCATACTCACAAATGGATTGGCGCAGAAGCATTGCTGCGCTGGAGACACCCAATACTGGGAGACGTCTCTAACGAAGCATTAATACATATGGCTGAACAAAACGGACTTATTTTTGAAGTTGGCTCTTTTGTTCTTCGTACCGCGATAGACAAAGCTAAACAGTGGTCGGAGTTAATTGATAATTTCAAAATTGCCGTTAACGTCTCTCCAATTCAATTACAAAACGTGAACTTTGCGGAGCAAGTGCAACACCTACTCGAATCCTTTCACTTACCAGCACATTTTCTCGAACTCGAGGTGACCGAGAGCGCTTTAATTGCCGATGAAATCGTAGCACGCACAACGCTAAACAAATTGCACGAACTAGGTGTGACGTTGTCACTAGATGACTTCGGTACAGGGTACGCCTCTTTCAGCTATTTGAAGAAATACCCATTTGATGCCATCAAGATTGATAAGAGCTTTGTCCAGCAAATGGAAAAGTCGGACGATGATCGTGCGATCATTTGCTCTATCATACACATAGCTAAAAAACTGGACCTCCAAGTGGTTATTGAGGGCATTGAATCCCCCCAACAAGAGCAGTTTCTTATTGGTGAGGGTTGTGATATTGGGCAAGGCTTTCTCTATGGTAAACCGATGCCTTGTAATGAATTTGAGCAAAGTTTGTTTAATCAGCGTCTTTCAGGCGGACAATACGCCTACTCTTCCTAAGCATTCTCTTTACTAAGGTGGCGGTGGTTTCTATAATCGCCGCCCGCTTCTATTAAAAGGCCAATATCTTCATGGATCAGTTGACTGCCACGCTTAAGAAAATTGAAAAGCAGAACTACCGCGCTTATCAGCAAATCAAAGGTCAATACGACTTCACTGATTTCACTTTGTTCATCGATCACGTACAAGGAGATCCGTATGCTTCCGCGTCACGTTTTCGTGCAACTCGCGCCTGGTCCTTGACTGGTCTGGAATGGTTAAAAGACGAGTCCCCTGCTTTTCAACGAGCAGCACGTGATTTTATTGCGCGCAGTTTTGAGCTGTTTGCTAAACAAGAAAACTCCGTATCCATTTCATTGAATGGCCAAACTGTGTTGGATAGCACCGCAGTATTGTTTACCGAGGAAGGTATTGAACTGCGTTTTCGAGTTAACTTGCCTGCTGAAGGTCGTTCAGTGTTGGGGAAAAAAGCCAACAACATACTGACTTTCCATTTGCCTAAGTTTATCCGTCGAGCGACCTTAGAACGTGAACTCGACAAAGCAGCATTGATTGAGCATTGCCAAGTTGTTGAAGACCAAGACGCCCTGCGTGCACAGTTGGAAGCCAATAACCTAGTTGCGTTTGTCGCAAATGGCAGCATTCTTCCTCGAATTGCTGGCAACTGTGATCTCCCAATGAAAGAGGCGGTTGAGTTCAAGGCCCCTGAATCGCTGCAAGTGACTTTACATGCACCAAACAAAGGCCATGTCACGGGATTAGGGATTCCAAAGGGCATTACGCTAATCGTTGGTGGCGGTTTCCACGGTAAATCTACCTTACTGAATGCGATTGAGCGTTCGATTTACGACCATATTCCAGGAGATGGTCGTGAATACATCGTAGCTGATGACAAGGCAATGAAGATCCGCGCCGAAGATGGTCGATGCGTGCATCATTTGAACCTGTCGAATTACATCAACCATTTGCCAATGGGTAAAGATACAGCGGACTTTTCGACTCAAGATGCATCAGGCTCAACATCACAAGCCGCTTGGCTTCAAGAGTCTATTGAAGCGGGTGCGAGCACGTTATTGATTGATGAAGACACCTCTGCGACGAACTTCATGATTCGAGATGAACGTATGCAGGCATTGGTGGCAAAAGGTGATGAACCAATTACCCCTCTTGTCGATCGCATTGGTCAATTGCGAGATGATCTCGATATCTCTACCATTATCGTTATGGGTGGTTCAGGCGACTACTTAGACGTTGCCGACACAGTCATTCAGATGCACGACTACCAAGCGGTTGATGTGACAGAAAAAGCGAAAGAAGTGATCGCTCAGCACCCTACTCAACGTCATAACGAATCGGAAGAACGCTTACAAACCTTCCCGCCTCGCGCCCTGAATCGCGTTGCTTTGATGAATATTCTCACTGACGGTAAATTCCGTGTGAATGCGAAAGGCAAAGAGTCACTTCGATTTGGCAAAGAGTTTACTGACCTTAGCGCTTTGGAACAGATTGAGTCCGCTGATGAAGTCAACACGATTGGCTGGTTATGGTTCCAAATCGCTCAGCTTCCAGGCTGGTGTAATCATCCAGCGAAAGAAATTGAAGAAATGCTGTCTGGTGAGTGGCATGCATCGCTTCCTAAGCAAGGGGACTTAGCCAAACCACGCACACTAGACGTAATGGCTGCGCTTAATCGCATGAGAAAATCTCAGTTTAAGCCTTCATGCTAGTTTTGATACACTGATTGAGACAATCCAATGAAAAAAGGCAGCTAATAGTTAGCTGCCTTCCTTTATCTTTATTCATACCGAATCATTCGTTTCTCAGTACATTCCACGCTTCGCAAAGAATTCTAAACCTTTCTGCATCACCATTCTCTCTATCTGGGTGCCAACGAAGCGCGAGTTTTCGCCACTGCTTTCTAATTTCTGCGGGTGTTGCATCAGGGTTAAGCTCAAACAGTGAGAGTGCTTTTGTTTTATCCACACTGACTGTAGACGAACCACCAATGAATTTTTGATAAGTGGTCCAAAATTCATTCAACAATCGACGCACTTCATCTTCGTCCGCTTCGTAGTTGCGCCAATCCAGATAATATTCACGCAAAGGGTCGTTAATATCAACGATATGCCTCGAAGCTTCTAACGAAGACATCAGCTGGATATTCATCGCTTCAACTTGCAGCCAGGCATCTGGATAAAGCGTTTCTTGCAGTTGGTATAGCGCGTTCATGATTAAGAAATTTCTTTTGAATAAATCCTTATCAGGAGAATCATCCAATTTCGAAATGTAGCCCTGTTCACTCAACTTGCTTGCTAAGGTGTGAACTTTCCAATCGGAAGGCTGCTTTCTAAGAATTTCTAGCATTGGCCAAAGCAACGGGTTTTCTATTGCGTGAGTCTCAATACTACTGACCGTGCGTTGTCCTTCCATTCATCCTCTCTGTTTTTAATATTGAAGCATCACACTAATCTCAGAGAAAGCTGCTCATCTGTACTGGTAAAAATGCTTGCTGACGCGTGTTTCAGGCCCAATTTCTGTGGCACCGAATTAAGCGTGGGTATCATTTTGTACCATAAACAACAAAAGGCCGATAGTCATCAACCATCGGCCTTTGTAAGGAGATCACGTAAAGGTTAAATAACCCCTAGTTCACGTAAACGTTCCATAAGGTAGCTATGTGCGGTGTAGCGCTCTGACAAAACCACTTCTGGCTTTGGATGCAAGAACAACGGCAATGAAATACGCGACTTTTCTTGACGGCCACCCGTTGGGTTGATTACACGGTGAGTCGTTGAAGGAAAGTAACCGCCCGACGCTTCTTGAAGCATATCACCAATGTTGATGATTAAGTTTCCGAAGTCACATGGTACATCTATCCAATCACCTTCTTTGCTCTTTACTTGCAGTCCAGGCTCATTAGCGGCTGGCAGAACCGTTAGTAGGTTAATGTCTTCATGCGCAGCAGCACGAATAGCGCCAGGCTCTTCTTCGCCTGTCATCGGTGGGTAGTGAAGAACGCGTAGTAATGTTTTGTCGCTGTTATTGATCATTTCTGACAACGCGATAGAAAACTTCTCTTGAACGTCCTTAGGTGCGTACGCTTCAACCCAGCCTAATAGCTCCTGAGCAAATGCATTCGCCCGCTCATAGTACTCTAAGATTTCAGCTTTAAGTTGCTCTGGGATCTGGCCCCAAGGGTAAACATGAAAGTATTCTTTGATGTCTTTCACTTTGTGCCCTTTCGCTACTTCAGACACAGAAGGTGGGAAGTAGCCATCTTGGGTGTCTACGTTAAAGTGAAAATCATTCTTTTGATCTGAACAGAAAAACTCATGCCAGTTTTTGTAAATTGACTCTACAAGCTCTTGTGGAATCGGGTGGTTTTTCAACACACCGAACCCTGTTTCGCGCAGAGAGGTAACGAACTGTTGAGCAGCATCGTCAGCAAGATAATCGACAGTTTCCAGTTTCATGGCTTTACTTCTTTTTTATTAGACTGAATCACGGATTCTATGGATGGGCATGTTGTAAATCAAACTTTAATGAAAAGTGCACGCGCAAACGTTTTAATGTTGAGCAGTTTGGCAATAAATCAACATTTTTAGTGATCAAAAACACCATCAAAATAACAATTGCACACCGTTCAATTAAGTGTAATCATTACCCAAGTCTATGGAGTCCCACTGTAAGATAAATTGAAGGATCAAGTAACTCTATGAAAAGCACCTCGACACTCTTAGGATTGACGGTTTTTTATGCCATCGTGTTTTTATTTTCTGCGTTAGAACCTAACTCACGTGCCGTTTGGTTTGCAGAGATTATCCCAGCAATTGGTATTCTTGTTGCTATTTGGGTAATCTCGATTCGCTATCAATTCAGTAATACGGCTTACCTTTTAATGTTCATCTGGCTCTGTTTGCACACTATCGGAGCGAAATATACGTTTTCCGAAGTACCATTTGACTGGTTTAACGACATGATTGGTTCAGATAGAAACAACTTTGATCGCGTTGCGCACTTTTCGATTGGCCTTTATGCGTATCCGATAGCTGAATACTTGATACACAAGAACAAGTTCAACAAAACGTTCTCTTGCTGGTTTGCTTTGTTTGCGATCATGTCGCTTGCAGCAGGCTATGAGATTATCGAATGGTGGTATGCAGAATTGGCTGGCGGCGATGAAGGAATCGCCTTTCTGGGCTCGCAAGGTGACATATGGGACGCCCAGAAAGATATGTTGTGCGACACCGTCGGTGCAGCGTTGTCGCTGTTTTTAATGTCGGCTCAGCGTCGATTTTCTCAGCCACTCTAAATAAGGGTTAAACCCATCAACAATTGGAACCTGTACGATCTGTGCTACTTCATATTCGTGCAGGTTTTCTATTTTCTCTTCCACCAATTCATAGAGCTCTCGGCGAGTTTTGATCACCAGCAACCATTCGTTGTCAGTACAAATCTCCCCTTTCCACACATAGTGACTTTCAATAGGCATCGTTTGAATACACGCGGCTAATTGGGCATCTAGCAAACCTTTAATGATCTGATCTCGATTTTTTTCGTTGCTGGTTGTGCTTAACACCATGCAGTAGTCATGTTTTATACTCATTTTCTAGCCCTTCATTATTTCATTGTCACTTTGCCGCCAATCATTTTGTAAGCGGGCGTTCCTCTCACTAGGGTATCTCTTGCAAACTCTTGCCCGCAACTGGGACAGGTGCATGGGGTTTGTGTGAAATCGTCAACAATGCGCTCTTTGAAGCACTTGACCAGTGCGCCTTTTCCGCCTTTACGGTACTTGAATAGTTGAGTTTTACACTTTGAGCAATAGATATCGACGGTTTTCGTCGGCTGTTTCTTATTCGGTTTCGCCATGATTCATTTCTATATCAGGTTTTACCCATACGTTATTAAAGTCAAACCAACCTAAGGCATTACACTTTGCATTTTGTAAGGCGCCGCTGTGGTCTTTATTGACACCCAACCAGCAGTGAAACATCGGAATCACCTGACAACTTTTTACCAACTGACGTCCTAACTCACGTGCAGGGAAGTCTGGATAAACACCAGCACGCCACTGATCAACGAGCTTCGCCCATTCGCTAAAATCGTAACCAGAACTGAATTTCTCAATATCACTGTAATCCAGAAGCCAGCCAGCCAACGCGTCATTTCGATTCGTTGCAATACCCATGGCTTTCACCCAAATATCCACTTCCTCCGGTGCGGGCGGTTGAGAATCATAACGAATAAACTCGACCTCTATACCGTGCGGTTTTAAGAGTGTCTTGATGGCCTTGGCAACTACTGGAAACATCGGATGCTTTTTCTGATACGCTACGGAAATCACCTTATCAGCCTGCGGCACGCTGCCCGCCTCTGCTGGCCTAAGATCAATCCAACCTGGCTTAAGGCCAAAGGCTTGCAATACACCCAATTCCATCACTTTATCTTGAGGAACATGCGCGTAAATCTGGTGACTGTTGAGAGTTTGTGATAGAAATTCTGCCCAGCGTGGGTCTTTTGCAATCCCGGTGTTTTTGTTTAGTAATAGAAATGTACAGCCAGGATCAAGCTCGACCTCATCAGATGAACCTTGTTTATCCATCTTTGGCTTAGACAAGCTTGGATAGACCATTGAAGAGTACGCTTCATCAATTACCCACACCTCAACTTGGTCCAGCAAGGGACGAAAGCCAAAGTAGCCATCAAAAGCAGTCAAAATGAGACGCTTATCATCATTCATTTTAACTTGGAACGGCCCAGTCCCTATTGGTTGTCTATCGAAGTTTTCTGAACGCAAAGCGCTTGGTAGCAAAATTTTTGCTTGCGACTCACTCAGCGCCAAAGGCAGGTAGCGATCAGGACGGACGAGTTCAATATCGACGGTCCATTCCTGTGGTGAAGATACCTTTTTTATATGAGAAAACAGGTTCAGGCTACTTAGTGCAAGCACACTTTCAAGTACACAACTGGTTGATAACGGTTCACCATTATGAAAACGCACCCCACGACGAAGATAAAAACGCCAGTGCGTATCAGAAATGGCTTCCCATGTGTGGGCTAAATCTGGCTGAAGTTGTTCATTTTCATCAAGGCGAGTTAGCCCGCTAAAAATTTGTCTGGCGATGTGCTGTTCAGAACGCCGCATCGGTTTCTGTGGGTTTAACATCGCCAATGGTCGATAATATGGCAAACGTACCACCTGTTCGCCCTGCCGATGCTGAAGCCCTAAATAACCCTGAATAACCTGCGTTAATCGAGCCGCGTCGTTATCAAGCGCATCTAGAGCTTGGCCAATTTTCCCTTCGTCAAGATAACGTCTGGCGAGGTTTTCACTGACATCGCTACGGTTACGTTTGAAAACGAGTTTTGAGAGTTTTCCCCGACCCGCCGCTGGATGCCACTCAATCCAGCCCTCCTCTTCTAATTTATTGAGAACAATACGGGCATTGCGACGTGTACAAAACAGCGCTTCGGTAATGTCTTCGAGCTGAACGTCCGTATCGTGACCGGCGAATTTTTCAAACAGTGTTTCGAACTGAACACGTAAACGAGGGCTACTCATAAAGAGGAAATTCTTATCTTATTGTTGATAAGCTAAGTTTCCTCATTTTTATTAAAAAGTGCAAACGTCACGCAGTAAATTATTGAATATCGATGCCAATTTCTCGTGCAAGATCGGCAAGTTGTTCCTCATTATCCAGCTTCATAGACCATTTACACTCTGCACCATGAGATAAAACAACGTTCGCTCCTCTACCCAGTAACTGGATAGAATCGGTTTGCGCTTGTAAGGTCACCATTGCACTGCCGGAGAGCTTAATCACGATTTCACGCTGGGTAGCAATGATTTTTCCTAATGAAAACTCAATCACCATCTTGCTTTATACCGACTTCGTTTTATGTTGCTTCACTGCGATAGTTAAGCGACTGGTACACACTAATCGGCCTCGTTCATCAGTTATGTCGATTTGCCACACTTGTGTTGAAACGCCAAGGTGTACGGGTTTTGCCGTACCAATCACATGACCACTTCGCATTGCACGTACATGGTTCGCGTTGATATCCAAACCGACACAGTAACTCCCCTCATCGACAGAGAAATTTGCAGCTAAAGAGCCTAATGTTTCTGCGAGTACAACAGAAGCGCCACCATGAAGCATTCCTAAAGGTTGATGAGTAAAACTACATACAGGCATGGTTGCTGTAAGGGAGTCATCCGTGAAATCTGTGTATTCAATTTGTAGGTGCTCGATCAGGGTATTTTTTGATGTAGCATTCAGAATCTCTATGCTAACGGGCTTTTTCCATATACTCATTGTTTTACTCTTAATTTCACAAATTGGTTTGTCGGATTGTAACGATTTATTAGAGAGCTAGCATAGACTTTACTTAGGTCTAACTTCAAGGTGTAACATCTTGGCCTCCTTGCCAGTTGATGAATAATTTGATCCATGCATCGTGTTACTATTTGGGTATATACTATTGCTTCAAAACAAAAATAATTTAGATGGAGCCTATTATGAAGGTATGGATGAAAGCCTCTGCTCTTTTAACTATCGCGGGCTTAACGGCATGTAGCGCATCACCGACCGGCCGTAATCAGATCCTGATGTTTTCAGATCAAGAAATGTCATCGCTTGGCGCCAAATCTTTCGAACAAATGAAGAAAGATATCCCAATCAGCAAAGATCGCAAAACGAATGCCTACGTACAATGCGTTGCCAAACACATCACTGACACCATCCCTGCGCAAGCTGGATTTAAAGATTGGGAGGTGGTTGTTTTTGATAGTGAACAAGTCAATGCGTTTGCTCTACCTGGTGGGAAGATCGGCGTTTACACCGGGCTTTTAGGTGTCGCGAAAAACCAAGATCAGTTGGCAACAGTCATTGGTCACGAAGTGGCTCACGTCCTTGCTGACCACAGTAATGAACGCCTTTCACAAAGCCAGTTAGCAAATGCGGGATTGTCTCTGGCAAACGTTGCTATAGGAGCTTCCGAGTACAAACAGTATCAGCAAATGACGATGGCGGCACTTGGTGTCGGTGTCCAATACGGTGTTATTTTACCATACGGTCGTACACAGGAATCCGAGGCTGATATTGTCGGGCTTGAGTTTATGGCAAAAGCAGGCTTCGACCCACGTCAAAGTGTCGATTTATGGAAAAATATGAGTGCTGCATCCGGTGGTTCTCAACCGCCTGAATTCTTCTCAACTCACCCATCGCACAGTACGCGTATTAAAGATTTACAAGCAACCATAAATAAGTTGCCTGCGTATAACGCGAAAGCGCCAAAATGTGGCTAAACTTCTGCTACCAGTGTCTATTTTTCGCAAAAAAGCTCCCTAGGGAGCTTTTTTAATGGGTATAAGGAATAGTTTAAGTACCCAGTATCTGTAGTGGCAAGCTCAACAGGCTATCTCCAAGGGTAGCAAAATACCAAATGATAGCGACAAAACCACCGACAGAAACCAAGTACCAAGCAAGTGAGAAGAGTTGTCCGTAACGGGTTAACGGCAATAAATGACTATGATGTCGACCTCTCCATTCCATGACCACTTCTAGCATCCCCATTAACAATAAAAACCCTAGCAACGTCAGCCCGAAAGAATAGCTGATAAAAATACCCAAAAAGGCAGCAGCTATACTGCCGACTAATCCAACCCAAGTGTTCATCGAGAAGGTAATACTTTTGAGTACATGACCACCATCTAGTGGCAGAATAGGCAACAGATTAAACAGGTTTAGTAACGCGTTAAACACTGCTAGGCCAGCGAAGAGCACCTCTCCAGTCATCCAATAAAGCAAAGTAAACGCGATGCTAAGAACTAAACCAAAAAATGGTCCCATAATCGAGATAACCACATCTTGCCAGCGTGTGTTGATCTTTTCATCACTCAGCGCTAAACCGCCAAGAAATGGAATCAAATAGATGCCCTTGGTCTTCATTCCAAAGTACTTCATCGCTCTAATATGGCCATACTCATGGAAAACTAAACAGGCGATCAAAGCTAACGCGAACTCGATAGAAAATAGCCAAGAATATGCAGCAAGACTTGCAGATGCTAGCGCCACTTTGATTACTTTCGCACTCTTGAGTGCTTTCATTCCAAGTGATACTAGCCCTATCACACTTAAACGCTTTTCCGTTGGCGGCTCAACTTCTGGTACTTGGCGTTCGATGTCTTTTTCATTTCGGCAACCTTCGCTAATAAGCTCATCGTTAATTGTGACCTTGTAACTCAATTCAAACGGTTGCCATGTTAATGAACACTCCAAATGGCATACCAGGACTTCCTCCCCTGCAGAGAGTCTAAACTGGTGAAGGCAAGTGTCTGCAACATTATCACTGGCATCTATTTGGGACACCAAGGTGTTATCCCAATATAACTGCTGCCAACCAGCCATCGATCCTTCGAGCCTTAACGAACGACCTAAAAATTCAACATTCAGTAATTCCAACACGATTCCTATTGCGTCTATTGAATAACAACAAAGCGAGGCGCGAATTATGCCTGCTAAGTACAGAAACGGCAAAGCCCGCTATCTCTCGGTTTGAATGCCATTTAACCATAAAGCCCGTAAAACAATTCTGGTCGTACCATTCTCTTAAAAAATATAACGATAATACATGCCCTTACGAATCACCGTTTGACCTATGCATCATATTTAAAACGCAAAATACGCTCAAACTTTGACAAGTTATTAAACATACAATTAACATTACATTTACATCACAGTTGTATTTCACGTATTAACAACTGGTGTAAGTATCACACAACAATTACAAGGACTTCGGTCCAACACTATGACACCCTAGGAGGGTCAAGGATGAACAAGAAGCACTGCTCTCTGCTTACAATTTCGATATTGTTTGCGTGTAATGCCCATTCAGCGGGCTTCCAGGTAGCTGAGCATTCAGCATCTGGTCTTGGTCGAGCATTTTCAGGTGAAGGAGCGGTCGCAGACAATGCCAGCGTTCTTGCACGAAACCCAGCAGCGATGACGCTTTTCAAAGAAGCTCAATTCTCGGGCGCGTTATCTATCATCGATCCTGAAGTCGATGTGTATGACACGGTTAACAAAGAACATGCGAAAGATGTTGCCCCTTTACAAGTCGTGCCAGCGGGTTATTACATCAGCCCTATCAACGATAACTGGGCTTGGGGTATCGGTATGTTCACAACATACGGTGTTGCTACTGATTATCCAGATGATATTTCTGCGGGTGACATGGCGGGTGACACTTCCCTACTTTCAGTAAACATTAATCCTAATGTCGCTTACCGTATTAACGAGTCTTTCAGTGTCGGTGGCGGTATCAACCTAGTGTACGCGGAAGCGGAGCTGACTCGTCACAAAGGCGCACTCGCCCGTATTTTAGGTGGTAATAAGTCCGATAACCTTGTCGGCATGGAAGGCGAAACTTTTGCTTGGGGTTGGAATATTGGCGCTTTGTACGAGCTAAATGAAAACAACCGTTTTGGCTTTGGTTACCGTTCTAAAGTTGATCTAGATTTTGACGACGGTGAGTTTAGTAGTTACGACTCAGGCCGAGCTCCATCACCAAAAGTGGATGGCCGTTTAAAAATCTCTCTCCCTTCAATTATCGAATTATCGGCTTTCCATCAACTGAATGAACAATGGGCAGTACATTACGGCTGGCAACAGACCGATTGGAGCACATTTAAAGAACTGAAAGCGACGAGTCCTCAATGTAATGATGGAACTGCTGGTCAATGTTTCTACAAACCAGAGAAATACGAAGACAACAATCGTTATTCTATTGGTGCCACTTACACCCTCAATGCGGATTGGACATTCCGTGCGGGCTTTGCATACGACGAACAAGCAGGTGAAGCCACATTGAGCATCCCTGACAGTGACCGTTTTTGGTACAGCGCGGGCCTAACTTACGCAATGAATGAGAATTTAACTTTCGATGCAGGCTTTGCACTTGTTAAGAGTAAATCAGGCTCTTTCACCGAGACAAATGCTCAGGATGAAGAGATCAAGTTCGACTCTGAAGGTACTGCTTACATCAGCGCGGTACAGATGAACTACACCTTCAAATAATGGGATTACGGAGTAAACCAATGAAACACACGTTTAAATTATCAATGCTTTGTTCTGCAATCCTTCTTGCTGGTTGTGGTGATAATACATCAAGCTCTGGTACTTCCGACAAAGTTCAATTTGAAGATGAAGTCCAAGCACTGCTCGACCGTGGAACATCTATCAGCTTTACGCTTCAAGGGGCGAATGCGGATGTACCTGCGCCCTCTTACTTATTAATGGACACAACAGATGGCACGCTTGGTCTGCCAACTGACGGTGATGATGCCTTAACCAACCCTAGAGCCTCGATGAATACGATGGATGGATGGTCAACGTCTATGCCAATCGTTCTGAACTTTAAAGGCGATGGTTTTGCAACGGGTATGCTGCCGTCTGGTATTAAAGTCATCAAGATTAATCAACGTTTGACCGAGTGGGATGGTAAGTCTAACCCAATCGAAGAAGTTCTCGTTCAGAACCAAGACTACGTTGTTCAAGCAAAAGGCAACTCTCTATATATCCAGTTCATGGATGCGCTTGATGAGTCAAGCGAGTACATTTTTGCAGTAACACAAGATGTTACTGACGTGAATGGTGAGCCAATCGGTACATCAGCCAGTTACGCGACAGGTAAATCGAAAGAAATCGTTTATGAAACTGGTGCTCTTGCTTCTATTCAAGCGGTGACACAAGCGGTGGAAGGCATTTTTGGTCTAGCTCAAGTTAACCCTGACGACATCGTTTACTCCTCATGGTTCAGCACTCAGTCTGTAGGTGATACTTTGGCGGCGGTTAAAGGTGTAACCGCAACCGGTTTCTCAACGGGTGCAAATACATTAAACGCGGTTTACAAAAACGATGCGAACGAAGGTTCAGTAGATTTATCAACAGCCTACACAATGACACTTGGTGCAACCCAAGACTTTAGCACTGCGCTAGACTCTGACGATGACTTTAGTAAGTACGTTAGTGACCTAGACGCGGCAAAAACGGCAATTAAAGGCCTTTATGCGAAGTCAGGTGCCGATGTAAATGTGACTCAAGGTGTGGTCAGACTGCCTCATTATCTAGAAAAAGGGGCAAACTGGAACATGCAGCCAATGGTATCTGCGATGCCAAGCCTAGCGAAGCTAAGTGCAGCACTGGCGGATCCGAACGAGCAAGCGAACATGGTTCAGCAGCTATCAACTGGCGTTTTCGCAAATAACCCTGTTGACGTGACAAAGCTTGCAACCGATCCTACAGAGCAGCTAAAACTGGTGGGTGCTAAACTCACATTAAGCGATGGTACCCAACTCGACAGTGAACGTATTGTGACTCGCTACTCCCCAGTTCCAGTCGTTAAATCGGTAGAAGATGTCGAAGTACTTGTCTTCACACCTAAATCTGGTGTCGCGACCGACGTTGTGATTTATCAACACGGCATCACTTCAGCAAAAGAGGATTCATATGCCTTCGCGTTTAATATGGTGAAAGCAGGTGTGGCTGTTATTGCTATCGACTTACCTATTCACGGCACACGTAGCTTAGATGAGCAACGTTCAGCTAATGCTAATATCTTGGCGTATCTAAATCTTTCTAACTTGGCAATCGCTCGTGATAACCTACGCCAAAGTGTACTGGATGTATTGGGTTTACGCGCGAGCTTAGTGGTATCGGCGCAAGGTGGTCTGTTGGCAGAAGGGCCTCTGCAAGGCTTTAACCCAATGACGGGTTCTAAAGTCAAAATGTTAGGTCATTCACTTGGCGGTATTGTGGCTACATCTGCCGTGGCAGCAGCAAATAACACGCTAGGTAGCCCCAACGCAGATGCACTTTACACATTTAGCTCTGCTTCTGTACAGAACTCTGGTGGCCAAATTGGCAATTTGTTACTAGGTTCAGAAGCCTACGGCGCTCAGATCAGGCATAACTTAGCATATGCTGCGTCTGCAGACTACGCGAGTTATGCAGATGCGTCATGTACACAATTGGAAGATAAAACGTGTTACGAAGCTTTTGAGGCCGCAGCAACAGAAACTCAGTTAGCAACACTAGAAGCTGGCTTCTCGCAGTTTATCTACGCGGCACAAACCACGCTAGATACCGTAGACCCGTTCACAAACGCGTCAGATTTAGTTGCTTCTGGTTCACTAACAACACCATTCCTGATGACCGAGGTTGATGGCGATGGCAATGTACCAAACAGCGTTCCAAATGCACCGTTTGCCGGGACTGAGCCTCTAGCAGCTAAGCTAGGTTTAACGACCGTAAACAGTGCTAATACAGCAGTATCTCCAATGGCAAGCTTTGTGCAGTATAACGCTACTGCATCGCACATTACGTTTGTTTCTCCAAATGGCACACTTTCTGATATTGATCATCACGTTGAGATGCAAATGGAAAACACTGACTTCTTAATGGATGACACTTTAACGGGTGTGACTAATACTTCCGTTCTGAAGTAATCGTATTACCTCTCTTACCAAAGCCCAGTTTCGACTGGGCTTTTTCGTTCTCTATCATAAAAACCGTCCCGTATATCCTTTGCTATAGTTAAATCGGTGCCGTACCTAACTTACTTGTTTGAAAGGAAAACTCTATGCGCATATTCACTATAATGGCCACAGCTTTACTTCTTGCTGCATGCGGAAGTAGTCAATATCTTATGTCGACAAATGAAGGAAAAATTATTACTTCTTACGGTAAACCAGACCTTAACGAAGAAACGGGTATGTACGAGTATGAAGACATGGATGGGAAAGAAATGAGCATTTCAAAAGATCAAATTGTGCAGATTATAGAACGCTAGCAATATGCCCTCTATATTTTTAGAGGGCCCTACCCACACTTCTGAGCGCAGTCAATACTCCCAACGAACTTCTAACTTCCTCAATAAATGAAGCAACCAATTCATCACCCAAAGCAATCAATGCATTTTCTTATATACAGGTATTATTTGTTTAGCGAATATTTTACATCTTCACCCTAATCAGGTTGGAATATTGTAAAATCTCGGCTTTAATTCGCTAACACCCTTTTATTTCTCAGGATAAAGTGGATAATACCGCCACAAAATAACATTACTAAGGTGAGTCCTTATGTCTATTGAAGCTACTCTGCTTGCGCGCTGCGAGTCAAAATGTGAACTGTGTTCTTCTGAATCTCAACTAACAGCATACGCTGTCCCACCTCACGGTAACGTGACCGTTGATACTGCTATCATGGTTTGTGATAAGTGTCTGGGTGAGATCGATGAGCCAAAAGACATTAACCACTGGCGTTGTCTAAACGAAAGCATGTGGAGCCAGGTTCCTGCAGTACAAGTGACAGCATGGCGCCAACTCACTCGCCTAAACTCTGAAAGCTGGGCTCAAGATGCTCTTGACATGATGTACATGGAAGAAGAGCAAATGAACTGGGCGATGAAGGGTATGTCTGATGATGACAAAACGCTGGATTGCAACGGCACTGAACTTAAGAAAGGTGACGATGTAACGGTAATCAAAGACCTACCAGTTAAAGGCACTAACCAAGTAATCAAACAAGGCACAGTGATCCGTGGTATCAGCCTTGGTGATGATCCGAAACTGGTTTCGGGCAAGGCAAATGGCGGTCAGTCAATGTACGTGATCGCAGAATACTGCCGTAAGAAGTAATATCGTATTACTCTACAAGTCAAAACGGGGCACTATTAGTGCCCCGTTTTCATTTCTAATGAACACCAATTTGGAATAAGCTCCTCTACTCCGGTATTGACTCTGTATAGAGTTCTAGCTCCGTTATTCGCGTTTGAGCAGCTAAAAAAATACCGGCTTATAAGCCGGTATTTTCATTCATTATTTCAAGATTAACGGTACATACCGATATCTTTTTGAATGTGAGCTGACAAATCTTCCGCATAGTAACTGCGTGGTGCAGTATTATCTACGAATAGAATGTCTAGTAAGTGAGCAATCAGTCCTTTGAAGTTAACCGCGTAGGTTTTCTTATCCATAGAGGTTGGTAAAGCTACATTTGTCATTTGCATTGCTTGTGCCATGATTGCCTCTCTTTAAAGCAGTAGTCTGTTTTGTTGGTTGTATATTAGTCAGTTTCTTATTGTTTAAGAAATGACAAATTTTACCCATTCGGATTATATTATCTAATAAAACAAGTCCATTACAAACATCAAAAATACAAATGAATAATAACAGCATAAATAGTCATAAACTGTCTAATTATGTTGAATAACTTAACGTTACCTGCATAAAGCCATCTCGACTAACAACATATTTTTAACATTAAGTTTCGTTATTTATTTTATTTTTAGCGCTTTACTTATATTTTTTGATTAGTAATTTTAACGCTAGAGCGACTGTTCGACTTATTTTTGAGGAGCGATGCCACAACCGCTGATGTCATCACAACGATTAAGAATGTGAGTGACCACGTTGTCGGAATCTCATACTCTGTTCCCACCAATAACATCTTTACACCGATAAACATCATGATCACCGATAATGCTGGTTTTAAGTACACAAACTTGTCTAACATCGCTTGCAGAACAAAGTACAAAGATCGCAAACCCAACAGTGCAAACACGTTCGCGGCTAAGACTAAAAATGGCTCTCGTGTTACCGCGAATATGGCAGGTATAGAATCCAGTGCAAACATTACGTCCATCACTGCAATTACACCGACTACGATCAGCATTGGTGTTGCCACCCACTTACCAGCTTGCTTTAAGATTAAGTGATTTCCTTGGTAATCATCCGTAACTGGCAATATTCTGCGAATAAACTGCTCAGGGTATGGGTTAACCTCTTCTGCTTCACCTTTGTCGCGAGCAAGCTTAATACCTGTCCAAATAAGGAATGCGGCAAAGAGGTACAACACCCAGTGGTACTGCGCAAGTAACTGAGCACCAACCGCAATCATGATAGCCCGTAGAACTAACGCACCAATCACGCCCCAAAGCAGCGCTCGCGGACGCAAATGCTCCGGCACACTGTATTGTGCAAAGATGATGGCAAACACAAACAAGTTATCCACGCTTAGCGACTTCTCTAGTAAGTAGCCTGTTAAGAATGAAACCGTTGCTTTATCGTTCGTATAAGTGCTGTGCGGTGCGTAAAAGTCCCAGAATAAATAGATAGAACCTGCAAAAACAAAGGCAAGTAAGAACCAAAAAACACTCCAGAGGATGGCTTTTTTCATCGTTATAACGCCACCACGCGTTTGATAGATATCAAGCGCAACAAGAACAAGCGTAAAAAGACCAAAAGCGCCATACATCGCTAATGACTCTTGAAGTGGTGCCGATTGGCTCAATTGGGTGGTACTTTCGATAAGAGACATGCTTCCTCCCATGGCGGAAGGACATGAGTTTGGTGACCTTCCGCAGACAATAACAACAAGCAGTCACATAATAATCATGTGCTGCCAGTCAATGAATGCGTTGGTCTCGTTGAAGTGTCGGCGTGGATGAATCACGCAACACCTTTACTTACCGGATAAGCTGATGCTTAACGAGATGACGATAAGTAAACTTGCGCTAACTACTCCCCAAACGCCGCAATGATAACGCCGAATGTCACGCTTTCCAACAAAAAAACTTTGTCCAATCGAAATAAAATTCTTATTAAAAATCAGAAAGAAATATAAAAAGAAAGGAATTGATTCAACCACGTGAACTTTTGTTATTAGGTGTAAAGAGCAGCAAGTGACTCAAGGTGATACATTTAGGAGTCAGAGCGTTGTCTTTGAGAACATAGACACAAAAAAGGAGCATAACTGCTCCTTTTCTAACTTCCGTGTTATTAGCAATTCAAAAGCCGCTCAAAGGTACAAAGTAAACTAACGTTGACCAAATTGCGACCCAAGCAACCACCACTGCCGTATCTGTCCAATCTTTATTCCACATACTGCCACCCTCATCATCGCATGTAGCAATTGAAGGACAGCAAAATCGATACCAATATCTACTATCTGTGTTGCTGTGTATAAAGTTTGTGACTTTGATTCAAGCAGCTTGGCTCATCGGTCAGAAGTTCAATAAAACAGTCTGCCATGGATAAGTTGGTTACACGCCCCTCGCCTTTCATCTCCAGTAGCGCATCGTAACCTTCTTTCCCTTTCATGGTATAAGCGGAGGAAGTGCCTCTATACCAGGTGTCGTCTTGAACGTCGACCCATTGTTGACCATCAAAAATTGCTAATGACTGAATTCTTTCACCTTTAGGGGCATCAGCTCGGTACTCAAAGTTTAAATTGTAAGTGTATGGATAACTGCCAGAGCCAGTACCTTCCACATCATTGTTGAGTGCATTGTTTATGGCGCCTTCAAGTGCTCGGCGAATAGCACGGCCTTTTACGTCGTAAAAGCCGATCGGAACGGCAAAAGGCAACAACCGTCCGGCAATATCTGCCACTGTGATGTTGCCAGGATTCAATGATGTTCGCACGCCACCCGCATTATGAATCGCAAATTGAACCTCATGCCCGCGTTTATTTAGGCTGTACAAAAATGAACGAGCAACAGAAGAAGCCAGCTCGCTCTCACCAAACTCATCTGGGATTCGCACATGACGCTTTTTGGTGTCAATACTAGCAATGACTTGTGACTGTAACTGTCTTACCCGAGGGATGTATTTATCACTTAGGATCGCTTGAGTCTCTGGGTGTTTCTTACAGACCACCACATTAGGTTGACCATGGATAAAGTCACACGCGGTTTCGAATACGCCTTGGTCAAGCTGTTGATTTAGTGTCGAGTCCCAAAAAATACGTCGGCCAAGTAACAGTTCATTTTGACCACTCAGCATGGTTGCTTTGCCGTTTTCATCAAATTCAATGACGCAGTGCCCCATAGTCAAAGCATGAAAGCCCGCTTGCACAACGTAGGTATCTTTTACTTTGACACCATAAGGGTCATCTTGCCCTAAACCTATTGATGAGAAATCGCCTTGCAGTCGGTGGCTATGTCCACCAACAATAATACCAATCCCCTCAACTTGTTCAGCCAACTCTAAATCGCCTTCATAACCTAAGTGGCTCAGAAGAATGATATTTTTAATACCAGAGTAGTGAATTTGTTTTACGGTCGCCTTAGCAGTTTCAATTGCAGACTTAAATGGCGTATCTGCATCTGGGTTCGCGATATCGCTCATTTTATCAATGGATAATCCGAAAATCGCAACCTGCTCACCATGAAACTCTTTGACGATGTATTGTGCGCTTTGTGTCTCCGTTTGATAGCTATACACATTGTTGCTATCGCTGACTCGGTGAGGCTTTTGAAGCGATTCATTTGATAGATCCCAGTTACCAGCAAGCAATGGAAACTGAGTGCGTTGACAGAATAAGGCAACAGGTTCATTACCCATATCCAGTTCATGGTTGCCTAACGCCATCGCATCAATCTTTAACGCATTCAACAGATCGGCGTTGGCTTTACCTTTAAATAATGAGAAATAAAGTGTGCCTTGGAAACAGTCTCCAGCATGGAGAAATAACATCCCATGCCCTTGACGTTGAGCGTCGTCTCGTAGCTGCTCTACTCGGGTTGCGATGCGAGAAAACCCGCCAGCACTCACGTATGGCTCTAGCGTGAGTTCATTGTTGATCTTAAGCTTTAACTGTAATGACGTTGGCTCAAAGTAGGAATGTGTGTCATTGATGTGTGCCAGTTTGATTCTCACTGGCTTATGATTGTTATTCATCTTCATCTTCTCTCTTTTCATTCCTTATAATAATAAGAAGTGAATCATGACAGAATCATGAATTTTATGAAACTGTGATTTTTTGATTTCATGTTTAAGTGATCACGATGCTATCTACACTACTTTTGAAAGCAAGCGTCGCTTGTTGCGGTCTCTATTCAGTAAGGGGCTCTCGTAATTTTGTGAACTGAGCTTAACTCCAATATTTCGAATTAATATATGCTTAGGAGTAGCAAAATAACTCTCTATAATTCAAATAATTGCAAGGAGGATTGAGATGAGACTAGAACGCATCGAAATCTCCGGGTTTAGAGGCATCAAACGCCTTTCACTCTCTTTTGACGAACTCACTACGCTCATCGGTGAGAACACGTGGGGCAAATCATCATTGCTCGATGCCCTTTCTATCGCGCTACCTGCTAATGGCTCATTGTATCAATTCGAATTAAAAGATTTTCACGTTGATTATTCAATTTCTCATCCACAAACCCAACACTTGCAGATCATTGTTTGCTTTAAAGCACAAGACAAGAACGAAGTAAAAGCTGGGCGTTATCGACGGATAAAACCTGCATGGTGCACAAACGAGGATGGTGAGCAGGTCATTTACTATCGAATTAGTGCGTCTCGCGACGAGTATGATATTAAAACTGAATACGCATTTTTGGATCATAACGGTAAGCCGAAGAAACTGCACCACTCTGAGAAACTCGCCGTAGAGTTGATGACTCTTCACCCTGTTATCCGCCTACGAGACTCCCGACGCTTTCCAGATCTAAACCACGTCAACGGCGACAGCAAAAATGCTAGGATTGAAAAACGAATCAATAACACCTGTCGACGGCTATTGGCGATGCCTGGGCACGTAAACAAGGGTGAGATTCGCAGTAGTCTCGATTCAATGCAAACACTTGTCGAACACTATTTTGCGTTCCGCAGCGTCAGCAAAGGTAACCCACGAAAACCTCGTGATGGTCTTTTTTATACAAGCCCTTCCTCTGATAAAGGATTAAGTCAATTCCTTAAGGAAACAAATGATAAACAAAGCCGCTTGCTTTTAATGGGGCTTCTCAATGCTTACCTTCAAGCAAAAGGCCCTACCGATTTAAGACGCTGCGCAAGACCTATACTGATCATCGAAGACCCGGAAGGCCGACTACACCCAACTCATCTCGCTAGAGCGTGGTCATTATTGCAGTTGTTGCCAATGCAAAAGATTTTAACTACCAACAGCGGTACGTTACTTGGCTCGGTTCCACTTTATTCAATCCGGCGTTTGATTCGCTTGTCAGACCGAACCATTGCCAAGAGCTTAAACTCTGCCAAGTTTGGTAGAGATGAGTTACGCCGAATTGGTTTTCACATTCGTTTTCATCGCTCAGGGGCGTTGTTTGCACGGTGTTGGTTGCTCGTAGAAGGCGAAACTGAAGTTTGGTTATTTCATGAATTGGCTCGTCAATGTGGATATGACTTAGCTGCGGAAGGAGTTCAAATCGTTGAATTTGCACAGTCAGGACTGAAGTCACTGATCAAAGTAGCAAAAGAGTTCGGTATCGACTGGCATGTTGTTACCGATGGTGACCCGGCAGGTAAAAAGTACGCGCATGCCGTGAGAGCGCAACTCGATCATGATCAGGAAAGGCATAGACTTACAGAGTTACCTGATCGAGATATAGAACATTTTCTATATAATCATGGGTTTGAACTTTTCTTTAAGGACATCATCAAAGTTCCTCATGATCACCCTATTCCAGCTAAAAAAGTCGTAAACCGTGTTTTGAAAAAGCATGCAAAACCGGACTTAGCTTTGGCCATTGTATCTCACTGTGAAGAGAGAGGTATGGAGTGCATTCCTGTACTTCTGCGTTGGACACTTAAGCGCGTTGTCACCATGGCAAACGGTAATACATGAGTTAGAGTATTTCACACTCACACCTTGCCTTGTAATACAAAAAAAGCACACCAAATTGGTGTGCTTGTATCAAACATCATTAATTTTGATTAAAGGTATTGAGAGGGATAAAACTCAATACACAGTGGATACAAATAAGATCGGGGGTTCACTACTGTGCTTGCTCAGCAAGCGTAGAAGAAGTAGTGCTTGATTTCGTATGCAACCAAAGTCCAGTCGCTTTCATTAGATAACCAAACACACCACCTAGCAGCAAAGATGGAATGACAAGTTGCCAGTTTCCATCAGCGGCAAATGTTGCGCAGGAACCAATAAAAGTGCCTGGAATGTACGCGAGCCAAGCCTGTTTCGCTTGAATACACATGAAAAATGCCACAATAGCGGTAATCACATAACCGATAATTTCCAAACCAACGTAAGTTGAACCGTGGATAATTACCATTGCCCAGAATACACCCGTCATATTAGTGATTAAGCTGATACCAAGTCCTTTCAATCCGCTAGTTGGCGCAGCAAAGTAGCTCGTGCAACCTAAAAAACCAGCCCAAGAAAGCAAACCTAAAGAAATGGCGATCCAACCCCATACGCCAGATAAAATTCCAGTAGTGATAGAGATAGCTAAAAGTGTCGTCATGGTAGTCGTACCTGCTTGGCTATTATCGTACCCATATGGCTCAATAACTGCCTTCATACATTGAAATCAAGGACACATGTTAGATACATCAGTCTTGTTTATCGGTGATAATGATCACAATAAGGTTATAACAATTTCATGACTTGCACTAAAAGTTTGACGCAACCGATAAATCAACAGATTTAGGGAATGAGTATTTCTAATACTCGGTAAAAAAGGATGTGTGTAGGACAGTTCCAATAGGTCACTCCAGCAAGCTTTAACGAGACTGGAAGCTAATATCGGCGTGCAGAATCATGGTTCACCAAGTGAGTGCATAAAAGCTCCTGAATCACGCTTATTCTTCGAAGTTCAGTATACTGTACATAGAAATATGCCACTCCCAATTAAGCGAGTGGCATTGCTGTGCTTCTAGAGTTTATTGCATGTATTGAGTAGTAACTTACAATACCGAAGGTTTGCCTTTCATCATTCGCAGACCTTCTCGTTTAATGCAGTCGACTAGTGGGTTTTCTGCCATATCAGCTCGCCATATAAATGAAAGTGTCCTTTCCATTTTTAGCTCGGGCACATTTAACGCAACAAGATGATCCGCTTCTATATATCGCTCTACATCTAAATACGGTAAACAAGTAAGGTACTGGCCGTTAGCAACTAAACTGCGTAACACCGGAACGTGCTCGTACTCTCGCCACACATCCAAATCTTCAATTAGATGATGAATAGAGCTATCAAATGTTTTTCGTGTGCCAGAGCCATGCTCTCTCAACACCCACTTCGCTTGTTCTAACTGCGCGAGGCTTACAGATTGATTGCGAGCAAAAGGATGATGAGAAGCAGCGACAACAGTAAGATGGTCTCGGCACCAGACTTCTTGGTGCAAACGGTTATCGTCACAACGCCCCTCGATGATCCCTAAGTCATATTTATAATCTAATACGCCATCAATAACCCCTTTTGTACTCTGCACACCAAGGGAAATACGCATTTCTGGAAAGTCATTATCAATGATACTGATAAGGTCTGGAACCAGATGCTCTGCCGGAGTTTGACTCGCGCCCATGCGAATCTCACCGCTTAACAAATGTTGCTCATAAAAGCCCATTTCAATCTGCAGTGCGTCTTGTAATAAGCGTTTTGCTTTTGGTCGTAACCACATACCCCAATGGGTTAACGCCATTTGCTTGCCCTGCCTCTCAAATAAAGGCCTGCCAAGCATTTTTTCTAATTGCGCAAGCGACATACTTGTCGCTGATTGTGTCAAAGCCAGTTTCTCTGCGGCCTGGCTTACACTGCCGGTATCTGCAACTGCGTCAAAAACCGCTAATTGCTTAAGTGAGTAGCGCAAAGTGTCCTCCATTATTGGTGAGTATTTTTCATACCCTCACAATCGTTAAAAACATGCCCCAATAAGCAATAGAGTTCATTTTACCTAGCCGCATAAAGTTATCAATTAATTTGATGAGGTTTCTAAATATTATCAATTTTACCTACCAAACCCTTCTCCTTATTCTGACTGTGCGGTTCGGGAACACCGCAAGCCTCAATGACTTTGAGACTGAAGTCATTGAGGCTTCTAAATAAAAACAACAATTTCATTTTTGAGTTAATAACCAAGGAATTTTTATGCGATTACAAATTAAGGAGTCAATATGGCGGTGACCAGCTCTCAAAATCACCAGTACTTTTCTCCAAAAGAAATGATGGCTGAAGCGGAAAAATTTGCGTTAAGTAAAGCAAACAAAACCAGCAGTATGACACTGAGTCTTGCCATCATGGCGGGCGCGTTCATTGGATTGGCGTTCTTGTTTTACATCACGGTGACTACTGGCAGCGCTGGCGCTGGTTGGGGCTTAAGCCGTCTTGCTGGCGGATTAGCATTTAGTATGGGCTTGATCCTCATCGTGATCTGCGGCGGTGAACTATTTACCAGCTCAGTTCTTTCCAGTATCTCATGGGCCAATAAGCAAATCTCGTTCGGAAAAATGCTTTCTATTTGGGGCAAGGTTTACGTTGGCAACTTCATTGGTGCGATGTTCCTACTTGCGCTAGTTACTGCAGCTGGTCTTTATCAAATGGATAGCGGTCAATGGGGGTTAAATGCGCTTAACATCGCGCAGCACAAGCTTCATCACACTCTCATTCAGGCGTTTGCGCTCGGCATCCTTTGTAACCTATTGGTCTGCCTCGCGATTTGGTTAACGTTTAGCTCTGCAAATGCAATGACAAAAGCAGCAATGACAATCATGCCTGTGGCCATGTTTGTCAGCAGTGGCTTTGAACACTGTGTCGCGAACATGTTTATGGTTCCACTTGGCATTGTTATCGCGAATTTTGCGCCTGAGTCTTTTTGGGCCTCCGTCGGTGTGCCCGCTTCACAGTACGCAGACTTAAATATTGGCCACTTTATTACCGCTAACTTAATTCCTGTCACGCTTGGCAACATCGTCGGCGGAGCGGTTTTAGTTGGTCTTGCAAACTGGTGTATTTTTCGCCGACCAGAACTAAAAGCAGCGAATATATCTTCTATCACAACGACTACAACACTCTCGTCAGTTAAGGATTTCACCATGAAAAACGCATCTTTTGTTAAAGACATTATGAACCCAAAACCAGTTACCATCAGTGCAGAAACACCGATAGCAATCGCACTAGATGTGCTACTTGATAACAACGTAACTAGCGCACCTGTTGTAGACGTACAAAATCGATTGGTTGGCTTCTTCTCTGCTCACGATGTGATGGTAGAACTATGGTGTGAGGACTACATTCCGGTGAAAGACCAAAAAGTCGTCGACATCATGAGCCGCGATGTGGTCGCAATTGATGCTGGTGATCGTCTCGTTGATGTTGTCGAATTCCTATGTATCGATAAAGAGCAGTTGTACCCAACGAGCAGCATGGGCATCGCCACTCGCATGACGTCTCTATCTTTAGAAGAACGCGCAAAAAGCATCAAAGTGAGCAAGCCACAAGTACTTCCTGTACTTGAAAATGGCCAGATGGTCGGTGTTGTTACTCGTACTGAAGTATTAAAAGCACTACGCCCGATTTTTGGTGAGCGTTTAAACCTAGTAGAAAAAAACGAGTTAGAAACAGCGTAATTCATTAAACGCTTGCAACGTCTGTTGGCTTTCAATCGCTGTCACTGACTGGCTTGCCAATGTTGTCGATTGTGATTGAGGTAATAAAAAAGCGCTCTTTCGTTGAAGAGCGCTTTTACTGTATCTAAAAGAAGTTCGTTACTTCTTAACGCCTTCGATATGAAGTTCCATATCAACATAGCTTGAAGCGCCCATTACTGGGATATCAAAGTCAGCAAGCTCAAGGCGAGTGTTACCAACGAAGCCAGCGCGCTCACCACCCCATGGGTCACTACCTGCGCCAACGAATTCAGCTTCGATAGTAATAGGCTTAGTAACACCGTGTAGCGTTAGATCACCAGTTACATCTAGCTTGCCATTACCTTTATCAACCACTTTTGTGCTTTTAAAGGTCGCTTCGCTGTATTTACCAGCATCAATGAAGTCACCACTACGAATGTGCTTGTCACGTTCAGCGTGGTTGGAGTCTAAGCTAGTTGTATCAACAACAACATTCACTTTTGAATCAGCAATGTTGTTCTCATCAAAAGAAAAGTCACCAGAAAATGTATTGAAACGACCTTTGATGAAGCTGTAACCCAAGTGGCTAACTTTAAAGTTAATTGAAGCGTGAGCACCTTTGGTATCGATGACATAATCTGCAGCTTGCGCACCAAATGGTAGTGCCATAGCGATAGCTAATCCTGTAGCGAAGAGTGACTTTTTCATTTTGAAGCTCCTAACATTTTTCTTAATGTGTTGTCTTTATCGATAAAGTGGTGTTTTAGCGCAGCAATAGCGTGCAAACCTGCTATCAGGATGACGGCCCAAGCTGCGTAGAAGTGAATTTCACCCGCTATGTCTGATTGTCCTGGGAATAACTCTCCCGCTCCTGGCACGGTAAACCAATTAAACACTTCGATACCGCGTCCATCAGACGTTGAAATGAGGTAACCTGAAACAAAGATGGTGACCAATAGTAGGTACATAACACCATGAGCTGCTTTAGCAGCAAGCACTTCGTAAGGTTTGCCTTCTACCTTTGGTGACGCCGTAACATGTTTCCATACAATGCGTGCCAAAGTTAAAATAGCGAGTAAAATACCGACAGAGCGATGGTAATGTGGCGCAGTTCGATACCATTCGCTGTAATAGCTAAGGTCGACCATCCACAAACCCACTGCAAATAGACCAATAATGCACAGCGCAGATAACCAGTGCATCACGCGTGCAGTAAGGTTGTAATTCTTTACCAGTGTATCCATCTCAAGTTCCTAGATATATTCCTAAGTTAATGTTGAGCAAGAAACACTACATTAACCTATTTACGTCATATGAAACAGATTATTTACCATCATTTACATCCAGCCAATGGCACCGTATCTATCAAGTTGTTCGAATTTTTTGAAGGAACTTTAAATCGTTTATAAAACTGAAACTTACAGCTTAACTTCTTGTTCTATCTCATACAGCTCTTCGGACACTTCTAACATTCTACGTTCAACCAGTGATTTTGCATCTTCCACCCCCTTGTTGTAATAAATTGGCCCTAGTTTTTCTGTAATGAAATCAATAAGAAATGCACTATCGAACTGGCCAATCTCAACATCGAGTTCGTCCTGCATATAATCTTGAATGGCGGTTGCCAGCGTTTCTTTTTGTGCACGTTCTAACTTTATCATCTTTGCCCTTTTTCAGAATTTTGTTCTATGTGTGCTTCTATCGTCTTGCTCTCTTAAAGAGTAGGCGCGATCATTTGTGAGAAATTTGGTGTTTAGATCAAGAAGTTGCCGAAGTAAATTAGTCTATTCTCAAAAGACTATGCTAACCTTTTGCAGTTCGTTTTGTTAATTATTAAGGGATATTCTTTGCTACTCGACCTAGTGATTCAAAGTGTTAATGATTTTCAAGACGACTGTCTTAAGCTGTGTGAAAAGCATTACCCTGCGGTACATAACCAAGGCATGAGTGAGCATCATCTTGGTCTCGCGTTTTCAAGAAGAATGGAACACACTTTCCGTCACTTCGGATACAACAGCGTGGTAAAACCAATTGAAGTTTTAAATACGCCGGACCTGCCTCATCACTACCGTATTTCATCTGAAATAGGTACGGTTTGGGTCCTGAGTCACCATATGGTCAGTGCGGGAAAATCTTGTCGAGAAAACTTACTCTCATCAATTACGGAATGGCAAAGCGAATATGGTTATGCGCTGCAACCGAATGATCTACTCTTTTTAGTTTGTGATCATTGGATCAGTCGCAGCAAAACGAGCCGAGAGTTGCTTCATTGGTGGATGGGAGAACTGCCCGATCAGATCAACGAATACACGGAGCAAGGCATCACGCTGTACACCAGCGAATCGCAGCTCACGCAATCGTTAGACACTCGATTTGGCATTAGCCCTTGTTACATTAAGTTTGGTCATCCTTTGCGTCGCTCGAACAAACAACAGTTGGTCAGAAAATACTTACAACTGTATGCAGTACTACAATGGTAACATCAAATTGCAATAGGAAGATTGTCAGTCATTTCATCAATTTGTTTGATATCACTCGACAAATCTAATCATCTCTTACCATCGTTCTTGCTTGAGTTCATGAGCCCACTTAGATTCACTGCCAATGAAATAAAAAATTAGCACGATAGCGCTGATGTAGAAGCATTGATTTAGGTTGTTGTAACAATGATGAGCACCTCGCAACTCCTTAGTTGCATCCGCAAACAAGCCGACGGGCAATATATTGCGAAATACGCAAAGCTCACTCTTCGAAGTGTCTTTCAACCTATATATAAAAAAGATATTTCTATCGTTGGCCTTGAGGCACTAGTAAGAATTACCAATGCTAATGGCACCATGATCAGGCCAGATCAGTTTTTCCAATCAAAAACCATTGCCGCTCAAGACCTACTCAATGTCGAACGCTTAAGTCGCCTAATTCATATCAAAAACTTTGCCCAATCTCACTTTCACAATAAACAACTGTTTCTTAATGTATTACCAGAAGCAGCAAAAATACTAGCCAGAGACATCACGTACAATAGGCTGCTAAAACAAACCATTTATCAATCTCATTTAGTAAATGAACAAATCGTCATGGAGTTGCTTGAGTTGAACGTAGAAGACGAGTCCTCGTTGTCGCAAGCAGCTCGTGAATTAAGCCAAGGCGGGTTTAAATTGGCGATCGACGATTATGGCGTCAATGCCTCAACAATTGAACGAGTGAAAGGCGTTCGTCCAGACATAATAAAGATGGATCGCTCGTTAATGCTGAGATACGAAAATGGTGACTGGAAAGCTCTAGTCGATGCATTATCACTAGCAAGAACGTTGCGCTCTAAAACCGTTATCGAAGGAATTGAAACCGAGCATCAACTTAACTTAATGAAAAAACTCGGTTTCGATATGTATCAAGGATACCTACTCGCTATCCCGCAAACGTTAGACGTTTATGAAGAGGCAAAAACAGCCTGACTATGTAAGAACAAAAGTTTGTGCGGTTTAGCGAGAGTTACGTGATTTACCACGGTTCTTATGAATCGCTAATTTTGCTTTTAGCTTACGCTTCTCTGATGAACGGCTTCGACGGCGCCCACTACCATTTTTCTCAGGCTCGACTTCTTCTATAAGAGTTGGCTCGAAGCCTGCCAACCATTCTTGCGGTAGGCGTTGATCAAGCAAATTCTCGATAGCATGCAATAAATATTCTTCATCTCGACTCATTAGAGACACAGCTAACCCCGACTTTCCTGCACGGCCAGTACGGCCTATACGGTGGACATAATCTTCGGCTTTAAATGGCATATCAAAGTTCACCACTTGCTCTAACTCTTGAATATCCAGTCCTCGTGCTGCTACATCTGTCGCAATCAACGCACGCACCTTACCTTGCTTGAACTCATCCAACGCTCTTTGACGCGCACCCTGTGACTTATCCCCGTTAATTGAAACCGCTTTTATGCCATCTAACTTAAGCTCTTTTGCTAGCTCATCGCTACCTTGCTTAGTTTTTGTAAATACAAGCACTTGCTGCCAATTGCGCGAGCCAATCAAGTACGCCAATAATTCACGTTTACGCTTTTTGTCTACCGGATAAACCATCTGTTTTACTGTTTCAGCCGTCGTGTTTGCTGGTGACACTTCAACTTCAACCGGCGATTCCATGAGTTTGTACGCAATAGTCTTGATTCGCTTTTCAAATGTCGCAGAGAACAACAGGATCTGTTTTTCGGCGGGTAAACGTCGGAAGATGCGTTGCAAGTCAGGCCAGAATCCCATATCTAACATACGGTCGGCTTCGTCTAGAACGAGCATACTGGTTTTGGAGATGTTTACGTTGCCATTAAACAGATGATCCAAAAGGCGACCTGGTGTTGCAATCAAAATATCAGCGCCCTCTTCTAACTTCCTCTTTTGTACGCCAATGCTTGTACCACCATAAACACACACAATGCGAAGTTCGGTTTGTGCAGAGTACTGATTCAAATTATCAAATACCTGCTGCGCAAGCTCGCGTGTTGGAACCAAAACCAATGCTTGAGGCGTACCGTTGAGTTTCTTTTGCTGAACGGTTTGTATAATAGGTAAACCAAACGCAGCTGTTTTCCCCGTACCAGTTTGTGCAGCAGCAAGTAAGTTCTTTCCTTCAAGGACATGTGGAATAGACTTTTCTTGCACTGGTGTTGGCGTCACGATATTTAGATTGCTTAGCGTCTCGATTAGCTTTTGTTCAATGCCTAAGTCAGCAAAATTAACAGACATGTGTAACCTCATTATTTTTGGAGCGCAGAGTTTACCAGAGCCCCAATAGCCATACTACTTTTCTATCTCATTGGACTGAATCAATAAGCTGTTGCTGAAAATCATACGACTGGCGTAAAACGTCTCGATAGAGTGTCGAGAACTTCTCTTCCAATACTGTGTAATCACTCTCAATCACTTTAAATGTTGTAGTAAGGTCAGCCATTCTCGGACTTCTTTGCGACATTCGATGTAATGCAAATTCGATACTATCCAGGTCTTGGTATGACTGAAGCCATCGACCTTGCCACATCCGGCTGTGGAGCACCAAAAAACGCGGCGGCAAATGTTCATTAACGTCACGGTTTACTCGCTCGTATGCCGAGTCGACAAAGTGTTCGAGAGATACGGCATAAAAGTCGTCCCAGTGTTTTGCAAGACAATGGTCCCAGAACATATCGAGAGCGATAGGGGCAAAGCGCCGCGCAGTACCTTTGAAGTGAGGTTTGCATTCGTTAACAATAGGATGGTGATCGGTAATGCGGTCAACAAATCTATGCAATTTGATGCCGTTCGAGATATCACGTTCATACAGCTTGCTTGGATCTCCTTTTACGAAGTCTCCAAGCAAGTTTCCCAATAAATGGCTGTTACAGTGGTCTGCGATATGCAGGTGGGCTAGAAAGTTCATCCGACGCCAGTTTTGGCCTTTAAGGCTTGGTGTGACATGAACTTAGTATAACGTCAATTACGACGAGATGAGAGTGTTCCGCTATTCGGCTTCGTTGTCTGAGCCAACGTATTCCGACAAGATAATGCCAATTTCAAGCGCATCTAGCAGCTCTAGGCTCTCATCGTTTTGGTATTGGTCGCTCATTGTGACCTCCTTTATTTTAAGCTCTCTTGCTTGTACTTGCTGACGGCTTGGCCTTGCCATATCCACCTCAACAGCTCCTTTTTATAGTCTTTATATGACACATTCATGACAGCGAGAAGTAAAGATTTAAAAACCTATGAGCAGAATCAAAAGTAAACGTTTGCAACCAGATTTCATATCTACTTAGCACTTCAGAGAAATAGCTCTTTTATCAATATTTATGTCAATTTAAAGATATAACATACCGTTATAGGCGTCCTTAGATCTCATTTCTTAAACTAAATTTAGTTTTCGTTACATATTTTGCTGATTAACTTCGCATATTTTGTTTCGATATAGCAATAGATTTGGTCAATATCTTTTATCTCTAATGGAGCTTTAAATGAGAGAAGTTGAGTTTAGAACGATAGACAGGCTGTTTATCAAGATGTCTATCAACGACAAAATGTGGGTTATATTCCTGCTGTTTTTAGTAGCCCTCACTTCTGTGGCTGGAAGCCGCTACTTCAATGAAATACAACAATTTAAACAACAAGCGATTTCTGCTAGCGAAGCGAAACTTTCTGGTATTGTTGACGCTCAACCTGGTCATGTTCCACAAATTGACGGCGTATCGAAATCAAGTCGCGTAAGCGAGGGCTCTTTTGTTGATGGCTCTGTCACCGCTTATGCAAATTTGCATTCTGGCGAAGTGATTAAGTTGACTCAAAACGTATCCGCGCAATACGAATCTGCAAAGTCGTCAGCCTTAACCTCTCTGTTACTCAGCTTTTTATGGGTTGTTCCTTTTGCCCTTTTCTCTTACTGGGTTGCGACCTTTATAGGAGGCGCCCTGTGGGTTTTATATACGACAACCGAAAAAATTGGTGAAGGTGATTTAACCTCTCGCCTTGGCTTCCATCCTGGTCGAGACGAGTTTGGCACCATTGGTTGCGCGTTAGATAAATCGATGGACACCTTAAGTGAACTGGTTAACAGTGTGAAAAATAATGCGGCTACATTGAGTGAGACATCTTCTGCATTCGAAAAAGATATGCAGTTGAGCGAAACGCAGATATCTCATCAATATCAAACACTCGATTCCGTCGCGACAGCAATGGAAGAAATGACAGCCTCTGCAAAAGAAGTATCCAACATTTCCCAACAAGCGACGATGCAATCCGATCAGGATGCTCAAAAGATCGAGCTAAGCAGAAATCGCGTGCAAAATGTGATTGGAGAAATTGAGACGTTATCCAGCTATATTGAACAGGCTTCCACATCAGTAACCAATTTAAATGAAAACACGACGCAGATTAATGACGTTATCACAACGATCAATGCCATTTCAGAACAAACCAACCTATTGGCTCTGAATGCGGCAATTGAAGCAGCACGCGCTGGTGAACAAGGTCGTGGATTTGCTGTGGTTGCTGATGAAGTGCGTACATTGGCAAGCCGAACTCAACAGGCAACAGTAGAAATTCAAGCCATGATTGAGAAACTACAAACCGAGAGCCAGAACATTGCTTCAATCACTGATCGAACCGTTCAACAAGCGCAAACCAGTAGCCAGCTTATTGATGAAATTGGTCATGATGTGACGTCTATTGCTGAATCCGCACGCTCATTGATGGACATGAGTATCCAAATTTCCACCTCAGCAGAAGAACAAAGCGCAGTCGCCAATGATATTGCATCTGAGCTTTCAGAAATTCGCAGCCAGTCGAGCACAATCAGAGAAGTTGCAGAGCAATCTACCGTAGGGGTAGCTAATCTCACTCAGGCGTCAGTGTCTCTTGGTGAGGTATTACATCGCTACCGCACAGCATAACTTTGCAGCATTTATGATCAACAAGGGCTCCTCAGGAGCCCTTTTCTTTAAACCGTTTTCAGCCGTTATCGTCGATATTTTCTACTACACACAAGTGGATATTTGAAGTGAATCTCAAGTTCTCGCTGTACCTGATGAAATAATGTTCATAAACAAAGCGTTCCGCTATGCTTAATCCTGCCAATTCCAATTTGCTGCTGGAAAACAATATGAATAATTACAAAGATACAAAAGACATCGCAAACCTAAGTTGCCCTCTCTGCCAGGGGGATGAATATCTCATTTCATCGGATGGAGAGAAATTCACATGCGCTGCTTGCGGATTTCATACAAAAAGCTTCTCATCCATCCAATGCCTACATCAAACCCCTTACCTACAGTCCAAACTTAAACATATCCATAGCTTAAGTACGGTGTGCCATTAAGAGATTAAACAGAGCAGCTAAATAGCTGCTCTTTTAATTCATCTAAATGTTGAATGCGAATTACGCGTTCATCATCAACACGATTGATTGCCTCACCATTAAATAGCTGTACGGTTTTAATGCCAGCGTTTAGTCCCGCTTCTACGCCTTTAGGTGTGTCATCAATATAAAGACAGTCGCTTGGTAAAAAGCCCATGCTCATTGCACTGTACATAATTAAGTCAGGTTCAGGCTTCCAACTATTCGCATCGAATGCAGAGAACACTTTCCCTTGGAAAGCATCGAGCAATCCTGTTAACTCCAATGCGTATTCTATTTTATCTTTCGGCCCATTGGACGCGACACAATATTCGATATTATGCGAATCTAAAAACTGAATTAATCGCTTTGCGCCATCCATCGGTTGTAAGTGGCGAACAAAAAGAGACTGGACTTCTTCACGGTATTGCGGCTCTAAGACATCAATAGGGACTTTGATATCTTTCAGCTCTTTAGTATCTAAAAGGATGTCAGCGAGCTTTCCTCCTTTAAAATGAGAAACGCACTCTTCCATCGTTAATTCTGCGCCATGCAGGTTAAATACATTGACGAGAGCTTGGCAACACAATCGTTCACTATCGACCAACGTACCATCACAATCAAATATCACGCACTTAATATTGGTAATTGCCATAGCCATCTCCAGACATCTTAAAGGCTAATGCCCTAGCTGATTTTAAAAATGTTGGCTTAATCTTATTTAAGTTTGGGATTGTTGAAACGACGAGCTTGGCATTTCATAGAAATAGAGGGGAGCAATTACAGTTTTTCTAAGCAAGATCACCTATCGTCATCTTGCTTTGCTTTTTATGCATTTGAGTGCGCAAATTAGCTTTCAATAATCACCGAATCTAAAAGCTTGTGTTCGGTACTTAGTCTTTTAGCAAGATCCGCCACAAACGAACTCTTGTATTTTGATTCAGAAACCGCGACATCAGAGATAAGCGTGTTTCCTTCAAGGTGGCTAATAATAGCGGCACCAATTGGAGCTCCAGATTTAAAACCAACATATAATTCAAAATCTGGCGTTAGAATTATCTGAGTGAGATATTCCACAATCATATCTTTATCGTACTGTTGATCCCAACGCTGAGACTGCAGGACAGAAAACATGATAGTAAGTCGGTGAAAATCGACCAGAAAAATATCGTCAGAGCTAAATTCAGAATTACTCTCAAGTAGCGTGTCTTTGTCGACCACTTGATAGGTTGCTTGTTCTAGTGCTTTGAAATAGACATCACGCCCTTTCAGACTCTCTGGTGTTGGAAATTCAACTTCAACCAGATCATACAGCCATGTATTTTTACGCTCGATACTGGCTAACTGTTGTTCATTCATTTTGATACCTTAGTTGCAAAACGAAATGTGCAAAGTGTTTCATTCTCACATAGAGTGAAGCTTAGACAGAGCGACAAGCGATATAAAGTCATATTGGGAGAAAGTATGGTCACTCTAACTCATCATTTCGTTTAGAGCAGTACATTAGCATGAAGCCTACAACAAACCTAGCGTACGTAGACCTTTCCTTGGCTAAATTTTGTTTTAGTTGCAAACCTCTGATAGATTTCATCAATATCTTTCCTAGTTAAGGACAAAAATAATGAAAAAGATGCTGTTAAGTGCATTGCTTGCTACTACGCTGGTTGGTTGTTCAGATAACGATGTTGCTGATGTAGGACTCGGTTGGTTTACTTTGAAAGACATCAAAGTAGGTGAATTAAAAGACGAGGTAGTCACGGGGGTAACGTGTCATATAGCTTCTATCGAAGCCGATTTTAGCTTAGCGGATCCAAGTGACAGCTCAATATCATGTCGTCAGACTGGCGAAATCACGCCGGAAATGATTGCAAAAATAGATAAAAGTAAGTCTGGCGAAATTGTATTTAAGAAGTCAAAAAGTATTTTCTTCAAAACAATGAAGGTTCGCCGAATTTATGATGCAGACAACCAAACCTTACTCTACCTGTCTTACACAACAAAAGAGACAGACGGTAGCTTTAAGCACAGCCTATCGACGGTTCCACTTTGGGGCACCAAGGCTTACGTTGAGCCAACAGAAGTGAAAAAGTAACGCAGCTAATTTTGGGTAGCTCCAAGCTCGTTGTTAAAGAGAATAACCGATCAACGACCAATTGCAGTACTATAAGCATCAGTAATTTAGGCTATCTTGGTCGCAATTTCTCCAGCTCGCTGATTTTTTCAGCGGGCAAACTTCTTTGTAATAAAACGCCACGATTTTCATTTTTTTGTGATACAATCCCGCCTCTTTTTTTTCTCACTCAAGAACAAGCATGAAGTTTCCTGGTCAGCGTAAATCTAAACACTACTTCCCAACTCACGCTCGAGATCCATTAGTAAACCAAATCCGACAAGCGCCTAAGCTATATCGCCCAACTATTGTTGGTGTCGGTCAAACCATCGTAGATATCGAAGCGCGTGTAGATGATGCGTTTTTAGAAAAATACAACCTAAGTAAAGGACATTCACTCGTTCTTGAAGAAAGCAAAGCAGATGCACTTTACGAAGAACTGGTTGAGCAAGGCCTGATCACACACCAATACCCAGGTGACACGATTGGCAACACGCTCCACAATTACTCAGTATTGGCGGATAGCAAATCCGTTTTGCTCGGTGTGATGTCCAAGAACATTCAAGTTGGTTCTTTTGCTTACCGTTACCTTTGCCGCACGTCTTCACGCATGAACCTCAACCACCTACAAACGGTAGATGGTCCTATTGGTCGTTGTTATACCC
Organism: Vibrio antiquarius; assembly: GCF_000024825.1. Taxonomy (NCBI): domain Bacteria; kingdom Pseudomonadati; phylum Pseudomonadota; class Gammaproteobacteria; order Vibrionales; family Vibrionaceae; genus Vibrio; species Vibrio antiquarius. The sequence goes on from NC_013457.1 coordinate 221,303, forward strand.
TGATTTCTCAAGATGGCGAACGCACATTTGCTATCAATGAAGGTCACATGAACCAACTACTTCCGGAAAGCATTCCTGAAGAGATCTTTGAGAAAGCATCAGCTCTGGTTGTTTCTTCTTACCTAATGCGCGGTAAAGAAGAGGATCCAATGCCGAGAGCAGTACAAAAAGCGATCGACTTTGCCAAGAAGCACGATGTCCCTGTTGTACTGACTTTAGGCACAAAGTACGTTATCGAAGGTAACGCGCAGTGGTGGCAAGAGTACATTCGCGAGAACATATCTGTTGTTGCAATGAATGAAGAAGAAGGCGCCGCATTAACAGGCGAGACAGAACCGCTAGCGGCTGCTGATAAAGCACTTGAGTGGGTCGATCTTGTTCTATGTACTGCTGGGCCAAATGGCCTATACATGGCAGGTTACACTGACGAAAAAGTAAAACGAGAAACCACACACGACATTCTTGAAGGCTCAATTGAAGCCTTTAACCAATACGAATTTAGTCGTGCGATGCGTAAAGGAGATTGTGAGAAGCCAATGAAGGTATACTCTTACATTGGTCCTTACTTAGGTGGTCCACTAGAGATTAAGAACACCAACGGCGCAGGTGATGCGGCGCTTTCTGCTTTACTGCACGATATGGCTGCAAACTCTTTCCATCAAAAAGAAGTGCCTAACTCAGAAAAGCACGAAGTACGCTGTTTGACTTACTCATCACTTTCTCAGATCTGTAAATATGCAAACCGAGTAAGCTATGAAGTGTTGACGCAACACTCTCCTCGCCTATCGCGAGCACTTCCTGAACGAGAAGACAGCTTAGAAGAAACTTACTGGGATCGTTAAGATCACAGCTTTAAAGCTAAAAATACATCAAGGTCACCATTTGGTGGCCTTTTTGTTTTGATCTGGCGCAGTAATTAGTAGATTTTGTTAGTATGTAGCACAGTATAGAGCAGTAAACTCTTTACATACCGAATCGAAACCGTACCATCACCGAGCAAACGTTTGCCCAACAATAATACTTGCTCCAACTCAGATTGTTTTTCAACACTACCTGCGAGTCACTTTAGGGATTATCCATGCAGTCAGATATTGAAATTTGCCGAAACACACCACTTTCTTCTATTGATGTTATTGCGGAAAAAGTAGGGTTACTACCCGAAGAATATGACACTCACGGGAGGCACAAAGCCAAAGTCCATCCAAAATGTTTGGAGCGGCTAAAAGAGAATGATAACGGTAAGCTTGTGCTTGTTACTGCGATCACTCCTACCCCACTTGGCGAAGGAAAAACCGTTACAACTGTTGGACTGGCGCAAGGTTTAGCTAAGCTTAGACAATCCGTTATCGCATGTATTAGACAACCTTCTATGGGGCCTGTATTCGGTATTAAAGGCGGTGCTGCTGGCGGTGGTTATTCCCAAGTTGCTCCAATGGAAGAACTGAACTTACACCTTACTGGTGACATCCATGCGGTGACGGCGGCGCATAATCTAGCTTCAGCCGCGCTTGATGCTCGCTTGTATCATGAACAACGCGAAGGCTATGATGCCTTTGAAGCACGTACTGGATTAAAGGCACTTAAAATCGATACGGCAAGCATTACTTGGAAACGAGTAATGGACCATAATGATCGTGCACTACGTAAAGTCAAAATTGGGCTAAATGAGCCAGGAAAAGTCATCAATGGATACGAACGCGACGAAGGGTTCGATATTTCTGCCGCGTCTGAGTTAATGGCTATCATTGCACTGGCTAAAGATTTGAAAGATTTACGTCAGCGTATTGGGAAAATTGTCGTAGCGTACGATTTGAACGGAAACCCGGTAACCACTGAGGATCTGCAAGTTGCAGGAGCAATGGCTGTGACATTAAAAGAGGCCATTGCACCGACACTGATGCAAACTCTGGAAGGTGTTCCTACGTTGATTCACGCAGGCCCGTTTGCAAACATCGCCCATGGAAATTCATCTATTATTGCCGACGATATCGCGCTAAAACTATCAGATTACACTGTAACAGAGGCGGGATTTGGCTCAGATATGGGATTTGAGAAAGCGTGTAACATTAAAGCTGCCGCCGCTAGCAAGGCGCCAGATTGTGTAGTGATAGTAGCTACATTACGCGGCCTCAAAGCAAATTCTGGACACTACGATTTACGACCAGGTATGGCCATTCCAGATTCCATTTTTAATCCAGACCAAGCAGCGTTGGAAGCGGGATTTGAAAACTTAAAATGGCACATTAATAACGTTCATAAATATGGCATTCCAGCTGTTGTCGCTATTAACCAGTTCCCGCAAGATTGTGAGAAAGAGCTTAAAATACTTAAAGAGCTGGTTCAGCAATTTAATCCGGAAGTTAAAGTCGCTATCAGCACCGCTTTTGCGCAAGGCGGGCAAGGCACAACTCAGTTAGCTCAACATGTTATTGACGCTTGTACCCAGCCTACAGAGTTTCGTCCTTTATACAATAAAGAACAATCGTTACGCGAAAAACTTATGGCTGTGTGTGAAGCTGGCTATGGTGCCGCCAATATAGAAATGAGTTCCCTTGCTACTGAACAGCTCAACCATTTTGAAAATCTAGGTTTTAACAACTTAGCGGTTTGCATAGCAAAAACCCCACTATCGATAACAACAGATTCAGCTGTCAAAGGCGCGCCGACAGGTTTTACAGTCCCTATCCGCGAGTTACGTCTGTGTGCTGGCGCTGGGTTTGTGTATGCGTTATCAGGCACGGTGATGACGATGCCAGGTTTGCCTGATAAACCTGCATTTATGAATTTAGACCTTGATGATGAAGGAAATATCGTCGGTCTCTCTTAGTGTAACGTCAACGTATAGTTGACTATAAAGGAAGCACGTTTAAAGAGTGAGTGGTTTACTTCTATATCCACTCACTTTGAACAGATGAAGAAGCGTGCTTGATTATCTTTATCTTACTGTTTTATCCTCACTTTACATTGTAAATCCATACTTATTTTCTCCCCTTCCCTATAATCTTGCGCCAATTTGATGCACGGCCTACTTAGCACTTCACTAATGTGGTGCAATTACCTTGCGATGAACTTTTAACCCCTTTGATTTTTAAAGAGATATTCTATGGCTCGAATCTTGTACTAAAGTTTGCAGTAGTAAACACATCAGCACATGCACTTTCAAAACCTCTGCGCTGTACACCACTTCCTCCTGGTTAGCACCGTTTTGATGCATGCAAAAAAGGGAAAGGGAATAATATGGAAGACGCACTCGCCGTAATTTTAGCTGGAGGGATGGGGTCTAGACTCAGCCCACTCACCGATGATAGAACCAAGCCAGCAGTACCTTTTGGCGGAAAGTATAGAATCATAGATTTCACACTAACCAACTGTTTACACTCAGGTTTACGTAAAATCCTTGTTTTGACCCAATACAAATCTCATTCACTTCAAAAACACTTGCGAGATGGTTGGTCGATATTCAATCCAGAGCTTGGAGAGTACATTACTGCAGTTCCACCTCAAATGCGCAAAGGTGGTGCATGGTATGAAGGAACCGCTGATGCGATTTATCACAACATGTGGTTACTATCGCGCAATGACGCGAAGTATGTGGTTGTGTTATCCGGCGATCATATCTATCGAATGGACTACGCCGCAATGCTTGAAGAGCATAAAGAGAAAGGTGCTAAGCTCACCGTTGCCTGTATGGATGTTCCCGTAGAGGATGCTTCAGCATTCGGGGTAATGGGCACCGCAGAAAACGGGCTAGTTACTTCATTTATAGAAAAACCAGAATGCCCACCTACCCTTCCAGGAAGTAAAACCAGAAGCCTCGTTTCCATGGGGATTTATATCTTTGATATGGATGTTTTAAAAGAAGCACTCGAAGACGACTCAAAACTCGATTCATCAAGTCATGACTTCGGAAAAGACATCATACCTAAGCTGATTGATACGGAATCCGTTTATGCTTATCAATTCTGTGGCAGTAAAGGGCGCGTTGATAAAGATTGCTACTGGCGCGATGTGGGTACCATTGATTCCTTCTATGAAGCGAATATGGATCTGCTAGAGCCAGTACCACCAATGAACCTATATCAATCCAATTGGGCGATTCGTACTTACGAACCGCAGTTTCCACCAGCTCGTACCGTTTCTTCTGCTACGGGCAATGAAGGTATTTTTATTAACTCCATCATTGCTACCGGTGTCATCAACTCCGGAGGCTCAGTACAGCATTCCATCATTTCCTCTAACGTACGTATTCAAGACAGTGCAACGGTTGTCGATTCCATCATTTTTGATGACGTAGAGGTCGGTGAAGGAAGTCAGTTGGTCAACTGCATAGTTGATAAACATGTTCGTATTCCGCCACATACTCAAATTGGCATCAACAAACTAGAAGATGCGAAGCGATTTAAAATCTCAGACAAAGGTATTGTCGTCATACCCGAAAGTTATCAATTCGATTAAACGACAAACCATCGCAACAAAAAAAGCGCACGGTCATCATCGTGCGCTTTTGTTTAAGTGCCTATTAACGTTAGGCTATAACAGTTAATCAAAAACGATTAGATGTTACATACCGTTGACCAGCTACCATCTGTGCCCGGCTCAGCCGCTGTCCACCAGTTCGCTTGGTAAACCACACCGTTGTGGATGATCTTATCACCCTGGTTTGCGTGGCTTGGGTTACCAGCCCAATCCGTTTGTGGTAGAGCTGGGTATGTCACTAAACCTGTCGTATCACACGTACCTGGTTCAGTAGTACCACCATCACCCGAGCCTGCATTTAGGTCACCAATTGGCAGTTCTGGCTGTTCAAACTTGAACGCAAACTCTTTACCACCAGAAATCACTGAGTAGTTAGCCGGACCAGAGATTGGTAGGTAGTAAACCATATCAAGCTCGTAAGTACCGCCCGCTGGTAAATCTTTCCAAGCAGGTAGAGAGAACGATACGCGGTGCATTACGCCATCTAAGCCACCGATGTTGTTTGCACGAGTATGTCCAGAAGCAATGACTTTCAAACCGCCACCAGATTGATCTTTCGCATTATCAGGAGCTGATACTGGGATATCAAACTGGAATTCAGTACCACCAGGGATCGCTTGACCAGTGTTGTTCGTAAACGTGATCTTCGGATTAATTGGGTAGTTTTGGTCGCCAACCTTAAAGCCGCCAACGCTGACTGTAATGTCTACCGCTTCTGTTGGTGTTGGACCCGTCGCAACTTTATTGCCGTAAGGTGTTGCAGACTTAAACTTGTCGTAGATAGCTTTGGTCATAGTGTTACCCATGTGGTACTCACCATTACCAGCTGCACAAGCTTGTTCAGTTGCATCTACTGCCGTACGATTACCATTTGCATCCAGTACGTAACAGTTGTAGTCACCTGCCAGTTCCCAGAACATAATACCGCCGATTTCTTTATCGATAACGTAATCAGCTTTCACTTCGATAGAAGCTTTATCTTCCGTAGATAGGAACACGCTCTTCTCTGCGTTCCACAACCAAGGCGCTACAGCAACGCTATCGTAATGACGTGTATATGTACCAACAAACTTATCCGAAGGATCGTTAACTGGATCAAGACCGTAAGCGGCTGCGTATGAGCCCCAGATACCATTTTCTAGGTTCTTCGCATGCCACATTGGGTTAGAGCCAGCGCCCATTTCGTTGCCTTTAGGGTCGGTATCGTGCCACATGTTGTCGATACCAATAGCGCCGTGACCACAGTTGTTCTTCTCACCTTCACCGGTACCTGGTTGACACTCAGCTTGGTTTGGCAGTGCTGCTCGGCCCCACAGACCATTTTCACCACCAGTAACACCTTGCCAACCACGGGTGTAGTAAGGAACACCAATGTTGATACGACCTGCAGGCATAGAACCACGGAAGTAATGGTAAGCCCAGTCTGTGTTCAAGTAACCGATACCACCGTATGCAGCAGTGCCGTATACGTTCCACTGCGCTAGCTCCGAGTCTTTACCTGTATCGAATAATGCCGCGTTGTGACCAACGTGATCATTCCAAGCCCCATGCAAGTCGTAAGACATGATGTTTACGTAGTCTAGGTACTTAGTTACATCGAAGGTTTCCATACCACGCAGTAGGTAACCTGAAGATGGTGCTGCGATAGTCAGCATATAATGAATGCCATCTTGCGCGGATGCCGCATCAAGTTTCTCACGCAATACTTTCATCAGCTCTTGGTAAGACGCCCATAGATACTGACGACGTGGTTCCATGAAGTCTTTGTCGTAAGGGTTACCAGCACCAGCCATTGATGTCGGGTATTCATAGTCGATATCCAGACCATCGAACTTGTACTGACGCATCATTTCAACGGCTGAAGTTGCGAACTTCTCGATGCCTGCATGGTTAATAGAACCGTCCGCATTCGTCGTCATGGTGTAGAAGCCACCATCAGCTACACGATTGCCGTTCGTATCGAAGTGACCGCCCGTTTCAGCCCAACCACCGATAGAGATTAACGTTTTAACATCATGTTTTTGCTTGTAAGTCGCGAGCGCACCAAAGTGACCTTTAAAGCCAAGAGCAGGATCTACCTCAACGCCAGGCCAAGTTTTACCCGTAGCAGGGTTGTTAGGGTCATTAACGTCACCAACGTTTACTTTACCATCAGAACCAATGCTCACAAACGCGTAGTTAATGTGAGTAAGTTGCTCCCAAGGAATATCTTTAACAAGGTAAGTAGATTGAGGGTCCTCACCTGCGCGCCAGCTAGTAAAGTAACCAATCACACGACGTGGGTGATCGGCGCCCATTTTCTCGCGACCTTCTTCGTCATAAATAGAACAGTAAGGGACGTCTACACCCGTTGTTTGATACAAGCCATCAGGGCGACAGTTAGATGTCACCGCGCCACCGTTTACCGTTAACGTCGCAAGTGCAGAATCTGCAGTTGCTCCGGCATCATCGGTTGCTCTCGCATAAACACTTAGCGAACCAGCTTGTGAAGGCATTACATCAAGCGTGTATGGTGCAGTTGTTGCGGTGCCAGCAAGGACGCCCGCCACATAGAAATCAACTTTAGCAACGGTGCCATCCGCATCTGCGGCATTCGCAGTCAGTGTGACGGAGCCACCCAAGTCAATAGAAGTCGCAGAAAGCGCAACATCCACTGTCGGCGCTTCGTTACCAGGTTGTGCTGGTGCCACAGTTAACGTCACAGCACTTGCTGTGCTCACTGCACCTGCATCATCATACGCCTTAGTAGAGAATTCGTGCTGGCCTTCAGTCGCTGTCCATGACGCAGCATAAGGCGCAGACGTTGCCTGACCAACTAATACGCCATCAACAAAGAATTCTACTTTGCTAACGGTTCCATCGGTATCTACTGCATCTGCAGCTAGGTTAACAACATCCCCCGCAGTCACAGAAGCCGACGCAGAAGGCGATGTCAGAGTAACAGTCGGGACTTCATTCTGAGGTGGATCAACCGGTCCAGTGCCATCACATGCGCCAAGTGTTTCCCACTCGCCCCACTCACCAGATTGCGCTGGGTTACTGTTTTGCGTCCAGTAACGTGCTTTGTAAGCATTACCTTCATGTTGAACTTGGTCACCACCGTTATAAACTTTTGATGATTGCCAAGTTTCTAGAGGGGCACAGTCAACCGCTGCGTAGCTATTGAAGGCCATAAGACAAGAAGCGGTGAGAGTGCTTAGTGTGAACACGCTTTTCACTGCGTTGCCGTTTTTAAGGTGCATAATCGCTCTTCCTTAAGTTATTGTTAAAACAATACTAAATGCGCTAAACAAAGCGCACTTATACTTTTATTTCGACGTAAAATAACTTAAGTACAAGTTGGTGATTTCACACTATCTATTTACGAGTTTTCCACACCGCCTCGCAACAATCCACTAAATGCTTGCAACAACGTACCTATTATTTGGCACCAGTAACTAATTTTATAAATCAAATAAATATGTCACTCGCAAATTAATAAAAAAGGCAAAAAAAGTCGTTATTTTGAAATAAAGATCACTAAGCCTTTGTTGACCTTGGCGTTTCATTAAAATGTCGCTTGTACTCGCGACTAAACTGTGATGGGCTCGTGTACCCGACCAGTCTCGCGGCATCATTAACACGTCGCCCCTCCAACTGGATTAACTCGCGCGCTTTATTAAGTCGAACTTTCTTAATGTATTGCAACGGAGATTCAAGCGTGACATTGCGAAAAGCTTGATGGAAAGCAGACACACTCATATTGGCTTCTTCTGCCAATGTTTGTACGCTCAACTGTTCATGGTACGCTTGATGAACACGATTCAGTGCTTTAGCGACCCTCGCGTAAGAGCCTTCTTGGTGTGCTAAGTCAAATAAAACATACCCTTCTTTGCTTACCAAAGTGCGATAAACAATTTCCTCAAGAAGTAGATCACCGAGCATGACAACATCAAGCTCATTACACAACGCGCTCATTAATCGCTTGCATGCATCCAGCATACCTTCGCTCATGTGTACCGACTTAAGGCCACAACGGGTAGTGTCCAGGCACTTATTGCTGAATTTCTCAGCCTCAAGTTTTTTAACGAGCTTATGAAGAAGCGTTGGCGAAATATCTATCGAAATGCCAAGTAAAGGCTCATTGTTTGTCGCAAACGCTTCGCACTCCAGTGGCATAGGAACTCCTACGACAAGGTAATCATCGGGCCCATATTGGACAGGTGTATCACCGATATGAATGTTCTTATGCCCTTGCCCTAAAACAATAATTCCAGACTGATAGACAAACGGTTGGCGATGATTTCCTTTGCTACTGCGATAAAACCATACGCCATCTATTGCGGTTTTCTTCATACCTTCTAAGTCATGCAGTCCCTGATTTTCAACATATTGCTGCATGATATCTGCGAGAGTGTGCATTAGAGCGCTCCATCAATGACCAACGAGTTTGGTCTCTATTATCATTTCGAGCACTATACTTCCTCTCGACTTTAACTTTCTAGCTCAAAAGCATCAATTTTGTAGAAATAGGCAAATTATTTGCAGAAATCGACCTGTTAACGAACATTAATCAGGACTAATATGCACGTATTCAATCTCCTTTACTGGAAGCAAGAGGGCTAATAATGAACTTTTCTTATGTAAACCCAACCAAGATTTTCTTTGGTCAAAAACAAATCGCTGCAATCAAAGAAGCTATCCCATCCGACCAAAAAGTTTTAGTGGTATACGGCGGTGGCTCAATCAAAAAAAATGGCGTGTACGACCAAGTCTCAGAAGCACTAGAGGGACATGAATGGCTAGAGTTTTCTGGTGTTGAACCCAACCCAACCAAAGAAACGCTCGATAAAGCGGTCGCAATGGTAAAAGAACATGGTGTTGACTTTATTCTTGCTGTAGGTGGTGGTTCAGTCATTGATGGCTCTAAATACGTAGCAGCAGCATCTAAGTATGATGGTGATGGCTGGGATATCATGATTGGCAAACACCAAGTCACTGAAGCGACGCCTCTAGCTGCAATTTTGACACTGCCAGCAACAGGCTCAGAGTCAAACATGGGCGCAGTTATCACTAAAAAAGAAACTCAAGACAAACTTCCGTTCATGTCTCCAGCAGTACAGCCTAAATTTGCGGTGTTAGACCCGGATGTAATGAAAACATTGCCAGAACGCCAGTTGATCAACGGCATTGTTGACGCATGGGTGCACGTATGTGAGCAATACTTGACGCTTCCTACTGGCGCAATGGTTCAAGATGGCTATGCAGAAACACTGCTGAAAACCTTAAAAACACTCGGAGAACAGTTTGCCGAGCGAGACGACGATATGTGGCGCGCAAACTTAATGTGGTCTGCTAACCAAGCATTGAACGGGTTAATTGGTAGTGGCGTTCCACAAGACTGGGCGACACATATGATCGGCCATGAATTAACGGCTCTATGGGGCGTCGATCATGCACGTTCTCTTGCAATCGTCCAACCATCGCTACTTCGCAACCAAATGCAATTTAAACGTCCTAAGCTAGAGCAAATGGGTCGCAACGTATTTGGACTTGAAGCTGGAGACGATCTTGCTGAACGTACCATCGAAGCGATCGAAGCGTTTTATCATCAACTTGATGTCGCAACTAAGCTAGAAAACTATGGTGAAAGTCGTGAACAAGCGATCGATGCCATCATCGAACAACTCAATAAACACGGAATGACCGTTCTCGGTGAAAACCAGGCGATTACTCTTGAACGTAGTCGTGAAATTTTAGAACTCGCTGTTGCCTAACAGCAAAAACAGTTCACTGCCCTTTCTAGGGTTTAACGGTATTGTGACTTAACGGTCACAATACCGTTTTTTTATGCTATTTTGTAAGCTTCATCACGTTCAAATTCGGGAACTCCTCAAAATAACGATTAATCCCTACAAACTCATTGATCGTGTAGGTCAGTAAAGAGACAACTGTCCAGCTTTACACAAACAAAAATAAAATTGAATTCAAAGGTCTAACTTACTCATTTAATGGACCTTTTATTTGTTGTAGTTATCCACTACATTAGCTTGTCTGTTCGAGAATCCATTTTATGTGGCTAGTTGTTGTCGTATTAGCATTCATACATATCATCAGTATCCGTAAAGGTCCTAAGTGGCTTTTCTACGTATCCAAACCATTACCAGTGCTCTGTATGTTAGGAATTTTAATCCAGTCTCCTGCCTATCATATGCCATATACGCATTGGATTTTGATTGGCTTATCGCTCTCGTTGCTTGGTGATCTACTATTAATGCTCCCTAGAGATAAGTTTATTACCGGATTAGTGCTCTTCTGCTCTGCCCATCTTTCCTATAGCTACGGTTTTACCATCATGTCCGCTTGGCATTTTACGCCTTGGCTCCCTATTGCTTTATTTGGACTCGGTGTGTGTTTCTATTGGTTGTTTCGACCGGACCTTGGTCAAGAAAAGCTCCCGGTTGCCAGCTACATATTGGTATTGATGACCATGTGTTGGGCTGCTATCGAGTATTATTTGAGTGGAAAAACACAATCGTCCTCATTTGCAGTGCTCGGAAGCTTTATCTTCATCGTTTCTGGTACCGTCTTAGCTTTTGAACGCTTCGGGGGACGATCCGTATTTTCGCGACAAGTCGTCATGGTGACCTACTATTCCGCACAAACATTGATGGTAATGTCCGTTGTTGCCATCGTTGTTCGTTATCCGTATCTCAGTTGAACTGACTTATTAGTAATAGCTTTTGTGCCTAATTCTTAAAACATTACTTTATCAAACACTAAAGTGAGCAGGTTCTTAATCTTAGAACCTGAATATAAGCTTGTTCTTAATGAAATAATGCGCACAACTTGCTATTGTAGAAGGATATTTTTCCTTTATAGCGTGCCCCTTTGAAAGAGAACACTCCTGTTGTTGAATTTAGCAACGTAAACAAGTGGTATGGCGATTACCACGCTCTAAAAGATATCAACTTCTCCGTGCATTCTGGCGAGATCGTCGTGGTGTGTGGCCCTTCTGGTTCCGGAAAATCAACGCTCATTCGTTGCATCAACCATCTTGAATCGATTCAAGAAGGCCAACTTCATGTATTCGACCAGCCTTCTCACGCAAAATCTCTCAAGCCCGGTAAAATCGGCATGGTGTTCCAGCACTTCCACCTTTTTCCTCATTTGACTGTACTGGAAAACCTCACCTTAGCGCCGATTCGCACACTCAAATTGTCAAAACAAGAAGCTGAAAAACGCGCACGACATTACCTCAAGCGAGTCAATATTGAAGAGCAAGCGAGTAAGTACCCTATCCAGCTTTCTGGCGGTCAGCAGCAACGCGTCGCGATTGCCCGCTCCTTATGTATGAAACCGGATTTGCTCCTGTTTGACGAACCAACTTCGGCACTTGATCCGGAAATGATCAATGAAGTGTTGGATGTCATGGTTGAGCTGGCACAAAGCGGAATGACGATGATTTGCGTCACGCACGAAATGGGATTTGCCAAAAAAGTAGCGAACCGCGTGGTATTTATGGATGAAGGCCAAATCGTGGAAATGAACTCACCGATCGCCTTATTTGAGACACCACAGCATCCACGAACCCAAGCATTTTTGAACCAAATTTTAAGTTACTGATGATAGTTCGCGTAATCAAACCTGTGCTTCAAGCTTTACTACAAATGACGCTCCTCTTCATCGCGATTGTGTGGGTGTTAGACTCTGGTGCCGATGCTATGGGCTATCAATGGCAATGGGAACGCGTACCTGATTACATAGCTTTTTATGAAGATGGCGAATGGTGGCCCGCCGAACTTATCGATGGGCTATTGGTCACGCTTAACATCTCGGCCATTAGTCTATTCTTCACCTTAGTGTTGGGGTTGGTCACCGCATTACTAAGGCTTAGCGATTCGAAAGTCGGCAATGTTATTGGCGCCACTTATGTCGAGGTAATACGTAACACGCCGTTGTTGGTGCAAATCTATTTGCTCTACTTCGTGTTTGGCCCCGTGATTGGTTTGGACCGATTCAGCACCGCCGTTTTGGCTTTATCCCTTTTCCAAGGTGCTTACACTGCAGAAATACTCCGTGCAGGTTTAAACAGTATTCCTAAAGGGCAATTCGAAGCAGCACAAACTCTCGGGCTGTCGCCGTTTTACACCTACAAAGACGTGATTTTGCCTCAGGTTTTACAGCGCACATTACCGCCATTAACCAATGAAGTGGTTTCTTTGATCAAAAACTCTTCCATTGTAAGCGTGATGGCGATTTTTGATTTAACAACACAGGCACGCAACATCGTCTCTGAGACGGCGATGCCGTTTGAAATTTGGTTTACTGTGGCAGCAATTTATCTTGCTCTCACTCTATCACTTTCTGGCTTGTCTGCATGGCTAGAACACAAACTCGGAGCCAGTTGGCGCAAATTATAAGGAGATAACATGAAGTTATTCAAAGCGACCATTACTGCATTATTAGGGCTAGCCATCGCTATGCCTACAATCGCGAAAGAAGATGTTGCCACACCCAATGTAGATCAAATCAAAGAACGAGGCACTTTGCGCGTTGGTATGTCAACATTTGTCCCTTGGGCAATGCGCAACAAGCAAGGTGAGTTAATCGGTTTTGAAATCGATGTTGCCAAACGCTTAGCAGAAGATTCAGGTTTGAAAGTGGAATTTGTACCGACCGCGTGGGATGGCATTATTCCCGCACTACTGGCTAAAAAGTTCGACGTGATCATCGGTGGCATGTCGGTCACGCCCGAGCGTTCCAAAAGCGTGTTGTTTACTGAACCCTATTCACACTCCGGTGTTCAAGTAGCAGCAAATAAAGAGCTGGCTTCTGGTTTTAGCGAATTTTCGGATTTTGACTCACGACGCGTAAAAATTGCGGCTCGGCGCGGCGCATTCACCGTTCAAATCGCCAGAGAAACCTTCCCGAAAGCGAAGATTCTGCAATTTGATGACGATGCGCAAGCGTTCCAAGAGGTGCTGAATGGTAACGCCCACGCGGTCATTGCTTCTAGCCCAAAACCAGAACATGAGACAGTGAAACACAGCGACAAGCTATTCCTTCCATTCTCTGAGCGACTATCAAAAGGTAACGAAGCCTTTGCAGTTCGTTTGGGGGAAGAAGATAAAAAAGCCTTTTTCAATAAATGGATTGAAGCAAGAACCCAAGATGGATGGTTAAAACAACGTTATGAATACTGGTTCTCGACATTAGATTGGCAAGATCAAGTCGCGCGAGGCCAGTAATCTAAATGGCTCGTGGTCTTCGCGAGCCTATACTTTCCAATCATCCATTTTACTTTTTCATCATCTATCGGAGTCAAATTTTTGGGCGAACAAACCACCACTCGCACAGTATCCACTAATTCCAACACAGGTTCCTTTCTATCGCGATTAAACACGCTAGATTGGTTACTGCTTATTATCTGTGGTATTGGTGGCGTTTGGCTGTACCATCGGTCCGCTGTTGGTGTGCATTATTTGTGGCAGTGGAAAGAGGCGCTTGAATTACTTTTCACGCCAAGAGCCGATGGTGGTTTGCCCTACTTCTTCCAAGGTTTGATTTCGACGTTAAGGCTCAGTATTTGGGGCATCAGCTTCGCGTTAGTGCTTGGCACTTTGTTAGGCTTAGCACGCTTCTCTCGCTCCGTTTGGTTGCGCACACCTGCAAACACATTTATCCAGTTGGTAAGAAACATCCCACCGTTGGTTTTTGTTTTTATTTTTTACTTTTTCATTTCTAACCAGTTTATCCCGTTACTCGGTTTGGAAGATCTTCTACGAAACTATAACGGTGAACCAAATGCGCTACAGAGCTTTCTTTTTGGGCCTTATAACCTTTGGGAAAATCTTACCTCTGGCGTGTTATGCGTCGGCCTACTCTCTTCTGCCTACGTTGCAGAAGTGGTGCGTGCAGGTTTACAAAGTATCGACCAAGGACAGTGGGAAGCGGCGGATTCATTGGGCTTGTCTCGATGGGTGAAGTACCGATTCGTTATCGCGCCACAGGTGCTTAAAGCAATAACACCTGCACTTGCCGGTCAAACCATCTCTTTGGTGAAAGACACCTCTATCGTTTCGCTAATTTCTATACAAGAAATGACTTTCGTTGGGACCGAAATGGCAAATTCATCAGGCTATATCTTTGAAATTTGGCTCATTGTCGGCATTGCTTACTTTTTGATTTGTTTTGGGTTGTCACTTATTTTTCGCCACATTGAAGCAAAATCGGAATCCATTTCAAATTAACTCAACTGTATATGTAATTAGACACATTTGAATCTTCAAATCAGAATTGCATCCTGTTACATTGAAAAGATGCTAAATTTTCGGCGTTTTTCATGGAGTTAAAGAATCAATCGGACTACGAGCGATACATTAAGCAAGATAATCTTGGTGAATATTACGTAGTTCTCAATCAATTCACTTTTCACAGTGTTTATCAGCCGATTTTTGATAAGCACCAGCGTATTATTGGAATGGAAGCTCTACTGCGAATTCGTGGCATTGATGGTTCGTTAATTCGTCCTGATGTATTTCTGGCCAACAATGGCCTCGATCCCTACTTTCGATTGTGTGTTGAGTTTTTATCCAGAGCAATGCACATTCGAAATTTTGCACGCTGTTTCGCAGGAACGCCTATCAAACTGTTTCTCAATGTCATGCCTCAAACCCTACTCACCCTAACCAAAGACATGGGCTTTAAAGACAACGGCCTGCTTTACAAGCGCCTTTCCGACCTTGGTATGAGCCCATCAGACGTGGTGTTTGAAGTAGTCGAAGAGTCCTGCGGTGATACTGATTTACTGATCAAAGCCGTGCAGTTAATGAGAGCGAATGGCTTTATCTTTGCTATCGATGATTTTGGCGCTCAACATTCTGATATCGCACGTGTTCAGCAGCTCTGCCCTGACATCATAAAAATCGATCGCTCTTATCTACTTGATTACTGCGCCGGAGAAACCTTTTCCATACATAGCGCCGTTGAGCTCGCGGCTCATATGGGAGCAAAAGTGATCATAGAAGGGGTAGAAGAAGACGTGCAGCTGCAAGCGATGTATCAACTTGATTTGGATTATTACCAAGGCTTTTACTTAGGTAAGCCTTGCGCCATTCATCACTGGACCGATAGCCTAAACATTGAAACGACAGTGCATTGACACTGCCCCCTTACGATACAGTAAAACCAAAAAAGCGCCGATATATACTCGGCGCTTTTTGGTTTTGCTTGGCGATGACCTGCCTAGCTAGATATTAATTTGCTTAGAAAAAGTCAATAGAGTTACGCCCACTCTTCGGGTCGCGAGTCGCTTGCGGCTTTTCAGCTTTCTTACCTTTCTTCGCCGATTGCGACAGCGCGTTTTGTTGTGCTTTACGTTCTTTATGCGCTGCTTTTCGGCCTGTTGATTTAGGCCCAGAGGCTTTAGCTGGCTTGCTTTGGCGAGATTTCTCTTTACGTGCAGATTGCGCTTCTTTCTTCGCTTTCTTTTCCGCTTTTTGCTCTGCCGTTTCAGGCTCAGTTACCGGCGCATCGCAAACCACAACATAATATTCCTGGTTAAACTCAAAAAAGTCACCATCATACATCTTGCGGCGCTTACGTGTTTCTAGCTCACCATTCACCGCGACGTAACCTTCTTCGATGATATGCTTTGCTTCGCCGCCACCGCTGACCAAGTTCGCGATTTTAAAAAGCTTGTACAGTTCGATCGGATGCGCATCAACGTCGATGCCAATTGCTTCGATCTCAATCTCTTCGCCTTCTAAATACTCTTCGTGGTCGTAATCTTGGGTCATGTTACTTACTCTTACTATTTGATGCCCTGAAGTTTAAACGCAATGCTTAAAAATAGAAACCTCTGCCGATGCTCAATCACAGATTAGCCTTGGCATTTGAGTACCTCTTAACCCATTTAACTTGCTGCTCGTTAGCTTGTATGTCGAGGCTTGGTTCAAACGAAGCTGCAATTACGCAGCCTGAAGGTATATACTCTTCAAGTTATTGTTGAAAAGAGCGAATACTTTGTCTCAACCAAGCAGAATTACCTTTGTCACGGCTAACTTGTTTAATTTTGTCGCACCTCCTGATGCCTACTATGATTTCGAAAACATCTACTCGTTAGAGCAATGGCAAGACAAACTTGCTTGGACGCAACGCCAAATTGAAAAACTCGAAGCTGACGTGATTGGCTTACAAGAGGTGTTCAGTATCGAGAAGACTCAGGCATTCTTTTCAACCATCGGCTACCCCTACTTTGCGACCGTTGACACCCCACATGTAGAGGATGAGTACATTTACTCAAGCCCTGTTGTGGCAATCGCATCTCGGTTTCCAATCGAAAAAGTACAAGCGGTAGAGTTTGACTTAGCAACACTTGAGCCTTTTGGAATAAGTGTTGCTCCAGAGTTCAGTCGCAAACCTATCTATGCGCAAGTGATACATCCTGTACTCGGCCATATCGCCGTTTACGTAACGCACTTAAAATCTCAACGCCCAGCCGACTCAGAACAACCAGAAACGTCTAGCACGATTATTGGGCGCTGGTTATCCACCCAGCAAAGAGGTTGGGAAGCTGCGATGTTAAGAGACGCGATGCAAAAAAGGTATAGAAAGGAGCCAATGCCAACGGTGTTAATGGGCGATATGAATCAACCTATCACTCCAACCAGTGTTAATAGCGCATTGGTAGCCAATACTGGTGACAGCGTCACTGAGTTGCAACTCAAAGATGGATGGTCATTACAAAGTGACGCTCTGAAGGATGAACGCCCCGCTACGCATTATCATTTTTCCACTGGGAATGTGCTCGACTATATCTTGCTCTCTCAAGAGTTTGACACCTTATCAGATATATCGGTTGCCGAGGTTGTTGATTATCAGGTGTCTAACCAACATCTGATCAACCCGATTTATGACAGAGATAAAAACGCCAGCGACCACGCATTTGTGGCGCTGACGGCTGAAGTAAAGCTTTGAGTAACCTGTTTAGTGACGTTTAACAATTTTACGTGGAATCAACTCAACACCCGGTTTATAACGTTTGGCGGAAGCGTTGAGCGCTAACTCCATTGCGCTGTCCGCGATCAACTCAAATTGTTGAGGTAAAGAGTTGATTTTCACTGGCAAGAAGTCCAGCAGTCGATTATCACCAAACGTCGCTAGGCGAACTTTGCTCATGAGTTCTGGCTTTTCGAGCATCACATCCAACACACCTTCTAACAGTGTGTATGACGTTGTGACAATAGCATCTGGCAGCTCGTTCTCTGCTAGCCATCTCTCTAAGACTTTCTTACCTTCTTCTCGGGAGAAGTGCTGCCCATAACCCACTGTTGCCGTTTTGCCACCTTGTTGAGAAGCGGATCGAAAACCGAGCTCACGCTCTTTTGAAACTTGAAGATCTTGCAATGCGCCGATTAAGCCAATGGACTTTATATCCTCGGACAGTACTGACTGAGTGAGTTCAAGTGCGGCGTCAAAATCTTCGCTGATGACACAACAAAAGTGCTCATCATCCATTGGGCGGTCTAGCGCGATAACTGGCGTACCAGAATTTTGCAACTTAAGATAATACTCGTTTGCAGTGGGCATACCACTTGCCACAAACAACGCATCAATGCGACGACTGACTAACGCTTCCGCCACCTTTTGCTCTGTATCAGGATCATCATCAGAGCAGCCAATTAAAATTTGGTACCCTGCTTTACGCGAGTTTTGTTCAATCAGTTTTGCAAGACGCGCATAACTGGTGTTTTCTAAGTCTGGGATGATAAGCCCAAATGAGCGTGAATTACCTGCTCGCAAAGAAGACGCCGCATGATCTGGCTTATAATTGTATTCTTCTACAACGGCCATCACTTTCTTCTGAGTCTTCTCGCTGATGCGGTATTTCTGCGCTTTTCCGTTAATCACATAGCTTGCAGTTGTCTTAGAAACGCCTGCTAATTTGGCTATTTCATCCAGTGTCATATTCTAAACCTTATTCTGTGCGCGCGATCATATTAATACATCAGCGATCTTTCGATAAGTTGAATTATAAGCTGAACCGATTCAGTATAAAAGCTGAAAGGATTCAGCAAAACTTAAAAATTGACGTAAATCACCTGAATACACAACAAACCAATTTGTAGGCTAGGCTATAGGACAGCGCCAAAGACTCATTTGTTAACGTCAGTTTTTAAAATAGTTTTTCTGAGTCTTTTAAAAAATTTACCAATAAGCTGAATCGATTTAGCTTGAAAAATAGAATGGTTTGAGGAGTGATAAGCGCTCAGCAGAAGCAGCGTTCAACTTCTCACACAGAATACATTTTTAAATTGATACCTTAAGGCTGGAGAAGCACCATGCTTAAGCTAAATAAGAACGACATTACCCTCTCGCAATCAGCGACAGATAAGTTTGCAGCAATCAAGAATATTGCGCAAAGCCTGACAGACAAAGGCCTTGTTGAACAAGGTTATGTGGAAGGCATGCTAAACCGTGAAAACCAAAACTCTACGTTTTTGGGGAACGGTATTGCCATCCCGCACGGCACGACTGACACTCGCTCAATGGTGAAAACAACGGGTGTTGCTGTGCACCACTTTCCACAAGGTGTCGACTGGGGTGATGGTAACACGGTATTCGTCGCTATCGGCATTGCAGCTAAATCTGATGAGCACCTTGGCATTCTTAAACAGCTAACGAAAGTGCTAGGCGCTGACGGCGTAGAAGAACGCCTACGTAATGCAAAAAATGAAGACGAGATTATTGCCCTGCTCCACGGTGATGTTCAGCTTGAAGCAGACTTTGACGCTTCTTTAATTCAACTTATGTTCCCTGCGAGCGATATGCTACAAATGAGTGCTGTTGCTGGTGGTCTTTTGAAAAACACGGGCTGTGCTGATAACGAGTTCGTCGCAGATCTCGTTACCAAAACACCAACTCACTTAGGTAATGGCCTTTGGTTAATTGGCAGTGACAAACATGTAACTCGCACAGGCGTGTCATTTGTCTCGACGGCAAACGACTGCGAATATGAAGGTCAAAAAGTGCGTGCACTTGTCGCGTTTGCGGCATGTAACAATGCTCACCAGCCTATCCTAAAAACGCTTTCTCATATTGTGTTTAACAATGAGCACGGCAAGCTTTTAGATGCATCAGTAGAACAGATTCTTGCTTTGTTTAAAGGTGAAGAAGTCACAGCCGCATCTTCAGAAGAAGGCAATACCGCTGTATTTAAAATCAAAAACTCTCATGGTTTACATGCTCGTCCGGGTGCAATGTTAGTGGCGGAAGCGAAAAAATTTGAATCCACCATTCGCGTTGCCAACCTAGACGGTGATGGCAAAACAGTAAACGCGAAGAGCCTAATGAAAGTCATTGCGCTTGGCGTTAAGCACGGTCATCAACTTCAATTTACTGCGGAAGGCCCTGATGCACCGCAAGCCTTGGAGTCTATCGGGAATGCTATCGCTTCTGGCCTTGGTGAAGGTTAAGGAGCCGATATGACGAACAAAACAAGTAAAGTTGTCACTATTACGCTCAACCCGGCATTGGATTTAACAGGTTCAGTAAATGAGCTAAACGTTGGTTCCGTGAGCCTAGTGCAGCAAAGCAATCTCCATGCTGCAGGTAAAGGTGTCAACGTAGCAAAAGTGTTGAGCGATTTAGGCGCAGATGTCACGGTTACCGGCTTTCTCGGTAAAGATAACCCAGAGCTATTTCATCAGCTTTTCAATGACATCGGCGTAAAGAATGAGTTTGTAGAAGTACAAGGTGCCACTCGTATCAACGTCAAGCTCGTTGAGGCTAATGGCAACGTTAGTGACATTAACTTCCCTGGTGTTCAAGTAACGGCTGACGAAATTGCTCGCTTTGAGGAGACGCTATTCCGTCTCGCAAAGACTCACGATTACTTTGTGCTTGCAGGTAGCTTACCTGGAGGCGTAACCGCCGAACAATGTGCTGCGTGGATAAAAGCACTACATCAACAAGGCAAAAAGGTGTTGTTCGACAGCAGTAAAGCCGCATTGAAATCAGGTATTGAGGCTCACCCATGGTTGATTAAGCCTAATGATGAAGAACTTGGTGATTTTGTTGGCGAACAGCTAGAAACACCAGAACAATGCCAAGCCGCCGCGCAAACACTGAGTGACAAAGGCATCGAGAACATTGTTGTGTCGATGGGCGCTGACGGTGTGATGTGGCTAAACCAAGGCAAATGGCTTCGTGCACAACCCCCTCGAATGAATGTGGTAAGCACCGTTGGCGCAGGCGATACGCTAGTTGCTGGCTTGTGTTGGGGCCACATGCAACTGATGCCGAAAAACGATTTATTGCGCTTCGCTACAGCACTTTCTGCCTTGGCAGTTAGTCAAGTCGGCGTAGGGCTAACCAGTCAGGAAGAACTGGAGAACATCAAGCAGCAAACTGAAGTTAGCGAGCTTTACCCTATTACAAACTTAGAACAAAACTAAGGAACAGAAGGTTATCGTATGAATATTGCCATTATTACTGCCTGTCCGAGCGGTGTTGCAAATAGCATCCTTGCGGCAGGGTTACTAGAACAAGCAGCCGCAAAATTAACCTGGAATGCAAAAATCGAATGTCAATCAAGTGTGGTTGAACCTACACTGCTGACGGAAGCTGACGTTGAACAAGCAGAAGTCATTATCATTGCGGCAAATACTAGCGTGGATACTTCTCGTTTCGTAGGGAAAAAGGTTTACCAAGCGGAAATCAGCGAAGTAGCAAAAGACGCAACTACGTTTCTCCAGCAAGCGGTTGAAAACGCCACTTTACTTGAAAAAGCAACCACACTTGCAGCCCCTATCACTCCTGAAGCAACATCAGCAGCGAAGAAAATTGTCGCAATCACCGCTTGTCCTACTGGCGTTGCGCATACCTTTATGGCAGCAGAAGCGCTAGAAGAAGAAGGCAAACGCCGTGGCCATCAAATCAAGGTGGAAACTCGTGGTTCAGTTGGTGCGAAAAACCAACTGACAGATCAAGACATCGCAGACGCTGATCTAGTGATCATTGCTGCCGATATCGAAGTGCCACTTGATCGCTTCAACGGCAAAAAGATGTACCGCACGAAAACAGGCCCAGCTCTGAAGAAAACAGCCGAAGAGATGGACAAAGCATTCGAGCAAGCCACGATTTACCAACATTCAGGTTCTGCAAATTCTGCTTCGGCAGCAGACGAGAAGAAAGGCGCTTACAAACACTTGATGACAGGGGTATCGCACATGCTGCCTGTGGTTGTCGCTGGTGGTTTGATCATCGCCCTATCGTTCGTGTTTGGTATTGAAGCATTTAAAGAAGAAGGCACGCTAGCAGCAGCGTTGATGAACATTGGTGGTGGCTCTGCATTCGCATTGATGATTCCTGTTCTTGCGGGTTACATCGCGTTCTCAATTGCTGACCGTCCGGGTCTGGCTCCTGGTCTTGTTGGCGGTATGCTGGCAAGTTCAACGGGTGCTGGTTTCCTAGGAGGTATCGCAGCTGGCTTCATTGCCGGTTATGCAGCGAAGCTCCTTGCGGACAAAGTAAAACTCCCACAATCGATGGAAGCGCTTAAACCAATTCTGATCATTCCATTTGTAGCAACACTGTTCACTGGCCTTGTGATGATCTACATCGTAGGTGGCCCAGTCTCAGGCATCATGAACAGCCTAACTGACTTCCTAAACAACATGGGATCTGACAGTGCAGTTCTGCTAGGTATTATCCTTGGTGCGATGATGTGTTTCGACCTAGGTGGCCCAGTAAACAAAGCCGCTTACGCATTTGGCGTCGGTCTATTGGCTTCGCAAACTTACGCGCCAATGGCAGCAATCATGGCAGCAGGTATGGTTCCTGCGTTAGGTATGGGTTTAGCGACCTTCATTGCGAAGAACAAATTTGAACAAAATGAACGTGAGGCTGGTAAAGCATCATTTGTATTGGGCCTGTGTTTCATCTCTGAAGGCGCAATTCCATTTGCCGCGAAAGATCCAATGCGTGTGATTCCATCTTGTATGGCAGGTGGCGCGCTTACTGGTGCCCTATCAATGCTGTTCGGTGCAAAATTAATGGCACCACACGGCGGTCTGTTCGTACTGTTAATCCCTAACGCCATTTCACCAGTGTTAATGTACTTAGTGGCTATCGCAGCTGGTACAGCAGTAACTGGCTTTACTTACGCTTTCTTAAAAAGCAAAGCAGAAGCCAAACAAGAAGTCGCGGCATAAACAGAATTACACCGCTTAACAATGCCACCCTCGAATTTGGCATTCAGCACCTCCCTTTAATTCCGGTTAAGGGAGGTGTTTTTTATTCCGCAGCCGGAACGGCAACAATGTCTACTTCCCCACTGTTCATATCCACGGTAGCTTTATAAGTACTATGCGGATCACCGTAATGTTTAAAGGTGAAGTGGTATACATTGGCCGGCGTCCACAAAGTTTTCGAATCAGCGGGCATAATGTCATAGCCATCTTGCTGATAAAGCTCTGTCGCCATTACATTCGCAATTGCCGCCTGCTGGTTTGAGTCACGATCCACCTTTGGCTCCAAAGAAGGGTTACTCGGGTAAGATTCACCGTTGTAACTCATGAGTCGATATGAGCCATTACTCCAAACGATGAAATCTTGCCAGCCATTGCTGTAACTGTCGGCTAGTACAATAGGCGTGCGAGTTACAGACATTCGATTGATAACATTCCCCTCATTATCAAACATATAAGCTGCACAACCACCGCTGCCACAGAAATAACGGTCTTGTAGCAATACAATGTGTTCTGCATTGCCATCGCTGTTTAAGTCGGCGCTACCCGATATATAACGTAGATTGTCTTGTTCGAGTGAAAGCCCTTCAGGCGCTAAAACCTTGCTATCAATCCAGTTGGAGATGACTTCAGTGCTAACGCTGTTGATTTTAGGAACGGCTTGCTTAGCCTCTTCTGTACTCATACTGTCTGTCGTAGTACAGCCGACCAAGGTGAAAGAACCGACGAAGAAGAGTCCGTGTAATACGCGCTTGTTCATGTTATCTCGCTCTTTGATGTATCGTTCCATCAGTATACGCATGATTTGCATTGCATTCGTAAGAAAATCATTAGAATCAAGTAAATGAATGGATTGGTGTACATTGGTAAGATCAAAAAAGCCCTGAAGAAGACCTTCAGGGCTAGGCAGGAAGCTGGCAAATAGCCAGGAGTCCCTATGCAGTGGTCGGTTTTACCCTAAACAGAATCGCAAACATTACTGGCACTACAATCAGTGTCAGTACTGTAGCAAAACCAAGACCTGCCATAATCGTTATTGCCATCGATCCAAAGAAGGCATCGAAGACGAGTGGAATCATCCCCAAGATGGTCGTCAGAGCAGCCATACTTACCGGACGAACACGACTGATCGCACTATCGACAATCGCGAGGTAAGGCTCTTTCCCTGATTCCAACTCAAGGTTAATTTGATCAAGCAACACAATACCGTTTTTCAAAATCATGCCACTTAGGCTCAGCAAACCAAGGAATGCTGTAAAGCTGAACGGCATATTAGTGGTAAGTAAACCAAAGGCAACACCAATGATCGCCAACGGCACGGTGAACCAAATGACCAACGGCTTTTTAATTGAGTTAAACAGCAAAATAGTAATGATGAACATCAACAAGTAACCCATCGGCAACGAACCAAATAGACCTTCTTGCGCATCTTTCGATGATTCATACTCACCACCCCATGTGATTTCGTAACCTTCTGGAATATGCAGTGCCATCACTTTAGGCTGCACACGCGCAAACAAGCTTGCCGCCGTGTCGTCGCTCAACACATCGTGGTCAGCGAGCACAGTTAACGTGCGCTTGCGGTCACGACGCTGAATTAGCGGCTCGCTCCAATCCAATTTAACGCCATCAATCACTTGGTCGACCGGAATATACGTTTGCAGTGATGGGCTCCAAATGGTCACGTTTTGTAGTGATTCAAAGTCCACGCGTTCTTCTTCAGGAAGGCGCGTCATAATTGGCAAAGTGTGTGTACCATCACGTAAGTAACCCAACGTGCTACCACCAAACGCCATTTGCAGTGTGCTTGAAAGATCTTCTTTCGAAATGCCCAAGCGACGAGCTTTAGACTCATTGAAAACAGGCACAAGCTCCTTAGTACGCTCTCGCCAATCGTGACGAATGTTTCGGGCACCAGGGTCGGTATGAAGGATGTCTTCAACTTGCACCGCTAAATCACGTAAAACTTGTGGATCGGGACCAGTAATACGCGCTTCGATCTTAGACGCTGGTGAAGGGCCAAATTCCATCAATTTAAATTGAAATGTCGGTGCATCAAACGTCTTCGCAAGGTTAGCGTCTAACTTGTGCAACAAACCGAACATGCTCTCACGATCAGTGGCGCGAACTTGGAACTGGGCGTACGCTTCATAGCTTTTCTCTGGCTGGTAAGTCAGAGCGAAACGCTGCAAACCCTGCCCAATTGAAGCAGAAACAAAGTCAATATCGTCTTGCTGACGAATGTAGCTTTCCACTTCTTCGGCTTTTTTGATCGTTTCGCGGATATCCGTACCTTCTGGCATCCACATATCAACGTAAAACATCGGCGTGTTCGATGGTGGGAAGAACTGCTGTTTTACATTACCAAATGCCACGACAGCACCCACTAATAGCGCGACCATGCCAGCAACCGTTAGCCAACGGAATCGCAGTGCGAATTTCAGCGATGCGCCAAATACAACAAACAGCCAACCTTTGTAGGGATCTTCTTCGTTAGTATCTTGGCCCTTGTCCTCTTCTTTCAGCAATAGATCTGCGAGGAATGGCGTCAGCGTAATAGCGGTAATCCAGCTCAAAAATAGTGAGAAACACAGCACCCAGAATAGAGAGCCCATGAATTCACCCGTTGCATCTTGCGACAAACCGATAGGTGCAAAAGCCGTAATCGCAATGATGGTTGCGCCAAGCAAAGGCCATTGTGTTTGCTTTACAATATCGACGGCCGCTTGAACTTTAGTGCGCCCTTTTTTTAGGCCAACCAAGATGCCTTCCACGACCACAATCGCGTTATCAACCAGCATACCCAGAGCAATAATTAACGCGCCAAGAGAAATACGGTGCAGCTCGATATTGTTGTAGTTCATCAAGATGAAGGTACCGAACACCGTCAATAACAGCACGACGCCAATGATGACACCACTGCGTAAGCCCATCGTAAACAGCAGAACGATGATAACGATCGCCACAGCCTCTGCTAGGCTAATCACAAACGCTTTAACGGACTCATCCACTTCATTGGCTTGGTTGTAAAAGTAGTTCATATCGATGCCAGCAGGCTTGATAGACTCAAGGCTCGCAAGCTTCGCATCCAAACGTTCGCCAACCTCAACCACGTTCACACCTGACGCAAACGAGATACCGATATTAATTGCTTTTTGACCGTTAAAGAGTACGACGTTGCTTGGCTTCTCTTGGATACCACGAGAAATCGTTGCTACGTCTTTTAGACGAATTAGGTTCCCAGTGTCACGACCATGAATGATCAAGTTTTCTAGCGCTTCTACGGTGTTTAAGGTACCACTTGGACGAATGACAAGGCTTTCGCCATTGACCATCACTTCCCCTGCTGAAACTACATTATTTTGTTGGTTCAACAAGCTCGCAACCACATTCATGTCTAAGTTCAGCGCGGCAAGGCGGTCAAGAGAGATCTCAACAAACAGCATTTCTTGCTGATCGCCCGTGATATCCACTTTTCCTACGCCATCAACCAGCTCGATTTCACGAGTCAGGTAATCAGCATAGCGTTTTAGCTCGACATAATCGTAGTCATCGCCAGTGAGCATCAGCATCACGCCATAAACGTCACCGAAATCATCAATGATCTGCAAAGATTGTACGCCCTGAGGCAAAGTTGGTCGCAAGTCATTAATTTTACGGCGCATTTCATCCCAAATTTGCGGCAGTTCATCAGGACCATAGTCCATTTCCATACTGACCGTGATTTGAGACATACCATCAGAAGACGTAGAGGTAATTTTGTCTATATAAGGGAGTTTTCGAATCTCTTTTTCTAAAGGATACGTCAGCTCTTCTTCAACCTCTTTCGACGTCGCGCCAGGGTATGTTGAAATGATCATGGCATCTTTAATCGTAAATGCCGGGTCTTCTAGTCGTCCAAGCTCCAAAAACGACGTTAAACCACCAACAGCAAGGATAATAATAAACAACCAGCTGATGACTTTATTTTTTATTGAGTACTCAGCAATGTTCATTATTGTTTATTCTCCACAACATCCACATGTTTCCCTTCACGTAATTTACGTAGGTTTGAATTAATCAGAACGTCGCCTTGCTTAACTCCTGACGACACAATGGCTCCGTTGCCATTCACTTGGGAAATCATCACAGGCACCCGGGTGACAACGTCACCCTCTTTTTTCCATACAAAGAACTCATTCTCTTCGCTGCCCGCTTGAAGCGCCGTCACTGGAATACTGTAACCATCGATGGAGGTAATCCCCGCTTTCACCATATCGACCAGAACACTGACGCTGGTTCCCGGCAATATCTCTGGTTTTGGCTGTGGCATCGTCAAATACATTTCGTAAGTTTGAGTTTCGGAGTTAGGCTCACTTGTGTGCTCTAAATAGTCCAAAGCAAATGTGTCATTAATGCCGGAGAAGGTTGCTCTAGGCTTGTAACTCATGTTGTCTGAATTTGGGTCCACCATAGCGAGAACATTATCGGAAAGCTCAATACGCACGTACACCAAATCGTTTTGGTATAGGTTCAACACCGGCTCTCCAACTGCCACACGTTCAAAACGCTCTTTGAAAACGTCCGACACTTTACCGGCAAACGGGGCGAATAAACGGGTGTAGTTCAATTGATTGGTGGCGTTATAGAAATTAGCCTCTGCCAACTCTTTATTAGCCGTTAGCTCATCAAGCTCGGCTTTTGAGATCATCTGACGTGCGTGTAGGTCTTCGCCGCGTTTGAGCTGACGAATCGCCAGTGTATATTGCGCTTCTGCGTCATTTACGGCTTGCTTTTCTTTGCTGTCATCCAGCTTTGCGATCATTTGGCCTTGCTTAACAACGTCGCCCGCTTTAACCAACACGTGTTGAATTTCTCCCGCGCGGCGGAATGCCATAGGCGTTTGCTCTGCTGGTACAACTATTCCTTTAAAAGCTCGATATTGGCTTTGTACCGGCGCATCCACAGAGATAGTCGACACAAAAAGCGGCTGCTCGACGACAGCTTGGTTTTCATTTTTGCAACCCGTTAAAACTGCAAGCGCAATTGCAGAGATCGTAAGTAGAGATCGTTTCATTAAATGCCTCCCTCACGAACCCAAGCTTTCACGACTTGTCCTTCGACCAGTCGCTCAACGCCAGCAACAACAACGTAATCATTGTTATCAAGCCCTGCTTTCACACCTCCAGAGGCATCAAGAGACACAGTGACTTTATTAACTTGCTGTGTGTTTCTGTCCATTACCCACACTTCGCCTTGCGTCTCTTTTTTGTTTACCCAAGCGGATTGAGGCAACGTCATTGCGTCCGATAGATGTTGTTTAGCTATGTGCACCTGCCCTGTCATACCTGTTAGCAAATTGCGATCTTCTGGTCGAGTGATGGTTACGATCGCCTCATAACTGTTGGTATCGATATTTGGCTGAGTCGAAATTTCTTTAAATTTTCCAGGGATACGTTTTCCTGGCTCGCTATCCATCGTCACCCACATATCGGAATTTTGCAGTGACTCAAGTGATACCGATTCCGCATAACTGACTGGCAGTGTGAATGACACATCTAAGGTCGTGTTATCGATAAGATTCAGGATCTCTTGCTTCTCTGCGACCACTTGAAACGGGTTGACATAGGTGTATGACACGATGCCATCAAAAGGTGCGTGAATCTTGGTATAACTCAAGTCTGTTTTGGCTTGTTCGTAGTTTGCCAATGCCGCTTTATATTGAGTTTCTTTCTGGTCGTACTCATCTGTACTAATCAGCTTTTTTCCATAAAGGTTTTTCGCGCGCTCCCATTGCGTTTTTGCTAACGCGAACTGGGCTTGAGAGGCGTCTAACGCAAGCTGAAGATCTTTAGGGTCTAACGTTGCAAGCACTTCACCTTTTTTTACCTCTTGGCCCATGCGAACAAGTAATTCATCGACCTCACCACCCACCTGAAAAGAAAGCTGTGCGCGATGTGTCGCATCAATACGCGCTAAAAAGGCATGCGAATCTTCGACTTCTAGATCTTTCACCGCCAGTAATTTTACAGGTTTGATTAAAGGTTCAGACGGCTCGGAAATGGCTTTGTTACACCCAGTTAGCATGCCAGAGAGACTTAATGTCACCACAGCACCAACTAAAGTGCGCTTTAAATATTGTTTTCGCACCCGCTTTCTCCGTAGGTTTTATATATTACACAGTCGTGCAGTATATGCAGAATTTGAAATTGATCAACATATTTTCCAGTTGGAAAGCAAATTAATTAGTCAAAGCGTCCGGTTTCTGGTAAAAGTAAGCGCGTTGATCAATATTCGGGAAAATTCGAACTATGAATGAAAGAAAGCAGGGGCGTAGAAGTGCTGAAGCCGCAGAACAAACTAAGTGTCTGATCCTTAAGGTGGCAGCAGATATGTTTTGTGAACTTGGTTACGAGCGTGTCTCACTGCGCAATATCAGTGAAAAGGCTGGTGTTTCACATAGTTTGATCCGTCACCACTTCGGCAGCAAAGAGAAGATTTGGCAAGCGGTTAGCGACGCGATGGATGAATTCATGCAGTGCTATATGGCTGAATTAATCAATGAGATGCCTGAGAACACACCTTCGAATAGAAAAATTTATCTGTTCATGGTTCGCATGCTGGCATTTGCGCTCGTTAATCCTCACCCAGTACAGATGATCGCTGATGCTATTCGCCAAGGCGATGATGGTGCCCTGCTGCAGTATTTCTTAAAGTCAAAAGATGAGTTTGCTGCGATATTTACCGGAATTTTTGAGCAGTACAACAGTGAAAACCCTAACGCCCAATTTGATCAGTGGGAATCAAAGTGGCAGATGTTGATTTTTGCACATGGTGCAATCAGTCTTACTCCGATGATGCAAGAGACATGGCCTGACATCGCTGATAATCGCGAAAAAATGCTGATCAAACATTGGGAGCTGTTCAATACGATCATGGCGTCTCAGTTTGGGATTGCAAAAGAAGACATGATTCATCCGGAAAAACTTGAAGATATCGTTATCGACATGTGTTGTACAATCGACAAAGCGGTCGGATAAGGCTGCAGAAACTACGATAACTTCCAAGCGTATATAAAACCGATATACATAAAAATGCCGAGCTAGAAAGCTCGGCATTTTTGCTTGTTTCTTGCCTCGCGAATACGCGAAGAATGACAATAATGAGTAACCTAACCGCGGTAGTAACGTTGCGGTACAAACGGCATTTTCTCAACCGTCATTGGTAGCATTTTACCGCGTACTTCAGCGAACAATTCGGTACCAATCGCAGCAAGATCAGCACGCACATAACCCATTGAGACAGGCTTACCTGCATTTGGACCCGCAGTGCCGCTGGTGACAACGCCAATTTTAACGCCATCAGCATCAAACAATTCCGCGCCTTCACGGACTGGTGCTTTAGTTTGGCCAACCAAACCGACACGCTTACGCGCCACATCTTTGGTCTCGATCTGCTTGAGAATAATATCCGCACCTGGGAAACCACCTTCACGTTCACCGCCGATACGACGAACCTTTTGGATGCCCCATAACAAGCTCGCTTCTACAGGCGTAGTTGTTGTGTCTAGGTCATGACCGTATAGGCAAAGACCACACTCGAGACGAAGTGAATCACGAGCACCAAGGCCAATCCATTCAACTTCCTCTTCCGCGGTCAGTTTACGTGCGAGTTCTTCTGCCTTGTCAGCAGGAACCGAGATCTCGTAACCATCTTCGCCAGTGTAGCCACTACGAGAAACAATGCATTCGGCGCCTAAAATATCGACTTTACGAATATCCATGAACAGCATGTCAGAAACTTCTGGGGCAAAACGCGCCAATACAGCCGCTGCTTTAGGGCCTTGGATCGCAAGCAGAGCACGGTCTTCGATAATGTCTAGCTCAACACCAGATGGCAAATGCGCTTGTAGGTGTGCAATGTCTTGTTCTTTGCATGCCGCGTTCACAACCACAAAAAGATGATCGCCTAGGTTCGCTACCATCAAGTCATCCATGATGCCGCCCTCTTCATTAGTGAAGAACGCATAACGCTGTTTACCAGACTCAAGATCCACAATATCCACTGGCACTAATGTTTCTAGGAACGCAGCTGCACCGTCACCGAGTAGGCGAAGTTGTCCCATATGAGAAACATCAAACAGACCTGCCGCATCACGAGTGTGTAAGTGTTCCTTTTTTACGCCTAGAGGATACTGAACAGGCATATCGTAACCCGCGAACGGGACCATTTTGGCACCAACTTCAACGTGAAGTGCGTGTAGTGGTGTTTTCAGTAGTTCTTGAGTCATTTTCGTCTCCATTTAGATAGACCCGAGAATGCTATCGGCATTCGATGTGTTTCCAATAATAAACATGGCTCATTCTATTTTGCACGAACAAGACGTAGATCGACTTGCAAAAGTGTGACTCTTAACATTTTAATCACAACAAATCGTACAAAAAAAGCGCTTTAATGAGTATATTCTCATCAAAAAAGCGCCTTTTCATCATAACGACCACCAACGGCAATCGTTTGCTTTCACTATAGGAAATTTACAACTATTTATCACTATTTGGCTGTCACCCACAAAATGTGCGCATCTTCCTCGCTAACACTGGTCAACATATGTCCCATGTTCGCATCGTAATAGACGCTGTCGCCCTCGCTTAGAACAACAGGTTCGTAGAACTCAGAATAGAACATGACCTCACCAGATAAGATAAGCAGAAATTCTTCGCCATCATGACGAACCCAGTCTTTGTATTCATCAAAACTGCGAGCACGAATTTGGCTCTTAAACGGCATCATTTTCTTATTGGAAAGTTGAGTAGCGAGCAGTTCATGTTCATAAGTTTGCGTTGGGTGTGGTTTGCCTTCATTCTTCTTGGTAACATCCCTACGCCCTGTCGCAACCTTTTTTCTAGGTGGTTCAAAGAGTTGCGGCATATCAATTTGTAAGCCAAGCGCCAATTTTTGCATTGCTTGAAATGTCGGAGAAATCTGCTCATTTTCTATTTTACTCAGTGTAGAACGAGCAAGCCCTGTTCGCTGACTGGCTTCTTCTAGTGTAATACCAAGTTTTGAGCGGATATCCTTGATACGTTGACCCAGCTTTAATGGCTCGATATTTTGATCATTTTGCTCTTTCGCTAACGTCATCGATGGGTATTCATCGTAAATACTCTCTGCCATAAATCCCTCTATAGATATCCTTATTTTTGTCCTACTAGCATTGTGCATGAAGCACATAGTGGATAAAAGTCCACCAAGTGAATTAAACCGTGCTCTTGTTAACAATTTTTGAAATCTTGTTTCCTATAGGAAATTTTTGGTTGATTGTTCCCGCCGCAGGCGCTATGTTACCAACTTGTTAGATGTAGAGATGCATATTTCCGTAAGAGATTGGTAAAGGAAACACGCAATCCGACGGAGTTTTTGCCCACATTTAGGGCCGGATGTTCACTCTGTTCTGCTATGCAGTTCAGCTGTTTTGAGGACAAATGAACCACAACCGCAAATCATAATTCATCTATTGCGGGTTCATTTTAAGATTTGGAAGGTCAACTACCATGAATAAGAGTTACCCTAACCACAGCTTGGAAAACTTTTTCTCTACCAACCTCTCTGCGACAGATGATGCTGTCTTTGCTGGAATTCAGGCGGAATCCGCTCGCCAAAACGAACAAATCGAACTTATCGCTTCTGAGAACATTGTTTCTAAAGCGGTAATGCAAGCTCAAGGCACATGCCTAACAAACAAATACGCTGAAGGTTATCCAGGTCGTCGTTACTACGGTGGTTGTGAGCACGTAGATACAGTGGAAGCCATTGCCATCGAACGCGCGAAAAAACTTTTTAATTGCGAATACGCAAACGTTCAACCTCACTCAGGCGCTCAAGCAAATGGTGCGGTGAAACTGGCTCTTCTTCAACCAGGCGACACCATTCTTGGCATGTCTTTGGACGCTGGTGGCCACCTAACGCACGGTGCACGCCCAGCACTTTCTGGTAAATGGTTTAACGCAGTTCAATACGGCGTTGATCGCGAAACACTGGAAATCAACTACGACGACGTTCGTGCACTTGCAGTAGAACACAAACCAAAGATGATCATCGCGGGCGGCAGTGCTATTCCACGCGTTATCGATTTTGCTAAGTTCCGTGAAATCGCTGACGAAGTTGGCGCAATTCTTATGGTCGATATGGCACACATTGCTGGCCTTATCGCAACAGGTGCACACCCTAGCCCATTGCCACATGCGCATGTTGTGACAACCACAACACACAAAACATTGCGTGGCCCTCGCGGCGGTATGATCCTGACTAACCACGAAGACATCATTAAGAAAATCAACTCCGCCGTATTCCCTGGCCTACAAGGCGGCCCACTAATGCACGTTATCGCAGCAAAAGCGGTTGCATTTGGAGAGGCGCTTGGCCCTGAATTTAAAACTTATATTGATTCGGTGATCAATAACGCAAAAGTCCTAGCGGAAGTATTGCAAACTCGCGGTTGCGACATCGTAACTGGTGGCACAGACACGCACCTAATGCTGGTTGACCTTCGCCCTAAAGGCTTGAAAGGCAACAAAGCAGAAGAAGCTCTAGAACGTGCTGGGATCACATGTAACAAAAATGGCATCCCATTCGATACAGAGAAGCCTATGATTACATCGGGCATCCGTTTAGGAACGCCTGCGGGTACAAGCCGCGGCTTTGGCGCTGAAGAATTCAAACTCATCGGTAATTGGATTGGTGACGTACTGGATGGTTTGGTGAACAACCCAGAAGGTGACGCAGACGTTGAAAAACGCGTCCGCAAAGAAGTAAAAGAACTTTGCAGTCGCTTCCCTCTTTACCAATAAACGATTTTTTAAAAATCACAATAATTCCTGACAAGTTATTTGGAGATTAAGCAATGGACAAAACACTGAAGTTTACAGATAGCCACGAGTGGGTACGTGACAACGGTGACGGCACAGTAACACTTGGTATTTCTGAGCATGCGCAAGAAATGTTGGGTGACGTAGTATTCGTTGACCTACCAGACGTAGAAGACGAAGTAGAAGCAGGTGAAAGCTTCTCTTTGGTTGAGTCTGTAAAAGCAGCGTCAGATATCTACTCTCCTGTTACCGGTGAAATCGTAGAAATCAACGAAGAACTAGAAGACAGCCCAGAGCTAATCAACGAAGAACCGTACGAAGGTGGTTGGATTGTGAAAGTGAAGCTTTCAAACCCATCTGAGTTCGATGACTTAAAAGACGCGGAAGAATACCTAAACTCTATCGAAGAAGAGTAATTAGGATGTGACGAAAGCTGTTCCCTAGCCTGTTTAGAGAGCAGCTTTTTTTCTAGGTTCGGACGTATAATTAAATGTGTCACTAACGACCATTTCCGTTACCCGAGCCAAGGAGTAGGTAAAGGA
Organism: Vibrio antiquarius; assembly: GCF_000024825.1. Lineage (NCBI taxonomy): Bacteria > Pseudomonadati > Pseudomonadota > Gammaproteobacteria > Vibrionales > Vibrionaceae > Vibrio > Vibrio antiquarius. The sequence goes on from NC_013457.1 coordinate 255,398, forward strand.
CAATGACTGAATTACTTCAAAGCCTCAGCACACAAAATGAGTTCGTTGGACGCCACAACGGACCAAGCAAATCAGACCAACAAAAAATGTTGGATGCCATCAACGCGGTAAGCCTTGACGCCCTCATCGAAGAAACCGTGCCTGCACAAATTCGCCTAGAACAACCAATGACGTTGGCAGAAGCGAAAAGCGAAGCAGACATGCTAGTGACGATGAAGCAGTTTGCTAAACAAAACCAAATTAAACGTACATTCATTGGCCAGGGCTACTACAACACGTTTACTCCAAACGTCATTCTACGTAACGTGCTAGAAAACCCTGGCTGGTATACCGCTTACACACCTTACCAACCTGAAATCTCTCAAGGTCGCTTGGAAGCACTTTTGAACTTCCAACAAATGATCATCGACCTAACTGGTATGGAAATCGCGAACGCCTCATTGCTAGACGAAGCAACAGCGGCAGCAGAAGCAATGACTCTGTGTAAGCGCGCAGGTAAGAGCAAGAGCAACGTATTCTTTGTGGCTGACGATGTTCACCCACAAACGCTAGAAGTAGTAAAAACTCGTGCAAAATTCATCGGTTTTGAAGTTCTGGTTGGTTCGCTAGAATCCCTACCAGAGCAAGACGTGTTCGGTGCATTAGTTCAATACCCAAGCACAACAGGTGAAGTTCGTGACCTAACGGACATCATCGCAAAAGCGCAAGCAAACAAAACGCTTGTCACTGTTGCGACTGACCTGCTTGCTTCTACCCTATTGAAACCTGCTGGTGAAATGGGCGCAGACGTAGCAATTGGCTCTGCACAACGTTTCGGCGTTCCTATGGGTTACGGCGGTCCACACGCGGCATTCATGGCAACGCGTGACAAACACAAGCGTACCATGCCAGGTCGTGTTATAGGTGTTTCTATCGATACCAACGGTAACCAAGCACTGCGCATGGCAATGCAAACTCGTGAGCAGCATATCCGCCGCGAAAAAGCGACATCGAACATCTGTACCGCTCAAGCATTGCTAGCGAACATGGCGTCTTTCTACGCGGTTTACCACGGCGCAGAAGGTCTACGCACTATTGCTCGCCGTACACACCATATGACTGCGATTATCGCCGCTGGCCTAACCAAAGGCGGCTTTGAACTTGCTCATAACAGCTTCTTCGATACCATCACGATCAACACAGGTTCAAAAACAGAAGAGCTTTACGCAAAAGCACTTTCAGCAGACATCAACCTACGTCTACTACCTGGCAAGCTAGGTATTAGCTGTGACGAAACAACCACGGTCGCTGATGTAGAAGCACTATTTGCAGTCTTTGGTGTAAAAGAAGACGTAGCAGCACTATCGACGGAAATCGGAGGCAACGAGTTTGCGGCAATTCCAGAAGCGCTACGCCGCACAACAGAATACCTGACTCACCCTGTATTCAATACGCACCATAGCGAAACGCAAATGATGCGTTACCTGAAACAGCTAGAGAACAAAGACTTCTCGCTAACGCACGGCATGATCCCACTAGGCAGCTGTACGATGAAGCTGAACGCAGCAGCAGAGATGATCCCAATCACTTGGCCTGAGTTTGGTTCTATCCACCCATTCGCGCCAGCAGAACAAGCGGCGGGCTATGCAGCACTAGCGAAAGATCTAAAAGAGAAGCTTTGTGAGATCACAGGCTACGACGCATTCTCACTTCAGCCAAACTCTGGTGCATCTGGTGAGTATGCAGGTCTTATCGCGATTCAACGCTACCACGAAAGCCGTGGCGAAGGTCACCGCAATGTATGTTTGATCCCGAGCTCTGCGCACGGTACTAACCCTGCGACAGCATCTATGGTGTCAATGAAAGTTGTCGTGGTTAAGTGTGATGAAGAAGGCAACATCGACATCGACGACCTAGCAGCGAAAATCGAGAAACACAAAGACAATCTATCAAGCATTATGATCACTTACCCTTCTACGCACGGCGTTTACGAAGAGAAAGTGAAAGAAGTGTGTGAAATGGTTCATGCCGCTGGCGGTCAGGTTTACCTAGACGGCGCTAACATGAACGCGCAGGTTGGTCTAACATCACCAGGCTTCATCGGTTCAGACGTTTCTCACCTAAACCTACACAAAACCTTCTGCATCCCGCACGGTGGTGGCGGTCCGGGTATGGGTCCTATCGGTGTGAAATCTCACCTAGCGCCTTTCCTACCAGGCCATATTGAAGACGGCGTAGAAGGCGAAGATTTTGCAGTATCAGCAGCAGATATGGGTAGCGCTTCTATCCTACCGATCTCTTGGGCTTACATCGCAATGATGGGCGAAGCAGGCCTAACAGATGCAACAAAAGTAGCAATTCTGAACGCAAACTACGTGATGGAAACACTTCGCCAACACTACCCTGTTCTTTATCGTGGCAAAAATGGTCGTGTAGCGCACGAATGTATTATCGACATTCGTCCACTGAAAGAAGAAACAGGCATCAGCGAAGAAGACATTGCGAAGCGTCTAATGGACTACGGTTTCCACGCACCAACTATGTCGTTCCCTGTAGCGGGCACGCTAATGGTTGAGCCAACGGAATCGGAAGATCTAGAAGAGCTAGACCGCTTCTGTGATGCGATGATCGCTATCCGCGAAGAAATGGAAAAAGTGAAAAACGGTGAATGGCCACTAGAGAACAACCCTCTCGTTAATGCGCCACACACGCAAGTTGACCTTTCTGCTGAAGAGTGGGACCGTCCTTACTCTCGCGAGCTTGGCTGCTTCCCTTCTAAAGCGACCAAGTCTTGGAAGTACTGGCCAACAGTAAACCGCGTAGATAACGTATACGGCGACCGTAACCTAATCTGTTCATGCCCAAGCATCGATAACTACGAAGATTAATTTTTGTAGTCTCTAAATCGACAAAGGCGAACCGTTTGGTTCGCCTTTTTGTTTTTGCTGTGCCGCCCTGACATTTGTTGGTACATCAAGAAGGAATGATAACTAGTTATTGTTTGCACAAAAGTGATTTAGAAATATTGTAACTTCTGAGAACCTTAGAATTAGCACTAATATCTCAGAACCTTAAAAGCTTGTTGGAAACTCCTCATGAACACTATGTTATGCAGGTGCTGTGTAGTTTCTCAGTTCAGTTGCAGTAAGTCCCATTTATTACCATAGAGATCTTGGAACACCACCACTGTCCCGTATTCTTCCACACGAGGCTCTTCATTAAATACAACACCATTTTTCTTCATCAACTCGTAGTCACGCCAAAAATCATTAGTTTGCAGAAACAGGAAAACACGACCACCTGTTTGATTTCCTACTGCATGCGTTTGCTCCGGTGTACTTGCCTGAGCTAAAAGTAGGTTTGTACCATTGGAGTTTGGAGGAGAAACTTGAACCCAGCGTTTACCACCTCCTAGGTTGGTATCTTCAACCAGAGTGAATTGAAGTTTTTGAGTATAAAATTCGATAGCATCGTCGTAATTTTCAACGACTAGAGCAATGTTTCCGATTTGCTGCTGAACAGTTTTGGACATGATGATTTCCGCTGTGTCAAAACGCTAATTGTACGCTATTTTGAGACTTTTCTAGAAAGCACGTAACGCCTTGCAAATGTTTAAGGCACACAATACGAATGTTTACGCATAGCATCAAATAGACATCCTTTTTCGCTTTCTTCGTTCACTCCTTTATCTAACTTTATTGAGTGCATGTCGAAAATCTTCAATCTTTTGCTAAGAGCGTTTTTTATTATGTGAAAAACAGAGGAAAATGACCATGAAAAAACGACTCAACTATATTGAAGTAGCGCCAAAGGCAATAGAAATCCTGTACGCTCAGGAAGCTTACTTCCATGAACAATTTAACCAATCAGAAACCATGAACATGATCATATGGGAACTGGTTAAGTTACGCATATCGCAAATCAATCAATGTGCATTTTGTATCGACATGCATAGTAAAGATGCGCTTAAGTTAGGTGAAAAGCCGGAACGCATATGGGGGCTTAGTGCATGGAAAGATATGCCATTCTACAACGATGCAGAACACGTTGCACTAGGCTGGGCTGAATTACTAACTGCTGGCCTACCAGTAGATGATGATACCTATCAGCTGACCTTGAATACCTTCGGAGAAGAAGCTATGGTCAACCTAACAATTGCGATCAACGCGATCAATAGTTGGAACCGAATAGTTAAGGCATTTAAGCCAAAGGTTGGAGTCTATAAACCTAGATAATTCTATCTGACAGTTTTTACTTATAAGTCACTGCTTATTCCTCAACTTAATATGATGAAAAGTACATGTGTATCACTTTCTCATTTAAGTTGAGGTTAAATAGGATGATTCATTTGAACTTAGAATTTGATATTTTAAAACCTCAAAAGGCTTTAGCTGGCTATGTTCAAGCCATTTGGTCAGCATCCGTCAAACCTGATACGACGCAAACCGTACGTAAACAATTACTCAGTGATGCTGGTACAGGTGTGGTATTCATTTTACAAAATGAAGTACAAATGGATGGTGAATGGCAGGCGCCGGGGGTTGTCCTACTACCTGTGAGCATTCTGGCACATCAGGTCTGCCTACCGCCAGGCGCGGTGATGACTGGCGTACGCTTTCATCCTGCAGTCGGTTATCAACTATTTGGTAAACGTCTAGAACAGTTATTGAGGATTCAAGACGACCACCCTTTGGCTTCTTCTGCGCTAGCAACATTTGAGTCTCTGCAAACAGCGCGTTCGCCGTCTGCAAGGATTTCTACGTTATATCGCTGGGTTCAAACACTGATTGAGGAATATGAACCGCAGTACGTCGGCCACATTATTGACCAACCTACAGGGACCATCAGTCAGCGCCAGAGAGAGCGCAATTTTCAGAAATGGTTGGGGATTACTCCTAAACATTACCAACGCATTAAACGAGTGAAGCACACTTTAGAGCAACTCCGAGCGCAACCCGATCTTACTTTATCGGAGTTGGCGCTGGAGCAAGGTTTTTCCGATCAAGCACACATGACTAGAGAGTGTAAGCAGATTGCGCGCATGACACCGAAGCAGTTTGTCCGAAAGAGAAATCTCTAAACCCTATTAGTTTTGTACATCAAACCCAGTTGATTCAGAATCAACCAAGCACTTGTTATGATGTTCGATCATATATCACCTACTTTTTAGATCGCTCACTCCAGCTTGATGTGAATTTGTTAGCTCGCTTTTGATGCCGCGTGCTGCTCTACCATAAACGCGATCACTTCTTCGTTTAAGCAAGATTTGCTGATGTATTGGCGTTGTTTACCAAGGTGAAGGATAAAGCCCAAATCAGTTTGTTCGAGTTGGTCGATATAATTCCAAGCGAGGCTGCGGTCAACTTTACCACTTTTGTAGCGCACGCCATCTGCATTCACTTCAAAAGCCACTTTACTGCCGCGACTTGAGCTGATGGTTTGACGCCACAGCCACCAAGTTCTTTTGAAGTAAACGCTGCACGCTTCAATCACACTCAATACGATAAAGAACCAACCGACATAACCGTTAGGTAGCAGTTCAAACTCCAATAAAACCACACCAAAGATAAGAAACAGCATCCCTTTTAGGTACGCCTGTGGAAACTTCGTTGGTTGGCTAGTTTGATCATAACACTCAGCAAAGAAAGGTTTGTCGAGTATGTATTCTGTAGTGAATTCGAAATCTTTAGACATGTATGGTTACTTCAAGGCTTCTGTAAATGAGTAATCTTGGTTGCACTCTCGCAACGCCTGCATTGTAGCGCTTCTCGGGATTTATCTTTAGTCCTTTTGATTCTGTTTTGTAAATCAATGATACCGCCACGCAAAAAGACCTCGGTGCACTCGCCAAGATCAAACAAGGCGAACCACTTGGCTCGCCTTGTTAATTAATGGCCTGTGTTAAGTAATGACCTATGTGACTTCTTGAGTTTTCTACTTTAGAGGGTCGTTGTCTGGCAATGCACTGTGTATCCATACTGCCAGTCGGTGTTTGATGCTTGCGCCGTCTAGCTTACTTTCCGGTAGTGGCGTTATCTGTTTTGCATCGACCAAGAATAGGTAAATCGCTTTTACTCTCAGAGGTTGTGGTGACTGTGGAAGGTCAAAACCTTGTAGTTTCGCCATCTTCCCACCAATCTCTAGTGCCTTCTTGACCAGTTTGTCTTCATTGTGAAGCTTGGAGCTTTTTGACATTGATAAATCCTCTTCTTCGCTTCGGCTAAGAATACATGAAGTGTCACGTATGGCGTGTTAGTAAGCTCGCATATTGATAAGTTTATGCCTTACTACCGAGTGGTCGATTAAAAAACAACCTTTTCGCGGCATGTTTTCTGTGTATGCTTCCGTGCAGAACATCCGAATGGGCTTGGGCGCAGACTCCGAATGATTTATTTAGAACAAAGATCATGTTCACCGTAAACGAGCCATTTCGGTAAATATGCGGTTTCCGGAATAGTCCAGCCATACTTATCGTATGCCAATGCAGCAAGACCAGTCAGTTTTAGAGAAACATTCCCTTTTGGCGAATAACGAACATCTTCATTCATGTAGAACTGGTAATGCGTCTCTAACGCATCTCTCAGTGCTTCTTGATAATGTGCCTCATCGCCATCTATGATGGCAACAAACACATTCACAAATGGAATAAACAAAGAGTGTACATATGGCACCCTGGTTGATTCTAAATATTGCGGGGAGGATTTCTCCATCACAGTTTGCAATAACTCTGGTAACGCTGATGAATTGCTAAATACACCGCTAACGAACTCGACCAGCGCAACATCGAAAGGATCTTTTAAACGCACTAACGACTCATCCATGATGGTCATCAGCTCTACGCAGCGCCAATCTCTCGCGGCCATCGCTAAACAGATTTCATCCAACCAAGCATCCATCGTTCCCCCTGCAATAGAACGGTTACCTACTTCCGAAAAATGTCGGTGCCCAACGGAGAATTCAACAACGTGGTCTGAATGATTGGCCAGTAAGTATACGTTATTCAGTAACTCAAGCGCTCTTTTTATATAAGCTGGCGAGGCCTGATGTTGTCCGTATTTTGAAGCAGTGAAGAATGCATCAAGCGAATACCAAGCGTCGCCTTTCATTCTTTTGAGAGGTTGCTGATAAAAAGATTGTTTTTCATCAAGCATTTCTTCCCAGAAGTTGTAGAAATCTTCATCTTCCTCACGAAAAATACGCAATTTTCTTTCTTCAGGTATCTCTAAATAGTGATTTTTCATTTGTTCCATCGTTCCCTAGCCTCGCATTATAAGTTGTTCTAATTTTTTGCCGTGATGATATTCATCTTCAAAATCAAGCCGTGAATGATGCCGAAGTTGATTTATAAAATCAATTTATAATCAGTATGTTGCATCGAAATTTAATGCTTAATTGAAATGAATCGAAAAGCCGAAAAACATTTGAAATATAAGGCTACCGCACAAGCCGCGATGGGTAAGCCAGAACGTACCTGTCCATAAACAGTGGACGACGAAAACTGACTTTGTGGAGTAAAGATAGACAGATATTCACCATTGTGTTCGCCTTTCTTTTTCTGTCGCTTTCGATAATACTCTTGCGCAATATTACTCAGCTGGAAAATTTTATGCCTCAAGCAAACTCTGTGGTCGTACTCGACTTTGAAACCACAGGTCTCTCTCCTACTTTAGGTGATCGCGCAATAGAAATTGGTGCAGTAAAGTTAGTCGATGGCGAGGTTGTTGATAGTTTTCAGCGACTCATGAATCCCGGTTTCAGAGTGAGTTCTTTCATTGAGAACTACACCGGCATTACCAACAATATGTTGCGATCGGCACCAAGCTGCGAAGAGGTAATGGCGTCATTTAGTGAGTTCATTGCTGGCGAGAACCTTATCGCTCATAACGCTTCATTCGATAAACGATTTTTAGATGCAGAACTTGAGCGAATCAACTGTGGTTATTCAGGTGAGTTTGCTTGCTCCTTACTGGTGGCAAGACGGCTCATTCAAGATGCCCCATCGCACAAACTAGGAGAACTTGTTCGCTATAAAAATATCGACAACGACGGTGTTTTTCACCGCGCACTAGCCGATGCGCAAATGACGGCCAAGCTTTGGCTCTTAATGGTCGAAGGATTAGAAAACTCAGGTATCGTTAAGCCAAGTTTTCAGTTGATGCAAACGGTTAGTAAAACAGCAAAAGGAAAGGTCGACCTGCTACTCGCCAAAAGCCGTGCTTAACTCCCTCCTCACTCAAAGTTCATTTTTGACTCTTAGACATTTAAGCAAGTTTCGATATACATAATATATTGTGCATCCCAGTGAACTTCCTACTCCGAAAGCGGCAGTTCGCTGGTCTCCCCTACAAAACTGGCTTACTATGCCAGTTACCTAAAACGCTTTGTGAGCCACTCATGAGCAGAAAAAATAACAAAAATCTCAGCATTCTTCTTAAACTCAACACCTTTATTGCACCTTATAAATGGCGGGTTGCGGCGGCTTTGGTTGCCCTTGTCGCGACAGCAAGTTTGACGTTATCCGTTGGCTATGGAGTACGTATTCTTATCGACCAAGGCTTTGCTCAGCAATCATTGCAAGAGCTTACCAATGCGATTCAGTTTATTGTCGGTGTCACATTGTGTATTGCCATTGGGACCTTCTTTCGCTTTTACCTTGTCTCTTCCGTAGGTGAGCGCGTCAGTGCGGATATTCGCCTTTCAGTGTTTAACCATGTGATTACGCTGCATCCGAGCTATTTTGAGACCAACAGTAGCGGCGATATTATGTCGCGCCTGACTACCGATACCACGTTGCTGCAAAGCATTATTGGTTCATCGTTCTCGATGGCGATGCGTAGCGCTTTGATGTGCTTTGGGGCCATCATAATGTTGTTTGCCACCAACGTTAAGCTCACGCTGATTGTGCTTGCTTCTGTGCCTTTGGTTTTGGTTCCGATTTTGTTTTATGGACGACGCGTGCGTGCGCTCTCTCGCCAAAGTCAAGACTCAATGGCTGATGTCGGCAGCTACGCAGGTGAAGCGATAGAACATATTAAAACCGTGCAAAGTTTTAGCTCAGAGCCGTACGAACGAGCGGCTTTCGCTGTCGAGGTGGAAAAAGCGTATGAAGTGGGCAGACAGAGAGTAAAACAGCGCGCAATCCTAATCTCTGGCGTTATTGTAATTGTGTTCAGCGCAATTGCAGGCATGCTTTGGGTTGGCGGCAGCGATGTGATTCACGGAAAGATGTCTGCGGGAGACCTAGCAGCGTTTGTGTTTTACGCCATTATGGTTGCCTCATCGACTGCAACCATTTCCGAAGTCATGGGTGAACTGCAAAGAGCCGCAGGTGCTACCGAACGGCTGATTGAGATCCTTCAAGTAGACAGCGATATCAAAGCGCCAATCAACCATTTGCCTATCCGTCCCGACATGCCTGCTGAGGTTAACTTTAAATCGGTGAGTTTCAACTACCCTTCTCGCCCAAATCAACCAGCTATCAAAGAGTTAAATCTAACCGCAGAACAAGGCAAAGTATTGGCGTTGGTTGGCCCTTCTGGTGCAGGTAAAACAACACTATTCGAACTGCTGCAACGCTTTTACGACCCGCAGCAAGGGCAAGTGTTGTTTGGTGGTGAAGATATTCGACAGTTCGACCCAAACGAGCTTCGACGCCAAATGGCACTCGTACCACAACAGCCAGCGCTGTTTAGCCATGATGTGTTCCACAATATTCGCTACGGCAATCCAGAAGCCACGGATGAACAAGTCATCGAAGCCGCCAAAAAAGCTCATGCCCATGAGTTTATAGAGAAGCTTCCCGAAGGCTATCACAGCTTTTTAGGCGAGCGCGGCGTTAGACTATCAGGTGGTCAAAAGCAGCGCATTGCGATTGCCCGCGCGATTCTAAAAGATCCAAAAATCTTACTACTAGACGAAGCTACCAGCGCCCTTGATAGTGAAAGTGAACATCACGTTCAGCAAGCACTTGAAGCACTGATGAAAGGACGCACAACACTTATCATTGCTCATCGCCTTTCGACTATCCAACATGCGGATAAAATAGCGGTGCTGGACAATGGTGAGTTAGTCGATGTTGGTAACCACCAATCATTAATGCAAAGCTGTGAGTTGTATCAGCGACTCGTGGCGTTACAATTTAAGCACTTAGAGTAACGCCTAGTTAAGCCCTCAAGAATAAGCAAAAACGGACCAAGTGATTTAATGCCAATAGCTTAACGATGTTTTTGTGTCATTCCAGCGAGCCTTGGCGAGACTAGGAATCTAATAGCAACGTGCTGAGTGGTTAAAGAGACAATTTTGACCATAAAAAGCTAGGATAGAAGATCCTATATCACGCACCTTCGCCGCTGTACAAGATAACGAAATACAAAAAGATGCCACTCGTAGTTAAACGAGCGGCATTAAACCAAGTGGTTCTCCTTTTAATACAGGAACTCCGGTAAGAATCCAGTAACCAGCGTACTCTCCCTTCAACTAGAAACACTCATCCCCAAGAACCATATAAAAACCAATCAACTTCATTTGTAACAAGTTAGCTTTCAAAAATAGGAAATCACCACTGTAAAAGTTCACCGCATTTTATCTTGCTGCCTATGGTTACAATGTTTTTGAAATCAAAGCCTTTAAACCAAGTTATAAGTAAGCGGCACCGAGATGAACAGTGAAGCGAAACAACTATTTTCTTATCTATGTAAGCAATACGATGTGCTCTCTCAAGAACTAGAGTCTCGCGCGTTTCCTGAGTTTTCCGAGACCATCACTCATCCGCTTGGACACTGCTTTGTCCGTTGCCCTGTTGGCAGTCAGCGCTTTTCCATTGTTGCAGTCAACTTTGCGCCCTCCGTTCGCGGGCAAGGTGTGCTTACTGCATTTATCGACTACATTAAAAGCAATCCATACCATTACCAAGGCGTTGAAGTCGCTATCATTGAAAACAAAAGCTTAGCAAAACGACTGTTGTCTCTTGGATGGAAGTATAAGTCTCTGTTTGGCAAAATTTTCTTCGCTAGCAAGCCGACCCTAGTGAAGGACTTTCAGTCTGCGTAATAGTTATTACGGCACCGCATAGGTACCCAAAGTAAAAACCATCACTCAAAATCCGTAAGCATATTGAGAAAAGTTTGGCGGTCTTCCGTTGTACTACCTCGATGAGCAGTGTATTCGACGTGCACATTCGGGCTAGCGTTGGGTGATAAATTGATGCCCCACAGCGCGTTAATTTGGTTTGGAACGATGGAGTAACGCACGTCAACAATTCGCATTTCGTTATTCGGGTCTTGCGCTACAAAACCATTTGAAAACCAACGGAAACGTTCGATGTCTTTCGCTTGCTGCGATTGCGGATCGAGCCATGGAAATTGAGTCTTCACATTGAGCTTTGGTGTGGATTCGCCTGGGTAGATTTTTATTGAACGCCCCACTCTTACCGCATCCACATAGTAGTTATCTTCCGTTTCATAAATCACTTTCCAGACCAAAAGGTTCCCGAAGGTTGGTTTTGCTTTTAGCTGCACAGCGCTGTGCTGTCGCTCTTGGACGATTTTCCATCCGGCCGCTTCTGCTCTATCTCGTTGAATAACCCCAAGAGTCAGATAAGCCAGAGACCATAGAAATGCGACACGCGCGTAATTTCGATTTCGCTTCAGTGCGGCAAACAAAAGCAGGATCAAAATAGGAAATGTGAAAGCGGGGTCGATAACCGAGATTGTGTTCCAAGCATAGCGTGTGTTGCTTATCGGCCAAAAAAGCTGAGTCCCATAGCTGGTGCAAGCATCTAACAGCGCATGGGTGCTATAACCAAGGGCACAATAAAACCAACTCTGTCGGAAGTTTAGCCCTCGTCTTTTTGCAAACAACGGATACAACACTAAAGTACAGAGAAAGCTGCCAAAAGGGATAAACAACAATGAATGGGTAAAGTGTCGGTGATATTCCAAAAACAGCAATGGGTCAGTTGATGAACGGATAAGTACGTCCAAATCCGACGCCATCCCTGAAACCACGCCTAACACGCCAGCAGCCACAATGTGCCGCTTGTTACTTGCAGACTGTGGCAAAGCAGCGCCAAGTAAACCTTGCGTTAACGGGTCCATTATTTACGCCCGCAACGAAAATGTAGCCGAGATAGAAGGCATATACGCTTCAAAATAGGCTCAAATTTAAAAACCAGAACGTTCTCCGACATAAATTATCCGTATTTAAGTGGATTGGAAGACACACCTTAATGACGCATTAAAGTGTTCGAAAACAAACACTTTGATTTTAGTGTAAGAAGGAATCGCCCTATTCGCTAGTGAGAAGCGAACCTAAAGCGAGGCTTGTGGTGTACGTCAAAAGTACAAAACTGCGGATTTTACAGATGCAAAAATAAAACAAGGCGAACCGGATGGCTCGCCTTGTTTACTGAAGGATTAACGACAAAAACCTTAGTCTTGAGGGTTTTCTTTCGCGTTGATTTCAGCGTAAGTGTGCAGAAGTTCCGTCAATGTTTTTACCCAATCAAAAACATCCGAAGGTGTATTTTCAAGTAGTTTTTCCACTAGTGCACAGTGTGTTTCTAACGTGATCGCCTCTTCCAAATGGAATGAAATCGCATAGAAATGCCAAAGAACCAGTCGCGTCATTCGCTCGCTATTTTGCTTCGCATTGTCTGAGTCATCAAACGCTTGTTGAATTTCACTCAGTGCGATTGCTGTCATGCGTAACATCGCATCAAGACGTGCAGACAACATACGGTCTTCGCTATCCACTTCTTCTTGATCGAAAGTAAATAGCTCATTCATCACGTCTTCTGGCACCATTTTACTGATCATGCGAGCACTAAACTCTTCCAGTTCATGACGAGGCATGGTTACAAGACAATCGAAGGTGTAATCACGAAGCATAAAATCACTCTAGGTTGGAAATCAATTTCAGCCACGCATTCTAAATACTGAAATCTCAATTGCCAGCGTTTATTTCTATTGGGCTACCGAAAAACTACAGAACACCGTTGATCGCGATACCAACACCAATGCGCTGCTGATTATGATCATAGTCAATCAAGCTCTTACCATACCCCGTCGAGTACTGTGCGTATCCCTGAAGTTTGCCCCAGATCGGAAATGACACCCCTAATTCGGCAAAGCCTTTATGCGTTTGGAAGTTCTGGCGGCCTAAGAAGGTAAACTCATAACCATTCCATTTGTACGCACTCGATAGCTCAAAGTGCCCCATGTAATCTTCGATATCCGGGTTATCATCACCTTTAGGATCATTCGGAGATGTTTTTTCATCCTCAGGTATACGCCACCACGGTTGAAGAGAAACCGCAAAATTGTCTTTCGCAAAGGTTAAGTTGGCGTAAACACGATTCCAACTGCGCGATAACTCTTGTCTCTGCCCATTCGACTCATGTTCAATACCAAAACCTAACCAAGTCGAACCATCAAGTGGCTTCCAGTCTGTCGGAGTATAATAAAAAAGCTCAGGACGATAATTGGTTTCACGAAATGGACGCGATGCTGCTCCTGTATACACCTGCCAAAATGACTTGAGCGTCATACCAAAGAACAAACCATCCCCATCAAACAACAAATCGTCGTAGTTCATTGGCACTTTAAAACTAATTTGGAACTCCGCTTCTTCCTTACGCAGCTCATCCCCGTACTTAGTGTCCGCATAAGCACGCTTATTTACGCGATCACTGTAAGTGAACGGCAAGATGTAGTTAACACGATGCGCTACCAAACTAAATGGTTCAAAGGCGTTTTCTCGTTCTGACTCCAAACGCTTGTCGACCAAGCTTTCCTGAAGCTCCTCAGGTTCTTCAATTTCTGGATCTGCGGGCACTGTACTTGTTACTGCATCAAGCTCACACTGCGCGCGAATGCTCTTTATGGTTTCCTCACCTTTGCTTTGCTTGATTTTGTCTAGCAAACATAAATCATAAGCACTGGCTGTTTCTCCCATCGCAACTGGCGCTGCCAACAAGCTCAGTATTGATATCCCTGCCACTTTTGAAGCCATCTGAAACCCTTAATATTCTTTATGTCAAACCAGATAATTTTAATTTTTCTTGGTAAACCGCTTGCCATTCTGGCGTTAAGGCAATGTTAAATGTTCGCCGACTTTACGTCTTGGATAAATACGACAGACCTCAAACATATCGGCCTACTATGAGCAACACGCCAAAAACGACCAAGAGTTGAGCATCATAAATAAAAACAAAAACAACTCGTTTGCATGATGCTCATATTCCCTATGCAAAATACTGGCTCGCCACTTTGATTGCAAACCCGGCTATGAATAAACCCAAACCATAAGCTAAATGCGCCAATGTGCTAAGAAAACGGGCTTTCCAAGGTGTTGGGGTTTTACTGGCAGCAAAACCAAATCCTAGACAAGGTTGAATGACAAAAAATGGGAAGACCAACATGACCACACCTGTGGCTAAGCCGGGTACTAGACTAGGCTCTACCAGCCAATGATGCCCAAAAGCAGCAATGTGAGCCAAAGCGAAAACAACACCAATGGCATAGTGCAAAAACCAACCGAGTGCTTTTTCTCCCGGCATCGCGTCTGTTGCCATAATTGGCGCATGCATAAGCTTCCCTTTGGGCATGTACAAAACCCAGCGCGCAACCAATGCATAGTTTAATGATTGAATACCAAACACTCTCCTTTGTATCCAAGCCCATAAATCCATTATCAAAGTCGCACCAATCCCTATTAGCGCCGCTTGTAATCCTATTAAAAACAGCATTTTTCGCTCCTCAAGTTTTTGATTTGTTAAGGTCTTAGTTGCATGCTACAACTTAAAGCCAACTTGAAGTCAATGAGGAATAATATGGATATTGCAGAAGTGGTTAAAAAATCAGGATTGCCGACCTCAACGCTCAGATACTACGAACAATTGGGGTTAATTCGCTCGATAGGAAGGAATGGATTGAGACGTCAATATTCGCCAGAGGTACTCAATAAACTCAACTTAATTAGTTTAGGGCGTATCGCTGGAATATCACTTAACGAAATGGCAGAAATGTTGAATCACTCAGAAGGTTCAAAACCATACATTGATCGTGACTTACTGGCGAAAAAGGCGCTTGAAATTGATGAGCAAATAAAACGTTTGAAAGCGGTTCGAGACAGCCTAAACCATGTTGCTTCCTGCCCTTATGAGTCACATATGGACTGCTCTTCATTTCAGAGGCTTATGAAGGTCGTAAAGCGTTATGTCCCCAAAAAACCGAGATAAACCACTCTACTTATTCTTGATTTAAAAGGAAGCAACTCGCGGTTGTGAGTTACTTCCTCCCATCTTACTTAGCTTGCGCTTTTACGTACTTCTTCACTTTTTTCATCGCCATTTTTTGCTTTAACGGTGAAAGGTAATCAATGAACAAGTTACCAGATAGGTGATCGATTTCGTGCTGCATCACAATCGCTAAGAACTCATCGCTCTCGATTGTCATCGGGTTGCCATCACGGTCCAATGCAGACACAACAACTGATGTGTAACGCTCTACATCGGCATAGTATTCGGGAACAGATAGGCACCCTTCTTGACCAAGTGCTTTGTTTTCTCCGCTCACCACTTCTGGGTTAACTAAGATTAAAGGATCATTACGTTCGTCAGAGATATCGATGACAACAACCGCTTCTTTTCTGCCCACTTGGGTTGAAGCTAAACCGATGCCATTGCCCGTTGCGTAAAGTGTTTCTAGCATATCGTCGATCAACGTTTGTACTGTCGATACATCAGTGACTTTTTCTGCTTTTACTTTAAGCCTTGGGTCTGGAATGGAGAGAATTTCGAGGACTGCCATACTTACCTTTCGTTATCTGTAAATCGTAATTTCCGGCGAATTATACACACGTTTCGGCAGACATAAACATGTTGAGTTTTCGTGGAAAGACCGTTTCGTCTAAAGCATTCGATTTTGCTAGAGACCAAAGAGGCACAAAGAAAGAGAAAACAATAACGCCAGCACGATATAGCTGGCGTCTTTTTTACGTATCTATCTTTAAGCGTTCGTTATATGTGAGTTACGCACTCTTTTGCGCTTTTAGCAAAACCTTAATCGCCATTTTTTCACCACTCTTGAAAATAAAGTACCCGAGACAAACGGTTATTAACGTTAATACAACGATAATAATACTGAACCAGCCTAGTTCCGCTATCAGTTCAAATATAGAGATGCCCAAAAACATTAAGATGAGAGAAAACACCACTAAGCTCGATAAATTCCAAAGCAGCACTGAATACCATCTCGTTGTCGAAGGCATTATATTCCCTGTTTTATAGCCAAAATAATATCCTACACTCATCGCTGGTATTAACGTCCCAAGAAAGCCGACACCGTTCATTTCCATGCCAGAAATGTACTCAATAATAAATAGCAGTATGGCCAAACAAACTGATGCCAAACACAAAAGCGACGTTACAAAGAGCACCGAGGGAGCGTTGTTTTCTGTTGAGTAATTATTTTTCGATTCCACTTTCATTTCCTTCCATTTATTTGAATAAAATAAGTGTTTTAGATCATGCTTCCGCTTGGACAACCTAGAGAAACAACACCGCCATAACTCGTTGTTGGTGTAGCTACCATGATTAAATCAACAGGAAGAAACACAACGTCCGTTGCTAACGACAAAGGAATGTCAATCAATGAAAGTGGGTATAACGCGATGGAAGTAATATCAGCTCTTAAATAGCAAGGTTGTCGTGCGACTGATAACGCTGTGCCTGAAAACGGCTTTCCGTATCCGCCACCAGCATGCGCATCTATAGATGAACACCCCACCATTAAAGATGCTGACACCACAAGAAATACAACTTGTAGCTTTTTAAATATATTTATTTTCATTTAACCTAGATTCCAACTAAATATTATTTTTAAAACTAAACCCTCTCTCAAATTGTATATTCAATGAATTTACTCATATGGGCCTAGTGCAACCATGTTAATACGTTCTATGTATTAGAAACAATTCATTTATTTCCAATAGCACCCGTGAGTTCATGCGACGTGACTAGAATCGCACTTGATTTTTTATGCAAGCACCAAATTAAGCTCAATCTATTCGCTTTCCCGTTGGAGTCTCGTACCTTTCATCTGATGTAAAAAAGCCGCCAGAACCGTTTGGCTCTGGCGGCTTTTGTTTTTATCGAAAACTCGATTACTGCTGTAGCTTCGCTTTGGCTTCTACTACTTTGGAGAAGTCTAGGCCTAGCTCTTCCACTGCTTCTTTAATCAGTACAGGGTTTTGCATTACCTGCGCCATCAACGCTTGAAGCTGATCTTGTGGCAGACCTAGTTGGCTGATAGTTGCCATTGCAGCCAGAGGGTTTTGAGTTAACGCCTGAAATAGCTCGTTGATTTGCTCGTCGCTAATATTGTTTTCTTTCAACATCGCAAGAATCGGGTTCATCAAATTACCTTTAAATACTATGTAAAACAGACCCGCAGTTTACCATTGGGTTTTGTTAGTTTGCACGCAGACTTTAACCACCACACCACCATCTACCAAGTTATGGTCGAATATTGGTGAACGTTGCGGTAGTGACTCCATCACTTTGCGATGAAAGCGCTTTTATATCCGCGTTAAAGTAATATGGATTAAGTGGCATTTTACTCTCGGCTGGTCGCGCGTAGTAAAGCTTGGCGGGCTGTTTTGCCATTTGTTGCGCGTACAAATACCCGACCAACGCATGTTCAAACTGGTGGTAACCATTTCCCCAATGGAACGCTTTGGTTGATTTAGGATTAAGACCAACACCTCCGTATTGATGATCCACCCACACGTCCATAAAGGTGGGTAACGTGTATTGAAGCGTTTCTTTCATCGAACCATCGACAAGAGAAACCGTCATCGCCGCTTGATCGAGTTCTGCCCATTCCCAAGACGAGCTATAATGTTTGTGTGGTCTTGATTGCCAAGCAGGAATGCTCTCTTGCGTCCATTGACTCTGCCATTCTAGCGAGAAGAGCGCTTTGACTTGCTCAAAGTTTTGCTGGTATTGCGCCTGTTTAAGCGTGTGTTTCATTCCTTTGAAACCAAACTCTGTCCAATTGGATTTCTCCAACAACTGACCAGTGAGATACGTCATCCAATACGCTTTGATGGTGTGTCCAAAATCATTGTGTTTCGCATCTGGCATCATTACCGCTTTGTGGTGTATCGCGCCATAAAAGCGCTGCTCTTTGTCGGAGTGGTAGTTATCTAGCACCACTTGCGTCAACCACTCCAGATCTTGTTTCCACTTGGCTTGCGCTGTTTCTGGTAAAAGTGGCGCCGTTAACAACAGGTAGCCATTGATTTGGTCAAGTTGAGCGACTAACTCTTGCTGCTTCTCACTTTCTCCATCACCATCTTTCAAAACCCACGCCAGACCGCGATCATCGCTTCGTCGGTATTGTTTAAATATAAACGCTTGCTGGTCGATAAGTGCTTGTTCAACCTTTGGATCTTGCGTCAAGTAGTAGTACATCGCCAAGCCCACCAAGGCGTAAGCTTGGTCTTGAGAAGTTCGCTGTTGCCACTCCATCCCCGGTTTTCCACTACGCGTAAAGCTCACAAAGCCGCCGTTTTTCTCATCTTGTAGATGATCAATCAGGTAATAAGCCCCTTTCTTTGCCAGCTCTAATGCTTGTTTGTCACCCGTAAGATGAAAAAGCACGCCATAAGCGTAAGTTTGGCGCGATTTCATGCGTGTGTATTCGCGATCGAAGTGCGGGCTAATCCACCCTTTGTTTAATTCTTCACACGGCTTTTGTGGGTCGAGAATGACACCGTTATCACAACGAAATGTCGGAAAATTCCCCGCAGGTTGCCCATGCGCGCTTTCCATCATCCAATATGGGGCTAGGCCATTCGTCACATGGTTTAACCAATCATCCCCCGAAGGCAGCTCCACATCAGCAAAGCTGTTCATGCTCGTCGTTGCGAGCAATAAGGTAAGATATTTAAAAGACATAATGCTCAATTAAGTTATTGAATTTTATCCAGTATAAATAACTCCCTTTACGCATATTGTCGTCGTGGTCACAATCGCCTTACGCATTTATTTGCATTGTTCATCTTTCAGCATTGTTCGATGACTGAGCCGAGAATAAACGCCACTCTGTCTTCGACTGACATTTTGGGCACTTCGATCAATTGATAACTAAACTTGTGATAAGCGTTGACCATCTGTTTATGCGTGGCGACCGCTTCAGAAAAATCTTGCTTTCGCTCTTCATCGTTGCTGAATATCGACGACCACGGTGGAAAAATGAACACTGAGACTGATAACGAAGCGTCTGGCAATGCGTGATGAGCTCATGCGAGATTGGTAATTGTTCCAACTTGCTGTAGCCATATACGTCCACAATACTGCGATCAAAAAACACCTCTGCTTGGCGGACATTGAAAGCTCGGTAATTGCTCACTTCTGCCTTCATCATTTCGTCTCGAAAGGCTTGTTTGTCATTCCAAGGTAATGCTGAACCGTGATTCGCAACCTGCCTTTGTATTACGTGACGACCTGTTTCTGGCGAGCAGATAAAACCTTGTGTTTTTAGTTGTTCGATTACCGAGGTTTTTCCTGCACCGGGACCACCAGTGAATACGATGAGTTTATTCAAAATTGTTTCCTTATTTTTTGTTTGAGTGAAGTAATGCGTGTACAGCCAAGAAAATTGGCATCATCTGGCGTTTGAAATTGACATGGCATTTGGCACGCCAGCGTTAAGAGAAATCAGCAGTGGAATGTTTTGGGATAGAAATGAGCAGTGAAAAATATTGATGAAATGGAAGCTTAAACGGCGTGTTCAGCGTTTATGAAAAACGGAGGAATTTTGAGCGAACCAAGCTTACCCAAAAATTGGGTTGGAAAATGGAGAGATTGGATCAGCGGGTTAGAGCGTCAATTGGCTTTCTATATCAAGAAGATGGCACCTAAGCCTAAGAACGCAAAGAAACCGACGACATCAGTAACGGTCGTCAATACTACCGAGCCAGCCACGGCGGGGTCAATGTTAAACTTCTTCAACGTGAATGGTATCAGCGTACCCGATGCCGCAGCCGCCAGACTATTGAGAAAAATTGCGCAGCAGATAATAAGCGCCAATGGCCAAGAGTCAAACACCATGTAGACGACACCCGCGATGACTAATCCCATGATCAAGCCATTAATGGTGGCGATTTTTAATTCCTTATTCACCAATAGCTTCAAGTTACTTTGGTGCAAATGGTTGAGTGCGATACCCCTAATGGCCACCGCTAAGGTTTGGCTACCTGCGATGCCGCCCATACTCGCCACCACGGGCATTAAGATCGCAAGCGCAACGACTTGCTCGACCACATTATCAAAAATACCAATGATTGCAGAGGCAACAAAAGCGGTCAGCAAGTTAATCACCAACCAAAGTGCTCTTAGCCTTGTCGCCACAGTTAATGGTGTGAACAAATCTTCTTCGCTTCGTACGTTTTCTGCCACTACAGCTTGTAGGCTGAGCTCGCGCAAAGTAATCGCGATGGTCGCCATCGACAAAACGCCCATAATTTTGCCACCAGCCATGATAGGAAACCAATGAGCTCCACCATCAATCGAGACCTGTTTACTGACGCTTTGAATCGTTTGGATATCTTCCAGAATTGGCGTTACCACGGTCAAGTCTGTGAGTTTGGTATGGTTCTCATGCAGCAACAGGGTTTGAGGTTCTATCGTCCCAATAACGCCTCCGACATCGCGCACAATGATCAATCGCACCGGGCTTTGTCCACGTTTTAACAACTCGGTTTTGATGCCTCCTACGCTGTTTTTAGGATTTGCGACTAAAAAATGCGGCTCGGCATATCTCCCCACTTTATTATCTTCATACGACAATGCTTGTTGAATGTGCGCGACCGACTCTTCACTTTGGTCGATAAGGTACTCATCCACAAACTCGGTCGGTAGAAAGTCTGCAAAGATGATCAGTTCCGAATCCGTGATGTACGCTAAGCGTTCATGTTGCAGCTCTTTGTTGAGTGATTGATGAATGTGCTTAGCGGTGTCGTATCGCAGCAAGTTTAATACCGTCCAGTACTTCTCTGGCGGCACCGCTTCTATTACGCGTTTACGATAAGCAATGTTGACCGACTCCAAAATGTTCGCGATTTGCGCTTCCTGATAGTCTTTCAAAAAACTGAGGTCTTCGGTCGACTCTATCGCTTTAATGATCTCGGCAAGCAAATGAGGCACTTTGCGATTAATTTGTAATTGGCTGGAATCTATCATCATTGTCACCGATTTCCTTGGGCATCACGTTAGTGTCAACACGATGTCTATTACCTAAAGGCATGAGATCCTGATGTTAAAATTCTAGGCAATGGCGCGCACAATTGCGGAATTTATATTTTGCTCGCAGAAACAGAACGTCTTTGCATAAGGGGATGGTATAAACTTTTAGTGTGCATTAGGCGCATTTGCCTCGTTTGATAATGGAGTAATCAATGGCACCAGTATTTTTTCTGACTCAGCAAGCCGCCTTACCAAGTCGTAAGGTGCTTCGTAAAGTGATTCAGTTTGCGACAGCACTGGCTCAACCCATCGTGGTATTGGTGGAAGATCACCGCCGGAGTGAAGATCACGCGTTCGCGCATTTCCTTAGTTTCAACTCTGACCATATAGAAAAGAGACAAGCTGAGTTTGAAGCTTGGACATCAAAATTCAAAGACTTCGTTATCGAACTTTGTGAAGAAGAGGAAGTTGAAACGCCAACCCTCTCTTACGGGCATTTCAAAGGGAGTCATTGGATTGCTCAAGTCGCGAAACGGCTTGTCGACCACACAGATTTACTGCTCGTGGGGAATTTTAACAAGCACGACATTCAAACCTTACTCACCGAGCTAGCAAAAAACGATTGTGATTTATTACTATTAAGTGAGCGTTCATGGCCTTCTCACGCCAACATGCTTTGCGCGATAGATCCGCTTCATCGCGGAGATGCAAAGTCGGTCGTAGATAAAGCCATCGTATCGCGAGGCTCAAAGCTAGAAAAAACCTTGAGCGGAAAAATGACGTTAGTTTACTGCCGCTACGTTGCGCCTTATCTGTCTCGCTATCGTGCAGAGATTTTGAGCAATCAAAAAGCAGGCATTACGGACTTTATTACTGCGCAAAAGTTAACACGAGTACCACTACTGCTGCCAGAAGGAAACCCTGAAACGGCGTTACCAAAAGCAGTTAAGCAATCACAAGCGGCAATTCTGATTATGGGCGCATGTAAACGAAGCATGTCATCCCAATTTTGGTCTGGCAGCACTGTAGACACGTTACTTGATCAACCGCCTTGTGACCTGCTGCTCGTCAATAGCACGAAGGATTGATCAGGCTTCCCCATCCCGCCGCATCTTAAATAATATCACGCGCAGTTATTGGCTCTTCATGGTCTCTAACTGCGCGGCTTCATGTTCCGCGTTCAAGGCTTGTTTCTGCTGCTGTTTAACCTCATCCCAACTGCGTCCCGATTCAATCGCAGATACACGCTGATCGTATTTGTTGCAGGCTCTTTCGAGTACTTTCTCAGGCTCTATACCCTTTTCTCTTTCCAACGCTTTTAATACGTTAAGATAGTTCCACAACACATCGCCTAACTCGTCTTCCAAATGACAAAGGCGATCCTCACGAATCTCTTCACGGACTTCATCGACTTCCTTGCCAATGGCCTCCAGATAAGTCTCTACGCCTTTAAACCAAGTGTTGGTTTGGTCATATTGAGATTTTCTCGTCGCAATTGCATACAGTTCATCAAATTTCTTCATTGCCTCTCCGTAGAACACGTTTTTATTTATGCCTTTTTAGGACGAATAAACTTCCCTTTTGCCGTCACTCTTACTTCATTATTGACCAGTAATTGAGCCACCAGTTGATATATACCGCGGCGTTCACCTTCACAGTGTGCAGTAATCGTGACGTGCTCATCTAGCTCAATAGGTGCATGGTAGCGCACATCCAACTGCGCGGTAAGGGCTTGAATGTTTCTAAATAACAAACAGTGCGTCATTGCACCATCGAGCAGCGAGCTCGCAATGCCACCATGCAACAGGTCTGTGTAACCTTGATGACGCGGTAAAACGTGAAACTCTCCGACAACAGAACCATCGGCTAGACACTGGTAGTTCACAGCCAAAGAGTTCGGATTCGCATCGATGGAAGAACAAACCGCACATTGATAATGAGCTTCGTGAGTGGAATGAAAGTGACTATTTGCGGACATGTTAAGTACTCGGCTTGTAAAAAGGAGTAATTAGCATATGCCAATTATTAAAAAGAAATGGCGAGTAATCTTTGTTTGCACGTTGTAGGGCCAACAACCTCATTGTCCATAACGTTAAATAATCATTTTTATAATTAACGATAATTTCCAGTTTATTTAGAGTAGCGATAAGGTTTGCACCGTGATTACGCAACGTTATGAAAGGCGACTTATGAAGTTTCTCCACACGATGATCCGTGTTGTTGACCTAGACAAATCTATCGAATTTTATACAAAAGTTCTGGGTATGAGCGTTTTGGATCGTTTTGAAAACCAAGAATACCGTTACTCACTGGTGTTTGTTGGTAGCCCTGATCAACCAGATGGCGCGACCATCGAGCTAACTTACAACTGGGATACCGACAGTTACGACTTAGGTAACGCATTCGGGCACATAGCGCTTGGGTGTGAAGACATTTACGCAGCTTGCGAAAAAATCAAAGCGCTTGGCGGCAACGTCACTCGCGAACCCGGTCAAATGAAAGGTGGAGAAACGCACATCGCGTTCATTAAAGATCCCGACGGCTACCCAATCGAACTGATTCAAACTAAACAATAACGAGGTTTCCTATGACAGACGCATTATTTCAACCGATTCAACTTGGCTCTCTCTCATTAAAAAACCGCATCGTTATGCCTCCGATGACGCGCTCTCGAGCCTCTCAACCGGGTAATGTCGCTAACGACATGATGGCGACCTACTACGCTCAACGCGCCGAAGCGGGATTAATTGTTGCTGAAGGCACGCAAATTTCACCAATGGGTCAAGGCTACGCGTGGACACCGGGTATTTATAGCCCAGAGCAAATTGCTGGCTGGAAAAAAGTAACTGATGCAGTGCACGAGAAAGGCGGCGTTATCTTCGCGCAATTATGGCACGTTGGTCGTGTGACTCATCCTGACAACATCGGCGGCGAGCAACCTATTTCTTCTTCTGCGCTCAAAGCAGAAAACGTGAAAGTATTTATCGACAATGGCACTGACGAACCTGGCTTTGTCGACGTGGTTGAGCCGCGTGAAATGACCAAAAAAGACATCAAGAATGTTATTGAAGAATACCGCCAAGCCGCATTAAACGCGATAAAAGCTGGGTTTGATGGTGTCGAACTTCATGCCGCAAATGGCTACTTGGTTAACCAATTTATCGATTCTGAAGCGAATCACCGCACCGATGAATACGGCGGCTCAATTGAAAACCGTCTGCGTTTTCTTGGTGAAGTGGTCGAAGCAATGACGCAAGCCATTGGCGCAGAGCGTGTTGGTGTTCGCCTTGCACCATTCACTTCGTTAAACGGCACCGTTGATAGCACACCTGTCGACACCTACACCGCTGCTGCTGCGCTGCTTGATAAACTCAACATGGTTTACATTCACATTGCAGAAGTGGATTGGGACGACGCACCAGACACTCCGCACGACTTTAAAACCGCAGTTCGTGAGGCGTATAAAGGCAAACTGATCTATGCCGGTCGTTACAACGCAGAAAAGGCGCAACACGCGATTGAAAGTGGTTTAGCCGACATGATCGGTTTTGGTCGTCCGTTTGTTGCAAACCCAGACTTACCAAGCCGCATCAAGCATGGCTATCCGCTGGCAGAACATGACCCTACGACATTGTTCGGCGGCGGTGAAAAAGGCTTAGTGGACTACCCTGCGTATCATGCGGGTTAATTCATCTGCGTAAAGCTGATTCGCAACTCGCGACAAACCAATAGCTAACCCAAAAGAACCTTGCTCTTCCCCCTGTGACGCCAAGATGCAGGGTTCTTTTTTAGGCAAGCCACCAAGAATTAACGTCTTTGACAAGATGTACAACCTCGGCACGCAGAACGTGTCGTTTTACTTAGTAAACTGCGTTGTACTTTACAGTAGGCATTTTTCAGTGCGCGGCGGCCTGAAAACCAATCATCCGGTTTAGTGAGGATTAAGTAGCCATTAAATCTCTTAACCAACTCGGTTCGGTTGTTTTCGATAAATCGGCTATCAAACTCGATTTCGAAGTAATCCAGCGCTTCTTCGATACAAGTAAAGCTGGCAATTTTTTCCTGAATCGTATTCTCTGTCATTGTTTCTTTAGCGTTATCATTTTCAATGAAGTCTAAGAGCCTGGCGCTTTACGTTCTTTGATTTGGCGCTTCTTAACATCACTCTTTCTGGGATTTCCATATTGAAATTCAATTTAGGAATTCGTTATTTCCCCCAGCCTTTTCATTTTGATAATCAATTTAAGGTGCTGATTTAAAGCAACATTATTTCTGGTTCATATTTTGCTCTACTTCGTTAAACGGAATGTTGGAGGGACACGATATGACTTACAGAGCGGAAGTAGACGGATTAAGGGCGATTGCTGTCACGTTGGTGATTTTGTTTCATGCAGGAGTTGAGCAGTTCGCTGGTGGCTTTATTGGCGTCGACGTATTTTTTGTTATCAGCGGCTATTTGATCACCACCATCGTGATTAACGATTTGGAAAACCAGAAGTTCAGCCTCGGTGATTTTTATGAGCGACGCATTCGCCGCATACTTCCCCTGCTACTGGTGGTGATTGCCGTAAGCTATTTGATGTCTTGGTGGTTATTTTTGCCACAAGCGCACAAAGACGTTGGTCAGTTCGCAGTGTCTTCTATTCTTTCTTCATCCAACATTCTTCTGTATTTAAAAGGCCACAATTACTTCGGTTTAGAAGATCAAGCCAATCCGCTGTTTCACACTTGGAGCTTGGGCGTTGAAGAACAATACTACATTGTCATTCCTTTGCTACTCATGCTTCTCGCTCGTGGCAAAAACGCGTTTTTCCTGACTTTTTTTATCGCGGTATTTGCGCTGAGTTTGATGACTATTGTCTATGCGAGCAACGATCCTGATTTCGCCTTCTACATGATCTTCTCTCGTGCTTGGGAGCTGGCAACCGGTTCATTACTCGCATTAGTAATGAGAAAAGCTCAAGTTCAATCCAACGATACGCTGGCAACCATTGGCATCGTTTTGATATTGGCCTCTGCACTTTTGTTTGAAAAATCGCAAGATGGCGCGGGCATTACGCTGCTGGTGCCGGTCATCGGTAGCGCGTTAGTGATTTTGTTTGCCTCTAAAGACAATCTCTGCGGTAAATTGCTGAGCCTAAAATGGGTCGTGTTTGTCGGCTTAATCAGCTACAGCTTGTACTTGTGGCATATTCCGCTATTTGTGTTTTACCGCTACGTGTTGGACGCAACACAAGACGTCAATATCCCACTTTACGTTGTCACTCTGTTTGTACTTTCTTACTTCACTTGGCGCTTTATTGAAAAGCCGTTCCGTAGCCGAAAAGCCATGAGCATGCGCACTGTGTCCGCGGTTATTGTGTTGTTGACGTTGCCCTTGCTAACGTTCGGCGTTATCGGTCATCAAAACGGTGGTTTTCCAGAAAGAAGCGCATTTTTCGAAGCCATGCGCGTTAATAACGGTTACGGTTTAGATTGCAACGGCAACACCGACGTTAACGATGTGTGCTCGTCTGCGCCGCAGCCCACCATCGCTGTGTTAGGCAATAGTCACAGCATGGTTTACGTGAAGCGTCTGTCCGAAGTAACACCAACTGGCGTGGTGCAACTTACTCAAGATTCCTGTGCAGTCGGTTATGTCGACACCATCAAAGATGCTGGATCAATTTCTTGCCGACAGTTCTTCAAACAGGCAGTCGATACCATTTTGCGTACCCCTTCTATTCGTCGCGTCGTTATCTCTTCCAACTTCAATAAAGAGCTTTCACAAGCCGATTATGAGGCATCATTAACTGGATTGTTGAATGAACTGGAAGGGAAAGAAGTGGTTGTTTTCGGCCCAACGCCTTCTGCACCTTTTGCGGTAGGAGAATGCCTTTGGAAAGCGCGTTTGTTTGGCGAGACGAAAGAGTCCGCATGCGATTTTTCTCCCAAACAACATCACCCTCAAAACGTGGAAAAGTTAGTGAACTACTTTGAGCAATTTGAGCATGTTGAGTTTGTCGACTTGACCGAGGCCATTTGCAGAAATGGTGTATGTCGAATGAAAGTTGGTGCGAACAACGCCATGTATACCGATGACAGCCATTTATCTTACAAAGGTGCTGAGTTGGTGCTTGGGCATTACCACAGCAGTGCGAATGAAGCGCAACAGTTCACTTACGACCGACAATAACCAAGAGAATAAACTTTTATGCTTCAGCGCTTATCTTAGGTAAGCGCTGAATATTTTAAAGCGAGAGAAAGCCAGCGCGTTTATTTGAAAATGCGTGGGTCAAACGCGAAATCGAGCTTTTCGGCCTTCTTGATGATCTCTTTCATTTTGGGATGATTTGGGTTCACCACGTAGTTTTTATCACGAGGTGAAATCGTTGAAGGCACTTGCAGCGCGGCAAACTCAGGATGAGGATCATTGAGAAACTGGTCACCTATGTACTGTGTAGACTCGCTCGCCGGTATTGCTCGCCACGTCACAGGGAGATCTTCTTCATCTAAGGTGGCGATGAGATATTCGGGCATCTCAATACGATATAAATCGTACAGTTTGGTGATAGCTGGATCGTTATTTACGTGAACAAACACTTCCAACGAGCAAAGGGATTCCGATTCAGAGAAGTAGAGGGCTTCGGTTCCTTTTGAGTTCCATCGCCCTCCAAACAACTTTGCGCCAACGGGGCTGAATGGCGTGTCAGCAAATTTCTTTTGTGTGAGACGATAGAGCTTCATATTACGAGAACACCCCGTGCTCTAAACGGCCGATCAAATCTTTGACGATTTCAAAATCCACCGTGGTCGAGACCATGTCTAGCGGCCTTTTTCCACCTAAGCCGTACACATTCTCTCTCATCCATTTTAACGCGCGCTCTTCGTCGTCAAACAACTCTGTCGCGAGTTTCAATAACATCGCTAATCGATAGATTGCATCACTCTCTTGAGTATTAAAACGCTCATCATTTTTAAGACGACGCTTAATTGTACTAACAGGAATCAGTGTCACATGTTGGAATTCACTTTGAGAAAGCTTTACTCGATCAACAATGTTCCGGTATACCTTGGGCTCAAAGCCTTTGTGAACCGCATCAATACGACCCGTTTCAGCATCTTCAATACCTAACATAAGCCAGAAATTGGCTTTATGAGATTGTTTCGGCTTAAAGCTTTTTAATGCTGCAGTTGCCATATCAAGCTCCCATGGTTCATATGGTCTAGTTATTATGGCTCAAATGAGCTTAACTTTCAATCAAAGTAAAAAGACAGGTAAAGAAAAAGGCGAGCTTTGCGCCCGCCTCTCTTACTTATTCATCAACTTTGTTTACGCATCTACCGATTTGCATCGTTTCACTTATTACAAGTCAAAACGGTCGGCGTTCATGACTTTCGTCCATGCAGCGATGAAGTCGTGGATGAATTTTTCCTGATTATCATCTTGCGCATACACTTCTGCGTATGAACGTAGAATCGAGTTTGAACCAAAGACAAGATCCACACGGGTTGCCGTCCACTTCACAGCGTCGGTTTTACGATCACGGATTTCATATTGATTAGCACTCACTGGTTTCCACGTATATGCCATGTCAGTAAGGTTCACGAAGAAATCATTCGACAAAGTGCCGACTCGGTCAGTAAATACGCCCTCTTTTCCACCGCCGTAGTTACTGCCTAAAACGCGCATACCACCGATGAGTACCGTCATTTCTGGTGCTGTCAAACCCATAAGCTGCGCTCGGTCGAGCAACAACTCTTCCGGCTTAACCGCGTAGTCTTTCTTCAACCAATTTCGGAAACCGTCAGCAACAGGCTCAAGAACTTCGAACGATTCAACATCCGTCATCTCTTGGGTGGCATCACCTCGGCCTGGCGCGAATGGTACGGAAACATCATGACCTGCGGCACGCGCAGCCAGTTCAATACCTACGTTACCAGCAAGCACGATAGTATCTGCAACACTACAGCCCTCTTCTGCTGCTATTTTTTCTAGCACAGCAAGAACACGACTTAGACGCTCTGGCTCGTTTCCTTGCCAATCTTTTTGCGGAGCCAAACGAATTCTCGCACCATTTGCGCCGCCTCGGCGGTCAGAGCCACGGTAAGTACGCGCACTATCCCACGCCGTACTTACTAGATCGCTAATGGATAGGCCACTTGCTTCGATTTTTGTTTTCACTAAATCGACATCGTAGTCTGTCTTACCTGCAGGCGTTGGATCTTGCCAAATAAGATCTTCGCTTGGCACATCAGGTCCGAAATAACATGATTTTGGTCCTAGATCGCGGTGTGTCAACTTAAACCAGGCACGAGCAAAAACGTCATCAAAGTACGCTGGGTCATTTTGGAACTTTTCTGCAATCTTGCGATATTCAGGGTCCATTTTGAGCGCCATATCGGCGTCAGTCATGATTGGATTGTAGCGCTTAGAACCGTCTTCAACATCGACAGGCTTGTCTTCTTCTTCAATGTCGATTGGCTCCCACTGCCACGCACCTGCTGGGCTCTTCTTCAGTTCCCAATCGTACTTAAATAGTAGGTGGAAGTATCCGTAGT
This sequence comes from Vibrio antiquarius, assembly GCF_000024825.1. Classification (NCBI taxonomy): domain Bacteria; kingdom Pseudomonadati; phylum Pseudomonadota; class Gammaproteobacteria; order Vibrionales; family Vibrionaceae; genus Vibrio; species Vibrio antiquarius. Next base: position 285,168 of record NC_013457.1, read on the forward strand.
CCCATTGTGTAGGGTGCGTCGTCCAAGCACCTTCAATACCGCTCGTTACCGTGTCACGTCCAATGCCACGTGTTTTGTGGTTAATCCAGCCAAGACCTTGTTCATGAACGTCTGCGGCTTCGGGCTCTGGACCAAGGTTTGCGGCATCACCATTACCATGACACTTACCGACCGTGTGACCACCAGCTGTGAGCGCGACAGTTTCTTCATCGTTCATTGCCATTCGCGCAAAGGTCACACGCATGTCATGTGCTGTTTTGAGAGGATCTGGGTTCCCGTCCACCCCTTCTGGGTTCACGTAGATAAGCCCCATCATTACTGCGGCAAGTGGATTTTCTAAATCTCGCTCACCAGAATAGCGGCTGTTATCAGCGTCACTTGTGGCTAACCATTCTTGCTCGGAACCCCAGTAGGTGTCTTTTTCGGGATGCCAAATGTCTTCTCGCCCAAAGCCAAAACCAAAGGTCTTAAAGCCCATGGATTCATACGCCATGTTACCGGCAAGGACAATCAGATCGGCCCAACTTAATTTGTTGCCATACTTTTTCTTGATGGGCCATAAAAGGCGGCGAGCCTTGTCGAGGTTTGCGTTATCTGGCCAAGAGTTGAGAGGAGCAAAACGCTGGTTGCCTGTCGCAGCGCCGCCACGTCCATCCGCGATACGATAACTACCCGCTGCGTGCCATGCCATTCGGATCATTAAACCGCCGTAATGTCCCCAGTCAGCAGGCCACCAGTCTTGGCTATCAGTCATTAACTCTTTTAAGTCTTTTTTAAGTGCTTCGACATCTAGCTTTTTCAGTTCTTCTTTGTAATTAAAGTCCTGGCCAAATGGGTTGGTTTTGGAGTCGTGTTGATGCAGGATGTCTAAGTTTAAGGCATTCGGCCACCAATCCATCACCGACTTATCTGTAGATGTTTGCCCACCATGCATAACTGGACATTTACCTACCGAACCGCCGTTTGTGTTGCTCATATAATGCTCCTTCGTATCGTGGTTGTGGTAACCACTCTTTGTTATTCAATAAATCGAATATCCACCTCAAACAGCGTAGTTCATACACTGAATTTTTAGTTAACGCCAAGTCAAAATTTCCATATCTCGGCTAATAAATAATTGTTATCAAACATGTACCTATATGCAGAAAATATGGATAGAGATCAGTTTAAGTCCATACCTGAATACTTGATCCCAGACAGCCTCGCCATGTTGTGATCCCAGGTCGCTAAATCATGGCGACTAAATTCATTCAGAGCGTGGTGACCACATGCCCTTGCCATAACTTGCATGAGCTCGACCGAGGATTCGAAGAAATTTTTCAGTTGCTGAGATGATTTTTCGATATCGAGACGCTGCCTCAAATCGGCATTTTGCGTTGCGATCCCCGCAGGGCAATTATTGGTGTTACAAATCCGGGCCGCGACGCAACCGATCGATTGCATCGCACTGTTTGCTATCGCCACGCCGTCTGCCCCAAGTGCCAACGCTTTGACAAAATCCATAGGAACTCGCAACCCACCAGTGATGATTAATGTGACGCGGTCACTTGCACCTTTTTCATCTAAGTACTTACGCGCACGAGCTAACGCAGGAATGGTTGGCACGCTAATATGATCACGGAACATAGTTGGCGCCGCGCCCGTGCCACCACCGCGACCATCTAAGATGATGTAATCGGCACCCGCATCGAGCGCAAATTGTATGTCTTGCTCAATATGGTTTGCACTGAGTTTAAAGCCAATTGGAATGCCGCCAGTGATGCCACGGACTCTGTCAGCAAACTTTCTGAAATCGTGAGTAGTATGAAGATCTTTAAATGTTGGCGGTGAGATTGCTGGTTGGCCTTCGGGGATACCTCTCACCTGAGAGATCTTACCCACATTTTTATTTGCTGGAAGATGACCACCCGTGCCTGTTTTGGCGCCCTGCCCACCTTTAAAATGAAAAGCCTGAACATTAAGAAGCTTAGATTCATCGTAGCCAAACTGAGCACTGGCAAGCTCATAGAAATACCGCGAATTTGCAGCTTGTTCTTCAGGTAGCATCCCCCCTTCACCGGAGCAAATACCAGTCCCTGCCAACTCAGCACCTTTTGCTAGCGCAATTTTCGCCTCTTCCGAAAGTGCGCCAAAACTCATGTCCGATACCAATAAAGGGATAGCAAGTTTGAGCGGCTTACGCGCGTTTGGCCCCACAATCAACTCGGTAGACACGGGAACGTCTTCTAACAACGGTTGTGTCGCCATTTGCGCCACCATGATTTGTATAGCATCCCAATGTGGTAGCAAATGCCTAGGAACCCCCATTGCAGCCATCGGACCATGATGACCGAGTTTAGAGAGCCCTTCTCTCGCTAATTGGTGGATAAACTCTAGGGTTGGTTCTTCTTGAGTAGCGGACGCAGTCGGTTTGTCACTTTTCTCTCGTTTTTTCTCAGGGCCTTCTTTGCCGACTTGCTCAGAAGAAAAACGCTTATGTGTTCCATCACAAAATGGGGCATTAGAGGTATGCTTGCACTGGCAGAGATAGGCATCTTCGTCTTTTTCCGCGGTAAAGCTCATTGGCTTTAAGCCTGTTCCCGAATGCGACCCATCGCAATAAGGTTGATTTTTAGAACGTCCACATCGGCAAAAGTAATATTCTTGCCCTTCGGTTAGATTCACTTTAATCGGCTTATTATCGGCGATGATTGGCTTGCTCATGTTGCCCCCTGTTTATTATTGTTAACCACGCTTTCTCGCAGGCTTGCAATAAGCGTAGAACAGGAGCGGAAAGAGCGTCAGCGAAACCAGAGTAAAATACGCGATTGTCGCTTGCCTCACCTATACTCTTTATGGGTCTCATACACGTGGAGGCTGTATGACAATTGCAACCCGATTAGATGAATATTTGACTGAGCACAACATTCACTTTCAAACCGTGAATCACAGCCACAGTCATAGCTCGCTACAAAGTGGTGTTGCCGCAGGTGTGCCTTTAATGAATATCGCAAAAGGCGTCATTCTTGAGGATCATGAAGGGCATCATATGATGGCGGTCTTACCTGCCAACAACAAAATCAGTTTGTCGAGATTAAACGATGAATTTAACGCTACTTTCCACTTGGTGAAAGAGCGTATGGTTTACCGACTCTTCACTGATTGTGAACACGGCGCGATTCCACCGATTGGTAGTCCTTACCACATGTCGACCGTTTGTGATGAAAGATTAGCAAACTTGGAACATGTCTATCTTGAAGCCGGCGATCATGAAACTCTGATTAAGCTAGATAGAAAGGCATTTAAAGAGCTAATGAACGACTGCAAATACTTAAGATTCAGCAGTGAAGTTCTGCATTAAACTTCCAAAAATCTGTCGACATTTCATGAAAAAGGCTCTTTCAAAAAGAGCCTTTCTTTTTCTATTGGCGGTGCGTGTCGGAAGCTTCTCGGCTTTTGGTAATCCGCAATTTAGAACGCATAGAACCCCCAAAAACCGCCCGTTTGGGCGGTTTTTATCAATCCACCCACTATCGAACAAAAATCTTTTGTATCGCTTTTATCGCCATAGCTCTGCGACGCATTAATGCCCCCGTCCTTGGTAGCCATTTCGGCGTGTGGAGTACGGTTTTCGCGTGGCTAAAGGTTCTGAATCCTTCCACTCCGTGATAATGACCAATGCCTGATTCACCAACTCCACCGAAAGGCGCATCCTCAGCGCCAACGTGTAATACCGTGTCGTTAATGCCGACGCCGCCACTGTGTGTGTTGCGTACAATATGCCTGATGGTCGATTTGTCGTCCGACATAACATACAGCGCAAGTGGTCTTTGGTGTTGATTAATGTAGTCAATCGCTTCATCTACCGCTTTGTAGGGCTTGATGGGTAGAAATGGCCCAAATATTTCCTCTTGCATGATGCGCATATCTGTCGACACGTCTGTGATCAAATGAGGATACAAAAGCCTTTCCTGTTGAGGTGGCGCTTCAACAGTATGGATGCTTGCGCCCTGAGCTTTGGCGTCCTCAAGTAGCGCAGTCAAACGATCATACTGTCGTTGATTAATAATATGGGTCAGCTTTTGATTCTTGTTGGATTTCAAATAGAGTTTTTCAAAACGTTTTAAGAACAGCGTAATGAACTCTTCAACGCGTTCTTGTGGTACAAACGCGTAATCTGGCGCCACACAAATCTGGCCTGCATTGATGCATTTACCAAACAAAATCGCATCAACGGTTTTCTTCATGTCTGCATCTTCCGCAATGATCACCGGAGATTTTCCACCCAGCTCTAACGTCACTGGAGTCAGGTTATCTGCCGCTGCTTTTGCCACAGCGCGACCAACATTTGTCGAGCCTGTAAACAAAAGATGATCGAATGGCAGTTGACTGAAGGATTGGGCAACGTCCGCTTCACCTTCAAATACTTCGACATATTCAGACAACTCGCGACAAATATTGACGATGACTTTATTGGTTTTGGGCGTAAATTCGCTGAGCTTCATCATCACACGGTTACCTGCGGCCAAAGCAGTAACTAAAGGCGCAAGGCTCAAAATGACAGGAAAATTCCACGGCGAAATGATCCCGACCACGCCGAGTGGCTGATACTGAACAGTCACTTTCGACGGAGCAAGCAACAGACCGGATTCACGCTTACTTGGTTTGCACCACTTTTTTAGCTGCTTGATGGTGTAATTGATGTGCGAGACCGTCGGCAAAACGTCGGTCATGGCGGTATCAAATTCGGAACGATAGCCAAAATCCTCACTCAGCGCTTCCACCAATGCTTGTTTATTCGCGATCAGAGCTTGTTTTAGCAAGACAAGGCGCTGCTTACGTTCATCCAGACTAGGATAAGGTTCGGCGGCATACGCCGCTTTTAAGCGCTCAAGGCTTTGTTGTAACGAGCTGTCCACTTCAACCTCTGCGATTGCGTTCATGATGCTTCTCCTAACCTAGTTTCAACCGATGACGCTCCAAATTAACACGAGCGCAACAATGTTACTATTGTAGCGCTCGCGAAATTAGAGTTCGAACTCTGATTAAAATACCAGTGGGTTTGGAGCTAAGTCAGGCGCAACTCATAAATGCCGAGCCGTTGAGAGCGGTCAAGCGTCTCGAACTCGTGATCAACATATTCTTTTAATGTGGCACCAGCACGCTCAGCAATACTGATACTGGCGATGTTGTCTTCCATACAGTGGAATTGGATGAATTGCGCGTGCCCTTTCTGCTTCAAAAAAGGAATCAACACCGCGAGTACTTGGTCGATCACTCGGTGTCCTCGCCCATTGTTGGCAAGCCAATAGCCAATCTCAGTGACGCGTGTGTGCGAATCCACACCTTTAATGCCAATAACACCCGAAAACTGCCCATCAAAATAAATCGCGCACCAGTGGGCATCTAACGCTTTGCTGTTCACGCGCTGAGAGATGTAGTTCACTGCTTCTCTGCGGTTGGTCACAAAGTCCGTCCAAGGCAAATAGCCAGAGAGGCTGTTTCGATACGTGTTCACCACTTCCAGTAAAACGGTCGCGTGTTTGGTGGTAAGAGGCTCAATTGAGACCCTGTCTGAAACAGAAAAACTGGCCTGCATGCTATTTCCTTGATACGCCTTTTGGCACATGACCTCATCCATCCATATTATCCCTTTTTCAGTAAACACTACTCACAAATCCTACCGCCTCATTGCGTTGAGAACAAACTTCCATATTCATTATGTCAAACGTGCTTAAAAGGATGGCGTTCTCGTCTAGTCTGTTTGTTCAATCAACGTAAATGGCGTCAACGATTCCACATCCACGTAATGCCTCCACACATGTTCGTAAAGGTGGTGCTGATTTGCAAACGGGGCTAGTCGCTTTGCTTCTTCAAGCGTACACCAACAATACTCTGTGTGTTCTTCGTTAAGTACAACCGATTGGTTAGGTGGACAAAATAATACGAAGCATGGAATAACCATGATGCGGTTATTTTTTGCTTCGTAGAACTGTTCTAGAAAGTCTGCAGTATGTAACTCAACATCGTCAATTTGCGTCTCTTCTTTCAGTTCTCTGAGAATAGTTTGCCATCCGGTTTCACCGGCCTCTACACCACCAGCAACATGGCACCAATAACCACCTTTAACACGTTTGAGCAACAGCATTTTATCGACGCCATCAATTTTAGAAATGACAACGCCAGAAGTATGCGTCGCTTGTACTGGGATCATGTATACTCCTTAAATATCTAGATATTTCCTAGATGCGCTCCATGCGCGAATGAAAGATAGGGTTGCTTGAGAACCCATAGTCTACTGCTTATTCTCACTCTCGACAGATGTGTTTAAATATCACGGATCATTTTGTGAGCTGAGTATGCTAAAGTGCGATCTGTCGCAACAAATGAGCAGTAAAATGTCTAATTCATTCAACACTCTGGTTCCCATTGGTGTGCGCTTTATGGTGCTCTCCGCATTCGGTTTCGCGCTAATGTCTGCCACAGTAAAGCATGTCAGTCTTCATGGTATCCCTGTATTTGAGATTGTTGCAGCGAGGGCACTCGTCTCACTTGTTATCAGCTATTTAGATGTTAAGCGAAAACGAATTTCTGTATGGGGCAATAATAAGCCATTACTGTTTGCGCGTGGCGCAGTGGGCACCATGGCATTGATGTGCGTATATTATTCGGTGACTACCTTACCTTTGGCAGAAGCGACCATCTTCCAATACATTCACCCAGTATTTACTGCGCTCCTAGCCGTCTTTTTCTTGAAGGAACGCATTCAACCATCGACGTTCCTTTGCATTGCCTTGTGCTTACTCGGCATCTATATAATGGTAAGTCCAGAAACAGGACAAGAAGCAGAGCGCACTTTACCTATGTTTAGCGTAATGATTGCAATCTTGGGCGCATTTGGTAGCTCAATTGCTTATGTCATTGTTAGAAAACTTAGCCAAACTGAAGATAGTTCAGTGATCATTTTCTATTTCCCTCTGGTTGCTCTACCCGCTTCACTCTTACTGATTGGCGATGATTTTGTTATGCCCGACCTGTATCTGACTTTCATGTTGGTTTTGGTTGGTGTATTCACCCAAGTTGGGCAATTGGGATTAACCAAAGCAATGCAAACTCAGCAAGCGGGCAAAGCGTCTGCTTACTCGTATATTCAGATCGTATTTTCTGTGTTGTTAGGCATCATTTTCTTCGGCGAAATCCCGCTCATTTGGACGTACATCGGTGGTGCACTAATTGTAGCGGGCGCACTCATTAACGTATTTGGTCACCATTTGCGATTGCCATTCGTTAAGCACAGCGCTTAACCCTTCAGCCCCAAAGCGAGACAACACTAAAACGTAAAAAGCCAGAGTCGACTCTGGCTTTCTTTTTATGTTTAGACTGACGTTAAGCGGATAATTTTAATCCAGCGATACCGGCAACAATAAGCAGTAAACTCAGCAATTTTATCAGCGTCGCGGGCTCGTTAAATATGTAGATACTGACGATTGCCGTTCCAATCGCTCCTATACCTACCCAAACGCCGTAAGCGATACCGAGTGGTAGCGTCCTTAATGCAATTCCAAGTAACCAAAAGCTCAACACCATAAACGTAACGGTAAAGCCAGATGCCGCCAATTTGGTAAAACCTTGTGAGTATTTTAGTCCGACAGCCCATGCCACTTCGCATAAGCCAGCAATGAAGAGAATTCCCCAAGCCATGTCATATTTCCCAACGAGATGGGGTCGTCCCCGAGAAAAGATAGAGCGGTGAGGTCGTCCTCACTTCTTTGTGACTCGCTATTATATACAGAAAATTGAACGTAAAAAAATAAGGCCCTGATATTTCAGGGCCTATTTACATAAAAATCGCTAGGGCTTAGCGATGATGAATACGGTACCATCCGTCAACGTAAAGCTAACCTCACTGGTTTTCTTTCCGATACCGGATAAACTGCACTCGTTATCGTTATCACACGGCGTATTTGAAATAACATTCCACACGCCATTCATCAAGCCAGAACCAGTAATAATCGCCGTCCATGTTTTACCATTGTTGATTGATTGTGTAGTAACTTCATCAGATGGTGGTGGCGCTTCTTGTCCTACATAACTTGCTTCCACGTTCAAGTTACTGTAACTGCTGTAAGCGTACACGCCAATGTGCCACGTTCCTTCATTCGGAGAAGTAATACTACATGCTTCATTACTGTTGCTACTGTATGAGCGACAATCGTAGCTGGTTAAACTTGGTTCACTTCCCAGCTTAACGTAAAGATCCGCATCGCCGTTTGCTCCCGATGTGGTAACAGTAAAGTCTGAACTGTTGGTAGGCACATCAATCGTAAAACAATGCCACTCACCAGTAGATGAAGAGTCTATGTTGCTGGAAACACCATTGTTTAGGGCGATAGCCTCACACGTGCTAGATGGTGGCTCGACGACTCCGCCATCAACTGAAACACCGACCTGAGCAAAAGCGTCGGCTACATCATTCGCCGCCACGTTTAAGCTTTGGGCGGCCGCCAATACACCCGCAGCTGCAGAGTCAAACGTTTCGCTTGGCGTCCAGTAGTTCTGGTTAGCGTACGCAAAAACCTCGAACGCTTGTCGCGTTCCCCAATTGTACTCAACCGCCAATAGATAAAACGCTTTGTTAAACACACCACTTGAATAATGCACATCCATGCCACTCACATACTGAGACGCGTGATCAATTGAACGACCATCAAGGGGCGGATTATCCATGTAGCGCAGCGCCGCATTGGCAGCCTTTCTAATATCGTACCCAACTTTCCAGTCGTTAGAACCACGTGAATAGAATTCAGCCGCCTCACCTGCCATATCTGAGAAAGCCTCATTGATTCCGCCAGATTGCTCTGAATAAATCAGATCAGAGTTTTGTTCTGTAAATCCATGGCTAACCTCGTGCGCTGAGACATCTAAACTCACTAAAGGATAGAAATAACTCGCACCGTCGCCAAAAGTCATACTCGAGCCATTCCAAAAGGCGTTTTCATAGCGTTTGCGGTAATGCACTCGCATTTGAAGCTGAAACGTTAAGGGAGCGGTATTTAGCCAATCTTTGTACATGTCGTATACCACTTTGCCAAAGTAATGCGCATCGTTTAACGGGCTGTACGCTCCATTAATTTCTTTAACACTATTGGTTGGACAAACGAACGTATGTGTATTGCCAGACGTCCTACCATTCAAGTTGATGGTTTTGACCACGCCAGGAATGTCCATCAAACACGTATCACCGGATTGCTGGACTAATAGAGACTCAAAGTCCACACCATAATGATAACGACCAATTTTTTGGTTTCCTCCCGGACCATTCGCTTCTACGTACGCTAACCCCTCATATTGCAGCAAAATGTTTCCTGTTTTAGCATCAACAAGAAAGGTGGGACGCGTAGGCTTACCACCATGCTCATTATCAGCAAAAAACTGGACAATATAAGCTAAGTGCGCCACGTCACTTTTATCGACATAAATACGCAAACCTTGGCGCTGATTCTCTATTTGGTATCCGTTTTCACGGTACGGCTTTTGCGTTGAAGACATTACTTGAGAAAGCGACAATCTAGGCACCATATCATTGATATCTCGGGCAATATCCTTTACGAGAGTGCCGTTGATGTGCTTGATTTGGCCCTGTTTATCACGATGTACGACAATTTGCTTGCCCCAAATCGGGACGCCTTTAAACATCTGCTGATAACGACTATGCGTACCGCCGTTTTTACCTTTGTTGGTTTTCAGCTTTTGTACACGATTTCCATTTTGTAAACCTAACACACGATCTATATTTTGTGTGGCTGCAAGGTTGCGTTTTTCTAAAGCAACAACAAGACCATGGTTTTGCTCTAGCCGTTCGGACTGAGCGGCGGATAAAGATGTTGAAAAAAGAAGTGGTGAAGCAAGCATTGCCGTGACAAATAACCTGCTCTGGTAGTTTGATACTGAACCCATCGGTTAGCCCCCTATTTTGCATCAATAGCAAAGCCAAACTGACCAGTTCTTATTTGTTTGTTTCTCACCCGAAAGTGAAGTCAAACTTATCGTAATCATCCCGCTCATTGATTTTAGCACACACAATCATACAGCTTATGTTTTAGTGCCATTTCATCTATTAAAAGCGACACCATTTTTTAACAATTTGCATATAACCTTTTGGTGTTGAAAGTGTTGCGTTTATTGCACAAATCACACAAAAACTAATTGAACATGTAAATATGAAAACGTTTGTGTGATTGATATCGCTTAAAACAATTACTGATGACTTTAATATTCAGCCGAATCAATTATTAGGTATGACGTACCCATGAAAACAATCAAAACCTCTATCGCTCTCCTGGTTGGCGCCGCTCTATTATCTGGATGTAATGACGACACTGAATACGTCAATGTTCAGCCTAAAGAAGTAAAAATAGCGACTTACAACCTCTCTTTTGACCGTGCAACTTTTGAAGCTTTAGTAAGTGAAATGCAAATTGAACCAGCGCAGCAAACTGTATTGGTTACTGCCTATTTAGACGGTTCTATCGCCGCTGAAGACAAAACCACTGCGGAAAAAGTCATTCAAATTCGAAACGTTGCTGCGATTATTCAGAAGAATCGCCCTGACGTTCTTATGATGGCGGAATACAACAACGACGGAACAGGCGAAAACAAAGCTGCCCTTGAAGGCTTCCAGAAGAACTACCTGTCTGTCGCGCAAAGCATCAATGGTGCAGGCGGTGAAGCGAACCTTGAACCTATCGAATATCCTTTCGCGGAGTCTTACTCTACCAACACAGGTTTGCTAAGCGAGTTTGACCTCGACAACAATGGAACAGCAGGTCAAATGCCGGGCGATGCATGGGGCTTTGGCATGTACCACGGTCAATACGCCTTTGCCCTAATGTCTAAATACAAGATTGATACGGCAAATACGCGCACGTTCCAAGCGTTTAAATGGAAAGATATGGAAGGTACGAAGATTCCAACCATTACTATCTGTGACGGCTCACAAAAAATTCCAGATGGCATGAAGTGTGGTGATGAGTGGTACTCTGCAGAAGAATGGGATCAAGTACGCCTATCTTCTAAAAACCACGTAGATGCACCAATTATCATTCCGACTCGCAATGGCGAGGAAGTTGTGCATCTACTGATGTCGCACCCTACTCCACCAGTATTCGACCCAGGTAAAAACAAAGCGCAAAACGCAGCCGAAGTAGAGTTCTGGCATCACTATATTCAAGGTAAAGACTATTTCTACGACGATGCTGGTAAGAAAGGCGGCTTAGCGAGCGGGGCTAAATTCGTAATGATGGGCGATCAAAACCTTGATCCAGTAGCCGGTGACGGTATTAGCTCTGTAATGCAAGAACTGCATAATGATCCATTGGTTAACCAAACCGTGATGAATGGCGAGCTTTATCCGACAAGCTTTGGGGCAGCCGAACACGCTGTTGACCGCAGCTCCACTCACCCATATCCGAATCGCATCACTTCGACGTTTGGCTTAGGTGTAGATTATGCCTTGCCTTCTGCAAACCTAAATGTGGTGGACTCTGGTGTATACTGGTCAGCTTCTTATGAAGAAGGTCGTAAGCTATTTAACGATGCGCGTATCGGCAAGTATGGTGATGGCAAAGATGTGTCTTCCGACCATCGCATGATCTGGATTAAAGCACAGTTCTAAACTATGTCATTTAAATAAAAAAAGCCAACCACAAGGATTCGTGATTGGCTGTATATATTTGTGAACAAAGTGGTTCACTAACAACGTCAGTTGGCTAGGTGACCCTCGGCTTAGAAAGGGTCATTCATACTAAAGCATGAGACGTGCCAACTTTGTAGCGCACAAAACAGGTTGTTATTTAACCACTTTCATTAAAACTTCACCAATAGCCACTGTTTGCTCACGCAATGAATTGCAATTTGCAAATTATAATTGGCATTTCGCAATAGACCCTACCATTAACTTTTGTTCTATGGCTTCCTAGCCAAATCACGTGCGAGGATTAATGCGAGTCCGAATACTTGCAAGAAGAGCCCAATATTCTTGTACCAAGCGATCTTTTCATCTTGCTTTGCCATTAGCTCATTGAGCTCTACATTCTCAATGTAATAGTCATCAATGCGATCTCTATAGGAAGCTTGTGCTTGGTTTATCTTTGACATTAGCTGAGGGAGTTTATCTATTTGTATTTTATCCGATTCGTGATGAGTCCAAGAGGATAAGTGCCCTTCCACTATCTGCTCTATCTCCGAAGGTATCGCTGCGCTCTGACCTATGTGCAAGTGAAGCAGCAACGCCTCTCTTTTTCTTTCTAGAGTTTCAACGCTATTCCACGCGAGTTGGATGGAATACAAGTTTTCCGCCTTTTGCTCTGCGAGTTGCGAATACTGTTTGCCAAGCCTATCAAGGACCAAGCTAGTAAGAACGATCGCGCCAATATTCAGTACTAACCCAATCAGAACGAGTACCCATGGCGGCGGGATATAGCTACGAAGACTTACCATAACTTATCGTACGGAAGATAAATCATATTCAGCACAACCAGAGAAAGTATCACTAGAAATGTCACCTGCATGCCCCTAACACGCCTTTTTAAGTCCTCTTTCAATATACCTCGAGCATGGATAATTCGACCGATCACGAAAATAATGCCTGTGAGATGTATCCAGGTTGGGTAAGCGCTATTGAATTCTAATAGTGCCATTAGAATCAGAGTAATGGGGATATATTCTGTCGCGTTACTCTGTGCACTACGAGCGATTTGGAGAGCCTCCACTCCTCCGTCAGCATAAGCAACCTGATTTAAGCGACGCTGCTTAATCACTTGAACGGCCAACCAAATAATCAGTATTGCAAGAATGCTAGCGTATAGAGCTGTGATCATATGTCGTCCTTTTTGATCCGGTTTTCATTATATAGCGTGTCACTTGGCTATAAATATAGCGGTATCCTAATGATAATGCGTCAATTAACCTCAAATTATGCTTATAAGAAAACGAGTAAGAGAATACTTTATGGAACTAAAAACGCCCTCGAATAGAGGGCGTGAGAGTGAAATCGTGAATATTCAAGAATGGTGCACTATAAAGGATGATTGGCCAGCTTTTTACGCTTATGCCCTTTGACAATACTTTCAAAGATTGTAAATAACAGCCCCACCCAAATAAAGGCAAAGGTCACTGCTTTAACTTCATCAAACAGTTCACCGAAAAACATGACAGCCAAAACAAACTGCAAGCTTGGTTCAATGTATTGCATTAAACCAACTGTCGATAAGTTTGTTATACGTATCGCGATAGAATAAAAAATCAGTGGTAAAAGCGTGATCGGTGCGCTGCCAAAGTACAAAAGCAATGTTGTGATATCTACACCTGAAGCCAACTCACCCACTGTCCATTGTTTGTAAAACAAATACGCCACGGCAACTGGAGTCAATAGCAGCGCCTCAACAAATAAGGTGGTGCTCCAGTCGTATGTTATCTTCTTCTTGTACAACCCATACAAAGCAAAGAACAACCCCATCGTTAGTGCGATAACAGGTAACTGGCCATAATGAATCACTTGATACATCACGCCAATTGTTGCTAGCACAATTGCGATGAGTTTGCCTTTTGATAGCTTATCTCCAAGAATAAACACGCCTAGTGCCACAGACACTAACGGTCCAATAAAAAAGCCTAAGCTTGCATCGATGACTCGATGGTGAGTCAAAGCCCAAGTGAACGCACTCCATGAAATACACATCAAGCTGCTCGCGACAAACGTGTACCACAAAGATTTTTTGTCACACCAGATTTCTTTCCAACTCGGTCCTCGACGGGTTATACCAAGCACAATTAAGAAACCGACAGGAACTGAGCCGATGATTCGCCATGCCAGCAACTCATCCATTGAAGCATTCGGTAAATAACGATAATAAATGGGTAGCAGCCCCCAAATTACAAAGGAGAATGCTGCCATAAAAGTGCCATAACGAGTGTTATTCATAAAACTATCGCTCATCTAAACGAATAAGTCAGCGCAAACAAATCGCGCTATGCATGATAAAAGGAACGCGATATCCCTGTGAATTTAAGATGCTGAGGGCATTATTGGTTCAACGCTTGTACTACTGCTGTAAACCCACTCACAAAACACAACATAAGTGCTCCAAATCGAATTTTTTCTTTTGGTAACGATTGGGTGGTTTTCATCGCGAGCCAATACCCAAGTGCTGCCGCAGGTAATAGCGGAATAGTAATCACCAAATGGTGTAATGTGAAGAAACCAGCGGGAATTTGAACAACGAGCGAAATGATGGAACTGAAAACAAAAAATGCCGATAGGTTACCACGTAACTGATTCGCTTCTTGATGTTGCAACAACAACGCCATCGGTGGGCCTCCAATCGCCGAACTGGTACCAAACAATCCAGAAAAGAATCCTGCTAATGTCATACGCGCAGGTGTGGGTTCAACCCGAAACGGTAAAACACTCACCACAACCGCGAATAACACCAAAAAACCAATCCAAAGTGTAAGGGCTTGAGTCGAGACAAAAAACAGTAGCAAGCCGCCAGCGACCGATCCGAGCACACGCCCAATCAATGCCATTTTTAAACCGCCGATTTCAACACTACTGCGGTGCTTCATCGCATTCATCAACGAAATAAATAACGCGACTAAACAGATTGGTGCAGGCACATACTCCGGCGCCCAAAGAATCAGTAAAGGTGCGGCAACAATTGCCAAGCCAAAGCCTATTGCGGTTTGTACATAAGAGCCAAGAAATATTAGCCCTATCGCAAGCAAGTTTATCGAATCGAATTCCATTTAGATTATTCTTATATTTGAAAGCCAAACACGAAAGCAAAGCACATTCGCACGATGAATGCGTCGAGTGTGTTGTGATATGAATCTCGCGTAGCATTCATCAAAGTGAACAAAAAGACAATCCATTTGTGCGGTTTGCCGTCACTTCTTTTCGTCTTTCATTCAGCCGATGTACGCGTATGCTTATATCTAGGCGAATTCATGCTCGACTGTTCATGCAGCATTTCTTCCACGGAATTAATGACTGCTCAAAAACGGCCGCATTAGATCTTTGAATCCTCCTCCCGCTCTATATAGGCGTAACCGATTCTCACTACGTCGGTATAGCACTTTATGACTCATCGCTTTATACTATTGATCATTTTGTCATTACCGTACTTATTTACACAACAACAAGTGTACGGTCAGTGTTACTTTTTCTACCTTTAACTTGCTGTGAAAATAATATGAGAAAACAAACTGGATTTACTCTAATAGAGTTAGTCGTAGTTATTGTCGTGCTTGGCATTCTTGCTGTCACTGCCGCACCACGCTTTTTAAACCTTCAAAGTGATGCGCGTGAAGCGCGTTTAGAAGGCATGAAGGGCGCGATTGCATCAGCGCTCGGTGTCGGTTATGGGAAAATGGCGATTACAGGGTTGGAGAGCAAATCTTACGTTTCAAACTTCGTAGACAGTGCTTTAATGGCCGATTTACCATTTGACGGTTGTAATATTGGTGGTTCAAAACGCTGTGTTTTCTTATATGGGTATCCTGATTCTGATAGCGAGTCGATGAAATTGCTTGTGCAAGGGCTGAACGAAGAAGGCTCAGATTGGAAAACATTTCATCACCCAGCGGGTTCAACAACACGAGAAATGGTCATTGCAGCAGTAGACGAAAAAAGAGCAAGCCTGACACAATGCGGGATTTTATATGGACCACCGCAGGCTCCAAACGAAAGTTACACCTTAAAAATTCTTCCATGCCCACAATAAGATAAGGCTGCCCATCGGCAGCCTTATTTTTAATCTTATCGGGTTTGTTTACGCAAAGTTAAATACGTATTTATCCATCATATTCACCATACGGCCAATCTCTGGCTTGGTAATCGTATCATTTGCGCCAAGAGACAGTGCTTTCGCTCGGTTATCCTCACTCATCAATGATGAGAACATAATGATCGGCATTTCATGAAACGCTTCAGTATCGCGTAGTCTCTTCACTAAGTGCATACCATCCATTCGAGGCATTTCTACGTCTGTAACCACCGCATCTAACAGCTCTTTAACTGGCAAGTTTTCTTCTTTCGCGACCTCGATTAAGCTCATTAATTTCTCATGAGCCTCACCACCGTCTTTACAAGTGATCACATTGTAACCTGAAGAAGCTAATGTATCTTGAATCAAAGAGCGAATAAATGCTGAGTCATCCACCACCATGATCGTTTTAGCATTACGCTTACCCACCATTCTCTGGTTTAGATCTACCGACTTATCCCCTTTCACATCGTATTTTTCCATACTCAGCTCTGGGTTAATATCCGCGATGATTTTTTCAAAGTCGAGAATCATGATCAGGTTGCCTTCTTTGCGAACAACGGCCACTACACAATCTTGTTCGCCCGCTTCCAAAAACTGACTTGGTGATTCCACATCATTCCAAGAGATACGATGAATACGTGAAATACTATCAATCAGAAAGCCATTGGTCATTTTGTTGAAATCAGTAACGATAACAAACTTACGCTCTAGGTCCTGGCGTGTTGGTACACCTAACCAACCAGCTAAATCTACTAAAGGCGTCAATACATCTCTGGACGAAAACACCCCGATCATGTGAGGTTGTGCGTTTGGATAATCGGTTGTCTCTGGTACGCGAATCACTTCTCGTACTTTCGCAACGTTGATGCCGTAATAACAAGTTTTTGTGCTGCCATCCGGCAATGTTTTTTCTAAATGAAACTCGATGATTTCAAGCTCATTGGTACCACTTTCTGTCAAAATGGTGCTGGTTACGTTACTCATAAAGCCAATTATCCAACCAAAATACGCATCAGAAAAAGTTTGATGCAAACGCCATGAGAAGCCATTCTCAGGCTAAAAATCCAAGCATCCTTTTTAGTCGTTACAACAAAGTTTGTAAACCACCAAAAGGACGGCCAACGCACATTTCCATATCAAACTGTGAAAAAATGTCTCATTTTTGAACAGGATAACATGAGTTAACTTAGTGCGACGTTACCTTCCCACTTTTAACGGCCATTTCGATGAAAAGTTTAGGGTTAATATTGATGTTTTTCGTTGGCCTATCACTATACCCACACATATGAAATCCCTCGTGTATTGGCGTATTCGACAGTATCTTATTCAATTGTGCTCAGTGAATTTCAATTATAGAAAATGTCATTTTCCTTTCCATCAGAAAGGTTTTTCCTACAATCCCTCTTAATACAATCATATTGCGTTGGGCGGTATGACAGTTCGGATAGTAGTGAGGCTCCATTTGAATAATGTTCTTATCATTGATGACCAACCACTTTACAGCGAAGCACTGACTTCTCTTGTTGAGAGCGTAATCATCACAGCCGAAGTCATTCAGTCGAAAGACAGCGCAGAAGTAATGGACTTAGTGAGAAATACAAAAATTGATTTTATTATTCTAGACGTTGTCCTTGGTGATCGAGATGGTATGCGTTTGGCGAAGAATATTTTAGCAACGGGCTATCAAGGTAAATTACTTTTCATTTCTTCACGCGACTATTCCAGCCTTTCTAAAGCGGCTTACGAGATGGGAGCTCATGGTTTCTTGAATAAAAACGAGACAAAAGAAGCGATTACTGACGCGATTGTGAGTGTCTCACGTGGGTACTCTATGTTTAAGTCTACTCACGCTCCTTCTAATGGTGATGTCACGCTATCCAATCGCGAAGCCATGGTGTTCCACTACTTAGCTCAGGGCTATTCAAATAAACGTATTTCAGAACAACTATCGCTCAGCGCTAAAACCATCAGCACTTACAAAACTCGTATTTTGAAAAAATACCATGCAGATTCATTAATTGAATTACTGCATACGATCCCAAGCGCTGAAAACATTCAATGCGATCGTTAGTTCTTCATATATTTTGCAATGGCATCGGTTAATATCTGGTGCATTGCGTCGTGACGATGGCTTTGCTTCATCTGAAGTACAACCTTTGGCCAGCCGTTGGGGTAATAAGATTCAGGAATACGAATAAAACGGTATCCTTCGATTGGCGCCTGATACTCCAGAAAAACCGTCGCCGCCTTTTTTTGTTTGAGCAGCTTTAGCACACTGCTCACGTTATCTAGCGCTGCAATTCGATTGATCACCATACCGTGATTCTCCATTGCTCGTTTTGCAAGCTGCTCTTTCTCTTTCCAACCGATAATTTCAAGCATAATAAATGGCAGTTTGGCAGCCTCTCCAAGAGTGGTGATCCCAAGCTCTTCCGGAACAACAACCACAGCAGGCGCGTAGCCAATAAATTTCTGATGGATAGATTTTGGCAATTCATCATTGAAGTAATGAAGCTGGGCATCCACTTTGCCTAAAAGGATTTCGTCCACCGTATATTCCGTGATGGTTGCGACAGTAATATGAGCTTTAGGAAACAGCGTCATTAAATCCATCGCCAACAAGTGTCCAAATGAGTACTGAGCCGTTTGGGGTAAACAGACCGTTATATCCTTACTGTATTTTTCTGGTTTGAATTCTGATCGAACTAAGCATGTTTCTAAGTTATCTAATGCATCTGCAATTTTGGGTAGCTGACGCATCAGAAAGTTGGTGGGTTCTAAATGATGTGGGTGACGAATGAATAGTTCATCACCAAGTTGGATGCGTAAGCGAGCAAGATATTTACTGATCGACGCCTCACTCTTGCCCAAGGCTTTCGCTACGGGTTTAAGCTGACGATGCTTTTCTAACAGAACCAGTATTTTTAATAGGTTTAGATCAAGGTCTTTGTTCACGATACAGTACCAGTTGGGTCTTATGCTAATCAGCAATCAAAGGAGCATTATGCATTGCTCGACTAATATAAAAGACCAAGGGTACTGCTTGGTCAAATTTATCAAACAGTTATGTCATGGTTATGTATTGTTGTCCTCAAACACGCTGTTTTTTCATTTCATATAACTCTTCATCTGCTCTCACGATCACCTCTTGCAGCGTTTCATCCTCTTCGCGCACAGCAACACCAGTACTAACGCTGATCTCTATATCTAATGTATTTAAACGATTGTGTTTAACAACGCCACGGAGCTTTTTCGCTAACATGGAAGCTTTGCTCATGCTGCATCCGGGCAAAATTACAATAAACTCATCACCACCAGTCCTGACTAAGTAGTCACTGTTCCGAAAAACCTTTCTCATTGAGTCTGCAATAATAACAATGACTTCATCGCCAACATGGTGTCCGTAACGATCATTAATCTTCTTGATACGATTTCCGTCAATCGCAATGATAGAGTATGGTTCAACCTCCATTCGATGTTTAAACCGCTCTTCTTTAAATACTCGCCGATTTAATAATCCGGTCAAGTCATCTTGCGTTACATCACTCAGAGCATTTTCTAATTGAATTTTGCTCTGTTTAGATTCATTGGCTTTTCGATAATAGGCGAACGCTACGACAGAATAGATGACAAGAATAAAGCTGTAGTCCACCACTATTTTACTAAACGGATATTGGTAAATAACAAGATTATTATTGTCGGCAACATAGGATTGAGTGTAAGCAAAATGAGCTAAGGGGTAGCTCGGAAAGTAAATAATTATCTGCTTATTTCCGTTACTAACCTCTACGTCAACGGCTTTGCCTTCATTATAAAGCGATGATAAATACAGTTGTTCCGAAAATTCGCCGACAAGCTTCCCTCTATAGTAGACGGGACTCATGATACTTAATGCCATCTCATCTGAATACGTGGTTTTGAAGGGCTTAGAGATAAGAACTCGGTCGGAGAGCTGCTCTTTCCACGCGGCAAGAATACAAGCGTAATTCACTCTGCACCATTCTATATCAAACGTCTCTTTAGATCCCTCTAGAGCTGGGATTGGTCGTTCTAAGATGAGTTTGTCACTAGTGTAAGAACGAAAGTACAATATGGCGTCTTCTCTATCGTAGACATTGGACAAATGAGCTTCTGCTTGGTGTAGTGCTTTACGAGCAACAGTTTCCACATAATCTAGGTTTTTATACGGCTTTAAAGCATAAATTGCATCTTGAAAACTGAAGTCAGTCAGTACTTCTATTTGTTCGATACTGAAGTTTTCATACTGCGCCAATTGAGCTTCGGTCAACAAGCCTAGCAGAATGACCTTCTGCTTTGTTTTTGCTAAATTGTTAGCGTACGTATTAAATTGCTTCTCCTCATAAGAGATGAGTACAGCACCAATCATGGTCACCGATACAATAAATAACAACATCGCAACCGCAAAAGAAGAAACAAAACTTCTTACATTCATAACACTTTATGTTCCCACTACTTTTGCAAGTTCAATAACATCATTCACATTAAACTTGTCTAGAAATCGACGTTTCTTGGTACTCACGGTTTTATCACTGATAGCCACACAGATAAACATTTGATCATCAAAGATCAAACAGTTCAATTTTTTCATATTTTTACTTCAAAATAGTGATTACCTCTAACGGCATGGGCTTATCAATGTAAAAGCCTTGGCAGATGTCTATTCCACATTCGCGCATGGTTTTATAGGTTACTTCGTCTTCGACACCTTCTGCGACAATACGAATATTGAGGCTTTTCGCTAAAGCACAAATAGCGATGACAATGCTTTTCTTTTTCAGGTCTTCACTCGCTCCGTAGACAAAAACGCGGTCAAGTTTGATCTCGTTAAAAGGTAACTTTGCCAACTTTTCAAATGTAGATGAGCCCGTACCAAAATCATCAATTGATACTGTGACACCTTTCATTCTGAGTTTGATGAGGTTTTTGTAGATAGACGTGCTAGCTTGGAAAGCTTCCCGCTCTGTAATCTCAATGGTGATTTGTGACGGGTCGACACCACTTTCCGAGCATTGTTGAATAAAACGATGCGAGAAGTCAGGGTCGTTCAAGTTTTCGTGGTCGACATTAATCGAGACCTTTTGGGTTAATCCCCTATTGTTGATGTCATAGATTGTATTAATCAGCACTGATTGAAAAAGTTCAGAAGACAAATGGCATCGTTTTACGATCGGAAGAAAGTGGTTTGGTAACAACACGCCATAAATCGGATGCACCCAACGCGCTAACGCTTCATAACCTAAAAGCTCACCGCTGTGTGCGTCTACCAAAGGTTGGTAATAATTCTTCACTCGCCCTTCACCCAAAGCAAATAAAAACTCTTGGTCTTGCAGTACGAGAGGTTGAGCAAACGCTGTTTTTCGCGTTCTTTCATCTTTTATTTGGTTGAGGAGTTTAACCACTTGCATTTCGTCGTACGGCTTAGGCAGTTCTCCTAATATCTCAAAACTAAACCCTTCGCACATTTCTCGTACTGCCGAGATGATGCTCTGCTCCAACAAACTGACTAGCACGACTTGCCCGTGATACTGAATTTGGTCGAATACTTCCAAGATGTCGATACCGCCTTTTCCCGGCATCTGGAGATCGCAAAAGATCACATCAAAATATTGCTCTTGTGCACATTGACTAGCAGTGTCCACACAATTGAATGTACTGACTGAAGCGCCACTATGACCCAATATTTGGGTAAGTATCTTGGTTTGTAGAGGATGACCATCAATCACCATCACATTAAGCTGTGTATTCATTTATCTCTATCCAGTAGTCTATATTTTCGATCTCCTGCTCGATTGGTTAAATTAATCCTGCCACTCGCTGATCAAAATCGACCAGCATTACTCAGCCTCAATGTAAAACTCAGTCTGCTTGTCTGTTCTCAATAACTGTCACTATCAATGAGTTAAAAAAGAAACTACTGGCAAAAATGTGGCAACGGACAACGCTGTAATACGACTTATCGTACTGAGCATAAAGCCTTACTCGGACTGGGCAGTCAGATTAATTTGTGTCGGCTAAAAGTCAAATTTCGGCTAATAGCGAAATGAAATATAAATTACTGATATAATGATAAAAATTTAAAATAAGTCAGAAAAAACCGACAAAACAATCCGCCTTTGACTACGCAATATTTGCGCTTAATATCTCACCAAAATGAATACTTGTTGTAGGTCCGTTGGAGAGCATACTCAACAAATGTTTGCTTGCTCGTCTGTAAACCGTGGCTTTTTGTCTCCATCTTGAATGCTTCGCCTTCATTCCGTGATAAACTAGCACGTTAACACGAAAGAAACTCTCAACTTTGCGGTACAGAGCCACAAAAGTAAGTACGGTTTTAACACACTCTGTCTAAAACTATGCTGCTCGAAGCTCAAATTACTACTCGTACGCCCGTTGGAGCAGTAAGAAAATTAAGGTATTAAATTCAAATGGTTAATAACTCAATCCAGTGGTTTCCTGGCCACATGCACAAAGCACGTAAAGAGATCGAAGAAGCAATCCCACAAGTGGATGTGATCATCGAAGTACTGGATGCTCGTATTCCTTTCAGTAGTGAAAACCCTTTGATTTCTCAAATCCGTGGTGACAAGCCGGTCGTTAAAGTCTTGAATAAGCGTGATTTGGCCGATCCTGAGTTAACTCAATTATGGATTGAGCACTTGGAGCAAGAGCAACACGTAAAAGCAATGGCGATCACGACGTCAGAACCGCAAGAAGTGCATCGAATCATGGAGCTTTGCCGTAAACTTGCCCCACACCGTGAAGAGATCGGTAAAAACATTCGTACCATGATCATGGGGATCCCAAACGTTGGGAAATCGACAATCATCAATACTCTAGCTGGTCGAACGATCGCGGTGACTGGTAACCAGCCCGCGGTAACACGTCGTCAGCAGCGCATCAACCTGCAAAATGGCATCGTTTTATCCGATACTCCAGGGATTCTGTGGCCAAAAGTGGAAAACCCACACAGTGGCTTCCGTTTAGCTGCTACAGGCGCTGTAAAAGATACTGCGATGGAATACGACGAGGTTGCGTTTTACACCATTGAGTACCTAGCAGCCCACTATGCAGACAAGCTTAAAGAGCGTTACCAAATCGAAGAGCTTCCTGAATCAGATATCGAGATCATGGAAGAAATTGGTCGCCGCCGTGGCGCACTACGCGCAGGTGGACGTGTGGACTTGCACAAAGTATCAGAGATTTTGTTGCACGAACTTCGCCAAGGCACACTAGGCCAAATTACACTAGAGCGCCCAGAAATGATCACTCAAGAGCTGATTGAAGTCGAGATTGAAACCGCTCGTAAAGAAGAAGAAAAAGCGAAGCGTAAAGAAGAGCGCCGCAAGCGCTATCTACGTAATAAGCGATAAACTGATATTATCTTTTCCCAATTATATTTTAAGGCGCGATTTTCGCGCCTTTTTGTTATCTAATGCGCCCATTTTTTCACTTTTCAAACTTTATATTCCTCATACAAAATCCAGATATGAAGCACGAAAAAAACACCGCAAAATCGCCGTATAAACTTTAAGCACAAACTAGTTTAGACCCCGGGCCCCTATAGAGTTACAGCCACCATCCAACCCTCAAATGTCGAGTTTGCAAGGGTCTGCAAACTTATGCAACCTGGTTAGTGACACTCTCCCCAAAATCCGCAATATGAATAAGTGTCAGCGCTGGCGTTTTTCCATATGAAGAAGAGATTTATTATGAGTGAAACTATACAAAGCAAACCACTTCCTTCCTTTATTGAGGAACGCCTAGATTTTCATATTCAAGATCTAATTGAACCGAACGAGAACAAGAAACACCTTGTTCTTGGTAAACGTCCACCATGTAATGCCGTTGTTATGCAAAGCAATGATTACCTGGCACTGTCTCATAACAAGGAGATTCAAAACGCGCATCGTGATGCGATTTCTCAACACGATGACAACGTCGTGATGTCCGCAATTTTCTTGCAAGATGATGAGTCGAAACCTGCATTTGAAACTCAACTAGCCAGTTTTGTCGGCATGCCTAGCTGTCTGCTTTCTCAATCGGGATGGGCTGCGAATGTCGGTTTATTACAAACTATTTGTGCACCGAACATACCTGTGTATATCGACTTCTTTGCGCATATGTCTTTATGGGAAGGTGCACGTATCGCAGGAGCACAAATTCATCCGTTCATGCATAACAACACCAACCACTTGCGAAAACAGATTTCACGCCATGGTTCGGGGATTATTGTTGTGGATTCGGTTTACAGCACTATCGGAACCATTGCTCCTCTACGTGATATCTACGAAATAGCACAAGAGTTTGACTGCGGCTTAGTTGTGGATGAATCGCACTCGTTAGGTACGCACGGTCCGCAAGGCGCTGGGCTACTGCAAGAGCTGGATTTGACTCATATGGTGGATTTTGTAACCGTAAGTCTTGCAAAGACATTTGCTTATCGTGCTGGCGCAATTTTAGGTGCAGAAAAGCTGGCTAAGACGCTTCCATTTGTCGCGTATCCTGCCATTTTCAGCTCCACCGTGTTACCGCAAGAAATTATTCGGTTAGAAAAAACACTGGACGTCATAAAAAAAGCCGATGACAAGCGGGAGATTTTGTTTAAAAGAGCGAAGTCTCTAGCCGTTGGTTTAAAACGTATTGGGTTTACTATTCGCAGTGAGTCGCAAATTATCGCGCTAGAATGTGGCAACGAAAGAAACACTGAGCGAGTTCGCGACTTTCTAGAAGAAAGGAATGTCTTTGGTGCAGTTTTCTGTCGCCCTGCAACAGGAAGAAACAAGAACATCATTCGTTTTTCTGTCAATGCGGACATGACTGCCGCCGAAGTCGATCACGTTCTTTCCGCCTGCCAAGAAGCGTTTGTTCATCCCGATCTAGAGTTTGTATAAGCTAGAGTGTAGGTAAAAATAAAGAGCTCAGCAGTTTTGCTGAGCTCTTTATCCGTATTCGCGTTATGATCAACTCGTCTCAAGATAACACAGTTGCGAGTGATTAAATCCAGTTTGCGATTTTGTCGAATAAGCGATTTTTATCCGCTGGTTTCACGATAAAGTCAGACATGCCAGAAGAGCCTATTTTGTCCAGCGTAACAGGTGAGCTATCCCCAGTATGCGCAATAATAGGTACCGACGCATAGTTTTTATCCGAGCTTCGAATTCGCCTTGAAGCTTCTACACCATCCATGATGGGCATCTCGATATCCATAAGAATGAGGTCAACGTTCTCTTGCTCTAATGTATCCAGTGCTTGCTGCCCGTCTTCTTTCTGAATCACTTCAAAGCCCTGCTTTTCGAGTAACATCGCGGTAAATTTTCGCAAAGATTCGTTATCATCCACGACCATAATTGTCCGCTTATTTGACGTATCCAAAGCCACTGAGGCCGTTGGTGTCGATACATAGCTTGAATCATACAAGAGACGGTCAATGGTTGGCTTAGTATTCAATAACCAGGCTTGAGTCTCGACCCAAATAGGCTCATATGCCGCTTTGCATGCTCTCTGTGTCGGGTGATGCTCAAAAAGATAAACGATACGAGCTTCCGTGAAAGACAAAAGAGATTCTAATCTATCCAATTGGTTTGCTCTTGCATCCAAGCTCTCAAGATCGATAAAAATCAGGTCGAATTCGAACTCATACTCTTTCTTTTTGAGCACTTGATTAACATCTAAGATCGTTGATTCAAAACCCATAAAACGGCTAATGTCCGTCACTTTCGACACAAGAATATCTTGATTAGTCACCGTTAGGATGGTTTTGAGTTTGGTCAAATCGTTTTTAATTTCAGTCACGATATCAGATGTGATCGGCGGGAAAGTTAACGTGAACTGAGACCACTCACCTAGCTGAGACTGGCATTCAATGTTACCTCCAAAAGAACGCATCACTTTTTTACAAAATGGCAAACCCAAACCATAGCTGCCTGACTTACCAGTTGTGTAAAAGTCCTGAAATATATTACGTAGGACATCAGGAGCAATGCCTGCACCATTATCGGTTACAACGATTTGGTTTGAGTGCTCCGTACTCGTCATGGAGACATGTATGTGGAAATCTTCAGATGTGCGATGATGGAAGGCGTTCTTGAAAAGGTTATACATAACGTATTTGAGTAAGGTATCGCTACCAAGAAAATCAAACTCACTTCTCGCATCTAGGGATATAGCAAAGCGATCCGTCGCACGCTTATAACTAAAGCTTTCAATCGCTTTTTCAACCACTGAGTGAGCAGAATGCTTTTGGAAACTGGATCGCGAGACACGGTTTTCGTCTATCGATGTCAAAAGTAAATCTATCGTCTCGTTGCCCGACTGGATGATGTTCATCGCATCCTCACTAACTTCGCGCAGCAGGGTGACATCCTCTCCGCTCATCAGATATTGGTCTTTCTCGGCTTCTTTTTTACTGGGTAAGACTGATTGGATAACATCGATTGACGTGCAAAGGCCACTTAAAGGGTTACGCATTTCATGCGCAATTCCGGCCCCGAATGACTTGGCCAACGACACTTTCGCTTCGTGCTCTACTTGGTTCCGAAAGTAGAATAAATTGCCAAATACATAAATAAAGAGAAAGATTGGCACATGCGTCCAGTCCATTGTTAAATCGAGATGAAACCCTTTCGCCACCCAAGCAAAGAACGTCGCTAAACCTATTCCGGCAAAAGTTTGAGCGAACATAACTCTTGTGACATGAACCAATAGAATGTGCAAGAAAATCGCGGACATAAAAGACATGACCCAAACATTGGACCAGTCATTCATCAGTAACATATAGAAAAAGAAAAACGGTAAGCAAATCGTTATCGTCACTTGGTAGTAAATATGGATATATTTTCGCCACGTTGACGACAGGCGATTTCTAAAAATGATGCCAAAGAACAATAGTGAACAAAACAATCTGAGCGGCAAGTTTTCATAAGCCTGTGGGAAAACAAAATCCCAAACAAAGTAGTACAGCGGAAAGCCAAGAAACCCCATCCAACCAACGAGAGTCAGGTTGGGTTCTGCATATTGATAAACCTTACGTATCGAGTCCATATTATCTATTTTGCCTACTCCGCCTGACGTCCCAATAGTGTGATTTGCATTCATTCTTATCGTTTTATTATTAAGTAATTATATATTACTTAACGCTTATAATCAGCGCGAAATGGCGCAAATATTTCGCGACGCTTGTCTTTAATTTCAATCTTTTATGATAGCGACACTTGATTTACAACCAAATAAATGAAGTTGCATATAGTTTAGTGTAATTTTGCGATAATCGCGTTGTATCCTAAGGGATGTTAATCTCATATACGTTCGAGACGTTTAAACAGCGCCTTTAGCTCGAACTTCCAAAGATTTAACGACAGCATTCACTGTGGATGTAACGCGGTGATGAACAATTGGCTTGGGGTGTGTTATGGAACCTTTACAAATAAAAAACGTAATTTTTGATGTGGGAAATGTATTAGTACGCTGGTCTCCGGTAGAGATTGTTCGCTTAACATTTGGTCACTCAATAGAAGCGGAGAAAATGGCCCAGTTGCTGTTTTCATCACAAATCTGGAAAGACTTAAACAAAGGAATCATTTCCGAAACGGAAGCCAAACTGTGCTATCAACGTGAGCATCAGATGACAGCGGAAGAAATGGACCGCTTTTTTTACTATGTCAAACATACACAAATATTACTTTACGGCAGTGTCGAACTGCTAAAAAGAGTAAAAAGTGCAGGATATCGCGTTTATGCGCTCACAGACAACGTCAACGAAATTGTCGAGCATCTTCGTGCTACCTATGAGTTCTGGCCGCTGTTTGATGGTGCAATCATCTCTTCTGAAGTGCAGTTAATAAAGCCACAACCTGAGATCTACCAAGCCCTACTTTCAACGTATCAGCTTCAGGCTGAGGAAACGGTATTTCTTGATGATATGCCATACAACGTCGAAGGAGCCCGAGCGGTAGGCATGGAAGCCATTCAATTTGAAAATGCTCAGCAATGCGAGTCAGAGCTAAAAGCCATGGGGCTTTGCTTTTAAGTCGCCCACTGAAACACAAAACTTTAGGACAGGCACAAAAAAGAGCAGCGTTGATGCTGCTCTTATTGCTAAGCTAAAACGTCAGACTAGGAGTAAATAACGTTTTCTTCTATCCCACTGACTAGTGACTGAGCATTCTTCCAACGGAATACCTTCTCCAATACTTCTGTACCACCTGGCGCACGCCAAGTTCGCTCTTGACATTCTTGACCTCCAATATGGCGGTAGAATTCAATTGCAGAAATGTTTTGCGATACGACTTCTAGATAAAGACCAGTGTCTTTAAAGTACTGTTGCTGCCATTCTGCGACAGCAAGTAATAGCTGCTTGCCAATACCACGACCACGGTAGCTGTCATCAACATGCAGTGCGTCAATAAAGGTTCCACGCTCGAAGTCATGGTTGCCAAACACACAAACGAAGCCGAGCAACAAACCACCCTCTTCCGCCAAGACAATGTGCTGGTTGAATGGTGGGTTGGTCAGACGGGTTTGCCAGATCAGTAGTTTGTCGTCAATCGCCTCTTTATCAAGATAGTTATCACTAAGAATGCCACGGTAATGACGCTTCCAACTATCCGCATGAAGATGCGCAATGCGCTCGTAGTCCTTATATTCCGCTAATCGTAAATCCATTACGTATTCCTATTTTCTTACATTTTTTGCTTCTTTATAGAGTCTCGGCATATTCCACCTTTATAACACTTGTTTCTTGGCAGATTTTATACACCTTAAGCCAGAGCTCATTTTTTAATACTACTCATTATTCAATTAAAAGCAAAATATCCCATCAAGTTCCTTAATGTACATCCAAAGGAACAGTCACATTTGTCTAACTTTAATTTGACTTACACGTGTACGCTGATATTCTGGCGAACAGTTGTTAGCTCAAAGTTAGGAATACACCTGTGACTCAAAACAAACCACCCATTATCTGGTTGAATATATTGATATTTTCTTCCAGTTTTGTTCTGACTTTTATTGTAATGCCTTGGTATGCATATCATTTTGGACTGGGTTGGGAGCATCTAGTTTGGGGAGTGATGGCATTCAGTTTTACGAATCTTTCTATTACAGCAGGCTATCACCGACTCTGGAGCCACAAAACATACGAAGCTCATCCAATTTTACGTGCTATTTTTGCGATTGGAGGAGCATTTTCTTTGCAAAATAGTGCATTACACTGGTCTTCTGATCATCGTGTACACCACAAGCATGTCGACAATAACGACAAAGATCCTTACTCAGCGAAACGTGGCTTTTGGTATTCTCATATTGGTTGGATGTTACGCGACTACAACAAATCGCAGGAAAACGAATACACCAACTGCCGCGATTTAAAGCGTGACAAAATCGTCATGTGGCAACATAAGTACTATGTTCCACTTGCTCTACTCACCAATATTGGCTTTCCGGTCGCTCTTGGTATTATCTACGGCGATATTTGGGGTATGTTATTAGTAGTTGGTGCCGCTCGACTCTTTATGAGCCACCACACGACCTTTTTCATTAACTCACTTGCGCATGTTTGGGGAAAACAGACTTTCACGGACAAAAACACCGCTCGCGACAACGGCGTGTTAGCCTTTTTCACATTTGGTGAGGGCTACCACAATTTCCATCATATCTTCGAGAATGACTATCGTAATGGTGTGTATTGGTGGCATTACGACCCGACCAAGTGGTTGATTAAGTCTTGTTCTTGGCTTGGACTCACATCTAAGTTGCGCACAACGCCTACATTTAGAATTGAAAAAGCTCGCGCAACTCAACTCTTGAAGAAAGCAAAAGAAAAACTGGGAGCAAAACCGAATACGCAGACGATTCTCGATCAGTTACAACACGAGTTTGATTCGCTAGTTCATCACATGCAGGAATATTATGAGATGCGAAAGGAAGTACTCGGTGCAAAAACAGCCAGTGTAGTAAAAAAATACGAGTGCTCTGTGACCAAGATAAAGTATCAGCAAATCAAAGCGGAGTTCGAGCGGCAACAACGCAGTTGGAACCTCATGGTGCGCCGATACGCTTAACTTAACCCATCCTTACGATTTAGCTTCGCTTCGGCGAAGCTTTTTTGTTGCAAGGATTATTACCCTCTTCCAACTCACTGAGTTGTTTCTTTTTCTCATTTTGAATCAATTCCCTCACTATTTATTCAAATTTCTGGTCATATTTTCCTTCCTGCAAACAGCTTCAAACCAGCACATAACACTTAGAAAACCAAATTCCAACAATACAATCTAACGAAATTAATTATTAAATTATTATTTGTCTCAGATCATGCAAGCCCCATATTTGTCTCGTGCCACAGTTAAGAATTCTGTAAATTCCTTGTCATAAACTGAAACAGTTTCTTTCTTTTTTTCATAACATTCGGAGATCCCTATGTTAGAGCTCTTAATTGGCTTAGTTGTCACCATTGCTGTGGGTTACTTTATCGTCAAAGGCTATAAAGCAGCGGGCGTGTTACTGACGGCTGGTATTGCTTTACTTCTTATGACTGGCGTATTGGGGCATGACGTGCTGCCCTCAAAAATCACCTCAACCGGTAACATGGTGACAGACGCGCTAGAATACGTGAAATACATGCTACAATACCGCGGCGGCGGCCTTGGTATGCAAATCATGTTGCTATGTGGCTTCGCTTCCTATATGACTCACATCGGCGCGAATAACGTTGTAGTGAAACAGTTCTCTAAACCGCTTTCTGTTATCAAGTCTCCTTATGTCCTTTTGGTAGCGGCTTACATTGTGGCGTGTTTGATGTCTCTTGCAGTAAGTTCTGCAACCGGCCTTGGCGTACTATTAATGGCGACATTATTCCCAATGATGGTCGCGATGGGGATCTCTCGTCCAGCAGCGGTTGCAGTTTGTGCCTCTCCTGCGGCAATCATTCTTTCTCCAACCTCTGGTGATGTGGTGATCGCCGCCGAAAAATCTGGCTTGGCGCTTGATGTATTTGCGGTACAAACAGTGTTGCCTGTTTCTATTTGCGCAATCATCGTGATGGCTGCCGCGGCTTTCTTCTGGAACAAATACTTAGATAAGAAAGAAAATACGCCAATGGAAAAAATTGACGTATCAGAGATCAAAGCCGATGCACCAGCGTTTTATGCGGCACTGCCATTTCTACCTATCATCGGCGTGTTCCTATTCAACGGTCGTACCATTCCAGGACTTAGCCTAGACATTTACACTATTGTGGTCGGTTCGATTTTCCTTGGCGCTCTGATCCATTACGTTGTAAATAAGTTTGATGGTAAGAAATCACTGGAAGATTTAGATTCTTGTTACGCTGGCATGGCTGACGCGTTCAAAGGCGTTGTGATGCTTTTGGTTGCAGCGGGGGTTTTTGCGCAAGGTCTAATGTCTATCGGCGCTATCGATAACCTACTTCACCTTGCAGACAATGCAGGTGCAGGCGGTGTTGCTTTAATGCTTATCCTTACAGCATTGACAGTTGCAGCAGCTATTGCAACGGGGTCTGGTAACGCACCTTTCTATGCATTTGTGGAGTTGGCACCATCTTTGGCTGCGAAAATGGGACTAAACCCAGCGTTCCTAATTATCCCGATGCTTCAAGCATCAAACCTAGGTCGTACTATCTCACCAGTGTCTGGCGTAATCGTTGCGACATCCGGTATGGCGAACATCAGCCCGTTTGAGGTTGTAAAACGAACATCTGTTCCGGTTCTTGCCGGTCTTATCACAGTTATAATTGGTACTATGGTGCTTGTTCCAATGAGTGCCTAACGGCATCGCCAATATCGCTTATCGACAAGGCCCGGCTTCTAGCTGGGCCTTTTTCTTTCATCTCTCCAGTGCCATTATTCTTTCTGTATTGCTTTGTAAATGCATTTTAATTGTTACTCAACTCGTGACATATTTCTCGGTTATTACATCGCTTCTTCAGAAGCATTTGCTTAATATCTCAACAGTTTATATAAGAACTGAATACATTAAGAAAATGGGATTTATTATGACTGCATTTATTGTCTTTATCGTTATTGTCCTGCTCGTTGTGGTGTACGCCGTCAGTATCTACAACAAGCTCGTTACTCTACAAAACCGTTTCAAAAACAGCTTCGCTCAAATAGAGGTTCAATTAAAACGTCGATACGATTTGATTCCGAACTTAGTTAATACTGCAAAAGGCTATATGGAACACGAAAAAGAAACATTTGAACGTGTCATCCAAGCTCGTAATCAAGCAATTGCTGGCCTGAAAGCAGCCAGTGACGCACCTGGTAGTGATGCGGCAATTAGCCAACTAAACCAAGCAGAAGGCATGCTGCAAAGTGCGTTGGGCAAACTTAATGTTGTAGTGGAAGCCTACCCTGAGCTTAAAGCGAATGAAACCATGAGTCAGCTTCAAGAAGAATTAACCAGCACTGAGAACAAAGTTGCGTTTGCTCGCCAAGCATTTAATGATGCGGTAACCAGCTACAACACATACAAACAAACGTTCCCGCCAGTGTTGTTTTCCAACGCATTCGGATTCCAAGATGGCAAACTGTTAGAGTTTTCTGACAGTGCTGAAATACAAGCGGCCCCGAAGGTTGAGTTCTAATGGATTTCTTTGACCATCAAGATACCGCGCGTCAACGCACTGGGCTTTTGGTGTTCCTGTTTTCCTTAGCAGTTGTCACCATCACTGGTTTGGTAAGCGTATTATCGATTGGTATCTATTACGGAGTAACAGGCGAACACTTTGATCAAGAAACCGCACTTACCTACGTCTTGTTGTGCTTTGCCGGTGTATTGCTGGTTGTTGCGATAAGTTCAATGGTTCGCTTGTCCGCCCTCACCTCCAATGGAGGCCGAGGTGTTGCTGAGAGCATAGGTGGCAAGCTGATTTCCTCAAACACCTTAGATGCAAAACATAGACAACTGCTCAACGTTGTGGAAGAGATGGCTATTGCATCTGGCATTCCGGTTCCTCCCGTCTATGTGATGCAGGAAGAGCGCGGTATCAATGCTTTCGCAGCAGGCATGAGCATTGATGATGCCGTCATCGGCGTCACACAAGGCGCACTGGATAGCTTCTCGCGAGATGAACTACAAGGTGTCATTGCTCATGAATTCAGCCATATCTTAAACGGAGATATGCGTTTGAATACGCGTCTTATCGGCGTACTGTTTGGCATCACTTGCATTGCACATTTTGGACACTTGGTCTTAGATAACACTCATCATACGAGTCGCGTATCAAGAAGTTCTTCCGATTCCGATAAAGGCTTTGCGGTTATCATGCTGATTGCGATTATCTGTTTGGTTCTGGGCTGGATTGGCACCTTGTTTGGCTCGATGATCAAAGCCGCAATCTCTCGTCAACGTGAATTTCTCGCTGATGCCAGTGCCGTTCAATTTACTCGAAACGATCAAGGCATTGCTGGTGCACTCAAGAAAATTGGTAGTCATATGGCGGGTTCTTCATTGAATACAAAAGCAAGCGATGAGATGAGCCATATGATGTTTGGTCAAAGCAAACTCTCCGGCTTTTCTGGCCTATTTGCTACTCACCCTCCACTAGAAGAACGGATTCGCCGAATTGAACCTGGTTGGGATGGAAGTTTTTCTCAAAGTTCGCATCGTCCAACGACAAGCTTTGAGAATGATAACGTTAGTGGATTCACATCAGGGACATCGACACAACCGGAGAAACCAACCACTGCAGAACTCAGCGAAGTAGGTCAACAACTACTTAACCAACTTCCTTCCGAACTTGTCGACATCGCTCGTGAACCATACAGTGCGCGCTTTATTGCTTTTGCCTTGATATTTGATGGCAGTGAACTCCAGCGAGAGATGATAAAAAGTCATATCCCAAATGTGTCTCAAGCACAATTATTACCATGGCTAGATTATGATTTGCCTCTTCACCTACGCTTTCCATTACTCGAACTCTCCATCCCTGCCTTGAAATCGCTGAGTGAGGGTCAGAAAAACAGACTGTGCCAGGTGCTACGTGAACTCTCTCAAACTGATGACCACTACTCACTCGCAGAATGGTGTGTCATCAACTTATTGGAGAAACAACTACTCGAATCGTATGGATGTACAAAACAGATCCAGTCTTTAAAGCAATTAAAAGAGAGTGTGTTTTGGCTACTGCGCGAATTGGCTTGGGTTAGTCACTCTCAACCGGAAGACGCTCAACGTGCATTTAGCAGCGCCCTAACCTGTTTGGGCTTTAATGATGCAGAGTTACAACCCGCAAATAAGAACTGGGGCCTAAATCGCGCCGCTTTAGAGCTCCTACTGCAACTCAAACCGAAAAGTCGTCGCTTGTTCGTAAAAGCGTGTCGATTAGCGATTAAATCGGATGGAAAGGTTACCGTTGCGGAAGGAGAACTCTATAGAGTAATCGCCTGCTTCTTAGAAGTTCCAGAGCCACCACTAACAGTATCAGTCAATACAGGACAAACCCTACCGAGCCAAACACAACAAGCTAACTGACTTAGCTTTAAACAAAAACGCCAGCACTTTTGCTGGCGTTTTTTCATTATGTTTTCTGATTTGACGATTTACGCTGACTTAAATCGATCAGGGATCTTAGTGATACTCTCTCGATAACTAAACCATAAGTAGGTCACGGCGAGAGAGAAGAATAAATACGAAAGTGCGAATACGATTGGAGATGTAATTAATTCAGCCGACATTCCCCACATCACACCAACAACCGTTATCGTCAACTTAGAAAGCATGCCGCAAATTAGTAAGAATAAAGCAAGCTGTGGAAAGCGCGAGCTACGGAATGCAAAGAAATAACAGCTCCCTACCGCTAGAGAAGCAATAGATAGACCCAACATAAATGAATGGATGTGGTCTGCAGATGCGACACCAGCAGATACCGAAGCCATGAGTAATAGGAACAGTTTCATAAGTCACCTCACAACAAGTCTAAAAAAGCATCCCTTCATAAATGGAATCTCATTTTTCGCTATATTCTGCTCCTATAATCTGCAATTACAAGTGACTTTTTTGTTCACTTAATGCACAAAAAACCTAATCAGCTCTAGTTATTACAAAAGGTTAACAATTTAAATTTAAGAAACCCTTTACATCCAATACTTACGGCGACAAGACGATATTTCAGTCATTTTTGTTACAGGGAGTTAACACGGTAACATTTTGAAATTTTTTATATGAAATGTGAGCTCTGCACCCAACTGCGCACTGAATTCTCTGTTTTGACTAGCTCCTCGTTCCTAACAACAAAAATCATCACTTTTTGATAACACTCCAACCACATACAAAACCATGAATTCACATCCGCCTTTAATGTTTCAAATTATTTTATCAGTAACGGCAAAAAGAGATTCCAATCACATATTTATTGGTTATAATCCGCGCTCATTGCGTTAATCGTTGAAAAACGCAAACTAATTTTGAGAAAAAACATCTTTAAACCAACCCTCTTTGCGGCATTGCCAACAAGAGGAAAAACTGAGAATGAAAATGAGCAAGATTGATAAAGCTATGCGCATCCTGTTAGCAGGGTTCTGTATCAACCTTTGTCTTGGCATCCTGTATGCTTGGAGTGTATTCAACAAGGCACTGGTAACTGAATCAGGCTGGAGTGCTGCAGAAGCTTCTGCACCTTATGCAACTGCAACCATCACTTTCTCTATCTGTCTTCTTGTTGCAGGTATTCTTCAAGACCGCATGGGTCCGCGTATGATTCTTATCCTAGGTACTGTTCTTACAGGTCTAGGCATGATCGCATCTGGCTTTGTTGACACTCCACTCATGCTGAACATTACCTTCGGTGTGATCACAGGTGCAGGTATCGGTTTTGGCTACGCATGCCTATCACCTTCTGCAATGAAATGGTTCCACGCTTCGAAGAAAGGCATGGTTAACGGCATTATTGCGGCTGGTTTTGGTCTAGCGGCTATCTACCTAGCACCAGTAACATCATCATTGATCGACAGCATGGGCATTCAAACGAGCTTTATGGTTCTTGGTGTTGGTATCCTAGCGATTGCGGTTCCTCTTGCAGCAACCATCAACAACCCACCAGCAGACTACACACCTGCTGAGCCGAAAGTAAAAGAAGGTCAAGCACCTAAAGCGGTTCAAAAGTCAGATGACCTAACTTGGAAAGCAATGCTGAAGACGCCACAGTTCTACTCTCTATGGATCATGTACGCATTCGCAGCTTCTGTTGGTCTAATGATCATCGGCAACATCACGACAATCGCAAGCGTTCAAGCAAACTTGCCAAACGCCGTTTACCTAGCGTCTATTCTTGCTGTATTTAACTCAGGCGGCCGTGTTGCTGCGGGTATGCTTGCAGATAAAATCGGCGGTGTTCGTACGCTTCTACTTGCGTTCGTCCTACAAGGCGTA
Organism: Vibrio antiquarius; assembly: GCF_000024825.1. Classification (NCBI taxonomy): domain Bacteria; kingdom Pseudomonadati; phylum Pseudomonadota; class Gammaproteobacteria; order Vibrionales; family Vibrionaceae; genus Vibrio; species Vibrio antiquarius. The sequence goes on from NC_013457.1 coordinate 321,377, forward strand.
AACATGGTGCTGTTCGCAACGTTCGACTCTGAGTTCACTCTGATCATTGGTACTGCGATCGCAGCGGTAGGTTACGGTACACTTCTAGCGGTATTCCCTACTCTAACGGCCGAGTTCTACGGTTTGAAAAACTACGGAACTAACTACGGCGTGCTTTACACTGCATGGGGTATCGGTGGTGCAATCGGCGCAGCAGTTGTTGGCTTCTCTATGACGAACGGCGAAGGCTACACCTTGGCTTACACTATTTCTTCAGCAATGATGGCAGTATGTATCGTACTTGCGTTCATCACTAAGCCACTGTCTGAAGCGAAGGTAGCGCAGCTAAAAAACGCATAATTGCGAATTGATTTGATAGCGAAAAGGCTTAACCTATGGGTTAAGCCTTTTTTGTTATCGGTCGTTTATGGAAAGCCCTATCGAACTTGCACCAGACTACTATCTAGAAAACTTCTTTAAGCTGACTCACCACGCAGTAACCTGGTACAGCGATTTACTGGCTGAGGAAGAACACGCTTGGCTTTGCTCGTTTGATTCCTTGAGCAAACACGCCCAGTGCCTGTTAGTGCGTTTATACAGCCGAAAAGGGTGTTGGTTTCGAAGTGATAAGCTGAGTTATCAAGAAATACCTTCAATCAATGAAGCACTGGCAGAATTGAGTCAACATGAGTTTGTGGCCCTTTCCCCCACACTCTCTCATCAAGAGTTAGCGTCTAACTTACTGACGAAACCGGAGATCTCTGCACTTTACCCAGAGCTACCGAAGTCATTAAAGAAAGATGCCCTTGTGGAGCGTTTAAGCAACACGGAATTTGATCGTTTTGAGCAGCTTGAGTTTACGATCATCAAACTCAATTCCGCCCACATGATCGACGTTTTACTCACCCTATTTTTTGCCAACACCCATCAAGACTTAAGTCAGTTTGTGCTTGATGACTTAGGTCTACATCAGTTCGAGCAATACCAATTGAGTAAAGTGCGCCGTTTCTTTGATTCACGTGAGCAAATAGACCGCTTAATTGAACTGAGTCAACTGGCCAACCTGTACTGGCAATTTGATCGAAAAGACAAAGCCAATCTCGACTTATTAATTGAGGCAATGCCTCAGCCCGTTAATCACCATTACGTAGATCGTAAACGTGAACACATGTTGAATGACATAGCACGTGATTACGAACGGCTTAATGATCTAGAGACCGCCCTATCTCTATTTAGCCAAACTCAGCTCGCTCCGAGCCGAGAACGACGTGCACGTATCTATGATAAACTAAACCAAGATGATTTATTTAGTGACATTGTCACAGAGATACTGCAGTCGCCAATTGATGTGTCTGAGCTCGAAGTCGCACAAAAACTTGAGCAACGGTTGAAGCGAAAACAAGGCGCGAAAGTACCAAGAGTAGCGAAGCCACTCTGCTCCGAATACCATATTGAACTGGATTTATCTCAACAACGAGTCGAACTTGCCAGTAAAGCGTATTTTGAGTCCTTAGGCTGGACAGTATTTTACGCCGAAAATGCACTGCTTAATGCATTACTTGGCCTCACTTTTTGGGATGCGATTTTTGCTCCTATTGAAGGGTCATTCATTAACGCTTATCAACACCGTCCTTTAGATTTATATCACTCAGATTTTGTTACCAAGCGCCAAGCTTTGATAGACACCGCTTTTGCCGAACTAGAAGCGGGCAACACCCAGACGTTATTGACAAAATACGATGAGAAGTTTGGCATTAGTAATCCATTTGTACATTGGAATTTAATAAGTAAAGAGCTACTCGAAACAGCGCTCAACGCTATCCCAACCAATATGCTGATGGCGCTGTTCAAAATACAATTGAGCGACCTTAAGCTTTACCGTAATGGGATGCCGGATCTCATTGCTTTTAAAGAAAATGAGTTCGAATGGATTGAAGTGAAAGGCCCTGGCGATAAAATCCAGGATAACCAATGGCGTTGGATCAAAGAGTTTACTCGCCTTAATGTCCCGTTTGCGGTGTGTTACGTCGCAGCAACTTAACTTACTCTATATAAAGAGCTTGGTGTTTGTTCACTCAAACCGCCCCTCGGTTATCGCCCCTTGCTCTTTTTTCTAAACATTTTTTTCGTTTCTTCACGATCGCTTCACGCTTCTTCACACAAAATGCGCTTCTACTCACTAAGTTGATTTGAAGAGGCAAAATAAAATGAACAAAACACTTCTTGCGTTACTTGTTACCTGCTCAGTTTCGGTATCTGCGGCTCCTTATGTAGGTCTGGAATATGGACTAGGCACCACTGACCATGATTTGGAGCCTCACTTTTCAACTGACAACGTAACACTCAACCCTGAGATTGAAGACGGTATTTTCTCAGGTTTTGTCGGTTACGCGTTCAATGACAACTGGGCGCTAGAGTTGGGCTACAGCCAATTTGACCTTGATGATAATCGTTCAAAGAACCTTGGCATCAAACAAATTGATGGCAAAGATTACCATCATGAAATGGATTGGGATGCGTCAATCAAAGCCAAGCAAGTGTCGCTGTCTCCAGTGTTTAGTTATGCATTAAATAACAAATGGACAACAAAATTCAAAGCGGGTCTAACGTACACGGAATACAACGCCAAGGTTTCTAAACATCAAGAATATGAGCTTGTCGCGAATGATGATGTAGAAATGAACAACACGCTTTTCCACAACACAGAGAAAAACAACGAGCTAGGCGCAATGTTCTCATTGGGTGCGGAATACAGAATTTTCCCGCAGCTCACCATTGGTGCAAACGCAAAATATCAACTAGACAGCTACGCAAACACAGCATCCTTTAACGTAGGCACAACTTACTACTTCTAATTTAAGGAGACGATAATGAAAAAAATGATTTTAGCATCCATGTTTGCCCTACTTTCAAGCTCAGCTTTCGCCGCGTTTAATGGTCCAGAAGTAAGCGTAATTAATTCGGTGAAAGAGGCGCACAACGCAACCGATGACAGCGCCGTCATGTTAACCGGGCACATTGTTCAATCTCTTGGTAACGAGACTTACTTGTTCAAAGATGAGACTGGCGAAATCGAAGTAGAAATCGACAATGAAGATTGGATGGGACTAGACGTTGGTCCAAACGATAAAGTGAAGATTCGAGGCGAAGTTGACTCAGAGTGGACAACCACGCAGATTGACGTAGAGACCATTCAAAAGCTTTAATTCGCCTGACACCTCAACACAAACAACACAGCCACATATTGGAGGCTGTGTTGTTTATGGGCCGTGAAACTACTCGTTTAGCTGACCAAGCAAGGACAATCTTGAGGCAAGACTAATCGTATACTCTTAGGCTGAACATCAAACCGTATTGTTCTCGAATGATATGGTTCACCATCTAAATTAAGCGGTAGTGGATTTGGGAAGTCTATCTCCAACCAGCTTGCTCTTGTGTGTTTTACAAACTCACCTTTCTCGCTAGGATTATTGATCTCTTCGATAACTTTCGGCAGCTCATGAGGCAAGAATGGACGCACCAGTGTTAGATCCATCAAGCCATCATTAATCATCGCTTTCGACGCTAACTCTTGCCCACCTCCAGCTAAGCGACCATTGCAAAAAGCGCCAAGCAACATTTCTCCCTGATAAGCCCCGCCTTCAATTGTTATTGTTCCGTCATAAGGTTTAAAGCCGAGCGCTTTTACAACACCAGTTAGTGTATAAGCGCCGCCACCAAGAAAGTTTTTAAGTTCAACAGGCGTTTCTGCCGTAACTTCTGCGCCAAACCCAGCTGTTGCCACGTTAATAAAGTAGCGATCGTTAGCCTTGACACAATCGACCAAAGCAGACTGCCCTTCTACGGCGAGAGATAAAGACGCCTTGATAGAAGCTGGCACTTGAATCGCGGTGGCAAAATCATTTGCGGTACCAAGAGGGATAATGGCTAACTCAGGGCGTTTTTCTTCTTCAATTTGGATAATCGCAGAAGCCGCCTCATTGACGGTCCCATCGCCACCAGCGACAACAATACGTTCAATCCCTTCATCAACCGCTTCTTTCACCAAGCGCGGCATGTCTTGAGATTCCCAAGTCACTCGCACTTGCACATCGACGCCCTTGTCTCTCATTTTCATGATTGCATCTCTTAACTCTGGGTTCCCAGCTTTTTTGCCGTTAAGGATGGCACGTATTGTCTTCTTCATTGCACTTCCTATTGGTTGATGGTTTTCCCTGCTCGTTTAATCTGTGATCGCAACCATTGATGGGCACTGTCGTTTGTCCGACTAGGATGCCATATTGTGCAGAGCTCATAGGTTTGTTCATCAAATGGCATAAATAAAGATTTAACATGATAGGTGTTGTTGAACAAGTTGATCATCGACTCGGGCATTAAACCAATATATTCACTACCACAGATAACAGGTAGCATTTCCAACACGCCAGAAGCTCGATACTTTATCTTTCTTTTGTCCAAGTCGACAATATCATCGGCGTTTAACAAGCTCTTACGACTCTGCCACTGCGAAACCACCACATGTTCTTCTTCAAAAAATTGTTCAGCCGTAATCTCGTTCTTTAAGCGTGGGTGCTCCTCGCTACACACCACCACCAAGCGCTCAGTAAGTACAGTTTCAACTTTTAAAACTGTTCTTGCTCTTGGCGCGATATCAATGATCAAGTCGTAACGTTGCAAACGCAGATCGCTTTCAAAATCTTCCGTAAAGAGTGGATGAACCTCTAAAGCAATATGTGGTGCTAACTCACGGATCTGTTTCATAACTTGAGGGAGCAACTCAAAACTTGCAACAGAGACACAAGCAATGGAAAACACTCGATTCGACACTTTAGGGTCAAATTCGCTAGAAGCCGTCAGAGTTGAAGTAAAGTTTTGCACCGAAGTAAGCAGCGCAGGGTAAATATCCATTGCAAAAGAGGTAGGTTCTACCCCCTTGGTACAGCGATGAAATAAAGGTTCGTCATAAATATCACGAAGGCGTGCCAACGCTTTGCTGACTGCGGGCTGCGTGATACTAAGACGTGCTGCCGCTTTAGATAAGTTCCCCTCTTCATAAATGGCAATAAAGATGGGGATAAGATTAAGATCGGTCGGTTTCATGCTATTAAATTTTTCGAAAATCACTTTTTCTATTTTAATCTAACAGCATGATTGTTAACGTAGCCAAGTACAAGAAATGGGCGGTACGACCTGTTTTAATGAGTTTTAACTCAATTTTGACGTACTCAATTCACCGCATAAGTGAGTAGCTATCGTGCAAGCCAAAGCTTACATTAAGATTTGCCTAAATATGGGGTAAGAAACTCGCTGACTTCCTCGCCGCATAAACCAATTTCTACCTCAATACCGGCTTGTTTTAGAATCTCGATACCTCGACCACTGTTGCGCGGATCTGGATCCAACATGGCTACGACGACTTTGCCAATACCGGATTTTACTAATGTCACCGCGCAAGCTGGCGTGCGACCGACAAACGAACACGGTTCGAGCGTAACGTATGCCGTCACCGATTCTAACGAGCCTTGATATGCATTCAGCGCTTCTACTTCCGCGTGGTTGCCACCAATAGCTTGAGTATGACCTTCTGAAACGATTTGATTGTCTTTCACTAACACGCAGCCAACCGGCGGGTTGGGTTGACATTCAGGAAGCGCATTTTTGGACACTTCCAATGCGCGGCGCATAAACTCGTGGCTCATTTGAACTCTATTCTCTAATAAAAACGAGGCGCTATATTAGCGCCCCGTTTTATTCATTGCCATCTCTTCCAATGACTTTGTCCAGTTCTGGTAACGCTCGCGGAATACGGAGTTTAAAGCGTTGTTGTTTGGTCTGTATTTTGCGCCACATCGACTTCATTAAATGAGCGCTATTTTCACCATTTTGCATTCGCGACGCACTTTTTTGCCACGATTCACTCGTATCGGCTTTGGTCATTTCCAGCTCTGCCGTATTTAAACGCAATTGTTTGTACAATAAGGTCCTTGCTTCAGCCCAACGTTTAGCCTTTAACAAACGGTGGAACGTCAACCATTCTGGTGTCGGTCTGTTGCGGTAGTAACGTTTAATGGCTACCAATGAAACAGTCACAAAACCCAACAATACAAGCGTTGAAACAATCCATGCAAAATACGTTTTGATGAAGGATTTCAACGTGTGCTTCGCGGCAAATGTTTTGCCCTCTAACACCACCGTTTCCACTTGCTGAGTCTTACTGTTCCACCAACGGAACTCATAATCTGGCAGGGTTAATTCACCACCTTGTTGAATCACGTACACGCTCTCTTCTGTGCGTGTTGACTGGTAATCACCACGTGTTTGCGTATCTGTAAGACGGTGCGGTTGAGGATACGCTTGGTAACGGGTTGTTGATTCTCCTTTCAACAAGTCTGGTAACAACACAGATAGCGAATCTTGAGCTGAAATGGTGATTTTACGCGTGATTGCATCCCCAACTTTGAGTGACTCAGTGGAGGTTTCCCACTCTTGTTTTACGTCTACGTGCGTTGCAGAAAACCAAGGCGTGTCACCGCTCAACAATCCCGATGGCAAGACAGTTTTGAACTTAATCGGCTGCGTGTAAAGGGTACCTGACACCTTCTCGCCGTCCGGTGCTGACACCTGAACGCCCACTGCGACAGGTGGAATCACAAAATCACCAGATGCTTGTGGATACAAAGTCACTTCCCAGCGTTGACGCGACCAAGTTTGTCCGCCCTTGTGCTCCGTGAAGTTAGTGGCTAACTGATTACGCTGTTTGGCGATAACATTGGGCATTTCAATACTGCCAATTCGCGTCCCACCCGTAAACCAGCGCGGCGTTGCCACTTCGATGGTTAAAATGACTTGCTCGTTGACACTAAAACTTGGCGTTTTACGCTTTTCCCCAGCCGTTGGTTGTTGACCGACCCACGCTTGCAACTCAACACCATGATTGCGTTGAAGATCGTAAATATCCTGAGCAAAAACGTGACGACTTACGAACAGACTCAAGCAAACCACTAACCATGCCACTATCCTTGCAGGAAGTGCAAAAGAGGTCACGCGATGGGCATTCATCATCATTGGGCAGCCTCCTCTGTATTGTGTTCCGTTGTCGTAGTTGAGTTACCCGTTGTTGGCGAGCGTAATTGAATTTGAAATTTAGCGCGTAAGAAATACTTCGGATCCGCTTCGACTCGCTTTAGCCACTTGTCGGCTAATTCTTGGCTACCTAAGATGTCGTCTGCGCTTAACGTCTCTTTAATCATCAACTCTGCTGACGTTTGTTCATCCGCTCCTTCTGAGGTTTGAGGGTTGTCGCCTAGCTCGGTTGACGCCTCTTGCTCTGTTCCGGCTTGACTCTCACTCATCTGATTTATCTCATCGACGATGCCAGCAATCACTTTCAAGTTGTGCTCAACATCAGGTCTTAACGACTCGCTCAACGTTGGCTTACTGGCTAGGGATTTTAACAAGTCACGAGCAGCCAAATATTCACGCTGACGCGCCAATGCGCTCGCCGCATTGTAAAGACCGTAATCTCTAACCTCTTCGGACGGGTCGTTTTGCATTTCCAAAAACGCACTGTGCGCGAGTTCAAACTCGCTAGCGTAGTAGTACGCCGTGCCTTTGCGTAATGGATCGACAAAGTGTTTTGCAGCTTCTAAATACGCTTGTTGGTTGAACAAACGCTGTCCTTGTTGGTCTGGCGTCAGCCACAAATCCCACCACCATTGCGCCACCTTGTCGAAGGTCGTCACTTTTTGCACAGCTTGTGGCTGCTCGGCTTTCACAGAAATGTTCTCCGCCATTGCACTGGTCGGCATCAACAGTGTACCGCTCACCATTACGATCACGCACCACTGCACTAACCACCCTTTTCTAAACCACAGCATCATGATCAACGCGATTGGGAACAGCAGTTGATAACCCATGTCTTTCCAAGGCATTGAGGATTCGCCATTAAGCTGCATATTGCGCTCAACGTATCGATTCAGTTGTTCGACATCACTGTTATCGACCGTCACTTCCACCAATCGACCGTTGGTTTGGCTGGCCAGTTTTTGCAGAGAATCCAAATCCATCGGGTTGTTACTCACGATGTCTGTATTCCCCGCAGCAAGAATTAACAGTTGATAAGGTTTGCCTGAAAAATACGCTTGGTATTGCTTAATCGTGGCCGGGTTCACGCCGTCGCTCACCAACAAAACGGTGGAGCCTGGTTGACCTTGCAATTGTTGATCAATTAACGGCAAGGCTTTTTCAGCAAGCTTACCTTGCACAGGCATGATTTCTGGCGTAATGGCCGCCAAGAATGGGTCAAATACTTTGCTGTCTTGAGTCACAGGCATCGCCACATGAGCACTGCCCGCAAACACGACTAAACCCGTTTTTCCGCCTTTTCGCGCAGCTAACAAATCGCGTATTTTCTGTTTGGAACGCTCAAGGCGGCTTGGTGGGAGATCTTTTTGCAGCATCGAGTCGCTGTTATCAAGCACCACAAGCAGAGAGGCTTTATCTTCGCCAAAGGGGGAAGATTCACGTTGCCACGTTGGGCCTGCACAAATCACAATGGCAATTAGCACAATCAGCATCAAGAGCTTAAGCGGCAGTTGCTTACGCCAACCTTGCTCGCCAATCGTCAAAGCATTGCGTAAATGTTCGGGCAGAATATCCTTCCAGCTTGGTTTGCTTTCTTCTCGCCAGCGCAACCACACCAAGAAAAACATAGGGATCAAAGCCAGTAACCACAGCGGTCGAATAAAATGAAACTGCGTAAAGAATTGCGTCCAACTAAGAGAGTCAAACATCGCTCTCTCCTAATGATGATCGTGTTGCAGCCCTTCTTTTGAGTGTCGCGACGCTGAACGCGAGTAAATGCATGATTACCACTAACGCCATCAAGTAATGGTGAAGACTTTGTTTCGGCCGGTATGTGGTGCTTTCGTAAAGTTGAGGTTCCAGTTTGCCAATCTCGTCGTAGGCAGCCGACAGTTCATCACGGTTGAGAGCTTCAAACGCTTCACCGCCGGATTCTTTAGCAATGCGATGAATCGTGTCCATATCCAACGCGGTTTCACCTATCGTTTCCGGATCGCCCATCGCAATCACGTGCACTCGCACGCCTTTGGCTTTCGCAACTTTCGCCGCATCAATCGGTTCGACAAAGCTGCCCGTGTCGTTACCATCGGTTAATACAATCGCGACTTTTTCACGGTTTTGATCTTGTTCTAAAGCACCACGCGACTTATCGCTTTGCTCAAAAACTTTAATCGCTAAGCCAATTGCATCACCAAGATGGGTACTCTGCCCTGCCATCGCCACATCGGTTTGGTTAAGCAGTTCGAGCCACACTTTTTGGTCTACGGTAAATGGCGTTTGCACAAAAGCGGCATCACCAAAAAGAACCAAGCCTAATCGGTCACCTTTACGAGACTGAACAAACTCCGTCAGCACTTCTTTTGCCGCATCAAGGCGAGAAATTTTTTCACCTGTACGAGACGTGAAGTCAGGCTCGGCCATGGAACCCGAAAGATCCACCACCACCATCACATCCCGCCCTAAACTCTCGCGAACTTGAGGCTCGCCTAACACGGTGGGTTTTGCCATCGCACACACCACCAAAAGCCATGAGAGAATTAACGTTGCTCGTTGCCACCAACTCGGGGTCAACTGGCTTGCACCTTCTGATGGCGTCTCGCCAATCGCTTCCACCAGCTGACTAAAAAACGGCACTTTGATCGCCATTTGCTTAGTGCGATATGCAGGCACCAAGTAGTACACCACCAACGGCAAGGGCAAAATCAGAAACCACATTGGGTGAGCAAATTCAAAACCAGACAAACCAGTTAGCGATACAAGAAGATCATTCATGTTGACCTCCCTGATTTGCTTTGCGTTTCAATAATGGTGATTTCTTTGTTATGTCTTTTTGAGCGTTACAACGGTGTTCACTCACCCAGTTTTTCGCACGAGCAATAAGCGTTACTCGTTCTTCGTTGGTTAGCGTAACGCTTGGGTCAACAATACTTTGTAGCCAGCGCTTTGAAAGCTCATCGTTAAAGACCACTTGCGAGTTTGCTAGAGAATCTCCGGTTTGCGGATAGAGCGCATCGAGCTTGCGCAAAAAGACGGCATCAAACAATTTCGCGTTACGACTATCCACATGAATCAACACAACTTTAAGCACAGAGAACAATGTTTTAGGCATGCCTTTGTCGCTCGGTTTGATTTGCGAAATCGCCAACAGAGCCTCTTTTCGGTAGCGATTATGCCACCATTGCCGAGCCAAGCGATATACGACGTACAAGAGTGCAATGAGCGCAACCGCCGCTAAAATTTTCCAGCCAATAGTTTGCGGATACCAACTCACGCTTGGTGGCACGGCCACATCATGTAGGTCTCTGAGTATGTAGGTACTCGGAGGCGTAGGAAGACCACTCATTTAACGTCCTCCTACCAGTTTTTGAAATTGTTTAATGTGCTCGCCTGTCGTATCGAGTTCGATGTGCGGAAGGTGTTTCATCGCCATAAGTTGAGAGAGTGATTGACGCTGTAAGCTAGTTCGAGCCTCAAGCTTTGCGCTCGCGGCTTCTACCTTTGCTTTGCTGTCTAAATTGAGTTGATACTGCCCATCACCAACCACCCATTTCGATTTTGCCAAATCGTCTGGTAGTGCTTGTTCTAATGGGTCACTGACCATCACTGCGAGAACATTGTTGTGCTGTTGTAACTGTTTAAGGTGGTCAAGATGGTGCTCCTCGCAGTCGCTCCAGTCGCTGATAAAAATCAAAGTGGATTGTTTGAGCTTCATGCGTTTAATGAGCTCAATCCATTGACTGAACGTCACTTTTTCGGAATTGCGGGAGTCCACATTGAGCGATTGATTGGCTTTAGCGAGACGCTTAAGTTGCGCCAGAAGATCGTTTTGCGAACGCTGTGCCTTGCTGTGAAACAACGCCTGCTGGGATGCGATGACAAAACCGACTCGGTCGCCATCTTTTAATACTCGCCACCCACACATCGCTGCGATCTCTGCCGCGACAACCGATTTCATTACTTGCGTCGAAGCAAAAAACATTGTGCTTCTCTGGTCGACACACACGATTACGTTGCGATCTTTTTCTTCTGTATAGCTGCGTACGTGCGGCTTACCTGTACGCATCGTAACTTTCCAATCAAGGTTACGAATATCGTCACCTAATTGGTAATGGCGCAACTCTTCGAAGTTCAATCCACGACCACGAAACAGCGAATTATGGTGGCCTGAGAGTACGCTACCCGCTTTTAGGTGAGGAAGTAAACTGAATGATTCTGCTTGTGCTTGCAAGCGTACTAAGCGAGCGTAATCGCAGTACAAACGGGGATCCATCCCCTGTGATTTTGGCGCAAGAGTTGGCTTAGCCATAATGCCTCCCGCTTACCCAATTTCTACACAATCTAGCAGCTCTTGCACGACGCGTTGGTGATCGACCCCGTCTGCTAGTGCATCGTAGGTCAAAGAAAAACGGTGGCCCAGTACAGACGGAACCATGGCTCGCACATCGTCAGGAGTGACATGGTCACGTCCTTGCATCCACGCATACGCACGAGCGCATTTGTCTAGTGCGATGGAAGCACGGGGACTAGAGCCAATCTCAATCCATTTTGCTAAGTTTGAATCGGCATAACGCTCTGGCTTACGAGTCGCCATCACTAACGCGACGATGTAGTTTTCCACTAGATCTGACACAACAATATCAGGTAGTTGACGACGTGCTTCTAGCACCACGTCAGGTTCGATGTGTTTTGGCGTAATAATTTCGCTGCTGGTTTCCGCACCTAATTCTTCACTGCGCACCAAACGAATGATGTCACGTTCGGCTTCATCTTCTGGATAGTCGACAGTAACCTTCATGATAAAACGGTCCATTTGCGCTTCTGGCAGCGGGTACGTGCCCTCTTGCTCTACTGGGTTTTGCGTTGCAAGCACCATAAATAAGTCTGGCAATACGTGAGTTTTATCGCCTACCGTGATTGTGCCTTCGGCCATGGCTTCAAGCAGTGCGGCTTGTACTTTGGCTGGCGCACGGTTGACCTCATCGGCAAGCACTATGCTGTTAAAAATTGGCCCTGGTTGAAAATGGAGCTGCGGCTTGCCATCCAACTCTTGATAAACCTCGGTTCCCGTCACGTCCGATGGCAAAAGGTCTGGCGTAAACTGGATTCGACCAAAACTGGTGTTTAACAAGTTGGCCAACGATTTTACAGAACGTGTTTTTGCCGTTCCCGGCAAACCTTCTAGAAGAATGTGCCCGTTCGTTAATAACCCGATGACTAAAGCTCGAACCACGTGGCTTTGTCCAATGACGCTTTTTTCTGTTTGTTCGATGAGTTCTTTTATCGCTTGTTGTGCGTGGTTCATAGGGTACCTTTTCAGTGGTTTAAGCCGTCTTTTCAATAGTTAAGTATAAGAACAAATGAAATAACTTAAGGTTATATTCACTATGTTATCTTTGCGCTTCTTCAGATTGGAGAAGTTGTGCAAGACCAACCAACATCGGTAACGCGTAATCAAAGAACATTTTGATTCCCGAACACAGATAGTTTAGTCCAGCCTCGCCATTCGGCGTTTTGATCAGACGGTTTTTCGGACACTCGCCCCAGCAATAAGGCAAGTAGGGACACTGCTTACAATACGTCGGCAAAGATTCGCGTTTTGCCATGCCAAAGGTGTATTGTCGTGTAGAGAAGGCCATGTCATTCAATGAGTGTTCATGAATGTTGGCGATTTTGTATTCTGGGTACACATAGTGGTCGCAACTGAACACATCGCCATTGTGCTCAATCGCCAAGCCTTTGCCACAAAACTCAGCCGTCACGCAAAGCTGAGACGGTTTCCCCATTACTTGCGCTACCGCGGTTTCAAACAGGTTAACCAGTACACGGCCAAGATCGTTATTCACCCACTCTTCAAAGGTCGCCATTAAAAAGTGTCCCCAGTCTTCAGGATCAACCGACCAATCCGTCACAACAGACATTGGATGACCCGGTTTTGCCAGATCACTGCCTTTGGTTGGGATCATCTGTTCGTTCCAAAACTGCGGTGCGGTTGTTTGGAAGTCGTTCGCTTCAACCACCGGTGCAAACTGAATGTATGTCACACCCAATTCTTGGGTTAAAAATCGATACACTTCGAGCGGGTATTTCGCATTGTGTCGATTCACCGTCACCAACGCGTTGAATTTCACGCCATGCGCTTGGAGCTTATCTACCGCTTTCATCACCAGATCAAACGTCGGCTTACCGCTGCGGGTTTTGCGATATTTGTCGTGCAGCTCTCGTGGCCCATCAATCGACAAGCCAACTAGGAAGTTGTGCTCTTTTAAAAACGCACACCACTCATCGTTTAGCAAAATGCCGTTGGTCTGAAGGTCGTTTTCAATGCGAACGCCTTGCGGCTGATGTTTCTTTTGCAGAGCTACGACATTGCGGAAATAGTCCAGCCCAAGTAGCGTTGGCTCCCCGCCCTGCCATGAGAATACAATTTCTTCGCCATCCTGACTTTCGATGTAGCTTTTCACGAACGCTTCCAATGTTGCGTCGTCCATTTTGGGCTGCTTTTCTTGGTGCAGTAGATTTTCTTTATGCAGATAAAAGCAGTACTGACAATCGATATTGCATTTTGCTCCGCCTGGCTTTGCCATCACATGGAATCGACGGTCGTACGCACCCGGAACCGTTGCTTTAGACGCCGTTTTAAGAGGCACAATAGGCATAGTAGTAGAATGGCGAGGGGAAATCTTACTCATACGTTTCTCACTATTTAATATACCCAAATAACCTCGCAAGCGTAGTGCAGTAAACGGGAAGCTATTTGGGTATATAGCGCTCCGAAGAGCGCTATGGATTATCGATGTTCTTTATTACTTAGAAGACTTAGGTACGAATGAACCTGCTTCCATGCGAGGTGGGAACTCTTTAAACGTACCCATTACCTCTTTCACTTTCTCTACCGCTGGCATCATTAGGAATGAACGCTCGTACATCCAACGAGAGTAACCCATACCTTGGTCACCACGTTCGAATGGATCGATACTCAAGTCGAAGATCAATGGAACACGAAGTTTAGTGAAAGGCTTACGCCATACATCCATGCCCGTTTCATTCTCTTGAATCATAAAGTGGAACTTGTACTTTCCTTGACGTAATGCCACAAGATCGCCGTCATCGCTCCAGTAAACGAATTCGTTACGAGCAGATTTGTCTGACTTACCCGTTAGATATGGCAGTTGGTTGTAACCATCTAGGTGAACTTTATAGTCCATATCACCAACTTTCTTACCTTTTAGTAATTCATCTTTAACTTTGGTGTCACCCGCAGCAGCAACCAATGTCGGGAAGAAATCCTCTAATGACATCATGCCGTTGAACGTTTTACCTGCTTCGATGTTTCCTGGCCATTTAATCAACATCGGCACACGGAAACTGCCTTCCCAACCAGTGTTTTTCTCTGAGCGGAATGGTGTCATCCCTGCATCAGGCCACAAATCAACCATAGGACCGTTGTCAGTGGTGTAAACAATGATTGTATTGTCATCTACACCCAACTCTTTGATCTTATTAAGTAGCTGACCGATTTGATCATCGTGCTGCTTGACACCATCCGCGTAGAAACCAGCACCTGTTTTACCTTGGTATTCTTCAGGAACATGCGTGAAGTTGTGCATGCGAGTGGTGTTAAACCAAGTAAAGAACGGCTTATCCGCTTTTACTTGTTTTTCTATGAAGGTTTCCGCGGCATCAAGGAATTCACCGTCAACATTTTCCATACGCTTACGCGTAAGTGGACCGGTATCTTCAATTTTGCCGTCAGCGTAAGAGTGGATTACGCCACGAGGGCCAAATTTCTTCTTGAACTCTGGATCTTTAGGATAATCCACGTTCTCTGGCTCTTCTTCCGCGTTCAAGTGATATAGGTTGCCGAAAAACTCATCAAAACCGTGGTTGGTAGGAAGGTGTTCGTCTCGGTCGCCTAAATGGTTCTTACCAAATTGTCCGGTTGCATAACCCATTTGCTTAAGCACGGTTGCAATCGTTGGATCTTTTTCCGAGATACCTTGCGGAGCGCCTGGTAAGCCCACTTTTGATAGACCAGTACGTTTTGGCATTTGACCAGTAATGAATGCAGAACGGCCTGCTGTCGAACTTTGCTGTGCGTAGAAGTTAGTGAACTTCGCACCTTCTTTAGCAATGCTATCGATGTTCGGCGTGTTGTACGCCATCATGCCTTGGTTGTAGGTACTAAGGTTCCAGTAACCAACATCATCACCAAAGATGACAAGAATGTTGGGTTTGTCCGCTGCGTGTGCAACTGCAGATGCAGCGCCTAATGCTAACGTACATGCGTTAAGTACGAGTTTTTTACTGCTCGTTTTGGTCGCATTTTTCATATTATCTCCAAGAGTTCGCTAGTGCGTAAAAATGGTATTCGCTTTTCAATACCATTGTTGATATAAGATAAAGCACTAATTTCAGGCGATAAATGCAGTCAGAATTAGTTAACCTATAAATTGAATTTATGAGTAACGTTATGGACTTGAATTTGATCCAAACTTTTCTTGTTGTCGCGGAGTTCCAATCTTATACGAAAGCCGCGGAACAATTGGGGCTGACACAACCCGCTGTGAGCGCTGCAATAAAGCGTTTAGAACAAGTGGTCGATAAGCAATTATTTGTCAAAAAAGGGCGAGGTATCGCACTAACATCCACCGCCTATCAACTGCTACCGCAATTCCAGCAAGCGGTTAATATCATTGACAATGCGATATCCGATAAGAATCATTTTGAAGTGTGTTGTTCCGAAATTTTATTGCACATTATGGACCCGATAAAGAACACTATTTTTTATGAATCACCACCCGAAAAGTTCTTATTATTTGAGCTTCTAAGACAACAAAAAGTCGATCTTGTCATTGATACTGTTATCACAAAAGATGCGGCGTTTATTATTGAAGATGCCTACGAAGAAGAGGCGGTGATTATCTGTCGTGAGAATCATCCCCGCGTACAAGGCTCGCTCTCAAAAGAACAGTTTTATGAGGAAACTCACTGTTTGTTTTCAGGGAAATGGAACAACATGAGCGGTTTTGAGCAGCTATCCCAAGAAACTATTCAAGAGAGAAAAGTCGATTTGATCACATCTTCGCTTGCTGGTATGGCGTTGTACGTCGCGCAACGCGATTGTTTAGGCTTAGTGTCTCAATCTTTTGCAAACAAATGGAGTAAAGCCCTTAAGCTTCAAGTTCTGCAATGCCCTATTTCTATATGCGCTATCCCTTACAAGTTTGTTTACCACAAGCGAGAGATGAACAACCCTGCTCATATTGCGCTACGTGAAAAAATTAAAGCGAACTTAACGGTAGCCCACTACGAGCCAGTTTCCTTGTAGGCCTTGTTGATTCGCATTTTCTTTGCCATTCGTTGCTCTGAAAGCTTTTATTAGACGAAAAAAGAGGCTCATATGAGCCTCTTTTCTATATGGTTGCATCGTATTGCTTACGTAGCACTAGCCTACTTATTTGGGTTCTCTTTTAATTTCTCCATCACCTGATCGAGTGAGAAGCTTGCCGCTTTTTGCCTTGGTGGGAACTCTTTAAATGTTTCGAGGAATCTGCCTACGTAAGCTTGTGCAGGAACAAGCATGTAAGCACGGTCTAGCATCCAATCATAGTAGGTGTTGGAAGTGATATCTGCCACTTCGTAAGGGTCCATACGTAAATTGAAGATCTTAGGAACTCGAAGTGTGGTGAATGGTTCCGCCCAAATGCGCAGCGTACCTTTTGCTCGTTGCTCCATGAAAACCAGTTTCCACTTGTTATAACGAAGTGCGGTTAAGTCTCCATCATCCGAGAAGTAAAAAATCTCTTCACGCGGTGCTTTCTCTTCTTTGCCAGTTAAATATGGCAGGAAGTTGTAACCATCGAGATGCACTTTGAATTTCTTACCATTCGCACTATAGCCTTTGAGTAATTTCTCTTTGATACCGTCATCACCCGCGGCAGCAACGAAAGTTGGCATCCAGTCCATATGGTGCATGATATCATTCGAGACAGAGCCAGCTTTAATTTTACCCGGCCAACGTACCATCGCTGGGACTCGATATGCACCTTCCCAGTTGGTATTTTTCTCTCCACGGAATGGCGTTGTACCTGCATCTGGCCACGAGTTCATGTGTGGACCATTATCGGTTGAATAAAAGACTATCGTGTTGTCTTTTATGCCCAAATCGTCCACTTTTTTCAGTAGTTGGCCGACATGATTATCATGCTCGACCATGCCATCTGCATACTCACTGATGCCTGTTTTTCCCGAATTCTCTTCTTTCACGTGGGTGCGGAAATGCATACGCGTTGCGTTCCACCAAACGAAGAAAGGTTTTTCAGCTTTGACGGCACGATCCATAAAATCGAGAGCCGCATCCAACGTCTCTTCATCCACGGTTTCCATACGCTTGCGAGTCAGAGGCCCGGTGTCCTCAATTTTGCCGTCAGCGTACGAGCGAATAACACCTCGTGGACCAAATTTTTTACGAAATTCTGGATCTTTAGGGTAATCGACGTTTTCTGGTTCTTCCTCGGCGTTCAAGTGATAAAGGTTGCCAAAAAATTCATCGAAGCCGTGGTTAGTAGGCAGGTGTTCGTCTTTGTCGCCTAAATGATTTTTACCAAATTGACCCGTCATATAGCCCATCGGCTTCAACATTTCGGCAATGGTGGCATCTTCTTCCTTCAAGCCAAGATCTGCGCCAGGAAGCCCTACTTTACTTAAACCCGTTCTAAGGACAGTCTGACCGGTGATAAAAGTAGAACGGCCCGCAGTACAAGATTGTTCACCGTAATAATCCGTGAACATCATGCCCTCTTTCGCGATGCTGTCTATGTTTGGTGTTTTGTATCCCATCAAGCCGAAGGTGTAAGCACTGAGATTGGACTGGCCAATATCATCACCCCAAATGACGAGAATGTTAGGTTTCTCTGCCGCGATACTGCTACTTGTCGCGCCAATTAAGGCGGCGGCAAGAATCGCTAATCGACGTTTTACGCCATATTTCGCTGTCATATAAACCTCTGTGTATATTAGAAAAGAGCTTCCTGCAACAGAATGTATAGTCTAGAAATAGTGGATAAGCGAATCTTAGAAATAAGAACTTTAGAGACATTAACAGCTGCTCTAGTCCCCAAAATAGCTGATTATTTACTTTAGAAATTGTGGTAGTACTTATTGATTTGGCGATTTAAATTGGTGCTCGTTCCCTCGTAGAGTTATTTCTTCCATATCAGAATTTTGATATGACTCCGACATATTGCATTACAAATAAAATACAGCATTGATTTCACGCCAACATTAATGATAATGGTTTTTACTATCATTAATAATTAAAATGCCAATATGTTTGAGTCTACCCTTTCGTCTGCTCCTAAGACGGCAGCTTCCGATAACGGTCTCAATAATGAATATGAGCTCGTACTGGATAAGCACAGCCATACTGTGATGATAAATCGTCCGCCAGACAAAAAGTTAGTTCAGCTTACAAGCGTTCAATTCGAGCTGCTCCGTACTCTGACTCATTATCAAGATCAAGTGCTTAGCAAACCTTTCCTTTATGAAACGGTACTGAAGCGCACGTTCTCAGAGCATGACCGCGCACTCGATATGCACATTAGTAGAATAAGAAAACGACTGGCTAGCGAAGGGATTAAAGCGGATCGAATTCAGACCGTTCATCGACAAGGTTATGTATTTAAGCATGCGAAAAAGTAAAGAAATCGCGGCGAATTGCTCCAACTTTTGGTAATTGACCGCTTATTTTGCTTTAATTAATGCAAATTCTAATCACGTAAAATAACTCAATGAATTTGCGCTTAATTTTTATACTTTGCATTGCTACATTGTTTGCTGGCTGCGCAACCTATGCAGGCCTTAACTATGACCAACTGTTTGGTCCACAGCTCGTTCGTGAACGTACGGCGGACGTAGCTACACCTCAAGCAAACTTCTTCCAAAGCGAAGTCAAACCCATTATGGATAACCGCTGTGTCGTCTGTCATGCGTGCTACGATGCACCATGTCAGCTTAAGCTTTCTTCCGTTGAGGGTATTGACCGTGGCGCGAGCAAAGCACTGGTATATGAAGGAACAAGACTCACTGCCGCAGCGCCAACACGCTTATTCGAAGATGCAGAAACGACCCAAGAGTGGCGCGATGCGGGTTTTCATCCGGTACTTAACGAACGTGATCAGAGCATGGTGGCCAACATTGATGCAGGCCTCATTGCACGTTTGCTACAACAAAAAGAACGCCACCCGCTGCCTGATCAAGTCCAGTTAGAAGGTTTTGATTTTTCGATAGACCGAGAACAAACCTGTCCAACAATTGAAGAGTACGAACAGTACGAAAAAGATAACCCAACCTGGGGAATGCCTTTTGGTATGCCAAACCTATCAAACAGTGAATACCACACACTAATGACTTGGCTGGAAAACGGCGCGATAATGAACGTTCATCAACCAATTAGTGAACAAGAGCAAGCTCAAATTGACAAGTATGAAACTTTACTCAATCGCGCTGATCTAAAAAATCAACTGATGGCTCGCTATATTTACGAGCATTTGTTTTTGTCTCACCTCTACTTTTCAGAACTCACTGAAGATCCTCGATTCTTTACGTTAGTTCGTTCTTCTACTCCACCGGGGCAACCAGTAAAACGTATTTCAACACGTCGCCCGTACGATGATCCCGGGGTTGAGCGCGTGTTTTATCGAATTATTCCAGAACAAGGGACGATTGTAGATAAAACGCACATGCCGTTCGCGTTAAACAAGCAACGTATTGAAAACTGGAACACATGGTTTATCGATGCTGATTACACGGTTAATCAACTACCGAGTTATGAACCTGAAGTTGCTGCAAACCCGATGACATCATTTATCGATCTTCCGGTTAAATCACGCTTCAAGTTTATGTTGGACAATGCGCAAAACACGATCATGGCTTACATTAAAGGGCCTGTTTGTCGTGGCCAACTTGCACTGAATGTTATCAATGATCGCTTTTGGATATTCTTTCTAGATCCAGATAAAGCAGATATCCCTGAAGTAAATGAGTTTTACCGATCTCAGGCTGATAACCTAAGACTGCCAGCAGAGCAGGAAAGCAACACGCTGCCTGTTACCAACTGGGTTAAATACGCGCGTCAGCAAGCTCGCTACCTAGAAGCCAAGTCTGAATTTACCAATAACTGGTTTAAGGAAGGCGAAAACCTATCCACCGACGTAATTTGGGACGGTAATGGCACCAACCACAATGCGGCATTAACGATTTTCCGCCACTTTGACAGCGCGTCTGTCGTACAAGGGTTAGTTGGCGAGCAGCCGAAAACGGTATGGATTCTTGACTACGCGTTACTAGAACGCATCCACTATTTGCTCGTTGCTGGGTTTGATGTGTATGGCAACTTCGGCCACCAACTCATGACACGAATGTTCATGGACTTCTTGCGTCTGGAAGGCGAAAGTAACTTTATCTCGTTGCTGCCAACCGACATGCGTCATGAACTGCAATCAAGCTGGTATAAAGATCAAAGCCCACAGTTAAGTGACTTTTTACAACGCAACGTGAAGCCATTTAACCAACCAACCAGCGTCGAGTTCAAAACTGACGATCCAAAAACAGAGTTAGTCGAGTTGCTTAGAGAACGAGTTTCAGATGTTCTTCTTCCGCGCTACGAGGTTAAAGATACTGAGCTTTCTGCTCAAAGTGAACAACAGCTCCAACGTATTGGCCAAGTTCGTGGAGAAGGCCTGAAAACCGTTCCGCAAATCACCATGCTTATGGTGAGAAGCCAGTCTGGAAAAGATGAGTTATTCACCCTACTTCACAATAATGCACACACGAATATTTCTAGCTTGTTTGATGAAGAAAGCAACCGCGACTTTGCTAACGATGATATGACCATCGTACGTGGCGTTGTGGGGAGCTACCCAGCGGCATTTTTCTCGATCAACGAAAATCAAGTAAAAGAATTTGTCGATCAATTTAGTGCCATCCAAAATGAATCCGATTACGTTAAGTTGTTGGATAATTTTGCGATTCGCAGAAGCTCAGAAAAATTCTGGCCGTTTAGCGATCGTCTGCACAATTGGTACCGTACAAAACAACCGATCGAATTTGGATTACTTGACTATAATCGTTTTGAGAATCGATGATGATTTAAGGGGGTTCTCATGGGTATCCGAGATAACATTGCCGCTCTTGAACAACAGATTTACGTTGCTTGTTCTGAGGGAGACTACGAAACGGTCAACATGCTTGAGCATCAACTCGAATACTTGCGTGGCAAAGTGGAGCATCCTTTTGATGACGACCCTTATGCCCTAGACACTCGATTCGAGTGGGAAGATGACATGACCGAATAGAAAAAACCTCCGGCTTGCCGGAGGTTTTTGTTTTTGGGATGCAATTGATTTACTTCGCCATCAACTCATCAAGAGCTTGAATTGATTCAGACACTTGAGACGCCAATTGATCTTTAGTCGCCATATAGGTATCTAAAGGTTGAGGTGCAGCTTCAATTGCTTGGCAAGAGTTCATTAATGCCGTAAGCCCTAAACTCCCTGCGCTGCCTTTTAGTTTGTGAGCAAGGTTCTTCACTTCTTTACTGTCATTACCACCAGCAGACGCTTGCAGCTTGCTTAGTACATCGGCACTGGTCGTTCTGAACAGATTAATGATGTGCAACATCTTCTCTCTGCCCAAGATTTTCATATCGGACTCAATCACGCTCGGGTTAATGATGACCACATCTGATTCCTCTGTTTTAGGGACTTGAACAACCTTTGATTGTATCGCTTGTTCTTGAGGCGAAGTTTGATCAAACGGGGTACAGTCGGCATTTTGTGGCAACAACAACGGTTTTCCATCCAGCACGTCCTGAATCAATGCCGCTAGAGCTTCTTTTGCCAATGGTTTAGGTAAATACCCGTCAAAACCTGCAGCTAAATAGCGCTCAACTTCTTCGGCAAAAACGTGTGCAGACACTGCGATCATAGGCGTAGCAGCAAGGGCTTTATTGGCTGGTTTGTTACATTCAATTTGTTTCAAACGTTGGATTAACTCGGTTCCATCACAGTCTGGCAAGTTGATGTCGACTAAAGCGATATCAAAATCCTGCGTGCTGATCAGTTGCTCTGCTTGTGAGCCGTTTTCTGCCATCACGACCTGGTGGCCCATGCTTTCTAAAAAGCCTTCCGCAACCACTCGGTTTACTTCATTGTCTTCTACCAACAAGACTTTCGCTTTCACTTTGCAGCGCGCGGTTGCCACTGCACCGGTTTCAACAGGTTCACTTTCCTCTAATGGAATGGAGAACCAGAATCGACTGCCATGTCCTTCTTCAGAATCGACTTCTAAAATACCGCCCATCGCTTCAATGATTCGTTTACTGATGGCAAGGCCAAGCCCCGTTCCTCCAGTTTGACTCATCCCACCTTCGGCTTGCGTGAAGGCATCAAACAACGTTCTCTGATCTTTTTTGGCAATACCTATCCCGGTATCTGATACTTCGAATAGGACTTGCGACTCATCCTCTGGGTTGAGGCTAACATAGATATCAATTTCACCTTCGTCAGTAAATTTAATCGCGTTTCCGACGAGGTTGTTCAGCACCTGACTGATTCTGGTGACATCCCCTTTCCAATAGCGACTTACATCACTTTCGATATGATAGGAAAACAACAGCCTCTTCTCTTGAGCTCGACTGTTCATCAACTGGAAAGTGTCTTCAACCATTTGGTGTAAATCGAAGCCCATGTGGCGAATCTCTAAATGCCCAGCTTCAATCTTGGAGTAGTCCAGCACATCATTCAGAATCGCGAGCAACGTTTTACCACTGCGGTTGATGATTTCCGCATAACGCTTTTGAATAGGATTGAGGCCGGAGTCAATCAACAGACGTGCCGTTCCGAGCACCCCATTCATCGGCGTTCTGATCTCATGGCTCATGGTCGCCAAGAATGCTGATTTAGCTCGACTCGCTTGCTCTGCTTGCTTACGAGCTTTCGCGTGATTCAAAACCTCTTCATTCAAACGGCGGTTCGCTTGTTTTAACTGCGAAGTGCGTTGCTCAACGAGCTCTTCCAAATGCTCTTTGTGCTCTTCGAGCTCTCGCTTGGCTTGAGCTTCTCCCTCTGCGACCACTTTTAGCGCTTGCGCTGTATTTCGAGCCGTGATGATAGCTTGCCCCATATGCGCTAGCTCATCTTTGCCTTTTACCTCCAGCTCGACGGCTAAGTTACCCTGCGCCACAGAAAGCAGCGCAGCAGAGTACTCTGCCAATCGCTTAACCACAGAAAGGTATACAACACGCCATAAAATCAGCACCAACACAATCAAACCAACAATTGAAATCACCGTTAGAGACCACTGAGCGAATTTCAGCGTGCTCGTCAATTCATCCACAGCGACGGTTGTCGTTTTGTTTGAATCATCAACCAATTTGTTTACGGTGCCATTCAGCTCCGAAAACAATTCCAGTGTCTTTTGCATCAGTTGTTGAGATTGTTCGTTATTCTCATACTGCTGCATCAAAATAGTGAACACGACCTGACGCTTACCGAGCTCTGTTAGTAGTTGGCTCATTTGTTTAGAGCGAGTGGGATCTTCCACGGCAAGCACACGGCGCTTCATGATTTTGAGATTACTTTCAAAATCACTTTGCACCTGCTGGATGCGCTCAATATTGGTTAATGTGCGAGCTTCTTCAATTTGATTCAGCATTTTAAAAGCCAATAAGTGCAGCTCATGCAATCGCTCTGTCAGATCTAGATCCACTTCCACCAGCGCATCTAGTGCCTGATAAACTTGCGATTTTTTATTCGATTCTAATAAGTCATAGATATGTGTGACGTTAGCAACGGCAATGGTGCTCGTGTTCTGAACTTGCGTCCGAGTTAGCTGTTCCAACTCTTCACTCAGTAAGCGCATCTCTTCGACACGAGTATCAATCTCTTTTGCCAGCCACAGCTTTCTTTCAACCGAAACACCAAGTTCTGCCAAGTTGTCGATAACGTTCTGGACGTTATTCTCGAGATCTTCTAGCAATTGAGAATCAAACGACTCACTCCCCAGCTCTTTGATATGAGTAAGCAATGATTCGAGCTGTTCGAAAAGCACACGCCCAGACTCTTTTCTTTCCTGCTCGTTTCTTGCGTTTGATAACAGTTGTACAGACGAAATGATGCGAGTACTCAACTCAGAGACTTGCCTCGCTTCAATCATGGCGGGAATTGCAGAATCCACGACATTTCTTTCCGTCTTGGCAACTAAAGAAAATCCAGACACACCAATAAGTGCCGATAACATAACCAGCATTGCCATCGCAATGAAAGACAACAAGAGTTTACGACCGATGCTTGCGGTTGCTAGCAACATATTTTCATGACCTTAATGTTCGTGTTCAGCGACATATTACGTTATATTTTGCAGTGTTTACTTAATCTATGCCAACGAACTTCATTTCATGGTTAAAAATCAACACGCATTTCGCACAATTTTCAAACATTCAGCAGTCACATTAGCCCTCGTCGCTTCTTTACCAGTGGTTGCAGCAGAAAAAGTATGTGCCATTTACCCTCACCTAAAGGATTCATACTGGTTATCCGTAAACTATGGAATGGTGTCCGAAGCGAAAAAAGAAGGCGTCGAGCTGAGAGTCCTTGAAGCAGGCGGCTATCCCAACAAAACGCGTCAAGAGCAACAACTCGCACTGTGCAGCCAATGGGGAGCAGATGCGATTGTCCTTGGGACCGTGGACCCACAGGCCTATGAACATTCGCTTAAGAATTGGGTCGGAAACATTCCTGTCTTTGCTACTGTGAACCAACTCGATCTGGATGAAGAGCAAAGTGAGCTGTTAAAAGGTACGGTCGGTGTTGACTGGCACTGGATGGGATACGAAGCAGGAAAATATCTGGCTGCTCGCCACCCAAAGGGATCAGGAAAAACAAATATTGCCTTACTTTTGGGGCCGCGTACTCGTGGAGGTACGAAGCCCGTGACTGCCGGATTTTATGAAGCGATCCAAGAAAGCGATATCAACATCGTTGACTCGTTTTGGGCAGACAACGACAAAGAGTTACAGCGTAACCTGGTTCAACGTGTGATTGATATGGGAAATATAGATTATATCGTTGGCAGCGCGGTTGCGATTGAAGCCGCTATCAGTGAACTGCGTAGCGCAGGCAAAGCTGAGGAGATCGGTTTGGTTTCTGTGTACTTAAGTCACGGTGTTTACCGAGGACTATTGCGTAACAAAGTGCTCTTCGCACCAACAGATAAAATGGTGCAGCAAGGCAGGCTTTCCGTCATGCAAGCAGCACATTACTTAAGGGGCAAAGAGTATGACAAACATGCCTCACCAACGATCAAACCACTGACTCCGAAGACGCTTCATGACGATACGATCGAAGAATCGTTATCTCCGTCAGAATATAGGCCGACATTCCGTGTTAAGGCTGTTGATTGAAAGACAAAAAACGTGTTCTATTGAATAACAACAATTTTAAAATCATACAAACGGAAACATCTTGATGCAAAAAACCATTCGTACCATGCCAACCCACAAACATGTGGCTTTGGTTGCCCATGACAACTGCAAACCTGAGCTACTTCGCTGGGTAAAAGAAAACAAAGAAAAACTGCAGAGTCACTTTCTTTACGCGACTGGCACAACCGGACACATGTTGAGCAAAGAAACTGGACTGGCGATTAAGAGCATGATCAGTGGCCCAATGGGCGGTGACCAACAACTTGGCGCGCTCATTTCAGAAGGTAAGATCGACGTTCTCGTTTTCTTCTGGGATCCGCTAAACGCCGTACCTCACGACCCAGACGTTAAAGCGCTTCTTCGTATTGCTAGCGTTTGGAATATTCCTGTGGCAACGAACCGAGCCACCGCTAAGTTCTTGTTTAACTCCCCTCTTCTTGAGCAAGAAGTGGATATTGAAGTACCGGATTACGAAGCGTATCTTGCTGAACGCATGTAAGCTTTGATGCCAACCGAATAACGTAAAGGCGATACTGAGTATCGCCTTTATTATTTCTAAAATTCAGAACTCAGCCTTCAACGCGAAGTGATGATCGGATAATCACCATTGACGAGCTCTTGAACAAATGCGGACCCAGCGCCAGTGTGCGTAATCCAAACTTTCTCTTTCGCACGCGTAATCGCCACGTAAAACAGCCTGCGCTCTTCTGCGTGAGGGAATTTGTCTTTAGACTCGGTCAATGCGCCATCAATGTGAATTTGCTTCTTCTTCGCAGGGAATTGCCCCTCATCCACAGAAAGAATAATGACAAAATCAGCCTCTCGCCCTTTACTCGCATGGCAAGTCATAAAACGAATATCGAGATTAGGAAAACGTCGCAACCAATCGTCATACAAGTCGGGCTTATGATAATGATTACGTCCTAACAATAAGACTGACTTGGTTTGCTTGGCTTGTTGATTCAATTGATCCAAGATCTTTTCAACTTGGTTACTCGGTGCGGTATGCACACTCTTCTGCTTACGTTGCTTGTGGCTATTTAGTGTTTTCGGCAATTGCGATGGGTTTTGCTGAACAAAAGTGTTTGCCACATCACCAATCTGATTGTTGAAACGATAAGTCGTATCTAGATGATGAACGGTAGAGTGAGCAAAGCGCTCTTTAAACCCAGTGATAAGATCGACGTCCGCACCAGCAAACTGATAGATGGCCTGCCAGTCATCACCAACCGCAAACAACGTCGCACCCGCTTGTTTCTGTGTGGATTCACACAGTGCTTCAATCAGTGCTAAACGGTCTGGAGAGATATCTTGGTACTCATCGACCATAATGAAGCGCCATGGGGATACAAATTTCCCTTTATTTACATAATCTGTCGCACGACTGATCATGGTAGGGAAATCCACTTGATTGCTTTCTTTAAGCATTTTCTGCCACGCCGTAAAACATGGCCAACACAAGGCAAGTTCGCTGTTTAAACGAGTATAGTCTTGGTGATTTACCAACTTTTCTTGCACTTGCTTTTTGGTTAGCCCTACCGCAGCTAAGTGAGACAACTGAGAGTCTAGCCACGCGATCAGTTTTGGGTTTTCTGAGTGACTTCCTAACTCATCGTCCCCTTTTAAATAGGCAATCGGCCATTTGTCTAAATGTTTTTGCCAACGTTTAAAGTTAGTAGGCGTCATCCAATGCTTTTTCAGCCAATCTACACACCATGCCGTTCGCTGGTTGTCATCTAACGCCAACGGACTGATCTCAACAGGCTGTTGCTCAACTTGATTAAGTATATATAAGCCTAGTTGATGGAACGTATTCACACGCACACCGTCTGCGGCCATGCCTACTTTATCCACTAAACGCTCTTTCATTTCAGTCGCGGCATCACGACCGAAAGCCAGCATAAGCAACTCTTCTGCTTGAGCCTGGTGGCTTTGCAACAAGTATGCAACTCGAGCCGTTAAAACACTGGTTTTGCCAGAGCCTGCGCCAGCAAGGACTAAGTTGTGATCATCGTTGAGCAACACCGCATATTGCTGGGATAAGTTTAAAGGCGAAGATTCTATGCGATTAAACAGCACTTCCCAATTCGGACGTTCTTCCTCAAGCCAATCACGATTACGCTCACCAAGCGTCGCAGACGTATCAATAAGCCAAGGTTCGATTTCCGCCATGCGATTCGGCATCCGCATTTTGGCTTCTTCTAGAGTGGTTTTCATTTCGCTTAACTCTTGGTTAAGACTTTCCACCCAGGAGACCACTTGAGAGTGCGATAGATAGGCAGGAAGATGCTTAAGTTTGTAGAGCTCTTCTTCCCACTTAGGTAGATACTCAGCCAGTTTTCGGCACTGAGTATTGTGCCATTCTTGATACTGACGAACAGCTTCAAGAGCAAACTTACGGCATTGTGGCCACGGTAGCCCTTGTACTAGCCAGCTTTGTTGTTTGCCTTCGTGCTCATGAGCAAAAAACTGCAAAGAGCTCCATAACAACCCACGCTTTACGCTAACTTTGCCATTCCAGATCGTAAAAGGAATATGTTCTTCACTGCCTATTGAGCTTAATAAAACACTGTTCTCTTTTATTTCGACGTGATGGTACTCATTTTGAATAAAAAACTGTGCTTTGCTAGTGGCAGTGAGCTGCATGAAACGTGCGCCTTTTAATTTAGAAGTTGTCGATTTATATCATTTTAAGGCGCCAAATTGTAGCAATGGCGAGCACCTAAGTAAGCATCTTCTTTTATTCTTTAATAAAATTCACATTACTGTCGATTTAGTAACCTAAAGCTCATTCTATTTGAAGCTGACTTTACAATTATAGACATATTGCATGGCTGCTTTAGTATAAGTCAATGACATCCCTGTTGATTTTATCAGCAACAACGAATTTTTCTTAAAGTAAATCATAAACGCGCTATAGTGGTTTTGGTAGTATTCCCCCGTTCTTCATCGGAAACATAAGGCGCATTGTGCAAGCAACTTTTAAATTTCGGCTCTATTGGGCAAACAAGACCATAAATTACAGCGTTCTTATCCTAATCACCTTACTGGGTGTGGTTATCCCGACTTGGTACTTCGAGCAAAATACGCTGATCACGCCGCTAATATTGGGCGTTATTGCTGCTGCTTTGGCAGAGAGTGATGACAGCTTCACTGGGCGCATCAAAGCGCTGATTCTGACCTTTCTCTGTTTTGCGCTCGCCGCTTTCTCAATTGAAATCTTGTTCGACACCCCTTGGGCATTTGCATTAGGGTTATTTATCTCAACCTTTGGTTTTATCATTCTTGGGGCGATAGGTCCTAAATATGCGAGCATTGCTTTTGGCTCTTTGCTGATCGCCATTTACACCATGCTTGGCGCACATGAGAGTACCAACATTTGGTTTCAGCCACTGCTGCTTTTAACTGGTGCGGCTTGGTATTACTTCATGTCGATGATTTGGCAGATATTTTGGCCTCTTCAGCCTGTGCAACAAAGCTTAGCCAATGTGTTCTTCCAAATGGCAAATTATCTCGATGCGAAAGCCAAGCTTTTTCACCCTGTCTCCAACCTAACGCCACAGCCACTTCGGATTGAAGCCGCAAAGTGCAACGCAGCGACGGTGATGGCGCTAAACGCTTGCAAAGCCACATTACTAAACCGCTCGAAACGCGGCCACATTGATGGCCCTAGTGACCGATTCTTAAATATCTACTTCATCGCTCAAGACATCCACGAACGAGTCAGCTCTAGCCATTACCGCTATCAAGATTTAGCAAC
Source organism: Vibrio antiquarius (assembly GCF_000024825.1). NCBI lineage: Bacteria > Pseudomonadati > Pseudomonadota > Gammaproteobacteria > Vibrionales > Vibrionaceae > Vibrio > Vibrio antiquarius. Next base: position 350,680 of record NC_013457.1, read on the forward strand.
TGAATTTGAACGTTCTGATGTGCTGTTTCGCTTTAAATATCTTTTGGAATCTCAAGCCCAAGCGTGTCGTGATATTGCATTAGCGATTCAGCTAGGGAATGAATACTCACATACCGATCAGTCCATCTTGGCCTTAGCTGAAGTGCAAAATTCACTTGCTTACTTAGAAGAACAAAAGCAAGGACACTGGAAACGTCTGCTAATGCAGTTAACATATTTATTCAATAACTTAGCGACGGTAGAAAAGCAACTGAATAACATTAACAACCCAGATGTTGAGGGCCTAGAGGAAGATACGCTCGCCGATACTAACCCGCACACATTAAAAGCCATGTGGCAGCGTATATCCGCGAATTTACACAAAGATTCGATGCTGTTTCGACACGCATTGCGTATGTCGATTGCCTTGACGATTGGTTATGGAATCATTCAAGTATTCAACATCGACCGAGGTTACTGGATACTCTTAACCACTCTCTTCGTGTGTCAGCCAAACTACAGTGCAACGCGTCAAAAGCTGACAGCGCGAGTCATAGGCACATTAGCCGGTTTGTTAATTGGCGTACCATTACTGACTTTCTTCCCTTCTCAAGAAAGCCAGTTAGTATTCATCGTTATTTCTGGCGTGATGTTTTTCGCCTTTCGGATGAACAATTACGGATACGCAACTGGTTTTATCACACTACTGGTCCTCTTCTTATTCAACCAGTTAGGTGAAGGTTACGCGGTTGTGCTTCCTCGACTGGCCGATACCCTCATCGGGTGTGTGCTTGCTGTAGGAGCCGTACTGGTTATTTTGCCAGATTGGCAATCGAGAAGGCTGCACAAAGTCATGTCGGATGCGATAGATGCTAACAAACAGTATCTCGATCAGATCATTGGTCAGTATCGAATTGGTAAAAAGGACAACTTGAGCTATCGCATTGCTCGTCGTCAGGCCCATAACAGTGATGCCTCACTTTCTTCTGCCATCAGTACAATGCTTGCGGAACCTGGTAAATATCGTGCTGCCGTTGATGAGAGCTTCCGCTTCTTAACGTTAAATCACGCAATGCTGAACTATATTTCTGCTCTTGGTGCGCACCGAACTCGCATTGAAGATGAGTCAATTCATAAGCTCGTTTTAGATGCGCACCGCTGTATTCATCAGCATTTAGACGTTCTCCATAAACAGCTTCACCAGCATTGCGAAGAGTGCGATTTATCTAATATTGACGACGCAGGACTTGAGCAACGCTTAAATGAGTGGCGAGATGAAGATGATAGTTCCGCTCGCATGGTATTGCAGCAACTTCACCTTATCTATCGCATGCTCCCAGAGCTACATTCACTCGCCAGTAAGTTTGCAGTGAGGGTTAACTAGTAACACACGGATAGAAAAGGGAAGCGGATTGTCGCTTCCTTTTTTCTTTCTACTTTTCTATCTACCCCAAAGTGGGTAATTATGTACCTTCATAGGAAAAATCTGACGTATCACTTAACGCACCTTGACAATATTCGGACAAAAAGCAATCGATCAAATTCTAATCTATCTAGGTTGAATAAATATGTTGTATCCAAAGGACGAAGAATTTCGGGAAATGAAGGATAAACCGAATTACAACGAGGGTATTGAGATGAACGCACAACAATTTAATGAACTTAAACAAAAGCTCAGCGATTTAACGGCGAGTCAGTTGAAATCATTACAGGGTGAGATAAGCGTAAAGTTAAACAAAACGCAAAACCCAGTACTTTCTGTTGAAGAGCGAGAAATGCTTTCTAAACTGTTTGCTTAATCAAATCATTGATATAAAACACTTGAACGTTTTATAAACTCCACCTATGCTCTCATTAGCATAGTATTGGGAGTGGTGATATGCCTGTATCAGGAATTCAATCTGGGCACCAAATTGTTCAGATGTCACAGCAGATGGCTGAAAAAGCCGCGCATGGCATTAATGATAATTTAGGTAAAGTGAAAGAAGAGATCGCTTCTCACAACATCGATTTGGCTAAAGTGGCAGATGTCGCAATAACCGCTTCAACTCCTAGCCTCCCCTCTCAAAAAGTTGAATCACTCATCAACCTTACGCAAGCTGCAGGTTACAACCGAGTGGGTGCGTCCGTCATTGAGAAAAACAATGAAGTTATTGGCAGCTTACTCGATATTCACGTCTAAAACTTCTTAGTTCCGACCTGTCACTACAAATCCGTAACAAGCCCTCTTTTGCTACCTAATGTTGTGCTATTTCGATTCAATAAGTCTCGATAAAAACCAATAACTCCCAATAAAAACGGACGCCTTGTTGAAGCCGCCCGTTTTATGTTGAATCCAAATTTATCCGTTATCAATAACACCGTGATTCAGCAATGACTCTACAATCTCATTGGAGCTAAGACCGTTGAAGTCTATCGATGTACCTAAGTTTTCCACCACAATGGTTTGCTGGACATTTGCATCCGTCGTAATGTTCAGAGAAACATTTTCTGTTGATGCATCGTAATCGGCTTGAATGTGCGCAAGTAAATCATCAATACCCGCCGTTGGGTCATTCAAATCAGCGATCACGTCTTTGAGGTCAATGGTGTCCTCATTGACGCTAAAGTCAGTGATGGTGTCAATCGCACCATTATCCACCGTGTCTTCTGTCCATTTAAAGATATCGCTACCCGCACCACCAGTCAGAATATCAGAGCCTAGTCCGCCGATAAGCACGTCATCTCCATCTCCTCCTAGGATATAATCATCTCCCGTACCTGCTGCTAAAGTAATGCCTGCATCACTACCAATAAGATAGCTGTCTTCACTTTCAGCAGACTGATCAATATCTTGACTATTTAGCGTAACGTTTAGATTAATATCTAATGGCGTTGAATACGCTTGGTCACCATTTGATGCAGTAGAAACCGCAGTCAATGTAATATCGTAATCTCCCGGGATCGCATTATTGATGTGTAGCGTATCAATTTCATCTTCTGGAACAGTCCATGTTGTACCATCAAAGCTGATATTCGATGTTGTAGCTTCACTCGTGATAGTGGCTCCTCTTGGCACGCCAGTGAGCTCTAAGGCCAGTACTTCATCGACATCGGTCAACGCCGCCATAATACCCACCAGCGCGATGCCTTGACGGCTTGCACTTTGACTCGCACTAATTTTTTGAATGTAACTAAAGTTCTGATCAATGGCCAAGTTTGGTACGTCAGCGACAGGCGTTACGTTAATATCAAACGTTTCTGATGTTTGTAGTGAGGAACCCGTTAAGTTGTCATAGAAGATACCGTTGTCATCAGCGGTAACGGTAAGCGCAATAGAATTGCTGTTCACGTCACTGGCATCAATAAATACACCGACATCCGGATCCGTCGAAGCGAAAAGACTATTAAGCTGAGACAAAGTCCCCATCAGTACAGTTTCACCTGCTAAACCAACGCCTTGAGTAATGCCACTCCCCGCCGGGACAACGACACTTATATCACCCTCATCGATGCTGAGTGACACCGTCATGATTTCATTCTCATGAATACCTGCAAAATCAACATCGGTAATTTCGATACCTGAGATTTTTTGATCCGATGACTCCACAATCGTATTTGTGACCATTGAGCCATCAATCTCCGGAGCATCGTTAATCGCCTGCACTGTCATCACGGCTGAGCCACTGACGGTCTTCGGATCCGAGACGCCATTGGTCATGCCATCATCCGTAATATCGTAATTAAAGCTTACATCCCCGTAAAAATCAGGAGCAGGTTCAAAGCTCCACTCCGTTGAGCTCAGTTGAGTAAGCGTCCCTGCTGCAGGGTCGACAAGCGTAACATTGCTAACGGTTAAATTGTCCGACTCAATATCAACCGCATTAACCAGCAAGTCTGCTGCGGTAACAATAACAGCGCCGCTGTCTTCATCAATACTTGTCAACGTCACTTCCGATGTTGTTGGCGCATCATTCACCTCTGTGACTTCAATTACAAATTGGCTACTATTTGAATTGAGTGTTTCATCGACACCGCTAATCACGATACCTTCGTTGCCTTGGTCATCGACAGAGATGTCGACATTGACGTTACCAAAGAAGTTAAGCGCTGGGTTAAACTCCACTAAACCATCAGCGATAGCGGCGTTAAGGTCAGATACGGTTCCTTTCAGTTCAATTGAACCCGTGCCGTCTCCAGAAACCGTCAATCCGTAATTGGCAATAATCGATGGTTCGAGCGCCAAGTAACCGCTATCGACAGCAATATTCAAGACATACTCTGCGGTAGGATCATCAAGTACCGCATCCACATCCGAAATACCAAATGTATCCAGCAGGATAGCGTTGTCTTCTGGTGTTTCAACGTCAATGACATTCGCGAACTCCGGTCGATCATTCACCGCTTCAACATCAACAGCTACGTCAAACTCCTCGGCTGAACCTAAACTTTGGCGACCATCGAGCCCGGTATCAACCGCTTGCACTTTGAAATGCAGTGACCCACCCCATGAGTTATCGTTGCGATCACCAGAATTAAAGACCACTTGATCCAAATCTTGAGCATCGATTTCTAATACGAAGACGCCATTTCCTTGGTCAGTAAACACCGTTCCATCAGGTAATGAAACACTCGCCCCATCAGGGACATTTGAAATCTCAACTCTCAGCGTCTCTGGATCATTTTCCTGGTAGGTTGCGCCATCTCCGATGGACTCTTTGTTATCAACCACCAGCGCATTGACGTTGATAACAATATCTTCTCCCTCATTCCCCGCAGCTGAAGTATCAGGATTCACATCGACATCATCGCCAATAGGATTCACAACCAGCGTAAAGTTATTAGTTCGCTCTGTTGGTACTTGTAACAATTCTTCTTGGATGAACACGGTAATGCCAATCTCTGCCTCGCCACTGAAGTTTTTCGGCGGTTTGATTTGGATGTCACTCAAATCAACGGATGTCTGAGTAAGGTCTTTTAGCTGAATACTCCATTCTCCTCCGCCGTTGTTCTTAACAACATAATCAGAGGAATTGGATTGCACGACAAAATCATCAGGGATCCCTGTTAACTTGAGTGAAACGAAACTTTCAGAGCCATCATTATCGTTTAAGCTGATCGAAACCCCTGAGCCTGATTGATTCAACGAAATTAAAGTATCTTCGTCACCAACCACGGTAATTGGCTTCGTAGGATCGGCACCTGTAATCGTAATATCGTCCACCACTGGCGTAACTTCGAATGTCACGTCATCAGTAAAAGTTCTTATATCGATATTATCGCCAGGGTTATTTAGGATAGACTGATCAAATACAGCCTCGTCCGTGATCTCTCCTTCGATATTAATCTTGACGGTGTTTTGTCCCCCACCTACGGGATAATTTTCTTTCGGCTTAAACAGAACATTATCAAGCGCACCCGCTAAAATCTCTGCTTCATTAAACTCAATACTTGTCCCTAAGCTATTGCCATTTGCGTCAACAAACTCCCCCAGTGTTGTGTCATCGAGTGCTAACTTAATATTCGTTAGCGTTTCCTGACCACCTTGGATATTGTTATAACGGTCGGCAAAATCGACATTCAGATTAAGCTGGATTAAACCATCTTCATAACCCACACCATCCGCCGTTGGTACATCGTTATTTAGGTCATCAACGGGTTGTTTGTTCGCGTCTAAACCGAGAGTACCTGTGATATCCACTGTCACATTTGGTGTAACATCACCATCTAATGGCTGATCACCCGCCGAACTCGGAACATCTGCAATCGGTAAAACCTGAACTGGAATTCGCACGTTGTTTTCTTTTTCGTCGCCAGACTCTGTGTCTTTGGTGACAAACCTCACAGGCAATTCGAAATCACCAGCGTAATCTTCTGCCAAGTGCATCGTTAAACCGTCCAAACCCGTGATATTGCCACTAGCATCAATATCTGCTTGGAAAACGTATTTACCATTGACAAAATCGATATCAGTGCCTGTTATCACCAAGCCTGGAGGAATACCGGGTGCAGATGGATCAATAACAACAGTCAAAACATCTTCCACACCATCCGCATTAATCGCATCGACTTTCGACGTCAATTGAGTGCCAAGGTCGATCGCATTATCTTCCGATGCTTCAATTTGGACGTCATCAGCCACCTGAATTTCAGCGGCAACACTCGTTTGCGGCGTGAGAACCGTCGGAAACTCAAGTGTCACGTCAGTTTCTCTTACTACTGTTGCGTCTTTTTCAACGGCATCTTCACCTAAATCGTTGACCTCGGCATAAATGGTTAACCCAATTTGAGATAGACCGCCGTTGTCACCATCATCGCTGTCGTCGTTTGGCGTTAAATCAAGACCCGAAGGCGCTTTAATCGAGAAGTTTTCTTCGTCAATGACTGTCCATCGACCGCCGCCTTCGTTCAATGCACCAACAATGACCAATTGATTGAGAATCTCAGGGTCGACATTGTGGAACTGAACAACAAGCTGAGTCACCACTTCATCTGAAGAGGCGTCAAACTCTTGGTATTTGATGATATTCGCACCAGACTCCCCACCCGTTGAAGTATTGATCGTAAAATCAATGTTCCCTTGGCCATCTGACTTCACGATGTCAGTGACAACGCCAGTGCTTTCAGTAACAAGCAAACGTGTCTGGGCGTCTAGCGATCCTGTTGTATTTTCTGGCTCAACGATTGGATTGACTTGGACATGCACCATGCCATTGATGGTTTTTTCTGCAATTCCCTGCCCTGGATTAGAAGCATCGACATATTCGTGGTCAATCTCTTTCACCGTCACCGTAGTATTCAAATCAAAGTCAGTACTAGAGTCTTGCTCTAATTGCACCTGGACATACCCGCTTTGAGAGATTCGAGCAGAAAAGTCTTGCTCCGACTCGTTCGCTAGTGGCGAAAGTGTTAATGTTCCAGAAACCAATGTTTGTGCTACGCCATCGACATAAACCGTGCTGCCTGGAGGAAATCCAGAAATCGTCACATCACTAAAGAACTCGTCTGTATCAGGGCTTTGAGCCAACGTTGGCTTCCAATCAATATTAAAGCGTGTATCTTCATCACCTTCTGATTGAACCGTGTAGTTATCTTGCGCATCAATGACAGGAGCGACAATAATTCGGATCTCACCCGATGAGGTTCGACTGTGACCATCATTCTCTGTGACGATCGTCGTCGCTGTAATATGAATGTTCTCCGTCGATGACGCTTCCGGTTTAATAACAATTCCAGAATTAATATTCGCCGTGGTGATATTGGCTTCATAGATTGGCTGATTTTGCGCGTCATAGCCTACAAAGGTCAGATCGACGGATGCACCATCGCTATCAAATACCTCGACACCTGCCGGAATATTGGACAGCAGAACCGTAACCGACTCTGAGTGATCATTCGGGTTATCTGGTAACTCGCCAGAGATGACACTAAAGCCCAACTCTACTTGACCATTCTCATCGATATTAGTCTCAATACCTCTCACATTGCCGTCATTAAACTCATGCCAGATCCCTGATTTATCATTAAGCTCAATAAATGGTATGTCAGCTACGCCTTTCACACCGACGATCACTGTTTTGCTGCCTAGTGACAACATATCCTCGGCAACCCCACTAGATAACGATGCCGTATCTTTTACGATACCTTCAACGTTGAAAGTAAAGTCATCATTGCTGTGCAACGGAGGAAGCACTTCGACGTTGGCTAACTCAGATTCTGGCACTTCGTAATAGAGTACATTGCCGCTTGAATCGGTCACTTCCACTATTTGGCTTGGGTTTGCTGAATCAAGCCACACTAACGTAACGCCATCAATTGAGAAGTCAGAAATACGCACAAACAGTGCTTCAGAACCATCTAAATCCGCAGACGGCTTCATGGTAATCACTTCACTTAACTGAAGTGGATCATGATCCGTGACAGGATTGACGGTGTCTTGAGTTCGAGCGTTATCCTCAAAGACATTGATTCGGTTGACTGTAAAACTACCTGGGTCCGCGATTGGGTTAACATCAATGATGATAGTTTCTGTCTCTGAACGTGCCGTTTCCTTCCCTGATAACGGATTATTGTTTTCTGTTGTAATCGCGGTTACATCAATCTTGATTTCGCCCGAGAAATTATCGATTGGGTCAATTTGAACGTCACCAATTCGGCTGGCATCTACGAGATAAACACCACCAGTTTGTGGAATCGCACTACCATCCGAATATACTAACTCTGCGTTACCTTCCCCTTGTGTAAAGACGAGCTCGTACACTATATCTTCAGGATTACTAGTATCCTGAGTTTCCGCCGTGATATTAAGTGCGACGTTGTTTCCGTCTTCATCGACAGAATAGTTAAACTCGCTGCTCGTCGTCCAAGTCGCAATATCTGCAACGGCAGCAACTTCAATGTCTAAACGACCATTAATCGTATGATCTGGCGTACCATTGTTAAGAATTTCCACACGGATACGAGGATCGATACCAGAAGCATCGGTCGAGGTATGACGATCTGGTACGAAGTACAAGTTATCTAACGAGACAAGCTCGCCACTAAATGATTGCTCGACATTCGACGCATCGAGAACAACCGTATCGCCTACTGGTGTCAGTTCAATGAAGTTACCGCTGCCATCTCGGTAATAGAAAGTACCGTTGTGCGTGCTTGCATCTCGAATCGTGATGTCACCTAAGCTCTCGTTACGGTCGATATCGTGTAAATTGATAACCAAGTCGACTTTCGCCGGCGTCACATCCAGCGTCGACAAGTTGTCCTGCGTATTTGCAGAGTCAACGCCCACAACGACACCATCACGCCCTTGGTCCTCGAACGCATTAACGGTAGACGTGTCAATTTGCGCATTGCGGTCTCTTATCGAGATATCCACATCGGCATCTGCGATATCGCCATCACCATCGGTTGCAACAACGTTGATGGTGAAATCAATCGAGTCGGTTTCGGTATGGTCAAGATCGTCATTAGGACGGAATGACACACTGCCATCAGTTCGAACAACCAAACGACCGATTTCAGTATCCACTCCGTCAAGAACCTTGTGAACAAATACGACTTGGTCGCTGCCGTTCAAATCGACAGAATCGGAATCAACACCGTTTTGCTTAAAGTAAATGCCTGAATCATCAGCCGAAAATGAAGTCACTTGTGCGCCGTCAGCACCAAGATCGTCATCAGCTTCTACAGGATCTTGGAATAAGTGAACCGTGCGGCTGCCTTGTCCCTCAACACGCAAAATAGATGCATCGTACAAGGTTGGAACATCATCGGTAATCGTCACTGGTAAGTTAATACCTGCCGTATCGCCATCGACATCTGTAGCAAAGACTGGAAGATCGAGTATGAGAGTATCTTCGCCTTGGGTTGAGTGGTCTAGCGCCCCCTCGAGTGTAAACTTGTAAGAGCCGTCAGCGCTCAAAACTAGCGTGAACACTGAGTTACCATCAGGTGTTTGACCTTGATAAGTAAAGTTGTTGTTGCTTACCGCGGTTTGAACTAACGTCACCGCAAGACCACCTGAAGTGACTCCCGGGATCGGGTTAGAAGTAAGATCCAACTGGTAAGAGACAACGGTATCTGCCCCTTCCACCGTATCGAAATTACCCGTTGCTTCAAGGCTGTCTTTGTTGGTTGCCTGAGAGCCATTAGCGAGGTCATCCTCGTCAACAGCCAAAGCATCTGCTGATTTAATTTCGGGAATGTCATCAACGATGGTGATTGGAAGGTTCAGTGATGATGACGTGTCACCATCAAAATCTGTGACTGTAATTGGGATATCAATGACAAGGTTGTTTTCACCTTGAACAGCGTCATGGTCGACTGGGCCCAACAGTTCAAACTGGTAACTGTCGTTATTCGCGTCAAGAGACAGCGTGAAGATCTTAGTTGATGTGCCAGTAATCACCGCTTCGTAACTGGTTACTCCACCATTGGTGCCTACTAGATTCAACTCGATGCTGCTGCCATTCGACGTTAAGCCTGACACGACTGCATCGAGGTCAGAAACTTGGTAGCTGACAATCTTGTCTGCACCAGCAACGACCTCAAATCCGCCGTTTAATACCGTAGAATCATTACTTGTCGTATCAGAGCCACCGGCAAGATCATCTTCATCAACGGTTTGTTGGCTAGAGTCTGTCACTTTCACAATAGCTGGAACATCGTCCACCACGGTGATCGGCAAGGTGATGTTATTGGACACATCGCCGTCGAAATCGGTCGCGTTGACTGGGAAGTTGATGACTAACGAGTTTTCATCGTTACCCGCAGGATGATCAAGTGCACCCAACAGTTCAAATTCATAGCTGTCTGCTGAACCATTTAGCGTCAGTTTAAAGACGGTATCCGTCGTACCTTGTACATAGGCTCGGTACTCAATCACACCATTTGAATTTGAGAACTCAACCAATTCAAGCGGTTGACCACCTGAGGTAAGTCCAGAAACAGGCGACGTCAAGCTATCCAACTGGAAGCTAACGATAGAATCAGCACCATCCGTAACGTCAAAGTTGCCGCCAATGATATTGGATTCTGGCGTGTCGTCCGAACCTTGGCTTGGAATATCATCCTCATCCACAGACAAGGTACTACCAGAGCTAATAGCATCAATGGTTGGCTTGTCATCTACGATGGTCACTGGCAAGGTCGCAGTGATGGTATCGTTGTCGCCATCTGTAATCTTCACAGGTAGATTCAACAAAATCTCATCAGAGTTAACCGCGTGATCTAACTGACCAGATAACTCAAAGTCGTATTTACCATCTTGATGAAGTGTCAGCGTAAAAACAGTCACTCCGCTCGGAGTTTGTCCCACGTAAACAAGCGCGTCAGCAGTTGAAGCACTAACGTCTTGAGAAAGCGTGACGTCTTCCCCACCCGATTTCAGATTCGGGATAGGATTTGAGCTCAGATCCAATTCGAAAGCATCAATACCATCTGCGCTGGTTACTTCAAATTCACCCGATACCGTTAATGGCTCTTTAGTGCCATCAGAACCAAGAGGTAAGTCATCTTCGTCGACACGTAGACTTTCAATATTGGTAACAACTGGAACATCGTCCACAACGGTAATTGGCAATGTGAAGGCTGGTGAAGTATCACCATCATTATCTGTCGCCGTCACAGGGAGATTAATAACAATCTCGTTTTGCTGATTACCATCTGGATGATCAAGCGGCTTCTGTAAATCGAACTCGTAGGTGTTGTTCGTTGCATCCAACGTCAGTTCGAAAACCACTTCAGCAGGATTGCCAGCAACACCTTGGTATACGTTCACACCGTTTGCGCTAGAAGACAGAACTAAGGTGATAGCTTCACCATCTGAAGTCAGTGACGCAACAGGCGTGGTCAGGTCACTCAGCTGAATAGAAGCAACTTGGTCAGCACCTTCAGTGATATCAAAAGTACCTGAAATAACAGTATCTTCTGCACTTGCAGCATCAGTACCTGCTGGTAGGTCATCTTCATCAACGGTTTGTTCGCTGCCTGCTAGTAAACCATCAATGGTCGGAACATCATCCACAACCATAATTGGTAAGGTGATGTCGTTCGACTCGTCTCCATCAAAGTCCGTCGCGTTTATCGGCAAATTGATGACCAGTTCATTTTGGCCATCAGCATTTGGATGATCGAGAGGAGCGAGCAAATCGAACGTGTAGCTATCATCAGAGGCATCGAGGGTCACTCGGAATACTGGTGTCGTCGTGCCATCAATACGAGCTTCGTAAACTGAAACGCCACCTGCGTTTGATACTTCAACCATGACCAGTGATTGACCACCAGAGGTCAGGCCTTGTACTGGCGTCGTTAGGTCAGAAACACCATACTCTACAATGCCATCAGAGCCATCAGTCGCGATGAAGTTACCGGCAATACTGTTCGCCTGCGTACCATCAGATCCTACCGTTGGGATATCGTCCTCATCAACCGTTTGCACACTTGTTGCTTCGATGCCACCAAGTGTTGGCTTGTCATCAACAATCTTGACAGGAATTGTCTCAACTGACGTGTCGCCATCAAAATCTGTTGCGATTATTGGGAAGTTGAGTGTCAACTCATCGCTATCTACCGAGTGGTCGATTGGACCTTCAAGCGTAAAGTTGTAACTACCATCGGTATTCACCGTCAGCGTAAAGACTGCTTCTGTGCCTGCCGTTGCTTTGTAGGTAAAGCTGCCGTCGCCATTTGCGGTTTCAGTCAGCGTGACCGCCACGCCTTGTGATGTCAGACCATCCACTGGTGTTGCAGAAGCGTCGAGCTGATAGCTTACCACTCGGTCAGAGCCTTGCGTTGTGGTGAAGTTGCCATCGATTGATATTGGATCGTTTTGATCCGAGCCAATCGTGGCTAAATCATCTTCATCAACGGTAATCGCATCGACATCAGTAATAGTCGGCTTGTCATCGACGATGGTGACTGGGATCGTTTCTGTGGTGGTATCACCATCAAAATCCGTCGCGATGATTGGGAAGTTCAGCGTCAGCTCATCACTACCTGTTGCATGGTCAATTGGACCTTCAAGCGTGAAGTTGTAACTGCCGTCGCTGTTCACCGTCAAGGTAAATACGGCTTCTGATCCTGCGGTAGCGGTATAGGTGAAACTGCCATCCGCATTCGCGCTTTCCGTCATTGTCACCACTACCCCGTGTGAGGTTAAGCCATTAATAGGGTTAGAGGACGCGTCTAACTGATAACGCACAACATGATCAGAACCCATCGTGACAAAGTGACCATCAATCGACACGGACTCGTTTTGATCAGAGCCAATCGTAGCCAAGTCATCTTCATCCACGCTGATCGCATCAACATTAATGATGCTTGGCTGATCATCAACAATAGTGACAGGCAGTATTTTAGTTGAAGTGTCGCCATCAAAGTCTGTTGCGATAATCGGGAAATCGATTTGTAGGCTGTCGCTATTCATCGCATGGTCTAGTGGACCTAGCAGAGTAAAGGTGTAGCTGCCATCTGGCTTCAGCACTAATTCAAATACGGCATTGCCATCTGCTGTGGCTGTGTAAGTAAAACTACCGTCGCCGTTAGCAGTTTCAGCAAGCGCGACAGGCTCACCATGAGAGGTCAACCCTGCAACTGGATCTGCTGTTGCATCAAGCTGGTATTTAACAACGCTGTCTGAGCCTTCAGTTGTGGTGAAAGACCCCGACATAAACGCATCATTGTTTTGGTCTGAGCCAATTGAGGCGAGATCATCTTCGTCTACTGTCAGTGGAACAACGTTATCAATGGTTGGAACGTCATCATTAATCGTGACTGGAATGGTCGCCGTCGTCGTATCGCCATCAAAGTCTGTTGCAATGATTGGGAAGTTCAGAACTAATTCATCGCTGTTTAACGCGTGATCGACTGGCCCTTCCAGACGGAAGTTGTATGTGCCATCAGCATTCACATTCATGGTGAAGACCGGATTGCCATCCGCGGTAGCCACGTAAGTGAAGCTGCCATCGGCATTCGCAGTCTCAACCAAAGTAACAGGCTCACCTTGGGAGGTTAACCCCGAAACAGGATCAGAAGCTGAATCAAGTTGGTAGCTCACCACACGGTCTGACCCTTGAGTGGTCGTGAACGCACCTTCTACATAAACAGCGTCGCTTTGGTCTGAGCCAATACCTGAGAGATCATCTTCATCCACAGCCAGCGGCACGACGTTATCGATAACTGGTGCATCATCCGTGATCGTGACTGGAATAGTTGCCGTGGCCGTATCACCATCAAAATCGGTGGCAATAATCGGGAAATCAATGGTTAGGCTGTCGCTGTTGGCCGCATGGTCGATTGGTCCTTGAAGCGTAAAGTCGTACGTACCATCCGTTGCGACGTTTAGGGTAAAAATAGGATTACCATCTGCGGTCGCGACATAGGTAAAGCTGCCGTCACCATTAGCCGTTTCGACCAAGGTAATCGCCTCACCTTGAGACATCAGGCCCGCGACAGGATCAGAGGTTGAATCCAGTTGGTAGCTCACCACTCGGTCAGAGCCTTGTGTGGTGGTAAACGCGCCTTTAACGAATAGATCGCCGCCTGGGTCGGAACCTATAACGTTAAGGTCATCCTCATCAACATTCAGCGCATCAACCGCTGTAATAATCGGTACATCATCAACAATCGTGACTGGAATGGTTTCAGTAACGGTGTCGCCATCAAAGTCGGTTGCGGTAATTGGGAAGTTCAGTGTCAGCTCGTCACTATCAACCGCGTGATCAATTGGCCCTTCTAGCGTGAAGTTGTAAGAGCCATCAGTATCTACTGTCAGAGTAAATACTGGGTTGCCACCCGCTGTCGCTTCATAAGTGAAACTGCCGTCAGCGTTTGCGGTTTCTGTCAGTGTGACAGCCACACCTTGCGATGTTAAACCGTCCACTGGTGTTGCTGAAGTATCAAGTTGGTAGCTCACCACACGGTCTGAGCCTTGCGTGGTGGTGAAGCTGCCATCAATAGAAATTGGATTACTTTGGTCTGAACCAATTGACGCTAGATCATCTTCATCAACCGTAATGGCATCTACGTCAGTAATAACTGGCTTATCGTCCACGATCGTCACAGGGATCGTGGCGTTTGTGGTATCACCATCAAAGTCGGTCGCGATGATTGGGAAGTTGAGCGTCAACTCGTCGCTATCGACAGCATGATCAATTGGCCCTTCTAGCGTGAAGTTGTAAGAACCATCAGTATTCACCGTCAGCGTAAAGACTGCTTCTGTGCCTGCCGTTGCTTTGTAGGTAAAGCTGCCGTCGCCATTTGCGGTTTCAGTCAGCGTGACCGCCACGCCTCGTGATGTAAGGCCATTAACTGGTGTTGCGGAAGCATCGAGCTGATAGCTCACCACTCGGTCCGAGCCTTGCGTGGTAGTAAAGTTGCCATCAATTGAAATCGGGTCTGTCTGATCTGAGCCAATCGTGCCTAAATCATCTTCATCAACAGTAATCGCATCAACATCGGTAATGGTCGGTTTATCATCCACGATGGTAACAGGCAGTACGATTTGGCTTGTATCACCATCGAAGTCTGTCGCAATAACGCTAAAATCAAGAGTTAAACTGTCGCTATTTGCCGCATGGTCGATTGGACCTTGCAACTCAAAACTGTACGAGCCGTCGGTATTCAAAATTAATGTGAAAACTGCACTGCCATTTGCCGTTGCGCTGTAGGTGTAACTGCCGTCTGCATTTTGCGTTTCGGCAATGGAGACGGTTTGACCTTGAGATTGCAGGCCATTTAAAGGATCAGCTTTTACATCCAACTGATACTGTACGACGCCATCTGAGCCCTGAGTCGTCGTGAACTGACCTTCAACCAGCGTTGGCTGTGATTGGTCAGAGCCTACCGAACTTAAGTCATCTTCATCGACGGTAAGAGCAACAACGTCGTTAATGGTTGGCACATCATCTGTAATGGTTACCGGTAGAACAAGTGAACTGGTGTCACCGTCAAAGTCCGTTGCGACAATAGTGAAGTCTAGAGTTAAGCTATCGCTACCCACAGCATGATCGATTGGACCTTCCAGAGCAAATGAATAAGAACCGTCAGGGTTCACTTGTAAGGTGAAGATATCGTCCCCTTCTGCCGTTGCAGAATAGGTAAAGCTGCCATCTGAGTTGACAGTTTCCGTCAGAGAGATAGATCGACCCTGTGATTCCAACCCATTGAGTGGATCAGTGCCGCTCTCTAATTGATAACTTACAACACGGTCTGAGCCCTGAGTCGTCGTGAAGCTACCTTGCGCGAGCACAGAGTCGCTTTGATCGGAGCCGATGCTTGATAAATCGTCTTCATCGACGGCTAGCGCATCAACGCCATCAATCGAAGGAACGTCATCTTGAACTTGAATGACAATTTGCGCCGCTTCTGGTGTGTTCGAACCGTCGGTAATCGAGGAGCGGTCGCCATCTGCATCTACCGCGTAAACTGGCAATGAGAAAGTAATCGAGTCATCGTTAACACCCGTATGGTCGAGTTGTTCATACAAGTTGAATTGGTATTCGCCCAATACAGGCGCATCAATCGCCACATCAAATACTGTGATACGCACGCCATCCAGCTCGATGAAGCCTTCGTAAGTGCGCACGCCGTTGCTCTCTGACGCTAGTTCCAGTTGAACAACCTGCCCTTGAGATTGGAGTTCTCCACCAACATTAAACTCTGTAGGCTCCAACTCATAGTGATCAATGATGTCACTACCGACCGCTGTCGTGATCGACCCAGTGCCACTTGTTACTACCGCGCCTTCCTGTGAACCCTGGTCAACCCCCGCCTCGTCTAAAGACAATCCCGTCACGTTTTCAATCACCGGGTTATCGCCATCAAGGATGGTCATCGTAAAGGTGTTACTTGCCGTATCTTGGTCGAAATCGACGATTGTGGTTGGCAAAGAGAGCTCAATCGTATCTTCACCGTTTGTTTGTTCTAACGGCTTAAATTGCTCAAATTGGTAGGTACCATCAGTATTCAGACTGATGGTTAAAACGGTTTCATTAGAGCCTGCAATGGACAGGGTGATAGTGCTGCCGTCTTCAGAGAGTACCGCCTCTGTTGCCTGATTATCACTCAATAGGCCATCAAATTGACTAAGTCCTTCTTGATTAAATGTGACCGTTGCCAATTGATCACTACCAATATCAACAAAAGTGCCAGTAATCGGAGTAGAAGAAGATTCAACGTTTTCGAAAGTAACGTTTTGCGGCGCCGGATCATCGCCATCAATAACAGTTGTCGTGAAATCGATAGGTGCTTGAATGCTGTTACCACCAATATCTGCGCCTGTAATGTCAAAAGCGATATTGATTTGATCACTGACGATCGATACCTGGCCATCAGAAACAGACGCGACATGGTCAATGCCCTGGCTAATCGTGGTAACGACCTCTAACTCTAAATCACGGCCTAAAGATGTCGCTTCGATCTCTATACGAAGCACTTCGTTACCTTCTTGAGTGCCGATAATAGCATTTTGCGCTTCGTCATAAACGAACGCCACTGGCTGACCAGCAGAGGTAATATCACTATTTAGCTCGGTTAACAGAGACTCTAATGAGGACGTTTCAGGTACAAATGAAGCGGTATCAAGTGCGAGATCTCCTGCTTCAATCAGCACACTAGAAGAAATGGTTTGCGGATAGCTTGATAGAGAAATTGAGCCTTCTGTTACGCTAGATTGCAGTGATTGTCCGCCATCGGCAAAAATAGTGACATCTAAATCATCAGCTTCATCGCGTTCTTCTACACCGCTACGAGTCGCTGACGTCTCAAAAAAGGTGGAGGCAAGTACTTCCGGATTATTATATTCAACGGTCACATAGCCAGCATTGGCTGAGCCTTCAGCGCCAGCACCAGCAGCCGTTGCTTCCAAAATAGCAGTCGGGTCAGCACCATCTAAAATGGCCTGTTGGATGGCCGCGACATCATTAGCGTCAAAGTTAGCACCTTCGATAGCTGTTGGATCGAAAGTAACCTGGCCATTAACTGGAGATTGCAGCAAGGTTTCTGGTTGTTCAAAAGAAGGTTCTGGAAGGCACGCGACACAATTAGCATCAACCAGATACAGCTCATTATGTATCTGTACATCAAGAGAAGCGTTATTTTCAGTAATGATCACTTCGCCAGATATTAACTCATCCCCCGCTTTTATAGACCTGGCTTTTCCATCCAGACCTAAAACCAAGACTTCACCTTTGACGGCATTTACAATCGCGTTCTGCGGCACGGTTTGCGTACTCATCTGACCTCCGCTAATGGCCTACGTTTCCCATTAACCTTTTTAGATAGTTTTTAAATGATTTAGTGCGGCATACTGCACACCTTTAGACGATTAGACTAAGTATCAACTCATTAAACAATCGATAAATGGCGCACTAATGAGCAAAGTAAGTAAAACTTACTAGTAGTCACAGAAATGTGACACATGTCCTAACACCGCAATATCGATTAATTATATGAAATTGATGTCTTATTCCGTATAAGTGTAGTCGTTTTAAAAAAGAAGATAGATGAAAACGCTCAGCTAAACGCCAAACTACCGGTTGCAATTAATAATGGAAGAAAAGCAATAAGAATGTTGTATACACCTGAACGTGATGACAACTTAATCAATATTGGTGACGAGAAAAACGTGACGATTAAATATTGAATGACATAAATCGTTGGACAAAATATAACCATGAAAATGTGGCTCACAATATGAATTCCCGAGCACCACGAATTCGGCTTTGTCCTGATATACAGTAAAAAAAATACGAGCAAGCTAATAAGAAAATACATAAACATCACACTTGAAAATAATTATCATTTTCAATCATATGTAAATATTCCCCCACTTTCAATGATGTGAGAGCTATTAATACCATCGTTATTATCAATCAACACAATAAGTAAAATTATCAGTAATTCCCGTCCTAAACGTTTGCGTAATCGCTAACCTTCTCTTAACCTTGATTTGAGGCTTTTATCACGGTTTTTCCATTGATATAGTGCGTCCATACAACAAAAAAAGACCATTCGAGGCATGGAGCTTCCTCATTAATCTCAAGATGAGAAGAATTGGTACCGACAAAATTCGGCAGATTTTAAGAGGGTCAAAAAAATGGACATGAATATGGTTGAGATTTTAGGTTATGCAGCTTCAATCATGGTCGCAATTTCGCTAACTATGAAAGATATTGTTAAGCTTCGTATCCTTAACTTTATTGGTTGTGCGCTATTTACTGCTTACGGACTAATGATTGATTCTTGGCCTGTAGTATTAACTAACGGCTTTATTGCTTGCGTTAATATCTACTTCCTAGCAAAAATGCAACAGGAAAAAAAAAGCCTAGAATCTAGAGCCTAAAAAGCAATAGCATTCGAACAATAAAAGCCCGCGAATGATAAGATCGCGGGCTTTTTGCTTTTAATGCGCTCTCATTTTCTGCACATTCATCAATAGCTCTAGCGAACCCAGTTAAGTGCTAATGTTTCTCTACGAGAGAACATGTCTACATGCGATGAGATTATCGCCTTCACTGTGCTCAATCTCTCTTCTGAATCTGCCTCACAAATAATGGTCAAGCTAGACTCGCAAAGAGCAAACTCCGCTTTTCCCGTCGGGAATGTCACCAAACCGCTGTTTTCATTCCAAGTAGCAGGAACCTTTCGTCCAAAATGCCGACAAAGTGTCACTAAGTATTTGTCAGCGTGTTCGCTATCTATTCGGGTGCTTTCTTTAATCATGAATTTACTCGTGTTTTGAAGCGCCCCCCTCTCGGGAGCCCTATTAGAATTGATAAGCAGCAGAAAGTTTGAAGTTGCGACCCGGCTCGTAGTCATCAAGCGTGAAGCCACGTGCCGTACCCGAACGAGACGCATGAGAGCTGTATAACTCGTCAAATACATTATCAATACCAAAGGTCACCGACAGTCCATCAATATTAGACGGCACCCATTGAGCATATAGATTATGTACATCATAACTTGCTTTCTTTGGCTGACCATCAAAGACGTTGTCTTCCTCTAGAACAAACATTGAGTTCCACCCGAAGATCGTTTCTAAAGCGTCTGACTGGTAATCCAAAGTTAGAGCAATACTATCACCCATATCAATGCTACGCCCATTACCCCCAGCAACAGGGCCACCGGTATTCTTGTTTTTGGTGTCCGACTTAGAGTAAGAAAGTTTGCTGTTAAACTTGTCGTAGCCATAAGAAGCACTTGCCTCAAAGCCTTTAATCTCAACATCACCTAAGTTGTAAATCAGGTAAGTTTGAGTCGCGTTTTGGTACTGGTCTGCAATGTAATCATCAATTTCCGTTTGGAATGCCGTAATATTCGCTCCAAAGAAATGCTTATCAAAGGTTTTATCAAAACGGACACCACCCTGTGTGTTCAACCCCGTTTCTGGCTTTAGTCCATCCTCTAAAAATGCAACGTCTTGGTAAGCAATAAAGGTTTCCATCAGCTCAGGGCCTTTGAATAGAGAGCGTGCGCTCGCAAACAACGTCCAATCCTGAGTGACTGCCCATTCTACCGCTAGGGCCCAGGTCACATCATCATAGTTACTCGTCCCCGTTTCCGCTTCACGTTTGTAATCATCAAAACGCATACCTGCGGTAACAAAGAAAGCATCAGAGAAGAAGAACTGGTCTTCTACAAACAATGCGGTTGAAATGGCCGATTCATCCATGAACTTACGACTACCGTAGTAACTTGAAGATGTCTTATCCATGTAGTCGAAACCATAGGTGATTCGATTATCAAACTCACCTAACATAACATCCGACTGGAACTTACCATTCAAACCAAAGTTTTGGTTTTTAGCGGTGTTCTTCGATAAACGGTTCGAAGGCCAGCGAGGAGCCATAACGCTCTCATCCCGTTTAATTTCTGTCTCGGTATTATAAAGTGTGACGTTACCTTTATGCTGTTCGCCTCGCAGCTCGTAACTCAAGGTAACGGTATCTCGGTCATAATCCGTAGGAATAAGTAACGTGCTCGATAAGCCATTGTTCGCACTACCCGACATATCAGGACGCGGACTGTAATCACCACTGTCTCGGTACATGTCATAAGAGAGCTCAAAACGATGGATGTCGTTTAGTTCATACCCCAACTTAGCCAGAATGTTGTAAACATCACCCGCAGCGCCATAGGTTTTGTTGCCGTCACCATCTTCAAAGTCATCGCGCGTAACGTAATGGCCATAAACCATCGCATCAATGTTTTCGGACAAAAGCCCGTACAGTGTCAACGAGCCTTGTTGGTTGTCGTTGGATGCATAACCGCCATAAACACGAGCGCCAAACGTTTCATCGTAACGAAGTAAATCGCGAGCGTCTTTCGTTTCAAAATAAACCGAGCCGCCTAAGCCATTTTGAGTCACAGAGTTATTACCTACCTGGATATCGGCAGATTTGAGAATGTCAGGGTTTAGCGTTAAGTTCCCAATGTGATGGAACATGCTCGCATGCTGAGAAGCACCATCAAGACGAATGTCCAAATCGGTTTCGCTCAAACCACGAATGGTAATACGTTGATTCACAGAGTGTGTTCCACCAACATCCACACCGGGAATATCGCGCAGTAAATCAGACATATGATCCGCTTGCTTCAGTGACATGTCGTCCGCAAACATCGACTCAGTATTGCTAGAAACTTTTGTTCCCCATACAACGACTTCTTCAAAATGTGACTCGGTATCTTGAGCTAAAACAGGGGTTGATAGCGCCATTCCCACTGCAAGGCAAAGGCTTGAAAGCTTGATAGATGAACAAGCAGGGCTTTCCATAACTTCATTCCTAAATATTAATGATAATAATTCTCAGGTATAATAAGCATGAGTTTTATAAATACAAAGGCGATTTGATTATGCGAAATCGCACAAGTGTTATGAGGAAGTGTCAAATGCAGGAAGTCACACCAAAACGAACTAGAGTTGCCAAGATTGCTTTAACCCAAAAACTGGAAGCCACAGAAAAGCAGTGGATCGTCACGCAAGGTCAACCTTGTCAAACTCAACTGGCAGAAGGCAAATTCCTATCATATCAGTACAATGATCAAATCTTTGTTCATGGTGGACGCTGCCTAGAGCTTGTTGATTCACATATTGTTTCTACTGCACACGCCTCACTGTTGGTCACTATTCTTTTAGAAGGTAAGCTCTCGTTTGGCTACGACGATTTGCAATTTGATTTAGACGCAAGCGACGGCCCTAAAGGTGTTGTGGTGAACCTACTCAAACCTGCAAACTTTCGTCGCTCACTGCTCAAAGATAACCTCATTAATAAGATCAACATATTGGTTAAGCCCCAGTGGCTAGAGGCTCGCCTTGACCAAACCTGTCGTCATCGGTCCTTTTTTAACTCTCATCAGGCGTTTCATCCTCTAGAGCTTAACCAGGCGTTATGCGAACTAGCTGAAACGCTGACAAGCCGAGAAACACCACAAGAATTCCAAGATAAGTTGGAAGTTGAAAGCTTGATCTATCAAATTTTGCATCAAGCGACTGAACAAATCCCCAAGCACTTCAGTGCTAATAAAAATAACCTTGAACGGCACACAGATGGTCGAATAGAGGATATTGTTAGCTATATAGAAACTCACCTTGAGCAAGAACTAGGCTTAGAAAAGTTGGCAAGCGTGTTTTCAATGAGCGTTTCAAACCTGCAGCGCCGATTTAAACAATCACTGAATATGACCGTAAATGGTTATATTCGCTTTCGTCGCCTTGAGATTGCGAGGCAGCACTTGGAACGTGGCCTAGTGACGATCACGGAAGCTGCTTATGAAGCCGGATACCACCACCCTTCCAACTTCACCTGTGCTTTCAAAAAGGTATTTGGTGTACCACCGCATGAAGTGATAAAAGAGTAAAGAGGCCCTAGGTAACTGACTGTTATTTAGGAGTGTCTTATCTACAACATCGGTATATACTCGCCTTAAACGTTATGGAGGTTAAACATGAATATTGGTGCTGTCGCAAAGCTTACTGGGCTTTCATCTAAGTCGATTCGATTGTATGAAGACAAAGGGATCATATCTCCACCAGCGCGCAGCGACTCTGGCTATCGCGAATATTCAGATAATCATATTCAAGAGCTTAACTTAGTATCACGCGCAAAAAACGCTGGCTTTTCACTGCAAGAATGCAAAGAGTTTGTGCAGCTTGCCCATAATCCCAACCGAAAAAGCAGCGAAGTAAAAGCAAGAACCATGGATAAGCTGAGAGAGGTTGAAGAAAAAATCGCGCACCTTATGGAGATCAAAACGCAACTTGAAGGTTGGGTTTCTTCTTGTCCGGGAGACGCTGAAAGCCGATGCCCAATCATAGACGAGCTCACCAAGTAAACTCGCCTATCTATCCTCATTGAAGAATCGCTTTCATTAAGCACTGAGGTTGGATTAGTGGTAAGTACACATGCGCTTGCCGTTTAATTCGATAATATTAAACGGCGTTTCGTAGATATCCTCTAGCGTAGACGCCTGAATCACCTCTTCCACCGCACCACTTGCCACAACTTTGCCTTGCTTAAGCGCCAATATGACATCCGAGTAGCACGCTGCGAAATTAATATCATGAATTACCACCACCATGGCTTTGTTCATGTCATGAGCTAACCGCTGCACGACTTTCATGATCTGAAGAGAGTGTTTGATATCTAGATTGTTAAGTGGTTCATCAAGAAAAACGTAGTCTGTATCTTGTGCAATCACCATGGCAATAAACGCAAGCTGTCGCTGACCACCACTTAACTCATCCAAATATTTGTCTTGGATACCTTGTAAATCTAGGTAGTCGATCGCTTGTTCAATCACCGCATGATCTTCTTTGGTCAGATTTCCTTTGGAGTATGGGAAACGGCCAAAAGAGACCAACTCCTTCACGGTAAATCGCATGGTAATAGAGTTGGCTTGACGAAGTACCGCCAGCTTTTTCGCTAACTCTTTAGTGTCCCATTCCGCAATTTCCTTACAATCAATGATAACACTACCACCATCCCGCTCCGTTAAGCGCGAAGCCATAGATAACAGCGTGCTCTTTCCCGCGCCATTCGGGCCAATAATGGACGTCACTTTGCCCTTTTCAAACTGAGTATTGGCCTCATCAACCACTTTATTTGAACCGAAGGCCTTCGTTAATTTGTCTATCACTATCATATTTATACAACTTTGTTTTTCAGTAGTAGGTATAAGAAATACGCACCACCAATAAAGTTAATAACGACACTCAACGTCGTCTCAAAACTGAACACGTTCTCGATAATCCATTGCCCAGCCAGTAACGAGCTGATGGAGAGAAACGAACAACCAACCAATAGCGTTTTGTGTTGGTAACTTCGGAACATTTCTCGGCTTAAGTTGGTCACCAGCAAACCAAAGAACATGATTGGTCCCACTAGAGCCGTAGAAATAGCAATCAGAACCGCCGAGATAATGAATACATTTCGCGTTACCTTAGGTACGTCGACGCCCAAACTTTTCGCATTGTCTTGGTCGAGCCAAAACACATCTAAAGTGCGATGCATACTAAATAGCAACCAACATGCAAACATCAAAGCTGGCGCACTAAAGTAAACCAAATTCACTTTGACATTATTAAAGCTGGCGTAAAGTTTCGATTGAACGATTGCAAACGTATTTGGGTCCATCAGCAAAGAGAAAAATGACGCCGCATTGGAAAATAGCTGACCAAAGATCAAGCCGACCAATAGCAACGTAATCAAGTTCTTGCTTCCTTTAGAAAAGTAAAAACCAAACAACAATAACGAAAACGACACCATTACAATTACGGCAATCGTGAAATTGACGTACAAGTTAAGAACTAAAGTACTCAAACCACCAAAAATCAGCACGATCAAAATTTGCGTCAACACATACAACGCATCAAACCCCATGATACTTGGCGTTAAAATTCGGTTGTGCGTAATGGTTTGAAATACAAGTGAAGACTGAGCGATAGCCACACCCGCTAGCACTATCGCCAATACTTTAGGAACTCTACGAGATAAAAAATACTGGTAGTTGTCAGCCGTTAGCCCAATACCAATAAACAAACATGCAAAAAGTACCGCAATGCCACCTAGCAGTAGGATTTTCGTTGAATCACGCATGTTGCTTACCTCGCAACAACATCGCGATGAATACCACACCACCCAATATGCTGATCACGATAGAGATTGGCATTTCATGAGGGAAGATAATCAAACGACTCACCAAGTCGCAACATAGCACTAAAGTCGCCCCATACATGGCCGTAAGCGGAATGTTCTTTTTGAGGTTATCACCATAAAAGTGACTAACGAGGTTCGGCACAATCAGACCAAGGAATGGCAGCTGCCCAACAATCATCACGACACTTGCTGACATGATTGACACCAATAGAACGCCAATCGTGACAACCTGCTGATAATTTAACCCCAAGTTAACCGCGAAATCTTTTCCGATACCCACGGCTGAAATCCGTGCGGCAAAAAGATAGCTGAGAATAGCCATTGGCACCGCGATGTACAGCAGTTCAAAATCACCACGCAAGATGTTGGCGAAGTTTGCGACTGTCCAAGCATTCAGACTTTGAAGTGCATCGTATTTGTAAGCAATAAATGTAGTCATTGATTGGATGACATTGCCGAAAATAATTCCGACAAGTGGCACAAAGACCACACTCTTAAATTGAATGCGTTGAATAAAGAAAATAAATGCTAACGTCCCGAACACCGAGATACCAAAGACAAGCCATAGGTGGTTGTCGTTTCCAAAGAAAACCACGCTCAGTACGTAGCCCAGCATGGCGCATTCGATCGTACCGGTTGTAGAAGGTGCAGCAAATCGGTTCTGGCTGATTTGCTGCATAATAAGGCCTGCAATACTTAAGCCTGCACCAGCAAGCAGTATGGCGAATAAACGTGGTATACGGCTGGTAAAGAAAAGCTCTAACGCTTTCTCATCACCCGAAAATAACTGTTGGGGCGTCATGTTTGCCACCCCAACAAATAACGAAACCGTGCTTAAAACCACAAGGGTTAGCAATAACTTTTTCAAAGTTAACCTCTGCTATCTTGGATTACAGTTCAACGGTTTGCTTGATCTCACTGACCATTTTTTCTGTTGCAGTCACACCAGACATCGACAAGTACCACGCGTCCACATCTAAATAAGTGATTTTGTGATTCTTATATGCGGCGGTTGCTTTGACTAAGTCGTTATCCATGGACTTACGAATATCGTTATCTGGCGTGCCTTTCAGCGAATTGCGGTCAACTACGAGTATATTTTTCGGGTTAGCTTCACGAATAAATTCATAAGAAATAATATCTCCGTGAGTGCCCGTTTTCACGTATTCAACCGTTTCCAAGAAACCGAAATCGTTATAAATCACACCAAATCGCGATTGAGCTCCAAACGCACTGATGTTGTCACCCATGCTTAAAATCGTTAACGCATCATTGTTATTTGATTGATTGTAGTTACGGATTGCTTTGAATTGAGCATCTAGCGCTTCAATTTTCTGCTCTACTTTTTCTTCGATATCGAAGATTTTACCAATATTGCGCCACTGTGCTTGCGTACCTTCCCAGTAACCTTGATTCTCTTTCGCAGCAAAAACGACCGTAGGAGCAATTTCACTCAGCTCTTCATATTTCGCAGACGCTCGCGGACCAACCAATATCAAATCCGGTTTTTGCATGTAAATGGTTTCAAAGTCAGGTTCAAACAAACTACCCGCAGAGGTGTAGTTATCTTTGCTGTATTTTGAAAGGTAGCTAGGCAGATTAGAAGAGTTAGAGACTGCAACAGGATCGATACCAAAGTTGTCCAGCGCATCTAGCGGACCAAAGCCAATCACAACCACGCGCTCTGGTGATTGCTCTAGCTCGGTTTGCCCCATGTAATGGTCAATCACAACCTTAGCAGCGAAAGAAGGAGAAACAGTAAATAGCGACAGCATAGCCGCACCGACGAATTTTTTCATTTTGTTAAGCCTTAATGAGATCTATTATCATGCGCGTTCGCAATATAACGTTACTCTTTACTGCATTCAACAAAATTTAAGGTACTTTACATTAGTTACGCTTATTCGAGCTCCAACTATATCAAAGACTTATAAAAACCATCCATTGCAATATCTAGGTGTATCATTCATGCGCTTCGATAAATGCTTTGAGTGCAAGCTCATCAATAATCTCCAACCCGTTTTCCGTTTTTGCAATCAATCCCTTTTCAATCAAATCTTTAACTGCACGTCGATAAACACGACCAGAAGTACCAAATCGCTCAGCTTCTTGATTCACTTTGTCAAAGCCACCGAGCAATGTGTTGGTTTGATTACGGACGAAAAGATCATACGCAATATTATAAGTAATGGGATGCAATAACCGATTGGTATAGATATCCATAGAATCTTGATAATCTTCGGCCAACGCTGAAGCAAAGAACACCATCATTTCTGGATGCTTTTGTAGCGCTTCAGTTAGTTTTTGGATGCAGATGACATCAACCTGCATGTGCTCGTCTGCAATCACGTTCCATTGGCAAGGAGTCTGAGTGAAGTACTCCATTTCACCATAGATATGGTAGTCGCAGTTTGCCTCTCCTAATTGAAAGCGTCGCCCATTCGCGGCCAATATGCTCATTGAAACTCGACCTACCGGCACAACATATAAGTACTGAAGTTGCTCACCTTGACGGAGAATTTCTTCCCCAGCATCAAAGTAACGCGTACTAATTTGACACTGATAGATCATCTCACGAAAGGCAACGCTCTTTTTTTCAAGGTATGTTTTGAAGCGGCCAGTTGGATACGGGCTGATTTTCATTCTCTGCTCTCTCGGAAAAGTTACTGATAACTATCTCAGGTGGATTGTACCCCGTAACACCAAATAAAAAAGCGACAGTGGCCTGTCGCTTTACATTCATTGATTTATAAGAGTTACTGAAGTTAGTACGGACTATCTCTGAGCAATCAGCGCTTCTAACGCCGTCATTGCAGCAAGCTTCTCACCTTGCATCATTACTTTCGCTTCATCAACGTACTGGCCAACCCCTTCTTTCACATCTTGTTGATACAAAACGACGTTATTTAAGATCGAAGCCACATGAAGGCCACGTAATCGGCCAACGGCAAGCAAAGCTGAGGTTTCCATATCGGCACCTAAGACGCCCTTCTTGTTCCAGTATTGGCATATCGCATCTTCGTCATCGGTATAGAAACTGTCGTGAGAACGTACCACACCGAAATGATAACGCGCCTCTTGTATTGACAGGTAACGCTCAACTTCCTTTAATAAGGAAAAGCTTGCGTACGCCGGATAAGCCGAATCCACATACGCTTTGGAGCCGCCTTCATCTCTTACCGCACCTTCGGCAATGATTAGCTCGCCAAGCTGAATGCCTGATTGCATCGCACCGGCCGATCCAACACGTACTACATGAGTGACACCGCACTGTTTTAGCTCTTCAACTGCGATGATCATCGATGGGGCGCCGATGCCTGTGCTGCATACTGAAACAGGCTGGTCCTTGTATTTGCCAGTAAAAACACGGTACTCGCGATTTTCCGAGATCATTTCTGCATCATCCAATAATGCGGCAATACGATTAGCTCGGTCTGGCTCACCACATACAATGACGAGAGGAGCGACTTGTGTTTCATCAACACCAATATGAGGTTGTTTCGCCATTTTTCGTTCCTTAAGCTGCAGCTTGAGCTAAGGTTTTATCGCCATTGCGCTTGGCGCTACGGGCCCATTCACGCGTACCATTGGCAGCAATGAACATCAAAATCGCATACTGAACAGACATCGCATAAACACCCTGTGTCGCGTAGATGCCAACACTGATGATGTTAATCACAACCCAAAGAATCCAGTTTTCCACATATTTACGTGTCATCAGAATTTGTGCAACAACAGAAAGTACTGTCATGGTTGCATCCCAAAACGGGAACGCATCAGGTTCAAGTACCGGATCAGCCAAACCTGCACCAAAGAGATTCAAGCTATCAACAGCAATGTTTGCTAATGCAAAGAAAAAAGGGTCGATGTAGATGGTTAACAACGCGATAGACACAACGCTAATAGAAGCAGTGGCGATGAGTTTCTGTTTGTTTAACCAGCGTACTTCCAGCGTTTCACCTTCCGCGTTTGGACGAGTCCACGCATACCAACCGTAAATGTTCGCACAGAAGAAAAACAGTTGAAGAAGTAATAATCCGTATAACTGAATTTGGAAAAAGATAACGGCAAAAAGAGTGACATTCAGCAAACCGAATAAGTAGTTGATGGTTTTTTCTTGGCTAGCAAACCAAATGCAAAGCAATCCAAAAACCGTACCGAAAGCTTCGATCCAACTCATTGCGTAACCGCCGCCAATTGGAATGTTAACCAGGGTGTTGTTTATATCGAGTAAGGCAAGTAGGTCCATGTCGATGTCCTTTATTATTTTGTTTGGGAATATGCCTATATTAGGGCGTGACACCTAACAAAAAGGAGGACATTTGTCCCCCTCTTGATGCACTCGATCATAATTCAGTTCAATATTTGCTTGAAAGCAATAAATGACTCAATTGAACCGCTTGGAAATTAACGCGCCTAAGAATCCAAACCTAAATAGCGCTTTTTGAATGCGGAAGCTGATGCAAATAAAGCTGACGCCAAAAGTGTAATAACAAACCCAATTGCGTACTCGAATGCTTCATTCACCAAGAGCTGATAACAGCTCACAAAAAAAATCAGTATGACCGCAATAACATTAACTCGGTGAAACCAAGGATGCTTTACGGAGAACTTAGCGTAACCTTTTGATAACATTTAACTAATCCGCCAGACAACAATTAATATTTTTATTTATAATCAATGGTGATAGTAAGGCTTTATAGTATAAAGAGAAACGACTTTTTTGATTTTTTAGCTCAACATCACAGGTCATCTAGTGCTGCTTGACTTTAATATCTTGACACTTTTTCGTTCAACTAAGGTAGGTTCTAATTGCACGACTTGCGCTTCTGTTGATTTATCATCCAATTTTCGGACAAGCGTTTCCACGGCAGCTTGCCCAAGACGGTATTTAGGCTGGTGAATTGTGGTGAGTGATGGCGACATGAACTTCGCGATATGTATGTCATCGTAACCGATGATTGAAATCTGTTCCGGGACTTTAATATTGAGCTCATTTGCGGCGTTAATCACCCCCATCGCCATCATATCATTGGAAACGAAAATCGAGCTGGGTAAGGTGCCTCGCTGCGCCATTTTCATAAATGCTTGGTATCCGCCTTCACATTCGAAGTCCGATTCAATTATCCAGTTGGCATTAAATTCCAAGCCTGCTTCGTTCATCGCACGTTTGTAACCTTCGTATCGCATTTGCGCTTGGTGTTTAATCAAAGGGCCGGTGATACATCCTATTTCTGTGTGGCCGCAATCAATCAAGTATTTCGCCGCTAGGTAACCGCCACGAAGCGAGTTATCTTGAATTTTGTCGCTCGTAAACAGCATCGGCCCCCAATCCATCACCACGACAGGGATATCAGGATAACGCTCAAATACATCGATACGCTCCCCTTCTAGCGAGGAGCACATCAAGATCAAACCATCGACACGCTTTTGCAAAAGCGTATTAATGGATTGGCGCATACGTTCGTTATCACCTTCGGTATTGCATAAAATGAGGCTGTAGCCTTTTTGGTAGCAGCTGCGTTCGACGCCTTTTACGACTTCGCCAAAGAATGGGTTGGTTGAGGTTGTCACTAGCATACCGATGGTTTTGGTACGATTGACTTTGAGGCTACGCGCCAAAGCTGATGGCGCATAGTAGTTGAGTTCTTTTGCGGCATTATTGACGCGTTCGGAGATCTCTTCACTCACAAAACGCGTCTTGTTAATAACATGGCTCACTGTTGAAGTGGAAACCCCTGCCAGTTTTGCGATGTCTTTCATCGTCGCCATGTTATTACTCCTAATTGATGAGGCGTTTAAGCCCTATTGTGCTG
Organism: Vibrio antiquarius; assembly: GCF_000024825.1. Lineage (NCBI taxonomy): Bacteria > Pseudomonadati > Pseudomonadota > Gammaproteobacteria > Vibrionales > Vibrionaceae > Vibrio > Vibrio antiquarius. Next base: position 381,107 of record NC_013457.1, read on the forward strand.
CGAGAAACGCGTCCACCTCTTCGCGAGTTGGGATCGACGTCTGAGCGCCAAAGCGGGTCACAGAAATTGCAGCCGCCGCATGTGCAAACTTAATTGCTGATTCTAAAGGTAAATCCTCTAACAGGCCAGTGACGAATGCCCCATTAAACGTATCCCCTGCTGCGGTGGTATCAGTCGCGTCAACACGGAACCCCGGGATGAGCTCACCTCTACCATTTTGACTTAACCAAACACCCTTCGCACCGAGAGTGATCATGACAATTTCGATACCTTTGCTATGAAGCACATTCGCCGCTTCTTGCGCGCTGTCATTATCCGTTACCGTTACCCCCGTCAGGACTTCAGCTTCGGTTTCATTTGGTGTAATGACATCAATACAAGCAAGCAGTTCGTCTGACAGTTCACGAGCAGGGGCAGGGTTTAAAATGACGTTAGTTTTTGCATCTTTCGCCACTCGCGCGGCTTTCTCAATTCCGCACATCGGCGTTTCCAATTGCATCAGCAGGTAATCCGCTTGGCGAATGCGATCTAAATCTGGCTCAATCGCTTCTGCTGTCAATTTGGCATTCGCTTCTGCTGAAATACAAATGCTGTTTTCACCACTATCCGACACTTGAATCATCGCAATGCCAGTTGGGCAGTTTGGTTGCATCTTCACACCAGTGATGTCGATGCCGTCCATATTGAAGTTTTCACGAATATTGATGCCGAACGAGTCATCGCCTACACAAGCAATAAAGCCAATATCAGCCTTGAGTCGAGCTGCAGCAACAGCTTGGTTGGCACCTTTGCCACCTGGGATAACTTGATAGTTGCGACCATGTAGCGTTTCGCCAGGGCGAGGGAAAGAAGGCACTTGAAGAACATGGTCAGCGTTTACACTACCTAACACCACTAACTTATTCATACGGTTATCCTCGGTTCTGAATGAACCCTTTTTTTGAAAAACTATTTTGGAAAATACATTAGATGACTTTAACTTCTCTTCTTAGCGAAGGAGTCACGATAAAAAGCCAAAGGCATCTATACCCTGCATTTTTAAGTCACTTGGGTATGTTTGCCCTCTCCTCCTAAACGACAGATATAAACGGAGGAGAGAGCAAAAATTAGGACGCTTTATTGAACGTCAAACTTATTTAGTCACTACTTTTAGTGGTACCGGAATGTATGCTTCTACTTTTTCACCTTTCAAGACTTTGTCAGCCGTTTCGACACCCAAAGCACCGATAAGATCTGGCTGCTGCGCGATGGTTGCTGCTAGTTTGCCACGGTTAACTGCGGCAATGCCGTCTTCCGTGCCATCAAAACCAACGATAACGACGTCTTTGCCAGAAGCTTGAACGGCGCGAAGTGCCCCTAGCGCCATCTCATCATTCTGTGCGAATACCGCCTGTACATCAGGGTTAGCCGCGAGTAGGTTTTCCATCACGTTTAGGCCTTTAGTACGGTCAAAGTCTGCTGGCTGGCTGGCAAGAAGATCCATATCGCTGCCCTTCACGGCATTCATGAAACCTTCACCACGCTCGCGCGCCGCCGATGTGCCCGCAATACCTTCAAGCTGAATTACTTTTGCTTTTTCGCCAACTTTTTCCATGATGTAGTGGCCTGCCATTTCACCACCGATCACGTTGTCGGACGCGATGTGACTCACGACTTCACCACGGCTTGCGCCACGGTCTAGTGTCAATACAGGGATCTTAGAACGGTTCGCCATACGAATCGCATTAGACACAGCATCAGAATCCGTTGGGTTGATAAGAATAGCTTTTACGCCGCGAATACTTAAATCCTCGATGTTCGACAGTTCTTTGCTCGGGTCATTTTGCGAGTCCAGTACAATTAAGTCGTACCCCAATTCTTTCGCTTTAGCTTCCGCACCGTCTTTCATCGTTACGAAGAACGGGTTGTTTAGCGTCGAAACCACAATCGCCATCGTATCTTGGGCTTGTGCCGCTACTGATACAGTGGAAGAAAGAAGTGCAGCAGAAATAAGAGTTGCAAGTTTTTTCATCGTTCTAGTCCTTTGTGTAGGGTGAGCCAGCACACGCCCACTGGCTCGGTTTGTATTCAGGATTTAATGGTTATGGATTATTTGTTTTTGTTGTCTACCAGTACTGCGAGCAAGATAACCACTGCTTTGGCAATCATTTGGTAGTAAGAGGAAACGTCTAGTAGGTTAAGAGCGTTGTTTAAGAAACCGATGATCAGCGCACCAATTAGCGTACCCATGATGCGGCCTTTACCGCCCATCAAGCTGGTACCGCCAAGTACAACCGCAGCAATCGCATCTAACTCGTAACCCATACCCGCTGTTGGCTGCGCCGAAGACAGACGAGAAGTCACGATGATGCCTGCAAGCGCTGCCAGCATACCGCAGATGGCGTACACACCAATCTTCACTCGGTCTACATTGATACCAGATAGACGAGTCGCTGATTCGTTGCCACCTAGTGCATAAACGTAGCGACCAAAGCGAGTGTGGTTAAGTAGGTACCAAGCCGCAGCGAATACAACTACCATCAACCAAACAGGTACTGGAATACCTAGCGCGTAGCCGGTACCAAACCATGCAAACGCATCAGCTGTGTCAGTAAAACCTGTCGAGATTGGACGACCTTCGGTGTACACCATAGTCACACCGCGTAGTAACGTCATGGTAACCAGCGTAGCGATAAAGGCCTGTACTTTGCCCTTCGCAATGATGATGCCGCTAATTGCACCTAACGCTGCACCTGCGACTAAAGCAGTCGGAACCGCCACCAGCACCGGGACTTCAAGCGCAATCATGCTTGCCGCAAAGGCACCACATAGCGCCAGTACGGAACCAACACTCAAGTCGATGCCTGCGGTTAAAATAACCAGTGTCATACCTACCGCGATAATGGCATTCACTGAGGTTTGACGAAGAATGTTGAGAATGTTGTCGACCGTAAAGAAGTTCGGGTTCAAAAATGACACAACAACAATCAAAAAAATCAGTGCTATCAGTGATTTTTGCTCAATCAACCACTCTTTTGTGAACAACTTCTTGTTGCTAGCTTCGGTTGGTTTGCTCATGGTATTAGTACTCATGCTGCTTCCTCATTGATCTTTTTGCCTACGGCACAGGCGAGTAATTTTTCTTGATCGGCGTCTTTCGCATCGAATTCGCCAGTAATACGACCTTCATGCATAACCAGAATGCGGTCACTCATACCGAGCACTTCTGGCATCTCGGAAGACACCAAGATGATGCTCATGCCTTCGGCTTTGAACTTGTTGATGAGTTGATAAATTTCTTTTTTCGCACCGACATCGACGCCACGTGTTGGCTCATCGAGAATCAGAACTTTAGGTTTGGTCATTAACCCTTTCGCGATCGCCACTTTTTGCTGGTTACCGCCGGATAAGTTACCAATGATTTGGTCGCGCGTAGGGGTTTTGATATTAAATAGCTTGATAAAATCTTCCACGGCAATCACTTCATCGCTATGTTGGATTTGGAAGCCTTTAGTCAACTGATTGAGCGAACAAAGTGACATATTCTCCTTAACCGAGAGACCTAACACCAAGCCATCGCCTTTGCGGTCTTCAGAGATATAAGCGATGCCATTTGCTAAGCCATCTTGTGGGCTAACCGGGTTAATGGTTTTGTTATCGAGGTTGATAACACCATGCTCACTTGGCAACGCGCCGTAAATCACTTTCATCAGTTCGGTACGGCCTGCCCCCATCAAACCAGAAATACCCAAAATTTCACCGCGTTTCAGCGTGAAGCTCACATCGTGAACGCCAGAGCCTGTCAGGCCAATCACTTCAAGGCAAGTTTCGCCATGCCGCACATCAATACGTGGGTATTGCTCTTCTAACTTACGACCAACCATCATTTCAATCAGGCCGTCTTCATCAGTGTCTGCTACTTTGCATTCACCGATAAATTTACCGTCACGAAGCACCGTAATGTCGTCACAGATTTCAAAGATTTCTTTAAGACGGTGTGAGATGTAAACGATGCCGCAGCCCTGCACTCGAAGCTCGTTGATCACTTTAAATAGTGACTCCGTCTCGGTATCGGTCAGCGCGTCAGTTGGCTCATCCATAATGATGACTTTCGATTCAAACGAAAGCGCTTTCGCGATCTCCACCATTTGCTGTTCACCTAGGCTCAAATCACCAAGCAACGTTTTCGATGAGTGCTTTACGTTAAGGCGTTGAAGCAACTTGTCTGCTTCTTCATACATCTTGCCCCACTGAATACGCCCCATCGTGCCGGTAAATTCACGACCTAGATAGATGTTTTCAGCAATCGTTAGTTCAGGGATCAAGTTCAATTCTTGGTGAATGATGCTGATGCCCGCTTCCTGTGAGTCACGCGGACCTTTAAACGCGGCAGGTTGGCCTTGATATTGGATGCTACCCGCATCCATGTGATAGATGCCCGTCAGCACCTTCATCAATGTTGACTTGCCTGCTCCATTTTCTCCCATGAGCGCCATGACACGGCCTGGGTAAACATTCAGGCTCGCTTTGTCCAGTGCTTTTACGCCCGGGAACGCTTTCTCAATGTCGCTCAGTTGTAGAATGGCTTGAGTCATAATCTGTCCTCAATATCTCTGGCTTAAAAAACCACGCCCGCTTGAAAGATAACGTTCGCGTATGGCGAGCATTCGCCAGTTCGAACGACAGCGCGGCTTTGTGCCGTGCGTGCTTTAAATGCTTCATGTGACACGTAGCTGATCTCGATAGATTTACCCGTTTCTTCGCTCTCTTTGCTCAGTTCGTTAAGCAATGCTTGATGCAAAACTGGGCTTACATCAGAAAACTCTTCCGCAATAATGACCCCTTCGATTTGCGACTCAGATAGAATCACGCGAACAGTATCAAGAAAACTTGGTACGCCATGCGTTAGCGCCAAATCAATTCGCTGTACATGCTCAGGGATTGGCAGGCCAGCGTCACATATCGTGATCTCATCGGTGTGGCCTAGCGTCGCCACCAAGTAAGAAATATCTGAGTTAATTAGGGTACTTTTTTTCATCTCATCGACCTTTCGGTTACACGTTCATACAACCATGAGCGCCTGTTTTAAAGTGTTTTCGTTATTAACAGAAAACTCATCGAAACGTTTCGATGAAATAATAATTCGTTGTGGTAATTTGACCAGAGTGAGATCGATAAGGTGTGAGAATGATCCGTAATTAACGGGTCATCGAATAGTAAAAAGGTACATGAGTCACACTTTACCATCGAAACGTTTCGATGGCTGGCTTAATCTACACTTGAAGTGAGGTTTTTAAAGACAGTTGAAAAAGAGATACGTCCCATTACTGAGAAACACTCTAGTTAATGAGATGGAAACCTTACACATCGTCACAGTTCTTGGATGGCTGTCTGATTTTGGAGAACGCTCACCTTACAATCTGGTTACAATTTGCAAAACACATCATCCGTTCAGTACCTTATATGGTATGCGACGTTTGTAGGGACACAAACGGAAACTAAAAGCCATAATGAAGTTAAGCAATCGAGTCATCTTGCTTGTCGCGCCAGTGATCTTATTAAGCGCGCTGGTATCAAGTTATATTATTTACAGCATTCAAAAAGTAACGCTCATCAAGCGAGAAGACAGCTATATCCAATTGCAAATGGAAAAGCTCGCAGGGCAGTTCCGACAAGCCAACATATTCCTCAATAGTTATGCATACACATTAAGCAAAAGTGATGTATTGCAAGACTACTTGGTGAATCATAGCAATCCGTATCGTGAACGCGTGTTATTTAACCGACTCGATGAAACCGCAGATGTGTTAAGCCATGGCTATACAGGCGATGCAAGCATGGCGATTCTTGACGGGAAACAAAACCTTCTTTATTACACAGAAAATAAATACTACGAATCATCAGGTGTAGTCGACCCTAAGGTATTGGATTACATCTCGCGAAGCTTTAGTACGAGAGAAGCGTTTAACCATACTGGCTTTATTTACAATTCCAGCGGGCAAAGTATTCTTCTGCAATACGAACTCATCGACAAACGAACAGGGACACAACCTCTAAGTTTTGATCCGCAAAATGTCTTTTTCGTGGTGGTATCGGTATCGCTCGAAGCCTTCAATGAGATCAAGCACGAAATCGAGTTCGACACGCATAGCGTGATAACTTTTGCCGACAAGCCTATTTATCTAGATATTCCTCTCGCTCAGACGATTGAACTATTGCCACACTTTTATGCAGTACTCTCCCCCGCTGAATATTTGATGTGGAATAAAGTCGATAAAGTGTGGCTAGAACTAGCCCTTTCCTTTGGTGTGGCGGCGTTTTGCACCATCACCTTAATAGTTTTGGTTTTGTATCGTTATGTATTACACCCCGTTTCTCGCCTCGATAAACAGCTACAAGAGCTGGAAACAAATCAACGCGGCAACATTGAAAAGCTAGAAACAAACGATGAAATAGGGCGCTTATCCTCACGCTTTTTTGATATGTATGAAGAGCTCAACATCATATATAAGAAGACAAAACGCCTGGCTGAAACGGATCACCTAACGCAACTCGCTAATCGCCATCGTTTCCATGAACTTGCAACTCGTGAACTCGTCTCCCCTTCGCAGCATTTGTGGGTCATTTATGTCGATCTCGATAACTTTAAGTACGTTAATGACAAATACGGGCATGAACTGGGAGACAACTTATTAAAGGTGTTTTCATCACACATCAAAAATGTCTGTCAAAAATTCTCGCACGACTACGATAGTCCCTGTTTTGCAGCAAGATTGTCTGGTGACGAATTTGCTATTTTATTGAGCTCAAATCAGGATGCACAACGCCTACCCGACTTGCTGGCCTCAGAGTTGCTAAAACCGATTAGCAATCTCAGTCCATCTTGGAGTAATTCATTCCCCGTGACTGCGAGCGTAGGTATCGCTCAGTACCCTCAAGACGGTACAGACGTCGCGAAATTACTCTCCAGTGCCGATGCGGCAATGTATCAAGCCAAACGAGCCGGGAAAAACCAGTACGCTTATTACTCAGCAGCTCTCAATGTTGAGTCTCAAAGACGCAGTCAGCTTGAGCGAGCGCTCAGAAAAAGCAACGTAGAAGAAGAGTTCCATCTCGTTTTTCAACCCTATATGAATAATCGGGACAACGAGATTGAAGGACTAGAGGTATTATTGCGCTGGGAAGCGGAAGGCATTGGTCCCGTACCTCCAAAAGAGTTTATCCCAATCGCGGAACAGGCGGGCTTATTTGATAAAATTGATCGCTGGGTTTTCGCCAACGCTACAGCGGAATATCACCAATTAAGAAATATTTTTGGTAAAGACATTGTCCTTTCGATCAACCTCTCTTCAGCAGAACTTAACTCCATCGAAATGGCGAATTATATTCACGACCAAGCAAGCAAAAACGGCGTGAAGCCAGAATGTATTGAGTTAGAAATAACAGAAACCTTTGCCGCAGAACAACAAGGTACAGCGTTACTTGATGAGCTGTCGAAGCGTGGCTATCGTCTCGCCATTGATGACTTTGGCTCTGGCTATACATCGCTGACTCAACTTGTTCAATATCCAGTTCAAAAGATCAAGTTTGACCGAGAGTTCCTCGTTACATTGATGAAAACCAACAACGGTCATGTGATCAAACCCATCATCGATCTATGCCACGCTCAAAATAAAACGGTCACCGCAGAAGGTATTGAGCACAATGTGATGCATGAATGGTTATCGTCCTACCGCTGTGACTATATGCAAGGCTATTTATTTGGTAAGCCAATGAGTAAGGAACAACTGAATTTGTGGTGGCAATCCGCAAATGACGATAGCCGCTTCGATGGTTCCATAGTTGGTTCAATTACTGTTCAAGGGACATCTTATTAAAGATTAAGTACAGAAGCCATGTATGTGGCTGCTGTACTTATATAATATAGAAACAAGACTTTACCCCTAGTTTCAATAATATAAGCAACCACATAAGTTCGTACGTTAATTTTTGGCATTATTATTTTTCGATGAAAGCTCTCAGTTATTTAAATATTTAATCAAAACGATAGAATTACTTTTTGGTAAGTTTAGTTCAGACTTTTATGTATTTAATTGAAAACATAAGGAAATAAGTAAAAGCTGACAAAACTTACTTTTGTACTGCTAATCACCGGCTTAGATGATTCGTGTAGAAGCTCATTTGTCGGCTCCACTTAGACTTAGCTTTATCACTTGTGAACAGGAAATGCCCTTCTTCTCGGTATTTCTCTACCTTTCTTATCCATCTTGTTGTTTACCCACTCACTTAAAATGCACTAACACACATAACGAGTTGACGTTACGATTTGTTACGAGTCAAATCACAAATCTAAACGCAGGCTAAATAGACGCACAAAAGACAAACACATTGAAATAAAAAGAGTTTCTAATCTAGAAAAAATAAAACGTCGTTTTTATAAATTCGCCATCTCACAAATATCCTTAAACACAGTTTTATTAATTACGCATATCAGATATTATTTATGCCGAAGTTTATCGAAACAATCGATTAACTTCATAATTTATTTGAGTTTCAAACAGTTAGTTTTTAACTTGAAAACTTATCGTTAACCCAATATTAAGTACCTAAGCGTACAATAAGAAACATTGGGAATAGAATTATATTGATGTGCATGTTGTTTTAACGAATGCATGAAGCAATCGGTAAATTTGTAACACCATAGAGTTTTATTTAGCCAAGATGAAAAAGTTAATTTTATTATTTATATGGACATTTCTGTCTGCCTCTCCTTTTGCCTTTGCAAAACAAGCAGATAACGAAGTCAAAAGTCACATACCACAGAATCAAATTGAACAAGTGTTCAAACAAGCAAAGTTAGATGGCGTAGTAGACTTTAAATTGTTTCGTGACGCTTATATCGCGTACCAAAAAACACCAGATAGAAAGAAATCAGTACTAACCATCATCGACTATAGTAAACCATCGACTGAAAAACGCTTTTATGTGGTTGATTTAGATAAAAAGAAGCTTATCTACAATACTTATGTTTCTCACGGTGTGAACAGTGGAAAGAAAACAGCGACGCAGTTTTCAAATGTGGTGAACTCGCGTAAAACATCACTGGGCACGTTTTTGACTGACACCACCTACTACGGCTCAAATGGCTATTCACTTCGACTTGATGGTTTGAGCTCAGGGTTGAACGATAAAGCTCGCGAGCGTTATATCGTTGTGCACGGTGCCGACTATGCTAACCCTTCTTTTATCAAGAAGAATGGTTACCTTGGGCGCAGTTGGGGTTGCCCTGCACTGCCAAAGAAGTTGTCTCGTGAGATCATTGACACCATAAAAGGCGGCAGTGTTATTTATGCAAGCGCATAACACGGGTGCAAATCATGTGGGGAAGAATGCTCTATTTCTTCCCTAACAAATAATCGGATTGGCTCAAGCTTCCTTGTCTCATGACTCTCTTTACCTGTTTCTCCAGTTTTCGCTTGCTTCAACGCTAAAATTATTTAGGTATTAGCTTATACCCAAATAACATCAGAAAACTCTGTTCATCCCTCTTCCATCTCGTTAGTATACGCTGAGTTGGTCAGACACCGATTTTCATTGTTATCATAGTGTCACTAAGATTCCGTAGTCATAGTGATAGTCTATGACGTTATATGTTTAGGGTTACTTCTTGCGTTATCTACACCGTATATTATTGATGCTTTCATTGTCCCTATTTTCAGGGTTCATCGTTGCCTCATATGCGCATACGTATCACCACACTAAACATTACACCTCTGAACGCTTGCTTAAACTTGCGCAACAAGACGATTTTGAACTAGCACATAGCGAATTCCATACTTTTGCCTCTCCAAGTTCTTGGGGCTCAGAAGGTTATTATCTGCATATAAAGCGCGAGTTGTTAGCGCTGGTTTCCTGCCGCCGAACATCCGCCACTGATGGTGTTTTATCATCAGATTTTACTCCTGATTATTTTTTACTTGTTGCTTTCTCTTCCCCACCACTATTGGAATTGGCAAAACAAGCATCTCGCTTACCTCTTGATGGTTATGGCGGGCTGATGAGTAAACGCTCTCTCTATCGACTCTCAGGAAGAAAAGAAGCCAATTTAATGTACGTCTTTACTCATGGTCGCAACGCCTTCCCTGTTGTTTAACTTTTTATGACATACAGAGAACACGGAAATGTAACGATGAGAACCAATACGCTCATTGTTACTAGAACCAATTTGAGGTCCATATAATGACAAAATTCGCTACGACTATCGCACTAGCATTACTATTTGCAACGAGCTCTGCCTTCGCTAACACGGAAGCAAAGCCAGAAGAAATGAGCAATGAGACTCTGCTAGAATGTGCCAATGTTTCTAATGCACGTATTGCGGTTCCTGAACACAGAGCGATGTTCAGACACTACCTAATGTCTGAAAGAAACTATAGTTTCAGCCAGTTATCTTCTGCTGAGCTTGAATTTAAAGCAGCAGATAAGAATGAATCCGAAGTAGAAAATATCTACAAGTCTCAGTGTAAAGAGGTTGGCGAGTACCTATATAGCATTGGCTATTAAACTCGAAACCCTAACGACACTCATAAAGAAAGGCGCATACATTGCGCCTTTCTTTTTACTGATAAAAACCAGCCGATTAGATGTCTAATCTGTATACAAGCTTAAAAGTGCAAATCAAAGTAAACTTACTGAGAAAACTCTGACACATCCTTGGATTTACAGAACGCTCGACGTGCTTTAACAAACAAGAAACTAAGCACCCCAATCACAAGAGTAATTATTGGGGCAGCCATTAATAGCATTGTGATCGCTTTGCTCATATTCTCTGGTAGCAAAGGAAGCAATAAACCAAAACCGCATAATATCAGCGTCCATAAAATCGCACTCAACCACGCAAAGTAATGGAATTTACTAATACGTTTCACTCGCAACCCCATCATTAATGGCAATAGGGAACGAACAACCGGAATAAACCGCGCACAAAAAAGCGCAATCAATCCATGTTTACTGAGTAATACGTCGACCTGTTCCAAACGCTTTTGAGGAACCGCGCTCACCCAGCCTCGTACCTTAGGTAAGCGATTTAGCCACTTGCCTTGTAAGTAAGCCGCCCAACTTCCCAATCCCGCACTAACAGCTATCACCAACATGATCATTATTGGATCAAGGACACCAACCGCCGCCAGCGTACCGGATAATACGACGACACTGTCGCATGGGAATGGCGCAGCAGGAATAAAACCACTTTCCAAAAAGATAAGCGCAGCAACAACAAAATAAACCAATCCTGCACCGCCTGGCGCCATTAACGCCGTAAAATCTTGATGCCAAAAGGCACTCAAGACCTGAATTATCGAATCAAACATAAACCGCTCCTAAGCATAACTAACCAAAAATTGTAAAAACATGGAATGTGTTAGCGAGCATGTATAAAGCGGTATATGAGATTCGATTCTTTCCTCGCACCGATTCTGTATTTAGAATGAGTAAAAATACTTTCAACACAACGACCTAAAGCCTCATTGCCAATGCGTTTTAGTAGCCCCATCGAGTGAATTGCCGAACGATGTGTCCACCAAACTACAGCAAGCGTTTCAAACCATTCGAGTTCTACATCGTCGTTCGAGCTCGTTTCCTTAGAATGGCTAACCCTCAATATATTCCGGCTGTTTAAACTCGGATAGTCTTGTTGTATTGGAGAGGCAGGGTGTTCTGAAAAGTGCTTCGACTTAGCGTCAACAGCAATATTCTGGTTATGAAATGAAAGAAAATTTGGGTATGAGTGCGCCATACTCATGCTCGGAGCCAACAAGCAGAAAAGTAGTCCGAGTAAAGCAATCAGAGTCGTACGCACAAAGGTAACCAAAACCAAAATAATAAGTTCTTTTAACCCTGTGCGTAACGATTGGCAATTAGTATTCTTAATCGTTAAGAATACTAATTATTTTTCACCGTAAGGGTAGTTTTCAAACATTTTCGCAATTTCTTCTTCAATCAGAGACTCTCTTTTCTCAGAGCTCATAGACTCAGATAGTTTCCTGCTTGAAACACCTTTCCACACAACCTGATTAGCCTTTGCATCAACAAGCTCTACCACCAGTTTGCCATACTTACGTTCTTTGTATCTTTCCGGGCTTGAAGTGATCACGCCAAAGCTATTCCAACCATAACCGAAACTCACCGAAGACCCAGAAGAGACAAGCTCGGACTCTTCGACGATATCATGATGAACGTAAAGGTCCCCTCCACTATTCACTTTAATTAGGCCCTTGTCTTCAAGCTGTTCAGCCAATCCTTGTTCAATACGTCGACCATCAATACTCGTAGGGGCTTCTGCTTGGGCACCGAAATCAAACGTTCTGTAAGCTGAAAAATCGGCTTGCTTATCAACATCCGTCGTTACGGTTGTACAAGCAGACACGAGCATCATCACCGCCCCTAATATCAAACCTTTCCACATGTTAAATCTCCTTTGGTTAAGCTGACTGTTTCAGCGGAATTACGCTAGTGCTATACATACGCTTCAGCAGTAAAAAGTAATCATTTCAATATCTAGTCTTGACCATGAAACGTGACTGTTCAATAAACGCGATTAACCTTTACACTGACAATCTTGAATCTCATCAATGCCTAAACGCTAGTAGACAGTGTGTTTGCCCCTAATTAGCAGCCATCGATTTTAGAAGCGGAATCGCTGACCCTCCTGAAAAACAGAGACAATGGACACTTTAACACCAAGACGCTACTTTTTTAGGCATCTGACAAGCAATTGATGAGAAAAGACTTTTCTTTTTCGTTCAGTGTGGCATATTACCTGAGTCCTATCGATGCGCGGGCATCGTATAATGGCTATTACCTCAGCCTTCCAAGCTGATGATGCGGGTTCGATTCCCGCTGCCCGCTCCAATCTCTTTTATCTCAATCTACTCAAAAGAATCCGATGGCGGAGCAAATAGACAGCGCCAACGTTGTTTCCACGTTAAATTTGGTCGTGTTACGTCATAAAACATGTCTTTCCATTCTGCAAACGTCACACGAATGGGATTAAAGCTGTTTACAGGTTTAGAAATTCCATACCTAACGGTTTCCACTTCTGGTTCAAACGTTCCAAACATCCGATCCCAGATAATCAACACTCCCGCGTAATTTTTGTCGATGTACTGACGGTTTATACCATGATGAACACGATGATGAGATGGCGTGTTAAATACCCACTCTAGCGGTCCAAGCGAGCGAATTGATTGAGTATGAACAAAAAACTGTAAGCCCAGATTAAACAGCACAACAAAGACGACCCACTTAGGATCAAAGCCAATAATCACCAAAGGCAACCAGAAAATCCACATTCCCGCTAACGGATACATCAAGCTTTGACGAAACGCGGTGCTGAAATTCATTCTCTCCGAGCTGTGATGGACCACGTGCGCAGCCCACATCCAACGAATACGGTGGCTAGCTCGATGAAACCAGTAATAGAAAAAGTCTTGCAGGACGACAAGTAACAAAAACGCTGAAACGCTCATTTCGATATCAAACAATCGCCAATCAAACCACCACAAATATAACTGAGCAATCAGTAAACCTGTGAGTATGTCTGTCGCTTGGTGTAAGCCCGCAAGCACAAAATTACATACAACTTCCGGAATATAATACGTCGCGCTTTCAGGCAAACGTCCCCTTCGTTGTCCAAACCAGTACTCTGCAACCATACATAAAAAGAAAACTGGCGCCAAAATCATCAGAAGTAATTCAGGGCGTTCCATCAACTGTGTCCAATCCATTGTGTTTCTACCATTTTGCATAGTGATCTTCAGTAAGACCTATGACTTCTTCTAACTGATGTTTGATACCATTCCCGTCAACGATGTAGCCAGAGAAATAGCCGATATATTGACGAAAATTGCTTTTGAGAAACCAAAAGTTCTTCTTTTCTGAACGTCGATTTAAAGGCGTGAATACTAGGTCAATCCGTTTATCTTCCGACATGATATGCCATCTTTGACCTTCATCATTTCGTGAAAATTGAAACTGAACAGGCTGTAAAAAATGCCGTTCACCATTAATCCAGAATACATTTTCACAGTAGCCCGTTTCATTGACGCCTGCAGCTAAGTTCAGCCCCAATCGTCTGCCGCTTTCAAAGCAATTAATACTCGCCCAGCGCCAGCTTGTCTCCCGTCGCATGTACCCAGCGGAAAAGTCGTAACCAGCAGCCACTTCTGAGAGATCTTGTTCCTTTCCTAATATGAATAAATTGCCATCTACCGTTAACGCATTATGTTTCTGCGTATAAGTCCAACCCGCATAACCGGTTGGCGTACACAACATTAATGGCAAACTCATACTTTCTGGACGTAAGTAGAGATCAGCATTGACAGATTTCGTCACAAAGTGGACGTGCCAAATACCATTCTGAATAGAAAACTGAATACTTTTGTCAGCAAGATGGGCATGACTAGACCAACTGGAAGGCTGAGTTTGATAATCAATATTAAAAGGCTTTAACCACTGCTGCTCCACTAACTCATTATTTTGAATATCAAATAGATAGCAAAAACCAGATGCTAAATACCTAATATCCGCAATCGCAACCCCAATCACGTAGTTAGGTGTGACCAAATTAACGAACTGAAACTGCTTATAGTCACAGTAACGGCGCCACTTAGACGCTGGCTTATCCATCTCATCAAGGTAGGTAAACTTATCTAACTGTAAAGATGTGGGAATCCCATCAAGATGGCCAAACACTGGTAGACCGTTTTGCTGAATAAACGAGTCCAGAGTCTTAAGCTCATGCATATTTTTATCTTTTTCGAGTCAACACGCTCAAATGTTAACACCGAGTTAACAAAAACAGTTTGCGTGACAGCACAACAATATCGACTAATTTGGCTTCTGCTCGCTATATGTGAAACCGATCACTCAACCATCCAATCATGTCACTCACTTAATCTTCCTCATCAATACGACCAGAAGTTGGAAATTGAGCGTTCTCATCCGCAGGAAAGACCATTATAGCCATTGAGAATTGGTCAAAATCACTATTTAATGGGAATAAATTCATATAAACTGATTGCTTATTCATATCAAGGAAGAGATCTATGTCACACATACACGATACTATTGTTGCGTTGCAACACAGTAGCCCGGCTCAAAAAGAGTTTTACCAAGCCGTAGAAGAAGTATTAACTTCTCTCGCTCCAGTCATAGAAAGCAATAATAAATATAAAGAACAAGCGATTATCCAAAGAATCGTAGAACCAGAACGTCAAATCATGTTTCGAGTTCCTTGGGTCGATGACGCAGGGAATGTGCAAGTAAACAAAGGCTACCGCGTCGAGTTTAACTCCGCGTTAGGTCCATACAAAGGCGGACTGAGGTTCCATCATTCAGTGAACGCGAGCATCATAAAGTTCCTCGGCTTTGAACAGATTTTTAAAAACGCGCTTACTGGCCTTCCAATTGGTGGCGGAAAAGGCGGTTCAAATTTCGATCCTAAAGGAAAATCTGACGGTGAAATCATGCGATTTTGCCAATCATTTATGAACGAGTTATACCGCCACATTGGTCCTGTTACCGATGTTCCTGCTGGCGATATCGGCGTCGGTGCGCGTGAAATTGGTTATATGTTTGGTCAATATAAGCGATTGACGGGCCGCTACGAAGGGGTACTTACAGGCAAGAGCCTTCTTTGGGGGGGCTCACTTGTTAGGAAAGAAGCAACGGGATATGGAACCGTATATTTTGCGGAATGCATGCTCAATGACCGTAATGATTCACTCAAAGGCAAAACTTGCCTCGTTTCTGGCGCAGGTAACGTCGCTATCTATGCAATTGAAAAGCTATACCACATGGGAGCAACCCCAGTAACATGCAGCGATTCTAGAGGCACGATCTATCATGAGCACGGTATTGACCTGCAGCTCCTCAAGCAACTTAAAGAAGTGAAAAGAGCAAGTTTAGAAGAGTATTTAGACACTTACCCTGAAGCAGAGTATACGCCGTTGGGTGACTATCCTAATGAAGGGCATGCTGTATGGCGATATCAAGCTGACGCCGCATTCCCTTGCGCGACCCAAAATGAACTAACGTCAAACGATGCTCTTGCTCTTATCGATAATGGGTGTGTTTTGATTAGTGAAGGCGCAAACATGCCAACCACTCGTGATGCGGCCAATATCATCGTGGATTCCGAAATGGCTTATGGGCCAGCGAAAGCAGCCAATGCAGGCGGCGTTGCAACCAGTCAGCTTGAAATGGCACAAAATGCCAGCATGCAAAACTGGACCTTTGAGCAAGTCGATAGCCAGTTACAGACCATCATGAAAAACATCTTTGTTAATGCAAACGAAACCAGTCGAGAGTTTGGTCAACCTGGTAATTTAGTTTTAGGCGCAAACATTGCCGGCTTTAGAAGAGTCGCTGATGCGATGATCGAGCAAGGCATCGTTTAGTTCACAATAGCCAGCAGCCTGACTGCTGGCTTAACACTATTCGGCGATACACTGCGCTTTGACAAAGAGCTTCATTTAATCTGTAAGCGTCGTCACTTCAGTTTTAACCGAATTGGCGATAAAACAATTCTCATGAGCCATGTGGTGCATTTTTTCTAATTGAGATCGTGTCGGTTGATTATCACCAGCAAATGTTATCTTAGGGTTTAGTGTTACCTTAGACACCCATTCTTTTCCATTTTCACCTTTTTTCAGCTCCCCTACTGCTTCATCTAGGTAGCGATCCACAACGTAACGTCGTTTCGCCGCAATAGAAAGAAAAACAAGCATGTGACAACTGGAAAGTGCCGCAACAAATGCTTCTTCCGGATCAACGTTTTCTTCTACAGATAATGGCAACGGCACTACGTGTGGAGATGGTGACGCAGGGACTTGCAACCCGCCATCAAACTTCCAAATGTGCGCCCGACTATACTGGTTATCACTGAATACTTCGTCAGCTTCGCGATGCCATTCGATTAAAGCGGAATGCTTACTCATTCTAACTCCCTGATTTTCTCATTGACGAATCAACACATCCATTCACGTCATAGTAAACCATAACGAAACAAGGTAAGGAACGTATGAACTCAGAGAGGTTACAAAATTTGTTGAGGATCGACGTTTTTTTTCTGTATGTCATCCAGAAGTCGATTAGCCTGATGGATGTTGACTTGTAATCGGTTGATTAGCATCTGTAACCGCTCAATTTCAGGAGTTTGCTTCGCTTTGAGCGTGTTTTCTAGCGCCTCCGTTTGTCCAGCTAAAATCGGCAAACCAAGGTTCAATGCCATACCTTTTGTTTTATGCAACGTGTCTTCTAGAGACGCGAAATCTTCAGCCATAAAATAATCAATAAGTTCATCAACCGATGATTCAAAATCGACAATAATACTTTTTAGTAGCTCATCTATCGCTTCCGGCGCTTCTTGCAAAGAAATGAGCATCTCTGAACTGGATAACTCTTCTTCTGTCAGCCGTAGCTTCTCTATTGGCTTGCGCTGCAACTGGAGAACGTTGTTGTCATTCGTTAATGGTAAATTCTCTTTTGGTTCGAGCCTCGTCGCAAACTGTTTAAGAGCGTCCGAAAAGCTCTCTTGTTGTAGCGGTTTTGTAAGCACATGATCCGCTCCGGCTTGAATAAAGCTATCATGCGCCTCACGAAAGACATCTGCCGTATACGCAAAGAGTAATGTTTTGATACCTAACTCTTGTCGAATCACACGCGTCGCTTCAACACCATTAATCTCAGGCATGTGATTGTCCATTAGAATCAGGTCATATTCGTTATCTCTCGCCTTTTTAACCGCCACCAATCCGTTTTCAGCAACATCGACCTCATGTCCCAACTTTTCGCAAAACCCTTTCGCTACAATGGCGTTCACTCGATTATCTTCAGCAAGCAATATCTGCAAATTGTGTGTTTTCTTGCGCGTTTTTGGGGGCTCTTGTGCCTTTGGAAGTTCGCATTCAACCCAAGGAATGGGCAGCTCGACGATGAATTGACTTCCGACACCCTCCACACTTTTCAATGTAATCTTGCCATCCATCAAGCCAGTTAATTTTTTAACTATTGCCAAACCAAGCCCTGTGCCTCCAAATTTTCGGGTAGTTGAAGAATCGGCTTGCTCAAACGAGTTGAAAACATGTTCTTGCTTGTCTAGCGCGATACCAATACCAGTATCACTCACAATCATCACCAAGCAATGATTTACCTTATCAAGTTCCGTTCTGATTAACACATGCCCTTCACTGGTAAACTTCACCGCGTTGCCAGCAAGATTAAACAAGATCTGTCGTAAACGTGCGCAGTCTCCGGTAAATTCAACGTATTCAGGCACTTCATTTTCCACGATCAATTCGATATTTTTTTCATCGATGAGCGGTTTTATTGCGCTACACACAGGAGAAATGACTTGATCTAAATTGAACTTAGCCTGCTCAAATTCCAGTTTGTTTTCTTCAACTTTAGAGAAATCCAAAATATCGTTGAGAATCGTCATCAAGTGTTGGCCAGAATCAAGAATGACTTTCACGTACTCTTTAGTCGTCGGCTCATTGGTTTCCTCTGCAATCATTTGAGAAAGGCCTAATACACCATTCATCGGCGTTCTTAATTCGTGACTCATTGCGGCGAGAAAACTTGATTTGGCTTTTGCTGCTCGCTCGGCTTTATTTCGCGCCTCCTCGATTTCGAGGTTCAATTGTTTCAAGTTGTACATTCGATATTGCGATTGATACAAGAATGCACTGACTAACAACATCACGGCAATAAAAACAAACAACCAAGTAAAACGCGCTTCACTTTGGGCAATATTGAGCAGCCGATGCTCCGCATCCTCGATAAAAACAAAGTATCCATGATCAAGCAGTTCATTCGTGAGTAGTTCTATCCTTTTATCGCTCGCTTGAAGCCGATCTAAGAAATTGGCTTCACTTTCACTCTCAACTACGTTTTGTGTCAAAAGCAGTTGGTTGAGAAACTCAAAATAGTGATGCCCACTCAACGTCTTTCCGGTATCGGTAGAAATATCTTGCTGATATAAGTTGAATAGCATTAATAACGCGTATTGATTCTCTACCTGAACGCCAATCAACATATCGAGCTTCAGCGTTGTATCAAGCACACGGTTTTTGAATAGATTGAGCGTATCCTCAACTTTTTTATGATTGGGCGTCACAGGGAACCAAACTGACTCCCTTGATGAATTTAGCAATTTCTCTGCAGCGACTTCTATATCTACTAAAGATGTCGTCAGTTCATAATTCTTCCTATCTTCAACCGCATATCGATTCACGATAACATCGCGCTCTTCAATCAACTTGTGCCCAATATCCGTCAACTCCGCGTGGAATTCTTGTGCACTTTTTGAATTCACATGTGACATATACGCCAATACACAACACGTCAGCATGGCAATAAAAAAGCAGAGATTAACCAGTTTGAATTTACTCATTTTCCAACACCTCTAAAATCACGGGTCTGGGTGCTGTCAAGGACTGTAAGAACGCTTCAATATCAGCGACACTTTCATCGCTCATCGTAATTCCGAGCTGCGTTTTCGCCATAATCTGTATCGCCTCAGATAACTGGTCAACTCGTCCGTTATGAAAATAAGGGCTTGTTAGGGCGACATTACGTAAACTGGCGACTCTAAAATAGAATTGTTCTTCACTTTCCGTCGTAATCAGGTGCCGTCCCGAATCCTCTACTACTGGCTTATCTTTGAAATAGGCGAACCTTTGTATCATCGCTCCGCCAATATTTTTGCCCTGATGACACTGTACGCAACCTGAAGACTGAAATGTTTTCCACCCCCTAATTTGCTGCTCACTGAGGACATGGGTGTAACCCAGTAAGTAGGCATCGAATGGTGCACCTGGAGTTTGGAGCCCTTCGACAAACTCCACAATGGCGGACTTAATATTGTTAATATTAATCGGTAGCTCACCATCACGACTAAATAGCGCTTGATAACGTTCGCTTCCTTTCACGTACTGCTCTATTGTTTGCCAGTTTGAGTCCATTTCTATTGGATTGTGGATTGGCCCATCAATCTGAGCCATCAAGGTGTTTTCGGTACCATCCCATAAAAAACGATAATTTAACGCTGCATTAAACACTGTGATGGAATTTCGAGTTCCATCACCTTTCACTCCTGTAGAGACGGGTGTATTTTCAGCGCCATTGGTTTGCAAGTTGTGGCACGTCGCACAACTGACGCTACCGTTTGAAGATAGCTGAGGATCACGAAAGAGATGCCAGCCAATTCTCGCCAGCTTAATATCTACGACAGGGTCACCTTCTATCGGCTGAACTAACGAAATATCACCTAGCACCTTAGCATTTCTTGCGATTGTTGCTTGGCTCAAAATGAGTGCCACAACAACTAATGTGATTATGCTGAATTGCCTCATCAACTGCATACCTTACACTTGCCATTAGTATGAAGTTAGTTGCATTTTTAGGTTTTTTCCATTAATGGAAAACGGTTACCAGAGCTGCACGCGGAGGGACTTTTATTTAAAGCTCACATAAGGAGCAAATGACGAAGGCGAGTAACGAAGAATTGACTCGCTTCGTGGAGTTATGTGTGCATATTTTAGCTTATAGAAGCCAGCAACCTTTGAACCCAAGTAATCTCACCATAGGAGATGAGATCGAAGATAGTAAAGAAAATGGCACAGATAATGGCCAGTTTGACCAAGCGTTGAACAATAAACATCATTATTACCCATCATTTTTTCGCAGTTTACTATTACAAAAGAAGTTTAGATACAGAAGAAAAGCACTAGTTACACTAATAGACTGTTTTATAAAAAGATTTATACCTTTACTAGCTGCACGATTAAACCGTAATTTGAATGCGCGGTACGTTATTGAGCATTTTAATTGCAAACACGAAAATCTAGTAATTAGGGCAAACGTTTCACTTACCATATCAGCTCAGCAAATCCTTCATTTTATCTCTATAATTTGAATCTATATCAACAATTTCTGTTAGAACATGTCGTACACTTTCAGTGAATTAACATCTATAACTATTTTTTAATGAAAACACTTCGCTTGTTTAACTTGAATCTTCGCTATAAAACCGCCCTATACTTTTCATTAGGACTGCTGGGCATGGTCATCAGCTTCCTTTTTATTAGCCGTTATTTTTTCCTGTATAGCTTAGATGAGCTCGAAGACATGGAAATTAACCATGCGAATCAGCAAGCACTCGCTGTCATCGACATGATGGTGAGCCAGCAAGAAAGCGCCTCATACGACTGGGCGTACTGGGACGAAACGTACGATCTGTTTGTTGATCGTGATATTGCGAAATATACCGAGCGAAACCTTTACACAGAGAGCATTGATGCGTTAAACCTCGATATGATGGCGTTTATCACGACTAATGGGCAAACCCTGCTCTCCTTAACTCGTGAGGATAACCCCGACACTTCTTCAGAACTCACCGCTAAAATGGCGAATCAACCTACTCTTCAAGATTACATCAAGTCCATGAATCACAAGCTTGATATCCATAGAGAGAGCATCTCAGGGTTGTTTAAAATCAACGATACTATTTGGGGTCTTAGCCTCAGCCCAGTTAGAAACAGTGAAGGCGACCGCCCTTCTAACGGATGGATGCTTTGGGGAAGAAACCTATCTTTGCGCTTTCCTGGAGACTTTAAATCCATTTTAACTGCGGAAAACTCATTAGAGACACAGATGGTAAGTGAATCAGACAGTAATCAGATGCGGGATATAGAGAAGACCTCGCGGTCAATAACAAAATGGGCCTCACTCTCTGATCTATCTGGTGAACCGATCGCATGGCTAAAAACGAAAACACAGCGAGAGCATTATGCGAAAGGTAATACGCTATTCATGTATCTGTTTGCAACAGTTGGCGTTGTAGCATCAATCATCGCTGCCGGCACCTACATCACGTTTAAAAATAAGGTCGCCACTCGCTTTAATCATTTTGCTGAAGGAATAAGCGAAATCGCCTCTCAATACCAACTTGAAGGCTTGCATTCTGTAAAAGTAGACGAATTAGAGTTAGCGACAAAACTGGTACAAAAGCTCTCTGAAAATACATCGTTAACCCAACTGCAATTGAAAGACTCGATGGAAAAGTTTGGTGCTCTGTACCATAGCTCCTCACTGGGCATGCTAATTGTTATCGATCGTAAAATTGTCGATGTTAACCAACGAGCGTTAGATCTGTTGAGCTACAGCAAATCGCAATTGATAGATCGTCCTCTAGACGCCTTGTGCCCATCTGAGGACGATGAATGTCGAGTTGACGCAATGTTCAGAGAGCTGAAAAACGGCAAAACACAATTCGAAGCGCAGGTGCTCGATAGCAATGCCGAAGAAATCGACTGTTTGATAGAAGCCACGCTCATTCAACATCATGGTCAAAGTGCGCTGATGATGTTGCTTCAGGATATGAGAGAGACAAAACAGCAAGCAGAAATGATCCAAAAACTCACCGACTTTGATCCGGTATCCGGTTTCTGTAATCGTCCTGTCATTCTCAATGCACTGCACGAGCTCGTAGAGACACGGCCAAACCATTTTTCGTTTGTGTACATAAACAGTAAGACTCTCAAGCAAATTGCAGGGGTATACGGTCACCTCATTTTTGATGAAGTGATTCAATACATCGCATCCGCAATACGCGAGCAATTAGGGGCATTCCAAATAGGCCGAATTAGTGAGCATGAATTTATCGTTTTGATTCCAGATATCGAGCACCACCAAAAAGCGATAGATGCTACCAATCGATTACTGAATCATTTGTCACATAAGGTCCAGCTCTCCGGGATCATGATGTCATTAGACAGTAAAGCGGTGATGATGGACCTAAACATTACTCACCAGTCTGTCGAGCATTTACTGCTTGCAGCACGTTTCTCATCGCAATCCGCTAAGGGTCGTCACTCTCACGAAGTATTAGTCATTGATGAAGAACTATCAGAGCAAGCGGAAACGTCTATGGTGATCAATCGCGATTTAGAAAATGCCATTAGACAAGATGCGATTAAACCTTTTTTCCAGCCTATCGTGGATGCTAAAACCACTGAAGTCATTAGCTTCGAAGCACTTGCTCGTTGGCAACATCCAACATTAGGGATGATTTCACCAGAAGTATTTATTCCGATGGCAGAACAAGGAAAACTTATCGTCGAATTGGGAGAGTCCATTCTCAAACAATCGTGCGAATTTATCAGTCGGCTCAACGGAGTTCGTCATGCGCAAGGTCTGTCGATGTTAAGCGTGCATGTGAACTTAAGTGCGCAGCACTTTTATCATTCCGGACTGATGTCCTACCTAAAAAAAGTGATGGCTCAATACAACCTCTCTGCGGGCCAGCTTGTGCTTGAAATTACCGAAAGTATGTTGATGGGCGGAGAAATAGAATCAATCCAAAGCATTCAAGACATCAAGCGACTTGGTGTTGGACTCGCTTTGGATGATTTTGGTACTGGATACGCATCATTCAGTAGCGTATGTAATTTTCCATTGGATATTGTGAAGCTGGATAAATCTTATATCGACGAGATTGAAACCAATGACAGAGCAAAAACACTGGTAAGAAACATTGCTAACATGTCTCAAGAACTAGGGTTAACTATTGTCGCCGAAGGTGTTGAAACCGCGAGCCAAGTACGCAAGCTTAAAGTTTGGAATATTGATGAGTTGCAAGGGTTTTACTTCCACAAACCGATGTCTGCCGAGCAAGCACTCGTTCAATTTTCTCGCCACGTAAACAGTTAGTCTCTCTCCTCTAAAACACATTAGGAAAGCAAAGTGATTACCGTCACTTTGCCTTTTTGTTGAACCTTTTCACATCAGACGCCCCACGATTAGTGACTACCGATATTCATATTAGGGCCCGTTGCCTCAGATGTGCCATGATAAATGCTGATATGACTAATTCGAGTGATCAATTACTTATTTGCACTAGTATTACTGCGTATATACTTGAATTAGGTTTTCAAAAAGTCCCTGTGACCGCACAAGGAGGACTGCATGAAACGACTATGGATATGGGTCTTACCTTTACTTTTGTTTGCTAGTCAAGCACTGGCCAATACTGTCTGGATTGTTCCCGTCAAAGGCGCTATAGGTCCTGCTACCAGCGACTATTTGTCTCGTGAGCTAGAAGAGGCACAACTCAACGGTGTCAGTTTAGTGATCTTAGAGATGGACACTCCGGGCGGCTTAGACAGCGCAATGAGAGATATTATTCACGCGATTACCACCTCCTCCACTCCAGTTGCGACTTGGGTTGGCCCGTCAGGCTCAAGAGCGGCTAGCGCAGGGACATACATTTTACTCGCCAGCCACGTTGCCGCAATGGCTGAAGCCACCAACCTTGGCGCGGCAACACCCGTCGCGTTAGGTGGTGCCCCTCAGCCCCCTTCATCAGATGATGGCAAAGATCAAAACGCGGAAGAAACGTCAGAAGGAACCAACGAAGGTTCAGAGAAAGTTCCCGCGAAAACCGCAATGGAGAAAAAGGTGATTAATGATGCTAGAGCCTATATTAAAGGCTTAGCAAAGCTTCATGGCCGAAATGCAGAGTGGGCAGAGAAAGCAGTAAGTGAAGCAGCGAGTTTGGACGCCACAGAAGCATTAGAATTAAACGTTATTGATTATATAGCCAACTCCCCAGAGGATTTAGTCAAAGCCATTGATGGACAAACTGTTAAAGTTAACAATCGTGATGTGACATTGTCACTGGAAAATCCCGTATGGATTGAAAGAACACCCGATTGGCGAGCAGAAATGCTAGCCGTTATCACAAACCCAAACGTCGCCTACATCCTGATGCTCATTGGCATCTACGGTTTGCTTCTTGAGTTTTACAACCCGGGCATTGGCTTACCCGGCGTATTGGGTGGTATTTGTTTGCTCCTCGCCATGTATGCATTACAAATGATGCCTGTGAACTACGCAGGGCTTGGGCTGCTGTTACTCGGAATTGCACTGATGATCGCGGAAGCATTCAGTCCGAGCTTTGGCATTTTGGGCTTAGGTGGCGTTGTCGCCTTTGTGCTCGGTTCCATCTTCCTCATGGACAGTGAGTTACCAGGATTTCAGATCGCCCTTCCTTTAATTTTCGGTATTTCTATCTTTTCTGTCGCGCTGATCGTGTTGACGGTCGGCCTGCTGCTCAAAATACGCCGACGACGTGTGACAACAGGTTTAGAAACTTACCCTGGGAAAATCGCTGTCGTGAGCGATGACTTTATCGATGGCGAAGGGCGCGTTCAGCTTGACGGTGCGCTATGGCGAGCCAAAACCAAAGACCATCAACAACTCAAACAAGGTGATCATGTCACCATTGTGAATGTGAAAGGGCTGACCTTAACCGTGATGCCTGATGACCGCCAAAATAAATAGGAGGCGCTTTATGATGCTCTATACTGTTGCGGTGATCGTGGTGCTGTTGTTCGCACTTGCGACCCAAATGTTTAAGGTTTTGAGAGAGTATGAACGTGGGGTTGTATTCTTTCTTGGTCGCTTTCAAGAAGTAAAAGGCCCTGGCTTAATCATTCTTATCCCATTTATCCAACAAATGGTACGGGTGGATTTACGTACTGTCGTTTTGGATGTGCCGACACAAGACTTGATAACCAAAGATAACGTGTCTGTGCGCGTCAATGCGGTTGTTTATTTTCGCGTAGTCGATCCTCAAATGGCAATTAACAACATTGAAAGTTACAGCGATGCCACCAGCCAGTTAGCGCAAACCACGCTGCGATCAGTATTAGGCCAGCATGAACTGGATGAATTACTTTCAGAGCGCGAGCGTCTCAATAAGGATTTACAATCCATCCTCGATCAACAGACTGATGACTGGGGCATCAAGATTGCCACGGTTGAAGTCAAACATGTTGATTTAAATGACAGCATGGTCAGAGCGCTAGCGCGTCAGGCCGAAGCAGAACGTAACCGTCGTGCGAAAATCATTCACGCTACCGGTGAGCTAGAAGCTTCTAATAAATTAAAAGAGGCAGCTCAAATGCTCAACGAAGCGCCGAATGCGCTGCAATTGCGTTACATGCAGACCCTCACGGAAATCACGACAGACAAAACATCGACTATTATCTTCCCAATGCCGATCAATCTTGTCGAAGCCGTCAGTGATATCGCCGAAGCGGTAAAAAAGAATAAAGAGACACAAGATAAATAAAAACCATATTCAAGGAAGTAACAACCTTACACGTTACTTCCTTGCTTTAACTTGCTTGTTTTCGAAGAGTATTTAGTTTCTCTTTTAGTGTTTGGAGCACTCCCGCTTCATTACCGACAAACCTGTGTTAAAACAAGCTCTCCACGCTGTTTCGACATCATCGTCGTATTCAAAATCACACTCTTGAACCGTTTCGATAAGGCTTTCAAACCAAACATCAATATCCTGTGGTTCAATGCCAATATCGGAACTCGCATGCTTCTTACCATATTTCTCCACCATCTTGTGCGCCTCGTTAGAGGTATCGGCCATCATAAAAAACACGATAGATCCTCTAAGCATTCGCACCTGTTGGTGCATGTCGACACCATCAAACTTTTGTCTGAAGCTTGTACTTTTTGACCATAACTTCTTGTAAAACAAGTCGAAAAAGCCTTGGTTCGCGATACAACGTTCATAACTATCGTTGAAAACTTGAATCACGTTCATGTTGCTCTCCATTACTCTCTTAATATGAGTGTAATTTAATAATCATCAAAAGCATCTAAATGATGATGCCTAACCCTATGAAGCACACCAATTTTCAATAAAAAGTAAAAAGTGATTCAAATAAACGCCCTCTTATCAATGAAAAAATATCCCGTATTATGAATCCATATTCGAGGTACGCATGGTTGTCGATGCTAAGCGCATCCTCATTTGTCACAAAAATAAAAAGGATACAAACGTGTCTCATCAAATCATTACTGATCTAAACAGCCGCTACACTGCTAAAAAATACGACGAAACCAAACGCGTTTCTCAAGAAGATATGGCAATCATCAAAGAAGCACTCCGTCTTTCAGCGTCTTCAATTAATTCGCAACCGTGGAAATTCATCGTGATTGAAAGTGATGAGGCCAAGCAACGTTTCCACAATACGTTTGCAAATATGCACCAGTTTAACCAGCCACACGCTAAAGCCGCGTCACATACGATTCTTTTTGCGTACGATCCAAACTTCACCAAAGAGAAGTTCGCGAAACGTGTGGATGCCGAAGTAACGTCTGGCCACCTACCGGCGGAAATGTACAACAACTTTATGGGCGCCTACGCTTTTGCCGATGCAAATACGGATGAAAATGGCTTTAACGGGAACTGGACAAAAGCACAAGTCTATTTAGCGCTAGGCAATCTACTACACACCTTGGCTCGTCTGGGTATTGACTCAACGCCGATGGAAGGCGTAGATCCAACACTAATTGGAGAAGTATTCAAAGAAGAATTAGAAGGCCATGTCTGTGAAGTTGCACTGGCGATTGGCTACCACAAAGACGGGGAAGATTATAATCATGGTCTACCAAAAGCTCGCCTTGCGATGGATGATGTAATTACGACTCTATAATCGACCGTTTCCTTAGCTTAACTATTTAACTCATTGTTTAAACCCAAAAGAGCCGCACTAATATGCGGCTCTTTTTTAGCTTGGCTTCAACTCTACTCTAACTTTATGCCACTTGCTCGGACTTAAAGTTACCAAGCAATGCATCGTAAAGCTCGTTGTCGCTTAACACACCAACTAACTGATTGTCCTCCACCATAAGCAGAGGCTGATTGCTGCGCTGCTTAAGCTCAATCGCTTCTCGCATACTGATTTCCGGGCTAACCTGAACCAGAGAATTTTCGTTTACCTCATCAAGGTTCGAAGAATCGCTCTTCCATTGAACCAACGACTTATCTGTATCCGCTAAGCTTAAGCCTTTGCTCTCTTGGGTCACCCAAATATCTTTGTCAGGGCAAATCAGAACACGCTCATCTTCACGAACTAAGTCGTCACGCATCAAAGAGCGTCCCTTAAGTACGTTCAATGGATTAGTGTGGGCTACAAAGTCAGCCACATAATCGTTTTCTGGAGCAAGAATGATCTGCTCGGGCTTGCCGTGTTGAATCAATTTTCCTGATTCCATAATGGCGATGTTATTACCGATTTTTAACGCTTCATCCAAGTCGTGGCTCACAAAAAGAATGGTTTTGTTTAGCTTTTCTTGAAGCAGAATCAATTCATCTTGAAGCTGAGCACGAATCAATGGGTCAAGCGCTGAAAACGGCTCATCCATTAACAAGATATCTGTGTCCATCGCGAACGCTCGCGCTAGGCCAACACGCTGCTGCATACCACCAGAGAGCTCGTGCGGGAATTTCGTTTCCCACTCAGACAAACCGACCATTTCGAGCTGTTCACGCGCTTTTTTACGGCGCTCTGCTTTGCCAATGCCTTGCATTTCTAGACCAAACGCAACGTTATCTAATACCGTTAACCATGGCATCAATGCAAACTTCTGAAACACCATGGATACGCGGTGAGTACGAAGGTGGCGTAACTTCTGTTCGTCACAGTTAGAGAGCTCAACCATGTCGTCGCCGTCTTTAATTTTCA
Source organism: Vibrio antiquarius (assembly GCF_000024825.1). Lineage (NCBI taxonomy): Bacteria > Pseudomonadati > Pseudomonadota > Gammaproteobacteria > Vibrionales > Vibrionaceae > Vibrio > Vibrio antiquarius. Next base: position 409,699 of record NC_013457.1, read on the forward strand.
GAGAGCCACGAGAAATTTCGTTCAACCCGTTAACTGTTCGCAGCAAACTTGATTTACCCGAGCCTGAAAGCCCCATCAAAACACAGATCTCACCCTGTTTCACGTTCAGCGAAACATTATCAACCCCAACCACTTGGCCAGTTTCGTCGATGATTTCTTGTCGAGACTTGCCTTGGTCTAGTAGTGCTAACGCTTGTGACTGCTGCTGACCAAAAACCACATCAAGATTTTGAATAGTAATTGCGTCCATGATTAAGCCTCCTTCTGGTTTGGTGCTTTACACAAGCGGTCAAGAATGATGGCGACGAGTACAATCGCTAAACCCGCTTCAAAACCTTGCGAGATGTTTACGGTATTCAGTGCACGTACGACTGGCTTACCAAGTCCATCAGCACCAACAAGTGCCGCAATGACCACCATAGAGAGAGACAACATAATACATTGCGTAACACCGGCCATAATACTTGGTAATGCCGCAGGTAACTCTACCTTAAACAGCAGCTTCATGCGGCTTGCACCAAATGCTTTGCCCGCTTCAAGTAGCTCCTCCGGCACTTTAATAATACCGAGGTACGTCAATCGAATTGGCGCAGCGATAGCGAAAATGATGGTCGAGATTAGGCCAGGGACAATACCTAAGCCAAACAGAACCAAAGTTGGAATTAGGTAAACGAATGTCGGTACGGTCTGCATCAAATCGAGGATTGGTCGCAACAAGGTGTATAACCAAGGACGGTGTGCCGCCATAATGCCCAACGGCACGCCAATTAATACGGAAATCGTTGTCGCTGCAAACACAAGGACAAAGGTTTCCAGCATTTCTTGCCAGTAACCAAGGTTGAGAATTGCGAGCAAGGCCAACACGATGAATACAACAAGCGGAATGCTGCGGTGTAAGAACCAAGCAATTGCCGCCGTCATAATGATTGGCGCTGCAGGTGGCATCCATTTAAAAATGTCCACCACGAAAAGAATGATCGTTTCAAGTGTAATAGAGATTGCATCGAAGAAACCCGATGCATTGATGGTTAACCAATCGACGCCAGTTTCCATCCATTGGCCCAACGGTAGTTTGTTGTCCGTAATAAAATTCAAAATAAAACCTTTGTGTTAATGAAGCGGGCATGACTGCCCACTTTCTTTTTCAAAAAAACGCGCTTAAAAACTGCTTAATTAAGCGTTAGTTTTTAAATAGTTTGTAATTGCTGTTACTGCGTCTTGACCATCCACCGTCTTAACGCCTTCTAGCCACGCTTCAATTTGTTCTTGGTTTGCGTTCAACCATGCTTGCGCTGCTTTCGACGGTTTCTGCTTCTGGTTGAGAATCGCTTCCATCAATTCGTTTTCCATTTCTAGGTTGAATTCTAGGTTTTTCACTAGCTGACCTACATTTGGACACTCAGCAAGGTAGTTTTTACGTACGTTTGTGTACACATTCGCGCCGCCGTAGTTAGGGCCGAAGAAGTCGTCACCACCCGCTAGGTATTCCATTTCAACGTTGCTGTTCATTGGGTGAGGGGCCCAACCTAGGTACACAATCCATTGGTTGCGGCGCGCAGCACGTGATACTTGAGACACCATGCCAGCTTCACTGGATTCAACTAGGCTGAAGTCTTTTAGGCCGAATGCGTTGCTATCAATCATTGATTGAATTAAGCGGTTACCATCGTTACCTGGTTCAATGCCGTAAATGCGGTCTTTAAATTTGTCGGCATGTTTTACTAGGTCAGCGAAGTTGGTCACGCCTGCGTCATAAACGTACTTTGGAACCGCGAGTGTGTATTTTGCGCCGACGAGGTTCGCTCGTACGGTTTCAACGGTACCTGCATCACGGTATTTCGCGATGTCACCTTCCATTGTTGGCATCCAGTTACCTAGGAAAATGTCGATATCGCCATTGGCCATAGAGGAGTAAGTTACAGGCACTGACAGAAGATCGGTCTTCGTTTTGTACCCCAACCCTTTTAGCAGCTCAGATGTCACGGCGGTGGTCGCCGTAATGTCAGTCCAACCTACATCTGCAAAACGTACCGTTTCACATTGGTTGGCATAAGCGCCTGTTGCTAAAGTACTTAGTGCGATTGTTGAGAAGATTTTTGTCATCTTAGACATATTGAATTCCTTGTAATGATTACTGACTTTTTTCGTTTTTATGAGATCGAATCGAGATCTCTTTTTGGCGGATGCATTCGTTGCATCTCTTGCCAGTTCGGTGCAATCCAAACTGGTGCGTTGTTCGACGTTTCCAGGGCGTTATCCAAAATCATGTCCGCGGCACGTTCTGCCACCATAATCGTTGGCGCATTTAAATTACCGTTCGGAATGGTTGGGAAAATAGAAGAGTCCACCACACGCAAGCCTTGAATACCGCGTACTTGGCACCGCTCATTCAAAACCGCTAATGGGTCATTGTCTGCGCCCATTTTGCAGGTACAAGATGGATGGTAAGCACTCTCGACATTCTGCTTCACCCATTCATCAATTTGTTCATCCGTTGTGATATTCAGACCCGGCTGGATCTCATCACCACGAAACTCATCCATGGCTGGCTGATTGAGGATCTCGCGAGTAAGGCGAATACAATCACGCCAATCCTGCTTATCTTGTTCAGTGGAAATGTAGTTAAACTCAATCTTCGGCTTATCATTCGGATTCGCAGAGACAACTTCGACCGAGCCACGACTTTCGGGCTTGTTAGGTCCAACGTGCACTTGGAAACCATGACCGTCAAAAGCAGCTTGTCCGTCATAACGCATTGCCGCTGGCAAAAAGTGATATTGAATATTTGGCCACTTTAGTCCCTCACGAGAACGGATAAACGCACATGATTCAAAGTGGTTAGTAGCCCCAAGGCCTTTGCGAGTTAATATCCATTCGGTGCCAATCAAGCCCTTGCTCACCAAACCTAATTTGCTGTTGAGCGTAATAGGTTGTTTACAGTGATATTGGAAGTACACTTCTAAGTGATCTTGCAGATTTTTACCTACCCCCTCCAACGGGTGTTTCACCTCAATGCCCGCTTTTTCTAATACTGCCTTAGGGCCAATGCCTGAAAGCTGCATCAGCTGAACTGAGCCAACCGAACCCGCACTCGAAATCACTTCATTATTCGCAAAACATTGCTGAATTGAACCTGATTTTTCAAATTCAACGCCTACCGCTTTCTTGCCTTCTGCATCAGTTTCTTCTAATAAAACTCGATGAACCGTCACTCGCTTCATTAGGGTGAAGTTTTTGCGTTTTTTGGCACGGCTTAAGTATGCGTTAGAGGTTGAAGCGCGTACGCCTTTGTCAACGGTCATGTGCATTGGGCCAAAGCCTTCTTGCTGATAACCGTTGTAATCTTTTGTTTCTGGGTAGCCCGCTTCTTTGCCTGCATCAATAAAAGCTTGATACAGCGGATTGAGCTTCATATCGTTGCCGTTACATGTGCCGACTGGACCGTTATCGCCTCGGTATTCATCAGCACCACCAATCCAAGACTCTGCCTTACGGAAATAAGGCAAACACGATTGATAATTCCAGCCTTTCGCGCCTTCCTCTTCCCACTGGTCAAAGTCACAAGCGTGTCCACGAACGTAAACCATGCCGTTGATCGACGAACTACCGCCCAGAACTTTCCCGCGAGGACAATGAAGTTGACGGCCATCCAACCCTTGCTCTTCAACTGTCTCAAACTGCCACGCGTATTTTTCAGTGTTCATAGGGTAAGAAAGCGCCGTTGGCATTTGGATAAAAATACTTTTATCCGACCCACCCGCTTCGAGTAATAGGACCGAATATTGACCACTTTCACTTAAGCGATCCGCTAACACACAGCCGGCCGAACCCGCACCGACGATGATATAATCGTAGTGTTGTTGCATTTTGATTCTCCTAGGAGTTAATACCAATCACAGTAGATAAGTGAACGAAATTAGCGTAGGAAAAATGCTTGAGAACAAGGCGGAAATTTTCGATAAGTAGTTAGCCTACAATCAAAATTGACAACGCAGTTATCGAGCATTTTAACAAGCTAAAGTGGTCAGTTATCTACTACGATTGGTATCATTTGTAAGGGCTTTCGAAGTCGCTTAGCTGAACCAGAACACTCTTCGTTTGCGTGTAATGTTTAAGGGTTTCGACACCGTTTTCACGGCCAACACCTGATTGTTTGTAGCCACCAACTGGCATTTCCGCAGGTGAGTCGCCCCATGTATTCACCCAACAAATACCAGCTTGAATTTGATGAATCACGCGGTGGGCACGAGATAGGTTTTGAGTAAATACGCCTGCAGCCAAGCCATAATCGGTGCCATTTGCACGCGCAATCACTTCCGACTCATCACGGAATTTCAGCACTGACATTACCGGACCAAAGATTTCTTGCTGAACGTGGCTCATGTCATCATCGCAATCGACAAATACGGTTGGAGCAACAAAGTTACCATTGGCTAAGCCATTCTCTGTTACTTTGTAGCCACCAGTCAGTAACGTCGCGCCACTCGCTTTCGCGGCTTCAATCGCTCCTAGTACTTTCGATTCATGATCTTTAGAGATCAGCGCGCCAATTTGCGTGTTCTCATCAAGCGGATCGCCGACAACTAACAATTCAGTTCGAGCTTTAAGTTGTGCGATAAAGTCATCATAAATACCTTCATGAACAAACACGCGTGTACCGTGCGTACAAACTTCACCTTGCGTGTAGAAGTTCGCCACCATGGCCGCAGAAACGGCATCGTTTAACTTTGCATCATCAAAAATAATCAGTGGAGACTTACCACCCAGCTCCATCGTTACTTGTTTTAGTGTCTTAGCGCTGTCACTCATGACGACTTTACCGGTGCCTGATTCGCCCGTGAACGATACTTTTGCGATGTCAGGATGCGCCGTTAGCATCTGCCCTACTCGGTAATCCCCTTGTACGACATTAAATACGCCATCTGGCATGCCCGCTTCTGAATAAATTTCTGCTAGCTTAAGCGCTGTTAATGGTGTTTCTTCTGATGGTTTGAAGATCATAGCGTTGCCCGCAGCCAGTGCTGGCGCCGATTTCCACATCGCAATTTGGATTGGATAATTCCAAGCGCCAATACCTGCGCAAATGCCCAAGGGCTCGCGACGTGTGTAGAAAAACTGGTCTTCGCTGAGTGGCTGCTGCTCACCTTGCAAGCTTGGAGCAAGACCCGCATAGTACTCAAGAACATCGGCACCTGTTGTTATATCAACCGCGATAGCTTCTTGAATTGGCTTACCAGTATCTGCAACTTCTAATGAAGCAAGCTCGTCATTACGCTCACGTAAAATGGCAACGGCTTTGTGTAAAATACGGCTGCGCTCGATCGCAGTCATTGCTGACCATGCAGCAAAACCTTTCTTTGCCGACTCAATCGCCGCTTCGAGATCGTCTTGGTTCGCTTGTTTAATGTTGGCCAATGGCTCACCATTCGCCGGATTGTAAGTGGTGAAGTGCTCATCTGAACACCCGTTGTACATCGCACCATTGATATAGTGTGCTTTCATTTCCATTTTGAAGACCTGTGACTTTTATATTTTTTCAGAATAAAACGTAAGTTGTTTGTCGAGATAGTCGTTGATGATGATTCTCGCTCTTTCTGCATCAATGCCTTGCGGGTTGAGCGTTCCGCGCAGCCAAATACCATCGATAAGTGACGCAATACCATGAGCAACCAGCTCGGCCTGCTCTGCATTTAATAATGCTTTGAGTTCTTTTCTTAGGTGGGACAATAGACGTCGTTCATTGACACGCTGCAAACGCTTAAGCTGTTCGTCATGCATTGAGTACGACCAAAACGCCAGCCAAGTCTTCGCAACTTGGTTTTCTGCCTGATAGCCGACAAAGTTACCGTCAATGATGGCATTAATTCTCTGATGATGAGCATCGCTTGGCAGCTCACGCAACTTCTGCGTGATGGTGGACGAAAGCTGACGCAAGATTTCGCGCATCGTTTCCTCCAGCAATCCGTGCTTACCACCGAAATAGTGGTTGATAATCCCCGTTGATACTCCGGCTTCTTTGCTGATTAACGAAATACTCGCCGCGTGTAAACCGACTCTATCAATCACTGACATTGTCGCTTTTACAAGCTGCGGCTTTCTGATTTCAGGCATCCCCACCTTTGGCATTTTGCGTCCTTGTTATTTTTAATTGAACGGTTAGTTAAATATAAAATGCCTGAAAATTAGTTCGAACTCAAATCATTTTTTAAGAAAAAGGTTATTAACAAAGGAAGGAAAGTTGAGGGTGTACGCAAAACTGCTATGCGATAACTTGTCGTAAATGCCAAAGCTGCGTTTAAAAAACCAAATAAAAACACAAACAAACCAACAACTTATTAATGATTCAATTTTTAACACACCTTTAATCGAATTGTTTTTCGTGCCACAAAAATTCACACTAGAAAAAATTTACATCGACCACTAATCATTTCACCTGTATCGGCTTTGTTTGTATGAAAAGCAGACATACTCGTGTGTTATAGCTTCGTATACACAAGTGACATTAGTACTTTGAAAATGGGGGAGATAAAACGAGTAGAAAATACTGAACGCTATGAGTATGTAATTCGATACTCTTAAGCGATTTTGAAGTAATCAGTAGGAAGGATGAATTCAGGCTCACCGTTTGATGAGCCTGCATTCTTGATTTTATTAGGTCAGCTTGCGCCCTTTCACGCAGTTACGTCCATCCGCTTTAGCTTGATAAAGTAATTTATCCGCCTGATCACAGAGTGATTTAAAATTCATCTCACTATCTTCAGTCGTCACAACACCAAAACTACAGGTCACTCTCACTTCTTCATTTTGTTCCGTGACGAACCCATGTAAGGATAAAGCGCTACGTAATCGTTCAGCGGTAATGAGAGAGTCTTCATGATCGGTATTGGGCATCACAACAACAAACTCCTCACCACCAAAGCGTGCAACAATGTCATTTTCACGCACCGTCTCTTCTAGCACTTTGGCAACGCCTGTTAGTACGGCATCACCGAACACATGCCCATAGGTATCATTTACCTGTTTAAAATAATCTACATCGATTAGCGCTAAACTTACCGGCCCCGACTGCGGCTTCTTTGGCACCATTTTCTGTTTATCGAGTTTGCTATCCACCCATTTGTTTAAAGCTAGGTAGCCGTACTTAACTTGCTCGACTTGCTCAGACACAAAATGCTGCACCTTTTCTTGCTTAGATTGAGGCGTCGGCTTTTCTTTGCGTTCACGTTTCGTCTCTACGGGTTTAGTGAACCAATCTTCTAAAAAACGGCGATTGAATAACCCTGTCAACGTATCTGTCTTTGCTAGGCGGCGCATTCTTAAACGTGATCGATTCACAACAAGGAATACCACTGCCATCAAAAAGAGAACACCAATGAGTGCTAGTAGCGCTTCACCCAATAGATAAAAGGTACGACGGTTATTTTCCAGTTCCATACGCTGCAACACGTTGTTCCAGTTGAGATCTTCGTTCTCATATTCAAGTCTTTCTAGCTCAAATAGCGTCTGTTGACGCTCAAGATTTTCAACTTCTCTTTGGTTGCTAAATTGGATGAATTTATCGTGATAGTTGCCGTAAGTTTTATACGCTAGTTTAAAGTCATTGCTTCCCGCGTAGGCCATGGCTGCCACTTTTAGTAGTTCCATTTGCTGTTGCTTAACATATCGGCTCTCGATAATTTCCGGCAACATAGGCGCGATCATCGCTAGAAGTGTCTCAAACTGCTTCTGTTCTAGCATATATTCGGCTTGCAACAGCTTAAATGTAGCTAAGTAGGCGCTAGAGGTTTCTCTATACTGTAAGTTCTCCGCCAACTTTAAGTGGCGAACCATCTTATTTTCCTGGTTCGTCTCACGGTATAACGCAGCAAGCTCGAGGTTAACTCGAAACCTAAAGCGCCCGTCACCAATGATTTGCGCGAGCTTTAGCGCTCTCTGATACGATACAATCGCCTCTTCGTATTGGAACTGTGCCTTATGAAGCTTTGCTATCGTTAAGACGCTCAGCAGCTCATTGAACGACATGCGTCTATCCCTAAAATAACGGTACGCTTGTTCCAACAATGCTTCTGAACGGTCATAGCCCTGAATTTTGACCAGTACGTCACCAAGCTCTAGCGCCGCCCGTTCGACCAATCCTTGAACGCCAGAGGACTCAGCCGCATCCATCGACGACATAATTGCGGCATAGGATTTTTTAAACTCGCCCTGCTCATCGTAGTAACGTCCTTTTAGCAACAGGATCTCCGACTCGAGCTGCTTATCGCCATTTTCACGCGATGTTTCCAACAAACTATCCAACGAAGAAAGCGCGGTATCGATATCGCTCTTTCCGACCATAGTTCGCATCTGAATCAACTTAAATAAGAGATACTCATGGCTTTGTGGACGCACAAGTTCCAACCCTTTTTGTGCGACGTTTTGGCTCTCTTCCGCGCGCCCAAGTAGCTCTAGAACCGTGGACTTTGCAAGCCAATAACGTACCAGTAGCTCTGTTGGTTGATTTTGTAGTAGAGAGTCTTCTTCTAACGCCTCAATCAAAGCCAAAGAGCTCTGAGGTAATGCGTAAATTTGATTTTCAATGCCTTCTAGCGACTGTAAAAACTTACCTTCTTGTTCAACCTTTTCTGCGGATGCCTGAATAGAAAGACACAGACACCCCAATAGTAGTGGCATCGTCCTAAGCGAATGAAATAGTGACATTATTGCTCTTCCCTAATGGGTAGTTACTTCAGTGTAATAGAGAATTCTGGTTATTTTATTATTAAGGTAGCTGAAGGTTATTCAGCCAGCCTCATATTCCCATGTATTTTGCGCTGAATAATAAATCACCATCTTTAGATGTCGAAATGGTTTTCGGTCACAATATAATCAATAAGAGTGTTTTTCATACCCCAAGAAGCAAAATCTCATCAATGAGACAAATAATTGTCTTAATTGTGAATTAATGTATTTACATAAAAATTAACACGAGAGTACTTATTCATACCAAAAATACAAAAGAGTTGTAAATGTAATCGGTACAGCAGCCGTTGCTAAAACATCCATTAAAAATTATCGATAGAAACAATATAAGAAAGGAGGAAGGAAGCGGACAATCAAGCTCGCTCCCCTTTTTAATATGAGGAGGGGCTACATTCGCATTCCGCCATCGACTTCGAATACTCTTCCAGTCACGAACTCATTGGTTAACACGTATTTGATGGTCGAAGAAATTTCATCAGCAAGACCTAAGCGTCCGACAGGAATCATTTTGACTAAACGCTCCATCGCTTCAGGTTTTATTTGGTCCGTCATGGCAGTCTTGATGACACCCGGAGCAATCGCTACTGAGCGAATTCCGAAACGCCCTAACTCTTTCGCCCACACCGTCGCCATGGTGGCTACCGCCGCTTTGGATGCAGAATAGTTAGTTTGACCAATGTTCCCAGCACGCGCGACGCTAGAGATGTTGATCAACACGCCTTTACTGTCGGTGTTCAGCATTACCTTGCTTGCTTCGCGGCCACACAGAAAAGTGCCTGTCACATTCACATCCATAACAGACTGAAATTGTTCCAGCGACATCGCGTTAACCTGACCATCTTTAACTTTGATGAACATGCCATCGCGCATAATGCCTGCGTTATTGATCACGCCATTGAGCTGTTTGAAATCCGCTTCAATTTGCTCAAAAGCAGCGCACACTTCTTGTTCTTCCGTCACGTTCGCTACATAAAAACGAGTGGTGACGCCGAAAGATTCACACTCCGCTTTCGTTTCAGCCAGTTGGTCTGAATTGAGGTCGATAAGCGCAAGGTGAACACCGCTTTCCGCTAGCGACAGCGCCATTTGTTTACCAAGCCCCTGCCCGGCCCCCGTGATCGCAATAACCTTATTTGCTAGATCCATAAGCACTCCTTAGGCCTGATTTTGCTTTTGGTAGAACTCAAACAAGCTTGAAAAATCTTTTTGTCCGTTGCCCTGACCGTTGTGAAAATTAAACAGGTTACGAGCCAAGCTGCCCATTGGTGTTGATGTTTGACTGGCAACCGCCGCTTCCATCGCAAGACCGAGATCTTTCGCCATTAACTGACTCATAAAGCCGCCCTGATAACCATTGCTTGCAGGCGTGTTTTCCATCACACCTGGGCACGGGTTGTAAAGCTCTAGCGCCCAGTTTCGACCCGAACTTTGCAGCATGATGTCAGACAGCACTTTGGGATCGAGTCCGTTTTCCATGCCTAAATTGAGTGCTTCACAAGTGCCGCTCATCAAAACGCCCAACATCATGTTATTGCAGATCTTCGCCACCTGACCGGCTCCGGCATCACCTGCATGGAAAATGTTTTTGCCCATGTGGCTAAGCACCACCTTGGCTTGAACAAAGTTCTCTTGTGAGCCGCCAACAATGAAAGTCAACGTACCTCCCGCTGCGCCCGCAACGCCACCAGATACCGGTGCATCAACAAAGCTGATGCCAAGCTGCAGCGCCTTTTCGCCAACCAAACGAGCGGTCGCTGGATCGATGGTCGAAGAGTCGATTAGCAGCGTCCCAGAATCTACGCTATCTAAGATCCCGTCTTGACCAAGATAAACACTTTGAACGTGTTGGCTAGCAGGTAGCATGGTGACCACCACGCTCGCACCTTGAACGGCTTGTTTTACCGAATCTGCACTCGACGCACCAAGTGCGGTAAGTTCTGCCACAGCGTTTGGATTCAAATCAAACACTTCGACGTTCAAGCCCGCTGTGAGTAGGTTCTTAGCCATAGGCGCGCCCATGTTGCCAAGGCCAATAAATGCAATTTTATCCATGTCGTATTTCTTCCTTGTCTAAAGTGCCACAGTGGCAACCGAGGATGCGGTCAGTGGGTATTCTGCTGAATCAATTGGCGCGAAGAAGCGTTCCAAAACTTGTGGCGTTACGTCAGAAACCGTGCGATGTTGCCAAGTCGGTTGATTGGTTTTATCGATAATCAGCGCACGAACCCCTTCCCTAAAATCACCTTCTAAGCCACAACGTAACGTCAGATTAAATTCCATATCAAAACACGCTTTCAAAGAGAGGTTTTGATACTGCGTTAGCTGCTGATAAGTGATATTGAGCGACAACGGACTGCCATAATTCAATGCTTTTTGCGCATTGATGAACCACTTATCATCAACGTCGGCACTGCTGATTGCGCGAACAATCGAATCTAAATCACCCGAACAAAGCTGCTCAATCAATCCCGCATATGGCATCAACATCCCTTCGCTTGGCTCGTCCACTTGTACCGAACGTAGCGTAGTAGCGATTTTTTCGTTGATCTTCGCTTCACCTTTCCAACTTACCGATGCGAGTAGATCCAACAGAGCTTGTTTGCTTTCTGGCTTTGCAATCCATTGGCTTAATCCCAACGCTTTCATGTCTGTCGCATTAATTTGGCAAGCTGTCAAACTTAAGAAAAGTGCCAAATGTTTTGGCAACTGATTTAGGAAGTACGTCGCGCCTACGTCTGGGTAAAGGCCGATTTTAATCTCTGGCATCGCAAAGCGTGTGGTGGTTTCTGCTACGCGATGGCTGGTACCCATAAACAGGCCAACTCCCCCGCCCATCAAATAACCATGTCCCCACGCGATGATCGGTTTTGGATAAGTATGAATAAGATGGTCACAGCGATATTCGAGGTCAAAGAAGGTTTCCATCGCTGAAAACGCAGAATCAAAGTCTTGCTCTTTGTTTTCAAGTGCACGGTAGATCGCTTGAATATCACCACCAGCACAAAACGCTTTTTCACCTTGAGCATGCAAGAATACCGCGATGACGCTGTCGTCCGTTTGCCATTCATTAAGCTGTTTGTACAACTTCTCAATCATCACGTAACTCAACGCGTTGAGAGCTGCTGGGTTATCAAGCTCTAGCACACCAATAACAGAGCCATCAGCGCACTCAAGTTTTGAAACATTTACTGTACCTGTCATTTGGCCTCCGCTAGCTGTTTGTCCATTGTGGCTTGCGCTTTTGCAAAAACGCATTCACACCCTCAGTCTGATCTTGTGTATTGAACAGCTGTAAAAACAGTTCACGCTCTAAAACCAACCCAGCCGCGTGAGTTTGGCTGCGTCGACCTTGAATGAGCGCTTTGCACGCAGAAATGGATTTCGGTGATTGGCCCGCAACACGCTGTGCTAGCTCCATAGCCGCTTCGAGTGCTTGACCTTTCGCCACCACCTCTTCGACTAACCCAATTTTTTCCGCTCGCTCGGCCGTCACTCGTTCGCCACATAGAATCATACGCTTCGCCCAGCCTTCACCTACCAACGCGGTCAGGTTTTGTGTCCCTCCCGCACACGGCAACAAACCTACCGATGCTTCAGGAAGTGCCATTTGTACTTGTTCTTCTGCGATGCGAATGTCACACGCCATCGCCACTTCCAAACCGCCGCCCATCGCGTAACCATTAATTGCTGCGATGGAAACACCATCGAACGCAGACAGCGCTTCAAAGGCTTCACCAAATGCGAACGCCATATCTGCGGCTTGCGATTTATCGCCGGATGCAAAGTTGTTGAGATCCGCTCCAGCAGAAAAGAATTTCTCGCCTTCGCCTGTTAATACCAACGCATAAATGGAGCGATCATTACTGAGTTCAATCGCCAACTCTTTTAGCTGATTCAAAGATTCAAGCGTCCAGGTGTTTGCTGGCGGGTTACTAATCGTGAGCTTGGCAATGTGCGCTTCGCGCTCCAATTTGATTTGTGCCGTCATAATCTTTCAGTCCTTTTTAATTTCTTTAGGTAAGGCTGTGTCTCGCTGACTAAAGCAGCTCAACGCCTTCCGTTAGTAATCGTCTTGCGACGATCAGACGCATGATTTCGTTGGTACCTTCAAGAATTTGGTGAACACGAACGTCTCGGAAATGGCGCTCGACTGGATATTCTTTGATGTAGCCATAGCCACCGTGAATTTGCAGCGCCTGATCGCAGACTTTAAAGCCCACATCAGTAGCAAAGCGTTTTGCCATGGCACAATACGCACTTTTTTCTGCGTGCTGGGCATCGAGTTTAGCGGCAGCGAGTCGCACCATTTGACGCGCAGCGACCAGCTCAGTCGCCATATCAGCAAGCTTGAACTGCAACGCTTGAAATTGCGCCAGTGAACGGCCGAACTGTTTGCGTTCGTTCATGTATTGCTTGGCTTCGTTCAGTGCTTGTTGCGCAGTACCGACGGAACAAGTAGCGATATTGATTCGACCACCATCAAGGCCAAGCATGGCGAACTTAAAGCCTTCTCCCTCTTCACCCAACAGATAGTCAGCCGGAATACGAACATTTTCGAAGGTAATCATGCGAGTTGGCTGGCAGTTCCAACCCATTTTGGCTTCTTTTTTACCGTAGCTAATGCCTTCGCAATCAGCAGGAACAACGAATGCAGAAACGCCACTCGCTCCTTCACCACAGGAACGCGCCATCACGACTAATACATCTGTATCACCGGCACCCGAGATAAACACTTTTGCGCCATTGAGAACAAACTCATCGCCATCACGCACTGCGCTAGTCGTTAGAGAAGCGGCGTCAGAGCCGGCATTAGGTTCGGTTAAACAGTAGGAAGCGAGCTTTTCACCCGAAATTAGATCCGCGCTAAATTGCTGCGCCACTTCGGCTTTGGCAAAGCTGGTGATCATCCACGTCGCCATGTTGTGAATGGTCATAAACGCAGTAGTCGCGGTACAACCCATAGCCAACTGCTCGAAAATGATCGCCGCATCCAAACGAGATAACCCCAAGCCACCGTGCTCTGGTGGCGTGTAGATACTCAAAAAGCCCAGCTCACCCGCCTGACGCAGTACATCTTTAGGGAAGTGATGGTTTTCATCCCACTCGGCCGCGTGCGGCGCTAACATTTGGTCTGCAAACTGCTTTGCTACTTCGGCAAACGCGAGTTGATCTTCGTTTAATTCAAAATCCATCTTGAAGTCCTAAGGTCTAATTCGTTGCATTTGTATCCGAGCCAAGCCCTCTAAAAGGATGAAGGGCTTGGCTAGAGGTGTCGCTAATCCAGTAATTAGCTAAGTTGAATAGTCATGTTTGGACCGCTTGGAATGTCATCTTCAAACCAACGCGCGGTGACAGTTTTCGTCTCGGTGTAGAAGCGAACCGCTTGTTTACCGTAAGCATGCAGGTCGCCGTAGAAGCTGCCTTTCCACCCAGTAAACGAAAAGAACGGCAATGGCACCGGAATCGGTACGTTGATTCCTACGTTACCTACTTCGATATTGTGTTGATACTTTCTCGCGGCAGCGCCGTTCGCCGTGAAAATAGACGTACCATTACCAAAGCGGTTTGCATTGATCAGTTCAATCGCTTCATCTAGGTCATCCACTTCCATAGTTAACAGTACAGGCCCGAAAATTTCTTCCTGATAAATCGACATGTCTGTGGTCACGTTGGTAAACAGTGTTGGCCCCACCCAGTTACCGTTCGGGAAGCCAGGTACTTGGCAGTCTGTCCCGTCCAGAACACAATTCGCGCCTGACGCTTTGCCTTCATTAATCAGATTCACCACTCGCTGCTTCGCTTGAGGGCTAATCAGTGGACCATAACCGGCGGTTTCATCATCCCACGCGCCAGGCTGAACCTGAGCTAACGCCTCTTTAAGCTCTGGAATCCATTCTTTGCTTTCGCCGACAAATACGGCAACCGAAATCGCCATACAGCGTTGGCCTGCAGCACCAACTGACGCGCCAACTAGGTTATTGATGACTTGCTGTTTGTTTGCATCCGGCATGATGACCATGTGGTTCTTAGCACCTGCAAATGACTGCACGCGTTTCAGGTTGTCTGTACCTGTTTTGTAGATGTACTCACCAACGGGCACAGAGCCAACAAAAGAGATCGCACGAACAACTGGATCAGTCAGAATGCGGTCGACTTGCTCTTTGGTCCCGTGAACAACTTGCAATACGCCTTTTGGTGCGCCAGCTTGTTCAAACAGCTCCGCCAGTTTCATTGCCGTTAGTGGCACTTGCTCTGACGGCTTCAAAACAAAGGTGTTGCCACAAGCGATCGCCATCGGGAACATCCACAATGGGATCATCGCAGGGAAGTTAAACGGTGTAATGCCAGCACAAACGCCGAGCGGTTGAATGTAAGAGTAACCATCAATATTGGTCGCGACGTTCTCAACCGTTTCGCCCATCATTGAGCTACAAATGTTTGCGGCTTGCTCTACCACTTCAATTCCGCGCCAAATGTCACCCTTTGCATCCGCGAGGGTTTTACCTGTCTCACTTGAAAGCAGTATCGCCAACTCATCGTGTTGCTCTTTTAACAGATGTTGGTAGCGCAACATCAATCTAGCACGCTCCGGCGCTGCAACTTCTTTCCAGCGTTTGAACGTTTCTGTTGCGCTGGCAATCGCCGCATTCATTTCCGATTCCGTGGCACAAGGTACTTGTGCAATCACTTCGTTGGTTGCCGGGTTGGTTACATCTAGCCATTGTTTTGAATCGGAGATGGCAAATTCACCACCGATATACTGCTTTACTTGTTCTGTCATGATGACATCCTTGTATTTTTCAGCTTGTTACTGACTACTGTTATGTAAGTGAAACTTTGTTGAGAGTGATTTAGCAGATTTCAATCGCGATAGCGGTAGCTTCGCCGCCGCCAATACAAAGCGATGCAACGCCACGCTTACCACCAGTTTGTTTTAGCGCATGAATCAAAGTGACAAGGATTCGATTGCCACTTGCGCCTATTGGATGCCCCAGCGCACAAGCCCCTCCGCGAGGGTTCACTTTGCTCTCGTTCAGTTCGAGAGCTTTCACCGCGTATTGAGTCACGACAGCAAAAGCTTCATTGATTTCCCAAAGGTCCACGTCTGATTTGTCCCAGCCCGTTTTTTCCAGCAGCGATTCAATCGCGAAGACTGGTGCGATGGTGAACTCATCAGGCTGTCTTGCATGCGTGCTGTACGCGACAATTTTGGCTAGAGGCTGAAGGTTTTCCTGACGACCAAACTCACTATCGACTAAGATCATTGCCGACGCACCATCCGAAATGGAACTAGAGTTTGCTGCGGTTACGCCGCCATCTTTGGCAAACGCAGGGCGTAAGGTAGGAATTTTAGTGACGTCGAGTTTGCTCGGTTGCTCATCGTCTACCACCAAGGTTTCGTCGCGTCGACTTTTTACGTTAACAGGCACGATCTCTTCTTTGAACAAACCTTGCTCAATCGCTTGCTGCGCGCGAGTCAACGACTGCTGCGCCCAGATATCCATACTTTCACGGCTGAATTGATACTTTTGCGCGGTTTGTTCGGCAAAGACACCCATCAATTCGCCTTGGTAGGCATCCTGCAAACCGTCATAAAACATATGATCAAGCACTTGCTCATGGCCTAAGCGGAAACCATCACGCGCTTTCTTAAGTAGATAAGGAGAAGAGGACATGTTTTCCATACCGCCAGCGATAACCGCGTGCGCGTTACCAGATTGAATAAGATCATGTGCCAGCATGACGGTTTTCATACCCGAACCACAGACTTTATTCAGTGTCGTACAACCGATCGATTGTGGCATTTCTGCTTTAAGACTTGCTTGTCTTGCTGGCGCTTGCCCCACGCCGGCGGGTAAAACGCATCCCATCAACACTTCGTCTATTTTTTGCACATCGAGTTGGCTTTCGGCTAGTGCCCCTTGGATGGCTTTCGCACCGAGTTCTGTGACATCTGTTGAAGCTAATGCACCTTGAAAAGAGCCGATAGGCGTTCGCTTGGCGGCAACAATCCATGTTTCATTTTTCATTCCATTAACCTTTTGTTGACGTTTACGTCATAACTATACTAACATTTACGTTAACGTCAAGTTTGAGGTTATTGTTTGTTCGAGTGATTATTTTATTTCGAGTAAATGCGAGTGATATCAAGACTCAAGAGTGGATGTTGTTTGTTTACTTTAACGTTAACGAATTGTATATTCGTATGAATGTTATACGAAAGTCGTAAGGTTAAGGAATGAACACATTTAAGATCAGCGAGCTCGCGAAAGAGTTCGACATTACTACCCGAAGTATTCGCTTCTACGAAGATTTAGGTCTCCTAACTCCGGAACGTAAAGGCAACACACGAATCTACAATGGTCGCGATCGAATTCGACTAAAACTGATTTTGCGAGGTAAGCGATTGGGCTTTTCTCTTGCAGATATCAAAGAGTTATTTGAACTCTACGATACCGATCAAAGTACTGAGCAGTTGAACTATATGATTCGGTTGATCGAAGAGAAGAAGGCAGCATTGCAACAGCAAGCAAACGACATTCAAGCGGTAATGATGGAGTTAAATGCTGCGCAGTTGCGATGCCAAAACACACTGAGATCCATGAAAGGCGAAAAAGTCACCTAGCACCTCAACTCTGGGATGTAGGTGACGTAAAGGCAAGGACACGCAATGAAATCTACCTACTCTTCCCTGAACTTTGTTTATGACGAAAATACCGATTTGCTTCGCGAGCAAATCAATAGTTTTGCTGCAAGAGAAATTGCGCCGCTAGCGCAATCTATCGACCAATCTAACGACTTTCCAAACCATCTTTGGTCCAAACTGGGTGACATGGGTCTTTTAGGTGTGACCACCAGCGAAGAGTTTGGTGGAGCAGGCATGGGTTATCTCGCCCACGTTATCGCTATGGAAGAAATCAGTCGAGCATCCGCTTCGGTTGCGTTAAGTTACGGCGCGCACTCCAATCTTTGTGTCAACCAAATCCACCGCAACGGCACACAAGCACAAAAAGAAAAATACCTACCAAAACTCATCTCCGGTGAACATATCGGTGCCCTTGCCATGAGTGAACCCGGTGCAGGCTCAGATGTGGTCTCTATGCAGCTTAAAGCGGAACGTAAAGGCGATATATTCCTGCTAAATGGCAACAAAATGTGGATCACTAACGGCCCAGATGCGCACACCTATGTTGTCTACGCCAAAACCGACCCAAGCCAGCACTCCAAAGGCATCACGGCCTTTATCGTAGAACGCGGTTTTCCTGGATTCACTCAAGCACAAAAACTCGACAAGTTGGGTATGCGCGGCTCGAATACGTGTGAGCTGGTCTTCCAAAACTGTGAAGTCCCTGCGGAGAATATTCTCGGCGAAGAAAACCAAGGTGTGAAAGTATTGATGAGCGGCCTCGACTACGAACGTGTGGTACTTGCCGGTGGCCCGCTTGGCATCATGCAGGCCTGCATGGACATCGTTGTGCCTTACATTCACGACCGCAAACAGTTTGGCAAATCCATCGGTGAATTCCAGCTAGTTCAAGCAAAAATCGCTGATATGTACACGCAAATGAACGCCGCTAAAGCGTATGTTTACGCCGTTGCTGCTGCTTGTGATCGCGGTGAAACCACACGTAAAGATTCTGCTGGTGCGATCCTCTACAGCGCAGAACTGGCAACCAAAATGGCATTAGATGCCATTCAGCTACTCGGTGGTAACGGCTATATCAATGAGTTTGATACCGGTCGTTTACTTCGTGATGCCAAGCTGTATGAAATCGGAGCCGGCACTTCAGAAATTCGCCGCATGCTTATTGGTCGGGAATTGTTTAACGAAAGCGCCTAATAATCAGCCCAGGCATTCTGACTCAAAAATATTTTCTTACTCAACCTAAATAAAGACGGGTGTTCTCACCCGTTTACCGAATGGAGATCGGCTATTTATGGCTTGTTTGACGACCAATATTAATACCCATTCAGAGCAGTATCAGGAAAACTACCGCTCTATGGCGTCTCTTGTGGATCAACTCTATACCGTGACTGCCCAAATCGAAGATGGTGGCGGCGAGAAAGCAAGAGAGCATCAGCATAAGAAAGGCAAACTTCCGGTACGTGAGCGCATTCTTGCCCTACTCGACTCCGGCTCATCTTTTTTAGAAATCGGTCAGTTTGCTGGCTGGGATGTGTATCCAGATTACGTTCCATGCGCGGGCGTAGTAGCGGGTGTTGGTGTGATTGACGGCACTGAGTGCATGATCGTCGCCAACGACGTGACGGTAAAAGGCGGTAGTTACTACCCACTTACGGTGAAAAAGCACTTACGCGCACAAGAAATTGCAGAAAAATGCCAACTGCCGTGTGTTTACTTAGTCGACTCTGGCGGTGCTAACCTACCCCGTCAAGATGAAGTCTTCCCTGATAAAGACCACTTCGGACGTATTTTCTACAACCAAGCTCGAATGTCAGCCAAGGGCATCCCGCAAATTGCAGTGGTCATGGGGCTATGTACCGCTGGCGGGGCGTACGTTCCTGCCATGTGTGATGTTTCCATCATCGTCAAAGAGCAAGGCACGATCTTCTTAGCAGGCCCTCCTCTGGTAAAAGCAGCAACAGGCGAAGAAGTCAGCGCGGAAGATCTTGGTGGCGCAGACGTTCACTGCCGTACGTCTGGCGTAGCCGATTACTATGCTGAAAATGATCACCACGCGTTAGAACTGGCAAGACAAGCTGTCTCTCAAATCAACCACTTGAAACCCGTTCAACTCAAGCAAAAAGCGCCACAAGAACCGCGTTTCTCTGCGCAGGAGCTTTACGGTATTGTCGGTACTGATCTTAAAAAACCGTTTGATGTAAAAGAAGTGATTGCCCGAATTGTTGATGATTCACAATTTGATGAATTTAAAGCCTTGTTCGGTGAAACCTTGGTCTGTGGCTTTGCTCATATTCACGGAATGCCGATTGGCATTGTCGCTAACAACGGCATTCTATTCTCAGAGTCGGCGCAGAAAGGCGCGCATTTTATTGAGCTGTGCGCACAACGCAAAATTCCTCTACTTTTCTTGCAAAACATCACTGGCTTTATGGTCGGTCAGAAGTACGAAGCAGAAGGCATCGCCAAACATGGTGCGAAAATGGTAACTGCTGTTGCGTGTGCAGACGTGCCAAAGTTTACCGTGGTTATTGGTGGCTCGTATGGCGCAGGCAACTACGGCATGTGCGGCCGAGCTTATGATCCAACCATGATGTGGATGTGGCCAAACGCGCGCATCTCCGTCATGGGCGGCGAACAAGCGGCTGGCGTAATGGCGCATGTGACCCGCGATATCAAAACGCGCAAAGGTGAAAGCTGGAGCACTGAAGAAGAGGAAGCGTTCAAACGTCCTATCGCGCAGCAGTACCAGACTCAAAGCCATGCTTATTACGCCAGTGCTCGCCTGTGGGACGATGGGATTATTGATCCTGCAAAAACCCGTGATGTTGTGGGTATTGCTCTATCTGCTGCGCTTAATGCACCAATACCAGACAGCAAATTTGGCATCTTCCGTATGTAGTCGGATACAAAGCAAAACCCTAACTCCTCGCTATCCATCAATGATGAATAAAGTGCTGATTAGCGAGTATTGGAATATCAGACTGAAATGTCAGACAAAGGAAGTCACATGACCGGACTACTGCTTGAAAAAGACAGCAATGGCGTTGCCTGGTTGAGCCTGAATCGGCCCGAAAAACACAACGCGTTTAATGACGCATTGATTGCCTCACTAATTGAGACACTAGAACAGCTCGAAAAGGACGATTCTCTCCGTGCACTGGTGTTAAGTGCACAGGGAAAACACTTTTCTGCGGGAGCAGATCTGGGCTGGATGCAATCAATGGCAACCAAAACCGAGAGTGAAAACCTTCAAGATGCACAGCAATTGGCGATGCTCCTGCATAAACTGGATACCTTTAGCAAGCCAACCATTGCCATGGTACATGGCGCAGCATTTGGCGGCGCACTCGGGCTTATCTGCTGCTGTGATATCGCCATCGGTACGCCTGAAAGCCGCTTCTGTTTGAGTGAAGTGAAACTCGGCTTATTGCCCGCGACCATCGGCCCCTATGTGATTCGAGCGATTGGACAACGTCAAAGCCGACGCTACTTTTTAACCGCGGAACTGATTGATGCCGAGACTGCGCTTTCGATGAACATTGTTCATCAAATCGATCCCCAGCCAAAAGAGGCGGTCAATCGTATGGTTGAACACCTGCTTAATAATGGCCCACAAGCCATGCAGGCGGCGAAAGCACTTTGTTTGCGTTGTGATAACCAACCTATCGACCACTCATTAATTGAATACACCAGCCAAGCCATTGCAACCGCCCGCGTGTCCAGCGAAGGACAAGAAGGACTAAGTGCATTTTTTGAAAAGCGCGCCGCCAATTGGAGGAATCATGTTTAAAAGAATACTGATCGCAAACCGCGGTGAAATTGCCTGCCGAATCATTAAAACCGCAAAACACATGGCTATCGAAACGGTTGCTGTTTATTCCGAAGCGGATCGCAGCAGCTTGCATGTTAAACAAGCAGATTTCGCTGAATTTATCGGCCCTGCTCCGGCGAGTGAGTCGTATCTTGATATCGATGCGATTATCGGCGCTGCGAAAAAATGGCAAGCCGATGCTATCCACCCTGGGTATGGTTTTCTTTCCGAGAACCCGAAACTAGCCAAAGCGTGCAGCGAAAATGGCATCGTCTTTATTGGCCCTTCCACCAGCGCAATTGAGGCAATGGGTTCTAAATCTCAAGCCAAAGCAATCATGTCAGAGGCGAACGTGCCCTTGGTTCCGGGCTACCACGGCACAGACAATAGCGTTGAGCATTTATTAGCGGAAGCGGAAAAAATCGGTTACCCAGTGATGCTTAAAGCAACACAAGGTGGCGGCGGTAAAGGCATGCGAGTGGTCAATAGCGCAGCCGAAATGCCCTTGGCCATCGACGGTGCGCAGCGTGAAGCGCTTTCAAGCTTTGGCGATAAGCAACTTCTAATCGAAAAATGCATATTGCAGCCTCGCCACGTGGAAGTTCAGGTATTTGCTGACCAGCATTGCAACTGTGTCTATCTATCTGATCGTGATTGTTCCATTCAGCGTCGTCATCAAAAAGTAGTCGAAGAAGCACCAGCTCCCGGTCTTAGTGATGAACTGCGTAAACAAATGGGTGAAGCTGCGGTTCAGGCCGCTCAAGCGATCGACTATGTTGGCGCTGGCACGGTGGAGTTCTTACTCGATAGCCGAGGTCAATTCTACTTCATGGAGATGAATACCCGCCTTCAAGTTGAACACCCTGTCACTGAATCGATCACCGGCGTTGATTTGGTGGAGTGGCAATTAAAAGTTGCGGCTGGCGAGCACTTACCGATCTCGCAATCTGAAATCACCCACAACGGTCATTCAATCGAGCTGCGAATTTACGCCGAAGATGCCGACAACGACTTTATGCCGTCGACTGGACGCATTGATTACTTAAAAGAACCCGTATCAGACAGTAATGTGCGCCTAGCTTGTGTACGTGTTGATAGTGGTGTTACTCAAGGCGATACCATCAGCGAATACTACGATCCGATGATCAGCAAACTGATTGTTTGGGGGCAAACTCGTGATATCGCCCTAAAGCAGCTTAAAGAGGCTTTAACTCAATATCATGTACGTGGAGTCACGACAAACATTGGTTATCTGCACAGCATTATTTCGCAGCCAGCCTTTGCCAATATCGCACTTGATACCGACTTCTTGGTTAAACACCAGCAAGGTATCAGCGCGCAGCAAAATGTGTTGGATTCTATCTGGTTAACGTTGGCTGCCGTTGCTCGCTGGAATGCTCTCACTGCTAAATCAGACAGCTCAACGTTACCCGCGCCAACCTCACAAGGTTTTAGGCTGTCAGTTGACAACGTTTATCGATTTAACTTCACGGATGCCAATGCCAACCATCAAGTACGCTTGCAACAATCATCGCAAGATACAGGGGCTCAGCATCTTAACCACTTCACTGTCCGGTGCGGCGAGGAGTTGCATCAAGTCATCCTGCTTGAAAGTGAGAGCCAGTTTATCGTCGATATCGATAGTGTGCGTTACACCTTTAATGCGCTCAACGACGAGCAAAAGACGACGCTGTTTTATCTTGGTCAGCAACGCACATTCGAACACCAACCAAGCTTTGAATCAACAAAAGGCGAGGATGATGAGCTAAGCCCAACCGCGCCACTTAACGGCATAATCTCTGCTGTCATGGTGAATAAAGGCGACGAAGTGGCGGCTGGTGATCCATTGTTAGTTCTCGAAGCGATGAAGATGGAGTACACCATCACAGCTCCGGTAGCTGCAACTGTTGATGAGATTTTTTATCAGCATGGAGACCAAGTACAGCATGGTTCGATACTGCTGCATTTAGCTTCGATACCCGAAAATGTCTCTGTCGATAAGGAGCGTGAGTATGCTACCAGCGAAGGTTAATATCGTCGAAGTCGGTGCTCGCGATGGCTTACAAAATGAAACGGCAGTGACGCTGGTCGATAAAATCCGTTTTATCAATCAGCTAAGCAACAGTGGTTTAAAACATATTGAAGCGGGTTCTTTCGTCTCACCTAAATGGGTGCCACAAATGGCCGACTCTGCTCAGGTGTTTGCGGGTATCACACAGCAACCAGATGTTGTTTACAGCGCGCTTACTCCCAACCTAGCAGGGTTAGAACGTGCGCTGGAAAGTGGTGTAAAGCAAATTGCAGTCTTTGGCTCCGCTTCTGAAGCGTTTAGCCAAAAGAACATTAACTGCAGTATCGCTGAAAGCCTCTCTCGCTTTGAGCCCGTGATCGAGCTCGCAAAGCAACACAACATTCCTGTGCGTGGGTATTTATCCTGCACCATGGTTTGCCCCTACGAGGGAGAAATAAAACCAGAGCAAACCACAGCGGTAGCGAATGCGCTTTTTGATATGGGATGCTATGAAATATCTCTGGGCGATACTGTCGGTAAAGCAACGCCCAATCGCGTTATCGCCATGCTGGATTCGCTGTTAACACAACTGCCAAAAGACGCGCTCGCGGTACATTTTCATGACACCTATGGACAAGCTTTGGCCAATATTTACCAAGCCTTGTTAATGGGCATCAATACCATTGATAGTGCCGTTGCAGGACTGGGCGGCTGCCCTTACGCGAAAGGTGCCAGTGGCAATGTTGCAACGGAAGATGTGCTTTATCTTTGTGAGCAACTTGGGATTGAAACAGGCATTGATCTTAAAATAATCAACCAAGCAGGTTGGCAAATTTGCCGAGCCTTAGGTAAACGGCCGATGTCGAAAGTGGCGTTAGCATTGGGCGATCCAAACAGCTTGTAAATTGCTCAACCCACGATACACAATTACAAACGAGCATGTTTAATAACATGCTCGTTTTTTTGAGCCGATTTAATCGAACCGAAACACTAAACAGAGGCGTGCTTTTCCTCTGTAAGGGTATGGCATCCCCACTTCGCGATCATATTAAGCAAATCACTTTTCTGAACTGGTTTTGTCAGGTAATCATCCATACCTAATGCGATACTTTTTTGTTGCTGCTCTTGCATCGCATGTGCGGAAAACGCGACGATTGGACACCAAGGAAACGCACCACTTTCCTGTAACTCACGAATGTCTTTTGTCACGCCAAAACCATCTTTGTTTGGCATAGAAATATCGGTAATCACCAAGTCCGGAGAAAGCTGTTTATAAAGTTCAACGGCTTCAACACCATCTTCCGCCAACGTCAGTTTAACACCTGTGTCTTGCAACATTTTTTCAATCAATATTCGATTGATATGGCTGTCTTCTGCGACTAATAGGTGCAGGCTAGAAAAGTCAGGATTCTCATCTGAGGAAAGTTCTCGACGCTTTTGTGTCTTAGTAGAAAACAGAGCTTGCAGTTTATGCTGCGTGACCGGTTGCGGCAATAAACGATCCCGCTCGCACGACCATGCCTGCCCTTCCTCCATCACGCAAGGTGCAAGAAACATTACCCGTTTGGCGGCTGATTCTGTCGCATCAAGCTCATAGAGCGAATCTCTATCTTGAACATTGTTTACACTTGCGAGGATACGATCAAAACCATCTAATTTTTTACCCAAAGACTGCGCAGTTGACCAATCGTTGGCATGAGTAACTTCAATGCCAATCTCTTGAGCTAAATGTATCAAGTGTTGCACGCGCGGTTGATAATCATCAATCAACAATAGTCGATTTGCACTCAGCTCTATCGGTTCGGCAAGAAGCTGACTTTGCTTAGGCAACTGCAAACTAAAGCTAAAACACGACCCTTTGCCAAAATCCGAATGCACACAAAGCTCGCCGTTGTACATGCTGATCAAACGTTTTGAGATTGCCAACCCCAAGCCTGTACCTTCATGGCGTCTTGTCGCGGAGGTATCGACCTGCTCAAACTTATCCATAATATGAGCCAATCGATCTTCGGGAATACCAATGCCCGTATCACTCACGGAAAAATCAAAACCGTGCTCACTTTCTCTGACTTTGAGTAGCACATGGCCTTCATCTGTGAATTTCACCGCATTACCGATCAAGTTAAGCAAGATTTGATTAATCCGACCTTTATCACCGACCACGACCGTATTCATGGCCAATGGCATATCAACCAACAACTTGAGGTTCTTTTTATCCGCCTGATAGGCACACAAAGCGGTGCAGCTCTCGACGAGTGAACGAAAGTCAAACTCCTCTTCAACTAACGTCAACTTGCCCGCTTCTACTTTGCTGTAGTCGAGGATGTCATTAATGATGGTCACAAGGTTGTTGGCAGATTTGTGCAGCAAGAGTAATAACTCCCTTGGCTCTCGACGGTTTTCGTTCTCAAGCAATATCTCGCTGATCCCCATGATCGCGTTCATTGGGGTACGAATCTCATGGCTCATGTTCGCCAAAAATTCCGATTTGGCTTGCATCGCCTTTTTCGATTTATCTAAAGCAGACGACAGACGCCTCTCCATCCTGCGCCTGTCGGTGATGTCACGCTCTACCGCAATAAAACGTAACAGCCCGCCATCTTCATCAAACACAGGAGATAGCTCCAACTCGACCCAATACGGGTGCTTCGACTTGGTATAGTTGAGTATTTCAACCCTAATAGGAGAGTGCTTACGGACACTTTTTGAGAGCAATGCCACCGTATTTGGGTCTGTGTCTGGCCCTTGGAGTAACTCGCCCGGCGATTTGCCAATAACTTCTTCCAACGTATATTCGGTTAGCTGTTCAAACGCAGGGTTTACCCATGCAATAGTGCCGTCAGGGTGAGTAATGATGATGGTATCACGCGCATGTTCAGCAACCTCAGCAAGCTGCGATATTTTGGCCGATAACTGTTGCTGGGTTTGATGCTCTTGCTGAAGTTTAGTTTGCGCTTGCGCTAAAGAGCGTGACATTTGGTTAAACGCTTCGCCAACACGTGTAACTTCGTCATTGCCTGAAATCGAAATTTGCGAACCCGGACCTTGCTGTGAAACCTTGATTACCCCAGTACGAAGAAGATCGAGCCGCTTCATCAAATAGCTACCGAGAGCATACGAAAACATGGCCACCAGCGACATTTCAATAAAGGCGATAACCAAACTTGCATGAGTCGCAAATGAAAGAACTTGATGTACATGTTCAACATTCACACCCATTTCAACCTTACCGAAAGTCTGCTCTCCAAGAGTAATCTCTTGCGCAACATCGTAAACTCCATCGGTCACATCAAACGGTCTTACACCAGTATCAACACCGCTGTAATCCCCCTGTAGCGTCAGCTCGACGCCATCTTGGTTAACAATACGAATATAAGCCAGCTCGCGCTCACTCACGACAGAACGAGCAAAACTGTCTAGATAGGCTAAGTCCGTCGCAATCACCGCATCTCTCGACGCCTGAGCAAATACACTCACCAAGTGTTGGCTCCCAACCTCAAGGCTAGTCTCGTTAGAACTTTCCAACCAATTAAGCCCACTAATGATGAGTACACCGAGCGCAAGGGCCTCAATAAGAGCAATGCCAAGTATCGTTTTCGAACGCAGCGTCATAGGGCAACCATTTATCTTGAGATTCCCAATTGAACAACATCTTGCCAATCTTGGTCTTGTGCAAGCTGTAACCCGTCAATGTTGAGTAAAGTAAAACTCTCCTGTGCTTTTGGATCATCATTAAGTTGCGAAATTGCCTTTCGTAAGGCAAGAGGAATCTCTTCATCGACATTATTTGAAACCGCAATAGCATGAGGCGTATAACCAGCAGTTGTATAAATGATGCTAAGTTGGTCTTTTATTTCACTCGGTAAGCTCTCAAAGGTACGCTTCACGCCACCACCAGCAATGTACAAACCTTTAAGTACCCCCAAATAGACTGAGTCGTGCGAACCGACGTATTTAGGCGTAAACTTGATGCCTTTCTGCGCCAACTCTGATTGTGTGATGATAGAAGCAGCAAATGCTCGTGGAGCAGGAAAAGCGATGGTCTTTTCTTGCAGCTCATCAAGGGAAAACGACTTCCCTCGCCTTGCTACAATAATGCCTGTGATCCGCTTATTTTTCGCTCTTGCTAACGCCGTATAACCTGGGTTTTGATTCACCAACGTAAAGTGATATGGGTTCATGTATGCAATGTCGTAGGCTCCAGCCATCAAGCGAGCTTCGAATGTGGGAATATCACGTGCCGTTGCAAACTTAATCTCAACGCCAGCAAGATCTCCCCAGCGTTGCAGTAATGGCTGCCATTGTTGCACTAGTTTGGTCGCCGACTGTTGCGGTACGACACCAAAAACAATGGAAGGTTGAGCAACGACAGAAGGTGACCATATGCATAACACCGTAAGCAACGTAAATATTCGCTTGTGAAGCCGCCAAATCAACGTCTTTAATTGGGAGTTCAACAAAATCATCTCCTTATGTTTGTCTTTCGTTAAAGATAGATAGCTATCTGAAAGATTGCGAATTATCGGATTAAATTGCCTCGTGTCTCAGATACCATTTATACTCAAATGAACACCTAAAACAGGAGCAGGTAAATGCTTATTACATTTCGTTGCCATAGCCACTCGAACGTCACTATGTTTGGCGATATTGCGATAAAGATGATCAAAATGATGGGGCATAGTGGCTCAGTACCAGGGTCAATTTCCGCTCAAGACATCCCTGATGCTCTATCTAGATTGACCTCCGCTCTCGCAGCACAAGAAGCGATAGAGAAGAACAACAGTCAAGCAATGGAAGAAGATGAGGAGCAAGAGGAACAAACGGTCAGTTTAGGACGCAGAGCATTTCCACTTATTGAGCTTTTAAAATCGGCTATTAAAGAAGAGTGCGAAGTGATGTGGGACAGCCAATAAATGCTCCAAATCAAGCTGTGGAGAGGAAAGCAACATCCAATCTATACTTTCCTCCCCTGCTAAAAGGAACTTACCCAATTCACTTCTCTATTTGAATGACTCTTAACGAGTGCTTACTCAAAACTAACCTATTGAATATAAATCAGTGATAAATATCTGATTTCATAATAAAAATCTCCTATTGACTGAAACACTCACTTATCATTGTGGCCTCAACTGCAAACCATTAATGGAATGATTGTTATGTCAGAACTGACTCGGATGCGCTCTGGAGAAACCTATAATTGCCTGGATGAAGAACTAAAGCTAATGCGCGCCAAAACCGCGCAGCTTGTCTTCCAATTTAACCACGAGCCAAACCCAGATATCCGTAGACAACTATTGGCGGAAATGGGCGTCCAATTAGAAAACAGCGCCTGTATAGAGCCACCGCTTCAACTTACCTACGGTTGCCACTTGTCCATCGGGGAAAACACCTACATCAACTGGGATGCCATTATTCTGGACAATGGGCAGGTTGAGATTGGCGCGAACGTCATGATTGGGCCTAGAGTGCAAATTTACACAGCCGCTCATTCACTGGATACACAAAGACGCTTAGCCGGAGATGAGATCGCCAAACCGGTAAAAATCAGCAATAACGTTTGGATTGGTGGGGGCGCAATCATACTGCCAGGCGTGACCATTGGCGATGAGGCCGTCGTCGGCGCTGGCTCTGTCGTAACCAAAGATGTTGCGCCAGGCGATCGAGTTGCTGGAAATCCGGCGCGCTCCATTAAACCAAAAAACTGAAGAAAGTCGCTATTTCGCCAAATGATCGCGAATAATGTTGGCAAGCAGATTGAGAGCATGGACGTATTTGTCATTGAGCTCAAAAGAAGCGTTAAGACGAATACAGTGATCGTATTGTTCTGTTAGGCTGAACATCTTTCCCGGTGCGATGCTGATATTGTCTTTTAGCGCTTCTCGATATATCTGCAAGGCGTCGATATGCTTGGGAAGCTCTAACCAAATAAAGTACCCGCCGCTTTGGCTTAACACTTTGACTTCTTCAGGTAACAGCTCATTAAGCAGATCCGTCATCTTACTTTTACGTTCAAACAGCTTTTTGCGTAACTGCTTCAAATGCGATTCATAATTGCGGCTTGTTAAATAGTGCACCAATGTCATTTGCACTGGTGCACTCGTCGCTAATGTACTCATTAACTGTAACTTTTGTACCTCTAGCGCCCGCTTTCCCGCCGCAACCCAACCAATACGTAGCCCTGCGATTAACGATTTTGAAAACGAGGAGCACAACATGGTATTGCCCGTGTCATCAAACATTCTTAGTGGGTAAACCGAGTCATTCTCGGCATGCAGTTCGCTGTACACATCATCTTCAATCACTGGCATGTTATATCGCTGTGTCAGTTCAATCAGCTTTTGTTTTTTCTCGTTGGAGAGCGTAAAACCCAGAGGATTTTGGAAGTTCGACATCAGCCAACATGCTTTCACATCGTGTGTTTGCAGCGCTCGTTCCAATGAATCTAGGTCAATACCCGTGACTGGGTCTGTTCTTACTGAGAGCGCTTTCAAACCTAACCGCTCTAAGGATTGCAATGCGCCATAGAATGCAGGCGACTCCACAACCACCCAATCTCCCGGTCTTGTGCAGGCTTGCAAACTGAGCGTTAACGCCTCCAGCGCGCCTGCCGTAATGACAATTTCATCGGGTGAAATTTCAATGCCTTTCGCAGCATAACGCTTCGCGATGATGGTGCGTAATTGTTCGTTTCCCGGCGGTAAGTTATCAAAGGTGGTGGAAATCGGCATATTGCGAGCGGCTGCGCCCATCGCCCGATTCACGTGATATCGTGGGTATAAACTTGGATCTGGATAGGCAAAGCCAAAATTGATCATGGATGGATTTTTACTCGCCTGCAGCACATCAAAGATAAACTCATTGATGTCTACCTGCTCTGTCCACGAGACCGCTGCTGGCGCTTGGGGTTCATTTGAACTCTTAATATAGGGAGCAACTCGATAACCAGATCGCGGCTGTGACGTTACCCAGCCTTGAGATTCCAGAATTTGATAAGCGTGCAATACCGTCATCAAGCTCAAACCCGAGTGTTCCGATTGGCGACGCAGAGAAGGCAGCTTGTCACCCGGATGCCATATCCCCGATTTTATCTGCCTTTTAAGCTGTTCCACTAACTCTTGATACTTCGCCACACGCGAATCCCCCTCCATAAAGCTGAATTCAAAATAATAACACTTCAATATTTAATCTGTTATAGGTTTATAGTCACTGTCTGTACCTACTTCCCTCATTCCGCTCCTTTTAAAATAGCTCTCTCATAAAACTTAAAAGATCAAAGGAAGTTTAATGTTTGGCCTCGACGCATTTATGCTTGCACGGATACAGTTCGCCTTTACGGTATCCTTTCATATTATTTTCCCCGCTATCACCATAGGTCTGGCCACCTATCTCGCCGTGCTGGAAGGCTTATGGCTAAAAACACGTAATCCCGATTACCAAAAGCTCTATCACTTCTGGTCGAAAATTTTTGCGGTTAACTTTGGGATGGGCGTTGTATCTGGCCTTGTCATGGCCTATCAATTCGGCACCAACTGGAGTGGTTTCTCCGACTTCGCTGGTTCTATCACTGGCCCATTACTGACTTATGAAGTGTTAACGGCTTTCTTTCTCGAAGCTGGATTTCTTGGCGTGATGCTATTCGGTTGGCGTCGCGTCGGCGAAAAGCTGCACTTTTTTGCAACCTCGATGGTGGCGTTAGGCACGATCATTTCGACGTTCTGGATTCTCGCCTCCAACAGTTGGATGCAAACGCCACAAGGCTATGAAATTGTCGACGGACGTGTGGTGCCAACCGACTGGTTTGCTATCGTTTTCAATCCTTCATTTCCTTATCGTTTGGCGCACATGAGCGTCGCGGCTTTCGTTAGTTCCGCACTCTTTGTAGGCGCGTCAGCCGCTTGGCATTTATTGAGAGACAATCAATCGACTGCGGTAAAAACGATGTTTTCGATGTCGCTCGGGATCTTAGTGTTCCTTGCGCCACTCCAAGCCGTGATTGGCGATGTACATGGGTTAAACACTCTCAAACACCAGCCCGCCAAAATCGCTGCCATCGAAGGACATTGGGATAACAGCGATGGCAAACCAACCCCATTGATATTGTTCGGCATGCCAAACATGGAACAAGAACGCACAGACTATGCCTTAGAAATTCCTGTTCTAGGAAGTTTGATCCTACGCCACAGTTTAACTGAGCCAATCCCGGCGCTGAAAGACTTCCCGAAAGAGGAACGACCGAACTCACCTATCGTCTTTTGGTCATTTCGAATCATGGTCGGACTAGGACTTCTGATGATTTTTCAAAGCTTCTACAGCATGTGGTTACGAAAAAAGAACACGCTTTATACCTCGCGTTGGTTCCTCAAGTTTTCATTGTTTATGGGGCCATCTGGTCTTATCGCAATACTTGCTGGCTGGTTTACGACAGAGGTTGGTCGGCAACCTTGGGTCGTGTATGGCGTACAAAAAACGCGTGATGCGGTTTCTGCACATGGAGACCTACAAATGAGCATCAGCCTGCTGTGTTTCCTTGTTGTATACAGCTTGGTATTTGGTTTTGGTTATTACTACATGATCCACCAAATCAAGAAAGGCCCCGATGCAATCGAGCACGATGAGCACGATGAGCACGACATGACGACCGTTTCAGGTCGCATTTAGAATTTGTCACAAAGTGAAGGTAAAGAATATGCATTTTGATTTATCCGTGATTTGGTTCGCGATCATCGTTTTTGCCACTTTGATGTACATCATCATGGATGGCTTCGATTTAGGTATTGGAATACTGATGCCCTTCATCAAGGATGAAAAACAAAAAGACGTCATGGTTAACAGTGTCGCGCCAGTTTGGGACGGCAACGAAACTTGGATTGTGCTTGGAGGCACATCTCTATTTGGCGCTTTTCCGATGGCTTACGCGGTAATTATTGAAGCGCTAACCATCCCTTTGACGTTGATGTTGATTGCTTTGATCTTTCGTGGCGTCGCATTTGAGTTTCGCTTTAAAGCATTGGAAAACCACTTAAAGTTCTGGGATCGCTCTTTTATGGTCGGCTCGATTTTAACCACGTTTTTCCAAGGCATCGTTGTTGGCGCGGTAATTCAAGGCTTTGCGGTGGAAAACCGCGTCTTCGTAGGTAGTCAACTCGACTGGCTCAGCCCTTTTCCCATCTTTTGTGGTTTGGGTTTAGTCGCAACGTACGCGCTGCTTGGTAGCACATGGCTCATCATGAAGACGGAAGGTGAACTGCAAAACACGATGTACCGCTTCACTAACAAAACACTACTGGCGATGATCTCCGCATTAGTCTTTGTGAGCGCTTGGACTCCACTTGCTTACCCTGCCATTGCGGAAAGATGGTTTTCTCTGCCTAATTTGTTCTACTTACTGCCCGTACCTGTCATTACTGGGCTGGTATGTTTGAAGATTGCCGACTCTGTTAAAAAGCGTAAAGAGCGCAGCCCTTTCGTGATGGCGTTAGTGATCGTGATTCTCGGGTTCGCTGGGCTTGGCATCAGTATCTGGCCAAATATCATTCCTCCTAGCATATCAATATGGGAAGCAGCGGCTCCTGCAAGCAGTCAGCGCTTTATGCTCGTTGGAGCAGTGATCATCATCCCGATCATTCTGGCTTACACCTTTTGGAGTTACTACGTCTTCTCCGGAAAAGTAAAAGAAGGCGAAGCGTACCATTAACGAGTTGATAAGGAGTGAGTATGAAAGTCAAAAATTGGTGCCGCCAATGGGCTTGGATGATTGGAATATGGGTCGTTAGCGTCGCTGCATTAGGGTTAGTGTCTATGTTATTTCGCGTCATGATGACCGCTGCAGGGTTAAAATCTTAGCTCGGTACTTTTTAGTCAATAAAAAATGGGGACCTCTAGCTCTTGCGTTAGGAGCTAGAGGCGTTTACATTCAAGTCCGACTTTTCACGTGTGCAGACAATACGATAGTAGATTCAGAACCGCGAGCCACTTCAAAATAGCCACCAGCGCGAGATAGCTGGCGAGCCGTCAATTTTTCTTTGCCCAGCTTGTCAAACCAATAAGGCGCTAATGAGCACTGAGCCGAACCTGTGGCAAGATCTTCTGAAATACCGATTTTAGGTGCAAAGTAACGCAGCACATAGCCACTATCAGAACTTTGAGCAGTCACGATGACAGCATGAAACTCATCAATTTTAATCAGCTCATCAAAGTTAGGTTGATAGCGAACAACATCATCTTCTGATTCAAGAACAACAACCAAATCACGCGTTGTAAAAGCATCTACGGGGCGATTTGAGAAGCCTGAAATATCCAAGGGGATGACATGAGGCTTGGCTTGCCAACTTGGCATCACGATCCTGTACATTCCATCCAGTTCTGTAACGGTAACATGACCATACTGACTTTGTAGAATGACCTCGTTCTTATGATAGTTGGAAATGATTGCAGAGCCTGCGCCCAAACTTCCGTGTCCGCATAGGTTGATCTCTCCTGCTAGGCTAAACCAGCGAATGTGGTAATCACTGCTAGACTGAACCACAAATGATGTGACAGGTTGAGCGACCTGATGAGTGATTTGAAGTAACTCAGAATCACTCAGCCAGTGATTTAGTTCGATAACGCCACAAGGGTTACCTTGAGCCAATTCATCACAAAATACATCATATACTTGCGCTTTAATCATCCATCATCCTTGCGGTTTAACGCTGCACTAAGTTGTGAACAACGCTATCATTAACCCGAAACCTAAAAATGACAAGCCTCGGGAGTCCCTCTAAAATGCTTTGTTAGTCTTTTTATGCATCTATCTTGGCTAGTTCAACCGTAAAACCCATGTTTTGCAACCGTCTACTGTGATGACGCAGGTTTACTTTTGAAAAAATGGCAAGTGCACTTCACCTTTCTTCTTGTTTCTTAGGGTTGATTATATCGGCCTCTTCGTAGCCTTCTTTGATCAAATATGCAACGACATTAAGCTTCATTTTATCCCTCACCACTCCTACACATAAGCAACTAATATCTCATCAAAGTTCTCCATATGGTATGACATCTGTCATAAATATTACCAATCGTAATGAATAGCTTTATCCTATTAAATCCACTAAATGGCTTTCATTAAACTCTGATAGCTTTCGCAGCTTTAGACTGGCTTCATTAAACTCTTGGTAGAACTTATCAGGTTGAGGTATCACGACTGTTTTTATGTTTGCTCGTGTTGCCGCAAGCATACCCGAATAAGAGTCTTCAAAGGCAATACAGTTACTTGAATCTACACCTAGTTTATTGATTGTTGAAAGGTAGACATCTGGCTCTGGCTTGCCCTGTTCTACATCGTCTGACGATGATATCGCGTCAAAGTAACTGGCAATACCGAGTTTGTTCAAAATGGTGGGAATGAGTTGATAAGGTGAATTAGTAGACAGCCCTATCTTAAACCCTTTTTCCTTAAGCAATTTGAGTGTTTCTGTAACACCCTCTAATTCGCATCCTTTTTCAATTATTAATGTCTCCACTTTATCCACAACAGCATTCTCTACTTCTTCTAGGCTCTTTTCTTGCCAAGGATTACGTTCATACCAAAACCTTGTTACTTCACCTGTCGTCATCGTCGCAGTTTGCTTTGATAATACTTCGGTCACTTGGACGCCAACTGATGAAAACACCTGCTTTTCCGCTTCCTTCCACAAAGGTTCTGAATCAATCAGCAACCCGTCCATATCAAAGACCGCAGCGTATATCATTGGTACATCCTCAGTAAGTTCTATTCGTTGAGTAAGATTTGTCTATTCAACCAAAGCATAGCTTTGCATATAACGAGGGAGAGTATCACATTTGCCTGTGGCTATCAGAGCCAGTTCGATGACTCATCTTTAAAC
Organism: Vibrio antiquarius; assembly: GCF_000024825.1. Classification (NCBI taxonomy): domain Bacteria; kingdom Pseudomonadati; phylum Pseudomonadota; class Gammaproteobacteria; order Vibrionales; family Vibrionaceae; genus Vibrio; species Vibrio antiquarius. The sequence goes on from NC_013457.1 coordinate 444,771, forward strand.
CTCAACATGACCGATGTTCATGGCTACTTTCAACGCTTGTTTATTGAGATTAGATGCCTCCCAAGCAACAACAACACGACTAGTGAGAGGGATATCATCAATCTCGGCGACTGTCGCAGAATCATCGAGATGTTCAGCCAGTGAACGCGGAACGAGAGCAATACCTAACCCAGCCTGCGCCATGGCAATCGTCGTACGAAGTTGCGGTGCTGCAAACTGTGATTCGAGTCTTACTCCTGCGTCGGCAAAAAGTGTGCTCATGCCATCAAACAATGCAGGTCCAGTCTCTCGTGGAAACAGTAAAATTTTATGGTCTCTCAACTGTTTCATCTGGATACAGGGATACTTTGCCAGCTCGTGCCCCGCCGGAATTACCGCGACAAACGGGTCGTTAAACAACACCTTGTGCTCAAAAGGCTCACTGGCGTAGCAGGGTAGCCGCATGATTGCGAGATCAAGTTGTTTGCTTTTTAACTGAGCGGCAAGCTCTGGCATTGACAGTTCCGCCGCCTGTAAATGAACCCCATTCTCTTGAATACGCCCCACCCTCTCTAATACCTTAATGCAGGTTGATGTTGACGTTGCGAACCCGATTTTAACCTGCGTATTTTCACCACGGGCAATCTGTCGGGCTTTTGCTTTAGCGCGTTCCACATCAGCAAGAATATTTACCGCATCCGTATAGAAGACTTGCCCAGCATGGGTCAGTTCTACCCCTCTAGACAAGCGCTTAAATAGGTCCACACCAAGCTCGTGCTCTAACTTTTTGATTTGTTGACTTAAAGGAGGTTGCGCAATCCCTAACTGTTCAGCGGCTCGGGTAAAGTGACGAGTCTCGGCGACCGCGACAAAATACTTCAGGTAGCGAAATTCCATATATTTTCCATATCAAAATAAATCTTTTTTATATTGGATTTAGCACCGTGTAGAAGTCAATCTAAATATACTCTTCATTGCATAACTGGTCTTACTCATGCGTGGATTTTATAACCCTCTATGTGCTTGTTCGCTTGAAGTAGCGAAAGAATTTTCTGAATACCATCACGTTACCGGAGATGGTGAGATTTATCAGACTTCGTTAATGAGTGCTTTGATCGCTGGTGTTTACGAAGGCTCAACAACCATAGAAGAACTGCTGAAACATGGGGATTTTGGTTTAGGTACGTTCAATGAATTGGATGGTGAGTTGATTGCTTTTGATAAGGAAGTTTTTCAACTCAAGTCGGATGGCTCCGCAAACCCGGCAGACCTGGCGCAAAAAACGCCCTTTGCTGTCATGACTTTTTTTAAGCCTGATATCGAGCTGCCACTGACATCGCGCATGTCACGTCATGAAGTCCATAGCCTCATAGACGACATGGTTCCAAGTGACAACCTATTTTGCGCAGTGCGCATTGATGGCGTTTTCGATTCAGTTCGTACTCGCACCGTACCTAAACAAACACGCCCTTATCGGCCAATGCTTGAAGTGGTCAAAGAACAACCAACGTTCCGCTTCACGCATAAGCAAGGCGTGGTCGCCGGCTTTCGTAGTCCTAAATATACGACTGGCATCAATGTGCCCGGCTATCACGAACACTTTATTACCGATGACCGCCAAGGAGGTGGTCATATTCAGGATTACAGCATTTCGTCAGGGTTCCTCCAGATTGGCAAAGTCTCGCGGCTAGTGATTGATACCCCGGTATCGACAGACTTCCTCAGTGCCAATTTGGCTCCGGAAGATATAAATACCGCCATAGAAAAGGCGGAAAAGTAACAAAGTCAGGCAAATAATAAGGACAACAAATGCAATCCAAACCTTCAAATAAAAATGGAGCTCAGTTGATCGCTCAACAGCTAGAGTCTCTCGGCATTAAGTACATTTTCGGTATTCCCGGTGCAAAAATCGATCGACTGTTCGATGCAATTGAAGACACTAACATCCAAATGATTCCGGTACGTCACGAGGCTAACGGCGCGTTTATGGCGGGCGTTATGGGAAGACTAACCGGCAAAGCAGGCGTTACAATGGTTACGTCAGGTCCAGGCTGTGGAAACCTAGTTACGGGGGTGGCAACAGCAAACTCCGAAGGCGATCCGCTGATTGCTATCGGTGGTGCGGTGAAACGAACTGACCAGCAAAAACAAACACACCAGAGCATGGATACCGTCAGTATTTTTCGCTCTATAACCAAATTCAGTGCTGAAGTGCAGCATGTGGACGCCGCAAGCGAGATCATGGCGAACGCATTTCGTATCGCAGAGTCAGGTCGTCCTGGGGCTTGCTTTTTGAGTCTCCCCCAAGATGTTTTATCCGAGCAAACCCAAACGGACATTATTGTCCCCTCGCCTTACACACAGCCTGGTTGCGCAGACATCGCAGCAATCGAAGAAGCGGTCAGTCGAATCAGCAAAGCAAAGCGTTGTGTGGTTTTACTTGGCCTTCACGCGAGCCGCAGCCAAAACGCTGCTGCTATCGCCCGATTTCTTCAAAATACGCAGCTACCCGTTGTCGGCACTTACCAAGCCGCCGGCACGGTAGACATCAATTACTATCATCACTTTGCTGGGCGTGTCGGTTTGTTTAATAACCAACCTGGCGATGTTTTACTGCGGGACGCCGATTTAATTCTCACCATCGGCTTTAGCCCAATAGAGTATGACCCTGAGCTTTGGAACAGCCACCGCAACCCAGTGATTCACCTCGATATTGAACCGGCAGAATACCAACTTAATTATCAGCCTTGTGTTGAAATCGTCGGAAACATTGCGCAGTCATTAGACAAGATGGGCAGCTATATATCTGAATATGCTCGTCTTTCCCCAACAGCACTTTCAGTACTAGAAGAGGTAGCACTGCAACGGCAAGTGATCAAAACCTATCCCAATGTCTATAACAAGCAAGGATTTCATCCACTGGCACTGATTAAAGCCATGCAATCTATCATCACACCAGATACCACGCTATGTCTTGATATGGGGAGCTTCCACATCTGGATCGCTCGTTACTTAAGTTGTTTTCGAGCTCGCCAAATGCTGGTGTCTAACGGCCAACAAACGATGGGCGTTGCACTGCCATGGGCCATTGGTGCCAGCCTACTAAAACCTGGTAGTAAAGTGGTATCGATATCGGGAGACGGCGGTTTTATGCAATCGAGCATGGAGTTAGAAACCGCGGTTAGACTGAACTGCAATATCGTCCATATTGTGTGGGTTGATAACGCCTACAACATGGTAGAAATGCAAGAGTTCAACAAATATCAGCGCTGCTCTGGTGTGAAATTTGGACCAATTGATTTCAAGGCGTATGCCGAATCATTTGGCGCGAAAGGCTTCGCAGTGACTAGTCAACACGAATTGCTACCGACATTGAATAAAGCCATGGACGTTGAAGGACCAGCAGTGGTGGCTATCCCCGTAGATTACAGCGACAACGACAAACTGATGTTGCCGCGCACAGAGAAAAATCAAGATCCCGTTTTTGTAAGTTTCGAAGGAGAAATCGCATGAGAGGATTAAAAAACAAAGTCGCACTCGTCACTGGTTCTGCCAATGGTATTGGTTTGGCCATCGCAAAACGTCTGTATGAAGAAGGCGCAAACGTCGCTCTTGCCGATTGGAATGAAGAGCAGTTGGCAAACGCCGTTGAGGGCTTTGATAAACAACGTGTGTCTGCGCATTCCATTGATGTTTCTGATCCAGACAAAGTCGCAGCACTGATTTCTGATGTTGTTACCCGTTTCGGTAAACTGGATATTTTAGTAAATAATGCTGGCGTACATGTCCCAGGATCCGTGATTGAAGGTAGTGTGGAAGACTGGAAGAAGATCTCTGGTGTAAACATTGACGGCGTCGTTTATTGCGCCAAGTTTGCGTTACCTGAACTATTAAAAACGAAAGGTTGTATGGTGAATACCGCGTCCGTTTCTGGTTTGGGTGGTGACTGGGGTGCCGCATTCTATTGCGCGAGTAAGGGCGCTGTGGTCAACCTTACTAGAGCGATGGCATTGGACCATGGTGCGGAGGGCGTAAGAATTAACGCCGTATGCCCAAGCTTAGTAAAAACCAACATGACGAACGGCTGGCCGCAGGAAATCCGCGATAAATTCAATGAGCGCATTGCGCTTGGCCGAGCAGCAGAACCTGAAGAAATTGCGTCTGTCGTGACTTTCTTGGCAAGTGATGACGCATCTTTCATTAATGGCGTAAACCTACCTGTAGACGGCGGTGCCACCGCATCAGATGGTCAACCTAAAATAGTATAAGCATTAACACTGACTGAGCAGGATCTTTAACTGTAAGATCTCCACGTAAAAAAAAGAGCCGAGTTTGTACTCGGCTCTTGTGTGTCTGTTCTTAAGCCTGCGACGCTGCTAAACCTGCCGACGCGCCGCCTAATAACACATGATTAAACTCCATTCGAGATTCTTGGGCTTGTTCAGACAGTTCTTGCTTCTTCTGTTGAGCCAACTCAAGCGCTTCGGTTAGTTGCTGTAGCTCTGTTTGCATCTCTTCTGGTAAATGATGGTCCGAAAACCCAGATTCACAGCTGTGCTCTAAGGCAAATGCGCGAATTATCTTACGCATGCTCATCAGGGCCGCCATTGCTTCGCGCTCTTCTTCAGCCGCCTGTTGAGCTAAGTCTTTAAAGCGCTCAAATTTCGCCAAAGCCATTCCCTCTGTTGACCAAGGGTCAATTTCCGGCAGTTCTTCAATGTTAATGGTTGGCTCTTCGTATTCTGCTTGATGTTTAATATCTAGGCTCGCCGCGCGAACAAAGGACACCATCAACATCACCGAGATAACTAACAACGGTAAACCGCCCACGATCGCAGCGGTTTGTAATGTCGATAAACCTCCCATGAACATTAGGACGGTTGGCAGAAAAGACAAAGTAAACGCCCAGAACAAACGGTTCCAGCGCATCGGTTCTTCCGTCACATCATTTTGAACCACAGACGCAAGAATGTACGAGATAGAGTCAAACGACGTCGCCGTAAAAATGATACACAACAGTGTAAAAACACCAATAACGATTGGCCCTAACGGCAGTGTATCTAACGTTGCAAAAATTGCCGCCGGTGCGCCCGATTCGTTGAGGATTGCGATGACATCAAGCTCACCCGTCAATTGCAACGATAAACCATAGTTACCTAAAACAATGAAGAATAAGAAACAACCTAAAGAACCGTAAAATATAGAACCTACGACCATCTGTTTGATCGTTCTTCCACGCGAGATACGCGCAACAAACAATCCCATACAAGGAGCAAAGACCAACCACCATGCCCAGTAGAAAATAGTCCAGTCTTGCGGGAAGTGTGTATCTGTAAACTCACCATAACCACCAAACGGCTCCGCCCAGGTAGCCATAACAAAGAAGTTAGACAACATACGACCAATAGAATCTAAGCCTGTTTCTAACATGAACACGGTTGGCCCAACGGCGAGTACAAAGAGTAACAAGCCCATCGCACCCCAGAAGTTAATGTTACTAAGGAATTTGATCCCCTTCTCAAGCCCTGCATACGCGGAGTAACCAAAAATCGCAGTACAGAGAAGTAATACAGCCACTTGGCTGAAGGTATTGTTTGGAAGACCGAAGATATGATGTAGACCACCGTTGATAAGAGGCGCTGCTAAGCCAAGCGTAGTCGCCGCGCCACCCAACATACCAAAAATAAACAGCACATCAATAAACTTGCCAATACCACCGTTTGCACGCTTTTCTCCTAATACAGGCATTAACGCACTAGAGATTTTCAAAACAGGTTGTTTGCGTACATAAAAGAAGTAAGCGATAGGCAGAGCAGGAATAAGGTAAATTGACCAAGCGATCGGTCCCCAGTGAAACAGACCATAAGTCGCGGCCCAGCGAATGGCTTCTTCACTGCCTGCTTCCAACTGAAATGGTGGTGATTGATAGTAGTATGCCCACTCGATACACCCCCAATACAGAATACTTGCGCCAATACCTCCACAAAATAGCATTGCAGCCCATGAGGCGTTACCAAATTCTGGTTGCTCGTCGGCTTCACCAAGTTTGATTTGGCCAAGATCGCTGAACACGGTGTAAATCATAAAACACATTGCTGCGATACCCAGTGCGAGGTATAACACACCAAGCTTATCGGTCATGAAAAATTTGGCCGAAGCTATCCAATCCGCACCTTGTGTGGGAAATAAAATTAAAGGTATAACGACGCTGAGTAAAAGAAAGAGTGAGCCTAAGAAGGTAGGCTTATCGATGAGAGAAAATGATTTGTCCATATTATATATCCTTATGTTTTCAAAGGACATGATCTACATTTCTCACAACTTCGCCAATTCACAACACTTATCGTTACCACAAGAATAATTGTCTTTAAAATATGCATTATGTGACGCTGATTTTGTATTCATTATTTGATGCCATAGCGTTTAAATACGGCAGCTTTTCTGCCACACCATCCAGCGCTCTCTACCTTTAAAAACCTCAACACTGTTTGCCACCACTGAGGATTCCACAAGCTTAAACACCGGTTCTAAATAACCCTCCAACTCCCCACTTCGCAAACAAAATGGAGGGAAGCGAGAGTGGTAATCATCATCTATAACGAAATAACCAATTAACAAACCGCCTCTTGGCAGCAATTTATCCACCATAGCAAAGTACTCTGGCCACTGGTCTCTCGGTAGTGCAGCAAGAAAGGCACGCTCGTAAATCACATCAAATGAGTGCGTAGAGTCAGCGTTAAATACATCCCCCAGCACGACTTTATCTTTGTGCTTGCCTAACGTCGATTGCGCCATTTTTACTGCTTGTTCACTGTAATCCATCGCGATCACATCATGCCCATATTGAATAAAAGAGCTGAGTTCATAAGCAGCACCACAGCCAGGGATAAATACAGATTGACCGCTATGAAGCGCGTTTTCTAGGTAAGCTTTTAGCTCTTGAGGTGTGGTTTTGGCATCCCACGGCATGGTGCCTTGGGTAAACAAATTATCCCAAAACTGTTGATTGATGGTCGGTGCCTGCTTCATTTATCGCCCTCCTGATTGTACTGGCACAAAAAGAAAGGGATACGCAGCACAATGTGGTATCCCCTCTCCTAGCCTTTGATTTTTACGTTGTTAGCTTTTTATAAATGCGTTTTACAATGATGGGTTAACTGCGCAGGTCATTGATTAACGGCTGCTCCGTTTGGTTCGGTACAAACTGGACGTTGCCTTTCAGTTTGGTGACAGACTGAAGTGTCGCTTGAATGTCCTCTGCCGAGACATGAACATCATGACAGCAGAAAGTAATGGTATCGTTGAAGCCATCACGCTCAATTTTCAAGGAGCCTTTAATATCGTGGCGACGACAGACTTCTTGGATCTGATGCGGATAAACAAACAGGCCTTTCACTTTCACCGCTGAGTCCACACGCCCCATCCAGCCTTTAATTCGCGCATTCGTGCGTGGCGAATCCGAGCCCGTTTCTAGGTATGCCGATAAATCTCCCGTTGCGTAGCGAATCAGCGGAAACTTCTCATCGAGCGATGTCACGACCACTTCGCCGACTTCTCCCGGTTGTACAGGAATGCCATCAGGATTAACGATTTCAACGATAATATCTTCGGTAATCACCAAGCCTTGCTCGCCTGTGACTTGATAAGCAATCAAACCAAGCTCAGCACTTGCGTAGGCTTGAGAGACTGCAATGCCTTTGTCCTCAAACATCTGTTGCATGTCTGCGGTGACCGCTTCACCAGAGACCAGCGCTTTGGTAAAACTCGGCGACTCATCGTATTGTTCTTGGTACTTTTGTAGCAACGTCAGCAAGTAAGAAGGCGTGCCCGTATAACCCGTTGGCTGCAGCTGTTTAATTGCTTCAACTTGTGCCTCGGTGTTACCCACACCGGCTGGAAATACCGCGCAGCCACAAGCCCTTGCGCCACCATCCATAATAAATCCACCAGGCGAGAAATGATAAGAGAGCGTGTTATGCACTAAGTCGCCCGCACAAAATCCAGCCGCGTGGAACGCGCGCCCCATACGCCAGAAATCCGCCTCATCCGTTTGAGCCTCATACAACGGCCCCGGTGATTGGAATACACGCGCCATCTGACCAATCGCAACACTATTTAAACCACCAAACGGCGGTTTAAGTTGCTGCTGGTTTGGCATATTGAATTTGCGCGTAATTGGAAACTGGGTAAGCCCTTCACGATTATTCGCCAATGTAGGATCTAACTCAGCAAAATGCGTCGCATAATGTTCGCTGTTGGCTTTTGCATTTTCAATCAACGTTGGCAGACGTTGAAACAGCGATTCTTCTCGTGCCTGCGGAGACAAAGACTCTTTCGCATCAAATAGTTCGTTCATCCTTGCTCCTTATAACCAACGCTTACGACGTTTGTAAGATTTCAGATTCTTGAAGCTCTTGCGATCTTCATCGCCGCCGCCAAGGTAGAACTCTTTCACATCTTCATTGTTTAGCAGTTCGTGCTTGCTGCCATCCAGTACGATTTTGCCTGATTCCATGATGTAACCGTAATCGGCCGCTTGAAGGGCAAAGTTGGCATTCTGCTCAACCAAAAGCATGGTAATGCCTTGATCTTTATTAATCTTGTTAATAATGCTGAACACCTCCTTCACCAACAGCGGCGAAAGCCCCATCGAAGGTTCATCCAACAAGATCATTTTTGGACGAGCCATCAGTGCACGACCAATCGCTAGCATTTGCTGCTCACCACCTGACAAATAACCCGCTAGACCGGTGCGCTCTTTAAGGCGAGGGAAATAATCAAACACCATTTCGATATCTTGCTCGACTTCGTTGTCCGTGCGCGTGTAAGCGCCTAAGCGAAGATTTTCTATCACCGTCATGTCTTCAACAATTCGGCGCCCTTCCATAACTTGGAAGATGCCCGAACGGACGATCTCTTCAGGGCTTTTGTTGTCTATGCGCTCGCCCATGAAGTTGATTTCGCCGCGCGTCACTTCACCATCTTCGGTTTTCAACAAACCAGAAATGGCTTTTAACGTCGTGGATTTACCCGCACCGTTGGCGCCCAGTAAGGTCACAATCTGCCCTTTGGGTACCTCTAAACTCACGCCGCGTAATACTAAGATTACTTCGTCGTACACGACTTCAATGTTGTTCACTGAAAGCAGTATTTCTGCCGGTTCGATATTCGTTGCTAATTCAGCCATCAAGCTACTCCTTGCTAGGGTGAGAGTGTCTTCTCACCCATCCTTATTTTCAGTAAGCTTTGTTATTAATAAGTCGTAGATTAGTAACCTAGCCAATCGTCACGACGTGACAATGTCACCTGAGATACTTTCTTAATATCTACTGCGCCGCCGTTGTTGTTACCCATAAACACGTTCACGGTTGTTGTGCCACGGTGATCTTCCGGTTTCCAGTTCGCAGGTACACAAACACCTTCTAAGCCTTGTGGGACCCAGTTGTCATGGACATACATGCCCTTCTTGATGTTTTCACCCGTGATGCCACCGTTGTCTTTTGCCCACTCCATCGCTTCTTTCATGTAGAACGCAGAACAAATGCCGCGAATGTAGTGGTGAGTTCTAAACTCACCAGGCTCTGATTCAGACTGCTTAGAAATCTCACGAACCAGTTTCATGCCTTCGTTATCGTCTCCCCAAAACGCCGTCATGCCAGGGAAAACGTAGTCTTTAAGGCCGTCACCCGCCGCTTCAAGCACTGGCTTGTCACCGCCCCAAATGTTTGCCATGTACTGGAACTCTGTCCCAACCGTGTTACAAGACTTCACTAGTGAGATAACCGAGCTACCGATATTGGCAATGTAACCGTAGTTAGTGCCAGACTCTTTCAGTGACAGACATTGTGCTTTGAAGTCCCCCGGTTTGAGTGACACAACCACTGGGTTTTGCACCTCAAAACCAAGCTCTTCAGCATATTCTGCACACGCTTCTTTTGGCGCATTCGGGAATGGGTGGTTATCACCAATGTGGGTAAATTTTGGCGCACCTTGGTTGCCCTTTGATTCCCAATCTTCTTTCGCCCACTTCACTAGTGCACGACACGCATCTGAGTACGACGCGCCATAGAAGAAGTTATAAGGTGCTGGTTTCGCAGTTTTTGGGTTCTTGCCGGTTGGGTCGGTTAAGTGACCTGAATAAGAGGCAGAGAACACTGGCACTTTGTCTTTGGTCACAAACGAGATGAGAGCTTCGGTATCTGCCGTACCCCAACCTTGTAGCGCAACCATGTCTTTACGCGCCACCCAACGTTTGTAGTTGGAAATGGCTACTGGCACTTTATACGCCATATCTACCGTTTCAAATTCGAGCTCAGTACCGTTAATGCCACCGTTTTGGTTGATCCAGCGTAATGCGTCTCGCACGCCAGAACCATAAGGCTTACTCACGTAGGCTGTTGGTCCAGAAAAGTCGACCAATTGCCCGACAAATACAGAGTCTTTTGCCCAAGTGGCGGTAGTAAACAGTGCCGAAGATAGCACCAACGTTGTCGCTAAATGTCCTTTGTTCATAACTCGTTGTCCTTGTTATTGAGGTATATTCCACTTAATTCCACGTTAATATGAGAACGGATAGTGTTTCCAATATGCTCTAATCTGTTGCCAGCGATGCGATAACCCTTGAGGTTCGAAAATAAGGAACAGCATGATGACCAAGCCGATCGCCATTTCTTTGAAGTAAGCAAGCCCATCAACGAACGAAGTGTTATTGCTAAACGCAGCCAACCCCGTCACGCCAAACTCCAACACTTCTGGCAGTAATACGATAAATATCGTGCCCATCAATGTGCCTTTGACGGAACCCAAGCCACCAATGATGATCATTGCCAAGAACTGGATAGACATCATGATGGTGAAACCTTCTGCTGATACAAAACCTAGATAATGTCCGTAGAGTGCGCCCCCGATGCCCGCATAGAATGCGCACACACCAAATGAGAGCAGACGATATTTGGTTAGGTTGATGCCCATGATTTCTGCCGACAGGTAGTGATCTCGTACCGAGACAAACGCGCGACCATCACGAGAACGGATCAAGTTCGATGCCCACATGTACATAAAGATCAACGCAAACAGAGCAATGTAGAAGAAGCTTTCATCGGTCGTAAACTCAAAGCCAAACAGATTTATAGGGTTTGCACCAGCACCATATGAGCCGCCACTGAACCAGTCTGCGCGAGCAAAGAAGTCCTCTAAAATAAACTGCGCAGCCAAAGTCGCAATCGCGAGGTATAAGCCTTTAATTCGCGCAGCTGGCAGACCAAAGAGCATCCCGACAATCATGGTTAAGTAACCCGCAAGCGGAATCGCAAACACGACTGGAATGTTGAACTGGTTATTTAGCCAAGCCGATGCAAAGGCGCCAAAGCCAAAGAACGCACCGTGACCTAGCGAGATTTGTCCTGTAAAACCAACCAGAATGTTTAAGCCCAATGCCGCGATACCGAGGTATGCAATCTGAATAAACAGGTTGAGGAAGTAAATATCCAAGACCAGCGGTGCTGCCAGCATGGCGATAACACCAGCAATCGCAAGGCTTCTGATGGTTTTGGTTTCAAAAATTGGCGTATCACTTTTGTATGTGGTTCGAAAATCCCCACATGGGCGCATGCTAAGTTGAGCCATGTTATTTCTCCTTAAATACGCTCAATATCTTTGGTACCAAACAGGCCATATGGCTTGAAGGCAAGAATGATTAACAGCACATAGAATGGTGCGATGTTGTATAAGTTACCCACTTGCAGGTATTGGCTATCAAAAAACTCAGCCAAGTTTTCTAGCACCCCAATGGTGATACCACCGACAATCGCGCCGACCACCGAGTCCAAACCACCCAAAATAACGGCTGGGAAGACTTTGATACCGATGATGGATAGCGCGTCAGATACGCCGTTTACGATCCCGATAACAATCCCTGCTGTCGCGGATACCATTGCCGAAATAGCCCAACTGATGGCGAACACTTTCTTGATGGAAATGCCAAGACTCTGGGCGACTTGCTGGTTAAATGCCGTTGCGCGCATCGCCAAACCCATTTTGCTGAATTTGAAGAACCAGTAGAACGCACCCATGATGAACATTGAGAAGATCAAACTCAGAATGTAAGCGAACTCAACGTTCAAACCACCGATATTCACCACATTTGTTTCGAACACTTGCGGATACGACACAGCCGAGACGCCGAATATCCACTTCATCAGCGCTTGGAAGAACATAGACAGACCGATGGTCACCATGATCACAGAGATAATCGGTTCACCAATTAACGGTCTGAGCACAATGGTTTGCACGGCGATACCGAACACCATCATGAACGCGAGCGTGAGTAAAAAGCCGATAAAAAATGGCAGTTGCAGATGAACAAGCGCCGCCCAACATACCCACGCCCCAATCAGAAGAAACTCCCCCTGAGCGAAGTTCACCACCTGGGTCGATTTGTATATCAGTACAAAGCACATGGCGACCACGCCATACAACATGCCAACGATCACGCCATTAATGACGAGTTGCAGTAATAAATCCGTATTCACTATGCGATCCTCCGTTGTTCGCTATCCACTAGTGTTGGCTCATGTTCAATAAGCGTTTCAATCACTAGCGACGTTTGAATGCGTGTTTTGGTGCCATCCTGATAAGTGATCACCGTATCCACATCGACTTTTGGATCGTCACTGTAGATGGTTTCGATGATGTCTCCGTATTTCTCTGCAACCACACCACGGCGTACTTTACGTGTGCGAGTTAGCTCGCCATCGTCGGCATCTAGCTCTTTGTAAAGTAGAATGAATTTGCTGATCTTCTGTGCATCGGGTAGGGATTCGTTCACTTTCAGCACTTCTTCACGAATAGCTTGATACACTTCTGGTTGAGCAGATAAGTTGGTGTAGTTAGTGAATGCTAAGCCTCGCTGCTCTGCCCACTTCGCAACAATCGCGTAGCGAATACAGATGATGGCGGATAGCCAAGGTCGACCTTTGCCCACCACTACGGCTTCTGCAATAAACGGCGAAAACTTGAGTTTGTTTTCAATGAACTGCGGAGAGTAGCGGTCGCCATGGCTGGTTTCCGACATGTCTTTCAGACGATCAATCACCACCAAGTGACCAGAATCTTTAAAGTAACCCGCATCACCCGTATGCATCCATCCGTCTTGTACGTCTTCGTCATACGCTTCCTGGTTGTTCAGGTAGCCAGTAAACATGCCGGTACTTTTCGCGATGATCTCACCCACGCCATTGCTGTCTGGGTTGATGACTTTCACTTCTGCATTATCAAACGCAACGCCGACCGAATCATAGTCCACGTCATCGGCTTGGTGGACGGTGTACGCACCACACATTTCGGTTTGACCGTAAAGCTGCTTGAGTGGTACACCGATCGCTTGCAAGTAACGGAAAGTATCCGGTCCCATCGCCGCACCGCCGGTTGCCGCAGATGTCAGGTTCGAAAACCCTAAACGGTCACGCAGAGCACGCAGAAGAATCCATTCAGCCAACTTAGAGCGTTTACCCTGCTCCAGCGCTTTGTTGGCTAAGCTCATGCCCAGTTTGTACATCTTCTGCTTAAACGGTGTGGAATCCATCATTCGTGCAGACACGTCTGCCACAATGTTTTCCCATACACGCGGTGCAAGTAGGACGAAGTTCGGGCCAATTTCGCGCAAGTCAGACATCATGGTTTCTTGTTCTTCCACGAAGTTAACGATTTGACGAGAAATCAACGCCTGACCAACCACATACACCTGCTCCATAATCCAAGGCAAAGGCAGAACAGAAACGTAGTTGTCGCCTGGAGAGCGCGGGTCGGCACGCAGATAAGCCGCACAGTGATCTAAGAAAGTGCCGCTGTGTAGCTGAGCCAACTTTGGTTTGGAAGTCGTACCCGACGTGGTACAAAGAATCGAAAGATCGCTGCCTTTGGTTGCCTCAACCATATTGAGATATTTATCCGGATCCGCTTTGTCGATCAGTTGACCTTTTTTATAGACCTGCTCAACATCAATCAGTCGTGGATCGTCGTACTTGCGCATTCCACGCGGGTCACAATAGATAATGAATTCTACGCTTGGGATCTCATCACCGAGCTCAAGTAGCTTATCGCATTGCTCTTCATCTTCGGCAACCACGACTTTTGCTTTGGCATAGTTGATGAGGTACGCCACTTCTTCGTGCATGGAATCTTGATAGATGCCCAGCGAGAAACCTTTGATCGCATGTGCGGCCAACTCGCCCCATACCCATTCCGGGCGGTTATCACCCAGCAAACCAACAACGTCTTGCTCACCAACACCTAAATCTTGCAGTGCCAGAGCCATCCACTTCACTCGATTTTCATAATCTTGCCAAGTGAACTCTCGCCAAATGCCAAACTCCTTTTCACGCATTGCGACTTGCTCGGGCCAGTGCTTGGCATTGTGCTGCAACACTTTTGGAAAGGTATCTAAGCGGGTTATATCTGCCCAATCATTATGTTGCTGTGCCATTATGCACTCTCCTCTAATGTCGGTAGCTCTTCGCCTAAGTACGCTTGTTTCACATGCGGGTTGGCCATCACTTCTTCTGGCTCGCCCATCGCAATGTGTTTACCAAAATCCAACACCAATACGCGGTTAGAGATATCCATCACCACGCCCATATCGTGCTCGATCATGATGATGGTGATGTCTAACTCTTCATTCAGATCCATGATGTAACGCGCCATGTCTTCCTTTTCTTCCAAGTTCATGCCTGCCATCGGTTCATCAAGCAGCAACAACTTAGGTTTTAAGGCAATGGCACGAGCAAGCTCTACACGTTTACGTAAACCGTATGAAAGTGTGCCAGCGGTGGCTTTGCGAATGTGCTGAATTTCAAGAAAATCGATTACGTCTTCTACGTATTTACGGTGCGCCATTTCTTCTTTCTGCGCGTTAGAGAACCAGTAAAGTGGCCCTGTTACGAAGTTGTTTTTCAGTAGGTGATGTCGACCAACCATAATGTTGTCGAGTACCGACATATGAGAAAAGAGTGCTAAGTTCTGGAAGGTTCTTCCCAACCCTAACTCAGCTCGTTGGCTAGGTGTTCGTTTGGTTACATCATCTCCAGCGAAGATTACAGAGCCTTTGTTTGGTGTGTATCGACCAGAGATGCAATTGAGCATTGAGGTTTTACCTGCACCGTTTGGGCCAATGATTGAAAAAATTTCCTTTTCATTCACATGGAAGCTCACGTCAGTTAAAGCTTTCACCCCACCAAAAGCCAATGAAATATCGTTTACCTGCAACAGAGGCGATTCCGATACCATAGTTGATCTCCCTTTCGTTATTTTAAGTGCGTTCCATTGAGCACTATTTGATCAAACCTAACTTTGATACTGGTAACCGCTTTTACACCTATGCATCAACTTTGTATTCAGTTTACGTAAACGTCAATTTAAAATCAGAATAGTGCCTGAAAGATTAAGTTGCAATCGAGTTCATCGAGAAAGATTTGAACTAACGCAAACTTTAAGTAAATAAATCGTTAATAAAAATTATTCTCAAACGCTTACATATTTGGATAGTTCGGACCACCACCACCTTCTGGCGGAGTCCAGGTAATATTTTGACTTGGATCTTTGATGTCGCAGGTCTTACAGTGGATACAGTTGGCCGCATTTATTTGCAGCTCTGGCTGCTGCTCCCCCTGTACGATTTCATACACGCCAGCCGGACAATAGCGCTGTGCTGGCTCTGCATATAATTCAAGGTTCTGCTCAATAGGAATCCGCTGGTTCGCCAGTCGTAAGTGGCATGGTTGATCTTCCTCATGGAAGATATTGGATAGATAAACAGAAGAGAGGCGATCGAAACTTAACACGCCATCAGGCTTCGGATAGACAATTTTATTGCTGTTTTCCGCCAATAACAGAGACTGATGATCAGGCTTATCACAGCGGATATGCCACTTAGCTTTGCCTTTTAATACGTTATGTTCCAGCAGCGCTAAGCCACCGCCCAGCCACGATCCAAAGCGGTGGATTCCACTTGAGAAGTTACGTGCTTGATAAAGCTCTTCATACAGCCAAGACTGTTTGAAATGCTTTTGATAATCAGCAGTAACTGACTGCCTCTCAAGGGTTTCACATACTGCTTCGGCGGCAAGCATGCCAGATTTCATTGCGGTGTGCGTGCCTTTGATTTTAGCGCCGTTAAGCGTTCCTGCATCACAGCCAATCAACAAGCCACCAGCAAACTGTTGCGTGGGAAGCGAATGGAAACCGCCCTTGGTGATCGCTCTTGCGCCATAACTAATGCGTTTACCATTTTTGAGGTATTGCTCAATCATCGGGTGATGTTTAAAACGCTGAAATTCATCGAATGGACTCAAGTGCGGATTCTTATAGTTCAAGTCAACAATCAACCCGACGGCAACTTGGTTTCCCTCTAAATGGTAGAGGTAGCTGCCACCTGTGGCTTCGTTCGCTAACGGCCAACCTAATCCGTGCACTACTAAACCTTGCTGATGCTGCTCTAATGGTATTTCCCACAGCTCTTTAAAGCCGATAGCGTAATGTTGAGGCGTTTTATCTTCAGCGAGATTAAATCGATTAATCAACTGCTTACCAATATGACCCCGCGCGCCTTCAGCAAATAAAGTAAACTTCGCTCGCAGTTCAATACCAGGTTCGAAATTTCCTTTTTGTTCACCATTTTTGTCTAATCCCATATCGCCCGTGATCACGCCACAAACGCGGTTGTCTTCATCGATGATGGCTTGACTGGCGGTAAAACCTGGGTAGATCTCCACCCCTAAGTTCTCAGCCTGCAACGCCATCCATCGGCATAGACTGCCCAAACTTATTATGTAATTACCTTTGTTATGTAACGTATTAGGCACCGCCCAAGAAGGTAGTTCATGACCGTTGATTTCATTGCCTAGATAGTAGGTTTTATCTTGGTTTACTTTGGTATTGAGCGGTGCGCCCTTCTCTTCCCAGTCGGGAAACAGTTCATCCAAACTGCGCGTTTCAAACACCGCACCCGATAAAATATGCGCTCCAACTTCAGAGCCTTTTTCTACCACGCAAACAGAGAGGTCTTGTTCTTTTTCTGCTGCTAATTGTTTGATTCGGCATGCCGCAGACAAACCTGCGGGACCAGCGCCTACAATCAGAACATCAAATTCCATGCAGTCTCTTTCCATGATTGCATTCCTTTTTCTTTGCATGTTGCCAACTTGTTAAGCAACAATATATTTAAAGTTGACGCAAACGTAAAGGTAAATTAACATCATTTTAAAGACGTCATCACATCGTCTTCACTGTAAACACATAGTCTTCACTGTAAAAAGGAATCTAACGTGAAAATACTAGTGCCAATCAAAAGGGTCATTGATCCCTACGTTAAAGTTCGTGTGAAAGCGGACCATAGCGATGTTGAAACCAATAACGTCAAGATGACGATTAACCCATTTTGCGAAATAGCCGTTGAAGAAGCCGTACGACTAAAAGAGCAAGGAATTGCGGATGAAGTCATCGTTGTCAGTGCTGGCGGTAGCCAATGTCAGGAGCAACTACGTACTGCGCTTGCGTTAGGTGCTGATCGCGCTATTCATGTCGATACTGAAGACAAAATAGAGCCATTGGTCGTCGCTAAGCTGCTCAAAGCTCTGGTTGAGCAAGAACAAGCACAGCTTGTGATTACGGGTAAACAATCCATTGATACCGACAACAACCAAGTGGCTCAGATGCTGGCAGCCCTACTTGACTGGCCTCAAGCAACTTTCGCTTCAGACGTGAAGATAGAAGATCAAAAAGTTCAGGTCGTGAGAGAAGTGGATGGCGGCTTGATGACGGTCGCGATGAACCTACCTGCTGTGGTCAGTACTGACTTACGCCTGAATGAACCGCGTTTTGCCTCTTTGCCTAATATAATGAAAGCCAAGCGCAAGCCGTTAGATACAATCACACCTGACACTCTGGGTGTTGAAGTGGTATTTAGCCAAACCATTCAAGAAGTCACACCACCAGCGCAGAGAAAAGGTGGCATCAAGGTTGAATCTGTCTCAGAGCTTCTCGATAAGCTGCGTAACGAAGCGAAGGTGATTTCATGAAGAACTTAATCATAGCAGAACATGACAATAACCAATTGCATGCGGACACACTCAAAGTAGTTAATGCAGCAAAACAAGTCAGCCAAGACAATGTTTTGATCGTAGTGGGCCACCAGTGTGAAGAAGTCGCTCAGCAAGCTTGTCGCGTTGATGGTATATCAAACGTAATTTGTGTCGATGATGAGCAACTTAAGCATCAATTTGCCGAGAGTATCGCACCTATTGTAGTGAGTGTTGCTGAAGGTTTTGACGCAATCTGGGCTAGCTCATCATCAAAAGGGAAAGATCTTGCACCGCGAGTAGCAGCGAAGTTCGGCGTTGGGCAAATTTCCGATATTGTCCAAGTTATCGATGAAAACACTTTTATCCGCCCTATTTACGCAGGAAACGCATTTGCCAAAGTGACCACTAGCGACAAGGTTCGCGTCGTCACCGTGCGCGCGTCTGCGTTTGAGCCGGTTACTTGTCACAACCAAGCTGATATCGAACATCAGCAGGTCACTATCTCAGAGCCAATGGTTGAATTGGTTTCTGTCGATAAAACCGTGTCAGAGCGTCCTGAATTAAGCGCGGCAGAGGTGGTTGTGTCAGGTGGACGCGGGGTCGGTAGCAAAGAGAACTTCGCGTTGATCGAACAAGTTGCCGATAAACTAGGTGCTGCCATTGGCGCTTCTCGCGCGGCGGTTGATGCCGGGTTTGTTGCCAACGATTTACAAGTGGGTCAAACCGGTAAAATCGTTGCGCCTAAGCTTTATATTGCAGTTGGGATCTCCGGTGCCATCCAGCACCTTGCAGGGATGAAGGAATCCAAAGTGATTGTCGCGATCAACAAAGATCCTGAATCTCCTATCTTTGAAGTTGCCGACTATGGATTGGTTGGTGATTTATTTGAGGTATTACCTCAGCTTGCCGAACAACTTTAAACAATCAGATAAGGGGCGAACACTGCTATGTTCGCCCCTTTATTTTGTTTTGGTCATATTCAAAAAGAATTGAAATTAGAGGGACCTATGCAAAATTCTGCACCTATTTGGTCACCATCTGCTGAGCGCATCAGCAATAGCAACTTGCTACGATTTATCGAGACGGTAAATGCGCACCAAACCGAAGATATCTCAATCAATAATTACACGTCTTTACACCAGTGGTCCATTGACCACAATGACGAATTTTGGCGACATACCTGGCACTTCTGTAACGTAATTGGAAATATTGGCTCGCAAGTCAAAAGCCTTGGTGCTCCCAAATGGACACAGACAGATTCTACTCAGAGCCATGTAAATAGGGACACCGTATGGTTTGCTGACGCCACGCTGAACTACGCAGAGAATCTCCTCTCTCAGGCCGAACAAACACCTGAGCGTGAGTTTATCGTTTTTACTAATGAAAGCGGTGAACACAAGCAACTCACTGGTACACAGTTGCTCGAACAAGTGTCTGTCGTTCAGCAATGGCTACTCAATTGTGGTGTTGGCAAAGGCGATGTCGTTGCGGGTTATTTGCCCTACCTTCCTGAAACCGTTATTGCCATGCTGGCCACCACCAGTCTTGGTGCCATTTGGACTTCAACCTCGCCTGATTTTGGTATCGATAGCGTCGTAGAGCGTTTTGGCCAGGTCAAGCCGAAAGTTCTTTTTTGCTGTGATGGCTACCAGTTCGGAGGTAAAACTTTCGATATGACGGACAAGAACACCACTCTTAGTAGCAAGCTAAGCAGTGTCTCCGAATACGCCACTATTAGCGTATGCCAAATCGAATATATACAAAACGCTAAGAGTGCTAGCACTTCTGACTTTGTGTATTGGTCTGATATGGCTCACCACTTTTCTCCACAACCAATTCAATATCAACCAACACTGTTTAATGACCCGTTATTCATTTTGTATTCTTCTGGCACAACGGGGCAACCAAAGTGTATTGTCCATTCCGTGGGCGGCACCTTGCTCAATCACCTCAAAGAACATCAACTGCATTGCGATATCAAACCGCAAGACAAGGTTTTCTATTACACAACATGCGGCTGGATGATGTGGAACTGGCATGTTTCAGCACTTGCGAGTGGTGCTACCTTAGTGATTTACGATGGGAGCCCGGTTTACCCTGATCACTCCGTCTTATGGCGATTAGCAGAAGAACATAGCGTGTCACTGTTTGGTACGTCAGCGAAATATTTAGAGGCGCTAGAGCAAGCGAATTACTCTCCCAAGTCAGAACACGACCTGAAATCACTCACAACCCTGTGTTCGACCGGCTCAGTGCTTTACCCAGAACAATTTAATTATGTCTATCAGCACATCAAGCAGGATTTACATTTGGCTTCCATTGCTGGCGGCACGGATATTTGTGGGTGTTTTGTACTTGGAAACCCTATTTCACCGGTGTACAAAGGCGAATGCCAAGGTTCAGGGCTTGGAATCGACGTGCGTGTTTTGGACGACGAGGGAAAAACCATTACACAGCAACGCGGCGAACTGACTTGCAATAACTCACTACCTAACTTCCCTATCGGTTTTTGGCACGACAACGGCGAACGCTATCACAACGCTTATTGGAGCAAGTTTACCGATATCTGGCACCACGGCGACGATGTGATGCAAACCGAACATGGCGGTTTTATTTTTTATGGCCGTAGCGATGCGACATTGAATCCAGGCGGCGTACGAATCGGCACCGCTGAGATCTATCAGCAAGTGAACGCGTTACCCGAGGTCGAGGACTCCATCGCCGTCGGCAAGTTAAACCAGCAGTCTGAAGAAATCTGGTTACTAGTAAAACTCGCTCACGACGTCGAGTTAACCCAACAACTCACCGATTCAATTCGCGAAACACTAAAAACAAAATGTTCACCACGCCATGTGCCACGCCAAATTTTTGCTATCAGTGATATTCCTAAAACGCGATCAGGAAAACTCGTTGAACTAGCTGTGAAACAATTGGTTAACGGACAAGCTATAAAAAACATTGGTGCTATTGCTAACCCAGAAGTGCTGGAAGAAATTAAAACGCTTTTCAACATAGAATGCGCCACTGTCACTTAGAAACCCAACAAGTCTTCCAACAATACAGACGGGTATAACCTAACTGTATTTTTAGCTCGCTCGATAACTCCTCCCCACTTTTGTGGAAACTGAGCGAAATATGCTTCATGTACACAAAAAAGGTGAGATAATTCTATCTCACCTTTGAACCATATGAGCTGGAGCATTAGTTTGGGGGTTAAGCTTTTATCAGTTGGCTCATATCTTCGCGAACTTGTGGCACCGTTAAACCAACGATGATTTGAAGGCTCTCTTGATTTCTAACAATATTCACCGCTCCGTGCTGTGTGAAAAATGCGTTCTCCTTTACAAGGGAGACATCTTTAACTTTAACACGCAGACGCGTCGCGCAATTAGTTAACAATTCAATGTTTTCTTTTCCACCCAAACCTTCAATAAAGGCACTAGCTTGTGACGGACTTGCGCTACTGTTGTGGACCGCTTTCGCTTCTTTGTAGTCAGTTTTGGAATACAACTTACTATCTGCACCTTCACGTCCCGGAGTAAGTATGTTGTATTTTAAAATAAGCGCGCGAAACGTCACAAAGTAAACACCAGTAAACATGAGACCAATAATAATCTGAATCACGTATGTTCCCGCATGGTTACCAGCCAAAGGCAACCAGTTTTGGAAAATAAAGTCTATCAAGCCAGTCTGAAAGTTACCGGAAACACCAAACATAAAGGCGATCGTTGCCATTGTCGCAGATAACAACGCATGCAAAGCAAACAGCGCAGGTGCGATAAATAAGAATGTAAACTCTATTGGTTCAGTGATCCCTGTAAGAATTGCTGTGATTGCGGCTCCGAGCACTAACCCCATCACCATCTTTTTATTTTCTTTTTTCGCAACTGAATAAAGTGCTAGTGCGATACCCGTACAACCAAACACTTTACCCATTCCCGTCAACATCAAACCACCTTGGGGAAATTGTGTCGTTAAACTTTCCGAGCTCTGGGCGAATGTCTGTATATTTTGAATCCAATAGGCAACCGTCCCGCCATCGACTGCAACTGGCCCATAAAAAACGGGACCATATACGAAATGATGCAACCCCGTTGGTATCATGATTCGCTCTAAAAACGTAAATAGCCATACCCCTAAAGATCCAGCAGAAACCAAAAATGATTGCAGATTGTTAATACCATGCTGAATACTTGGCCAAGTCAAACAAGTTAGAATTGCCATCACGACCATAATTGGGAAACTAATGATCACAACCAATGGCGTTCCGCCAAATACAGCCGCCCAATCCGGTAGCTTTTTATCAAAGAATCGGTTGTGAACCCAAACAGAAAGACTTGCAATTAAAATGGCACCTAGCAAGTTTGTATCAAGCGTTAGAATGCCACCAACTGCAGTCAAACCTCGCTCACCTTCCGTATAGTTAACGCCCAGTTCTGGTCCCCAAAATTGAAGGATTCCACCAATAACGTAGTTAAACGTAATGTAGGAAACGAGTGTTGCAAGTACAGCGCGACCAGATGCTTTTTTAGCTAAAGCGATAGGTAACCCAACGGCAAAAATAAGTGCCATATTTTTAAATACGGCGAGTGATGCCTGTAAAATGATCGTCGAGACTTTAACCCAAGCACTCCCCTCCAGTGCCCAAGGAAACACTTCTTGATTTAACAGCACAACGGAGAAACCCAATAACATGCCCGCTGCTGGAAATAATAGAACGGGAACAAACATCGCGGCCCCGAACCTTTGAATAATGTCTTTCATATAAACCTCTTGTTTCATTCACGGAGCCTACAAGTAGGCCCCGAACGTCCAGTTGTTATTGAAAAAATTGAGGAAGGTAGGCTTTATTTTCTTCTAGTAATTGTTTTGTTATTTCTTTAGCTTTTGGCACATTAACCACGGTACGGTTAAGTGTGAGTGCATTAATCAGCTTTTGCTGACTTCCTTCGTACCAAGCATCCACGACTAATTTCTCGTAACCAAGTTGGCTCTCAATCATGGCTTTTTGGAAAGTTGGGATTTTTCCTACAGTAAAAGCTTTCGGTCCATCACTAGTTAGCGCTGCAGGAACTTCTACCATAGCGTCATTTTGTAAGTTTGTAATAGCACCATTATTCGGTACGATGACGAGATATACATCGCTCAAGTTGTAGGCTAGCGAAGCCGCGACTCTCACCATGTATCGACCATGGATATCGGCATGCAGTGTTTCGTGCTTCGTGGTGCCCGCTTCAATTATTCTTGCGTTCAATTCGAACACTCGCTTCTCACGGCCGTTAATTACCTGCCTTGCGCGAGTATTGTTGATATCCTCTTTCGCCACCATTTTTTCAGGGTACAAATAGTATTGAAGATACGTATTCGGCAAAAACTCTGGATTATCAGCAAGCATCGTTCTCATGTTTTTGAATGTGGCTTGCCACGATGGGTCATCCGCTATTTCCGCATCAACCGCACTGATCCCTTCTTTTAAGATGATATTTTTAATTTTATCCGTTAAGTCATAACCCTGTTTGTTACGAATTTTGGTAAACCAGCCATAGTGATTAAGCCCAAAGTATTCAGGAACAAAGTCCCAAATTTCACACCCTAACAATTGCGCATAGCTGACCATAATCGCTGCTGGCATATCACAGATATTTAGAATTCGCTTATCATGCGGAAATTCACGATTTAAAGCTTCAGCGACAATTGCCGCCGGGTTGGTGTAATTAAGAATCCACGCATCTGGACACGTTTGTCGGATCTCGTTCACTAGCTGGATCATGTCGCCGATAGAGCGAAGTCCATATGCCATTCCTCCCGCGCCACATGTCTCTTGCCCAACACAAGAGTTGGATAGCGGGATTTGTTCATCGCGCTCGCGCATGGCCAACCCACCAGTGCGGATCTGGATAAAGAAAAAGTCCGAATCTGCGAATGCGACAGATTTATCCGTTGTATAAACAAACTCTTCAACTTCTGGATAGTGTTCTCGCAATAGAATTTCAGTAGCTAATGCATTCGACTCTTGGCGTTTTTCATCTATGTCGTAAAACACGACTTTTGCGAGTGGAAAGTTATCTTTTTCGGCAATAAGGCTGTTCATCATACCAAGTGTGTATGTACTGCCAGCACCAACAATCGTTAATTTTTGACGTTTCATTTCGCTACCTCAAATGTTTACCCTGAAAATGTATAAAATAAGTATTAATACTTTTATAATACTTTTAAAGTGTAAGCACAAAGATACGAGATAAAAATCACACAAAGATCCTAAGGAAAAGTATTAACTACATCTCAGATCACATTCTTGCTATCATGATCCAAGACTTAGCGAGGTATTATGAAACCCAAATACATAGACATTGCGGAACGATTAGAAAAAAAGATCAAAGATGGGGAACTACAACCTAAATCGATGCTTCCAAAAGAGAGTGATTTGCAAGAAGAGTTTTCCGTAAGCCGCGTAACCATCAGAAAAAGCTTACAAATTCTGGTCGACAATAATTTAATTAGTCGGACAAGAGGTAGTGGAACTTATGTAAACGATCTAAAAGCCCAACATGATGCCTTACATTTGCTGGGTTTTATCGAGGAAGTCAGTAAACAGGGGAAAACTCCTAGCTCTCAAGTCATAAAGTTCGAACTTAAAAAGCCGAATGAGCAGGTTGCTAAGCAGTTAAATCTCTCGCCCAATGATGATACATATGAAATACATAGACTCAGATGTATTAATGATGAGCCTGAAATTTACGAAGTCACTCATATGCCAGCAGTGTTATTTCCAGACTTGAGCATAGCCATAATGAATGGTTCTAAATATGAGTACATTGAAAATAGCAAAGGATTGAAAATTGCGAAAAGCAGTCAGTCTGTCAAACCGTATTTGTTAGATGCAGAGACGGCCTCATACCTGAATGAATCAGAAGCTTCCCCTATTCTAAAAGTTGAGTCCACTGGTTACCTAGAAGATGGTCGTGCATTTGAATATACCGTCAATTACTTCCGACTTCATCAATACAGCTTCGAGTTTATTTCAACTAGGACGTAGTACTATTCGACGCTAATGGTTAATCATTGCGCCAAATCTTATATCCGACCTCTCGCATTGCTCTTCCCAGTAGGTGGGAGGCAACTGGCGCAGTGAGAACGATAAACAACATCGTACCGATAACCCGAGAGATCACAGTAACTTCAGGGAGTGAGAAGGCAACCGCTAGTAGTAAGCAACTAACTCCAACGGTACCGGCTTTGGTTGCGGCATGCATTCGGGTATATAGATCTGGCAACCGCAACACACCTAAACTAGCGCTTAGGATCAATAACGTCCCTAAACATAAAAACAGCCCAATCAACACATCCATTATTCTTTCTCCTTCCTTTTAACGATCAAACGTGCAAATGCGATTGTGCCAAGAAATGCGACCAAACCTAATGTAATGGCGATATCTAACAAGGCATCCTCACCACTGTCTAAGGTGTAAACCGTAATAAAACCGATGGTGATAAATGAAATCAAATCTAACGCCACAACTCGGTCAGCCAGCGTTGGTCCTAAAATTAAACGGAAGAAAGCCATAACAAAACTGAGTAATAGCCCTGCATAGGCAAAAGTGACACTTATTTGCAGCCAACTATCCACGCGTCACCTCCAAAATTCGATGCTCTAATCCGTTTTTAATTCCACGGATAACTTCTTCATGCTCAGGTGCAAACATGGCATGAACGATAAGATGCTTTTTATCAGGCGTAACGTCCAAACTGAGTGTGCCCGGGGTTAACGAAACCATATTCGCAAGTAAGGTGATTTCAAGGTCGGAATCGACGTCCAAAGGGACATAGACGATATCTGGCTGGCTCAAATGCGTTGGCGTCACGACATCCCACACGACTCTTGCAACCGATATGATCATTTCATAAGCGAAGTACACCAGTAACTTTAATGCCGACGCAAAACGTCGAAAGTAGCTGGTTTTTAATCCAAATGGTTGGCTCAACCGTAAGGCAAAAAAACCGACCGTAAATCCGACAATAAAATTCAAACTCGAATAACTGCCGTTTAACATCATCCATGCTAATGCTAAGAAAAGATTGAGGAATAGATAGATCATAAATTTCCTCCCAATACCGCTCGAATGTATTCATTCGGATTTAACAGTTGTTCAGCGGCTTGAACAGAAAACTGATAAAAAGGCTCCGCCACCAAGCCTATGATCAACGTGAACATGGTCAATACGGCAATTGGAACGCAATACAACCAATGTACTTTGACTTGCAGAGTCTGTTCTGTTTTCTCCCTAACCGGCTTTTTCCAGAATGCCTCACTCCAAATTTTCGTCATCGAGTAGACGGTAAGCAGCCCCACCAATAGCGCGGTACCGGCTAACCAGTAATATTCAGCCTGTAAACTCGATTTGATCACCAAAAATTTGCCCCAGAAACCAGAGAGCGGCGGAAATCCTGCCAGAGAAAACGCAGGGACAAGAAACAAGAACGCTAACCAAGGCATTGCTTTATATACCCCGCCCAAATGTTCAAGTTGACTAGAGCCATATTTGCGCTCAATAAAGCCACCGATTAAGAACAAATTCGCTTTTACAATGATGTGATGAACAATGTAGAAAATAGCGCCAGCCAAAGCTAAAGGAGTGTAAATCGCTAATCCCATTATCATGTAACCTATTTGGCTAATAATGTGAAAAGAAAGAATTTTCTTAATGTCGAATTGACTTGCCGCCCCCAAAACGCCCGTTAACATAGTGAGGCCAGCAATCCAAATCAACGTCGGCTGCCAACCACTCTCGGCGAGCGGAAATACTAATGTGAAGACTCGTATTAACGCGTATACGCCGACTTTAGTAAGCAACGCAGCAAACAGCGCAACCACACCACTTGGTAAGGTGTGATAAGAAGCTGGCAACCAAGCAAATAAAGGAAATAGTGCCGCTTTGATAGAAAAGGCAAACAAAAACAAGGCGGACAACATCATGTTGATGCTCAATTCGCTCTCTCCCGCTTTGGTATAGAGATCGGCCAAGTTCAAGGTGCCAGTTGCGCCATACAACAAACCGATGGCAAGTAAGAACACTAGCGTCGAAATCAGGTTCAACATCACATACTTCACTGCCCCATCAATTTGAGTTTTCGTTGCATCTAATACCATTAAACCAAATGACGCGATGAGCATGACCTCGAACCAAACATACAGATTAAAAATATCTCCGGTGAGGAACGCGCCATAAACACCAGCAAGCAACACGTGCGTCAACGCATGGTAATTGCTATAGGAAGGTTTTCGGTGAAGGTCCGCCATGGCATAGAAAACACATATCGCACCAATCACTGCGGTAATCATCACCATGGCAACGCTGAAGTAATCTGCGACAAAGACGATACCAAACGGTGCTTGCCACTGGCCAAAAGCAACGGCTTGAATACCATTACTTATGATGTTTTCTGTGAGAAGGCCTGCGACAACAAGGTTCAAAATCGCACTTGCGCCACTTAACCACTCAACACTTTTTGTTGAGCGACGTACAAAGAAAATGGTCAGCGCCGTACTCAATGAAAGAACAACAGGTAACGTCAGCAAAATCGAACTCATTGACCCTCCTCAGAACGTTGCATTTCGTCGACGTCTGCGGTTCCAGAATCTTTATAAGCTCGATAGAACAACATTAAAGCAAAAATAAGTAGCCCAAAACCGATGACTATCGCGGTTAAAATCAGCGCTTGAGGTAATGGGTTTGCCGCGCCATCTGGTGGCAAAAGTGCATTATCGCCAATCAATGGCGGCTCTCCAGGAGTCAGCCTTCCCGCGGTAAAAATAGCAAGGTTAACCGCACTACTGAGTAACATGATACCGAACAAAAGACGCAAGATATGCTTTTCTAGCATTAAGTAAACGCCTGCGGCAACAAGTATTCCAACGACAACACTCCAGACTATTTCCATTACTCTAGCTCCTCATTAATACGAAGCAACATCCCCATCACGCCACCTATAACGGCAAGATAAACACCAACATCAAAAACCAACGGCGTACCCAGCGGTATCACATCTTTCCACCACAACCCGGTTAAAAACGGTTTATCAAACGCAAAGCTCAAAGCTCCTGATATCAAGCTCAATGCGACGCCAAATAACGCAATGAAAAACGGCTTGAAATACAATCTAGAACGAACGTATTTCGGTGATTCCGCGAACATGAGAAGCGATAAGCCAATAACGGCAATCAATGCACCAATGAAGCCACCACCCGGTTCGTTATGACCACGTAATAACAGATGCACTGAGAACACGAGCATGAGCGCCGCGACGATATGTGCCGTGGTTGCAAAAATTAATGATTGAATACGGTTTTGCTTTTTCGCTCTTGTCTTAAGCAAGCTCACTGCTGCAATCCCAGCAATGACAACGACGACAACCTCTCCCAATGTATCAAACGCACGAAAGTCGACGAGAATGACGTTGACAATATTGCGCCCATGCCCGCCTGGTACACTATTTGCCGCAAAGAATTCCGACACCGATGAATCCATCGGCTGGGACGTGATTCCTAACAAGAGGAAAGTAATCGAAACACCTATCACGCCCGCTATACAAACATTCGCCAATTTGCGTTTTATTGAATGCTTGGGCACGGTGGTTAAACGCGGCATATGACGCATTAACAATGCTAAAAAGACCACCATTAATGTTTCCACTAACAGTAAAGTCTTCGCGACGTCCGGAGCGCTGTAGATCATAAAAACAAGCGTGGTCATAAAGCCAATCATACCTAGCGCAGAAATCGCAAGAAGCCTTGAGTGAGACAACGTACATACGATCGCTGCACCAATCAGCAATAAGGCAATGCCAATCTCATAGAAAGCCACGTTTGAAAGCTGTTCAAACAAAGGCAGAGGAATAAATGCTACCTGACCAAGTAAAGCGACGGCGAGTACCGCGAAAAATAGCAGGACATAACGACTCAACTTCTTTTGCTGCAACAGCGCCGTTTGCCACTTCGCCAGTGTCATCATGTCATCTAATAGTCGTTCAAAAACATTCTCTGCTTTGGGGACGAATAGATGTAACCGCTGAAAAAATGCAGACACAGTAGGATAAACACGGTACACCACATACCCCAATACTAGCGTGATAACGCTTAGGACCAGCGGTACATTCACACCATGCCATAATGATGTCGCTTTAATATCGGCTGCAGGCAGAATGTCAGCAGAGCCAGGAAAGATGATGTGGTGATCCAACCAATTTAAACCGACTAAAGGAACGATGAGACTGCCAAGTGCCAAGAGTAAAGGTGAAACCCACATAGCCTTTTTGGCCTCAACCGGCTTCGTTTCAATTGGCACGAGATCACGGCGGGCAAAGAATGGTCTCGCAATAAGCATAATGGTTAGCGCAACCATCAATATATTGACCATTAAAAGTACAAAGGCGATCCAGTTATTGAGCTCTACTGCGGATTTGTACATGTATTCTTTGCTCAAAAAGCCTAACAACGGCGGGAATCCCGCTTTAGACAATGCAGCCAAACTCCCCGCAACCATGCTGATGACGAGCACTGACTTCAAGCCGTACAGTTGATCAATATCTCGTGTTCCTGTCGCTTTGTCGATATTGCCCACCACCATAAACAGCGCTGCTTTATAGAAAGAGTGAGCGAGAATAAACATCAATACTGCACTCACGGCCAAATCTGTGCCCATACCTAGTAATAATGTTAATTTACCCAAAGCAACATTCGTGCTGTAGGCTAGCATCAGCTTCAAGTCAGTTTGTTTTAATGCGACAAACGTGCACCAAACGGCGGTGATACTCCCTGTGATCACTAGGGCATAAAACCAAACCTCGCTATGAGCATAAACTGGCGATAAACGCGCTAACAAGTAAATGCCCGCCTTTACCATTGTTGCCGAGTGTAAATACGCACTGACTGGAGTGGGCGCTGCCATCGCGTTAGGTAGCCAAAAATGAAACGGGAACTGCGCAGATTTAGTAAATGCACCAAGTAGTATGAGCACTAGAGATGGCATAAACCATTCGTGCTGCGCAATCGTGTCCGCCTGAGCGATGATCGTATGTAACTCATAACTCCCTGCCATCGCTCCCAACAAGATAAGACCAGCTAACAACGCTAATCCACCAGCACCTGTAACGATCAACGACTGCAGTGCATTTTTTCGTGACGTTTTGTTTTCGTGATTAAAACCAATCAGTAAGTAAGAAGTGATGGTGGTGAGTTCCCAGAAAACGAACAACAATAGGATGTTATCGCTCATCACAATCCCTAGCATGGCAAGCATGAATAGGGTTAGGTATAAATGAAAGGAAAATCGGCTATCACTCTCTCGTAAGTAAGCCAAAGCATATATTTGGATCAGTGCGCCAATCCCGCTGATCAGCCCGGCAAAAAGGAATGACAGACCATCTAACCTAAAGCTGAAGTTAATATCGAGGCCAGGTATCCATTCCGCATTCCAGCTTACGCCTGCGGGTGTGTAGATGTAAAAAAGAAAAGAGAAGATTAAAATTGGCAGCACAGGGAAAATCAGTAAGACCAACTGATTATCGGGATTTTTCGGCAGGTTTTCTTTACCCGTTATGCTATTCAACATCGCAGCCCATTCATTTTTATAAGAAAGTTCGCCCTATTTGGCGCAAAGATAAAAAGCTCCACTTGATTGTTTTAGCCCAAGTATTTCAAAAAAGATCATAAAACCAAGGGATAAGTAGCAAACAGCAATCACTGAATGCTACTTAAAGGAACGTTAATACAAACAGCTACTTACTGTCCGCTACGGTGTAAGAACGTAGATCACTACTTACGTGTTCTCGACTGAATGTGTATGGATTATCGTCATCAGTTAACTCGAACGCATCGTAGGTGCAGTCACCGATATCATTTCTCGGACAAACATAAACGTTCGAACGTTCTATCATTTCTGTGTGGCATTTCGGGCATAGGTTTTTCATGTCACTCTCCTCTGATAACTTATTGATACACTGATAATTCCATGTTCTAGAACTCCGTCTCCCTCCTTTACCTAAAACAACCACTTAAACCCAGGTTTATTACACACCAATTACTGAATCGGCGATACAAAACCATCGGGCTTAAGAGCGACCAAGCTACAGTTTATAGATTGCAAAATGTTTTCAGCCGTATTACCAATGACGTAGCCAGATATCCCAGTTCTCGCTAAGGTACCCATGACTAGAACGTCCACTTCTATGCTTTCTACGTAATCCGGGATTTTTTCATCAGGCTTTCCGTGTAAATGATGAATCACAATTTCACCCGTAATCCCCGACTCTTCCAGCAGTTGTTGTAGAGCTTGTTTATGATCGGCTTTTGCTTTGTCGAGTTCATGTTTCAACTCAGCATCGTCGACTTGAATCCAAGCATTGTCATGTAGGTAATTCTCTAAGTAATATTCCCAGCAAGAAATCACATGTAAACGACTGTCACAGGTGTCGGCTATTGAACGAGATAATTCAAGTAAACGCACCGCTAATGAGTGCTGTTCATCGC
The DNA here is from genome assembly GCF_000024825.1 of Vibrio antiquarius. Classification (NCBI taxonomy): domain Bacteria; kingdom Pseudomonadati; phylum Pseudomonadota; class Gammaproteobacteria; order Vibrionales; family Vibrionaceae; genus Vibrio; species Vibrio antiquarius. The sequence continues at coordinate 476,349 of NC_013457.1, forward strand.
TCGCCGTTAACGGATCTATAGCAACAGCCACACGGCGTTTGTCTCTCGGCTTATCAATCGGTCGGTGTAACCATAATGGACAAGGACATTTGCGTAACAGTGTCATATCAATAGCTTTGAAACCTTCAGCGCCTTCACCGAGTGGTTCAGCTTCTTTGATTATGAGATCTTTGTTGTCAGCTAATGCTTCTTGAATAATACAGACAGCGGGTTTTTCACTGCTTTTCACAGTAAGAGGAAATGCCAGATCATCTTCAGAAAGATCGAGCTTCTGTCTGTATTCCTGAATGCTTTGTTTGAGGGAGTCTTGTAGCGATTGCTCATAACTTTGCTGATACTGGAGCATATCCGCGGGGAAATCGGGGCACGCAATTAGCCCTGAAACAGGTACTTTGTTGCTGGATGCGATCCTCATCGCTTGTTCGAGCGCCTCACTATGACCAGGCAATCCTTGTGTTGCAAAAAGTATGTTCGCGAATCGTTTCATACACACCTCCTTGTTTGGTTAAATATTAACCACCCACAAAGTATAATACCTAACGGATAATTGTAACGGCTTGTGACGTTGATGAAATCAATTCTCATTAAGCTATGGATATTGCTTCATTTTGCTTTACGTCACCTTCTCCTTTTCTTTACGACTGTGGCCCGCTGATCCCAATAGAGCTACATACTAAAAATTGAGACCAAATAAAAACCCAAATTACTCAAAGTTTTTTCTCACCTTGAGTAACTTGGGTATAAGCAATAACACACTTAGGCTACGGACTTAAATGGGTAACCTAAATTTTCATACGACTTAGTTGAAAGATGCCATATCAATCACGAATCAGTGTGCAAATATTCACAGCCCTAATGATCCAGAAGTCGCTGTAAATTAATGTTAAGGTTGCTGTTTTGTTGGTGCCAAAGCAATTTCGCGAACACATACACCTTGCGGTTGCTGATAAGCAAACAGCACTGCTCGTGCAATATCGTCGGCTGCCAACACGCCCCCCATATCCTCTTTCCAAGCATCATAGCCATCTTTAATATCTTGAGACGTAGTATGTGAAAGTAATTCAGTTTCCACTGCGCCAGGTGCAATAGTCGTAACACGAACATTCGATGATGCGACTTCTTCACGTACGTTTTCAGAAATCGCATGAACCGCAAATTTGGTACCACAGTAAGCGGCATGATCAGGAAATGTTTTCTTGCCCGCAATAGAGCTGATATTAATGATCGTACCACTGTTACGCGCTTTCATCGGTGCTAAAACGGACTGCATGCCATTTAGCAAGCCAAGTACGTTCACATCGAACATGCGCTTCCACTCCGATGCGTCCTGAGTATCTATCTGGCCTAGAAGCATAACGCCTGCGTTATTTACAAGTGCATCTACCGGACCATACAACGCTTCAGCTTTCTCAATTGCCGCTTCAAAAGAAGCTTTATCGATCACATCTACCTTTTCACAAAGCGCATTTGGCAAGTTTAATGCTTCTAAACGTTCTACACGTCTTGCTAACAAAAGAAGAGCATGGCCCTGTTCGCTGAAATGACGTGCAATCGCTTCACCAATGCCTGAACTAGCGCCTGTAATAACAATTAACTTTTTCATTTTGAATCCTTAATAGAACGGTTTACATCAGTGGCGATAAGTTTAAGAAAACTTTGTTTGTTGATATATACCGACCTAGTTGAAACACTGTTGTTATACTGCAACAATACTTTTTTGAATTACGCAGAAGTCATCATGCAAACACACATCAACCTTGCGGATATCCGCTCTTTCGTCCTAATCGCTCAACTAGGAAACTTCACGAAAGCAGCAGAGCAACTTGGCGTTTCTCGCTCACACGTTTCACGTCAAATAACAAATCTGGAACAACAGATTGGTGCCACTTTGCTACAAAGAACCACTCGAACACTGAAGCTCACCGAAGCAGGCAAGGTTCTGTATAAACAGTGTGAAACCGCCCTTCACAATATTGATCAAGCTGTTATGGCAGTGGTTGATGATGTAGAAGAATTAAGAGGCGAAATTCGTATCAACTGCGTGGGGGGGTATTTAGGGGAAGACGTTGTCGCAGATATCGTTGCTCAGTTTCTAATCCAACACCCACAAGTGAACATTAACTTAGATTTTAGCAGCCATCGTGTCGATTTAATCGCGGATGAATTCGACATCGCTTTTCGAATGGGAAAGTTAGACGACTCCAACTTTATCGCTCGCAAACTGATTGATGTGGAAATGGGGACGTACGCAAGCCCAAGTTATTTAGAAACACATGGCTATCCTTCGCATCCAAAAGACTTAGAAAAACACATTTGTTTGACAGGTAGTGTGACACGCTGGGCATTCGAGAACACAAATACAAAGCAGTCAACGGAACACCAGATACGTGGACAGTTGCGATGTAAGAGTGGCAGAGTAATGATAAAAGCAGCGTTGGCTGGAAATGGTATCATCCGTGTACCAGCACTTTATTGCCAACAAGAACTCCAGACAGGCAAGCTAAAAGAAGTGTTTACCGACTGGAGCATTCCGAGTGTGGAGTTTTCACTCCTTTACCATCACGACCGACATCAACCAAAACGCATCCGAGCCTTTATTGACTTTGCTACTCAATATTTTCGTCAGCTGCCGAGTAAACACAAGTAACGTGCTCGATAGCATTTCCCTATGTGAACCAATATATACGGAATCTATAAAGCCCAAATTTGTACTAAAGAAATACGTAAGCATCGTGATGTTTTAAGGTCTAGTTTTCATAAACATTAGCGGTGTTTGCCCAGTTTGCTTTTTGAAAAATGCAATAAAAGCACTGTCTGACGAAAACTCCAGCCAATCAGCAACGGCGCTGACTTGCATTCCCGTAGATAACAATTCAACTGCTTTTAAGAGCCTCCACTGTTGACGCCAATCTTGATAATTCATACCCGTTTCCGACTTAAATAATCGTGTTACCGTCTTGGTGCTTGCCCCAACTTTGCTTGCAAGAGTAGTAAGCGAAGGAGCGAGAAATGAAGGTTCAACCAACTCTCGACGAAACGTTGTTAAGCGCCGATGCGATGGCAAAGGCAACTGAAACGAATAACGTTTCGCAGCATAAAACTCCTCCCAGAAGAGTGCCGTCGTATTTACCATCTCGCTGCTAGGCTTATCCCACTCCCAAAATGACATTTTATCAATAAGAGCTTGGAGTAAATTATTCACTTCTATCATCGTGATCTTACTCGGACAGGCAAACTCCTCACAATCAAAATACAAAGATCGATACGCCACCACATTCGTCATTAGTGCGCGATGCGGCGTATTAGGTGGGATCCAAACCGCCTTTGTCGGGGGCAGAATACAAATCGAATCTTTCAGAGCAAAACTCATACAACCTTGATATGCGTACAACAATTGCCCTTTCTTGTGCTGATGCATACCTGAGTCGTGCTTGCCAATATCCGCAGCAATTCCCACTACACAATTAGAAATTTTGTCTGCGTCAAATTGTGTTTCTTCGTCAATAAGTGCCATTTTGTCCGAATGTTGATGTATTTGGTTTTTATGTTGTTATCAGATCAATCATAGCCTCATTTATACTGCCCGCCAACTTCATTAACAATGGGTAACAATATGAATACTAAGCCCTCTTTATGGCTCATGCTGGTTATGTTGATGTTTCCACAAATTGTAGAAACCATCTATAGCCCAGCGTTGAGCTCAATCGCTCTATCATTTGATGTAAACCACGCACAAGCAGCCCAAACATTGTCGATTTACTTCCTAGCTTTTGCCATTGGCGTTGTAGTTTGGGGAGTGCTCGCAGATAAACTGGGAAGAAGGCCTACCATGCTTATTGGGCTCTTTATCTATAGTTGTGCGTCTTTACTCGCAACTCAAACCGAGAGTTTTGCTGTTGTCATGGCTGCGCGAGCCCTGAGCGCATTTGGTATCGCGGTAGGTTCCGTTGTCACACAGACCATGCTTCGTGACGCGTTTGACGGTCAAGAACTGAGTAAAGTCTTCAGCTTAATGGGGATGGGTATATCAATCAGCCCGGTAGTAGGCATGCTATTAGGCGGACAGCTTACAGGGCTTGGTGGATATCGTTATGTATTTTTCGCTTTATTTTTAATCGCGTTAGTATTGCTCGCTTATAACGTTATTAAGCTTCCTGAAACACAGAAAGAACAGACACCAGTACGGTTGCGTCAACTTAGCTGGAAAATGGTAAGAGACGCGCGAATTTGGCGCTCAGGATTACTGGTTGCTTTGTATAACATTGCTCTATTTTCTTATTACCAGCTTGGCGCATTTACTTTCTCAGCACTTGGGTATAGCTCCGAACAATTTGGATACAGTGGCATGGTACTGGGGTTAGGCACTCTGCTTGGGAGTTATTTAAACAAATCCCTAGTGTCTAAAAATGTTCGAAAAAACCAACTACTTTGGCTCTCCGCAGTATTGCTTAGTTTGGGATCAGTCGGTGTGTTGATTCTGAGCCAATCAATCTGGTTTGTTGCTCCAATGATGTTAGTTGTCATGTCGTATGGGATTGCGATACCCAATATACTCAGTGATGCACTCGTTGATTATAAACAACAGGTAGGTAGCGCAGGTGCTTTATTTGGGCTCATGTACTACATCATGATCGGGACGGGATTAGCGATGGCTGGAACAGTACAAAACTTAGGTGTCGTTCTATTAGCATGTAGCTGTTTAGCAATTTTATTAGCGTTTTCTACAAAACAAGTTCATACCGACTTGTGAGTATAATAATGAAATACTCTCCGTAATGGTTCACCGAGAATCTAGAGAATTTTTCAATCAATAGGAACTGAGGAGCACAATAGTAACCGCTCCTCAGTTGTCTTCTAGAGGGCGATCTAAACTAAATTAACCTTAAAGAAGCTCTCTAATTTATCAAATGGGATCACATCCAATTGATCGTAGAGATCCGTATGATTCGCATTTGGAATGATCATCAATTCTTTAGGCTCTGCCGCCGCTTCATACGCCGTTTCACTGAAATAGCGAGAGTGCGCCTTTTCGCCATGAATGAACAACACTGGGCGTGGAGATATCTCTTCAATGTAGGTCAGAATTGGCATATTCATAAACGACAGCGGCGTTGTGAGTGTCCATGCAGCATTTGAGTTAATCGCTCGTGGATGAAAGCCACGTTCAGGAGACTTGTAATAGGCTGCATACTCAATAACAAATTGGGGCTCACCTCCAACTAACTCAAGCGATACTGGCCCGTAAGTAGGTGTTCCATTTTCGGCGTCTTCCCATCGTTGCAGGCTTAGCTGCTCTAACGTTTGCGTGCGCTGCTCAAACGTCGTACTGTCGTTATAGCCTTTAGACATTACACGGGTCATATCATACATCGTACTGGTTGCGACTGCTTTGACGCGTTTATCTGCAGCAACTGCGTTTAACGCCATGCCGCCCCAACCACATATGCCTATCACACCAATTTTCTGACGATCAACGTCTTTCTGTAGGCCAATAAAGTCCACAGCTGCGCTAAAGTCCTCTGTATTGATATCAGGTGATGCAACGTTTCTTGGTTCACCACCACTCTCTCCGGTATACGACGGATCAAACGCTAAAGTAATGAAGCCTCGATCGGCTAATGTTTGAGCATATAACCCTGAAGACTGCTCTTTCACAGCGCCAAATGGACCACTAATGACGATAGCCGCAAGCTTGCCACTTTTATTTTTAGGTCGATAAAGATCCGCTGCCAACATGATGCCATAACGGTTTTTAAAACTCACTTTGCGATGTTGAACTTGGTTACTTTTCGTAAATGTTTTATCCCAGGTGTCACCAAGATTTATTTGCGTCTCAGCTTGAACAGAACTCGTTGAGAGCGATCCGCCTCCCATAGCAACCACGCTGGCACCCGTCATTTTCATCATATTGCGACGACCTTCATCAGGTTCATCTTGGTAACTTGCTTGATTGTCGTTCTGGCTTTTCATGGTAGACACTCCTAATTAACGTAACACACGATGAGTACAGTACGCGGAGGCTTTATCGCTCCTACTTTACTGACACGTACATTGTTGCAACTTTCGTATTTTTTCGTTAACCAGATACTACGCATTGCTTGCCTAATCTTCCGAAGATTGGTCTAAACCTCTTCTAACGTTAATTAAGGCGTAAATAAAAAGCGCCTGTCGGCGCTTTAATTATCCATAGATCTTATTGCCATGTTGGCTCGCCAAACTCTTCACAACGTTGCTTGTCGTAATTTTCAATGCGCCCGCGTTTACCCACAAACTGAACCTGAACAACCATTCCAGCTTCAACATATTCACTGAAATAATCGCAAGAAACACGAAAACTAGTATCGCGTATCACAATTGGTACCCATTCATAGCCGCCGCTGCGTGGTAAGTAAGACTTGAAGGTAATGACACCGTCATCTGAAACGTTGATTTCTTCATCATATTCATTCAACTTATAAAAACGTTGTCCATCAAACTCTGCCTTTGCTTTTTCAATTATTTCCTTCGTTGCTGTCGATTGCATCGGCGTATTTGACACCAGTTGACACCCAACAACAGATGTCAATACGGACAAAGCCAAAGCGAGTTTAGTTATTTTATTCATTTACCTAACCACTGTATAATTATTCAACACTTACCATTTTAAAAGGAGGGAGACCATACTTTATTTTAAAGAAAATAAAAAGCGCCTTTCGGCGCTTTTTATCTGAACATTTCTTATCCAAACATCTCGAGTAAATTTTCTAGAAAAGCTAACTCTTTATTAAAATGAATTTTATTTAGGCTCTCACTGGAATCTATTGCTATTTAATCCCAAGCTTCAAACTCATTGGGCTTTACGTGTTTTATTTTTAATCTAACGTTGGGATCCAGAGCTGTTTCAGTTTCCAATTCACAGTAGTACTCAACAGCATTTTCATCTTCAATCATGTCAACGGAGTTAGCAACGACACTCAACCGCCCACCACCTCTAGTCAATGAAAAATACGCATTCTTGTTTTCATTTACTTCAAACTTCAAAGGAATGAATTCAGGTTCTTCAAAAGAAATATCTATCCATTTATAGTTATCTAAACTCTTCCCTTGTCTTGGAGTATAAACTGTTTTCAACCCATTTTCGTCAACAAAAAAATACATCGAATTCTCGGCTTGATTAAAGCAAGCTTTCAAACTGCCATCTTTATTTTCTAAATCACATGTGAATACGGTGGATTCTTGATCACAGCTTGCACTTACAGAAAGTGAAAGAGACAAGGACGATAAAAAGCTAATGATGTTTATATTCCTAATGAACAAGGAGCCCCCTCATCAAACATTCAAGAGTCACGCGCAAGAACCAGAGGATCGTTATAAGCTAACACATCTATTGTAAATTCAGTGAAACTCCGGTTCATTTGGGTCTTGAAATTGTTCAGGAAATCTTTTGATTAGTTCTTCTTCTAATATCACCGAGCCTGATGATTGACCTCCACCAAACGTGTTCAGCTCGGAAGTCTCTTCGCAAGATGAGCTAAATACAAGCTCACTACCTTTATAAACATGCAAGCTACAGTTATCAGCTAAATAACCGATACTATATCTGTAATCCCCTGAATAGAAAAAAATATTCCTACCTTGTAACTTACCAAGTCTTATATGATAACTTAAAAACTTACCTTTTGGGGTTTCTGCACTTTTTGGGTATTCTAATTCTACTTTATCGCTTGTCCCATATCGATACTTTACATAACCAGTACTTGGACTTCTATGCCCAGCCCCACACAAGGAAACATATTTTCGGTTCTCTAACTTTGCATTAAAGTAAATGTCCTCGTTGCTCTTACACAAAGTGACTGTTGTATCGCTTAGTTTTTTGTCTATCTGTGGGTGTACTGCTAAAACTGGGAAGCTTATTATGAGAATGCTTGACATAGCATGAAGTTTAATATTTTTTATCATTAGTTAAATACCTTATTTTCCCATAAAAGTTTGAAGTTTTCTCTACGCTTCCGGTAAGATTTATTGCTAGTATAACGGTTTACCTTACGTGTTATTTCATTCACAACTTTATCGTTGGCTCCTTTATCTGCCCTCTCAGGACCTTTAATATCTAGCCAAAACCAAGCAGCAGAGCGAGTCGCATATTTAGCCTCTAATATAAGCTCTGGTGTATTTAAAAAATCTACGACGTCCAATGGCCACTCTGATTGATTTTGTAAATGCCATTTATTGAAACGCTCATAATTGTCTCTGCCGGTAAGCTGTTTTAATCCACGCCCCCTAAAAATCCACCCATCATCAGTTGTCAAAAAATCACCATTCTTCATTTCGCTTCTGCCTCCATACATAACGTTAAACAATATCCTTTTGTCATCAAGAGTAGGAGAAGTACCATCTTTTTTAACGAATTTACCATTTTTCTTGTCTGCGATACCGTGAACATCAATATAGCGCTTACCTGCATATTTAGGGTGATCTAAAGGATATCGACGTGACCTAGCAGTATTAAATTCTGATGTATCCAGCGTAGAAATACGATAATTGGTATATTCAGCCATATTTAGGCTCTCACCGGTTTCTTGCATAAGCTGAGCAAAAAAGTGTGTTCTACGTAAAGGCGTATCTAGCTTATAAAAAAGCATGTGATCATTTAGTTCATTAACAATACCTTGTAAGACATCCCGCTTAGAGTCTTTAACTTCAGGGTATACCTCTTGTAGCATTTCTAGAGTAAACTTAAAGGCACCTTGAGTTTGAGGAATAAAAGGCCAATAATGCCAAAGACTCTTATCATCGCTTAGTTGCAAATCACCTTGTAAATCTTGCATCCATGAGAACTTATCTGCTCTTTCCAGTTCGAATTGCGAGAAAAGATCAAAGCTATCCATCACTTGATCGCGCCATGGGGAGTTACGGTAGTCCTCTATAGTCACAAAACCAGCGGAGCACTTAATATCTAGAGCTTCCTTTGCGGTCTGATGGATTGATTCATAAAGACTTTGTGACGACTCTGTATGCCAATCTGTAGGATGTTTCACAATAAATCGCTCAAAGTGTTTACGCTTACCGTCTAAGTATACTTTGGCATCGCGAGCAGTGAACGAGGAGAAGTCCGTTACTTGATCTTCTGTCACAGATTCAAGTAATTGCTGAATAAACGAATTACTCATATCAACGGCACCGCTACTATCGGCTCCATCGAGAACAACAAGTGGATTTTCTTCCGCATTTTTGGGAGAAATCTGTTTTTTGAAAAATTCGGGCGGCTCCTCAAAAGAGAACATCTCGATATGCACACGATTATCTTCTTTCTTAGTTCCAATTGCATCGTTACTGTACTCATGCAGTCCCATGTAACCGATATCTTCCCCAGCTGAAACCTTTATCCCCTCTCTAAATAGGAGTGGGAGTAAAGAAACCACACTACCGTCCCTAATCATTGCCGCCTTGTCCGACATCCATTTAGGTTCTGAAACTGGTTCTGATAGGACAGCAGAGGAATCTTCTAAAATGTCAAAGTCACTATTGAGACCCGAAGCAAACCAAACAATCTTGTTTAACAGTGCTTTTTCGCTACCACTTGCCGATTTACCATTCTCTACCACACGGCACTTTATCATTTTGTAGGTATTTTTGTCGATCTGGTATGGATGGGTCTCCTTCTCTTCTGCATACAGGTATTCAAGTAATGTTCCTTTAGACATCGACTGTTTTTTTTCACCAGAATTAGTAGGCACATCACTATGTTTGAAAGTGCGTACATTTCTCGCTTCTTGTAAACGGTAACGCGTGGTTATAGATGAATTGGCGCCAATATCTGAAGGTGGCGCAAGGTGCATATAAAGTGTATAGAACTTAAATACATCTTCATTATCTTCGGGGTTTACAGCCTCATGCTCGATAAGCACAAAGTTATTACTATACTTAAACTCTTGCTCTTGGTACGTTGATGTTAGGTAATCAGGATTTATGCGAAATGCCACTATTTTTCCATCAAGCATCGCTTGAATAGGTCTGAGCCCTTTCCCCCACGGTAACATTTTTGATGTTAAGTGAATGCCACTATGCCAACCGTACCCTTGTCCTATTAAATAACGACCGCTCTTAGCTTGATCAAACAATTTCGTAAAATCACTGAGCGTGTAGTAAGCGCCACCTTCTCGTTGCGCTATCGGAAAAACTGCATCCATGATTTAAATGTCCTAGTCAGAAAAGTTATCGTCAAAAGTGACAAATGATGGGCGGTTCAAGTTGTTTGACTTCGTGTACACCACCGCATTAACCCTACCTAAATTAGTAGCAAAGCTAGATTGGCTCGCTATGTTAACGGTACTCCCAAGGGCCATTGCCGATATAGAAATTAGGGTGTCATTTTTGGTTTCGAAAATTTGGCTAATGACGTCAGGAAGTGCTTGTTTGAAGTGGTTAAGTGCTTTTTTATAACCGTTTATACCCTCTTCAACAGAACTCAACGATCTTGCAGAAGCTTGGCTTTGTATGAAATCTAAACGACCGATGATTTCACTGTTTAGCTCATCGATGTATGAACAGATTTGATTGTTTATCAACGTCCATAAAACAAACTGCAAATACTTCACAGTATTCCCAGTCCCTAAAAAGCGAAGCTTCGCTAATAATTCATAGGGAGGCTCAAACACATCAGCTTGATATAAGACTCTCAATATATCGCCATTTTCGTGCACTTGCTCCAAGAGCAGTTCAACTAAAGGTTCATATTTCTCTAGCGCAGTAGTATCAGTTTGGATGTGATAAAGTGCCGAAACATAAGCATCAGAAAAATCTTTAGAGTGATTTTGACTAATCGCATAAGGAGACGATATACGGCTTTGCTCTAACACAATATCTTTAAAGTCATCATCACTGAAGGATGGGGACATCAATATCCCCCAGTCATTAGCAACCCCAACACGATCTTCCCAAAATGGCGAGCGGCGACCTGCGACAAACGTACAAAAATCATTCGGATCAGGGTAAGTTTCCGTCACAATATTTTCAGCTAAAGATTGGTTCGGCGTATAAGAGTCTTGAGTTTCGCTGAGCACTAACTTGCATTCTTTTAGAGCGAGACCATTAACAGATGCTTTTCCGCTAGAATCCAGCACTCCACTCCCAATGACAGCACCTGAAGGTTCGACTAAAGAAAATTGTGCATTAGAGTAAGGGAGCCCATTTGGATATTTGCATTCTATATCCAACGTATACGTCCCTTCCTGCTCTTCCGTCACAGAAACCGATGGGTTTTGTGCCCCACCAAGACACATGGTATTAGCTTTGTTCATGGTCATTTGATCGGATAGACGACATACGCCTTTGCCCTCAAATTTAACCGTTGGTGAAGCTGAAATGAATTTTGCTTCGGCTTCTATCGTGCCTGAGGCAACGCCTTTTCTGTCACCGCCCGCATCGCCAGTACTTTTTGAGAACGTACTGCCCTTGATAGCGACACTGTTACCGCCATCCATAGAGACTGTCGTAGTCCCACCAGCAAGGTCTGCTGATTTAGCATTGTTGCCATAAGGGATAGGAACGACTGGCTTGCCGACCTTAGTTAAACAAACATCTGGGAGCGTTGCATTCGCTTCACCACCTGAGCCTTTATGAACTATCGAAAGTCCATTCGCACCAACTGTTACGCCCATAACCAATCCATTTGAATTTTATTGATTGAATGATAAAAGAGATCGCACATAGCAATCTCTCTAAATGACTAGTGAATTTCACTAAAAGACCAGTGATATTCACAGCAAACCTTAAAACTGGCAGAAGATCTCATTTTTAGATTTCTGGTTATCTATACACTTCAAGCAGTTGCTGGAATTTTAAGTCTATGACGATGTAGGTTGCCGCATACATAAGCGCAAACGTAATCGCACTAAGACTCAAGATCAGCTTGGGTGAAATTACCCTTTTTAACGGCTTCTTTAGGTATTTAGCTTTAAGGTTGATTAAAGAAACTTTTTCTTGTTCTGCTAGGCGGTCATCTCGCACTAATCGATAAATGGTGCTGCCAATTTCCGCTAACTTTTCGTTACCACGCTCTTCACGGCCGTACTTGCCTTGGAAACCAAGTTGAAGCAATAAATAGAGAAACTCTATAACGTGACGGTATTTGCGAGGGTCGGCTTTTAAGCGGTCGAGAATAACGAAAAACTTGTCACCACCAGATGTTTCGTTATGGAATTCAGACAGTAAGCTGTTCTGGCTCCAGTGACTATTTGCCCCCCATTCTTGCCGACAAACAGATTCATCAATCGCCGCACACAAGCAGTAACGAATAACAAGAACCGAAGCACGATCGAGCTCCATTTCATTAAGTTTTCGTTCACCTTTTCGAATCTCACGTGCCACTTGTTCACGAAATGGCATCGGGTCATCAAGCCAAGGGATCGAAGACATACAAGACAGACTGGCGATCAACCATGAGAATTGATCCACCAGCGGGTTAATACCCATGTTGTCGATAGATAGATCTTGTACTGCGATGTTTCTCGATAAGTCAGGCGCTGGCATTACCTCCATTGGTTTGCCAGGCTCTGGTTGGAATAAGACTACGGTGACGTCTGTTTCTGCGTAACTCATAGACGAACGGCCCAAAGTTGCAATGATAAGTTAGCGAAATCGCCCGCAACGTGAATCGCAATCGCAGCAGTGTTCTTCAATGCCATCCACTCTTCACCCGTTTTATCGAGCTCGAAATAGGTATAGCCAGCGTGATACGGCAGCGCGCGTGGCACAACTGGCATTGGTTTGATCTCAATCCCTGGCAGTTGAAGGTTAATCAAGTCGCGAATGTTATCGATTGAACCGATCTTCGTTTGGCTGACAAACTGCGTATGCAGGACATCCAAGGTAACGTCGGCTTTAACTGCAAGAATAAAGGTCGTCGTATCAATGATCTTATTGTCAGGGATCGCTGCCGTTCTGATGCCATAGTTCTGATCTTTTAAGGTCAGTGGAATTGCTCTTTGTTCAGACATCACGCTCAATGTCATTTTCGCACTGTCTAGAACGCGAGAAAGACAGCTAGTAAGATCACCATGATTGTATTTAGTAAACTCAATAGGTCGGCGTGTCGTCGAGCACAGCGTCGAAAGCTCGCCCTCTGCCTGAAGAAGAATTCGATACAAAGACTCAGGGTGTACAGCTTCTGTGTTTGCAAAATGCCAAAACAAGGGTTCGTATCTATTGAGCGCTTGCAATAGCATAAAGTCAGAAACTGATGATACGCCTTGTTGATCCACCACTCCCAGTCGCTGAACTATGGATTCTGCGCGGTGCTTGAGCATAGAAGCAAACTCCGTCGCGAACTTATTAAGTACCGTAGATGCGTGAATATCAATACAGGTAGGAATGAAACTATCATCTAAGATCACGCTGCCATCTGGCTTCACTTCAGAGATCTTGAGGATCGGAATAGACGTGTAAGCACTTTTATCTTCATGGTCGTACATTAAGCAAAAGTTAAGCTTACCGACGACGATATTTGCCATGTCTTCCGAATCATAACAAGCATCAACCGCTTCTTGAGATTCCATCGTATAACGTGCACCGTCTTTTTTAGTGCCAAATAACTCAGAACGTTCCGATGGTAACGGACAGCACAAATAAACCACTTTATCGGCAATCGAAGGATCCACATCTTTCACTTCTGGTAGTTCAGCGAGCAGTGGAAGCTCAAATGGCGTACGGTCCTGTAGGATGCCTTCTGCACGCGTAATACCAATTTTACCGAGAGCTAGCAGTTGTGAATTAATTTCCAAACGCTTAATCCCCCAATGTAAAGGAGACGCGTTGTTGCTCAACATACTCGACAGTTTACTTTGCGAACGATCGAGTTGTTGAAAATGCTGCGGCTTCATGAACATTCCATCTTGCCAAACAACTGGATTGTATAAAGACATGTTTCTATCCCTTAAAAGTAAACCTGTTCAATGCCGCGAGTATTATCAGAAATTAACTCACTGCCTTCTAACTTGAGCTTGATGTAGTACTCGCTCTTCTCTTCAATGACTTCAACTTTACGCCATGACGAACCATCAATATCACGAAAGGCCACAGAAAAACCGACGGCACGAGTGTCAGGGTCTAGCGTTAGCATTTCATGAACTTTTCCACCTGGCTGTATTTGATATTCATAACGTTTGATGTACTCATCACCCAACGACGCTTTATCGTTTTCAAACAGCGCAAAAAAATCTAAGCTTCGGAATAAAACTGGCGAATTTAATTCGTGAAGGCGGAGAATGACCGGAGATGACTGCCCCCCATCTCTCACATTGAGTACAGGTGACGCCTCAATAACCAATTCAATGGACGAAGTTTCTGGTGTGATACCCGTGGACTCTTTAAATTGATCCCACATGGAACAACCGGACAACATGGCAAATCCGAGTAATACGGCGATACTACGCATGGTTTCCCTTAATCACTTTGTTATAGTTTTTCTTAATCAGCCCTTTTAAGGATGTTTCGTTGAGCAGGCGACGATTGTTAGAGTAGAAATCTAAATATTCGCCCCACAGTTTTGACTTCGTTGAGAACAAAGATTGACTCGCCACTTTGTTAGCAAATGCAACGGGATCGTTCGTCTCTGATTGTTCTAAAATGAGCTCATTCAGCGCTTTGTTAAACGTGACTTGGTGGTCATTCAACTCATCAAGCATTTGTTCTACCAGTTCATTTGGAGCCAGTAGATGTTGGCTATTGAGAGTCAGCATCAGCTCTGCAATGTTAGAGTTAGACTCACTCGTACTCTGCTCTTCTTTCAAGGACTCTACTTCGTGTAATTCTTTCTGTAGGTTATCAATACATAAGCGCAAACAAGTGCCCATTTGTTTGAACAACTGAGCTTCATTCGTCATTAGCTCAGGATTTCTTATACCCAAACCATCAAAAAACGCTTGTGCTATATCTTGAGAACAGGCGGTTGCTTCGATACCCGCTTGCTCTTTAGTCGTACTGTTTATCGTAGGTTCTACCGCAGGCATTTGAAGTGGCTGATTAGTTTGAGAAGAAGGAGTAAATGACTGTGTCATCTCTTCCCATTTTGAACCTTTAGCAGTATGTTCGACGATCGTCTCTGTGGAGTTAGGTGCACGATGTTGTCTTTGAACTGCCCTATCTAGAATCGTCGTTTGGGGTTGAACCGTCTCTTCTGAGACAATATCTTCTCTATATGGCGTATCGTTCTCTCCCCCTAACGAACCCTTTATTGATGCGTTACTCTTGGTCTCCGTAGCCATCCAATCTTCAGGGATGAGGCTTGGCTGATCGAACTCGGAGTATATGCTGAAACTGTCATCGACCACCTGACGTGTGCTTTCCACCGTTTTAGGCTGTTCAGGTTCTGGATGCTCATCGTCACGAATTAAATAATCATCATCTCGCTGCATTGAAAAGTTAAGGTGCGCAACAGGATCATGACAATCAATGTCATCCTGTTTAGTCTCCATAAACAAATCTTCTAAAGCGCCTACTTTTTCTTCTTCTTCGACAACTGCGTCACCGAGGCTAACCAAAGGATCATTGGATACTCGCTCAGGGGCTATATCAGCGGCAATGTCTTGTGTCGAGGTAACATGCTCCAGAGAAACGCCAATTTCATATTGTCCTAAAGAAATAATATCGCCATCGACTATCGCAACAGGTTGATTTTTTAGTATTTTGTTCCCGTTAACCATAGTGCCATTGGTGGATACGTCACTAATATAGTAGGTATCTCCATACACACTGATTAGGCAATGAGTGCCTGATATAAAGCGGTTGTGATCGGTTAAAGACACACTACAACTTGGTGAACGCCCCATTGAACCGCCACTCTCGGGCATTTCAATGTGCTTAGCACCCGTGTATTCCTCTGGGCATTTAGAAATAAATAGAACTAGCTGATTTGAGTGCATCTATATACCTCAAAATAGCATAGAAACAGACAGTTCAAGCCCACCTATCCCATCATTGATAACTGGGAGAATATAAGAGGCTTGAGGAATGATTTGTATATGAGCATCTGGGTTACTACCTAGCTTAATGACCGTACCAACGGCGATAACTGCACCCAGCTCGAACTGATCGATGTCCTCGACACTCTTATAGCGGTAACCTTCTGGGTCAACTTCCCAACGGTTTGAATATTGTGAGTAACCTGCAGATAAACCAGCACCTACGTACGGTGTGAAAACGCTCCAAGAAGCCAGCGCATATTGCGGTACAACACGAAGTTCATAGTTAGTTACTTCTTGATATAGACCGCTAGCTGGCGCTTCGATATCTTCTGCTAGGTAGTTAAGCCCTAACCACCAGCGCCAACGGTTATTATTTTCATCAATAGGGCGAGAATGAACCAAGCCAAACCTTAGAGTGTCTTGTTCACCACTGTTACCTTCTTCGTAATTAATGCTATCGATAGTCAACATACTGGCAGAGAGTCCATAACGCTCTCCCTTTGCGACTGCAAAAGAAGAAAATAGACACATGGCTGAAATCAGCCCGATTTGACTTGGTTTTAGCATTTCGTCCCTCTAGGAAAACCGATATTCTACTTAGAGGCGAAAGATATCAATTATATTCTCTTTTTCAATAAGCCTAAAAAAACACCTATAACTTAATACATTTCAACTATAGGGTTGGTTATTTTACCTACAAACAAAAACTAATGGACCGAACTGAGTTAAAGCAATGAGCCTGTAAACCTATTTAATTAAATAAAAATTAAGAAGGCTCTACCACCAATTTAAGAGGGCTAATTTAAAGAACACAGGCGAACAAAAAACAGACAAAGTTAACAATTTAGTCACATTTATTAACTCAAAAGATCGACTTCGTCATATATAAGGCTCTCCTTAAAAACAAATCGAACTATTGACATTAATATTATGAACAAAGATCACACTAAGGATAATTTAATTTATTTTTTAAGTGTTTTTATTATCTAAACAACTTCTTTTATCTATAGAATCACTTCGGTAATGCACTGCTTACAATTTAATATAACAGCAGTGGAGTCCTATATACCTTAATACTTCTATATGATCAGTTGGAATTTGCCTTATGTTTTTTAGCGACTTCGCTCGAAGACCAATCGATGAAAATAACCCAAGCGGCTCTAACCCTAATGGCTCTGAAGACTTTGACGAAATAAAACGTCAAATAAATAATCTTAATAAAGTCACCGGAAGAGTCTCTTGGAAAACGGTTCAAACACTCTCAAAAAAAATCTTGAGCACTCACTCTAAAGACTTACGTTGTTGCTGCTACTTCACGGTCGCATCAACATATAACGATGGTCTAAGAGGCCTTGTTGAAGGGTTAAATTCATTGCTTGATGTGTGTGTCGTCTATTGGAACACCGCATACCCTGAACATTCAAAGTCAAAAGCACGAATGAGCGCAATTGAATGGATGGTGGAGCATACTGAAAAACGTATTAATAAGCACCGTGCGTTGCCGGAAGAACTTCCACTGATTGAAGCTGCGCACCAGTTGTGTTTAAGAATAGAGGAAGAGCTTCGCCTTCATTACGGTATTCAAGCGCCTTCATTTGGTCGCATTCGTCGTATCTTAAACCAATGGGCTGAACAGATAAAAGAACAACAACATGCCATAGAGTTACGTGAGAAAAAACAAGCAAATACTAACGCTTCAGCTTCCGCACAGGCAACACCTGAAATTAAAGTGAATGTATCTCCCTCTCCTGCCCCGGACTCGCCATCCCCCCTCAATAACAATGAAAAAACGACCCCAACAAAGTCCGGCCGATTTATGATCTACTTCATCATTGGCTTGATTGTTACGGCGATATGTTCACATTTTGTTTACGAACAACAACGCTATCGAACGCTGGAGCAAAAAATTAGTCAAGCTTCACTTAATGAACTTGTAAAGTTGGTCGCCTCGTTAGATTACGAAAATAAAAAATATGCCCAGTCACTGAAAACACCAACTATTAATCGCGTAGATATTATGATGAATAACTGGTTTTTAGACTCGGCCAAAGTAAGTAACGTCAGCGAGCTCGATAGCTTGACCAATGAATTAATCGCAATCTATCCAGATTCATCTTCTGCCCAGCAGTTACGTCAAAACTTTTTGACACAGAGCGCCCATTTAGAAGACCAGTTTATGGATGTGTATAAGCGATTTTCAGACGCAAGAACGGTGTTTGCCAACGTAGCTAGACAGAATGTAGATAAGAACTCTAAAACGGCGTACGAATATAGTAACTCACTATTCCCGCTTCTAGGTCGTATTGAATACGCTGAAAAGTATTCACAGCAAAAGGAAATTGACCGCGCAACCCTTTTACTGAACATCTACCTATATAAATTGAGTCAGCTACAAGCTGAAAAAACTGACAATAAATAACAATACAATTAAAGAAGTTTTAGGCTTATGTTCAAACAAAAACTGTTTAGAAATCCAGTTGTGATTTCTACTATATTAACGCTTTTAGTGGCGATAACCATTACCGCTATTTATCTTCTTTTTCTAAAAGATGCAGATAGACTGTATCTTTGGCTGAGCCTTAGTGTTATCGCCATTTTCTACGTCACTTTTCAATTCACACTATGGTTGAAAAAAAAGAACAGCGCTAAAGCTCAAAATTTGGAAACTGAGGAAGAAGCTCTTTCTATGGTTATCCAACCTCTTCTTGCTAACTCAGGCAAGAAACCAATTTATCTGATGCTTGGTAATAAAGGGTCAGGGCGACGTCAATTTTTATTTAATTCTAGTGCAATTAAACCAATGGATCGCACGAGAACCGCTAAGAATGATTTTTTTGAATGGTACGAATCTGACAGCGCTGTATACATCAAACCTGACCAACGCTTAGTGTTTCAAGAAATATCAAGCAGTGATGCTTCTTTATGGAATACATTCATCGAAGAAGTGATTCGCCACCGACCTAGAAAACCATTTTCTGGCTGTTTATTCTTTATCGACTTCGAGTTCATGATCGTCTCTGAGCCAGAACAAAAAGAGTACACTATTTCGTCGTTATTGGAGCGCTTGAGCACTATCAACTCTAAAACGTCGTCAGCATTACCCATTTATCTAATTATGTCGAAGCTAGACAAGTTAGATGGATTTAAAGAATACATGCACTTTAGCTCTCTTAAGACACGTGTAGAGTTCCTTTCTATCCCACTGAAAGAGGCCAAAGGTGTTTTTTCAGAATACTATCGTGATAGTTACCGAAATCTAGTTAAAGTGCTTGAAAGTAACGCGCTAGATGCATCAGCTAACTCAACAGATATCGACGAGAAACAGGCAATTCTCGCTTTCCCTAAGCAGTTTGAGCTATGTCAGTCTGAAGTCAGCTATGTTCTAGAGCGTCTGTGTGATGTTAACAACGGTGTTTATTCGCTAGATATCCGTGAAATTTTCTTTAGCTCAAGTTTACAAGGCGGTCGTAAATACAATTTACTAGCAAAAAGTTGTAGTAACTACTTCAACTTACCAATTATCGCCTCTGAGCATACCCAGTTGACGGAAACACCGTATTTTTCTCGCTTTCTGATTGATTCGCAAATATTGCCTGAAAGCGATTTTGCGGGAGAAAACAAGACGTATCTTCGTCTAATTCAGAGACAAAGCCGTTTAGCCATACTCGGCTCCATTATTCTGCTTGCTGGCGGTGGTTACTTTTTTGCAACTACGTTAGACAGTAATTTACATGTGATGAATCAACTACTAAGTATTGATGACAAATCACAAGCAGAGCACGATGCAAGATTTAGTGAGCTTTTAGAAAATGCAACCAAAGCGATAGAACCGTCTTATGGGGCATGGCTTAAAGGTTCTAAGGCTTTAGATGAGGAAATATTACCACTCAATATTAGCCGTTTGGATCAAAGCACTCGCATTGCCTACGAAGCGTTACTTAAGGAAGTCGCTCAGCAGCTAATACCTCTGATTGAGAAAGGTTACCGCCTACAATTGGCACAAAATCAAAACGCTTTCACGCGCGCTTTACCTCTATTGAAGGGGTATTTAATGCTTAACGATCCATCTAAGCGTGATATCCGTTTTTTACGTCATCAAACACTCCAAATGATGAGTGATTTGAGTAACCGAAGTGACGTCGTTGATCAGGCCATGCGCTACTTAGACGCCTACTTTCGCACACAATTTGCTCCAATCGATATCAACATGGATCTTGTTCGTGCAACACGTCGCTCATTACTTGCAAATTCGAATGTCGACCTCGTGTATGCAGGCATTTTAAACGAAGCAAGCTCTATTGATTTAGGAACATTAGATCTGCAACGAGCCGTCGGTTTTGAGTTTAGCAATGTATTTAATACGCCAATCGATAGCGAACGCTTAATCGTCGATAAGATCTATACCTCCACTGGTTTTAGCACCTTTTATCGACCACGCGTGGACTTAATGTCACAACGAGTAATCAGCGACAACTGGGTTCTAGGTCTATCGCAACATGTCATCCCTACCAACGAAGAGCAAGAAGCCTTTAAAGAAGAAGTGCGAAAAAAATATACTGATGACTACATCAATAACTGGCGTAATGCGCTGAGTGAGCTCAAAGTCCAAAACTATGACAACGTTGGTGACCTGACCAACGCGATAGACTTAATCTCTGGCCCTTCTTCACCAATGACAACGGTATTGAAGCAGGTCTATGCCAACACACAATTTTCACCCGTTGGCGAAAAAAGCGCTCTAATTTCAAAACTTGACCCGAAACTCGCGGCAGCAGCAGATTCGGCATCAGATGCTGTAGAAGAAGTGGTAAAGCCTGATTACTTGCTAATGCAACGTGTTGAGCAAGCCTTTCACTTATTAAACCAGCTTCAAGTGAGTGAGACACCAAACTCCCCTACTCCTTGGGATGAGACCGTTGCAGCGTTGAGCCGTGTTCGCACCTACATGAAGGACATCGCCGACGCGCCAGATCCACAAATGGCGGCGCTAGCAGCAGCACAGCATCGAATGAACAGTACTGAGGCGGACCCATTAATCAAGCTTAAACAGATTGCACAAAAATCACCAGAACCCGTTCGCAGCTGGTTACTAGATGTGGTTCAGCAAAGCTGGTCAGTAATGATTACAGAGTCCGCAAAAGGCATCCAAACTCAGTGGTACAGTGAAATTTATACCAAGTTTAAAGAGATTGGATTGGGGAAATATCCATTTGACCTAACAGCGACCGAGGAAATCTCAATTGAAGATTTCGAATTGCTATTTGCTTCAGGTGGTTTGTTAGACACATTTATTCAGAAAAACTTTGCACCGTTCTACGATACGAACTTGTGGACGCCAAAGCAGGTAGATGGTGAGACGATGCCAATCTCTCCAGCTCTGCTAGTGCAACTACGCAACTATAATGTCATTCGAGATACATTAATTAATAAAAGCACCAACCGAGTTCATATTCCGTTTAGTGCAAGAGTACTCGACCTTGACTCTAGTGCAATTAGAGCCAGTTTAAAAATTGCGGATACCAATATGAGTTACTACCACGGTCCAAGCCGAATTCGTGAAATGGCCTGGCCACCGCAAAATGGTGACTTCAATATTAGTATCACACTCCAGGATGTAACAGACGAAGGTAGACAGCACGTTTTAAACAAGAGTGGTCAATGGGCGATATACAGATTGCTAGGTGACTCGACCTTGACAAACACTCATAACGGCAGCTTTGTCAGTGACATAAAAGTGTCAGGGAGGGACTTAAGCTTACGCATCACTCCATTGACGCAGAAAAACCCATTCACTCTTGCTGAGCTATATAACTTTACGCTCCCAGAGTCGATTAAATAACAATATAAAAACAAAATAGGCAGAACACATGATTTCAAACATGACTTTACAAGGTTTAGATAAATTAGATCGAAAAATACTTTCAAGTCTATTGTCAAACGGGCGTGAGTCTATTGCGAATCTATCTCGAAACATTGGTTTGTCTCGTACAGCAGTAGCAGAAAGGATTAATCGTTTAGAAAAGACCGGTATTATCAAAGGCTATACCGCACAAATTCGTGTAGAAAACGAAGGGCGCAAAGCCGCAAGCTATCTATTGATATCTTGTGAAAAGGGTAAGAAAAATGATGTAACAAATGCGCTTAAAGAAATCCCTGAGGTTCGCTTAACAAGCGTTGTTGGTGGCAACTTTGATATTATTGCCCTAATTGAAGCGCCCGATCTGCAGTCTATTCATCATCTTTGTAACGAAATTGAGTCATTTAACGGGATTCAAAGGCTTGATACTACCGTCGTACTTCACCAGCCGATCAGCCGTTAAGCTTTTCTGACCTTTTTGATGACAACATAAAAAGCCGCTCGTAGAGCGGCTTTCTTATATGCTTCCGATGACTCGGATTTTGGCATCTTTATCACTTGGGTTACCTAACCAGAATGTTTGTCCTAAGTGGTTCCCTTCCCCATTACCTAGCTTATTCTCTGGAATACTATCTAAGTTAA
Organism: Vibrio antiquarius; assembly: GCF_000024825.1. NCBI lineage: Bacteria > Pseudomonadati > Pseudomonadota > Gammaproteobacteria > Vibrionales > Vibrionaceae > Vibrio > Vibrio antiquarius. The sequence goes on from NC_013457.1 coordinate 498,789, forward strand.
CTGTCAACTTTAAGTCCCACGACATCGGGTCACGCAAAATGAAACGCATCAGGCCAACCAGTGTTTTGTGTAACTCACCATCGTAGGAAAACTGCTTAAATGTTTCAAAATCGATGCTGTCGATGCAAAGATTAAATTTGCCGTTTAAGTCCGCAATACTTTGTCCTAAGTGCAAATTTTGCCCTAATATGCAATTAGCACGGTTGAGTTTATTCCGTTGGCTTTCTGCGATTTCTACGCGGCGATATACCCACTCTTCAATGCGCACGCTAGGCAACGAGAAGTAATGCGAAACAATACCGGAAATCAGCTTCGGCGAACGCGTACGCGTAGAAAGTTGGTTTACATAAGACAGTATTTTCGCTCGATCTAACTCTGCGACCTTACTATCTTGCATTACGCTAGATAGGCCCGCCAAGTGCAGAATACGTCCAGAGAAGGCATCACTTGCCCCGCTTTGGTACTGCACGTGATATCGGTATTTCTTCCAAACCCGATACAACAAACTGGTGTACCTATTATGGAAAAAATCAAAGAAATCTTTTACCGGATTGTCTTCGGGATCTCGCCCTGCCAGTTTCTCAGTATAAGAAGCAGGAAGTGGTGAGCTTGAACCATGCAAGCCAAGAAAGTTAGTTTCGACTCTAGAATACTGCTGGCCATTTCTCTCCATATGAGCAATAAAGTCCATATCGCTCTTTGGAAAAGATAAGTTTGGCGAAACGCTGAACTCAATACGTTCTTGGTGGAAGTATTTGTTCTCACCGACGGCGACAAAGTTAGAGTTCGGCTCTAATTGATAATGCTTCTCTAGCAGCAAGACTGCTTGATAGAAACTAAACTCATTCGACTTATCAGAAAGTGTATTAATCATAGTATCGTCTGCTGTCCGATAAGACTTGCCCAGTTATAAACCTCGCCTGTCGCTTCATCAAACACTTCCAGTTCGGTAAAGGAGTTCACACTCGAGTACAAACGGATGAATTCGTTAAGCACCGTCGCCATCAAGAACATGTCGCCTTCATTGACAAAAAATTTGGAATTGGTGACCAACTTAAACTGATTGCCGCGTACCGAAACGCCACGAAACACACGGTCGATTGGTTTCATTTCCGAAGAGATAACCCCATCAAGTCGATGAATGGATGCGCGGTGCGCTTGTCTATCAACACGAGAGTGGAAATCATAGGTAGAGAGAAGCACTTTAAGTACATCAATATTTGCCAGCGATAAGTAGTTGAGTGACATATTCGCAATTAACTGCCACTGAAGCTCACCATTCACTTGCGGACTGACCGATTGAGTGGGCTTGGTAATATTCCTAAACGTCGCATAGGTCGGTGATTTATGAGTCGCGTAAGTGATGTCCCCCACTGACAAACGTTCCGCCAAATCTGCGTTACTACATTGCAGTTTCATGAGTACAGTTTCTGTTCCCAGTTCCGCAATGTCCCCATTATGAGTATGAAATGATATGTAGCGTTCAAGGCCTCTACCGCTTACACGCTCAGCGACTTTAGATTTGTAGAACTCGCGCTTATCTCGTTGGTTAATTTGATGCTCAAATGATTCAAATTCAATCAGAGACTTTCGACGACGCTCGTCTTTACTCCAGCTTTCCACTTGCTCAATGGAATAGACTTCGTAATGCTCCTGAGTGTTGCTTTGCGGGCGTACCTTGTACTCGTTACGTCGGTGCTCTAAACGAATTGGATCGCCATCTTTTTCAAATAAATTAACGGCAGGCGTACAGTGCAACTTCAAGTGTTTATCTTTAAGCACCACTTCTGACGGTAATGCACGCTTAAAGTGGAATTTGATTTTGACCGTGCTACGTTGTGGAATGCCTTTTAGCCACTCTAAGCCTTTAATGTCGAAGAACATGAACTTATCTGGCAAAGAGAAGAATTCTTGCAGCAAACGGTAGCCTGCAAATGAATTTTTGCTGTAAGGCAGGAGCGCTTCGTCCTCTTCATGCCCAACTGGCTTAACATATTCTGGCCCTAAGCGATGTTTGTAACCACCACCAACATCTAATTCGACATAATCTAGGTAACGGAACAGCCATAAGAAGACAGTTCGAGTAATATGAATCTCGCCATGCAAGTGTAATCGCAGCGTGTCTAAACCGATCCGAGACAGTTCAAGACCATGCTCCGTCGATAAAGTCACATCAATCATCGAACTGGTGCGGCTGTTGGTCTGTTCGATGTTAGTGATCGTAATTGGGTATAGATTGACGTCGTAACAAGTACGGAACAAACATTGCGTGCCCTCTACCTGTTCACTCGCCATTTCTGCGCCACGTTTCACCACGGTTTTCTCAGTAACACTTCCGGTATGCGGCTTTAGTTCGCTAATGCACAAAGACGGAATCGAACGCATGTAATGTGGCCACAGCAAAGTCATCAGAGATTGCGTCAGCTCAGGCAGTTCATCATCAATCTTCTCGCGGATTCTACCTGTCAGAAAGGCAAAACCTTCGAGCAGTCGTTCGACATCTGGGTCAAAGGTTCCCTCAGAGAGAAAGTGAGTTAACTTCGGATGATATTTGGCAAACTCACTACCCGACTCACGCAAATACGTGAGTTCATCTTGAAAGTATTTACTGTTACTCAAGTGGCACCTACTAAACGTTAAATTGGCCGTCGGTTCCCATGTAGACGTCTATCGACATTGGGACTTTACCGCCGTTATGGGAAACTTCGCCGCGAATACCAAAGCCGAGTTGTAGCGGGTTATGGTGATCTTCACGATAATTAACCTCGACATTCAACAGTCGCGGTTCAAAGCGTTCTATGGTTGACGTGATGTTTTTTTGAATGTGGCGAACTAGGTTCGTGTTGTTAGAAAGTACGTCATTAAAATCTGGTAAACCATACTCATTGTCGATCATTGCATTCCCAGAATGTGTATTCAGCAAGTCTGCGAGATGAGAATGAATAGATTCAATCAAATGCTTGTGAGAAACGACTTTCTCGTAACAGTTTTTGGGTTCACCAAGCTCAATCCGCTCTAAAAGGCGATAACCTTTTTCCATCTTCACTCCTACGAAAAAAGCAGCCAGTCTTTACTGGCTGCTTTATGGTTTCAGCAATGGGTTATTGGTCTAACTTACCAACTAGAGACAAGTCGAAGCTTGCACCCATGTACTTGAAGTGAGGACGTACAGACATTGATACTTTGTACCAACCTGGGTCACCTTCTACGTCTGATACTTCAACCTTAGCAGCACGTAGTGGACGACGACCACGGACTTCTGCTGGCGGGTTTTCCTGGTCAGAAACGTATTGACGAATCCACTTGTTCAGTTCAATTTCTAGGTCTGAACGCTCTTTCCACGAACCGATTTGCTCACGCTGTAGCACTTTTATGTAGTGTGCTAGACGGTTGATGATGAACATGTAAGGAAGCTGAGTACCTAGCTTGTAGTTCATCTCTGCTTGTTTGCCTTCTGGCGTGTTCGCAAACACTTTCGGTTTTTGAACAGAGTTTGCAGAGAAGAACGCCGCGTTGTCAGAACCTTTACGCATGGTTAGCGCAATGAAGCCTTCTTCTGCTAGCTCGTACTCGCGACGGTCAGAAACAAGAATCTCAGTTGGGATCTTAGTTTCGATTTGACCCATGGCTTCAAAGTTGTAAACCGGTAAGTCATGCACAGTACCACCGCTTTGAGGACCAATGATGTTTGGACACCAACGGTACTTAGCGAAAGACTCACTAATTTTTGATGCCATCGCGTACGCAGAGTTACCCCATAGGTAGTTGTCATGGCTGTCTGTTACTTGCTCATCGTAGTCAAACGCCTTAATTGGGTTATCTTCTACAGAGTAAGGTGTACGTAGCATAAAGCGAGACGTACATAGACCTAGGTAACGTGCATCTTCGTGTTCACGTAGACTACGCCATTTAGTGTATTGTGGGCCTTCAAATACTGACTTAAGATCTTTTAGATTCGGTAGCTCTTCATAGCTATCTAAACCAAAGAACTTCGCAGACGCAGATGTAATAAATGGAGCATGAGACATTGCACCCACGTTTGCCATGTACTCCATCAGTTTGATGTCTGGAGACGAAGCCGACATATCGTAGTCACAAATGACTGCGCCAACAGGTTTACCACCAAATTGGCCATATTCACGCGTATAGATTTGTTTGTACAAACCAGACTTCACCACTTCTGGCGCGTCTTCGAAGTCATCAAGAACTTCATCTTTCTTTGCAGAGATCAATTCAATTTGAATGTTCTCACGGAAGTCAGTGTGGTCAACCAGGTACTTAAGGCCACGCCAAGTTGATTCAATCGCTTGAACTTCTTCGTTGTGAAGAATTGCATCAACTTGCTTAGACAGTTTTTGGTCAATTTCTGAGATCATCAGATCAACTAAAGACTGATCCACTTTCTCTGTGTTCGAGCTGCTTAGTAGCTCACTGATGAATGCTTCTACGCCGCGTTTTGCAACATCAAAACCTTCATCACTTGGCTTTAAACGAGTTTCGTTAAGAATGCTATCCAGAAGTGAGCCTGATTCAACTAAGGCTGCTTCTTGTTCTGGCGCTTGTGCTTCTGCAGACATGATATCCCTTACTCTTCTTTTGCTTCTTGGTCGTTACCAATGCTTAGTTCATCCAACAGTTTCTTTCTCGCGTCTTCATCTTGAAGAACCGATGCGATCTTCTTGCGGAATGCAGGAACATTACCTAGAGGGCCTTTCAGCGCCACCAAGGCTTCGCGAAGTTCAAGCAGGCTGTTTAGTTCAGGCACGCTTTTCGCAATCGCTTCTGGAGAGAAGTCCTTCATGTTTTGGAACGTTAGATCAACACCGATTTGGCCGCCTTCTTCATCAGAAAGACGGTTTTCAACGTTCACTTTAACGTTTGGAGACATGCCTTCTAGCACTTCGTTAAAGTTGTCTTTATCGATATTGATTGGAGTGCGTTCTTCAATTGGCGTCTCATCTGCACGTGCAGTAAAGTCGCCAACCACCATCATGCTTAGCGGCAGTTCTACGTCTTCTTGCGTATCGCCAGTTGCTGGAACATAACGGATATTAATTCGCTCTTTAGGAGCCACCGAGCCGTCACGTGACATAATTCGTTCCTTATCTAACTCTTTAATTAGTCATAAATTGCTTTCCACTCTTCATACTTCTCAGGTAAAAGATCCTTACTTCTGAATAACTGATGGAGTGTTTTTCGAATCAGGTCTTCTAACTGCGACGATAAGTGGGGTTCCCAGCTCGCGAGATTAAACGCATTTTGTACTTCCCACCCCTTCTCAAGATACGGCAAACACAACGGGTATAATCCAACAGACTGGTAAGCTGCTATCAATTGTAAATACAGCATGAACTGTCCACGCCCTGAGCCATCCAGCTCAAGCTTGCGGGCAAGTTCTGCGGCATATTCCCCTAGATTTTCTAGAGTGATATCCTCCACCAGCAATGAATCTTCTTCAGCGATCACAACCGTCTGTACAACAGTTTGTGCTGCCGATGAAGTAGCATCTTGAGTAGACAACCAACTCAATGTTGCTTCATCTGCAAATGGTATAGAATTCTTAAAAGAGAGGCGTTCGATGCCCTCCAATGACTCAACAAACCGCTTTACTTCTTGTTTCACGGCAAGTGCTGCGTCATCAAAACCTAAGTTAGTAAGCATCAAATACACGAAATGGTGGCCTGTGAGCCAAAATGGCGCGTCAGTTAGCGTGCGCTCCAAACGTTTAATCGTGTCGATGTCACTTTCCTGATTGGCTTTGTCGCGGTATTCCGCTTGCTGATCGGACGATACCGCCAAGCTCAATGGCGTTTGATCGTTTTGGTGGTCAGGTAGACCATCAATGTCATCCCAAGTCAGATGACGATAAATTCGGTAAGCCAGCGGATCACTTGGATTCGCATGAAGCATGACTTCCGCGACTTTTTTTAACGTGCGTTTTGAAGCCGTAGGCGACGAGAAATCTGTATCGACATCGACTTCTTTTGCTACGGCTTTCTTAACTGGCGCAGGTTTAGGCGTCGGCGGAACCGTCTTCGCTGAAGCGGTTTGAACGTCGTTCTGTGCTGGCGTTTCTACCGCGGCAGGCTGCGTAGCTGGTGCCGCTTGTTCGATGGTAGCTATTGCGTCATCGCTCTGGTCATCGGCAGCTGCTTGTTGAGATAAAACATTGAGCTGCGTGCGAATCTCAAAGAAGTCAGCTTCGGAATCTTGGTAAACATCGTCGTACTGACGCTGCACTTCTTCAATAGTCGAAATGCAACCTGAAACTAATTCCCAAGATTGCGCACTGTCCGCAAGTTTAGTGCTCATCAATTTAAATTGATGATTCAACCACTCCACCGCACCGTCTCTACCGCGTTTCCGTGACGGGTAAAGATCACTACCGAAGCAAGCTAACGCCTCATTAAGCAGTTTCAGACCTTGTTCAAAACCTTTGAGCCCGGATTCCTCTGCAAGCGCTCGTACTAAATAGCAAAGTGCTTTTAAATCTTTACTATGATGCTCGAGCACTTCCATCGCATTGGTTTTTACTACATTCCAGTCGACCGTTTCGCCAAATAGTGAGCCGAACTTTTTTACCTCGGCTTCCATCATTTCATAGCAAAACTCGTAACGAGCATCGTTACCCGCAGGAGATTCATCAGAAATCGGTTTAAGAAGGTGATCAGTATCAATGTTGGACAAAATTCGCATCTCCTTCAGTCAAGTAGTCTCTCAATGCACGAGCTACGGCGATGGCACCATTTGCAGGCTTAGAAAACTGATGACTCTGATTAATCGCATCCGACGCCATGCTATCTAGAATTTTTGTGATCTCTGTAAATTTTCTTGGCGCATTTCGTTCTAAATCAGCAAGGGACTCATGCAATTTCTGTTTGTCGAAAATGGATTGCTCCATCACCGTACTAAACAAAATAAATTCGCTTCTTGCGATGATTAAGTCTGTTATTTTTTTTTCTAGTTCTGGCGTATTACCAAAGTAGTCTTTGGCTAATTCAGCTTCTTCAATCGCTTTGGTATAAAAGTGAGCTTCTGCATGTTTATCAATGGAGTCATTAATATTTTCCATCACTCTCTTTGGTAAAATTTGGCTATAGAAATATGCCTGTGACTGGTTTAATAACCACGCCTCTTTCATTTCTTCTTCTGCGAGCTTAGCTTCACCATCTAAAATTAAGTGAGCAATCTGCTTATCACGACTGCCAGCAATGGCAGATACTTTCATGGAATCAACAGAGGCGACATTCAAACCCGACATCACTTTAGTCAGTGTTTCGTCCGCATAGGGAAACAATGCACCATCACGAACGAGTTCCTCTCGTAACGTGACAAGCTCCTTGCGTAAATCCACTAATGTCTGTGGTAGTCCATCAGCTAAAGATTGATAAGACTTCAACTGAGTCTGTTTTTCATTATATAAACCCGAAAGGCTTAATTGCTGAACTCGATACGCTTCTCGGTAGGCTTTAGTTGTATCAACGCTCTGCTCAGTTTTTGCTAATACTTCTTTGATTTTCCATGGCGGCTCAGCCAAAAAAGAAGCAGTATCTGTGGGCGTGATTGTGTGACTTAAAGGTGTCGTTTCTTTGGCAAAAATAGCATCCAATGCATCCGAATTTTGCTGATACAAATAACTTCCTGTCATTGCCACCACACTCAACACTAAACTCGCCTCCAATAGTTTGAAGCGTCCGTACGCTGTTTTATCATTCGACTTACAGTGTGTAAGCAGAAGATCCGCATTACGCAAGCTACTGAAAATTGGTGCGTTAGAATTTGAGTTAATCGATTGAGTATCGATTCGTGCTAACTGCTGGGCGAAAGAAATAGCGGTATAGCCATGCCCTCTTGGTTTATTGATGACTTGTTTCAACAACTTCCAAATATGAGCCGGGATCAATGCAGGACGCTTTCGGTCTTTTAATTGTTTATTCCAAGTATCACCAAATATTGAACCCAAAAATAAATGTCCAGCGAGCAAAGCAAGGGAGTAAACATCATCTTGCGGTTCCGCGATGCCAGTTTCGATATAAAGAGGTGAAGCGTAGTTCAAGCTTGCTTCTGCGTAAGGTTCCGTTTCTCCAATATAACGAGCAGCACCGAAATCGATGAGTTTAACGTAATCGCCTTCACTCACTAGCACGTTGGATGGCTTAATATCAAGATGGCAGATGCCTCTTGTGTGCATAAACTCTAAGGCACCAGCGAGTTGATATACCAACCAAGCGATATGGTCGTGGCGGAAACCTTTAAAAGAGTGACGCTCCATCTTTTCTGCCAGTGATTCACCTTGGATCCACTCGTACATCAAATATGGGCGTTCGAATTCGTTGCCGATTTTTATGAAGTTAGCCACGCTAGGATGTTGGGAAAGCTCTAATCGACTCGCTTCGTTAACCAACATTTTACTCGCAAATTCTGGCGAGTCATCATTGATAACTTTGCAACAGATCTGCTTTTCTGGCTGCCCTTTTTTTGCGAGATGATAAACGGTTGTTTTACCATTTTTAGAGGGAAGCTTGTCTAATACATCAAATTGTGAAAAAAGCACGTACTCAAGCTTTGGCTTATTTTTTTCTGCTAGCCTTTGCTCATTCAGTTTCTTTTTCTCAATAGCTTTCACAACCAACTGATCGATATATCCTTTGGCTGTACTCTGATTATTAGACACTTAGTACTCTTTCATAGAATAAATATTATTAGAGTTGAATAATATTTTCTTGAACATACTTGTATCAAGGCTAGTATTTAAAACAAACAGTAAGCCTATTATTTTAGTTATTATTACTAACTTATTAGAGTTTTTTACTTACGCTTTCACTGCATCAGTTATACGCTTTTTCATGATACAAACGTAAACCTAATAATATGAGTGTATTTTCATTGCCATTTGATCGATAAGTGCCTACTAACATTGCAGCAACTGGAGAATCCCCTTGTCACCATGAAAGTCAAACATTAACAACGTGGTTGGTTGCCTAAAATGGTGATCTCTGACCGCAAAGGCGATTAAGGCTAGAGAAGAGCAACTGCCCATCGTGCCCCACAACTCATTGATAAGCTGCGGTTGTTCTGGGTTCGTGAATCGTTCTGCTTTAGCCCCCAGAGCAAAGCCGTAATCTTCCGAGTGCATGCGAAGGTTCGTCATATCGGAATACACTTCACCAAATGAATCGATCTTTTTACTTGCACGCTGAACAAGTCGAAACATGCCTCTTCGGTCTGAAGTGTTTAATTCCGTATCAATGTAGCCAAGCTGCGCTTGAGGCTTAAGTTTCAATGTCTCTATGGTATTTCTGCGACAAAGAATTAAACCTGCCCCACCCTCGCTCGGAATAACGCCCCATGGATTATTCGTACTCATTACCATCGCATCGTCGATGAGTGTTTGCATCGAATTCACCAAGGAATCGACACTGATACACATCATGGCATCATATTTATCCAATGATTTCATGGCCAGGAGAACGAAACTAGGCCCACTGGCATGAACTGCATTCACCACAGAGAGAAAGTCAGCGTAGTGACTTTCACCAAGCCATTCTTGCACCTTTACTAGTGAAACAGACGCAGGCACCGCTATAAGCAAAGGTATTGGTCTCAATGAACGTGGTAACTGCGCTAACAATGAATCAAGCAAGTGGGTTATTAACTCACACGTTTTCTCAAACTGCTCAATTTCTTTGGTGTATTCGATTTTTGCGTAAGTAAAACGCTCGATACCATCATCCCCTACACATTGGTCGAATCTTCCTAAATCAGCATACGAAACTGCACTGGCAATATCTAAATTCATACCGGTTGGCGTCATCACTTCCATACCTAGCACGTAACGGCCTGTTGAATTATGCATGCTCGCTTACCTCTTCCAACTTAGCGATAGATGTAGACACCAGCAAGTGTTCTTTCCCCTGACAAGGAAACGCGGCGGTGTAACTGATTGATATAGTTTTCTTTTCAGCATCAACGAATAAGGTGTACATCGCCATATCAACTTGATAGCTATCGTTATTAAAAACGGCAGTTGCTCGATATTTCTCTTTAGGAATGCGGAATGAAAGCGTGTCATCATGACAAAAGCCGCTCATCATCAAACGCTCTCCTCCACGAAGGAAGCCTTTGCACTGTTGATCAATAGGCGCGCTTTGGAAGAAACGCTTATCAAAATCGAGTGGCAACATTGGCTTGCGGTTCTCAATCCAATCGTAATCGAACGTGCCGGCCAGCTTCTGGCGCGACTCAAAGAAAGGAGGCACGGGCCCGAAACCCGCAACACGTAGTTTTTTCGCGGTGGCACTCCAGTCCTCTCGAGGATAAAAAACCGAGGGCACTTTCTGCTCAAGCAACTCTTTGTTGGAATCGGCAATACCACCGCCAATTCGGTTGCGTAAATCACCACCAATCGCGCAAGTGTAATCAATGTCTTTTTCAATAAATGGGACTGGGTTACTCAGCGTGATACTGCCAGCATGCTCAACCCATACGCGTTCCCCGTGAATAGCGAGACTCTTATCGATATGACCATCAATCAGCACACGACACTCTTGGTATGTCACTGGCTTTTTCGCGTAGCTGCGCGCTTTGCCGTAAACAAGTACATCTGTGTTGTCTTTGGTATACGCGAACTCGTGGTCAACTTTCATCGCAGAGAAGCCTTCTTCGCCCAAATATTGGGGATCATCGAAGATTTCACTTTCACCTAATTCGTGCCAAACCACACCATCGAATTGCCATGTGCGTTTGGCGACCACAACCCAGACTTCATCGCCGTTTTCGTCACGTTGAAAACGACCTTTAAGTGATAGCTCAGGGTGCGCCTCAATATCCCATAACTGCATTGCTATTCCTTAAGTTGAATCGTTCGCTCGCAGAAGGTGCGGCCTTTAAATTGTTGAAGTTCCAGTCTTGTTGATGAATCGGCATTGCCATATCCCAAGGCACGTAGGCTCTGGATTGAATACAGAGTTGACGCCATAGCCAATCGCGGAACAGCACATCAACGTTAGCATCTTGCATCGCAGCTAACGTAGACTCGAAGCTCAATGCGTAACCCAAGCGGCTTGGTAGATTTTGGATATATTTTTCATCTTCCACCCACTCATTGAGAAGATCGACGATATCTTCCCATTCATACTCGACACCAACATCTTGCGGAGTCAGAGGAAGAAGCTTTCCGTAGACGACATACAAAGCTTGAAGCCAAATTTCACCCTCAGCTTCCTCCAGACTTTCCAAGTGCTCGATGATTGGGGGCATCAACTTCCAATCACCACTCAGAGCAAAATCAACAGGTGCTAATGGAGAAGAGATATCAAACGCCTCAAACTCTTTTAACTCAAGCAACTTGGCATAAGTGAGCGCTTGCGCTGATGGTAATCCACTTGGTTCGATGCCAAAGCTCTGACGGAACCAAGTGCCTCTGTCACGTTTGGTAATCAAGCGTTCAAATAGATATTGTTCGCTGCCTTCATTGTCATTAAGCCAATCAATCCCCTCTTTCACGTCTTGTAAAGCGAGTAGTGGCAAAGCAACATGAGAGCTAATGATGCTGGCTTTGTTCCAGCGCTTGATGAGAGAGACGCTTAGTGTTTGACGTACACGTAAGCATTCAAAGTAAAACGCACTGGATGTCGCATTACCCTCAATAAGCTCCGAAAGCGTGCTATCCATAGACTCAACCGGAGATTGTACGGCAATGACCATTGCAGTTTTAGCATCTAACTCTTCGAGTAAACTCAATCCACACAAAAGGTTATCCAACTCTGAGCCCAACTCGCCCTGTAGCATCAGCCAGCCGTAGATTTCTGGCTCCTGGCCTCTTAATTGATGAATCAACCCCGGTGCTAACCGATAAAACGACAAGTACACCTGCTTCAGTTCTTCAATTTGGCGTTCGATCAGTTTGAGATACTCCAACTCACGACTTGGATAACCCCTTTTGTGAATTTGAACTCGCTGCCTGATTAAAAACCCGATACTTTCAGAAGCAATGGACAGCTTTTCATTACAGAAATCCAGCCACGTTACTGGCAATTGGGAAAGGTCATTCACAGCGCGCTCAGCTTTTGCTAACGCGCCTTCGACTTCTTGATTGGTTATGGGTGCCTTTAGGTGCTCGGCACCGATTCTTTGTCGCATCTAGTTGTCCGTTATTAGCGTGCCATAACGCGATTGCAATTAGTTAACTCGAAGTAATTAGCTCACTCGGCGTGACTTGTTAACACAAAACCATTAGCTAACGCGATGTAACTAGTTAATTGCGATCGTTCCGCCTTGAATTTTTTGTGCTTTTTCTGCTTGAGAAGTGACGTACTTCGCTTTAGTGGTAATTCGTCCATCGCGCCCGCTATAGCGAGTTTCTGTCTCACCACTTTTGACTATCAACTCTTGTTCTGTCTCGATCACCATCTTCTTAGCTCGCAATACAAACTCATCAGAGTCATCCAGAATGGAGAAGAAAATGTCCGTCACAAGAGGCAAGCTTAAGTCGTCGTTCAAAAACTCAATTCGACAACTTAATCGATTATCAATAGCCATTTGCAGTTCAGAACGACGAAAGCCACGTCCTAGCCTCGCAGTGAGTGGCTGCTTAAATGGGTTACCATCAAAATCAACTCGCACACTGCCCGTAGACTCATTGATAGCCACTATTATTCCAAAACGCGAAAAGCAAGCCGTTGATTCGGCTTGCTGCTCTGATATTACTTCTGTTGTAAGAGGTTGTTTTTCCATTGTTAGTTAACCACTACGTTGCCACCTTTCACGACGACTTTGTCACTGCCTTCGATCGTAATAGCCGAGCCTGATAACTTTATTGAACCATCACTGTTCATCACTAAAGAGGAACCACCCGTTTTCAATACAATCTTGTCGCCACTGATGATTTGCGTCGCACCATCGGCTTTATAAGCGGTGTTCCCTTTCACTGATACCGTTAAGTTGCCACCAACCGTCTGGTTATCATCAGCACCAATGTCTGAACTCTTAGACGCACCGATAGTAAGGTTACTGTTTTCACCAATATCTAAGTCATCATTTTTGCCGATCTTAGTCGTACGGTTATCACCAATTTCTAAGTCAGAATTGTTTTTCACATACTGAGCTTCATTCGCGTTGTATGTGACGGTAACGTCTTGCTCGACTGTCTCGGTAAACGTACTGTTTACTTGTGTCGTTTTATGCCCATGAATGGTTTCTTTATGGTCACCATGAACTTCATTCGTTTGGTGACGTGCAACCTTCAAGAATTCATCTTGACCGATATCACGGTAACGGTTGTTGAGCACCTTGGTCGACATGTCTTTTTGAGCGTGAATATAGACTTCTTCTTGGTTCGCTTCGTCTTCAAAACTCAACTCGTTGTAACCTGTTCCTTTGTGCGTTTGCGTGCGGAACGTGGTGCGAGTTTTGTTTTCAGGTAAAGAGTACGGAGGAAAATGTAAACCGTTGTAAACTGCGCCCGTAACTAACGGACGATCTGGATCCCCCTCAAGGAAAGTCACTACGACTTCATGGCCAATACGCGGCAAGTACACTGCGCCCCAAGTTGGCGCCGCCATTGATTGGCTTACGCGGATCCAGCAACTTGAGTGCTCGTTGTTATCACCGTAGCGATCCCAATGGAACTGTACTTTCACTCGACCAAGTTTGTCGGTGTAAATCTCTTCACCTTCTGGTCCTACAACAACCGCTGTTTGCGGGCCATCCACTACTGGTGCCGCTAGTTTAGGTGCTTTAAACACCACATCACGTGGAATACACGAGAACTGGTTGTAGTAAGTGGTTGGCATACCACTCGCTTCATCTTCATGCACTTGCGGATCTTGACCTGTGTGCATTACAGACAACATGAGGTAATCGCGGTTAATCTCAGAACGCGGGTGGTCACTGACGTTAAAGCTGTAACCAGATGCTAAGCGCATTACGTCACTCGTTGCTTCCACTTGTTGATTATCGACTATGTGTTCCGACATCCACTCCGTGGTTCTCACCTGACCCATCAGCGGATCGACGTATCGTCCAGGATAATCAAACTGCTTGAGATCTTGGTCTAGATCGCCAGCCTGTGTCATCTCTTGTGGAATTTTAGGGTGTTCGTAGTTGTAATCTGTGTACGTAACCTGTCCCGTTCTAACGCGGTTAACTAACCCGAGATCAGAGATATGTTCGCGATCGGCAACACCGCCACCATCGGCATGATAAACAATCGGCCCAATGTAAGAAGCATTTAGTGGCGAGCTTATCAAAGGTGCAATCGCGTCATTACTGTCGACAATGACCATCGTATGATTTGAATCGCTATGGTCAAAGTAATACCACATACCGTGTTCAGCCATCATACGCTGCACGAAGTGCAAGTCAGACTCACGGTATTGCAGAACGTATTCTTTTGGAGGATAAGTACCCGACACTTCAAATCGGTAATCGGTGACTGCCCCATCATCGAGTACTTCTGTGATGATGTCTTGCGCTGACTTTTGCTGGAAAATACGACAATCTTGGCGCTGAGATAAGAACCAAGCTTGAGGAACCAAGACTAATTGATAACGAGAAAAACGACGTCCAGTCCCTAAGTAACGAACTTCATTCACCACGCCGTTGAACACACGCGCAGCCCCAACACCTTGTCCGTAAAGTGTCAATGTTCCTGCTTTACGTATTAACTCATCGAACGAGATATCTGGATCAAGTGAAAGTAATGAGAGATTGATGTGGAAAGGCTTAGATAACTCTTCATGAACATGAAAGCTCTCAACCCGAAATTCATGCCCACATCCAGGCACTTCAAATTTAAATTCTACGTCATTCACCATATCTTTTACCTGATACAAATAATCGAATTAGGGCCAACAATCGTTGGCCCTGAATCTTTACGCGACGAGCAATTAAGCTTCGCGTGGAGCACGCCAGTCGTCGTTACCCGCAGTACCGCAGTTTTCGTGAGTTACTTCGATCGCACGGTAAGTGAACTTAAGCACTTCTTCTGTCACGCGGTCAGCTGTTGCTGCGTCTTGACAGTGGTTCATACGAGTTTGGATATCGACAAGTAGCGCATCAATCAATTTGATTGAGTAGTAGTGCTCTTGTTTACCTTGAACTGAAGTGCGGTAGAAGCGGATCACACACTCAGGAAGTTTTTCGCCAGATACTAGTGCGTTGAATAGTAGTGGAGATGAGCGATCTTGAACTTTAGTTACAACAAGTGGACGGTGTACACGTTGACCAGTTGGCTGACCACTTTGTGGATCACGTGGAACTGTTAGCACGTGATCAAGTTCTTGTACTAGGAACTCATCAACGTGAGCTTCTTGCCATGTGTTACCTACTGAATCTGCAGAGTAAGTATCTTTAGTAATATGGCCTTGAGTCTCACCTTGGATAGACATATATGCTGGAGTTGGCATCGCTATTTCCTTTTCTAAAATCTGTTTTGTTTAAATCACCAAATCGCTTATCACCGCGACTAGTTGGTATAATCAAAGTCTGTGCCAACTTTAAAAATCAAACAAAAACAACAACTTAAGTAATATTAGGCATTATTCACTAATATATTGAGTACAATTTATTGGATAAAAAACCAAAAAGTTGGATTAAGATAATAATAAATTGTTCTAACTTTAAAAAGTGAAAATAACCATATAAAACTGTGTAAATAAAGTCATTAAAACTAATAAATCCGACACTTTTACTATCAATTAATTTAGAATGACAACGCCATTAAAATAACCGCAAACATTAATGTCACAATAATCATTAAAAATAACCAACAAACGATAGTCAAAATATCTTGATAAAAAAAGAACGCAATCACTTTTAGTATAATAGCCGCTACCTCTTTTCCTCTAAAGAATAAAATGGCTATGATAAATATAAACCTTTCTTCATTAATTCAGCGTCTACACCCGATTGCAAAAGTAGCATTAGAAGACGCCGCTGCACTTGCAGTCTCTGAAAAAGCAAACGAAGTTCAAATTGAGCATTATTTACTGAGTCTATTAGAAAGGCCAAATAGTGATTTTGACGTCTTATTAAGTCATTTTGATTGTTCTGAGAACTTATTAAGACAATCGGTTCGATCCACACTCGACACCAGCGCCAAAGGAAATGGCAGCAAACCTGTTTTTTCTGCGTTATTAATCGAATGGTTACAAGAAAGCTGGCTGGTTTCTTCTTTAGATCTATCCGAAACACAAATCCGCTCTGGTGCCCTACTCCTTACTCTTGTTAGCAACCCTCTCCGTTACGGCCAACATGGTTACGCCTCTACCCTTGAAGCGGTAAACCCTGACAGCCTTAAGCGTAACTTTGCGGAGCTAACAAGCCAATCTATTGAGGCGCAAGTTGCTACTTCAGAGAAAACACAAGCTCGTGAAGATGGTTCAGCACTGAGCAAGTTCACAACCGACTTCACTGGTAAAGCACGCAAAGGCGAAATCGACCCTGTTTTCTGCCGCGACCAAGAAATCCGCCAAATCGTGGACATTCTTGCTCGTCGCCGTAAAAACAACCCTATTGCTGTTGGTGAACCGGGCGTTGGTAAAACCGCAGTAGTAGAAGGTTTGGCACTTAAGATTGTACAAGGTGACGTACCAGACAACCTCAAAGGTGTTGAGCTTTACGGGCTAGATATGGGTCTTCTGCAAGCTGGTGCAAGCGTAAAAGGTGAATTCGAAAAACGCCTAAACGCGGTATTGGATGAAGTGAAAAACTCGCCAACCCCTATCATTCTTTTCATCGATGAAGCACACACCCTTGTTGGCGGTGGTAACCAAGCGGGCGGCAGCGACGCGGCAAACTTGCTAAAACCAGCCCTAGCGCGTGGTGAAGTGAAAACCATCGCTGCGACAACATGGTCGGAATACAAGAAGTACTTCGAGAAAGATCCTGCCCTTGCACGTCGTTTCCAATTGGTGAAACTCGACGAACCATCTCCTGAACAAGCAGCATTGATCATTCGTGGTCTGCGCCCAGCATACGAGAAGTCACACAACGTTTACGTGCGTGATGACGCCATCACTGCTGCGGCAGCGCTTTCTGCTCGTTACATCTCTGGCCGTCAACTGCCAGACAAAGCGATCGATGTACTAGATACGGCGTGTGCACGAGTGAACATCAGCCTTAATGCCATTCCTGCTTCTGTAGAGACACTGCAACAAGAACTTGCAGCTCAACAGCGCGAGCTTGAAGCACTTGAGCGTGATGCTCTGCAGCAAACTGGCGACAAGCACAGCCTTGCTAACATTCCAGACCTAGAACTGGCAATGGAAACAACGAAAGAAGAGCTAGCAGAACAAGAAGCGCAATGGCACAAAGAAAAAGAGCAGATCCAAGAGATGATTGCTCTACGCTCTCGCTTGCATGAGCTGGTGTTTGGCGAAACAAATGAAGAAGAGCTTGTTGCAGAAGAAGATTCAGAACAAGAGCAAGACGTTTCTCCATATGCAGAGATGGATGAAGAAGCCGTTCGCATTGCAATTTCGGCCTGCCAGGAACAGCTAGACGCAATCCGCAATGGCAACCCATTGGTTCACTTTGAAGTTGGTCCAGATGAAGTTAGCCACGTGATCTCGGACTGGACTGGTATTCCAATGGGTAAGATGCTTCAAGACGAAGCAGAAACCACGCTAAAACTGAAAGAAAGCCTAACACAGAGCATCAAAGGCCAAGAATACGCTATCGATGCACTGTCTGAAGGCATTCAAACCGCAAAAGCAGGCCTAGGCAACCCAGACGCACCGACGGGCGTATTCCTACTGGTTGGCCCAAGTGGTGTGGGTAAAACCGAAACGGCTCGTTCGATCGCTGATCAAATGTTTGGTGGTGAGCGCTTTATGACGACCATCAACATGTCTGAGTTCCAAGAGAAGCACACGGTATCTCGCCTAATTGGTTCACCTCCGGGTTACGTAGGTTACGGTGAAGGCGGCATGCTGACAGAAGCGGTACGTCAGCGTCCATACTCTGTTGTACTTCTTGATGAAGTAGAAAAAGCCGACCCAGAAGTGTTGAACCTATTCTACCAAGTGTTCGACAAAGGTACGCTGAACGACGGCGAAGGCCGAACCATCGATTTCAAGAACACGCTGATCATCATGACCAGTAACCTTGCGACGCACGAGATTGAATCTTTGGTTCATCAATCCAAAGACATTGATGCAAACATCATCGCAGAAGCTATCCGCCCTACTTTGAACCAACACTTCAAACCGGCGCTGTTGGCACGTATGTCGGTACTGCCATTTGTTCCGCTTTCTGATGAAGCGATGACAGAAATCATTCACCATAAGCTGAACAAAGTTTCTCAGCGTCTACAGAGCCATCACAAGTTGTCTCTGAGCTACGAAGAAAGCTTGGTTGAGTTCGTACTAGGCAACTGTCGCCTTGCTGAAACGGGCGCGCGTAACATTGACGCGGTAATCAACCGTCAGTTACTGCCTCAGCTATCGACTCAACTATTAGTGCATGACAAGGATGATTCACATACGCAAATCGAAGTGTCTGTCGATGAGCAAGGAACACTAACCTATGCGTTCAGCTAACCATAGCGAACTTAGCAACGCCCTACTTGCGATCAGTCAGTCTTTGGCTGATCGCAGCCAGCTTACCCAAACCTTGGATGCTGTGTTGACCGCTGCGAGACAAATGACCCTCGCAAAGCACGGCATCATTTATGTTTTGGACCAGACTGGGCAGGCGTTGATTCCAAGTACCGCTCACCATAACGATAAAACAATCGTTTCCCACCCTTGGGAAGCATTGCAGTTAGACTCAGCCAGTGAAAACGACCCATTTAACTTTGCCATTCGTAATGGTGAAGTGGTGTTGATTAACGAGTTGTATAAGTACAACGGCTATGACTGCGAAAGCATCTATCAAACTGAGCAGACACTGGGATTAAAAAGCGAGAACTTACTGGCTTGGCCTTTGATTGATAGCGAAAGCAAAACCATTGGGCTGTTAGTCTTACTCGATTTGAACGTCATCGACAACGAGGCAGCCTTGACGGAGTTTTGTCGAATGGCCGCGAGTAATATTCGCCAAGCTGTGTGGTTAGAGCAATACGGGCAAGTAATAAAAAATCTCAATGCCGACAATCAAGCCCTAGTACGCGAGAACACTCAGCTCAAAAAACGTACTCAGAAAGCCTATCAAGGTCCTATTGCAGAGAGCGAAGAAATGCTCAATGTCTTGAATCGTCTTGATAAGGTGCTATCTCTTCCTGTCGACGTTCTGTTGCGTGGTGAAACGGGCGCTGGTAAAGAGGTGATCGCGAAATACATTCACGAAAACTCTAATCGTTCAGAACAACCTTTGATCGTACAGAACTGTGCCGCAATCCCAGAGCAGTTATTAGAGTCAGAACTCTTTGGCCATAAGAAAGGCTCATTCACTGGCGCGGACAAAGACAAAGTCGGTTTGTTTGAAGCAGCCAACGGCGGTACGCTTTTCTTGGATGAGATTGGCGATATGCCAATGCTACTGCAGGCAAAATTGCTGCGTGTGCTACAAGAACGTAAAGTTCGCCCTATCGGTACCAGCAAAGAGATTGAAGTGGACGTTCGCGTTATCGCCGCAACCCACTGTAATCTTATGCAGCAAATTAGAGATGGCGGATTTCGTGCCGACTTGTTCTATCGCTTGAATGTGTTCCCTATTACATTACCACCACTGAGAGCACGCAAGTCGGATATTATTCCCCTTGCTGAACATTTCGTGCAACACACAACCAACACGCTAGGCTTGCCGCAAGCGCCAGGGTTAAGTGCCAACGTACGTAAACAGCTTCTTGCCTATCAATACCCAGGTAACGTGCGTGAGCTTAAGAACATCATTGAGCGCTCGGTGCTACTGTCCGATTTTGAAACCATTACTCACATTGAGTTTGGCGAACAAATCCCAGAAAGTGTGCCAAGTATCGACATGAAAGCAGCTTCACCTACCCCAGAGCAACCTGCTTACGAGCAGCAGGCACAAGCGGATTTAGAAGACGTTTCAAAGAGTCTTAAGGACGTCGTTAGCCAATACGAGCGTACAGTGATCATCGATTGCTTAAATGCCTGCAATTGGCACACCAAGAAGGCCGCTGAGCAATTGGCACTTCCAATGAGCACTCTCAACCATAAGATGAAGAAATACGACATTTCTGCAGCTGGTTAAGCGAGATGCGAGATGCGAGATGCGAGAAAACTTTACTTCAGTTTCCGTTGGTAAGAGAAGAAAAACCGCCCGAAGGCGGTTTTTTTATATTGATTCTTGCTGCGGAGCACTAACATTCATTGGTTCTTTCATAATCCAATCCTCGATCCATGCTTTTCGTTTCACTGGGTTGTTCGCTAACTCTTTTTGCCAGTAGAGAAAAGCCGAATCATTCATTCGAGAAGCATCTCCTTCAATCTCCATCCAAGGCACACCTTCCACACTGTATTTTTGACCACCAGGCAAAGACAATTTCTGAGACTGCTTTATAGGGTACTCCCCTACACCGGGGGCAAGCCCCGTTTGCGATAGTGATGATACGGAAATATGCACCGGTAAGAACTCTGCTTTTTTCTTGTCTACTATAGGACCAAATGGCCTTAAAGTAGGCACTCGTCGTCCCGTAGGAGAGGTGTATCTAAGCTCAAACTTAACAATATGCAGCGTTCTACGGTCATTAAATGGGTCTAGGTATCGATTTGGAGCGTCCTTGACTTTCGCCTGAAACTCTTGAACGAAAGAGGCTAGATCCGATGTAATCTCAGTATCAGCCTCAGTGAAACTCACCTCTTTAATTTCTACTTTTGCATAAGGAGAAGGGACTTCTTTCTTATAAGTGTACTCGCCTACTTCAAGCAATGAACCAAAGAAACTTGGCCCTTCAGTCGTATCTTTTGAAAACATCGATTCTTGCTCTTCAATCGACAAAGATAACCGCATTGGCACCCGATAGCCCTCTCCCATCATGCGCTTATATGTCTCTTTTTCGCCCCCTTCGGAAAGTAAAGCGACATATATAGTGACTGGCTTGTCATTGGACCAATCAAGCACGGAGGATTTTGGTGCTTTGTCATCGAACCACTCAAAACCACTCCCTTTCGAAACAGCACTAAAGCTCGAAACATCACCTTTTAGATACGGAGCAATACCTTCAGTTTTTTTAGCAGAAGCACTTTTAACAAACTCTTCGATTAGTAAATCATATTCGTTAATCACTACTTGCCTATTCGCCAGACCGTCGTATAGAACAAGTGGTAAACCATCAACCTCGACTTCTCCATCGTCATTCAGATAACACTGCTTACCATAGGTATTATTGTCATCGACACCATAGTTAAACTTGGATAACTGCTGTTCAGTACCTGCTAGAGACAACGTATTCCCATCAGCAGTGAAATAGTATTGCATTGAGCGAGCTTCTCCACTTTGTTTCCATTTATCGAAGCTTTGCATCTCGTAATTTGAGTATAAAGGCTTAAGACCTGGGATTTCATATTCGCCGAACCAATATGTTGGCTCAAATTCAACACATGTCAGATGCTCTTCAACTGCGTGTTGGTCAAAGTAACTTTTTAGCTTATCGTTGCTTCCGCACAAAGTTAGATCATCCGCTTTTCGCGGCGCCATCAAAACCTCAAAGCTTGGCCCTTTAAAGTCCCAAAGCGACCGCTCACAACAATATTGCAAAGTTGTCTTAAATATCTTCTTTTTAGATTTAGAGGCATTACTTGATAATACAATCTGTACCTTAACACGTGTAAAAGGCGTAATTCGATTGGTTTTATTTGGGGAAATCCACTCTTCAAGCGGCTTCCAAGAAACCCCATCCCCTTTACTATCAACTAGCAAACGGCTGAAGCCAATATCGTCCGATTTAATCGACTCCACATTGTTATCGAACATTTTCGCGAAATCGGAAAAGCCATTGTCCGCATCTCCCTGATATAGACGGGCTTGTACTGGGAAGCCTTTATTGAACTCCCCTTGAATGCGAGCTCTCTTTAACAAAGGTGACAATTGTGGCGAATGTTCATTTTTCCAAGATTGAGCAAAAGCACGGGCAGCACTTACACCTGACTTATCATCCCTAACTCGTTGTATCCAATTCTGAGCCATGGTGTTATAGCTACTTAACGGTGCCTCCCAGTTATCATTGATAACATAAACATCGATGTAATCCTTAACTCGATATTCCTCAAGCAACCCTTGCAACTTAGAAACATTAGGGTTCCAAAGCGAAATTCGAGCAAGCAGTTCCACGAGCCCATTAAGCGCAAGAGCACGGAGTAAAAATCGTTTCTGCAACTCTTGCACCGTTTCTTTATTCTTCAGGTGAGATTCAACTTCATCACGTGTTTTTATCTCACTACGCTCAATCGTTACCTCTAGATCTCTGTACTGCTGAAGAACTCGAATATGGATTTTACCCAACTGGTTTAGTTGGTCGATATTCTGATAACGTCCTTTAAAGTCAGAATAGGCTTTTTCAGTAATGAGCTCGTCCAGCACAGATAGCGCGCAGTCTGCGAGTTCTGCTCCCGACCTTAGGTACAAAATGCCCGCAGCAAGCGGAGCTAACGGTGTAAACATCGCAAACCCGCTAAGAGTGGTTAACACCGCCGCGACTTGCGCCTTCTGCGTATCATCTAAGCCAACATCCAATGCTTGCTTCAACTGACGTGCTTTCTCTAATTCCACCATGCCGCTGCGGCTCGGTGGTAAAACAACTTGATAGTTAGGAATAATCAAGCGAACTTCAACTCGTCGATCTAGGGCTGCAGGTGCGCTGTCTCCGGTCTGTGACATATCGCTCTTGGTACTATCAGCCGTGAGCGGCTGAGTATTGCCATAAGACGCTGTGTAAACCCTTTCTTCCAAGCTGGGGTCAATGGAGATAATCGCGTTAGTAACAGTCTTTGCACGTTTAGCAGCCACGAGAGCGTTCGCATCAGAAGAACCAATCCTACCAGCATGCCCTTCTATCGATACCTTGTAGCTTGGGTTATCTAGCATCAATTGCGACAAATACTTACACACTTGTTTAATGTCTGTTCTCAGCTTGCCGTGCTCATTGCCATGTTGCCATTCGTTGAACTTAAAGTTGATATGAATCGCTAACCCTTGGCTGTCCTCAACTATGTGGGCTATCTCCTCACCATCGCTACCATTGATGACGTTTTTAGCATCGTCTAACGCTTGTGCCCATTCTTGATACGCTTTAATAACTGAAATAGATTGAAGGTAACTTTGAGATACCGCATCGAAATCTTCTTTGGCTTCAAGAGACTTCTTCTCAAGCTCGTTTTCTTTTTGCACCAAATCGTACAAGTCAACTAAGCTAGAGCCAGATTCAAGAATTGGAAATGCTCGGTTCATCTTCTCCATAACGGAGCCATTAAACCATGACCTCGCAAGTCGTGTTGAGTTCTCGCTGAATGTACCCGTGATCAAGTTAGCTTTTATCACATCGAGTTCGCGTTTAATAAAAGAGATGTTCATACCGCTCTTTCGAAACGCCAAGGCCGCCGCCTGATTAAAGTCGAGCCCCTTATTGGCAAATCTTATCGCCTTGGTCAATTCTTTACGGCTTTCTTTAAATGCTGAAAAGCCAAAAGCGAGTGCAACACTACTGGTCATTAAATCGGGCAGTTTTTGTTTCTCTATGTCCGACCAGATACCTTTAGAGACACTAAACATGGTTGCTTTCAGGTTATCTGAAAATGGATTCCCTCCCATCAGAAAACCTTCAGCCAGACTTTCCGCGTTCTTTTTGATTGCTGACGCTAAACCGAGTGTATTGACACCTGTCCCAGAGAGAGGAACGGATTTACCAGTTTTTGTCATCAACTCGCTGTAATTGGAAGGTAATGCTTGGGGGTACTGGTAAAACAAACATTCTTCAAGAGAGATCATGTCGCCACACACAATGGCTAGTTTTCCGTAACCACTGATTGATTTAAACGTTACCTTTTCATTCAATTCGTAGGTATAACAATCCTGCTCTTCTAGGCCAGTAACCGCCGACGATTTATTACGTTCAAATCGAAGTCGTCCAGACTTGATAACTTCAGGAAACTTATTTTGAAGACGCTTATTTTCTTTAAGATAATCCTGAACAAAGAACTGAACCCTCAGACCGTAGAAACCATCCCCAAGTACGATGTGATTACCTTCTGAGGTTGACTCAGAACTTGAAGGTTCGATGACCGACGGTAGATTAAATGATACAGATGGTAAAGTGTCGTTAAATTCTTGCGACTCTTGATCTTCATCATCATAAAAAGGCCGCACTACAATCCCCCTTGCTAACACCTGTTCTGAGGTTTGCTGCTGATTTTCAAGGTGGCTCCGATATTTTATTAATGACACCTCAGCACCTATGTAAATATCGCTGCTAAACACTATGCTAATGGTATTTACACTGGGTACAACAAACCCTTCAATAAACTCAACACCAGATGACTGAATATCAGCATACCATTGGTTGTAGTTTTCTTCTTCTTGCGAAAGTAACGCCCCAAACTCTTGAGTGTAAGGCTTCGCAAGTTGTTTTACTGAAACTTTCGACGGTTTAAAAAGCCTCGGCTGATTTAACTGAGGACTCATTTTCGTATAGAGGGACTTTATGGTTTCCTTAATTTCAGTAATAGATGATGAACTTTTCGCCAATTGACCAATTAAATTAGTTGGTGGAAAAAGCATCTCATAGTCATGGGCATCATCAATCGTTGTGATGGGGCTGTTATGGCGAAGAAGCACTTGCGGTTTACTCTCCTCGGCTTCACTTAAGTACGACACCTTACATAGCCTGCCATATTGATCACTTCCCCAAAACCTAGGCAAAGTTACAGAGTCTTGAGAGAGAGCATCTATTAGTATTGGGGTAAATGGGATAGGTCGAACATTCTTTACATGATTTACGCTGGTTAAGTCTGACACTGTATTCCAATTACTGAACTCGCGTCCTGCTTCTGTTTCTTCACCTTGAAAATACACTCCTAGCAAGTACATTGGTTTATCGTAAGTACATAAGTCAACCATCACTCACTCTCCTTAAACCAAAGACCATCATTTGCCAAGCCATTGTATAAGCTCATGTTTGAGTTAACGCCTATTTCACCAGTACCTAGCGCATACCATTGCCACCTTATCTGTGTTTCGCGATCAACCACTGTCATACGGGATACACGGTCGTGTGCACTGAATCGAGCATCTTTTCCTAATATCCCCGAACCCACATATTCAGTTTTGTCATATTTTTTTACAGTTTCATTCTCAATATCAAAAAAGAATCGATTTTGAGCATTTTGGCCCCAAGCATATCTTCCCATTGGGCTCATACCCCTAAATTTCAACCACTCTCTTTGCTGAACCTTGCCTTTTGGCTTAATGCTTATGTGTTTCAGAGCATTGTTCGTTAAATTTCGCTTAAACACCCCTGTGTAACTTAGATTCGTTATTGTCTTATTATTTAGGACAGCGTAAGGGCCAACTCCAAAATCAATTGCTTCAATTTCGCCAGTTTCAGAATCCCAACGAGCGTTATCAAAGTCGCCCATCGTATGAAAATACAAATAACGGCTATCCTCTGACCAAACCATGCCAGGGGAGCCTAATCCCATCACTCGCGTTTTTACACCTGTTTTTAGGTCGTAAACATACTTGCCAGTTCCTCTATCTATCCAAGCAACATAACGCAAGTTAGGAGAGCGTCGAATAAGCACAATGCCATCAACCTTAGTATCTGGCACCACTAAGCGTAAATCTGTGCCATCCGTCTTCATGCTCCAAATCTTCAGTTTCACCCTGTCATCATCATCATTGTCCCATGCGAACTGAAAACGCGGCAGGTCATAAGAGCTAGCATCATTAATATCCTCCTTAGGCCATTCATCTGAATTAAAGACATAGTACTTAGGGAACATGCCAGGCATTGGTTTTATTTTGTCATCGGATACCCAATTTTCATTGGTGACTGCCGACTCCATTACGTAGTAGTTATGCTCGCCGACATAAACGCGATCTGGGTGTTTTTCTTGCTCTGTTTGCGCAGAACTCGAAACAGGGGAAGCACTTTGTTGAGATTGGTCATTACAACCAATGATTGCTAAGCCTAATAACGTGATTAGTAGTGTTTTTTTCATTTTTTAGCCTAATAAATCCGTAACTTTTACTTTTTCGCGCAACTTAAACGTTTCGGGAGTTTCATTCCCTCGTGATGCATGAGCCCCCCTTAAAATATCGACTTCTTTAACCTTTTCAGGCCAGCCACTAAATCGTAAATTTAGGTAACCATCAACATCAGGAGTGGCACACCTGAAGTAAGCTTTTTGTGACCATCCATGTTCTTCATTTTGTAACATAAAATAATCATCGGGCTGATCGGTGGAGCCAAGGACTCGATAGCGTAATATGATCTCGCTTCCAGGAGGCGGTATGTTTACTGCCGCGACATTACAATTGCTCTGCTCATTAACAACCGCCTTCACTTTTTGATTTTCAGATAGCTTTGGTAACTTAAAAACCGTTTGTAGAGTGAAATCTTTAGAGCTACTGTAATCCGACATCTCAGATAGTGAAATTGCCATCGACTGATAGTTACTCTCTAACTCAGAAACAGCACCATCACTCAAGGCTTGAGGCGAGTAATACAGGTACACATCTTGGCATTCGCCTTTAATTTTGTATGGTAGCCAGATATGAGGCAGCGGATAGCCCAACACCTCATCACTCGGCGCAGAAGAGGCCTTCATAGGGCTAGGATGTGTCGAAACCATCATTTGCTCATGTGCAAAACCAGCAAATTTGACCTCAACCTCTTCAGCGAGCAAACTAAACACTCTTGCCTGCTCATTGATGTCTAGTTCACCGCTAAATACTTCTACCCCATCTTGCAAAATTGAGAATGGTTCAAATGCAACATTCTCACCGGGGAACAATGAAGAGCCATCAATATTGACGTGCCTTGTTTTCATTGTTTTCTTCCGGCTACTGCTCATATCCACATCAGCAAAGTATCCATTGCTAGTCACTTGCAACTCACGCCAGACTTCTCCTTTCCAAATAATGTAAACACGCCCTGATGTGTAGCCATCCCATGAAGAACCCGATTTGTATAGAGGAACCACAGGCACCAACACGTTATCCCACTCATCCATCTGAGTTTCTTTATCAACGGGTTGCAGGTCTTCGGCGAGTTTAAGCAAAATTGGCTGAGGCTGGTCGGAACAAGGGATTTTGATGTAAAGCGTTTTGCCCTCAGCTTCGAGATCTTTAAATGTCGCGAGGCTGCGGTGTTTGTTTTCTGTATCAGCCTTGCCTACAGTCACTTTTTCTTTTTGAGTTTCCGTTTTTCCCAACATCAAACATGCCGCGTTGCTAGACCACTGCCCTGCAAACTCGACAACAATTTTTTGGTCTGGGCTTGGCTCAGAAGGTACATGCGTGTAACTGCGAACTAGAGCAACATCGTCAGTAACCTGCTTGTAACCCGCTTTAAAAACTTTGCTTTCATTCGAAGCAGATACAGAGTCAACGAGTGTTTTAAGTCTAGGGAAGCTTTGCAGCTGAGAGTCCGTCAATGGAGACCGACGAGCAACGGTAGATAATGACACCCAATTGCCTTTTCCCAATTCGATTCTTATAGCAGCTAGCAATGCGCTGGTCGTTATTTTGGCAGAGATGGAAATCTTTTGCGCCAATTCTTTAGGGAGGTTTCTAAGGATGTCATCTGAATTTCGCAAACGCGAAAGCTGTCCTATACACTCGTCCGGTGTAAGAACATAAGATAGCTCGTTGGAGGATAGCTTCGAGCTAGGTATAAATTTGCAAACTAAATGCATTTGAATTCTCCACAACCAACATCGTAAATATGGCTGCGGTGACAATTAAGCTGATAAGGCTTACAAGTACGATTTGGTCTGCGTATCCTACTTACTTAGCCATTTATTTTCAACGAGATAGAAAAATCACCCGAATTCAAAAACACCAAGCAAATGGTGATTTTTACTATCAAAACATGCGATTTAACCACAACAAAAGCCAGTAACATCACCCACTTTGTCAAAATGGTAAAATCTTACTCTCTAAAAAAATTTAATTTATGGACTGAAGTTAACAAAAGTCGTAGTAACGTGCGCTTCAGGTAAGCACGAGGAAATTCAGAAGTTTATGAGGTGCCCTCCTCAGCAACAAACAACAAATTGACTGTTACTGAGGAAGTTTAAATAAAAAGGTGAGCGCATTACGCACTCACAAAAGTAACTGCTCTGAAGCTTGCTAGGATTAAATTTGCTTCATCGCGAGTTAAAGAGGCGAGGTATTACCCATCGACCTCATGCAGAACACTATACTCAGAGTATAGAAACGAGCATAAATGTATAATATTTAAAAAGATTTTCAACGCGACACATTCACCACAGCATCTACCGAGCGACCATCACAATCACGTCATACACACCTAAAAGCAACATTGGCCTAGTTATTATAGTTATTCAGCCTTGTATTAAGACGATTTATTAATTCGAGTAACTTATCAATAAAGGCAATTATTTTGATAAATATCACAAAAAGTCCCAAATAAATAAAGCGAGCTAAAACGCTCGCTTTATTTATGCCGCATTTTTTAAAGTTTTGTTCTCACTAAAATATCGGTTGTAGACAGCACCTAAGGAGGCTGTACTTGCGAAACGATCATAGTTCAATGTTGCTTGGACCTCTTCGGCAGAGGCAGACAGCTTGTTGGTACCATTCACATAAATCGTTACGGCTCCGTCCTTCAGTCCTGAAAGATCTAAATCAGTTGTCCATGAGTCTGAAAACACGGTAGCCATGCCTGTGGCTTCTGTACCATCAACGTCGACTGCTTTGATATCTATATACTCACCATCTTCAAACCGTTCACTGCTACCACTTACTGTCACGCTTTCCACTCCAGCAACATCGTTGATAGCATCTAGATGTATTGTTGGTGTAATTGGCATGGAGTAAGCCGTGTTCTGGCTACCGGTATTCCCTGACAAGTCTTGGTAGTCACGAACCAGCAACGCCACATTGAGCTCTGACGTGCTTGGTACCACCACATCACCAGTCCAAACGCTTGGGTCCGCTGTTGCCACTAATGAGGTGATCGTCGTGCCACCTAACTCCGCTGCGGCGGATTGCAGATCTTTATCGAATTCCAGCGTTACCGTCACGCTTTGGCCGATGGCTTGATGCTCAGGCGTAAACGTCACATTAGTCAGCGTTGGCAGAGACTGCGCGAGTGTAAAGCTCTGGCTTTCACTCACTTCAATGCCCGCTGAGTTTGTCCCCGTCACCATCACAGTATAAGTGCCATTGGTTTGGTGACTCATATCCATTGCGTCACTGGTCCAAGTGCCACCAGCTTGTACCGTTGCACTGCTGCTTTTTAGTACCGTCGTGCTGCCTTGTGCTTTCACTTCAAGACGCAGGGACTGGCCGTCAAAACGTGTCGACGTACCTTCGAATTGTAGCGTGGCGGCTTGCATTTCATTCACACTGCCCACCGGCGTAATAGCTAAGGTCGGCGTGATCGGCATGGAGTAAGCCGTGTTCTGGCTACCGGTATTTCCTGATAAGTCTTGGTAGTCACGAACTAGCAACGCCACATTGAGCTCTGACGTGCTTGGTACCACCACATCACCAGTCCAAACACTTGGGTCTGCGGTTGCCACTAACGAGGTGATCGTCGTGCCACCTAACTCCGCTGCGGCGGATTGCAGATCTTTATCGAATTCCAGCGTTACCGTCACGCTTTGGCCGATGGCTTGATGCTCAGGAGTAAACGTCACGTTAGTCAGTGTTGGCAAGGATTGCGCGAGAGTAAAGCTCTGGCTTTCACTCACTTCAATACCAGCTGAGTTCGTCCCTGTCACAATCACGGTGTAAGTGCCGTTGGTTTGGTGACTCATATCAATCGCGTCACTGGTCCAAATGCCACCGGCTTGTACTGTTGCACTGCTGCTTTTCAATACCGTCGCGCTGCCTTGGGCTTTCACTTCAAGACGCAGGGACTGGCCGTCAAAGCGTGTCGACGTGCCTTCAAATTGTAGCGTGGCGGCATGCGTTTCATCCACATTGCCCACTGGCGTAATAGCTAAGGTCGGCGTGATCGGCATGGAGTAAGCCGTGTTCTGGCTACCTGTATTCCCTGATAAGTCTTGGTAGTCACGAACCAGCAACGCCACATTGAGCTCTGACGTACTTGGTACCACCACATCACCAGTCCAAACACTTGGGTCCGCGGTTGCCACTAATGAAGTGATCATCGTACCACCTAACTCCGCTGCGGCGGATTGCAGATCTTTATCGAATTCCAGTGTTACCGTCACGCGTTGGCCGATGGCTTGGTGCTCAGGCATAAACGTCACGTTAGTCAACGTTGGCAGAGACTGCGCGAGTGTAAAGCTCTGGCTTTCACTCACTTCAATGCCCGCAGAGTTCGTCCCCGTCACCATCACGGTATAAGTACCGTTGGTTTGGTGACTCATATCAATCGCGTCACTGGTCCAAGTGCCACCAGCTTGTACCGTTGCACTGCTGCTTTTTAGTACCGTCGCGCCGCCTTGGACTTTCACGTCAAGACGCAGGGACTGGCCGTCAAAGCGTGTCGACGTACCTTCGAATTGTAGCGTGGCGGCATGCGTTTCATCCACACTACCCACAGGAGTGATGGCTAAGGTCGGCGTGATTGGCATGGAGTAAGCCGTGTTCTGGCTACCGGTGTTTCCTGATAAGTCTTGGTAGTCACGAACTAGTAACGCCACATTCAGCTCTGACGAGTCTGGTACCACTACATCACCAGTCCAAACACTTGGGTCCGCGGTTGCCATTAATGAGGTGATCGTTGTACCACCTAATTCCGCTGCGGCGGATTGCAGATCTTTATCGAATTCCAGCGTTACCGTCACGCTTTGGCCGATGGCTTGGTGCTCAGGCGTAAACGTCACGTTAGTCAGCGTTGGCAGAGATTGCGCGAGTGTAAAGCTCTGGCTTTCACTCACTTCAATACCCGCTGAGTTCGTCCCCGTCACCATCACGGTGTAAGTGCCATTGGTTTGATGACTCATATCAATCGCGTCACTGGTCCAAGTGCCACCGGCTTGTACTGTCGCACTGCCTCTTTTTAGTACCGTCGCGCTGCCTTGGGCTTTCACTTCAAGACGCAGGGACTGACCGCCAAAGCGTGTCGACGTACCTTCGAATTGTAACGTGGCGGCATGCGTTTCATCCACACTGCCCACTGGCGTAATAGCTAAGGTCGGTGTGATCGGTAATTCGTGAGCGGTGTTATCCTCACCTATGTTGCCAGTCAAATCTTTAAACTGACTAACAACCAAGTCGACACTTAACAGCGCGGTGCTCGGAACTTGTACATTACCAACCCAGACCTTTTTATCTGCCGTTGCTGACAGAGAACTGATGCGATTGCCGCCAAGCTTGGCGGTCGCCTCTTGGAGCTCTTTATCAAACTCAAGCGATACACTCACGCTTTGACCCACACTCTGATGCTCGGGGTTAAATGTCACATTGGTTAGTTTTGGTAAGGTTCCTTCAACCGCGATACTTAAGCTGCTTCCTTTTCCAGGAATTGTATTG
Source organism: Vibrio antiquarius (assembly GCF_000024825.1). Taxonomy (NCBI): domain Bacteria; kingdom Pseudomonadati; phylum Pseudomonadota; class Gammaproteobacteria; order Vibrionales; family Vibrionaceae; genus Vibrio; species Vibrio antiquarius. The sequence goes on from NC_013457.1 coordinate 530,388, forward strand.
GTACTTTGATAGCTATTGTCTTCTACCTGAATAGTGATATTTTTATCTTGTTTTTCTGGGCTGACATAGTTAACCATCCACGTAATATTGTCTGAAGTCGACCAAGTATCTTGTTTTAACGTTCCTGTTGCACCGCTATCACTAGCGACAAGATGGACATCTGAGATATCAAAGTTCGTAACTTCTTCTGTAAAGTTAAACGCGAGCGTAATCTCTTCGCCTCCAAAAAGAGGGGCGCTTGAGGCGGTAGAGATTCTTAGCCCGGGAACGGTTGCCGCTTCCACATGCGCGTCAATAGAACTTTCACTCTTGTTATCCACCTTGTCTGTTGCTGCCACCGTGATCGTATGATCGCCTTTAGGTAACAAATAGCTTATGACATAAGGCCCTGCTTCGGTTGTCGGCTCAGTAATCGCTTGAGGAGCCACAGTGCTGCCACCACTCACCGCTTTTGAAGTGACAAGATTTAAATTTTTATCTGTAATGTATGCACTAATTTCTAGCTGATACTTATCGTTTGTCGGTATCTTAGAGATTTGATTAGCACTTAAGCCAGAAATACTTGGAACGTCATAATCAACAATAGACTCGATAACTTGTCCATCATAACTTTTGCCTAGTAATTCAAAGCTTGTATTCTCTCTTCCAACTGAGTCCGTCACCGTCACCTTAAGGGTATATGACCCTTGATTATCGACGGCAAAGTTCATCATTCCATTACCACTAGATGAGATAACATCACCTGAGTAACGCAAGGAATCACCGAGGCTTGGAATAAGCTCCACAGAATATTGTGAAGCTTTCACTCTTTCTCCTTCCACCGTAGATAGCGTAAACGGCTGGCTCGCCTTGGTTAAAAACAGTTTCCCCCCCTGCAAACTCGTAATTCCATCGAAATCAACTGTGACTTTAGGAACACTAATATCAATGACTTTTCTGATATCAGAATACAGTCCGACGCTATCTGTCGCTTTGATGTCTACTGTGATTGAACCACGCCCCTCTAACTGAGATTTCGGTAGTTCAAAGTACGTAGATGAACCATTCCCATCCTCTACTCTTTCTTCTTGATAACTCGGGTTTAAAACCGAGTAGTTTACTTTTGCGAGGCTGCTACCAGTGTCCGTTATATCAAAACGAAAACGAACATTATCAGGATTTGTTGGCGATTCGGTTACGATAATCTCATCGCCAACACTTGGAGGTGTGTTGTCAACTTTAATATCAACGGTCGCTTCACCGACTCTCGACCACACATCCGTTGCGGTAATAATTGTCCTGATCGTTTTTCCATCCGCATCGCTAGGAAGTTCACTTGTAAATGTTGAACACTTGTAGGTTGGATCATCTGCACACACCTCTAATTGTGCAAACTTCTCCGGATTATCTTTATAGTTGTAGGATTCCGTTCCAAACCTGGCCATCACATTGTCTAGTCTAGAGTTTTCATACAGCTTAATTCTGAATTTGGCGACAAGCTGCTGACCATTAATGGTTGTGTTTCCAATCGGATCAGTAATTTCGACGACTACCGAACCTTTAGGTAATTCAAGCAGTAGATCGTGCTCTGCCGTCAAGTTTCCTGCTAAATCAGATAAGTTCTTGATTTTGTATTCTTGAGTTGTACTCAGGCCATCAATAATATCGGCATAGGATTCAGAATACGTACACTTGATATTTCCAACACCTTTGGCACAAGTCGTTGGTGTATAAGCTTTGTTGCCAAGATTACGAACCAACTTTGGATATTCATCTGAACTTTCGGTATTCACGCCTGATAAAGCATCATTAAAAGAGAGCTCAAATGTGAGCATCTTCTTCTTCAAAGCTTCATCAAACCAAACATCACTTCCTTTAAAACTGTATGAGTTACCATCTACGACTGTCGGTGCATCAATATCCACCATCGAGAAATTGAACTTGTTGATCGTTTCACGCCCATTTGTACCCAAGGTTTTAGTTATCAAAGTAACAGGTGCTTTGGTCATGTTTTGCCCAACATTGACACTACAACTGTAAGGTTCTTGCGATACGTTGATAACACCAGAAGTTGGTTGCTCATTAGTTGGTGGCGCATCTAGAGAGCTGTATTCTTCACGAACCCAACACTCTAACGTTTTGGCTTTGACCGCACTCAATGTAGTAAAGGTGACATCAAGAACACCATCAGATAAGTAATTTTGGAAGTCCAGCGGGCTTTCAACTGTTAGAACCACGCCTTCACGCTGTACGCTAAAGGTTTGGTTTACTTTTCCAACCTTTCGGTCTTTTTCATCAAGGTAACGAACTTTGTTATAAACTTTGATATCAAGTTCATAATTACCATCTTTGGCAATTTGTGTAGAAAGCAACGTTGCAGTCCAAGTGCCATCTGCGGTTTCTGAGAACGTAAAGTTAGTCCCGTTTTGCTCTCCAGAGAATCTATACGTTGAGTCAATTCGATCAACGCCACTATCATCAACAATATCAAGCGTAAGTACGATATTCCCATCTTGATAGATGGTGTTGTTTGTAATTGGCGTTCCATCCGTGTAACTCATCGCCAGCGTCACCTGCGGGATGGAATTGTACACTTTGACGGTAAAATCTTGCTCATCACTGGTTAAGGTTGTGTTGCCACGAACATCAGACCCTTTTAAACGAACCTTGTGTGTACCCGTACCTAAATCACCAAGGCTCACTTTGAGATCCTCATTGATTTTTGTACCGGGAGAGCCAGGTAATGGCTCCAGATCGCTAAACGTCCAATACTCTAGGCTTTCTCGATTGACACCATTAATTGAAACATCACCGTTTGCATTTAGGTCTAGAGCCGTTAGGTCAAAGACATAGTTACCTAAGTAGTAGTCATTCGCATTGAAACCACTTAATCCTAATGTTGGTCCATCACGATCAAGAATAACCTTGTGCGTGTTAGAACTAGACTCAAAACCATAAATATCGGTTGCTTTTACATACAATGACGTTGTTTTTTCATCTTCAGAAATGTCTATTTTATCTGTGTCACTCTTGATAAGAGACATGACAAACTCTTTAGATGAATCCGTTGGCACAATTGTCTTAATTGGCGAATCTTTACCACTTTGATACAGCGAGACTTGCTCAAGGTCTGAATCGTCTATTACGGATTTAAATCGCACATTGAACTCACGCCCTATGACATAGTTCTCTTTAGACAATGTGTCTTCAACCCAAGGCGTATTTAGGATGATTTCGGGGCCTTTGTTATCGACTTGGAAGGTGAATTTCCCTGTTGTACTGACATTGGCAGGGTAAGCGTTGTCCGTCGCAGTGACGTAAAATTCATTCCATTCATCGTAATCAAATGCTTTTGAAACCAGTTGGACTTTGACGTCAGGCTGTTCACCAACTAGGTATGGTACGTCACACGCCTCTGTTAGAGGGTCACAGCTTTCTAATGTCAGAGCCTGACCAGATCCGCGGCGCAGATCTATTTTTACGTTATTGCCAGAGCTTAACGTCCCCCAATCAATGACAGGTGTCCATTGGTTGTTACCGCCTAAACGGCTTTGAACCTGCTCACTTTTTACAATAGGAGCTTCAGAGTCGATACGAATATTGAATCTCGGAGCCGTGCTAGTTAACTCTGAAACGGAGTTACCTAAATTATCCTCTGCCGCTGCAACGACTAGCCAATCACCATCACCCGGGTAAATCGTCGCGCCTTGATTTGAACAAAGCTCCCCCGTACATAATTTGACTTTAAAGGCGTCTTTCGAGTTATTCGCAAAGTCCTCTGGTGTGTATGTGACTTTTTCACCCGTTTGCTGGTAGAAAACAAGACCTCTTGAAGAAAGCTTGTCACCCACAACGTCTTCAACCTTGAAGGTCAATTCATGGGTATTTTTGGCATTTAAATAAATACCGTCTTCTACAGGTTTACCATCGACATCATTAGGTGGGAGGTAACTCGTTTTAGGGAAATCATTATCAATAAATACCGTTTCTATGAACGGATCTTTGCCATCGTAACCATACGCATTACCATGTGGGTCCATGGCACTGGTTTCCACAGCAAACTCTACAATATCTTTTAGTTCACTAGACTGAGAGTTAAGGGTAAAGAGGTACTCTTTTCGATAAGCATTGCTGTTGCCAGGGTTCTCTACAATGTTAATGTCCAGCGGTATTTCAATGTTTGGCCCACTGGCTTGATACCACATCGTGCTAAACTTCGGACCATAAGCGTCGGTTTCTACAATACCAGAAGGATCGTCTAGGATAATTTTAGAAACAACTTCACCAGCAATATAAAGCCTATTGCCAACCATCGTCTCTCGACCGCTTTCAATCGTTAATTTTGGCTGTGGAGGCAAGATATCGATACTGCTACCCTCTGTATCAAAAATGTTCTTACCATTTAAGTTAGGATTAGCCATCGAAATATCATCAGCATAGAGCTGCGCGATATTGGTCTCAATACCGTATTTGCTCGCCATGATTTCGTAATACGATTGCGCTAAATCCTTTCGATAAGTATCGGAACCGAATTGATAAGAATCGAGCATAACCTGACGTCCACCAACACCAATACCATTCGCTTTTCCATCAAAGCTCAAATCATCGTAAATAGCGGAGGCAAAATCTAATGAGTTATTTCTCGGCATTCCTTGAGCAATACTATCGATAGCTTCGACAAGAAATCGGTGTAGATAATCGTTTGATGGCTTTTCTGGAATCGCTTTGGTAGCAAGCATTTCGTTCGTTGCATAAGGCACAACCGTTGGATCAAATCCAAAGAATGAGCTGTTGTTCGTGCCTGATAACGCGTAGCGCACCTCATCAAGAATTTGAATCGCACGCTCAGAAGTTTTCTCTCCGGCAGTGACTTGATCCCACTGGAAATCAAACAAGCTAGTCTGATATGTCGATAGTTCAGTAATATAGTAAGTCTGAGAGCCATTGAGCTTAAAGTACACGCCAATATTGGCCTTGTTTAAATCAACCGTTACTTTTTTGGTTCCTGGATCTCTTTTCCATTGATAGTAGTATGGCTCGCTGCCTTCGATACCAATTAAACGAACACGCATGAAGTCATAATTCACAACATCAGTTGTGGTTTCACAACTCGCGACGTCAAGAGCCATTGATTGGTCACTTTCCAATTGTTGGATAGTGGTACAACTCGCAAGTGAAGTGAATTCACCATTTGGACTCAATCCTTCAAGTTGAGCTCGCGCACCAATAAATGGTGTCACCACTTTTATAGTTGGCAGATCAAAGCTACTTCTAAAATATACTTCTCTTGGAGTGCTTTCGTTATCAGACTCATCGACGGTTTGAATGACTAACTTTTGACTACTGTTTTCTGATACCGATTTAAAGCTGTCACCCAAAATATCTCTTACAAATGGAATGTAATAGATGACATCTTCTACACGCCCATTGCTATCTAACAACGTTTCGTGCGGAATTTTTGCGATGTAGTCATCATCCGATGCGGTTGTATCAATAACTTGCTGAAGTGAGTAGTTGTTATCGTTATTTTGGCTGACATAATACTTGACGACGAGCTTAAGTTTATTGGCGTTGGAGCCTAAAACCGTATCGGTATTTACGTCTGACACTTTCACACGAACATAAGGGATTTTATTCTCTTTCAACAAGTTAGCGTTGAAGTTACTAAAATCTACCCCTTTTAATGAATTCTGAATGCCTATACTCGCGTAAGCGTAGTCTATCTTTAGGTAATCACGGCTCGCTTGAACATTGTCTGGGGTATACGTATCTTGAGAGTAGATACCATCGTAAGTGGTTCGTTCACCATCTAAACCGACATTTACGTACGTCATTGACGCACCTTCAGGATAAGTAATCGTTTGTGCTGGCGCTTGATCGTCACGACTTACTGCATGCTGAGCGGTGCCCGTATTGCCTTTGCTATCCTTCGCTCGAACCTCAAAGACCGTCGTAGATAGGAATTCATCAATTGGGTAAGCCTTACTAAACTCACAAGCATTTCCAGACTCTACAGTGACAGGAGAACATGTGACGTCCTCATGTAAGCCATCTTTAAATGAAATACTGACCGAACTGATCTCTTGCGAGCTTTCTTTTACAACCCCTTTCAGAACATACTCTTTAAGTTGATTATTAATTGCACTCGCCGATGTAATATCGATAACAGGCGCATCGTTATCCCATTCAAAGTTGATATGAAGACCCGAATGGCTGCCTGGAATTAACTCATTACCCAGTACATCCGCTGTATATAAGACTAACCGTGCTGCTGCTACGTTTGAGAGCCCTGTGGCAGGGTTCATATCTGCACTATCGATCTCTTTGGTATTAATGTTAACTTTAACGTTGGTCTCTCGAAGGCCAACTTCAAAATCATCAAATTCAACCGAACAGAATGTGCTTCCAAAATCTTGTATGTCGTTACATTGAAATTCACCAGACCAAGAGCCATTAACCTGATACTGAATAAAGGCGGATACGTCTTCTACGCCGATATCATCTACAATCTTTAGATCAACTTTATCGGTGCCAGCGAGCACATCACTGTCCGTACGAGTAACTATTGGCGCATCTGTATCGATATCCGTACCATCTCGCGGTGGAATGACGCCATCAGTACTGCCATATGTACCTAAGTCATTAAGCTTCTTACTAAAGTCGACATAGTCTGCGGCATCAGTACCAGAGATATTGACACTTGGATCGTTTACCACGATCAGAACATGCTGAGATAAATCACGTGTATAAATGTCGCTATTTATCTTTTTCTGTCCAAAGCTGAGGGGAGTCACTGCTCCTGAAGTCTGGCTCACTTCAAGACCATCAAGAACACCATCTGCAATAACATCCCGATATTGGATATCAGCGAAATGCATTGAAGTGTAGACGTTATCGCTGTTGCCGTATTTTTTTATAAGATCGTAAGAGTAAGACGAGTATGCAGTTAATAAAGCGCCGTATTGATGCCCAGCACTAGCAAAACTGCTTTGCCCACCTTTGGTTATATCAATAGGTTTGGTCTCATTTACGTCAAACCCATACATGCTATTGATACTATCCAAAGCGGTTGAAAAGGCACTCTCATCTGTAGTTCCTTGAGAAATTTTGTACTTTGCCAAGCCTGCTGCCAAGTTCGACAGCGGAGTAAGCATTAACTTTTGCTCACTCCCCTCTTTAAAGTTCACAACACCTTCAAATTTAAGTGTCTTCGCATTGCTCACTGATACCGTTTCATTCGTAAACGGGTCGGTATAACTCCCCTCTTTTGCAACAACAAAAAGAGGCATTGAAGACGATTCAAACTCTAGCAGATAGTTTCCGAACGCATCAGACGTCGTGTTAGCCAACTTCCGGCCTAAGTTTCCATTTTTGAACTCGAAAACCTCAATCTTTGCGCCATTTACAGGGGCGTCAAAAACCATACCGGAAATGCTTCCTTTGCTTCTAGCTGGAGGTGTGTTGTCTCCTCCATCACCACCACCACATGCACTCAATAAAAGAGATGTAAGCGTAAGACCTAATGTTAATTTCAGCGTATTTTTAGCGAACATAGTAATTTGGCAAAATATATTTTGCCGAGATTATATTATTGTAAAATATTTTCTCAACGTGACAATAACACCATTTAAAAAGCCAAAAACACCAGACCAACCGTCACTTTTACTAAATTATTAAATTAAAATCATCACCTATAATTATTCACTTAGTTAAAACGGAGGAATTAGCCATACTTTAATGCTAGGTTTTATTTAAAATATTATACTCTACGCACAACTGTCAGCCTTGATAAACCACCAAAACTAATGACTATTTTAATAATAAAAAGGAGTGTGCGAACTCCTACCGCAACCCTTCTCACCATTGCCTTACTCATTTTTATTAGCGTGTCGCTTTCTCACCACATCCTCACTCCCATGGATAGACTGCCTACCGTTAAGCCTTTGGAGTTCAAGAATGAGGGAGTTCAAGCACCTTTTGAGGGGGGGACTCTTAGACAAAAAATCACCATAGGTGTGGTTGAGTACTCGTTTGTCGCTTCATTGTTAAAATCAGGGATAAGTCAAAAAGAGATTAATTTGCTATTGGCCCTTATTAAAAGTAACTTTAATATTATTGATTCAGTTAAGAGAGATGACCATTTTATCTTAAGAACTAAGTTAAATAGTAGAAATGAAACCTATATTAGTTCTTTTTACTATTTAGGTAGTAAAACCGATTTATTTATTATCAATGATGGGCAAGGCAACATATTTGATGAGCATGGCGTGTCAATAAAAAATAAACTCCGATTTTCAGATCCCTTTGATAAAAGCTACAGAGTAAGCTCTGGCTATGACTTAAAACGAACACACCCAGTAACCAATATAACGACTCCACACTTAGGCACTGACTATGCAACACCAGTAGGCACAACGATTCGTAGTATTGCTGATGGCATCGTTTTAAAGTCTCGTTACAACCGTTTTGCGGGCAACTACATTAATATCCGCCACACAAATGGCTCTGTATCACGCTACCTACACTTATCTCAACGCCACGTCCACGTTGGCGAGAAGATCAGCCGAGGACAAGTGATAGGAAAAACGGGTAACACAGGAAGAACAACAGGGCCGCATTTACACCTTGAACTGCACATTAATGGTATTCCGGTTGATTACGAGCGATACATTCAAAAGCACCCAAACACTGACGTTAATATAGAAATGCTGATTGCAGCGAGAAAAGAAAAAGCAGAATTAACAGCGGAATGGCAACGGTATAGACAGTCAAACCGGCAATAACATACTTCGGTTCGATCTTTCTTCATTTATCTGAAGCGAGTCCTCGTAACCCTCTGAGCACTTCAAGACCTGTCGCCACTTTCCAAGTTCAGGACAAAAAAGAGCCGCTATATGTGGCTCTTAGTGATTCGAATCTTTGTTTGCAGACCCATAAGTTAATATTTTTGTGGGCACAACTGCACAACTGAATGTAGAAAACTTGCTGGCACGTAACACGCTTAGACTTCAGAAAAAGCTATCATCCTCCAGTAAGAGCTTTAATGGTTCAGCATCCAACTGCTGTTGATCGCCTCTCCCTGCTCATCAAGTTTATGAATAATATAGTCGATAAACACTTTTACTTTCGCGGGCACAAACTTACGACTTGGATAGTATATATAGACACCTTGACCATCGGTTCTTTGAGGTTCAGAAACCAACATCAGTTTACCTTGCTGTACTAAGTCTCGAGCAAGATATTGGGGCATCAGTGCAATCCCTGCTCCTAAACTCGCTAAAGAGGCCATCGCATAACCATTGTCTACTGTCACTTGATGTGTAGGACTAAATTCTACTAATTGCCCATCTAAAGGCATCGTCAAGGTAAGCAAGCGCCCCGATTGTTTATAGCGGTACATTATCCATTTGTGCTGGTTAAGCGCTTCAACACTCTGAGGCCGACCAAACTTCTTTATGTACTCCGGACTGGCAAACATACCCATATCAATAGGACATAATCGCCTCGCAATCAGGTTGCTGTCATTTAGTCTCCCGCTTCGAATAGCAACGTCCATCCCACTCTCCAATATACTGGTGTATTCATCGGAAAAGCTAAGATCCAACTTCACTTCAGGGTAACGTTCGCAAAACTCTGGAATCAGCGGAGTTATATAGTTTTGCCCGAACGATAAAGGAAGGCTGACACGAAGTGTACCAAACGGAGATGCAATACTTTGATGAAGCTGCTCTTCACTACTTTTGAGCAAGTTGATCACTTCTCTTGCCGTCTCAAGGTAGTTAAACCCCGCTTCAGTGAGCTGGAGTTGACGTGTTGTACGGTGAACTAAACGAACACCCAAATCCTGCTCTAGGCGAGCAATCGCTTTACTAACAGTAGAAGGCGACTGCCCTAATTGATTCGCGACTGCTGTAAAGTTCCCTAAGTCCACAACAGATACAAACAACTTTATTAATGACAGCTTATCCATAACGCTCACAATTAATGAAAAATAATCACATCTAATATGACAGAAAAAGTATTTTTGTGTCATGCAAACTTTTCTAGTATTTCGGAAAAGCATTCCTAGCTATGGATATTTCTACTGACCTCAGAGACGACAAATAAAGCCAACACCATTAACTCTACACTCAGAATGCTCGGGCTTACGGCATTTTCTCCAACCTTTAATTCCATTGCATCTCATTAAGTGCAATGAAACATACTGAACTTGCTCTAACACGGTAAGAGGTTTTAATGACAATAATTCAACTTAAACGCGAAGTGATCTGTTTTGCTGGCGATTCTGGAGATGGTATCCAATTACTTGGAGAACGCTTTTCAGACAACTCGTCGAAACAAGGAAACGATGTCATGACGTTACCTGATTATCCAGCAGAGATACGGGCTCCGGCAGGAACCACATCTGGAGTATCGGCTTTTCAGATGCAATTTGCCTCAACAGAGATTTATACTCCTGGCGACGATTTTTCAGTCTTAATCGCTCTGAATGCCGCTGCATTAAAAACCAAAATCTCACAACTCGTTGAAGGCGGTTTGGTGCTTATTGATCTCGATGGTTTTAATAAAAAAAACCTTGAGCTTGCTGGCTATGAATCGAACCCATTGAGCGATGGTAGCCTCGCAAATTACCGAGTGATTAGTGACAGTTTTACGCGTTTAACCGTCCAATCTCTTTCTGAGTTAAACATAGCGCCAAAAGTAGTGAAGCGAAGCAAAAACTTTTTTATGCTGGGTATCGTTTTATGGATTTACAGCCGTCCGCTAGAACCGACCATTGAATGGCTAAATAATAAATTCGCTGACAATCCGCAAGCGAGAGAGGCAAATACTTTAGCCATAAAGTCAGGATTTAATTATGCCGAAACAACCGAAGTATTCAGCGACTGTTTTCAGGTTGCTCCCGTAGCAGATAAAGCTGGCTTGTATCGTACTGTTTCAGGGAACGAAGCATTATCGCTTGGGTTAATATGCGCAGCAGAAAAACTCCAACGCCAGCTATTTTTGGGCTCTTACCCCATAACACCCGCCTCAGATATTCTACACACACTATCAACCTATCAACACTTTGGGGTCACGACATTCCAAGCAGAAGATGAGATTGCAGCTGCTTGTTCAGCTTTAGGTGCATCTTATGCTGGCGGTTTAGGAGTCACATCAACGTCTGGCCCTGGATTATGTTTGAAAGCAGAGACCATTAACCTTGCCGTGATGGCGGAGTTGCCAATGGTTGTTATCAACGTACAACGTGGAGGCCCCTCAACTGGCCTACCGACTAAAACAGAGCAATCAGACTTGCTTTTGTCTTTGTATGGTAGAAATGGGGATTCACCACTCTCAGTGTTGGCTCCTGCCTCTCCTGCAGACTGCTTTGACATGGCAATCGAGGCCTGTCGAATTGCTACTACATTTATGACGCCAGTGATCTTATTGAGTGACGGCTACTTAGCAAACGGCTCCGAATCTTGGCTCGTGCCCAACCCTGATGAGATTAAGCTCACTGCCGAGGCAACAAAAGCAAACATAAGCCCGTTTTATCCCTATGCCCGTGATGACGTGTATTACAGCAGAGAGTGGGTCACGCCTGGAACAAAAGAGAAAATGCACCGCATTGGAGGGTTGGAAAAGCAAGCGATTACAGGCAACCCTTCTCATGATCCTGAAAACCACCAGCGCATGACTGATGAAAGAGCAAAAAAAATAAATAACATCTGCCATTTCATCCCTAAACAAACGCTAACAGGCAGTACTCAAGACTCACTGCTAGTGCTAAGTTGGGGAGGCACGCAAGGTTCTGTGTCGACCGCAATTGAGCATCTGAGAAAGCAAGGCGCATCGGTTGCCCACGCCCATATTAAGTATCTAAACCCGTTTCCAATCAATTTGGAAGAGATCATTAGCCAATTCAAGCATGTGCTTGTTTTTGAGTTGAATAACCAACAACTCGTCAAAGTGATTCGCTCACAATATGCCATTTCGGCACGCTCCGTAACCCAAGTTAAGGGGTTACCATTCAAAGTTCACGAGGTCATTGAGTCTATCAACCACCACCTGAAGGAAATTAAAAATGACGACTAAGGTACTCAACCGCAAAGATTTCGCTTCTGATGTTGAAGTCAAATGGTGTCGAGGCTGTGGTGATTTTAACGTATTAAAAACGATGCAGTCCGTTCTAGCACGACTAGGTCGAACTAAAGAGAACACCGTATTCATCTCAGGGATCGGCTGCTCATCTCGTTTTCCTTATTATCTCGATACTTATGGATTTCATACGATTCACGGCCGTGCCCCTGCCATCGCTACTGGTGTAAAAGCTAGCAATCCAGAGTTAGATGTTTGGGTCGTAACCGGCGATGGTGACGCACTGAGTATTGGCGGAAATCACTTTATTCACGCGATTCGACGCAACCAAGACATTAAAATTTTGCTTTTTAATAATGCTGTCTACGGACTTACCAAAGGCCAATTTTCTCCGACAAGCGAACAGGGCTTCATTTCTAAGTCGAGCCCTGAAGGCTCTCCCGATCAAGCGCTTAAACCTCTGGCATTAGCAGCATCCGCAGGTGCTACGTTCATAGCACGAACATCAGACAATGATCCTACACACATGACGATGGTGTTAGAGGCTGCTGCCGCGCATTCGGGCACTGCTGTAGTTGAAATCCTGCAAAACTGCGTCATTTTTAACGATAAAGTGCACGAACCTTACAACGGCCCAGCTAATAGAAGCGAACATCTACTTTATCTCTCAGATAATGAACCGTTATTGTTTGGTAAAACACACTCAAAAGCGTTGATCAATAAAGGGTTTGGCTTCGAGATTGTCGAATCAGAGGCCCCGAACCTTTTGCTCCACTCCAGTCAATGCGAGGAGTCATACTATGCTTATGCGCTTGCTAACTTGAGCTATCCAGACTTTCCCGTACCCGTGGGCGTTTTTCGTTCAGTGACTCGACCTACTTTTGATCAGGTCATTCAACATCAAAAACACCAAGCAACTCTAAAATATGGTCAAGGCGACTTAACCGAATTGCTCAAACAAAACAGTTATGAGCGTCTCTGCTAACACTTGAAAGAGCCAACTATTGAGGTAACCTTTCCTGCAAAGATGAAACTAAAAGGTTTCCGATTCTAGTTGGCGACTTGCTGAATGATGAGTTGATAAGGAAGTGTGGTGGTTGCAGATATCCATCACACTAAAAAGAGGCTCTATAATGAGCCTCTTCTGTTTTTTAAAATAGTGACATCGTCACTCTACTGAATGATTTCTATCGTATTCAGCGCTTGCCTTTTTCAGCCCTTCTAAATCGTCTGAACATAACAATCTCTTCAGGCTGTCGATTTTCTTATCAGGCCAATCATATATCCTAAGGGCGAGCAGTTCGTCTATCGTCTCGCGAGAAAAGCGATATTTGACATGCTTAGCTGGTGAGCCTGCAACCATGCTGTAAGGCTCAACATCTTTCGTCACCACGCTGTTTGCCGCAACGATTGCTCCTTCTCCGATAGTCACACCCGGCATTATCATGGATCGCATACCGAGCCAGGCGCCATCGCCAATGTGAGTATCTCCTTTCCCGACATACGCTTCTTCAATAAAGTCCATAAATGGGTACAAGGAGAACCAATCAGCTCTATGTGTACTATTTCCCCCCATAACAATCACAACTTCCGCTGCAATACAGACAAAGTCACCTATATGTAACTTATCAATCTTCCATTTTGGTTCCCAATCTCGGCTGAACTCATCGCCTTGTAGATACCTTACAACGGACTCCTCAAAACCGGCGTCCCAACAATCACTGTAATAACTATGTTTACCTTTAATCGTTATATTTGGATTCGTAACAACTTCATGTAGCAAAGTCACCTTAGACCAATGCTTAGTTTTCATGAATACTCCTATAAATACTATCGAATAAAACAATGCAGATAGTATTTATCTAAATAAGCGCTAATAATTACGTAGTGCCTATTACCACTAAAGTTTATTTCACCACCGAGCTAATAATATTGTAAGCAGCCTCTACTCTTTCTGCATTAGGGTAGTTTTTATTCGCCAGAATCACTATGCCTATTTTTTCAGAGGGTACATATGCGATATATGCCCCAAAGCCACCTGTTGAGCCCGTTTTGTTATACCAAACGTCGCGACCGAGAGTACCGGATACACTTGCTTGAACCGGTTTAGCGTTGAGAATTACGTCGCTGGAGTTCCCCTTCAATAATTGCGAAAGTGAAACGGGGTAATCATAACCTTCCCACCCTACGGCTTGCGTAAACGTGTCGGTATCAAAATACTTAGTATGAGTTCGCTCTAGCGCATTTTCTATATCAGTATTAAGTTGCGCTTGACCCATATTTGCTTCGATATATTGAAGCATATCTAAGCTTGTTGATTTAATACCATAGGCTTGTGCATCAAGAATACCTGGATTAACTCTAACGGGTTTTCCCTCAGAACTATAACCAAAAGCATAGTTGTTAAGCTTATCCTTTGGTACATCGACAAAGGTATTGGTCATACCGAGCTCAGGTAGGATGACGGTTTCCATCATTTCCGTATAGTCTGACTTCATACTCAAGGCACCGATGTAGCCAAATAGACCAATACTAGGGTTTGAGTACTTCCTCTTAGTACCGGCTTCGTACTCCGGTTGCCACGTTTTGTAGTACTGCATCATTTCAGCGTCGTTCGTTACTTCGCTAGGAAATTGCAATGGTAGACCACCCGCAGTGTAGGTGGCGACATGAACTAGCTTGGTATTACCCAGAGCACTATTCTCTAATTCTGGAATATAATCCTTGACCTTGTCACCCATGTCTAGCTTACCTTTTTCTTGGGCATAACCAGTCAAAGTAGCGGCAAAAGTTTTACTGATAGAGCCGAGTTCAAAAATTGTGTCGTTGGTGACTAAACTCCCCTTACTTTCGTCAGCCAAACCGTAATTATAAAAATAACGTTTACCATCAATCGTTACTGCAACAGCCAAACCCGGAATGTCGTATTCGTTCATTAATCCTTTAGCGCATTCATCAACTACGCTCTTTAATTGACTGCTAACCGTTAACTCCGTTTTCGCAAACGTGACGAAAGAAGTGAGCGATAAAATGGCTACCAAGGCATTGTTTAACTTCATTGAACCCTCAATTTTTAATTTTCACTTATAATTAATTTCTAGTTTATTCCAAGGCTTTTAACTTTTTATATAAAAGTAATCCTGACTTGAAGAACTCCAATCGTTAACCCTCGATGAATAACACTGTGTCTTCAAATTTTTAGCGCGATATAAACAGGTTTAAACCTGATCACCGTTGATAGGTAGGCCGATTAGATACGAATGTGAGTAACATCCGTTTGCAAAATGGGGAAATAGTGTACTCAAATGCGCTTTTTCCATACCAAGATAACGGTATACTAGGCAGATATACTTGGTATATACAGATCCACATCCTCACAACGCTTTAGAACCACTTTTCAACGTCTACAGAGAAAACGATGCCATTTTCACTACACTTCGAAACTGGAAAAGTCACCAGCCAACAGCTTTATTCCGAGATATACCAAGGGATATTAGAAGGCAGATTACGATCAAATGAGAGATTACCGTCGACTCGCATGTTGTCAAAAAAGTTAGGCATAGCAAGAAACACTGTCATTTCGGTGTATGAGCGACTTCAGTTCGAGGGGTGGATAGTAAAAAAGGCAGGGTCTGGCACGTACGTAAGTAATGCTCTAGAGCAAACGGTGAATCAAGATAAGAGACCAATAAAACACTACCAACTAGGGGTGTTTGGCACTAACGCAGCGAAGAAGCCAGAGATCATCGCACCAAAGAATCTAGACTATGACTTCACTTTAGGCGTTCCTGATCATCAGAGAATAGCAAAGCATATTTGGCGACACTCAAGACTGAGTAGGCTCAATGCATTAACTCCAGAGTTTGCACATGGTGGTGATTTGCAAGGACTAGCTTGTTTACGAGAGTCTATCTGCGAGTATGTAAGACATTCGAGAGGCGTAATCTGTGATCCTGAAGACATCATCATTACGCAAGGGGGCCAGCAGGCAATAATGACGACTCTCCTTACATTACTCTCTCCCGGGGATCTCGTGTCGACGGAAGATCCAGGATATCCTGTTTTTCGAAATCAAGCTCGATTGCTTGGCGCGCAAATAGGCACCGTGCCGATGGACGACCAAGGCGTTGTCGTTGAATCAATCCCTTCTAATACCAAAATTATTTATACAACGCCTAGTCATCAGTTCCCTTTAGGCTTTAGCTACTCAGTTGAAAGGAAGTTAGAACTGCTGAGATGGGCAGAAGTTAATAACGCAATCATTATCGAAGATGATTATGATGCGGAATATCACTATCTCAATACCAGTAAGCAAGCTCTCAAGTCACAAGACAAAAATGACTGCGTCATTATGGTAGGCAGTTTCTCTAAAATACTATTTCCCGGCATACGCATTGGCTATATGATTCCACCAAAGTCTTTAATAGAGCCAATTTCAAATATGTTATGGCACTTGGGAAGAAGTACATCTGTAGTGTCTCAAATCCTACTTGACGAATTCATGCGTGACGGTCATTTGTCTCACCATTTACTCAATATGAATAAAATCTATAGCGAAAGGTACCATAAACTCACTCAATTAATTGACAACATAGATTGCTTACAACGTATTCCAAGCCAAGGTGGATTGCATATAGCAGCTGAAGTATCGGGATGCGCGACACAAATGATGAATAAACTTGCTTCATCAAATGTAGCGGTTTACCCATCATCGCATTTTTCTATCAACAATCATTCTAATGCCCTCTTATTTGGGTTTGGCATTATCCCTACCCAAAAAATAGAAAAAGCGTTTAATACTATTCAATCAGTATTAGATTAAACCGAGATAGTAGCAAGCATCTCATCCTAAAGCAGATATAAAATTGCCTCTTCAAAAAATGTCATAAACTTAAAAAGCAATAGATTTATGAAGAGGCAATATCAAATTATCGTCTTGATAGGTATCAATTTATCGTCGTGTTATCACCAGCAGAGTCAGAGCAACTGCGAGCTTGGAACGCTTTTCAACTCAATAAGGGTTCACTACGAATTGTGTCGCTCTAACCCGCTTGTTTTGCTTCAGCCCCCAAACTATATTTCTTCGACTGTAAACGTACTAGGTTCAAAGTAAAGCGACGTATCACGCTGACATTTTCAGCGCCACCAGCAACCCTATTACGTAAATCATCTTCTTTTAAGTTCACATCTAGTATCCAATGAACCTTATTTTTCTAATATCGAACGGATAGTAAGTTCTGCTTAACACTCTATCAATCACTATCTTTCCCTAGATGTTAAAGAAGAGAAGACTTCAAGATAATTAAGGATTTGTCATGGACTATTGCTCTACATAATAAAGAGCACAATCACGATATTAATCTCCAGTGATTTACCATACCGCTTCATGAGCAATTGGGATATAAATTATCGAAAAATACCAAACCATAAGTTAATACGCTGCTAACGGCTCAAAAAAATAACGAAGTTGTAGCGCAATTATATCAACATCATTTTCATGTAAAAAATAACGAGCGCCTTGGACACCGATCTCCCAATTATCTGAGAGGTTGTAGCCAACTTCTGCACCAATATATCCATCAAAACCATCCACTTCCGTCGTTATCTTGCTGCCTTGATACGTACTTTCAATATCGGTATCCCAGAACAAGCCCCCTAAACTCAGTTTTGCGGACCATGAATTGTATTGCCAGAACTTATAACCGATGTCGAAGCCTATGCCCTTAACAAGGAGTGGTGCTATAAATGCGACACTGGTGTGATAGTCTTCTGGTGAAGTAGTCGCACTACGCAATGTTGCACTACCTTCACCCATATCTATATAACGAATAGTTCCTGACCATTGCTCAGAAAAAGTATATCCAAACCCGATAGAGCGGTAGAGCCCGGTGTTGTCAGTAGAAATTACGTTATCACCTTTAACAGCATCACGCTCATCTGCATGGCTTGACCCCATTTGAACATCAACATACCAACCCGCTTGACTACTAAAACTAAACACAGCAATTAGTGCTAGAGCACTGTTTCTTCCATAACGTTGCATGGCTCCTAACAAAATCAAAAGCATCAACACTATGCTACCCAATGATCCTGCTGAAGTATTTTCAACCTTTACATCTCTTACCAACTTAACTGTCACTATAACTTTCCCTGTGTCTTGCAGGCCTTGACTATCTTGAATGATATATGTCAACACATCATTGCCTTCAAACCCTGAGGTAGGGGTATAGGTCACGCTCTGATCTGCATTCATGACCACCTGCCCATACTGCGCTTGGACTGAAACCAACTTCAATGTGTCGTTATCCGGATCGGTATCGTTAGCAAGGACATAAACCGTGACAGGGGTACGATCATCGGTGGTAATATTATCGTCCACCGCATTCGGATTCTGACTGTTTACCACATTCACCGTCACCTTCGCCGATCCCGTTCCACCATTACCATCCGTTACGCTATAAGTGATCAAAGCCTCCCCGTAGTACTGTGGTTGAGTGACATAACTTAGTTTGTTATCAACCACACTAACACTACCAATATCTACAGAAGCGCGACTTACCTTCAGCCCATCACCATCAGCATCGGTATCATTGCTCAATACATCGAGCGTCACCGTACCATTGAGACTAACAAACGCATTGTCGTCAATCGCTTGAGGGAGTGCATTATTGTTTACACGAGCGGCAACGACGCCAGGGTCAACGACACTTCCATTAGCCAATCCATCATCATCGTTCGGACCACCGTCTTCAATGGTAAGTTGTACACACCAGTCACCTTCAGTCAGACCCTGTGACCATGAACTGTGCCCTGGTGGCGGACAATAACCAGCCTCGCCAGCACTAGAAGAAACTGTGTTTTGAGCATCCTCAATAAAGTCTATCCACCCCTGTTCAGCGTTATACTTTCGGTACACTGCATTTGCTGGAACAGGTAAACGCTGAGGCAAAACTAATTGATAGCTTTGGCCGGGCAGCGGCAAATTAGTTACTACAAAATCAAAGATTCCCCCGATGCTCTTCATGTTGATATCTTTAGGAAGCTCCTCATCTAGCAATAAAGCTCCTCCTGTTGTGTTAGTCAGAATGGTTATTCCTTTGCGTAAACAGACACCTGGCTGCCCCTCAATGAGGAAGCGATCTTTTTCTGACACAACCTGTTGAATTACGTTACAGTCAGAAATTGCATCAAGATAGTCAGGAATGCCATCACCATCACTATCATTATGACCTTCTTGATCATCCGGGATTAAGTCGCCATCACTATCTTCACTTCCGAGCTCCGCCAATGTTTGTACCACTTCTAAATAGACATTCCGTGTCACTGATAATGGCGGAGTGCCATTGTCAGTAACTGTCAATTGCAAATTGTAAATCGCTGAACTCAGTAATTGCGGAGAGAAAGTCAATGTTTCGCTGTACATCTGCCCCGCAATCGCTTGGTTAAGTACATCGCTATCACTACTCCATCTGAAACTGTGTATATCGGACATATTTGCATCATTAACACTGCTTGTGATTGTGACCGGTTCAACACCATTTTCAATTTGGCTCCGCTGCTCCCCCGCCTGAGATACACTTACCGAGACCTTCGGAGCCACATTCTCTTCAAAGATTGTCAAGGTGTAACGACGCTTACTACCTAGATTAAGGGTGCTGTCCAAATCAATCACTAAGGTTTCAACGCCTTCACTTTGTCCATCATTAAGTAGTTCGAACGAAAGTTTGCCTTCGGTACCACTAGTTATCACCACTTCGCCAGAGGTGAGTGTGTGGTCATCACTGTCTGTGCTTCCTGAAACCGTGTAAGGTACGACTACTGGGTAACTCGGCGAAAGGCCGTTAAGGTGTATCGTTACGCTATGGTTGGTGCCTTCCGTGGTTTGCGCATCTTTGGAGATACTTATCAGTGGATACACTGTTACCGTTTGACTAGCCTCAGCGACGTTTCCATCAGAGTCTTGAGTACGCCAATAGACCGTATTAGTCCCAGGTCGGAAGAAGGTCGTGCTGTCGACCAATGAAACAGGTAATAGCTTGCCTGTACTATCTCGGGCCACGGCAGAGCCTAATGCAACTTTAGTAAAGAGCGAAGTTGCTTTCACTTCAATATCTGAAGGTGCGGTTATTGTTGGTGCGTCCAATTTCGCACTTTTAATTGTCACGATTGCTTTCGCGGTGGCCTTTCCTCCATTACCATCTTTCACACTGTATTGCACTGTCACTGTACCAATTGAGGTCGTTACCAATTGGATTTGACTGCCCACAATTGTTGCCGTTCCAGATGTAGGTTTAACCCATTCCAGTTGTAATGTGTCTAGATCAATATCGCTGTCGTTGCTGAGTACATCCAATAAGTAGCTACCATCGTTACTCTCGGTAAAGGCATAGGTATCATTAACTGCCATTGGTTCATCATTGACGTTGATTACCGTGATGCTAAACGCTGCTAGAGAAGCGCTTAGCTCACCGTCAGAGACACTAATAACAATATTATTGGTGCTGCCAACATGCTCATTTTCCGGCGTACCACTTAGCAACCCAGTAGCTCTATCAAAGGTTGCCCATGATGGTTTATTGCGGATTGAAAAGCTCAAGCTACTACTATCAACATCCGATGCCTGCAGCGCAAAGCGATACGTACTGCCTTCGTTGACAGTAAGAGCAGGAGTGCCACTGATCACTGGCGCGTCATTGACATTGTTAACCACAATACTGAATCTATTGAGCATTGTGGTCGTGAGACCATCAGAAACCGAGATAACAATGCCCTGATATTTGCCAACATCACCATTATCTGGTGTACCACTGAGCGTGCCTGTTGATGCATCAAAGCTAGCCCAAGATGGCTTGTTCACGATACTGAAGGTAAAGGCTTGGCTGTCAACATCTGACACTTTTGGCATGAACAGATAGGTACTGTCTTCATTCACTTGTGTTGCTGGTGAGCCAGAGATAACAGGTGCATCATTCACGTTATTCACAGTAATCGAAAACGCTGACAATGAGGAAGAAATAGTACCATCGGATACGCTAATCACGATATCTGGATAAGTACCCACATCACTGTTACTTGGCGTGCCAGAAAGTGCTCCTGTTGTCTTGTCAAATGTAGCCCAAGGTGGCTTGTTAGCTATCAAGTAGGTCAGAGTATCCGCTGGGTCATTGTCCAATGCCGCGGGCACAAACTGATACACACTATCTTCATCCACTTGCGTTGATGGGGTACCCGTAATCACTGGCGAGTCATTAACGTTATTCACCGTGATAGTCACTAACGCCACTCCAGAGGTAAGTTCTCCGTCACTTACGCTGTAAGTGAAACTGTCCTGACCAAAGAAGTTACTGTTACCCGTATAAACCGCGTGATTGCCTGTGACGGTAACATTACCGTTGACTGGCGATTTTACAATTTGATAGCTCAAAGATGAGCCTTCTGCATCGTTACCATTTAAAGTAATGGTCAGCGGTATCTCTTCCTCTCCCGTAGCACTGATATCGGTCGCGGTTGGTGTATCGTTGACTGGATTAACCGTCAAATCGACACGAACCTCTGTCGAGTCTAGATCACCGTCGTTGACCTTGAACAAGAAGAAGTCGGAGCCATTGAAGTTCGCTTCTGGCGTATAGCGCCAACCATTATTGGTCAACTGCTCTAGCACGCCATGATTGACTTGCTCAGTGATAAGATACTGCAGAGTGTCATCATCGTTATCAATATCTGAACCAACCAGCGTGATCACCAAACTATTGTCTTCATCAAGCGTTTGTGACTGTGCTTGCGCCATTGGTGCGTCGTTGACTGGTGTTACCGTCATGGTCACTGTTGCGACGTTAGATACAGCACCTGCTAAGTCTGCCACCGTATAGGTGAAGCTGTCTTCACCGAAGTAGTTCTCATTGGGGTTGTAAACAATCGCTCCTGACGCCGTCACGTTCACACTGCCATATGCTGGCGTATCGACGACTGTGACACTAGTGAGTTCAAACCTGTCTCCAGCATCGGCATCACTATCATTGCCTAATACGTTGACCTCGAAGGAGCCTCCCTCTAGTAGTTGTGCACTATTATCAACAGCAACGGGGGCATCATTCACTGGCATAATATTGAGCGTGACGGTTGCTGGCACGGAGACTGCTTGACCACTATCGGTTAACGTGTAGGTAAAGCTATGTTGACCATTAACGTTCGCTGTTGGCACAATCTTTAAGGTCCCATCGGCATTGACACTGACCTTGGCAAAACTGTATCCCCCCTCTCCTTGACCAAGATCTTGTAGGGTAATACTACTCGCGGTGAATGACCCATCTTCAATATCACTGTCGTTACTTAAAACATCGAGTGTCGATGTGACATCTTCATCAAAGGTAAAACTGTCTGCCTCCGCCACTGGTGAGTCATTGACGGAACCGATATTGACGCTGACCGTGGCCGCAAGAGAAACGCCGCCTTCACTGTCTGCGATCGTGTAAGTAAAACTGTCGCTACCATTTTCATTCGCATTCGGCGTATATACAAAAGTGCCTACAGTTTGATCAATGGCGACTTGTCCTTTTTGAGGCAAACTAACTAACGCTAAATCACCCGTTGGGATGCCATCTTCAACATCCTTCGCTTGACTACGCGCGGTGACTGCTGCGCTTGCGGTATCTTCGTCAGTGTTAATGGTCAGCGCTTTCGCGACTGGCGCATCATTTATAGCCATGATAGTGACGGTTACTGTCGCGTCTTGTGACTCCTGTAACAGGGCATCTTTCACGGTATAGGTAAAGCTATCCGTGCCTGTCTCATTACTATTTGGCGTATAGGTAACAACGCCGTTGCTGATCGACACCTGACCTTTAATTGGTTGCGTTTTAACCGTTGCAGAAGAAGCGACCATGTCATCATTAATATCGGAATCGTTGGCTAACAGATCAAATTGCTTCGCCGTATCTTCCTCAGTCGAGAAGCTATCATCAACTGCCGTTGGCGCGACATCGTAGCGTTTAGTCACCGTATCCGTCACTGCATCAGATGCATTGCCTGCGGCATCGGTTACCACCACGCTTACTGTCAGCGTCCCCTCTTGCAAACCAGTGACGTCAATGCCCGTTACTTGCATGGTCTCCGAGGAGATTGTTTGACTAGCGCCGTCAATGGTCGTGGTACCGTCGGTCACGCGATAAGTGAACATCGCGTTCACTTCAGCTGCTGCGAAGGTAAAGCTCATCGCTTGTTCGTTGGTTTTGTTAATGCTCTCCTGATCAATGCTGATGCTATGTCCAGTGGGGATCCCCGTATCCACTGAAATCAACAACTGAGTCGCTGCAGTATTGAGGTTGCCAGCTGCATCGCTAAATTGCTCTGCTGCAACATCAATAGTTGCATCCTCAGTGCTTTCTTCTGCTGGTGTAAAGGTAGCCGTGTAACTGGCGCCACTGCCCGCAAAGTTAGAAAGAGTTCCGCCAGCAACGGTCACATCGGCTTCGGCAAAATCAGTTGCGGCTTCACTCAAGGTAAACATGAGTGTTGCCGTTTCACCCGCTTTCAGCGCAGCACTGGAGCTAGTGATACTGACGGTTGGAAGCACAGTATCGACGCTGATGGAAAGTGGTGTTGCTGCACTATTGCTGTTACCAGAGGCATCGGTAAATGTGTCGGTGGCAACATCAATGGTGCCGCTCGCCACACTCTCTTCCGTTGGTGTAAAGGTCGCCGTGTAACTGCTACCGCTGCCCGCAAAGTTGGACAAACTGCCGCCAGTGACGGTGACATCTGACTCAGCAAAGTCACTTGATGACTCACTTAAGGTGAACGTGATACTCGCCGTTTCGCCAGAGATCAAATCGAGGTCTGAACTGCTCAAAGAAACAGTTGGCTGCACGTTATCTAACGTAAATGTTTTGCTAGCTGCACTGGAGGTGTTGCCCGCAGCATCGCTCTGGCTAGCCGCGACCGTCAGGGTGCCGTTGTTAAACGCACTTACATCAAGCTCACTGCCGCTCAACGTCCAGTTGCCTGAGTTGTCGGCCGTCACCGTACGACTGGCATAATTGCTGTAGTCCGTGATGGTCACGGTCACGCTATTGCCTGCTTCCGCGCCGGAGCCAGCAATCAGCACGTCGTTGTCTTCTGCCGCATTGACGATGCCATCAGTTTCAATCGGCGTGGTGATGGTCACAGCTGATGGTGCGGCGTTATCCAGGGTAATGCTCTGGGTGGCGGCGGTGGAAGTATTACCTGCTATATCTGCTTGGGTTGCAGACACCGTCAGGGTGCCGTTGTTAAACGCACTTACATCAAGCTCGCTGCCGCTCAACGTCCAGTTGCCTGAGTTGTCGGCCGTCACCGTACGACTGACAAAGCTGTTATTGTCCGTGATGGTCACGGTCACGCTGTTGCCTGCTTCCGCGCCGGAACCGGCAATCAGCACATCATTATCTTCCGCTGCATTGACAATACCATCGGTTTCAATCGGCGTGGTGATGGTCACTGCTGATGGGCCAGCATTGTCCAGGGTAATGCTCTGTGTGGCTGCGGTGGAGATATTACCTGCTATATCAGCTTGGGTTGCAGACACCGTCAGGGTACCATTGTTCAAGCCACTGATATCCAGCTCGCTGCCGCTTAATGTCCAGTTGCCTGAGTTGTCGGCCGTCACCGTACGACTGACAGAGCTGTTATTGTCTGTGATAGTCACGGTCACGCTGTTACCTGCTTCCGCGCCGGAGCCAGCGATCAGCACATCGTTGTCTTCTGCAGCGTTGACGATACTATCAGCCTCAATCGGCGTGGTAATGCTCACTACGGATGGTGCTACTGTATCAATGGTGACACTTAACGCGTTGGATGCCGAGCTAACATTATCATCGCTATCAGACGCTTTAGCACTTATTGCATGTGTAATACCAGACGCCAACTCATTGGTTGTTATCTGCCAGTTTCCTCCAGTAGCAGTGCCTGTGCCAATAACCGTTGCACCTCCACCGACTTGATCACTGTATAAAGTAACGATCGATCCACTCTCGGAAATCCCACTAAACGTTGGAGTAGTGTCACTGGTAATATTATCAGTATTTAATGATCCGGTATCCGAACTAGCATCTAAATCGGGTGTAGATGGCGCATTTGGCGTGGTATCGACCGTAGTAAAGTTAAATGTGGCATCATCGCTGATCCCAGCAAAGCTATTATTTGCGGTGTCAGCCACGGCACTAGATTCAATATGAATGGCGTAAGTCCGGTTTCCTATCAGATCACTGGTTGGGTTTAAGTAAACTTTATCGTTGGTAACACTGATGCGGCCAGCGCCTGGTGAAGTTGTTGTGCCATCGCTTTCGGTGGCAACATTAAATACTTCAAAATCGCGACTGTCTGTAACATTACGAATGGTAATATTGCCGCTCTTCAGCTCAATATTCTCATCAAAGGCAATCTCGATGTTGTTGCTAACAGAAACATTGGTTGCATCATCAGTGGGGGTTGAGCTCGCACTGACAAAAGTAGGCGCGGTTGAGTCTGAAACCGCAGCGTCATCAATCTTGATACTTTTGATAAGATAACGAGAGTCAGCACCCGGACTTCGGGTAAACGCCATAGTCACTGTATCAACGTCCTGCCATGCAGAATCAGTAAAGTCTGTACCACGGGTCAGGGTAAACAAATCCTGTAACCCTGAGTTTGCTTCACCACCTTTTGGCAAGGTGACAGTTTCGGTCACTGTTTGAGTATCATTAGAGAAGCCAGTTAATACAAGTTGATACGTTTTATCTGAGTCTCGGGCCGACCCCTGCATAAAGGTAATTTCGTCGAAACTGAAGTTAGTACTTGATCGCTCAAAAAAGCGGAAGCCACGATTGTTGAACTCATTAATCATGGTATTTGAGAAAAAAACACCAGCTACAAACCCGAGGTCATTTAGGCCAGTAAACGGAGTGCTATCAGTGCTATTGCCGGCATCTAATACCATAGACACAGCACCTGCACTGGTAAGAGTGACCGAGGGCATACCCCCAGTGACACCTGTCTCCACCTCACTAAAATTGGAACCTGAACCATTAGAGTAGTTAATCGTTTGCTGTGCGGCCCAGACTTCACCGGAAAAAAACGCTGAGGACACCCATGCTGTTGTAATTGCGATCGCTACCTGACGACGTAATCTCATTTTCCTCTCCTGAATATGACGGCCTTATCAACATAGCCGGGTTATCATAATCAACTTAAATATTTAATTTTTTATAGGAAAGGATTAGCGAAAGTTTCAGCCAATTCTTTCTTGGTTGATTAGCTGCACGGTGGGTATACTCCCGCAGTGGCAATTAACCAATTAATCGGCAATACCGGGCTCAAAATATTAAGTGGCTCTGAACCGCCTGTTTCAGTCACAGTTACAGTACCTCCTTCCGAGCCACCACCAGACACACTTAAGCCTTCGATCTCAGTCAAATCTGGTTGCTGAAACGTCGGTTTATAGAACCCGGGGGTAGAGTTTTGCGCTATATACGAATTACTTTCGGGTACCTGCGTATTTGCAGCATTGGTAGCAACCTGCATCCTGCCTGTTACAGGTGCAGCAGTGCCAAGAGGGGTAAAAATTGCCGTATGTAAGTGTGCTGGCATTTGGATTATATCAATAGTTACCAGTTCAGTACCCAATCTTTCTCCCTGATGATAATCCATCCCCCAGGTCGTGTGCCTACACCAACTGGACTGCGGCCACGCAAATCAGGTAAACCAAAGGTAGTTCGGGCGTCACCTCCGTATAGAGTGCTAACTAGAGAGAAGAGTGCTGGATTATCTTCAATTGCCTGCATTTGCCCCGAGCACATTGCCCAATTTCTAATTGCAAAATTGCCGCCAAATGCGGTTAGTGTCCCAAGATACGGTTCTGTAGCCATACTGTTCTTCCTTTTAACGTATACACTTAAGTTAAAACCAACCCATAACGTAATTGGTGTGGTTGGTTAAAACTTTCCAATCTCGCATTACTAAATACCGTTACGGGCTTCATTAATGCCGCAAAGAGCCGTATTGATATATTTCTTTACTCGCAGGCTGAAGCGTGCTGAAGCAATGACATCCCAGCGTCCAGCCCAGATGTGGAAATGTACTGTCGGGTCAGTTCCTCTTGAGTGAGTTTAGCCAGAGAAAGAGATTGGCAAGCGTTGCCATACATGCTCTGAAAGGCTTGCACCAGTGTTAGGTGCTCAACTTTCGTCTCCTTCAATACGAGCTCAACTGCCGCAGCGAAACTCTCTTTCAGTTGCCGTTGGCGTTCAGCCGTGCTGAGTTGGTTTTGGAGCATAGCCTCAAGTTGAGTCCGTAATGAGTACTTAAGCAGCTCATCCATTTCGGGTTCAGCAAAACCAAACTGTTGAGTTTGTTGCTGCACTTCTTCAACACCGACCGTCTCACGAGATTGAGGACGTTGCTGATAGAATTCTATAGGTGAGCCCTTTTGCATAATTCATGAACCTCAATTGCCGCTGTAGCAGTTGTTAATGATGTAAACACGCCTGTACTTGAGAAAAACATACGCCATAAGCTCGGCGTTATAATATCTGAGCTCACGGCTCTAATTTCATAAACCGTACTGACAAAATTGGGCAGCAAAATTGAGATAAAAACAGTTCCAATTCTGGAAATTCAGAGAGTAGTAAATAGTTAGGGTAATAGGCCTTTCGATAGGATTCTTCTAAAGCAAGCGCTTGCCAATCCCCTCTATAACAAGATCGTTTGACATGTGGCAGCCACGCAGTCACCTTGATAGAGGTAAGCGCGGCATTAAAGTGTGGTGTAATATGAAATCCTTTTAACAGGCAGAAAAAGCCAATATCCATTGTATAAAGCCAACTATTTATAATATTGAAATTAAAATTATTTTTATCGGAAGTTATTTAGAAAGTGCCGATATTTAATTTATAGACTAGAAAAACCTAACTCGCCAGAATAGGAATAAAAAAAACACTAAAAATAAGATTATCAATTTATATCTCTAAAATTAAAGAGTTTAATTGTTAAAGTTCAATGCAGTCCAATATAAGTTGAAGGTGTGCAATCTTTTAAAAGATATACACTTAAAGATATTTCAAAAAACTTATTAAGAAAAACATGAATTCACAACAATAATTATCAAAATTATTAATAACAAAAACACCACTAATACAACAATGAATTGAGGTAGTTTGAAGATTAAAATGCCCATTTCATTTTCGTATATAACATTTTAACTACTAGTATTATATGTAGTGAAATAAGATAAATTTATTCACTCAACATATCCAATCGATTCAGGTTTACTGGGAAAAGCTATACGTTACAACGGAGTGAAATATGGCAAATAGGGATGGAAGAATTCCACTCAACGTATTACGACTCAAAGAACTGAGAAAGAAATTAGGACTGAGCCAAGAAAGACTGGCGGAAGAATGCTTTCAACAGGGTTTTGTCGTATCTATTGCTTCCATAAAGCGAGCAGAGTCTGGGGCGAATGTGCTGTATCGTACCGCATCCAATCTCGCGGAATACTTTTCTGTCCCCGTAGAGGACCTCTTAATAGATCGCGCCTCAGAACCATTACTTACAAATGTGTCTTCATCACCACCATATTTTTTTATTTTTGCAATCGAAGCAAAGTGTGATTTGACCGTAAAGACTCTGCAAACATTACTTTTCAGCCAAAACACTACACCCATAATACAAAACCGGACGTTTGTTCTTACTTGGTCTATACAGGAATCGGACGAATATGTTTTTGAACGAATTCGACAACTAGCCCTTCAATTACAGGTTGCTCTTTCGGCTTCGATTCGGTCTTTTATCAATGTGAAATACAAGCATCGAGTCACTGAGCTATCGGAACATCCGAATGCGATAACCCCAATCAATGAAATCCTAGTTAAAATCCCTTGGGGAGAAATAGCTGCTTGTCCTTGCTTTATCTCGTCCAATTGTGCCAGACCAATAAAACCGTTTCTAACAGGAGAGCCAGACTTCAACAACTGGCATCTTGTATCCTTACACCAAAGCCATACTGACTGTTTTGTAGGGCGTAAACTTGAACTAGAAACATTAAATAGCGGAATCAAGCGATGGCAAAAACAAGAAGCAGGCCAAACGTATTGTATTACTGGTACCGCAGGGATAGGAAAGACCAGCCTACTCAACCAGGTCATTGCGTCTTTGAATCGATCCTCGTGTTTAACCACAGAGATTCAAATCCTGAATCATGGTAGTGCTGATCTCTTGTCCCCTCAAAATATATTCACTCGGGCAATTTGTTCATTTACTCGTGAAGATACCGATGATTCTATTCGTCAGCAAACTGTCGAGTCATCAATTCCGTCTTCTTTCCACCTCTGCCTTTATTGGTTAATGGGGGTAGCACTCAACGAATCAGAAAAGCAGTTGCTGAACTTAATGGAGTTCCAAACGCTGAAACAAACGATAGAGCAATCTATCCCTTTCTTAATTCAACAACGGCAGACCAGCAAACCGCATTTGATAATTGTTGAAGATGTCCATTGGGCCGACGAGGTAATGTTGGCATTTCTTGAGACACTGCTACCTCATATTACAAACACCAATATTTTGCTCTTTCTGACGTTTAGGCAGCAAAAACGACTTAGTTCCAAACAATCTTGGTTTACCAACGTGAATCTAATCGAACTTAGGGAGTTATCATCTGAAGAGTCTTACGAGTTAGCTTGCTCAATCACATGCCAACAGAATGAACATATCAATGACTGTATAAAGCTTGCGAAAGGCCATCCTTTATACTTGCGCCAAACACTGCTTTGCTCTCAGTTTGATAAAGACGTTCCGGAGTCATTGGAGCATTTAGTTTCGATACAATTAGCTCAACTTCCAGCCCAAGATCGCCAAGCACTCTGTACTGCCTCTGTGTTGGGGCAGTGCTTTCAACTGGAGCAACTGCGTGAAATCACTCGAATTCCCGGCTACGTACCAGATAAGTTAGTCGACGCTGGCTTAGTAAAACTCAATGGCGATCAATACCTTTTCCATCATGATTTGATTTGCAATGCTGTTTTCCGTCAAATAGACAAGTCACAGTGTTCAAAAATACACATGGCCTGTGCAAAATGGTATGAGAACCGAGATCGATTCTTATATGCCGTCCATATTAATCATGCCAAGGTCGAAGGTGTATTTACTGTTCTTGAACAGACCGCCAAACATTACCTGAGTAATTATCAGTTTGAAAAAGCACTGACACTTATTGAGTACGCTATTAAAGAGTCACCTAAAGAACAGATGGCGTATGCACTAAATATGAAAGGAAACTGCCTGTATTCGATGGGACGCATCAAAGAGAGTATTGAGGTCCTTGAGCAAGCGATTCATCACACAGAAAATGATCCTGAACGTGTTCAATACTATTTAGACCTCATTAACCCCTATCGCTTAACCGACAACTTTGTACAAGCGATGTCGATTTTAGACCAGGCCCAAGTCCTGTGCGAAAGGCTGACGTTAAATAAATCTTTGTGTGAAATTCACTCGATGAGAGGTAATATGCTGTTCCCTACTGGGCAGCTAGACGAATGTGAGAAAGAACATTTGCTTGCATTAGATTACAGTCAACGAGCAAACTGTTTTCGCGCGAAAGCGAAATCGCTTGGCGGCCTCGGTGATTGTGCCTACGCACAAGGGAAAATGGCCCGCTCATACGAGCACTTAACCGAGTGTTTGCAGCTGTGTGAAGAGCATCAGTTGCTTTCGATTGAAACTGCCAATCGCTACATGCTGGCAACAGTGATGATCTATCAACTGCAATCTGACGAAGCACTAAAACAGGCTCAGCATGCCTCGAATCTTGCCTATCTCACGGCAAACCGCCGAGCAGAAATTGTTTCCAGGCTTACGGCAGCATGGATCTTTCTCGACCGTAATGTATTGGTGCAAGCTGAAAACGAAATCTCGACCGCTCTGCAACTTTCAAAACAGCTTAATGCTCATCGATTTGTCGCTTTTCTTTTGGAGTCCAGTGCAAGATTGCACTGGTATCAGGGAAAAGAGGAGAAAGCCCTTTCGGACATCGACACGGCTCTAGATCTTGTTCATATCAATAAGCTACACAATTTTATTGGTCCTTGGCTCGTATCTACCAAGGCACTTGTTTGTGGCGATGAATCAACGGCCCTCTCCGCTTTGCGCACTGGTGAGGCTTGGCTAGAATCTACCTGTGTTGGTCATAACTATTTACGCTTTTACCAACAAGGAATCCAAGTAGCGTGGCAGTATAAGCAGCCTACGCTACTTCGAAAATATCGCGATAAGCTTGCTAACTTCACCCGAGAAGATCCGCATCCATGGGGTGATTTTTATATTGAACAAGCGAATCTGATGCTTGCCTTACTCGACCAGTCCAGCTCCGTCTCTGAGTTGTTAAACTTCAATCAGGCCGCGCGTAAGCATCAACTGAACCAGGCTCAAATAAGTGTTGATGAGCTCGACCATTGGCTCTTCACATCTACTCAACCATGAAATATTCAATAAACGAAGAAAGTCGACTAATTGCACTGTCAAATCATCTTGTTTGCTCGATTTACCTCGTCAAACACAGATATTCGAAACCATCGAATATCTGTGTTTTGGCACAGTGTCATCGCTGATTAGATTTATGCTGGCGCATGCTCACTTTGCTCCACCTTAAAGTTTTCGATGCTAGGAACATGCTCAGGTAAAAGTAGAGTAACGCGTTGATTTGCTACTTCAACCCATTTACCTGAACTATTTTTATATCGATAGAATGCCACGCCTGACTTCCAATCATCATTAAGTAGGATGTTGAGCGTTACGTTGTGAAGATCTGCTCCTAGAGGAGCAATGCCTAGGTAAGGCTGGTAGCCCTGCAACGTCACCATGATATGACAATCACGCATCGTGCATTGATAGTTGAAACTGCCATTGAGATCAGACACCACATTTAACGGTGGGTTAATGGCCTGGAAGATATGTCCTTTACCCACTATTGATTTGTCTTCGCTGGCCACGAGTAGATTAACATCGAAGTTCACTCCTCCAGGTAAGCCGTTACCAATTTGATAATGAGCAGTAAAAATTGCTTGTGATTCTTTTGATTCCATTTTCATTGTGTTCTCCAACTGAATTTATTGTCGTTAGTGACCCATTCAATGTAGATAACACGTCATTTAAGTTCAGTATCACTTTAGGCTCAGATCTACTTGACTACATAAATTATCTACGGTCACGCAGATGCCGCTCGTTCTTTTCATCAACCAGATATTATTGCTCTCTCGCTGATGCTTTTGGCGATTTGTACAGAACAACTGATACCAAACTGATATGGCGAACATATGCATTCGAGTTAATATTTAAACAACTATTCAATACATAAGCCAAATGGAAAAAATAATGGAACAAGAATGGATGCAGGGAACTAAAGAAAACCAAGTGGTAGAACAGCACCCTAACCCTCAAATACAACGCCTCGCTGTACTTAACGCGTACTCAATCTCAATCAATAATGCCAAACTGTTTATTCAGAAAATGGATAAATGCGGTTTTCCTAAAGAGCGACTACTGACACCTCTTGAAAACACGGTTTCACCGGTTCCCGGTTTGAACCAATATCAAGTCGAGTCACTCATCTTCAACACTCGCTATCAACACCAACCCTTTGTCATTGTCATGTGCGAAAGTACGCAAGAAGTTCAGCAAGCCTATCTAACAGCAACTCGATTCAGTCTCCCGATTCGTGTTCGCTCAGGAGGGCATGATCACGCAGGTGAATGCAGTGGTGACAACGTTATTTTGATTGACGTGAGCAGAATTAAGACCTTTCAATTGTGTGAAAATATTGCCACCATTGGTGCTGGCTATCGCTTCTATCAACTGACACCAAAACTTGCAGAGCATGATCGAATGATTGCACATGGAACCTGTGCCACAGTTGGGTTGACTGGCTATATTCAAGGCGGAGGATGGGGCCCTTGGACGCGAAAATACGGCATGTGTTGTGAGCACCTAGTGAGTGCAACCGTGGTATTGGGTGATGGTACGATCACAGAAGTCTCAGCAGAGTCCAACCCTCACCTATTTTGGGCACTAAGAGGCGGCGGAGGCATGAGTTATGGCATTGTTACCGAGCTACGCGTAAAAACATTCCCTTTACCCAAAGAGATCCACCGCTTCGAGCTTCAGTGGAACCTCTATCCAAAAATCAACGGTATGCTTCAGCCAATACCAACGCACCCTACCATAGATGTGCTAAAAAATTGGGAGCAGGCTATAAAAAGCCTCGATACGCCTAAACTTCTTGGCACCAACTTGCAAATTGATGCTCTGCCTGAATCATCTAACCACTGTGATCTCGAAACCATCAGCCATCACTGCACTATGTACGGTTACTGGGAAGGAACAGTGCAAGATCTTGACCAATTTATAGCCGTTCAATTTAGCGCCTGCTCCCCTGATTTAGTTCAAGTCTATGAAGCACATGGTACTGATTTTGACGGGAAGAAATACGATCACTCCCTGATGAGCACATGGGGGCGCGATTCTTTGTGTCAAAGCGGTTCTCCTTTCCCTCCAGATTATGACGCCCCAGCACCTCACAAAATCACTTCGCGATTGGTGTCAGAGCGAGGTCTTAAAGCAGAAGGCTATACTGCACTTTTGCAAAGCTTAACTTCGCCTTTGATAAAGCCAGAAAACCGCGATCAAGGGCTATTTAGTTACGTAACCTTAGGTGCGATCACTGGTGGCTTTTATCATCACTCAGACGACCTTGAAGACATATCTTTCCCCTACCGCCAGTGTCAATATACAGTCCAATACCAAACTTGGTGGAATGAAGAGATAAAGCAAAAACTAGAACTACAAAATAACCCAGTACTTGTTGATGTAAACAGAGCCATGGACTGGATTGATAAAGCCAGAGAAGCTGATATACCGGGAACCTATGGTGCCTTCATCAGCTTTAAAGATCCGGCAATTCCGACAAGCGTTTATTTTGATCGAAGCTACCGCGACTTAATCGGTATAAAAGAAAAATACGCTAAGGATAAGTTTAATCATCTTAGAACTAATAAGACCATCATTTAACATCAATATGCATCTTAAAAAGCATATATTTACAGACCGTCATTTGGCCGTTCTATCACGTATAGAAATTAAAAAAGAGGAAAAATCATGGCAACTAAGGGGGCATTTTACGTTAAAAATAACTCCAGAGATAGAATCACCGGATATGTGAGATTTAAAGACTCTCCGGAAATGGAAGTCCGTTTCGACTTGAATACTGGCGAACAATCTGAATCTGCTAGTTTTGAATCCGGTGCCGCTACCCATGACTCCTGGTACTACAGTTTCAAAAAGGCAGGTGAAACCTATACTGGGGACAAGTCCTGTGCATACTATGCAAAAGGCGAAAATAAAGGCCCCGTCGCTGTGGAAATCTTTAATGATAATTTAAAAATATCTCCACCACTTAGCGGTTCTTGTGAGAAAACTTTATAGCCGCTTACCCGATTCATCACTTCGCCCGAGACAGTTGCACAACTTCTCGGGCAGTTTCATTTCTCGGTATTTGGATTGAAAACCCTCCCCATTTTCAATCACAATCTGAAATTGTTAACTTTATGTTCTCACTTTATATCACCACTGCAAGATAATCGAATCAATACAAATCACTTTTAAAATCAACTTTAAATCTAGAGTAACCAAGATTGAAAAAATAAATATATTATTGAGTTCTAAGATCAAAGAGTTTTACTTAATACATCACTTTTTATTTTAACTCTATCAACTGATACTAAACTGCTACTGACGTTTTTTGATTGAATGCTTAACTTAATAGCATGCGCTTATCTCAATGGCTAAAACCATTATTAAAGCGCAATTATTCTATATCCACGTAATCTCTAAGCATTTGATTCAGAGAGTTTCTTGGATATGCATCATTCAAAATAAACAACGGAAAGCATGGCTATGTGTACAGATGTGAATATCAATTATGGTTGCAACAACCAAACCTTATCCGCTAGAACCATGGAGTTTGCAGTTAACCTTCAGACCGAGATTTGGTTTAGAGCCCAACAAACTTACCAAATTACGACCTTTACTTCCGACGAAAAAGCCGACCGTGTTTTTAATGGTCAGCCGCCACAACGTCACAGTAAAGAATGTGAGTTTAAAGCAAGTTGGAAGGGAAAATTAAGCTTCATCCACTGCAACGGCATTACCCGATATAATAACCCTCTTTTAACAGCTGATGGCATTAATGAATCCGGCCTTTCTGTTGGGTCACTGTACTTGCCCATTCTCAATCAAAATGTATCGACCTCTCACATCCCTGATGATGCCTTTGCATTAGGCAGCGGCCTGTTTGGTACTTTTATCTTGTCTACGTTTAATACTGTGGACGAGATGGTGAAGTACTTCACTACTCACCCCGTTTACGTGTTTAACTCGACCATTTCAACTGGTGAAAAAGAGAGTGAAAACATGACGTTGGACCAGCATTTCGTGATTCACGATGCAAATAATGACAGTGCAGTCATTGAGTTTCTTAACGGTAATATGCATATCTATCGAGCATTTAAAGAAAGCGATATGTTCAGCAAAGAGGAAAATCAGCAAGCACGCTATCAATGTACCGAATATGACTTTGATGATTATAAAGTGGTTGTGGACCACTCCTACGTAGGAGTAATGACTAACTGCCCAAATTACCATTGGCATGTCAATCACCTCTCTTATTTTTCCAATTTGCGCAACTACAACCCAGAACCGAACAATGAAGTAGCCATGCAACGTCATGTCCAAGTGCCTGGCCCACTTCAATCAATCAATGGCGCTGGCTTGATGGGCCTACCCGCCGACCCAACACCGCCGTCTCGATTTGTACAAACTTATGCAATTAAGCAGTTAAGCGAACAACCAACTAACTTCGACGAGGCCTTCTCACTCGGACAAAAGCTACTTAATCGCGTTGATATACCTTTGGGCATCATGGCGAATGAGTTTGAGACATCCGATAACCCTGAAGTCTTTTTTAGTGATATCACCCAATGGAGCGTTATTAGACATAACAGTCATCAGTCACCCGCGTTCTATCTGCGTACTTACGGAGACATGACTTGGCGAGTAGCCAATGTCAAAGACTATATTGGATTAAATAGAGACTGTCAGATTTCAAGCGTTTTACAGCTCATGCCAGTTACAACATCATTACCGTTTGAACAAGTCGAATCTCGACCAACTATTAAAATCGCTTAGAGTTAATTTTGAAGCGCAAACAAATGAGAAGCAAAAAGCCCCGCTTTCTAAGCGGGGCTTTTAAAAGACAAACTGCTAAATTCACTATTCTTAATTTATCTGGAACTAAACAAGATAATCGCTATAAAGCTAATAAAAAAGCCAGAGTAAGAAATCAATCTCACTCTGGCTCATAGCTGCATATAGTATAGTTTTATCCGCTATAGATATAACGTATGGTTACTTTTACACTTGTTACATTCAGTCGATTTACTCTTTACCGAACACGTTGTTCTCTTGTTCTTGAACGCGGATGAATGTAGTACGCTTGGTTAGCTCTTTAAGCTTTGCTGCACCCACGTATGTACAAGTTGAGCGAACGCCACCAAGGATGTCTTGAATAGTGCCGTGAACGCTGCCACGGTATGGCAATAACACGGTTTTGCCTTCGGCTGCGCGGTAACCAGCAACACCACCTGAGTGCTTCTCCATCGCGCTCTTCGACGACATTCCATAGAACTTCATGAACTTCTCGCCGTCTTTCTCGATCACTTCGCCGCCTGACTCTTCGTGGCCCGCTAACATGCCGCCTAGCATAACAAAGTCCGCACCGCCGCCGAATGCTTTGGATACATCACCTGCGCATGAGCAACCGCCGTCACCGATGATCATGCCACCAAGGCCGTGCGCTGCATCGCCACACTCGATGATTGCAGAAAGCTGCGGGTAACCAACACCCGTTTTTACACGAGTTGTACAAACTGAGCCAGGGCCAATGCCTACTTTCACGATGTCTGCACCAGCGAGGATCAACTCTTCACACATATCACCAGTAACCACGTTACCCGCAGAAATCACCTTGTCTGGGAACTCTGCTCGCACGCGTTCAACATACTCGACTAAATGCTCTGAGTAACCATTTGCAATGTCGATACAGATGAAAATAAATTCATCTGAAAGCGCCATAATATCTTTGGTTTTTTGGAAGTCTGCGTCAGATGTTCCCGTAGACACCATTACGTTATTCAGGGTTGCTTTATCAGCTGATTTAGCAAACTCAGCCCAATCTTCTACCGTGTAATGTTTGTGAACAGCAGTCATTACACCATGCTCAGCTAGCGCTTTAGCCATTGCAAAGCTACCAACCGAATCCATGTTTGCTGCGATTACAGGCACACCAGACCATTGACGACCACTATGCTTGAATGTAAAATCGCGGGTTAAATTTACTTGAGAACGGCTCTTAAGGGTAGAACGTTTCGGGCGAAACAGTACATCTTTAAAACCTAACTTAAGTTCTTGTTCGATACGCATTGTGTAATTCCTTGATTCATATGTATATGTGTCATCTCAGAGTGCGTAGTGATTTCGTTGGCAGACGAGTTCACTGTTCTTCGGACACAAAAAAACCGGAGCGTTGGCAGACGCTCCGGTTTTCAGCATTATAGGCTGTGATTTATTTCCTACAAGTCTGATATTTGAATTTTTTTTGTGATACCATCTTGATAATCGCATATCAAAAACACTCCTCAAGTCGTTATTTTTTCTCATTATTTATAATTATCAACAACTTAAGAAAACGTTTAAGTTAACCTATTGCGCAAACCTTTGCGTCATACCTTTAAAATGAAAACGCATCACCTCTCAAATCTGCCTAAAACTCAATCACCTAATACTAAGATGCGCTGCTAATTCGGAAAAAGTACTCCAAAAAAATCGATCATTTTTTCATAGTGATGGGCGAGATCTAGCTACGTCCTATCGATTTGTTGAGTAATAGCGGTACGAAGTGTGCCTATAACATCACTTGCCAAAAGACCAACTTGACCATGCTGACTCACGTTTATATCCGCAGCATGACTGTGGAGTACCACACCTAAACGTGCCGCAACGGAAATGGGTAACCCTTTAGCTAGCAACGCACCAATAACACCAGATAGCACATCTCCCATTCCGCCCGTCGCCATTCCGGCGTTACCCGCTAGGCAGACGTACATTCTCGTTCCATCGTAAATAAGCGTTCCCGCACCTTTTAAAACCACCACACCGCCATAACGCTCTTGCAGTTGTCTTGCAGCAGAATATCGGTCATTTTCTATTTGTTGAGTGGTCACATTTAATAGTCGAGCTGCCTCTCCAGGATGCGGCGTGATCACTCGCTGGTTGTCGCACACCAAAGTGCCATCACATCGTTGGCTTAGCATCGCTAGAATATTGAGCCCATCAGCATCAACAACTTTAGGTTTCTGTTCTTGAGCCAGATATTGATAGGCTTGATAAGCCCACTCATCATCACCAAAACCTGGACCAAACACCAATACTTCAGCCCAGCGAATGCGTTTGGTTAAGTCATTCTCAGTATCCCTGAGTAAGTCGGCGGTGATGCTTTGGCTCATTACTTCTGGGCAGCCAATCTGTAGCGGAACAAGGCTACTCGGGTGAGTAATTGCGGCAGTTAAACCCGCTCCGGATCTAACCGCTGC
Source organism: Vibrio antiquarius (assembly GCF_000024825.1). NCBI lineage: Bacteria > Pseudomonadati > Pseudomonadota > Gammaproteobacteria > Vibrionales > Vibrionaceae > Vibrio > Vibrio antiquarius. The sequence continues at coordinate 569,156 of NC_013457.1, forward strand.
GGAGGAGCATAAACGAATCGCTCCTGACATACCTTGGTTACCACCGACACAAAGTAGTTTGCCATTGTCACCTTTGTGTGCTGTCGGGTTTGGCTTGGGCATTAACCTTGAAACAACCTGATGATCAATACCTAGTGCACTTTCTACTTCGATAGAAGCAAACTCAACATTTACACCCAACCCACAAAAGTGGAGTTCACCAACTCGATCTCTCGCTTGTCCGGTGCACAAGCCTTGCTTAACACCAATGAAGGTTACAGTATGCTCAGCATGAATGGCATCGCCTAAAATAGCACCTGTATTTGCACACAACCCGGAAGGAATATCGACTGCAATCACTGGGGTGTGAATTTGATTGATTTGCTCAATGTAGCGACGGTACTCCGAACGAACCTCACCACTTAGACCAGTGCCTAACATGGCATCAATGATCACATCGGCTTCTAGCAATGCGGTATTCCACTCATCCCAATCATTGTTAACACCATCGATGGACTGCCAATCTTGATATGCGCGTAAAGCATCACCTTTGAGCGCAGTCACATCACCAAGTTGGAAAACCTGTACATTGAGTTGCGCTTGTTTAGCAAGCGAGGCAAATACGTATCCGTCACCACCATTATTCCCTTTGCCACAAATGACTAAGATATTTTTTGATTTGGGATATAAGTGTAAAAAACGCTCATACACAGCCATACCTGCGCGTTGCATTAGGCTATACATAGAAACACCAGCCATTTGCGCTGCCAGCGTTTCACCGTTTTTTACTTGTTCTGCGGTGTAGAGTTTTAGGGCGAGATTAAAGTCCATCTTCACGTTCTGCGCATTAGGAAACACAATTATAAGTATACAAAAAAGCCAAGGCGAACCTTGGCTTTTGAGAAAGTTTTTTATCGCTACTGACTCTGAGACATCAATGCTTCAGCCGTCGCGTCTTGTATAGATAAAAACAACGAATTGATTTTCCCAGTCGGGGTACGCATGGGGTTCAGCGTAACGTTCTGGTACATAAACTCCGCTTGCTGAGTAACAGGGCGTACGTTACGGCAACGGAACAAGTAAGGACGCTGGCGCCACGTAATAAAGCTGCGGCAACCTAAATCATACACGGGCTTTGTTTTTAACTTAAACCATTCCTGCGGGATTTCAGGGAAGATATCAAAGATAGAACGACCAATTGCATCATGAGATTGCAAACCACTGTGATGAGTCATAAACCCATTCCACACTTGCACATTATAATCTCGGTCAATGACGACGAGCCCCATGTCGACGTTTTGCACCATGTCGACCATCCAATGGAATTGTTCAAACTCTGCTGGCATATTCAACATTAGAACTCCTCCATTAGATATGACAGTTTGTTATCGAGCAGCGGCAAAGATTCATCGACGAACATAAACAATAAATCACAACGGATTGACGTTCCCTCAATGTTGTAGCTCACCTCGAATGTCATGGTGCGGCTGAATGCGCCCGTCGTAGACTCAATGATCGAATCAATTGATATATGCTGACCAAGAAGCACTGGAGGGCTTTGGAAGAATCGCACTTCAGATTGTTCGCCCAAGCCATTTAAGAATGACCCCACCAAGATATTGGAAATATCCATGAGCAGCTCAAGCTCTTCCAGTTCGTCGCTATCAGCTGGCACTTTCATCAACTTCTTGAGATCCGATACGCTCGAATCGCTCAAAATCACCAGCGCTTCACCCGCAATACCTTCGCCACAAAAGCCCTGACAAACGCCCGATACGTTATCATGCGACGCTAAGTCACGGAGAGCCATGTGTAGTTCACTCACTTCGAAGATATTAACGTTCGGGAGCGGTAATTGCACAAACACATCAAAATGACGCGCCAATGCATCTGCGGCTCGACCAATAGAGACGTTCGCCACTTCCATATAAATATCGCGACGACGTAAAATCGGTAACTCAATAGAAACAGGCGTGATAATTTGAGGACGAGGCTCTGGCTCAACCAACTCTTTAAGCGCATTCTTGAGTTCATCTTTGGCGATCGGTTTTTGAATAAACGCTTTTGCACCCAGTGCGAACACGCGCTCTTTCGCTTTAGGTTGGATATCCCCCGACACCACAACCACCGGAGTTGTATTCCCTAACCGCTGCATGTTTTCTAGTGTTTCAAAGCCATCCATTTCTGGCATGGTCAAATCAAGAAACATCAATTTAAACTCGTTCTTTTCGAGTTCTTCTAGCGCATTTTTTCCGTGGATAGCAAACGTAATATCGGCATTCAATGTGGCTGGTAGTGATCTCGCCATCTGTTTGCGTGCTAACGCTGAATCATCACAGATGAGTACGGGAAAAGACATTCAATCACCTTTTTATATTCCACAATCTGCGCCGGAGTCTAACAGATTGTTACAGCATGTAATACGAGAAAACTGACGAGTTTTTATTTCTTTTTTATTCAATAAGCATACGCAATATGAATGGATGAGTGAACAAAATGGCGAAAAAGCAAACATCCCATTCGCTGTTTAGTGACATGAAACAAACATGGATAAAACGCCTCCATTAAAAATAAGCACAAAGTTGCATTTTAAATTAAAAATCCGTTTTTACTTACACTCTATCCGCTCAGTATGAGTGCTGGGGAAATCGGTATCACGTAGCAATAAAAAAGCACCCTTTCATAGGGTGCCTTGAATAATGTATTCATCAATAACGTGTCACTTCTATGGCACACCGTGACCTTTCGAAGCCACCCATACGCGATACCATTGCTCTCGAGTCAATTCGATACTCAGCGCATTTACTGCCGTTTGCACACGCTCAATCTTACCAGAGCCAATGATTGGAATTGGGTTAGATGGCAAACGGCGTACCCAAGCGTAAATCACTTGGTCAATGCTAGTCGCGCCCACTTCTTCGCGAATCGCTTCTAATTCGTTGCGAACACGAACGGCTTGCTCACTGTCACCACTGAAGATAGAGCCTCCACCGAAGCAAGACCAAGCCATTGGGCGCGTACGCAGCATTTGCATTTGATCAAGCGTTCCATCATGTGCAACTTCAAAATTAAGCGGGTTGATTTCCACTTGGTTAGTCACAAGAGGCTTACCTAAACGGGATTGCAACAATTCAAACTGACGTGGAGTAAAGTTAGATACACCAAAGTGCTTCACTTTACCCACTTTGTGTAGCTCTGAGAATGCTTCAGCCACTTCATCGGCATCCATTAACACGTCAGGGCGATGGATTAAAAGCACATCGATTTCGTCCACATTCAAACGCTCAAGCGAGTTATTCACCGATTGGTAGATGTGAGCGGAACTCGTATCGTAGTGATTGATCTTACGCTCTGGTGTTTTATCTCCACACAGATTGATATCACACTTTGTGACGATTTGAACCTGCTCTCGCACGCTCTTATCGAGAGCAAGTGCTTCACCAAACAACTTCTCACACTCGTAATTACCGTATATGTCTGCGTGATCGACCGTGGTAATGCCTAACTCAATATGTTGCTTGAGGAATGACAAGCGCTCTTGAGCAGTCATGCCCCAATCAACTGCACGCCAATATCCTTGAACCAGTTCTGAGAACTCAGGTCCTTTTGGTGCAGTTACAACTTTTGCAACCATGGTTTTTCTCCTTCAATTGATCTGCATTCATCGTAGTCTTGTTTTCACATCGGCTCAACGGGTAAACTTTGGCAATTCGAACTGGAGTACGAAATATGTCTTTTGCCCAACGCCTAGCCACCTTGATCGGAGAAGAAAGCATCAGCGGATTTGCACGACGCGTTGATGTGTCTGAAGCTTTAATACGCAAATATTTAAAAGGCAGTGAACCTAGCCTAACGAAAGCAAATCAAATTGCGATGCGAGCCAACTGCTCTCTTGAATGGTTAGCGACCGGATGTGGTTATTTATATCGCCGCGCTGAAGTCGTAGATATGGATGCGTACAAACTTGCATTTCAACACGTTATGAATCAGCCGTTGCCAGATGAGGCAGAAGAACTGCACCGGAATCTCATCGCTGGCTATCAATACCTGCGTGCGCACAAAAAATCGGATGGATTTTTAGACGAGTCTGCGATGGCGACCTTCCTATCTCTCCATAAAGAATCTAAAAACGAGTCACTTTAACATCGATAATTTCGCCATCGCTGTGCAATTCCACATTTAAAGACGGTGATGGCGTCGCAAACTCGTCCGGCTTTACCCAAAGTAAGCTTCGAATCGTTTCTTGCGGATAGCGGTTTATCAACAAGATAACTTCTTTATCGACAAGCTCAGAAGATTTCTTTTCCAGCGCTTCAACGACGTCATAGTGCTCTTGTCCGATAGTTATACTACGTAAAACCAACCCGTCTTTTCTTAAATTGAGGATTAAGTCATTGAGACTTTGCCATTGATATTCGGTCAAAAAAGAGAACAGAGCACTGTCCTTTCCCAAAACAACTTCACCATACAGATGCTGCTGATAGTACGAAAAATCGTCCAAACAAAATGTGCTGAAATACGTTGAAGCATCTTGCTGCTGCACGTCACAGCGATACCAGCTTCCCTTTGTTTCTATACGCTCTTTTAAATTGGAGTACGGCATTGCAGACAACGTGTCCTGCCACCAACTCTGGGTTGAAAATGCTGGAAACGTTACCGAAAAACAACATAAAGAAAACAGGACTCGAGGATAAAAGCGCATGAATTACTCTGGTTGATTAACATCGACCCCAGACATTACCGACTAGTAGAAATTGTTCAAGATAAAAATAGTGGCAAGTAGTGCGGAAAGTCGTACAGCAGAAATTAAGAAGGCGCACATTTGCGTGCGCCTCTACCTCGTTACTCAATCGTGAGTGTGCGAATCGGAGATGTCTATTGATGCATCCCGAACATAAAACGAGGACTTACCGTAGGGTTTGAATCCATCCAAATTGTGTGTAAAACCTCACATCCCTCCTTCTGAAGCAGTCATGTTGCTTTACACCTAAAGCATGGTTCATTTTGCTCAAAAAACAAGTTTTTTATCCCAAATTATGAGAGCAATAGCACAGTCTTGGTGAATGAATGATATCGCGACACTTCGAACACTCAATAGTGAAAAGCTAAATTGCATCTTTATTGATTAGGTCTAGACTCTGCGAAGCGTATACTTTCTCGCGTCCCTTCCACCAGCAATAGGAGAACTTGTTAATGACCAAACGAGAGAGAATTGTGAAATCTGTGTTAGCGCACGTACCGAAAGATGCGATTAACCAGTTTGTCTCTCGAGGGTCCACACCATTTTCTGTCCTGATTATGGCCGCAATCGTTGGCACACTAGCTGGTTTTGTCGGCACTTACTTCGAACTTGCGGTTCATTTTGTTTCTGAAACCCGTACCGAATGGCTAAGAAGCGAAATCGGTAGCGTACTTCCTCTTTGGCTTGCTGCTGTACTGATCAGTGCTCTACTTGCTTTTGTTGGTTACTTTCTTGTTCACCGCTTTGCTCCAGAGGCAGCGGGATCAGGCATACCAGAAATAGAAGGCGCGATGGACAACATTCGTCCAGTACGTTGGTGGCGAGTTCTACCTGTTAAATTCTTCGGCGGCATGGGTGCACTTGGCTCCGGAATGGTACTTGGTCGCGAAGGCCCAACGGTGCAAATGGGCGGCGCAGTTGGTCGAATGGTGACCGATATTTTCCGTGTGAAAGATGACGATACTCGTCATTCCCTACTCGCTTCAGGTGCCGCTGGTGGTTTGGCTGCCGCCTTTAATGCCCCACTCGCTGGCATTATGTTCGTTGTGGAGGAAATGCGACCTCAATTTCGCTATTCTCTGATCTCAATTCGCGCGGTGATCATCTCTGCTATTATGGCCAACATTGTGTTTCGCGCCATCAACGGGCAAGACGCTGTCATCACAATGCCGCAATATCACTCTCCAGAGCTTCAGTCCCTTTGGTTATTTTTATTGCTTGGCGCATTGTTTGGCGTATTCGGAGTGATCTTCAATAAATTGATTACCGTGGCACAAGACAGTTTTGTCGCAATTCACAAAAACGATCGTAAACGCTATTTAATCGTGGGTTCACTACTTGGTGGCATTTTTGGTCTGCTTCTCTTATACGTGCCACAGCTAACTGGCGGTGGCATCGGCCTTATTCCTGATATTACCAATGGCAACTACTCGGTATCCGTTTTAGTTCTGCTTTTCTTTGGTCGCGTCATCACGACGTTGCTATGCTTTGGCTCTGGTGCGCCGGGTGGTATCTTTGCACCGATGCTTGCTCTGGGGACCTTGTTTGGCTATGCATTCGGAGCGAGTGCTGATGTGTTGCTTCCTACGCTTGATATCGAACCTGGCGTATTTGCTATTGCGGGCATGGGGGCCCTGTTTGCTGCAACGGTACGCGCACCGATCACGGGCATTTTGTTGGTGATTGAAATGACCAATAACTACTACTTAATTCTACCACTTATCATTACTTGTTTAGGTGCCGTGATTATTGCTCAGTTGTTTGGCGGACAACCGATTTACAGCCAGTTGCTACATCGTACAATCAAAAACGATAAGTTACGTCAGCAGGATCTTCCTGAAAACCAGTCGACATAATTCTCGCTTTGTTATTATTTCGCTCCAAACTATCGAAGGGTTTGGAGCGATAAACTCTACATTTTTACATCCTTTCCCAAATATTCGATACCAAACTCACAAAAATACCATTCTCTGATATTTCCTCACCACCTTTCATGAGTAAGCACTCTCTAAACTTGCTAGTATTCGCTACTCAAATAGAGCATTTCATCCAAATCATCACGTTTCGTTTCATTCAGGCAAAAATCAAATGGAGTAGATTTGAACTGGAGAAGACTTGTGCAGTTTTATAGCGTTCCGCCGTCTCAAGCCGCGTTAGCGCTAGGTATGATAGGTTTAGGACAAGCTTGGGCACTCTATGTCCCTGAAATTGGTGAACCAATACGCCCATTTTTAGCGTCACTCGGCGCGCTTTTACTCGCCCCTGTGCTGATAAAATATGCCACGAATCCACGATTATTTATGGTCGACATTCGTCACCCATTGAGCGGTAGCTTAATGGCACCCATGAGTATGGCGTTACTGATCCTTGCAGATTATCTTGCTTCTGTAGCGCCAATCATTGCTTATCCACTCTGGTTTATGGCACTTTTGCTGCATTTTACTATGATGGTACTGTTTTTTAGCTTTCAGCTAATGAACTTCAAAATGTCGAATATCGTACCTAGTTGGTTTCTCTATCCAGTGGGACTGATCAGCAGCTCATTAGCAGGCTCCCAATTGGGTCACAACCTATTCTCTGAAACCTTAGCGATGATGTGCATTGGCATTTATTTCTTTATGTTACCGCTGGTGCTCTATCGTTTGGTGTTTTTCGGATCTCTACCGAGACGAGCCAGGCCGACCCTCGCAATTATGGCCGCACCGGTAAACTTGTCATTGGCGGCATACTTGGTGAACTTTCCCCTTCCCGATCCGATACTGACGGGCGCATTAGCAGGGATTGCTATCACAATGACGTTATTGATCTACCTGTGTTACTTCCGCTTACTTCGATTGAAGTTTCAACCTTCTATCGCGGCGGTAACCTTTCCTTCCGTGATCAGTGCCATTGCGATGCACCGCTTAACCTCCTTTTTTGCCGAAGCGCACCCACGTTGGCATTGGCTACACGATTTTGGCTTTTTAGAGCTCAGCATTGCGACTGTGTTGGTGGTTTGGGTATCGGCAGGTTACATCAAAATGTATTGGCCAGAAATCGTTAAGTCGCCCTCTAAACAAGCTTAAAAAACGGCCTCATCTGAGGCCGCTGTTTATCTCTATCAATAAGACATCAACCCGCAAACTTCGCCATGAAGTTCCCAATGTTAGTCAAACTCGATGCCGCCATTACGATAACAATCGCTGCTCCAGTTAGCGTTAAGTACATTGGGTGTTGGTAGTCACCGACGATATCTTTGCGTTTTGTCGCAACCAATACAGTGCCCAAAACGATAGGAAGAATAATGCTGTTCACTAGGCCCGCTAGCATCAAAAGAAGAATTGGCATGTCCATGGTTACCGTGCCTAGCGAGGTTAGGATAATGAAACCAACACACCACGCTTTCTCGTTTCGCGCCACAACTGGGAAAAGCGTCTTAATTAATGAGATAGCCATGTAAGAGTTGCCAACCACAGACGTGATGGAAGCTACAAACAGTACTAAGCCAAAGATGAAGTAACCAAGCTGGCCAGCACCTTGACGGAAAGCATCCGCCGCAGGGTTAGCCGTATCCAGCGTTGCGCCTGTCGCGATAACGCCAAACACTGCCAAAAACAGTAGGATTCGAATAACCACCGCAATAGAAATACCAGCCCACGCTGTTGAGGTGATGGAAGGCACGTTCTCTTTGCCTTTCAAGCCGATGTCTACTAGGCGTTGTGCACCCGTGTAGTAACCGCCAACTGCGCCGCCAACGATAGTCAACGTAGGCAGAAGCAAACTACCAACATCCATAGGCATCACCGCTGCACTTAGTGTCTCTCCCATCGGAGGTAAGCTCGTCATAGCCACGTATGCGATCAGAACGATCATGAACAAGCCAAGGTAGCGGGCCATTTGGTCCATTCGTTTGGAGGCGTTATGAACCACAAACAACAAACAGCCAACGACACCGGTAAACAGTGCGCCCCATGTTGTGTCCACGCCCGTTAGCACATTGATGCCTAACGCTGCGCCACTCACGTTGCCAAAGTTAAACGCCACTGCACCAAGCGCAAGGAGAATACCAACACCATAACCCATGCCGGGTGCCACTTTGTTCGCAATGTCTTGGATTCGCATGCCAGAAACGCCGACAATACGCCACAAGTTCATCACAATACCAAACGTGATAAAAATGGAAGCCAAAACTGGAAATGCCATGTCGACTTTGTAGATATTTGTGAAGACTGCGGTTTGAGTTAAAAAGCCGGGACCCACAGAGGTTGTCGCCATCAAAAAAGCGACACTGAGCATGGCTTTCTTTTGCCAACTGCTTTCTGTAACTGGAGCTGAAATAGAGGAGGTGCTGATAGTGCTTTGTGTAGTCATGCCGAGTCCCAAATTTGTTGTCTTTCTATTATTAGAAAAAAGAAAGACAACTGACCGAGATCAGCTGAACTTAGAGAAATATCTCTTTTTAAAACAAACGATTACAAGTTGTAGTCGTTCATTGGGCGCATATATTAAGAGCAACGAATGTGACTGTCAATACACAATTGCATAATTACTATTTATTGCGACTCACTTGACTATGATTTGGATATAAAAGATATAAAAAAGGATGGCAACTCGCCATCCTCTCTCAATTTTATTTGTCGATTTGATTAACGCAGGCCATGCAGAAATTCAGCACGGGTCGCTGGGTTGCTCTTAAAAATACCACCTAACGCTGTAGTCGTGGTTTCACTGGTGGCATCCATCACACCGCGTGATTTCACACAGTAATGCGTCGCGTCGATAGTCACCGCTACATCGTCAGACTCAAGCAATGTTTGCAAAGCAACAAGGATTTGCTGGGTCATACGCTCTTGAACTTGAGGGCGTTGCGCAAAGAAACGAACAATACGGTTGATCTTAGACAAGCCAATGATCTTACCGCGAGGAATATAAGCAACAGCGGCTTTTCCGTCGATTGTCACAAGATGGTGTTCGCACGTACTGGTTACAGTAATGTCTTTCACGCGAACCATTTCGCTCACGTTCATCTTGTTTTCGATAACGGTGATCTTGGGGAAGTTGGAGTAATCCAAACCAGAGAAAATCTCGTCCACGTACATTTTTGCAATGCGGTGTGGCGTTTCCTCTAAGCTATCATCCGTAAGGTCGAGCTGAAGCAGACCAAGAATCTCACGCATGTGGTATTCAATCTTTTCCTTCTTCTCTTCACGGCTAACGGCATTAGGGCGCATTGGTGTTTCTAACCCGCGTTGCTCTAGCGCTTCTTTCACTAACTTTGCTGACTCGCTAAGACCTGACATTCCACTTCCTCTTTTGTAACTACCACTCTCGGTGTGAAATACAATTGCCGTGTTTTCATCCCGTAGCGTTAAAGTCGCTCAGTCCGATGTTTATAACGCCAAGGCACATAACAAGAATACACTGAGCTATTTTCTCATGCTCCGTAGGAACTTTACCCCTTTCGGATGGGTGACAAGGATACTCGGATTTTTGAATAATTACACCCATATTTTATAGGTGGACATTCTTACTCGGTCCCCTTTTATGGTAGAGTTGCCACAAAACAAAAGAACATAGGATTATCTCAATGGGCTGCTGCGATGCACCTGGCTTGATGCCAATTGAAGAAGCGATGGATAAGATGCTATCGCGAATCAAACCTATCCAAACGACACTTTCTCTTCCTCTTGCTGACGCTCTGGGCTTTGTGCTGGCTGAAGACATTTTATCGCCAATTCACGTGCCCCCTTTCGACAATTCAGCAATGGACGGTTATGCCATTCGTATTCAAGACCTAGAAGTGTCTACTGTGTTGCCTCTGGCAGGTAAATCCTTCGCTGGTCAGCCTTTTGAAGGTGAATGGCCGGCAGGCACTTGTGTTCGAATCATGACTGGCGCGAAAATTCCGGAAGGCTGTGATGCCGTTATCATGCAAGAAAATACGGAAGTGACCGACGCTGGTATTCAGTTCAACCAAACGGATGTGAAGCCGCAAAATAACATCCGCCCTACGGGTGACGACATCAAGCAAGGCGATATCGTATTGGCAAAAGGCGCGCGCCTAACACCACGCGATATTCCAATGATTGCCTCTCTTGGTGTCAGCCATGTCACCGTCGTGCGTAAGCCAAAGGTGGCATTTTTCTCCACAGGTGATGAACTTAAACCATTGGGTGAGCCACTCAAGGCGGGTCAAATCTACGACAGTAATCGTTACGGTATTAAGCCGCTGATCGAAAACTTTGGCTGTGAAGCGATTGATCTTGGCATTATCCCTGACTGCCCAGAGACACTAAAAGCAACATTCGAAAAAGCACAAACTCTCGCGGATGTAGTTGTAACGTCTGGCGGCGTCAGCGTTGGTGAAGCAGATTACACCAAAGACATTCTTGAAGAACTTGGAGAAATCGGTTTCTGGAAACTGGCAATCAAGCCGGGTAAACCTTTCGCATTTGGCAAGTTAAGTACTGCTTGGTTCTGTGGGCTACCAGGTAACCCTGTATCTGCGGTGCTAACCATGTACGTACTTGTTCAACCAATGTTGGCTAAATTGGCTGGCCACACTGAATGGAAAGCACCTGAGTCTATCCCTGCTACGACTAAAACCGCATTTAAGAAAGCGCCGGGACGTACAGACTACCAACGCGGTATCTATACTCTAGAAAACGGTAAATTTGTCGTTGAAACCACTGGCAACCAAAGTTCAGGAGCCTTTCGCTCAATGAGTTTGGCAAACTGCTTTGTTGTGTTGGAACGTGAGCGTGGCCGTGTGGAAGTTGGCGAAACGGTTCAAATCCAACTGTTTAACTCAACGTTATACTAGGAACGTACCGTGGATATTCTTTCCGATCAGGAGATGCTGCGCTATAACCGCCAGATCATTCTTCGTCAGTTCGATTTCGAAGGGCAAGAAGCACTCAAACAAAGCTCGGTGCTTATTTTGGGTGCTGGCGGTTTGGGTTGCGCTTCTAGCCAATACCTTGCCACGGCTGGTGTTGGCAATATTACGTTTATCGATGACGATATTGTTGAACTCTCCAATTTACAACGCCAAGTATTGCACCACGACGCCGATATTGGCCGTAAAAAGGTTGACTCCGCGGCGGATGCGTTGCGGGAACTTAATCCTCATATCGAAGTAAATACCGTTGCTAAACGCCTTGACGACATTCAGCTTCAGGCTTTGATTGAACAACACACTGTGGTGGTCGATGCTTCAGATAACGTCGACACTCGCAATCAACTCAACCGACTCTGCTTTGCAACAAAAACACCGCTTATTTCTGGTGCAGCCATTCGTATGGAAGGCCAAGTGAGTGTGTTTACGTACGACGACCCAACTCAACCGTGCTATCAGTGTTTGAGCGCGCTATTCGGCAGCAGTGCATTAAGTTGCGTTGAAGCTGGCGTCATGGCGCCTGTTGTGGGTATTGTTGGCGCTGTACAAGCGATGGAAACCATCAAGGTGATTGCAAATTACGGCCAACCCAAAAAAGGGAAGATCCTCATTCTCGATGCGTTTAGCATGTCCTGGCGGGAAATGAATTTGATGAAAATGCCGACCTGCCCTGTTTGTGGCTAAGTAACGCTGTCAGCTTATCAATGAAGATTCTCAAAAAGCTCAACGTAACGTTGAGCTTTTTCTTATTCTGAGATTCATATTTCGAACCAAATAACGTACCGATATAAAATTCATTATAAACAGTAAGTTAAAAACTGGCACATTCCTTTCATTGCATATCATACAAACCAATGAGAGGGCGAATCATGAAAAGGACATCACTATTACTTGGATCTCTGTTCGCAAGCGCATACGTAAGCGCAGCGCCATTCGACACTTGTCCGAGCAAAGCATATTTATTCCAATCGACCCCAGTGCAAGTTTACGGCGTTAATCTGGTTACCGGATCAACCAAGTTACTGACCGACGATGTGGGCTTAGCATCAGGTATTAACGGCGTCGGTTTCAACTTCACTGATCGATACATCTATGGTTACGATACAACCAACTTGAAAATCGTACGTTTAGGCCAGGACTTTCAAGCAGAAACTCTCAACGTACAAGGGCTTCCTAGCCATACGTTTTTTGTCGGTGACGTGTACAACCACGTATACTACTTGTATCGCAAAGGTAAAGGGCTGTTTTCCATTGATCTGTCGCCGTTAGATACGGACCCAAATGCTACCTTAACCCTGAATAAAATCACATCAAATGCAAGCGTGAGTTTAACCGACTTTGCGTTCCACCCTGGCGACGGTGCGCTCTATGGTATCGATAATGGGTCTGGCGTATTGTATAAATTCGATACAAAAACAGGCCAAGCAACCGCGATCGGCAATACAGGGGAAACGGGTACCTTTGGTGCAGGCTACTTTGATGTAAACGGAAACTACTACGTATCGCGTAACCAGGACGGCAAAATTTATCGCGTCGACTTATCAGAAAATAATGCCGCCAATATCGCTGCGGGCATTGTTCCTGCTGTAGAGTTTGTGTCTAACGGTCCAAGTTCCAGCCAAAATGACGGTGCCCGATGCGCGAACGCTCCTGTTATTGACGAAGACGAGCCAATTGACTTTGGTGACGCACCTGACACTTACGCTACCTTGCTCTCTTCTAACGGACCACGCCACGCTGTTGATGGTGTAACTTGGCTTGGCACAATTGCGCCAGATGGTGATGCCGATGGACAAGTGGCTCCGTCTGGAGATAACAAAGTTGGTACAGCAGATGAAGATGGCGTCGGCTTTGTTGCCGCACTCGACCCAGGGTTAAGTTCACTAGTGAGCGTAACTGCATCAACATCCGGCTACTTGTCAGCTTGGTTTGACTGGAACCGAGATGGTGACTTTGCTGACGAAGGTGAGCAAGTATTCACCGATGAGTTACTCTCTGCAGGCAGCAATACGCTTCCATTTGTCGTCTCTGAACTGGCAACCGCAGGTCCTAGCTGGAGCCGATTCCGCTTTAGCCAACAAACTGGTCTGAACTTTGATGGCGGATCAACATCAGGTGAAGTAGAAGATTACCCAATCACAATCACTGAAAACGGCGTATCCGTACAGCACTTCCCAAGTGCCGATTCCTACGCAACGGTCGCGTATGAAGACAACTGGCCTTACACCGCTGACTACGACATGAATGACGTAGTCATTAAGTTCCGTATGACTGAAACACGTATGGACGGCACGGTGGAAAATATCCAAATTAGCGGAGATCTGGCCGCCTATGGGGCTGGCTATAAAAATGGCTTTGCTATTCGTCTACCTGGCGTTTCGAAAGCAAGCATTGAAAACGGCTTAACAAAGCTAACGTTTAATGGCAAAGAACAACCGACCAACGGTCTAGAAGCGATATCAGAAGAAGCCATCTTCATTATCAGTGACGACCTCAGTCAGTATGCGCAAAGTCAATGTGCGTATTTTCGAACCCAAACGGGTTGTAATGATAACGTCGCGTTGTCTTTCACACTGACCATCTACTTTAAGGAAGGAGCCGACCGCTCAGCGCTACAGGCCATGCCTTATGACCCATTTATCTTTGCCACCCCCAATACATATCACGGCGATGGCATCACCTTTCAACCAGGTAGAAAATGGGAAGTACATTTGCCAGACCAAGCACCAACTGAGCAGTTTGATGACGCAAACCTATATGGCGTGGGCGTAGACGCAAGTGACCCGGCTCGAGGCGTGTACTTCAAAACAGCGAACAACCTCCCTTGGGCATTGCTTATTGTCGAAGAGTGGAATTGGCCGCTAGAGAAAGTTGACTTAGTTGACGCTTACCCAGAGTTTGCCACCTACGCCGAGTCTGGTGGGCGAGAAGGAGCAAACTGGCATACCCAACCTAAAGCAAACAAACGTTACATTCCATAGGAGAAGCATCATGAAAAACTTAATCACAATCATCATGGGATTAGCGTTAACAGCCTGCGGCGGTGGCGGTGGCGGCGGTGGAGACAAAAGCAACGATAGCGCTACTCCACCTCCAGCTCAAACTACCGTTATTGTTGAAGAGCCAAGCATGCAAAATTTAGACGTACCAGATGGGTTCGATTATGACCCAAGGTTAGAAAGCTCACTTGCGGTAGATATTAGTGGTTACTCTTTACAGCGCGCACATCTGAGCATTTATAAGGAGTACCGTGAAGATGCGTCTGGAACCTACCAAGCGAAATATTCGAGCAATGTTGCTTCTGCTGCGCTGACGAGTGGGAAAGCTAACTTAGACTTCTCCACCTCGGATAGCCAAGGTAACCTGTTAATCGAAATTTGGTTCTACGATGGCTCAGAACCTCTGCAAAAAGTCGTCTCAACCGGAAATACGACATGGCGCATGTAAGATGCTCTATTGGTGAGCATTGATACTCGGGACTGGCGCAAGCCACAGGTTTTAAGACAAAATCGCATCGTTCTTTGAACATGCGATTTTTTTGTTGTAAAACAAAATGATTACTTGAAACAATAGCAATGGAGCGCAAATTGGATAATCCCAAAACCTATATGTTGGTCTTCAGCGGTTTCATTGCCCTACTTGTGCTCTTGTTGCTCATTAAGCAGACGGATGAGAACACGGTTTCAGCCACCGTCATTAGCAACACTTTAACTCAGTCCCTTGATGGTCAACGTCGGTACCTCACTATTAATTCACCTGAGATAGAGCAACAACGAGTGACGGTTCCAGTGTCCGCATCTTGTCCAGTGGGCTCTATTGCGTTGTTCCACCAAGCATCCCGCTCAAGTCTTGACTCATCCCTTTCATTCATTCGCTGTGAGTAAAGCTACTGTGCGGACTTCCCAAATCAGAAGGATTTAACCATGCAAGCATTGATCGATGCCAAAGAACTTCATGCTTTATTAGACCAACCAAATGTAAAACTTCTAGACGCGAGTATTCGTTTTCAAATTCCTTCCGAAGGGAAAAAGATCACCAATAAGTGGATTCCAGGCTCATTGCGTTTCGACTACGACAATGACTTTTGTCTCCCAGGTACCAATCTCCCTCATATGATGCCAACAGAAGAAGGATTTAATCACAGCGCTCAGAAACTTGGCCTGAACAACGAAGACCTTATTGTTGTTTATGACAACTCAGGAACACTCGCCTCTCCGCGCGCATGGTGGATGTTTAAGGCAATAGGACACGATAATGTCAAAGTGCTTAATGGTGGCCTCCCGGCTTGGATTGAGGCTGGACTGCCTGTCACGGATGTCTTGTCAGAAGCTAAGCAGCTTGGAAACTTTACCGGGAAATTAAATAAACATGCTTTTTTGGACGCAAATGCAATATTAGAGTACTCAAACAATTGCAGTGCAAACATTGTTGACGCTCGCTCACGTGCACGTTTTTTAGGCGAGGTACCAGAGCCAAGAGAAGGACTGCGTTCTGGTCATATTCCTAATTCTGTTTGCCTCCCTTTCCAAACATTGTTGAGTAATGGCTTTATAAAGGCAGACTCGGAATTGAAACAAGCATTTAGTGCACTAACGTTATATAATGATAAATCAATCATTTTCAGTTGTGGCTCAGGTGTAACGGCCTGTATTTTGCTGCTAGCAGCATACCAGTTAGGTTGGCGTGATTTATCGGTCTATGACGGGTCATGGACAGAATGGGGCGCAGACCACTCATTACCCATTACTCGCTAATCTAGGAGCTATCGAAGCGGCATGGTCAGGTTAAAGAAGAACATTTGGACACTATACATGGCGCTACTTACGATAAGTGCCGTGCTGTTCGTGTTGTTTGGCCGCTACCATTATGAGTCAACCCTGAATAAGTACAAAGATAAGCAGCTCCTACAATTGGAGCTGTTTGCCTCTTCTGTCGAATCACTTCTGAAAGGACAAGAATCGTTACTTGAAGTCATTGGTCATCAGTTGGTCGAGAGAAATGACTTTACTCGTACAGCAGCAGTTCAAACTCGCCCGATGCTGGACAAACTACTCAGTATCCATCCGGCGATTATTGGGTTCGGCCTAACTAACCCCGATGGAGACTACATCGCCGTAAGCTCCAATTTGATCTTGGCAAAGCTGCATAATCTAAAACAAGATCCACTGACTCGTGATACCTTTTTGGCAGCGCTCAACTCCGACCGAATGATTATAGGTCGAACGTATTTTATGCCAGCTCAAGATTCACTTGTAATTCCGATCCGAAAAGCAATTCCAAATAAAGATGGTGTTGTACAAGCAGTGATGACAGCTGGCTTTAATATGAATTCATCTTCGGTTTTTCGTAACGACATCCATGCTAATGAGCACAATCGGGTCACATTGATCCGCAGTGATGGCTACCTTACTTTTAGCTCGTCAGAAGATACAACCCTAGAAGATTACCTAAAACCTGCCAATGATTTAGATATAAAAGCCGTTATGGCTCAAATAACAAAAGATTCAGGCTGGGATATGGCGCAACTAAAAGAGCTCACACGAGCGCTCAATATTGTTGTCGACAATTCTCGCCTGAGTGAGTTAATCACATTGAGATACCTTCCTGATTATCATCTTTGGGCCTCTTCCTCGACAGATTTGAATTTTATTAAGCGCGGATTTTACGAACAGTTTGCACTGTACTCGATTGTTTTTCTTATCGTCCAAGGTGCTTTTTACGCTTTATTCCGCTCCATTGCGAACAATGAACATAAAACAAAACTGCGTTTGCTCTATCAAGCGAACCACGATCATCTCACTGGATTACCAAACCGAGAGTACCTACGCGCAAACATTCGACATTGGCTTTCAGGGAAAGGGAATCCTTTTTCTTTGATGTTTATCGATATTGATAATTTCAAATCAGTCAACGACACACATGGTCATGACTTTGGCGACGAAGTTCTAAAACAAATATCTATCCGCTTAAACACCTTTGTTAACGATGGCCGATTAATCATCCGTGAAGCCAGTGACGAGTTTATTTTTCTAACAAATCGAATTGATGAAGTAAGCGTTAAAAGACTAGCGAGCGACTTAATAAAGGCGCTATCAGAACCCTACGAAGTCAATGACAGTCAGTTTCTGCTCAGTTGCAGTATTGGTATTGCCTGCTATCCACACCATGGTGAAACATTAGATGAACTGCTCCTGTCAGCCGATATTGCGATGTATCAAGCGAAAAAACAACGCAACGTATACAGCCTGTTCAATCAACAGATGCAAGCTACACATCTGCGTAAAATGAAAATTGAGCAACGCCTGAGGCTCGCGATAGATAAGCAAGCGCTTCATATGGTTTATCAACCTCAGTTAAACCTAGAAGGCGATATCTATGGTGTCGAAGCGCTTATTCGTTGGAGTGATGATGAGCTCGGCTTAGTCCCACCAAGTGAATTTATTCCCGTCGCAGAAAGCACTGGGTTGATGGTTCGTATTGGTGAACAAATCATTGAAAATAGCCTGACAGATATGGCTAAACTGACTGGTAATATTGATACATCTATCCAGATATCTATTAACATCTCGGTCAAACAGTTTGTTCACGCCAAATTCATTACTAATCTTATGAATGCTATTGAGAAACGCGGCATCGAATGTTCAAAGATTACCCTAGAGATCACCGAAAACCTGTTTATTGAAGATCTTGAAAAGTTCGCACCAATTTGCGAGCGCTTGCATGCTCTTGGCTTTAAAATCTCGCTCGATGATTTCGGGACTGGCTACTCTTCATTAAGCATGTTGCGTACGCTACCTATTGACGAGGTGAAGATTGACAAGAGCTTTGTCGATCACATTGAGCATGACAAAAAAGCGCTGAATATGGTTAAGAATATCATTTCTATCGGCAAAAACTTTGAAATGAAAGTACTAGCTGAAGGAGTAGAGACGCTGCAACAACTGAATGAGTTAAAAGCTTGCGGTTGTGATTTGATTCAGGGCTACTTCTACTCTAAACCTTTATCGCTTGAAGACTTGATCGCTTTTACGAAGCAGAACCAAAGCAAAGAAACCGTAGTTGAATAACTACGATCGCTTTGCTTAGAAGGTTTTATTTATTCATTTCTTGGTACATCACCTTCACCAACTCGCCTTTCGGGTCGCCTGATAATTCCCAGGTAAAAATGCCACCTAAGTTCGCCTGTTTAGCCCAATTTGCTTTGGCTTTGATCGAGCGTTGATCTTCGTAAGAGATAAAGACTTTCTTTACAGGATGCCACAAGTAAGGCGCTTGAGATTGCTCATCATACTTGTACTCGTAGCCCTGCTCCGCTCCATAGTTCTTCACCAAATCCCAAAACATGAAATAGCCGTTCTCACCCGTACCAAACTGCGCTCCTTGCTCGGATACAAGATCTTGCGTTGGTAAGCCACCCGAGAAGTCTTTGGTGCCTTGCCAGCCACGCCCGTAAAACGCAGCGCCAATCACCAGTTTCTCACTTGGAATACCGAGCTCGATCATCTGGTTGATGAACACGTCTGCGCCCATGCCCCACCAGCTTCGCTCAGTCGCATGCAAGTTGGTAGTATGCCCGGTTTGCTGCCCCCAACCACCAAGGAAGTCATACGTCATTGCAAACATGTTAGTTAGGTACGGCTCCGCGGCTTTCCAATCGATACCTGCTGCTTTTGGACCAACGCCTACAGCAGTAGAGAGCTCGTATTCACGTTTGGTTTGATTTGTGAGTTCATCTAACTCTGCACGCATGGTTTTCACCAAATAGGTAAAGGCCTCACGCTCAGATGCTTTTTGTTCATCAGAAAGCTTGGTATCTGGGTTCCAAGGCGACGTTGTTAAACCGCCACCACCTGGGTATTCCCAATCCAGATCAATACCATCAAAGAAATCATATTGAGCAATCAACTTAACGGCAGTTTTTGAGAATTGATCCATCGCTTGTTTGCTTTTCGCCATAGCATGGAACGGTTCGGACATTGTCCAACCACCAAAAGAAGGGAGCATTTTAAGATCAGGATGTTGTTTCTTCATTTCAGCAAGTTGAGCGAAGTGGCCTTTGTATGGCACGTTAACGGAGACATCGCCAAAGTCCTTTTCTAATGCTGCTTCGGTATCGACAATGATCGCCGTATAGGGATCTTTTCCTTCACATTGTTCTGCAACCAGTTTTTGTACCGTTTCAGAAGCACCGGCATGAGGGCCGCACTACTAAGAAACGCGTAAATCACATGCGTCAGCTTATCGGCGGGAATATCGTTCACCGTGTATGGGTTTTCTGCATTTGCGTACTGCCAATCCGCAAAGTAACCCGCCACGACTTTTTGCTTGGCTTGCACCGCACCAGTCAGCCCCATAATCAGTGCAGCAAGAAGTGTCTTTTTCATTGTGTTCTCCAGAGTAGATGTACAAATTTAAAGCTACTCCTAGAGAATATTTTTAACTTGAAAACGAAATCAGGCTGCGAGTCATTTATAACTCCTCGCAGCCTGATTACATAAATTGCATATTATTTGTGCTAACTCTCAGATGCCGCGTTGCCGTGCATTTGCTCATCTAAGTTGAGCACCGTTAATGCGTTGCTGACGCTCGTGGCGATCACGTCTATCGCTCCGGTTCTTAATGCTCCAAGTAAGGCGAGCGGCTTGCTGTTCTCCGCTGCAATCGCGATGACTTCCGATATTGGTCGAAACTCTTCAATACCAAGGCCAATCACTCGGTCACTCATTACGGTGTTGGCAACATTACCGTGAATATCAAAGAAATCATAACCTGCAAAGTCCCCGACCACGCCTTGTTGAAGTCTCGACTGAACCACTTCATCAGGCGTAAACCAACCTAAGTCCACCATGTAGCTGTTTTCGCTCATGTCACCAATACCAACCAAAGCAACATCGGCTTTACGTGCCAAATCGAGCGTTTGTTTGACGGTTGCATTTTGCATGAAAGCCAACTTCTGTTCTCTGTTCTCTGCGTAAGCCGGCGCATAGAGAGTTTCCGAGGTCCCCCCATACTTCTTTGCTAACTGACGGCAAATGTGGTCGGCGTTATACATACCACCACGTGGGTGAATACCGCCGATACCACACACAAATTTACAGTCGCGCGGGGTAATAACACCAATATGGTGAGCGACGGACGACACGTTGCGCCCTTGTCCGACCGTCACCACCATGCCGTTTTTAAGCGTGCTGGTGAGGTAATTGGACACCAATCCCGATACCTGTAGTCGTTGTGCTTCTTCATTCGGCTGATCAAGAGCAACAAGCGCGCGCTTAACGCCGAATCGCTCGATCAAACGTTGTTCAATCTTGGCGCTAAACACCGGGTGGTATTTAACGGTAATTTCAACGATGCCTTCATCACGCGCCTGCTTGAGCATTCGCCCGACCTTTGCGCGTGATATGGCAAATTTTCTCGATATCTCTTCCTGAGTCGCACCGTCTTGATAATACGCGACGGAAATCTCTGTCAACAAATCCGTGTTTTCAATGGAAATATCTTGATTAGAACTGCTCATGGTTTCTCTCGCCCTTTAAGAGGATCGATATTGTATGCAATAAGTGAGCATATGCTCATTGACTTAGCATATGTTCTTTATCAATTTAAACGCTACATTTGCTCATCGCAATAACATTTTCTCACTACAATTTTTTACCCTCACGTACAACGCTCAACCTTTGAACAATAAGGGCAAACGTTTATTTGGGTTAACCACTAAACACACAGTAAAAAAACGTTGATGAAGTTCACTATAAGTCGATTTCAGCGATTGACTTTCAGCATAGATAGGATAAATATGGACACATCATTTACTCAGCTATCGATCAAATGTTCATTGCATTTGTTCGGTAACGAAATTTTCCGTAGTTGGCTGAGCAGATGTCTCATTAAATGCGATGAGACGATTAGCTAACTCGCTTGCAAATGCACAAGCTGTGATAACAAAAATCACGCTTAAGCCCATTTAAATAGGATGATCGATTATGAGCAACAAGTTAGAGCAACTTCGTAAACTAACGACTGTAGTAGCAGACACTGGCGAAATTGATGCAATCAAAAAGTATCAACCAGAAGACGCAACAACTAACCCTTCTCTTATCCTGAAAGCCGCTCAAATCGCAGAGTACGCACCTCTAATCGATGCTTCAATCGAATATGCTAAAGCACAGAGCAACGATAAAGCTCAACAAGTTCAAGACACTTGTGACATGCTTGCAGTAAACATCGGTAAAGAAATCCTAAAAACTATCCCAGGTCGTATCTCTACAGAAGTTGACGCACGCCTATCTTACGATATGGAAGGAAGCGTAGCGAAAGCACGTCAACTAGTAAAAATGTACAACGATGCAGGCATCACTAACGACCGCATCCTTATCAAACTAGCGTCTACTTGGGAAGGTATCCGCGCAGCAGAAATCCTAGAGAAAGAAGGCATCAACTGTAACCTAACGCTTCTATTCTCATTCGCTCAAGCGCGTGCTTGTGCAGAAGCTGGCGTATTCCTAATCTCTCCATTCGTTGGCCGTATTATGGACTGGTACAAAGCGAAAGAAGGCCGTGACTTCGAAGCTTCAGAAGATCCAGGCGTACTGTCTGTAACTAAGATCTACAACTACTACAAAGAGTACGGCTACAAAACTGTCGTAATGGGCGCAAGCTTCCGTAACATCGGTGAGATCCTAGAACTAGCTGGCTGTGACCGTCTAACTATCGCTCCTGCTCTACTTGCTGAGCTAGAAGCTGCAGAAGGTGAAGTGGTTGAGAAGCTAGTTGATTCTAAAGGCGCAGCTGAGCGTCCTGCACCAATGACTCATTCTGAGTTCCTATGGGAACACAACCAAGACCCAATGGCGGTTGAGAAACTGGCTGAAGGCATCCGCAACTTCGCCGTTGACCAAGGTAAACTAGAAGCGATGATCGAAGCTAAGCTTTAATTGCTTACCAAAAGCGAGTAGCCCGTCTACTCGCTTTTACCATCAG
This sequence comes from Vibrio antiquarius, assembly GCF_000024825.1. Classification (NCBI taxonomy): domain Bacteria; kingdom Pseudomonadati; phylum Pseudomonadota; class Gammaproteobacteria; order Vibrionales; family Vibrionaceae; genus Vibrio; species Vibrio antiquarius. The sequence goes on from NC_013457.1 coordinate 591,733, forward strand.
CGCTTATTCAAGATTTTCTATTTGAACTTGTTTCGACGAGTTCCCTCTATTCAAACCCTTATCGAGAAGTAATCACTATGGATCGTAAATATCTAGCAAATGCAATTCGTGCGCTAAGCATGGATGGTGTTCAACAAGCTAACTCTGGTCACCCAGGTGCACCTATGGGCATGGCTGATATCGCTGAAGTTCTTTGGCGCTCTCACCTAAACCACAACCCATCAAACCCTGAGTGGGCAGACCGCGACCGTTTCGTACTGTCTAACGGCCACGGCTCAATGCTAATTTACTCTCTACTGCACTTGAGCGGTTACGAGCTATCTATCGATGATCTGAAAAACTTCCGTCAGCTTCACTCTAAGACTCCTGGTCACCCAGAGTACGGCTACGCGCCAGGTATCGAGACCACAACGGGTCCTCTAGGTCAAGGCATCACTAATGCGGTTGGTATGGCTCTAGCTGAGAAAGCGCTAGCAGCACAGTTCAACAAAGAAGGCCACGACATCGTTGACCACTTCACTTACGTGTTCATGGGCGACGGCTGTCTAATGGAAGGTATCTCGCACGAGGCATGTTCTCTAGCAGGTACGCTAGGCCTAGGCAAACTGATCGCATTCTGGGATGACAACGGCATTTCTATCGACGGTCACGTTGAAGGTTGGTTCTCTGACGACACGCCTAAGCGTTTTGAAGCGTACGGCTGGCACGTAATCCCGGCAGTAGATGGTCACGATTCTGAAGCGATCAACGCAGCAATCGAAGCGGCGAAAGCGGATCCACGTCCTACACTTATCTGTACTAAGACAATCATCGGTTTTGGTTCACCAAACAAATCTGGTTCACACGATTGTCACGGTGCGCCACTAGGTGCAGAAGAAATCGCAGCAACACGCAAAGAACTAGGTTGGGAGCACGGTCCTTTTGAAATTCCGCAAGAAGTCTACGCAGAATGGTCAGCGAAAGAAACAGGCGCAGCTAAGGAAGCAGCGTGGAACGAGAAATTTGCAGCTTATGAAGCAGCGTACCCTGAGCTGGCAGCTGAATTTAAACGCCGCGTAAACGGTGAGCTTCCTGCACAGTGGGAAGAGAAAGCAAGCCAAATCATTGCCGATCTTCAAGCAAACCCAGCAAACATTGCATCACGTAAAGCATCTCAAAACGCTCTAGAAGCATTTGGTACTCTACTACCTGAGTTCATGGGCGGCTCTGCTGACCTAGCGCCTTCTAACCTAACCATGTGGTCTGGTTCTAAGTCTCTAGAAGCAAGTGACTTCTCTGGTAACTACATCCACTACGGTGTACGTGAATTCGGTATGACGGCGATCATGAACGGTATTGCGCTACACGGTGGTTTCGTTCCTTACGGTGCAACCTTCCTAATGTTCATGGAGTACGCACGTAACGCAATGCGTATGGCGGCTCTGATGAAGATTCAGAACATCCAAGTGTACACGCACGATTCTATCGGTCTTGGCGAAGATGGCCCAACTCACCAACCGGTTGAGCAAATGGCATCGCTACGTCTAACGCCAAACATGAGCACATGGCGTCCATGTGACCAAGTTGAATCAGCAGTGGCTTGGAAACTAGCGATTGAACGTAAAGATGCACCAACTGCGCTTATCTTCTCTCGTCAGAACCTAGCGCAACAAGAGCGTGATACGGAGCAATTAGCAAACATCGCGAAAGGTGGTTACATCCTGAAAGATTGCGAAGGCAAGCCAGAGCTAATCCTTATCGCAACAGGTTCTGAAGTTGAACTAGCAGTAGAAGCAGCAGCACAGCTAACTGCTGAAGGTAAGAAAGTACGCGTTGTTTCAATGCCATCAACAGATGCATTTGACAAGCAAGACGCCGCTTACCGTGAAGCCGTTCTACCATCAGACGTAACAGCTCGTATCGCTATCGAAGCAGGTATCGCTGACTTCTGGTACAAGTACGTAGGCTTCGACGGTCGCATCATCGGTATGACTTCATTCGGTGAATCTGCACCTGCTGGTGAACTGTTCAAAATGTTCGGTTTCACTACGGAAAACGTAGTAAATACAGCAAAAGAACTACTAGCGTAATTGCAGTAAAAAGATAATCAGTTTTCTCTATTGCGAATGTGAAAACTGAAAAGCCCCGCCAGCAATGGCGGGGCTTTCTTTTATCTGGCCCCTATTTGTATAAACACAGCCAGAAAGTGAACACAACGACTTTCGTTACGGCTATTTGTCTTCAAATCGAAGCGCGAGCTGATAGAAATCTTGTACTTGCTCTTTCAACTGACGGCTGTTTTGCTCTACGGAGTGCGTTGCTGCCAAGTTTTGCTCTGCCGTAGAAGCAATAGAGTGAATATGCTGATTTACATCGCTGGAGAGCTTCAGCTGATTATTCGCCGCTTCCGCCACATCGACCATCAACCCACTCATGCTTTGCATCATCTGTTCAACCTCAGACAAACGAAGCGCGCTTTGCTCTGCAACCTGAGAACATGTATCCGTTTGCTCTTTGTTTGCCAGAATGTCTTTTTGCCAACTTTGTATCGTCGCCAACATAGCAGAGATAGACGCTTGGATTTGTTCAGTTGCATTAGATGTGCGACCAGAGAGCGCGCGCACCTCATCGGCAACAACAGCAAAACCACGACCTTGCTCACCCGCCCTCGCCGCTTCAATTGCCGCGTTAAGTGCCAGTAAATTGGTTTGTTCTGCGATCCCACCAATCTCTTCCATCAAATGATTCACTTTCTGCGCCTGATCACTCAGTTGATACGTCGTTTCCGTCGCTTTTTCAGCTTGAAGGCTCAACTGCGTTAGATTGGTGTGCGTTTGATCGATGGTTTCCTTCGCCATCAAGCATGACTTCAATGTGTCATCAATTAGCATATGGGCATCATTGGTGCTAGAAGAGACTGAATTCGCCGAAGACTCCACCTCTTGAGTCGCATCACGTACGCGATGAATATCGGTGTTTTGCTGATTTAATGCAGCCGAAACTTCTGCTGTGGTTTGACTGAGTTCTTCGGCGCAATGCTGCAACGGCAGTGCGGAGTCTGTCATTCTTCCCAACACGGTTCGAATTCTTGCGGACAGCATTTTGATATGGAAATCGGCAATCGAAAATGCCGTATTACCGGAATAGATCAAGCGACTCACGCTGTCGTATTGCTTTTGTAACTTTTTCAGTTGTTGAGGCGTATCAATTAATTCTTGGCGGAATAACAACGCTAGAACACTCGCAGGTAGTGCACTTGCAAGCCAAGCCAATGGACCTTCAATAGACAATGCATATGCGGCTGCAGGTGCGGTCAATGCGCCAAGTAGAATCGCATAGCGAATGGTTTCATTGAGTTTCAACGACCAAGTACGACCTGACTTCTCGGCGGCGCGCATACTCTTGTAGGCTTTCGTGGCTATATCAACCCACTCTCGCTTTGGCTTCACGCGCACAGATTGATAACCAACAACGTGGTTATTTTCATAAATAGGGGTGACATAGGCATCAACCCAATAGTAACCGCCCGACTTAGTGGCATTCTTAACCATGCCGCGCCAGGCTTTGCCTTGCTTAAGACGTGTCCACATATCGCCAAAAGCGGCTTTAGGCATGTCATTGTGGCGAACGATATTGTGGTTCTGACCGACGAGTTCTTCGTGAGTGTACTCAGCAACACGGCAAAAGGCTTCGTTACAATACGTAATAACACCTTGTAGGTTCGTTGTTGAGACGAGTTCCTCAGACTCCCTCACGAGAGTTTCTTGAGCTTTATGAGAAATATTGGCTGACATAGACGAAACTTCTGTAGTTTTTATTGATTTTCGGCAAGATATATACAGGATTTTTATTTTTATTACAAAAAGTTAGATAAAAAGTCTTATCAAATCGACATTTTTAGTGTGGGAATTCACATTATCAATAAAAATATAAAGAAGAAGTTGTGGAGTTGAGCTAATAAGCAAAACCCGACACGTTATGCCGGGCCATGTATAGAAGATCTAATCAAGCAGTTTGGGATTCCGTTTCTTTGTTCGTTTTCAAAGCAAACATCACGATGACGAGTAGCACAAAAGGAAGAACGTACAAATTAAGGTTTTGCCAACCTACGGTGGATTCAAGCCAGCCAGACAGTAATGCAGTGATAGTGACACAACTGAACACGAAGAATTCATTAAATGCTTGAGCCTTACTCCTGTTTTTCGCTTCATAGCTTTGACTAAATAACCCAGTTGCCGCGATAAACATAAAGTTCCAACCAACGCCTAACAGAACTAAAGCAAAACTAAAGTGCCAAATGGACACTCCGTGTATGTTAATTCCAATGCAAGCAACAAATAGCAATCCACCGGCTAAAATCATATTCTTCGCGCCAAACCGCTCTATCAAGCGTCCCGTGACAAACGCCGGTGCAAACATGCCCAGCACATGCCATTCGATCACTCCTGCCGCTTTGTCAAAATCAAAGCCACAACCAATCATCGCCAGAGGCGTTGCTGTCATTAAAATGTTCATTACCGCATACGCAACCATTGCGGCGATAACCGCTAGCATGAAATTAGGTCGACGGATAATGTCCCCCACTTTATCCGCTTTAGTATGTAGAACTTGCGTGTGTGCTGGTGGAAAACGAATCGTTTGCAGCACGATCAACGCAGTTATATAAAGTCCAATAAGCACGGCAAAAGCACTAATGTACAAACCATCATTTGACCATTGCTGCGAATACACCGCCAAATTAGGGCCAAGTATCGCCGCTAGTACCCCTCCCGCCATAGATATCGAAATCGCCCTGTGTCTTGCCGACTCTTCACACACTTCAATAGCAGCAAATCTGTATAGCGTACCGAAGCCAATACCAACACCGAGCAAAAAGGTAGAAACACAGAATAGATAGAAGTTCTGTTGACTTAACGCATACGTCGCTAGGCTGGCACCCAAAATGCCAATAACATTACCGAGACTAAACCCAAGGCGACGTCCTAACTTGCCCATAATCAGTGATGCTGGGATCGTCGCAGCCATCAGTCCTAAAAATTGCAGCGCAACGGGCAACGTAATAAAACTTGATGACGGCGCAAGTGTTTTGCCAATAAGGGCAATAACAGATATGAGTAAAATATTCCCCGTCATTAATAGGGCTTGGCAAAGGGATAATAGCCATACATTACGATTCAATTCCAAATTCCTTTTGGTTACAGCGCATACAGATAACATATAGGAAAGCAGAAACAATAGAAAGAGATGCGAGTAATTCTCAATAAAAAAGAGCCAGAGGCACAATGCCTCTGGCTCTTTAAAAAAGTTCTTTCTGTTGAGCTTATTTGTTACGGCGCGCTTTTACTGCATCTGAAAGCTGACGAAGTACGGTTTCCGTATCTTCCCAACCGATACATGCATCGGTAATCGACTGACCATAAGTGGCCGCTTTGCCATCTACTAGGTCTTGGCGACCTTCAACTAAATGAGACTCAATCATCACACCAAAAATTGCTTCTTCGCCACCAGCGATTTGCTCTGATACGTCATCAGATACCAACATTTGACGTTTGAACTGCTTCGAGCTGTTAGCGTGGCTAAAATCAATCATCACTTTTTTCGGTAGCCCTGCGCCGTCTAACTCGTTTTTAATTTGAGCAACATGCGCTGCACTGTAGTTTGGCTCTTTACCACCACGGAGAATGATATGGCAATCAGGATTGCCAGCGGTTTCTACGATCGCAGAATGACCGTATTTTGTTACTGATAAGAAGTGGTGAGAAGCACTTGCAGAACGAATCGCATCGCTCGCGATCTTAATGTTCCCGTCTGTACCATTTTTAAACCCAACAGGACAAGAAAGACCAGAGGCAAGCTCACGGTGAACCTGAGATTCTGTCGTACGAGCACCGATAGCACCCCAACTGATCAGATCCGCCACGTACTGAGGCGTAATCATATCTAGGAACTCACTCGCGGTTGGCAAGCCCATATCGGTAAGATCAAGAAGAAGCTTACGTCCAATACGCAGACCATCATTCAGCTTGTAGGTATCATTCAGGTAAGGGTCGTTGATCAGACCTTTCCATCCTACCGTTGTACGCGGTTTCTCAAAATAAACTCGCATCACAACTTCTAGTTGTTCACCAAGTTCATCACGTAATACTTTTAGCTTTTTACCATATTCAACCGCAGCAGCAGGATCGTGAATGGAACACGGGCCAACAATTACAAGTAATCGGTCATCTTTTCCTTCAAGAATATTGTGAATGGCATTACGGCAATCGAAAGTGGTCGAAGAAGCGGTTTCAGTCGCTGGGAACTTCTCTAATACTGCTACAGGTGGCAATAACTCTTTTACTCTATTTATTCTTACATCATCAGTTTGAAACATTACTTCTACTTCCTGGTTTTTATTTCCGACCCAATTTTTTGCCAACTGAACTCATTGCAACATTGTTCACAAAGCGAGCAGCATCAAGGGCTCTGGTCATTTTCTGTCTAGCGTTTAAGTAACTTATCGGCTTAGGCGTAGACTTGCAATCAGTTTTTGCAAATAAATGCAAATAAAAACCACCTGTTAACCACCGCGCACAATGTAAAATAAAGTTTACGAAAAAAAGTTCAAAATAATCATCAATTTTCTTATGACCCTAAAAATCTTTACTACAATGTAAGAAATATCAGAAGTTTGTGAGGTGTTATTGGTTAGTAAATGTTGATCAAGTTCAAAGATATTGTTGCTTGATATGAAATGATTAGAATATTAAACTAATTTCTTATAAACGCTGGTTTTTTCTAATTTTTTGATAAAACGAAGTAGAAGTTAATATGCAATCAATACAAGGAAACATTATGAACAAAGTAGCAATTGCAGTAGCAGCAGTGGTAGCTGGTAGTAGCGCGCTTTTAAACTCTGCTCAAGCTGAAATGTATATCGGGGGCAAAGTAGGCATGACTACACTTGACGATGCTTGCTATCTAAATAGCCCTTGTGATGATGAAGCTTTTGGTGCTGGACTACATATCGGTTATGACTTCACCGATATCATCGGGCTAGAGTATGGTGTCGACTTCTTAGGCGATTACAAAGCTAACTTTAAGTCAGGGGCTAATACAGTTAATACGATCGACGGCAATTTAACGGCTTTAACTCTCGCACCTAAATTCAACTGGCACTTGAACGAATCTTGGAATTTATTCGCTAAGATCGGTGGTGCTTACATGATGTCTGATGACGAAAAAGATTTCGTTCCAACTGGCTCGCTAGGTGCTGAATACACTATCGACAGAAACTGGAGCGTACGCGCAGAATATCAACGCTATCAAGACCTGTCTGATGACGTATGGGACGACATGGACGCTAACTTCTTCGGTATCGGCTTTAACTACAAATTTGCTGCTGCGCCAGTGGTTGCGGCAGTTGTAACAGAAGAAGTGGTTGAGCCAGATCCAGAACCAGTGATGATGAGCAAAGTGCACAAAGAAGAGTACGGTACAGGTACGTTTGAATTCGACAGTGCTAAGCTAACAGAGTCTGTTTCGGAGCGTCTAGACAACTTCGTATCATTCTTGAACGAATACCCTCAAGCTCAAGTAGAGATCACTGGCTACACGGATAGCTCTGGTCCTGCGACTTACAACCAAAAACTGTCTGAGCGTCGTGCTCAATCTGTTGCGGATTACCTAACTGCTGCAGGCATTGACTCAGATCGTTTAACTGTGAAAGGCATGGGTGAAGAAAACCCAGTTGCTGACAACAGCACTCGTGAAGGTCGTGAGAAAAACCGTCGCGTAGAGGTTGTGGTTCCTTCGTTTGAATACCAAGAGCTAGTTCAACCTGAATAAACATTTATGATACTTTATCTATGATGTTGTAAAAGTTAATGGGGTGCGTTTGCACCCCATTTTGATCTCGCTTTATCGCTCTTTTTACTATGGTTTTGGAAAAAAGATTAACTCGTTATCTTGCACCATAACGCAATCCATACCCGCTGCATGCGCCGCTCGTTTACCTAGCTCGGTATCCTCGAATACAAGACATTGTGACGCTTCCAACCCAAGATGCTCGGCCGCCACCAAAAAGGTATCCGGAAAAGGCTTATGGTTCTCTACATCACTTGCAGTTACCACAACATCCAACTTGTCCAATAAACCGGAGTGGCTCAATAAGCGCATGGCACTTTCTCGTTGACTGCCAGTCCCGACCGCTATTTTCTTGTGGCCTAAATATTCTTCTAACACGATATTAGTGCACGGAATAACGTCCCCGTGCAGCTCCATAGCAGCGAACGTTTCCATTTTAAATGTAGCGACGGTTTTAGGATCTAATGAAAGCTCATGCACACGGTTTAGCTCCTCAACAATTTTAAAGCTCGGCATGCCCCCTAAACTGTGAAACCACTCCTGACAAAACGGAAAATCAAAGCGATCTGCGGTTGCTTGCCAAGCAGCCAAATGGGCTGGCATGGTATCTATTAAAGTACCATCCATATCAAATATGAATCCCTCATAGGGCCTAAAATCAATCGTGCTCATGTCTTTTCTTCTATTTGTACATCTGTGATGTTAATTTATCAGCTCTTTCAATCGTCCTTACCGGCATTTACTTATCATGCTCAAAATTTCGAACTCCGTCACAATTCAAGAGTGGGAAATTCAATTATCCCCAATTAGAGCTCAAGGAAATGGTGGCCAGAACGTTAACAAGGTAGCGTCCGCTATACATTTACGCTTTGATATCCGACATTCCAGCTTACCTGACTTCTACAAAGAACGATTACTTGCTCTTTCTGACAGTCGTATAACTAAAGATGGCGTGATCATCATCAAAGCGCAACAATTTCGCACGCAAGAACAAAATAAGGAAGACGCCCTGAATCGGCTTCAAGCTTTAATTAAAGCTGCCGCCTTACAGGAGAAGAAGCGTATTAAAACGAAACCAACCCGCGCTTCTCAACGCCGAAGACTTGATACCAAGAACAAGCATGGAGCGAAAAAGCAGCAACGTAAGAAAGTGCTGTATTAATGCATGTCGTTTTCTCGACATGTTAGTTGAACAACGTTTGCTAGCCCTTGGGAAATCTCATTGGATTTCTCTTTTTAGTTACTTATTCAGGAAACAACAATATGACTATTAGGCAAAAACTCTACTTCCTCGGAGTTATCGCCATTTTAGGCATCGTGGCCCTTTTGGGTACGTCATCCCATTTCGCCAATAAGAGCAATGAACTTAACCACGCCATCAAACTCGTTGGCGATCTAGAAATACGTTTACTCAACTTACGCAGAAACGAGAAAGATTTCTTACTGCGTAGTAATGACAAATACTTAAACAAATTTGATGCGAATGTTGATAAGTTTCTAAATACCGAAAAAGAGCTTGCGAGCATACTCACGAGCAATGAATTACCTTCCAGTCAACGATTCAAACAAGACCTTCTTGCATACCAAAAGGGCTTTCAGAATCTGGTCAGTGCTTACCAACGCTACGGACTTGATGCAAAGAGTGGCCTTCTTTCTGGTTACGAGCAAGCACTGTTAGAAGCCAAGCAACGCTCCGACCACCAGCAATTGCTGGCGTTGGTTCGTTTTGACTCTGCAATCAAATCAGGTCAATTCAATAGTGATTTGCTTGTTGGGCTATATGCTCCGGAGCTCATCAAAACAGGTAAGCTAGTAGCGGCACAAAAACAAGTTGTAGGAGTCGCTTACGACCAAGGCCTACTTGGTGAAACTCGCGCATTATCTCATGCCGTAGAAGAGCAATTTGAAACCTTTTCGACAGCCCTTAGCTCTGCTGCTGCAAAGCGTGATGAGCAAATGTCGACCATCAAGCAAGTCATTACAGCCCTGATCTTAGGTGTTATTTTCGCATTGATTTGGCAGATCTCTCGCTCAATCAATACACGAGTAAACAGCTTGCTTGGCACCATTCGAAGCATTAGCGAAACAAACAACATGGGACTGCGCTCTGACTTGAAAGGCAAAGATGAGCTATTTGATATCAGCCACCACCTCAATGATCTGTTGGATAAGCTTGAGCAGTTAATTAGTGGCACCCAAGAAAAATCGGCGCAGTTAACAGCCAGTACCGATAATATGCATCGTGAGCTAGAAGGGGTTATGGAGCAGTTCCATACTCAAACGGACCACACTGCATCGATGGCTACTGCGGTTCAGCAAATGGTGGCAACGATAGGTGAAATATCGGAAAGCACGTCGGTTGCGGTAGAGGGTGTGCATCAAGCCGCGAGTAATGCCGAACAAGGCCGCAGTGTTGTTGAAACTACTGTAACCAACATTGGTCAATTGACCAGTATTTTATCGAACAGTCAGCAGTCGATTGGCTCGTTGAACCAACATGTAGATAAAATTGGTGGTGCGGTGAACATCATCCAAGAAATTGCGGAACAAACTAACTTACTGGCTCTCAATGCAGCAATTGAAGCCGCGCGAGCGGGAGAACAAGGTCGTGGCTTCGCCGTTGTTGCCGATGAAGTACGTGCCCTAGCTAGCCGAACTCATCAATCTACCGAGGAAATCACGCGAGTTGTTGTTGATATTCAAGCTCAAATGTCGACGGTCGTGGCGGATATTGATCAATGTAACGATCAAGGACAACAAACGCTTAATGCCTCTGAAAAACTGGATTCTAGCCTACAGCAGATCATCACTGACATGCATGCAATTCAAGGCAATTCGGAGCGCATTGCTTCAGCGATTGAAGAGCAAGGTATCGTGATGAACCAAGTTAGTGGCTCAATCACCGAGCTTAACGCGATATCTGAAAACAACATGCAATCCGCTCAGGAATGCTTGCACGAAGTGAACTCTGTTTCTGCTCAAGCTCATGATATGGACGAAGCCGTTGCACAATTTAAAACCGCGCTAAAATAACCTTCCCTACAAATAAAAAGCCCGAGGCAATCATTGCTTCGGGCTTTTTTTCGACTTTAACTTCGTGCTCTACTGTGCACAGCGGGTGTGATTACTCATCATCAAGAGGAACCAGCTTGGTGTTGCCGCCATGAACTTTCTCTCGCTGTCTTTGCACCAGAGCGTAGAAGCCTGGGATCAAGAATGTACCTGCTAGAAGCACACACAATAGACCACCAATCAGCGACACGCCGAGCGAGTTTTGGCTCACGTGCCCTGCACCTGCGGCGAAGATCAGCGGGAAGATACCCAGGATAAACGACCAAGATGTCATATTCACAGCGCGGAAACGTAACGTGCCTCCTTTAACCGCTGCACTATCGATATCAGCATCTTTTTCTTCACGTTCTTGCTTGGCGAACTCCACAATCAAAATTGCGTTTTTCGCCGCCAAGGCTATGAGCAAGACAAGGCCAATTTGCGCATACAAGTTAAGCGGTGTCCCAGTCAGATTCAACGCCAAGAAGGAGCCTAACGTTGCTACTGGCACCACCAAAATGATGGCTAATGGAATACTCCAGCTCTCATATTGTGCCACCATGAACAAGTAAATGAAGATCAAAGCCAGTGCAAACGCATAAATGGCTTGGTTACCCGCAAGTACTTCCTGGTAGGCCATACCTGTCCATTCGTACGTGTAGCCCTGCGGAAGGACCTCTGCAGCAACGCGTTCCATTGCGGCAATCGCATCACCACTAGAGTAGCCCGGAGCTGGTTGGCCTTGAATGATAGCACTGCGGTACATGTTGTAACGCCATGCCACATCAGGCTCAAACACTTGCTCGTAGCTCACTAGCGTACTTAGCGGAACCATATCACCGTTCGAAGAACGAACATGGAAACGCTCTAGATCTTCCATGCTGCTACGGTGCTGGCTATCAGCTTGCATGGTTACGCGGAAGTTCTTACCAAATATGGTGAAGTCATTCACATAAAGCGAACCTAAGTTGCCTTGCAAGGTTTGGAAAATAGACGATAGCGAAATACCCAACTGCTGTGCTTTCTCACGGTCGATATCAACGTAGTAGTGAGGGACATTCGCGCGGAACGTGCTAAACGTGTAGGCAATTTCAGGGGCTTGGTTAGCCGCTTGGATCATTTCTCCCATGACCATCGACAAATCGGTACGGCTTCGCCCTAGCGTATCTTCAAGCACAAACTCAAAACCAGACGCAGCGCCCATACCAGGAACCGCCGGAGGTCCCATCGCAAACACAACCGCTTGAGGCAACTCTGTCGCCGCTCGGCCATTAATACGCGCCGCGATGGCATTGGCAGAGTGTTCCCCTTGCAACGAGTTACGAGTATCCCAGTCATGCAGTTTGATAAACACAGATGCACCGTTTGATGCTGCTGCGCCTGTCATAAACGAGTAACCGTTTGCAACCGTCACGCCATCCACACCAGGTTCTTCACCAATCATGTTCATTAAATCATTGGTGACTTCTTCAGTACGAGATAAAGAAGCTGAATCTGGCAGCTGAACGTTAACCAGCAAAATGCCTTTATCTTCTTGAGGAACAAACGCTGTTGAGGTGGTTTTCGCAAAGAAAGTGACCGCCGCGATAGCGACTATAAAGAACGTCACGAGTAGCAAAGATTTCTTCACCAAGAAACCAGCGACCTGACCATAACGCGTTGTGATACGCTCTAAGCCTCGGTTGAAAGCCTGGAACCAGTTAGCCGTGTTGCCCCCACCCTGCTTCAATACCAAAGAACAAAGTGCTGGAGACAGCGTCAATGCGTTAATGGATGAGATCACAACCGAAATACAGATGGTCAAAGCGAACTGGCGATACATGATTCCAGTGATACCCGGCAGCATCGCGACTGGTATGAATACCGCAAGTAGAACCAAGGTCGACGTGATGATTGGGCCCGTTACTTCTTTCATCGCTAGCAATGTCGCTTTACGCGGTGAAATGGTTGGGTCTTTCGCCATGGTGGTATCGACGTTTTCGATAACCAGAATCGCATCGTCCACCACGATACCAATCGCGAGGATCAAGCCAAACAAAGTGACCGTATTGATGGTGAAGCCCGTCGCCTGCATGATGGCAAACGTACCAATCAGAGAAACGGGGATCGCAACAACAGGAATCAACGTTGCGCGCGCGCTACCCAAAAACAAGTAAGTTACAGCAATCACCAATAGAATCGCTTCAATCAGTGTTTTGACTACCCCTTTGATCGATTCAGATACAAACACGGTTGTATCGTAGCTGGTCTCATACGCCATGCCCTCAGGGAAGTTTTTACTCAAGTCCTCAAGCAGCTCCATGACGGCCTGACCACTTTCTAACGCGTTCGCATCCGATTGAAGAGACAATGCAACAATTGACGCGTCCTGACCACGGAATTTACCGTTACCATCGTAGAACTTTTTACCTAGTTCGACACGAGCGACATCTTTCAGATAAACCGTGGAACCATTTGGATTAGCTCGAAGGACAACGTTCTCAAACTCGCTCACGCTTTCCAAGCGACCTTTGGTCACAAGGTTAAACTGAACTTCTTGCGGATTGTTGTATGGTGCTGCACCAACACGCCCTGCCGCAACTTGAACGTTTTGTTCAGCCAAAGCGGCGTATACGTCTGACGTGGTTAGCTTAAGGTTGGCCATTTTTTCCGGATCTAACCAAACACGCATTGCGTATTCGCCACCACCAATCACGTTAACTTCACTAATGCCTTTCGCACGAGCGAGCTGATCTTTTACATTCAAGTTAATGTAGTTAATCAAGAACTGATCGTCGTATTTGCCATCAGGCGAATAGAAGTTAAGCACCATCAGCAAGTCAGGTGAGCGTTTTTTCACCGTCACACCAACCATGCGCACTTCTTGAGGCAGTTTTGACTCGATCTGTGACACACGGTTTTGCACGTTTACTTGCGCCATGTCTGGATCGGTCCCGACATCGAACGTGACATTTAGGCTGTATGAGCCATCGTTCGCGCTCTTTGAAGACATGTAGATCATGTCCTCAACGCCATTGACCGACGTCTCTATGGGGTCCGCAATGGCCTGCTCGACAACTTCCGCACTCGCACCGGTGTAGTATGCCGAAACGCTGACTGATGGCGGACTTATCTGTGGGTACTCCGCCACTGGCAAAATCGCCAGTGAGATCGCGCCTGCTAGTGTTAATATGATCGAAATAACCAGCGCGAATTTAGGTCTCTGAATAAAGAAACGACTTAACATAGTGCCCCCCTACTGCTTATCTTCAGCAGGTGTTTGAATGCGCACTTCTACACCATTACGCACACGCTGTAGGCCCTGTGTAATAACCGTATCTTCCTGATCGAGGCCTTCTCGAATGATAATGCCTTGTTCAACCTGAGGTCCAAGCTCGACGTTACGACGCTCTGCCACACTTCCCTCAGCCATCACCATCACAAAGTCACCTTCTAAGTCAGTCTGTACGGCACGTCGTGGGATAACAATAACGTCTTTCGTGTTCTTATCTCTCAAGTTCACTTTGATGTGCTGACCCGGAAGTAACTTCTGCTCTGGGTTTGGCACTAGCGCACGCATTGCAATCGTACCAGTTTTGGTATCGATACGATTACCTAAGAAATCGAGCTTACCGAGATGCTCAAAGAACTGACCATTTTCCAGCTCAAGCTGAACTTCAACTCTGTTTGATTCTGCTGAGCCGTCGCCTTTGACTTGATCCATCCCCATGGCTAAACGCTCGCGCTCACTCACACTAAATGAAGTATGCACTGGGTCTAAGCTCACCAATGTCGTCAGCACGCCAGATGAAGGGGAAACAAGATCACCGGTACTCACTTTGGTATCGCTAATGCGACCGCTGAACGGAGCTCGGATTTGAGTATAAGAAAGGTTAACTTCAGCAAGCTTAAGCTGAGCATTTGCTGCTTCTAGCTCTGCTTTCGCACCAAGAAGTGCCGCAGTTAAGGCGTCAAACTCAGATTGAGAGATACTACCGCGAGGCAACAAGTTTTTACCTCGGGTGTGGTCTAGTTCCGCTTTTTTTAGCGCGGCTTTTGCTTGTGCAAGTGCCGCTTTAGCGCTCGCGACTTGTGCTTCAAAAGAAGATGGCTCGATAGAATAAAGAAGCTGCCCTTTTTCTACCATTTGCCCCTCTTCAAAGTGACGAGCTTTTAAATAGCCAGAAATCTGCGCGGTAATATTGGTATCTTCTACTGCTTCAATGCGACCGATATAAGACTTGCTCGGTTGGTAGTCGATAACCGTGACATCCTGAGTCACTACGAGAGGCGCTTGGCCTTCCCTTTGGGCATTATTAGCATCCCCGCATCCAGCGAGGATTGCTGTAGCCGCCATTAGTGCGACAAGTGGTTTCTTTTGCATGTATTTACCGTCTTTATAGAACAGGATATTGTTGAATTCCCATCAACCTTACTCCTTGCTGCAACTGAAAACTTCACTCAAAAGCCCCCAAAATGTTTCTAAATGTAAACATGAGAAACAAAAAGAAAATAAAGTAATTTAGTTAACAGTGATATTTAACGAACAATATACAAGCAGCTCAATCATAACTATTTGATATACACTCTCAGGCATCGTGCATTTAGAGGCGCCAGGAAACACTAAGTGAGATATCGTATAAAGACGGAAAGTGAGATTCGGTGCTCAAGATAAGAACGTTTTATGGTTAAAAAGACAAAAAATGACGCCTTCATACTCAAGACCCCGATTTTGACTATTTTTTTAATATAAATGGGTTATCATTCAATTAATTCAACGCCTTCGACAGAGAGGATGACTATGATTTCTAAATGGGCAAAACGCTTTTACCAGATGGCAGAACTAGTGGCGTCATGGAGTAAGGACCCATCAACACAAGTCGGTGCAGTTATCACTAAACAGAATCGCATTGTATCTGTTGGATTTAATGGCTACCCGCACGGTGTTTCTGACAGTGTCGATACCGATGAACGCGAGTTGAAATACCTTAAAACACTACACGCGGAAGAGAACGCAATTTTGTTCTCAAAACGTGATTTAGACGGATGTGATATTTGGGTGACGCATTTTCCATGTCCTAACTGCGCGGCAAAGATCATTCAAACAGGGATCTCACACGTGCACTGCCCTGAGCAATCTGAAGACTTTCTATCTCGCTGGGGAGATAAAATCCAAGTCAGCCAAGACATGTTCGATCAAGCGGGTGTGAAAGTCGACTGGCTACCACTAGAAGACATTGAAATTGAAGACAAAGACGTACGTTAATGTTTCGTTTTTGAATTTAAAAATAGCCCAGATGACTCTGGGCTATTTTCCCCCATTCAATCGACAAGAATCGCTCGACCTAGTCTGTTAACCGTGTTTTTTTCGCGGTGAGTTCAGCAATTTTGACGATGACAAGCACTGACTTCTCCATCATTTCAACCGAAATAAACTCATGAATCCCATGGAAGTTAAAACCACCAGTGAAGATATTCGGGCACGGCAACCCCATAAAAGATAAACGAGCGCCATCTGTACCACCACGAATAGGTTTTATAATCGGCGCCACATCACACGCTTCCATCGCTTGCTTCGCTAGCTCAATGATATGCGGGTAAGGCTCAACCATTTCTCTCATATTGTAATAGCTGTCTGTTATTTTCAGTTCTACAGAACCATGGCGTAAGCCCGCGTTCATGTCATCAACGAGTTTCTGCATAAAGGCTTTTCGCTCTTCAAGGCCCTGACGATCAAAGTCTCGGATAATGTAACCAAGTTCGCTTCGCGCCACGCCCATTCCTGCCGATTTTAAATGGAAGAACCCTTCGTAGCCTTCTGTTGTTTCGGGAGTTTGATCTTGAGGCATTTGAACCTGAAATTTCGCAGCCAAGTTCATCGCATTAACCATTTTACCTTTTGCAGTACCAGGGTGAACGCTGACACCATGAAAAATTACATCGGCGTTTGCCGCATTAAAATTTTCGTATTCCAGTTCACCTTGCGGGCCACCATCAATAGTGTATGCCCATTTCGCGCCAAACTTTTCAACATCAAATAAATCTGCGCCCCGGCCAATCTCTTCATCTGGTGTGAAGCCGATACGAATGTCGCCGTGTGGAATGTCTGGATTTTCTAGTAACAGCGCGACCGCAGAGAGAATCTCAGCAATACCAGCTTTGTTATCCGCGCCAAGTAATGTAGTGCCATCGGTAGTGATAAGGTTATGGCCATGTAGATGATGTAAATCTGGGTATTGCACCGGAGATAACACTTCATCCCCCAAGCCTAGCGCAATATCGCCACCTTGATAATCTTCAATAAATTGCGGTTTTACGTTTTTTCCTGAGGCGTCAGGCGCGGTATCCATATGGGCAATAAAGCCGATAGGCGGCACCTCATAATCAACGTTAGCTGGCAGTCTAGCCATCAAGTAGCCATTTTTATCTAATGTCACATCACTTAAGCCAAGTTCGATCATCTCTTTCTTAAGCAACTCAGCAAACACAAGCTGACCAGGCGAGCTTGGGCAAAGCGTAACATGTGGATTTGATTGGGTATCGAACGTGACGTAGCGAAGAAATCTTTCAACTAAATGTTTCATATTTATTCTCATTGTTTTTATACGATGAGGCTTTATCAACCATCAGTAAGCTGACCTTACCTCATCAAACCTCAAGCTATGTTACGCTCTTAGCTCAATAAGAATTTGCTTTGAATCATTTTTTCATAAGAAAGGCTAATGCACATCCCCTCGTCAATTGAAGCATGAATCTAATCTAATAATTCCTCAGCTAGTACTCGCCACTCTTTTACCTTACCGCGAAAATGACGCCATTGTTTATCGGTCATAGATTGAGAAATATCTAATGTCAGTTGATCGACCAGCACAAAGTTAGAATCAATATTTTTAGAAAGCTGCTCACTGTAATAACTCTCTGGCTCGAACAACAGGCGCATAAATATATCCTGATAAGTGACAGCATTGGACTTGTTGTCGAACAGATATTCGAGCTCTTGATATATCGTTGCTCGATAACCTCTCCATAAAGGACTGTTAAGAGTGACTTGTTGAGAAAACGTTTGAGCTAATTGGCGCTGACTTTCTGATAGACTTCCCAACCACTCTTCCATCCATTCTTCTGTGTTATCTAGAATAATTTCACGTATTTCATCTTCCGTTTTATCCGCATATTTTGCGTTTCGCTCTTGATAATGCTCTTGTACATTACTCAGAAATTCCCGTTCTTGATCTTTCGTTAACTGTAAACTCAAAGCAAAAAGGTCTGGTGCTGCTTTGCTTACCACTCTATCGTAATGCGCTCGCATTCTATCTCGATTTTCCTGCAAATAATTTAGGGTGATATCGTTCGCTTTTAATCCCTCAAGCTCTTTTAAATGATCGATATATAACGGTAATTCTTCTTTCTTATGCCATTCTGCTAACAATAATAAGCGTTCTTCGACCAAGACTTCTTGTTCACCTTGCAGCGAAACATAATCCTCTATGTAATCGATAACGAACCAATCGATATTGCTGTATAGAAACTTCTTCGTACATCCGGCAAGAAGAAATACGAAACAAAATAGAAGGCCATAGCGAAGCACCTTATTAGATACACCCTGTAATTTAGTCACTTATTCGTATTCCCTTTTCTATTGATTAAGTTCTATACTCAACTTGTATCACTTAATATTGCGGCAAACTTACACCAGTGTGACAAATATTGATTGCCACCTTAATAATATATAGAGTTTGAAATTAACTTTTTGATCACAGCTATCCGCAAAAAAGTGAGTTAGAGCGCAATTATCGGCTAAAAAATGCACCGAACGACGCTCCCTATAACGGCATATAATTTGCACGGATGTTTTTTGGATGGTTTATGGAGGCGAAGTATGGCAGCCGCTGAGCAACTTGATACCAGTGTAGAATATGAGATTCGATATTTTGAACAGGGGAAAATGCACTGCATGAGAGTCATTGCTGAAAGCAAAAAAGTGGCTTATCAGTACTATTTAGAGTGCGGTAAGCACAACAGTGACTTGTACTCTATTCGCCCAGACAAATAAAAAAACCGCCTTAAAGGCGGTTTTTTTATTATTAAAATTACGCTAAACGATTGATTCCATTGGTGGTTTGGGATTGTTCTTCAACTGTATTATTTGATGTCGCCAAAGCGCTCAAGATAAAGAACGGTTGCCGCAGTACGAGAAGGAACTTGAAGCTTTTTAAGTAAACTCTTCATATGCACTTTAACCGTGGATTCAGAAATAAAAAGACGATCGGCAATCTGCTTGTTGCGGAAACCTCTTGCCACCTCTCTTAAGATCTGCGTTTCGCGATCCGTCAGCGTATCAAAAACGTCCTCTTGTCCTGAACGCTCACTCAAATACTTAGAAACTTCTTGGCTGTAAGCTTTGTCGCCTTGATGTGCTTGTTTTAGCAACTCAACCAACTCATCGGGCTCAGTGTCTTTCAATAAATAGCCATCTGCGCCACTTCGAACTATTGCTTCTATGTCAGCTGGGCTATCCGATACGGTTAAGATAACAATTCGAGCTTCACAACCATCAGCACGTAGCGCTTGTAAGGTATCGAGGCCTGACATGCCTTTCATATTGAGATCAAGAAGTACAAGATCCAGTTCCAGCTCATGCGCTTTCGCTACCGCATCTGCGCCATTACTTGCTTCTGCAACGACTTCAAACTCAGGCTCAAAGCTTAAAAGTTGGTGAATACCTCGTCGCATGAGTGGATGATCATCCACCAGCATTACTTTACACACTGTCACTGTTTACTTCCTTACTATGTTGGAATTCTAGTTTTACGGTACAGCCTTTGTTGATCGATGCTTCAATGTGAAGATCGGCATGCAGCCTAGCGGCTCGCTCTTGCATGATACTCATACCGTAATGATTTAATTTTTCGTCTTGATGTTCAAAGCCTATTCCATCATCGGTAACGGTTACTGTGACTTTTCCATCATTATCAAGACATTGAATGTGAATATTATCTGCTTGCGCATGCTTGATGGCATTAATTGCCGCTTCTCTTATCAACTGTAGTAAATGAACCTGCTGGTGTGCATCCAGTTCAGTTGAAGAAAGTCTATTTTTTAACGTAATGTCAGCGACGGTTTGTTCGTTGAGCGTTTCGACCATATCTTGCAATGCTTGGCCAAAACTGCCCTCTTTAATCGTAAGACGAAACGTCGTCAGTAATTCGCGTAGTTGGGTATAAGCAGCAGATAAGCCCGTATCCAACTCGGCAATGACTTGATTCGCCTGAGCTATCGCTTTTTCATCAGGCAAATTCTTTACGCTTCTCTTTAATAAAGCGACCTGAATTTTTAAATAAGAGAGTGCTTGAGCTAATGAATCATGCAGTTCCCGAGCAATGGTGGCTCGCTCTTCCATCAGTAGGATTTGTTCTGCTTGGCGTTGGGCTCGATTGTAATACACGGCACGCGATAAAATCTGCACAAAGTTGTCAATCAGTGCCTCATTCGGACAAGGTAACCCGGCCTTCCAATACAAATAGCCTAAGTGCTCACCGTCCAACGTTAGAGCCTTACTGTGGCAATCTTCATCACAGTCGTGGCAGCACTCTTCCCCTTCCATCAATATCCAACTCGGTTCTCCCAATTGCTCTATTTCAAGTTTGACCGCTTTAATGCCTTCAAGACTTGCAATATGTTGTAATATGGCTTGGAAGTTATCCTGATTAATACGCGAAGCCGTTAACTCTTTCGACGAGTCATACAATACTTCTAAAGACTGATTCGCATGCTGTAATTTACGCGTTTTTTCATCAACCGCTTGTTCTAGCCCTCGGTATAACTTACCAAGGTCCGTCGCCATCCGATTAAAGGTTCGAGTCAGGATCCCCATTTCATTATCGCTGGATACATCAAGCGATATATTAAATGAGCGATTCTTAATTTGCTCGCTAGCAAAAACTAAAGCACGCAAAGGCCGTACAACTTCGAGGCGCACAAAATGGACAACAAACATACTGACACAAAGGATACCGCCTAACCCTAACCCGCCAATCCAAGCTAAGTTAATCAGCTTTTGCTCCGAAAAGCTTTGCAGCTTAAATACAAACTCATCGATCTGCTTTACAAAACCAGCCACTAGGAGTTGGTACTCCGCCGGGTTGTCTCCTCTCAACACCGACTTGAGCTCATGCCATCTCATAATAAGACGGTAGTAATCATGAGTAATGTCTTCTGGCACTGACCAATGCTGGAGTGCTTTCATGGAAGGTGAGTATATCGAATGTTCAAATGCGTCAATATGTGAAGAATAGTCAACAGATTTAACCTGAATATCATTCGCCAGACGGTAGCTTTGCATTCGCATCGAGCCAGCAACATTGACGGCTTCTGCATCATTCAAGCTTGACGCTAACGTAAAAATTGCAAAACCAGTCGTAGCAACTGAAAGCAGCAAAATAAGAAGCATCGCGGACGCAATCGTGCGCGTCACTGACTTTTTCACATTTTTAAACAATCTGAGTTCCTCGCCCATTAACAACCCTATTTGTACGTGCAATGAACCCATTACCTTTCAACTTTATCAATATGTGATCACCTGCGACGGAATTTATTGATCCAAAACAATATTGCATCCCATTTACCTCCTAAGAGGTATTTATACAAATATGTCAAAAACTACAATTTCGTTAGTTTAAATGACAGTTTATTAATGAAAATTGTGGACTATGCTTAGTTTGGGTTCCAAGTTTCGAGGTGACTAAGTGGTAGACCTTTCCAGAAGAAGACTCTTTGCAAGAAAAGCGCACCCCGACAACGCCGTACGTTTGCCTTGGTTAACCAAGCCAGAACAGTTTACGGACGATTGCACTCGCTGCGGTAAATGCATTGAGGCCTGCGAAACAAAGATTATAACTAAAAGTGATGGCGGATTCCCTTCGGTCGATTTCTCTATTGATGAATGCACATTTTGTTATCAGTGTGCAGACGCCTGTCCTGAGCCCCTTTTCTTGCCAAAAACAGAGCAACCTTGGCAAGCGAAAGCAAGCATCAACGATAGCTGCTTAGCAAAACAAAATGTCGAATGCCGAAGCTGTGGGGATATGTGCGACCCAATGGCAATTCAGTTCAAATTAGAGCTGGGGAAAGTAGCACAACCCAATTTAGACCTTGATGAGTGTAACGGCTGCGGCGCCTGTGTTTCAGTGTGCCCGACTTCATCCATCAATGTGAGCAATATAACAGCCTAAGCCGTATGTCGTCGGCCAAAGGCAATAAATGAGAGAGCTATATGTCACTAAATGAAGTGCATATTTCAAGTTTGGTAGTACATGTACTGCCAGAACATCTGGACGAAATCAAACAACAGATCGAAGCACATGAAAATGCGGAAATCTATGGTGACAGTCCAGAAGGCAAGATTATCGTCGTGCTTGAAACCGAAAACCAAGGTTTTATCACAGACACTATCGATGCCATTAACAATTTACCGAATGTCTTGAGCACGGTATTGGTTTATCACCAAATCGAAACTGGGCTTGAAGAAACGGATGAAGAAGACACTGGAACACAACATTCCCAAATCGAGGGTGAAGTATGAAAATGACAAGACGTGCGTTTGTGAAAGCAAACGCGGCTGCATCAGCTGCTGCTGTCGCAGGTGTGACACTACCAGCATCTGCAGCCAACCTGATTGCAAGCTCTGATCAAACCAAAATCACATGGGACAAAGCACCTTGTCGTTTCTGTGGTACAGGCTGTTCTGTTCTTGTTGGTACTCAAAATGGCAAAGTGGTAGCAACACAGGGTGACCCAGAAGCACCAGTAAACAAAGGCCTAAACTGTATTAAAGGCTACTTCCTTTCTAAGATCATGTACGGTCAAGACCGTCTGACTCAGCCGATGCTGAGAATGAAAGATGGCAAATTCCACAAAGACGGTGAATTTACACCTATCTCTTGGGATGACGCTTTCGACATCATGGCTGAGAAATGGAAAGCTTCCCTCGAGAAAAAAGGTCCAACAAGCGTAGGTATGTTTGGCTCAGGCCAATGGACAGTAATGGAAGGCTACGCTGCGTCAAAGCTAATGAAAGCTGGCTTCCGTTCAAACAACATTGATCCAAACGCTCGTCACTGTATGGCTTCTGCTGTAGTTGGCTTTATGCGCGCATTCGGTATCGATGAGCCGATGGGGTGTTACGATGACTTTGAGAACGCAGACGCATTCGTTCTATGGGGCTCGAACATGGCAGAGATGCACCCTGTTCTATGGACTCGTATTACTGACCGTCGCCTAAGTCACCCTCACGTTAAAGTGAACGTGCTTTCTACTTACTACCACCGTTCATTTGAGTTGGCAGATCACGGCTACATTTTTAATCCACAGTCTGACCTAGCGATTGCTAACTTCATCGCGAACTACATCATCGAAAACGATGCGGTAAACTGGGACTTCGTAAACAAGCACACTAACTTCACTCAAGCAGATACCGACATCGGTTACGGCCTACGTGACGATGATCCGCTACAAAAAGCAGCGAAGAATCCTAACTCAGGCAAGCTAACGTCTATCTCTTTCGAAGAGTACAAAAAGTCTGTTGCACCTTACACCGCTGAGAAAGCCTCTGAAATCTCTGGTGTTGAAAAAGAGAAGCTTATCGAGCTTGCGAAGCAATACGCCAATCCAAATACAAAAGTAATGTCACTTTGGACAATGGGTATGAACCAACATACTCGTGGCGTGTGGATGAATAACTTGGTTTACAACATCCACCTACTAACCGGTAAGATCTCAACTCCAGGTAACAGCCCATTCTCACTAACGGGTCAACCATCTGCGTGTGGTACCGCTCGTGAGGTTGGTACTTTCGCTCACCGTCTACCTGCAGACATGGTAGTAGCTAACCCGAAACACCGTAAGATTGCGGAAGACATCTGGAAACTGCCAGAAGGTACGATTCCACCAAAACCTGGCTTCCACGCCGTATTGCAAGACCGCATGTTGAATGATGGTGTTCTGAACTGTTACTGGGTTCAATGTAATAACAACATGCAAGCGGGTCCAAACATCAACACAGAACGTCTTCCAGGTTACCGCAACCCTGAAAACTTCATCGTTGTGTCTGACCCATACCCAACAGCGACAGCGCAAGCAGCAGACCTTATTCTTCCAACTGCAATGTGGATTGAGAAAGAAGGTGCTTACGGTAACGCAGAGCGTCGTACTCAAGCTTGGTACCAACAAGTGGGCACGGTCGGTCAGGCAAAATCTGACCTATGGCAGCTAATGGAGTTCTCGAAACGCTTCAAAATGGAAGAAGTGTGGCCTGAAGAGCTACTAGCGAAAGCGCCTCAGTACCGTGGTAAAACCATGTACGACGTACTATACCGCAATGGTAATGTCGACAAGTTCCCTATCGAAGAAGCACGCGAATTGAATGACGATGCCCACCACTTCGGTTTCTATGTTCAAAAAGGTCTGTTTGAGGAATACGCAACGTTTGGCCGCGGTCACGGGCATGATTTAGCACCATACGACCGTTACCATGAAGTGCGTGGTCTACGTTGGCCAGTTGTTGATGGTAAGGAAACACAATGGCGCTTTAAAGAAGGTTCTGACCCATACGCAAAAGAAGGTTCTGGTTGGGATTTCTACGGCAATGCTGACGGCAAGGCGAAGATTATCTCTGCACCATATGAAGCGCCACCAGAAGTGCCAAACGATGAGTTTGATATGTGGCTATGTACTGGCCGTGTTCTTGAACATTGGCACACAGGCACCATGACTCGTCGTGTACCTGAGCTATACAAAGCAGTACCAGACGCGGTGTGTTACATGCACCCTGAAGACGCAAAAGCGCGTAACGTTCGTCGTGGTGAAGAAGTACTCATGGCAAACAAACGCGGCGAAGTACGCGTTCGTGTTGAAACTCGCGGTCGTAACCGTCCGCCAAAAGGTTTGGTATTCGTACCGTTCTTTGATGCACGTATTTTGATTAACAAGCTCATCCTAGATGCGACTGACCCACTGTCTAAACAGACAGACTTTAAGAAGTGTCCAGTCAAAATCACTAAGATTGCTTAACCTTCAGATACCGAATGCTACGGCCGTCACTATGGCGGCCTAATAAAGAATTTAAGCCATAAAGGCGGAGATGAAATGATGAAAAAATTACTTGTCGCACTTTTATCTGTAGGTGCTTTAGTGACAGGCATTGCGCAAGCTGAGTTAGATAATCCAGGTGGCATTGGTGGTCTAGAGTCTCTACGTGGAATGTCTCAATTGGAAGACACACGCCCAGCAGATGAGTTCAAAGACTTCCCTAAAGACCAGATTGTTGAAGATAGCTTTGTTTATCAACCACCGTTGATCCCACACAGCATCCGTCACTACGAAGTATCGTTAAATGCTAACAAGTGTCTTGCGTGCCACAGCTGGAAAAATGCAAAAGAGTCAGGCGCGACTAAAATTAGCGTAACGCACTATGTAAACCGAGAAGATGCTGTGTTGGCGGATATGTCTCCTCGTCGTTACTTCTGTTTGCAATGCCACGTGCCACAAACTAATGCTAAGCCACTAGTTGAAAACAAGTTCGAGGCAGTTGATTCGCTTCAGTAATTGAAACGCGAGTACGAAGAGGTTATTTATGAAAATACTTAAAGCGTTTTGGAAAAGACTGAAGAACCCAAGTAAAGCTGCCGCTGGTGTGGTTTTGTTCTTAGGTTTTGCTGGCGGTCTTTTATTTTGGGGCGCATTCAACACAGGTATGGAGGCAACCAACACAGAAGAGTTCTGTTCTGGCTGTCACGCACCAATCGTTGCTGAAATTCAAGAAACAATTCACTACTCTAACCGTTCTGGTGTTCGTGCCATCTGCTCAGACTGTCACGTTCCTCATGAATGGACAGATAAGATCGTTCGTAAAGTACAAGCATCCAAAGAGCTATTCGCTCACTATGTTCTGCGTACTATCGATACACCAGAGAAGTTCCAAGAGCGTCGAGGACACCTTGCTGAGCGAGAGTGGGCGCGAATGAAAAAGAATGACTCTCTTGAGTGTCGTAACTGTCACGAGTTTGATTACATGGATTACTCTCAACAAGGCTCACGAGCAGCGGAGCAGCACTCTACTGCGCTAGCTTCTGGAGAGAAAACCTGCGTAGATTGTCACAAAGGCATCGCGCACAAACTACCGGACATGAGCGGCGTTGAAGGCTGGCACTAAGGAGACTTACCATGAGTACTTTAGAATCTGTAATTTGGCATATCCTTGGCTATAGCGCCATGCCTGTGATTATTCTTTCCGGCTTTGTGGCAGTAGCAGCAATCTCTCTCTGGCTGCTGTCATTTGGTAAGGATAAAGAGGTGTAACGTAACGCACTTCTACCCGTCAACTTGCCTATTTGTTGACACCAAGCGCTGAGTATCTACTCGGCGCTTTTTTATTCACCGTCACTTTCGGCCCAAAATGTCCTCAACCGATACATATACTCAATCGGTATAATAAGGTAGTCAGTAACGACCAAAAAAAGCGACCATAAAGGTCGCTAAAATTTACTGCTATAGGGAGTTGTTTAAGATTCTTTTACTGGCAGAACCTGCTTGACGTATTGCCCTGGAGCTTCATCGATTGCTGGGTGGTCTTCCGAGCCAATAGGGAATGGTTCGACTTGCTCTTTAGGATTGAATTGAAGTAGCCATTCATTCCAATGTGTCCACCACGACCCCTCTTTGTGCTCGGCATTATTCAACCACTCGTCAGCCGAATCATCCAAAGTATCGTTCAACCAATAACCATACTTATTTTTCGCTGGAGGGTTCACGATACCCGCAATATGACCCGACTCACCAAGAACAAACGTTTTGTTGCCACCAGTGTTCAGGGCACCACGATAAGTTCCCTGCCATAACGCAATATGGTCTTCTTTCGTTGATACAAAATAGCTAGGAATTTTGATCTTATTTAGGTCAATCCATACCCCACCAATTTTGACGCCTTTGTCTTGCACCAACTTGTTCTCTAAATAGAGTTCACGAAGCAAGAAGTTATGAGAGGCGGCACTCACGTTGGTGCTATCACTGTTCCAGTACAACAAGTCAAAATCGACTGGGCTGTTGCCCTTCAAGTAGTTGTCGACATAGTAGTTCCAGTACAAGCTGTTTTCACGCAGTAAGCTGAATGTGACGCTTAATGAACGACCGTCCATATACCCTTTTGCGTTGTTTTGCGCCTCAATTGCACTCACAATGGTGTCATTGATGTACGCGCCAACTTCGCCTGGCTGAGAAAAGTCGAGCAATGTGGTGAAGAAAGTCGCTGATTTAATACGCTTCTTCATACGTTTTGCCGCATAGTACGCAACCGTGCTCGCCAGAACCGTACCACCGATACAGTAACCAGCCGCGTTGATTTGCTCTTGGCCCGTTATATCTTCAATTGCCGCGACAGCTTTGACGACGCCTTCTGTCACATAGTCACCAAACTCTACATGCGCTTGTGCCTTGCCTGGGTTGCGCCAAGACATCATAAATACGCTATGTCCCTGCTCTAGCAACCATCGAACCATTGAGTTCTTCGCTGTTAAGTCAAGGATGTAGTATTTATTAATGAAAGGCGGAACGATGAGCAGTGGCGTCGCATTCACTTTCTCTGTTAGAGGTCGATATTGAATCAACTCAAACAATTCGTTTTGAAAAACCACATCGCCCGGAGTGGTCGCAACGTCATCACCCACGCGAAACGCATTGTTGTTCGTCATACGAATTTTCAAAATGTCCGCGCTGGACTCAACGTCTTCTTTTAACTGCTCTAAGCCAGCCAGCAGGTTTTGACCGTTTTGCTCAAGTGTCAGTTTCAAGAGTTCTGGGTTCGTCGCGATGAAATTCGAAGGGGAAAGTGCATTGATGGCTTGACGAGAAAAGAAAAGTATTCGCTCTTTAGATTTTTCATCCAAACCTTCGAGTGACTCAATTGTATCTAAATAAGTCTTGCTGAATAACAGGTAGGATTGCTTAATGAAGCTATACATCACCTCATTTTGCCACGCTTCATTAGAAAAACGCTTGTCCCCTTTTTCTGCTTCAATGATCTGTTTTTGGTTACCCGCCAACGCGACATTCTGCCAAATTTGTAGCTGCTGTTCCCACCATTCTGCTTGCAGTTTTAAGATCGCAGCAGGCTGATTTACAGCTTGTTCGAAGAGTTTGGCAGTGTCTTCCAAGTTCACTTCTTGCATGGCCTTATTTAAAGGAGAGTTCACGACTGCCTTGTTCACTTCGAAATCATGCCACCACTGTTGATTGGTTTGTTGAAGCTGTACAAGATAGTCCGAAAAGAAGTGCTGAAACATAGTCTTACTCCTATATTCGGAAAAAACAACGCCGCCCAAATTAGGGTCTAGAGACCCTAAGGCGGCGAGAATCGGACAAATTACGCTGGAGTAACAGTCTTTAGATTTTCCGAAGTCATTTTCTCAACGTCTTCTTTGAACTCCTTTGCAATAGCTTGAAGCTTGTTGCTGTCGTCCATCATTTGTTGAGAAAGCTTAGTAAGAACGCTTAGTTGCTGGCTGTTGAAAGCAGTCAATGACGTTACGTCTTTGATTTCTGATGCCGCTTTCATTTGGTTCAGACCCACTTCGCTGTAAGTACGAATTGCGTTCAGTTGAAGCTCAGTCAACACTTCTACGTTTTTTGTCACTAGCTTGTTGAACTTCAAGTAAGGTTCTAGATTTTTTTCAGTTTGATCGCTAAAGGTTTTGAAGAAATCTGTGTACATGGTTTATCTCCTAGAGAAAGAATTAAAAATGTCCGTTTAAATAATTACTTAACTGCTTTTATAACCACAGCCGTCCCCATGCCGCCGCCCACACAAAGTGATGCGACACCATATTGACCATTTTGCTTATGAAGCTCGTGAACAAGCGTCACTAAGATTCGGTTGCCCGATGCACCAAGTGGGTGACCTAGCGCGATAGCACCACCATTAAAGTTCGCTTTATCTTGAATCGCGTTAACGGGAACTTGGTTGGTTTCCGCCAACTGATGAATCACGCCAAGTGCTTGCGCGGCAAATGCTTCGTTTAACTCGTAAACGTCAATGTCGTTTACCGTTAATTCTGCTTTTGCTAATGCTTTATTGACTGACTCCACTGGACCTAGACCCATGATTTTCGGATCAAGCCCCGATTGCGCATAGCTTACGATCTCAGCAATAGGCGTGAGTCCATGCGCTTTAACTGCGCTCTCAGACGCGACGATAATTGCACTCGCACCATCGTTAATACCTGATGCATTCCCCGCAGTCACAGTGCCTTCACGGTCAAAAGCAGGGCGCAACTTGCTTAACGCTTCCATAGTCGCATTAGCCTTTGGGTATTCGTCGGTATCGAATAGCACCGTTTCACGGCGTTGCTTTACTTCTACGGGCACAATTTCGTCTTTGAATTTACCCGCTTCGATTGCCGCCACCGCTTTCTGTTGGCTAGACAGCGCATACTCGTCTTGCTGTTGACGGGTTAGGCCGATTTCTTTTGTAACGTTTTCTGCCGTCACACCCATGTGATATTGGTTATAAACGTCGGTTAAACCGTCCGCTACGAGCAGGTCTTTCAGCTCTAGGTTGCCCATTTTGTTGCCATCACGAATACTACTTGGCGCGGCAAACGGAATCTGAGACATGACCTCAACACCTGCTGCAACAACAATCTCTGTATCACCACTACGGATATGTGAAACCGCATCCATGACGGTTTTCATGCCACTGCCGCAAACCATGTTTACACCATACGCAGGAACCGCGTCCGGAATCCCAGCGAACAATGCCGCCTGACGACCGACTCCCATGCCTTGACCTGCGCCGACAACGTTGCCAACAATCACCTCATCAATCTTATCACCAGTCAACTTTGCCGCTTCTAACGCACCTTTAATCGCTACTGCTGCCAAATTGCCAGCAGAGGTATTTTTCAGACTGCCACCAAAGGCGCCAATTGGAGTGCGCTTCGCTGCTACGATAAACACTTTTTCCATCATCTTCTCTCCTTAGTGCATGTATAGGCCGCCATTCACCGACAAAGTCTCACCGGTGATATAGGCCCCTGCATCGCTGACCAAGAAGCTCACTGATGCTGCAATTTCTTCTGGTGTAGCAAGGCGTTTCATTGGGATTTGATTCGTGATGGACTCCAATACTTCTGGCTTCATTTGCTCAACCATTGGTGTACCAGTGTAACCTGGCGCAATAACATTTACTGTCACACCCGAACGAGCACCTTCATACGCCAAGGCTTTAGAGAAACCTATCATCCCAGCTTTCGCCGCCGAGTAGTTTGCTTGACCAAACTGCCCTTTTAGGCCATTGACTGAGGAGATGTTAATGACACGACCACCGCCTTTTTCGCACATCGCAGCGAACAGAGGTTGCGTAACGTTGAATAGACTATTGAGGTTGGTATTAATGACGTCATTCCAAGCTTGCGCAGTCATCTTTTTAAACACGCCATCACGTGTGATACCTGCGTTGTTGATAACGACATCAATGGTCCCTTCTTCCTCAAGCAATTGCGCTAACTTTGCTGCACACTCTGCAGTGTTTGTTACGTCCAACTCAAAAAGGCGAACCTGATCTTTGGTAAACCCTTTACTGTTGAACCACTCCAACGCACATTCATAGTTGCCTGTGAAATACGTAGCGATTACACGGTAACCATCATTCACTAATTGAGAGGAAATAGCAGAACCAATTCCGCCTTTTGATCCGGTGATCAAAGCGACTTTCTTCATCGAAGACTCCATTCTTAACGGCATTTAAAAAAGCAAACTAAATACACTGATGAAATAAATCACCAACTGACGTGTTTATTTATTCTTTTGGCTATCAATCCTGTGATGCCTTTTATTTTAAGTTAAACCAGAAATATTACATTTCAAATAAAAAACTAATCCATTTGCATAAGATTGATTTAGATCTCATTAAACATGAAATGTTATAAAATGGTTAACTCTTTATAAGTCATTGTTTTAAATAAAATAAAGTTAAACACAAGCTTATCAGAACATAAATTTAAGCATTATTTATCAATAGGTTACATACCGAACAGTGGACGTTACATCATCTCATGATTTCAGATACCACTCTCATGCTCAGAGTTGTTCTCTATAAATACGATTAGAATAATAATTCAAATATCAATATAAGCAATTGTCAGTAATATCATTTAATTACTAACTTAAATGATATTTAAGACAGTATAAACTTAATTTTATATTTATAGTTTCGCTTATGAAAAGTGGTATATTTAGAATGTAAACAATAGAAGAAAACGTCTCATTTTGGTGCAGTTCGCACTATTATGACGCAGCAATTAAAAAATAATTTCAGTTTTATTTTAAATATCCAAATAACATCAATTAACTAGCATTTAACGTATCGAATCACTTTTTATCTATTGAAGTACCGGTACGGTGCAATATTCGATGGTGCCATCTCCTAAAGCAATCATCTAGATTCTTTAACCCAGTAAATTGATGTTATACCCAAATGACGTCAAGATGCAGAAATCGTGTCAGTGACATGCTCCGCAGGGCGAGTTTCCTTATCCCACAGCCTTTGTTAACGATTTTTGATTTAGAACCACTAGATCTTCAAATCGTTGCCGTGCCTGTGAGCCAAGTCATTCTCGCTGAACCTAGCACCTTGAGGTTATTTGGGGATATTTGGGGATAGTATCCTTTATCAATTTGCACTATCTTTGTGGCTTCTATCAAATCACTTAGTTATCAACAAACATGAATCTTGCATTGCTCAGTATGTTCATCCCTACCTTCTTTTTTGTCTCAATTACACCAGGAATGTGCATGACGCTCGCCTTAACGCTAGGAATGAGTATCGGTTATCGCCGCACATTATGGATGATGATTGGTGAACTCGTCGGTGTCGCGCTGGTTTCAGTCTCGGCAGTACTAGGGATCGCAGCGATCATGCTCAACTATCCTTGGATGTTTATCGCACTAAAGTTTATTGGTGGCGGCTACTTACTCTATCTTGGTGTAGAAATGTGGCGATCTCGAGGTAAGTTAGCAATAAATGTCGATAATTTGGAGACACCCAGAAGTGGTAATGTCGCGCTCATCATGCAAGGCTTCGTTACCGCTATCGCAAACCCAAAAGGCTGGGCATTTATGATTTCTCTGCTGCCGCCTTTTATCGATCAAAATGCGGCTCTTGCTCCACAGCTGATCGTGCTTGTCTCCATCATCCTTCTTTTTGAGTTCATTTGTATGTCTCTGTATGCCACGGGTGGTAAAGGACTGAAACGCGTGTTGGGTCAATCAAAGAATGTGCGCCTGATGAACCGTATCGCGGGCACTTTAATGATGGGGGTTGGTGTTTGGCTATTACTGAGCTAAAGCAACGCTGGAAATGATGAAAAATATCCTAAGAAAAATTACGCGAAACATAAGTGAAGTATTAGATTTTCAGGCCCGGGTTTGGGTCGTAAACGTTTATGCTGGAGAACACAAAGGCGAATCTTACGTTGTAAACGAAGACAGCTTTTCCGAGCCATTGCAATGGATGAAAAAGAAAGGTTATCACACATCCATGTTGCGCCTGGTTGAATCGATGAAGCGCTCTCAAATCATTGAGTTCGATTTAGGTCACGTCAAACACCGCCTGATGCGTGTGAAATAGCACAAAGTAAAACGCCACTCAAACAGAGTGGCGCGAGCACTTTTTACCTTCAGCACCTCGTATTACGGCGCGGTATCAATCTCAACAGGCAAGTAATGCTTCGGTTCGAGCTTGAACAGTTCAGGTAATACGGTACCAATGGAAATGGAAGACCATGTACCTGATAGCACACCAATAAACATCGCTGTTGAGAAACCCGCTAGCGGTGCTCCCCCCATAATCCATAGTGCACCAACAGTAATCAGTGTTGTACCTGAAGTCACCATCGTTCTAGAGAACGTCGCGATGACAGCCTGGTCATTGATGTCTTCCATTTTCCAACTTTGTTTCGCGATCAGTAGCTCACGAATTCGATCTGAAATGATGATCGAATCATTCAATGAGTAGCCTAAAATTGCCAATACGGCAGCAAAAACCGTTAAGTTGAATTCCATTTGGGTAACGGCGAAGAAGCCGAGGACGACAATTACGTCATGAGCCAGAGCAAATACAGAGCCACTCGCTAAGCGCCATTCAAAACGGAAACACAAGTAACCAAGGATGCTCAGCACACAAATCAATAGTGCTAAACCGCCTTGGTCAAACAAATCCTGGCCAACTTGAGCACCAACAATACTGTTGCTGACGACATCAACTTGATGTGAAACTGGCTTTAATACCTCTTCCACACTTGGCAGAGTTTGCCCTTCTTCAGGGGCGGAGTAGCGAATGAGCCAACGACCATCTTCACCTGTGCGGGTGACAGAGGTTGATTCACCAAGTTTTGGTTGTAGTGCATCAAGCAGATCGTGGTTGGTTAACGACTTATCGACTTTCACTTCTGTCACCATACCACCAGTGAAATCCAAGCCGAGATTCAACCCTTTAAAGCCCAGAGCACCAAGTGCGATCACCGTCAAAACGATAGAAACTAGCGTAGTAAAGTGGCGAATTTTACGAATATTTTGTTTTAGCATTTCGACCATGATTAAACTCTCACATCACGACGGGCATCTCGGCCCCAAATTAAATTGATCATTGCTCGAGAGGCAAATACGCCTGTAAACATACTGGTTAACAAACCTAATCCGAGTGTTAAGGCAAAGCCTTGAATTGGACCGTTACCGATGGCGTATAAAATCACGGCGGTGATCATGGTAGTAATGTTGGCATCAAGGATGGTCGAGAACGCGCTATCAAAGCCCAGATCAATCGCTTGAGCGAAACTGCGGCCTTCACGCATTTTGTCCTTAATACGTTCGAAGATAATAACGTTGGTGTCCACTGCCATACCAACGGTTAACACCAAACCTGCAATACCTGGAAGCGTTAGCACCGCACCTGGTAACAAGGCAATTAGGCCAAGCAAACAAAGCATGTTGGCACAAAGCGCCACATTCGCCACCCAACCTAAGCGGCGGTACCAAAGTGCCATAAAGGTCAGTGTTAACCCCATACCTAAAGCAAGTGCCGCAAAACCATTTTCAATGTTTTCAGCTCCCAAAGAAGCACCAATAGTGCGCTCTTCTACGATAGTAACCGGGGCTGTTAGCGACCCCGCACGAAGTAATAGCGCTAACTGCTGCGCTTCGTCCATGCTGCCAGCGCCGGTAATACGGAACTGGCTACCAAGTTGAGATTGAATAGTCGCAACGCTGATAACGCGCTCGCTGCGCTCTGTTACGCCACGATCGTTTGTCTTGTATTCGCGGTAAACCGTCGCCATTGGTTTGCCAATATGCGTTGCAGAGAAATCACTCATCTTTTTACCGCCCGCGTGGTCAAGCGAGATGTTAACTTCTGACATACCCATATTGTCGACGCCTGCACGAGCGTTAACAATGTGCTCACCCGTTAGGACTGGTCGTTTCTCCAGAACAACAGTTCGGCCATCGTTATCTTTCAGCACAAGATCTTGGCCGCTTCGCGCTTGGCCTGCATCTTTCACTTCATAGAATGCCAAACTCGCAGTGGCACCAATAACGTTTTTCGCTTGTGCTGGGTCTTGTACACCTGGGAGCTCAATACGAATGCTGTCTTTACCCTGACGCTGAACTAATGCTTCCGTAATACCTAGCTCTTCAATACGACCACGCATAATCTTCAAGTTTTGTTGCAATGTCGTTGATTGGAACTCTTGAATATTCTGCTCACTTGGCTCAAGAACAAAACCGCGAGACGAGCTTTTCACCACCCAACCAGGATAGTTTTGACGCAAGAATTTGTTTACTTCAGCTAGGGCGGTATCACTCTCACTGTTTACCGCAATGCGGTTACCACTTTCTGCGCGAATTTGTACACCACGCACGCGCTGATCTCGCAGGCTTGCTTTGATCTCATCGATCAAAGCATTACGTTGCTCCTCAAATGCTTTATTTACGTCGACATTCAAGAGGAACTGTACCCCACCGCGAAGGTCAAGACCGAGTTTGATTGGGCTAAAACCCATCTCATTCAGCCACTCTGGAGCAACAGACACATATGAGAAGGTAATGCTGTCTTCTTTATTTAGCTCATTGTTTAATAACGCACGAGCTTTGCTTTGCGCATTTTCATCATCGAATACAATGGTTGTTTTGCCATCTTTTTCGATGATTTTGTCTGCTGAGATGTGATTGGTTTTCAGTAGTTGATTCAACTGAACAACCGACATTTCACTGCTGTTTTGGTTTGAAAACGTTAGCTGGATCGATGGTTGCTCACCGAACCAAGTCGGAATCGCGCTTAACGTTAAGATAATGACCGTCGTGATTAATACGACATATTTCCAAGCTGAATAGTGATTCATCAGCTTTCTGTTCTTTTGCTGCTTTGCTGTTTTTTTCATGTAAACATCATCCCTTCACTACGAAGTGAAGCTTTTAATAACAAGGCTTAACACACGACAGATGCCCCCAGAAAAAAATTCAGGGTATGAAATGCTCAGGACGGTTACGCCCTGTTGAATACAATCGTCGTGTTAAGAGTGCACAATGGTGCAAATAGATGGTGTTTAGGCAGAAAATTGACTATTGAGTGCGACGTACATTGCGTTGGTCTCTTTCCAACCAGAAATGCGATGATCGCTTGTGAAATGATAAAAAGTGTACTGGTTTTGACGCCAATTGATATCCATCAGGCTGTAGGCATAACCTGCGTCAGCATAGAAAGGCGTGTTTAGGTCACCAATAACGTCAACATGCTCATCATCGAGGCCTTCACGTAAGTGAGAAACCCAACGTTGAGTGTTAAATAGGGCTAGCGTATCGAGTCTTGCGTGACTTTCAGAAATCGGAGACTGCGTCGTTTCTTCTGAGACTTCAGAAAAATCGATTGAGGTATTTGCAAAAGCAATACTCGCAACAAATGGTTGCAGCTTAGAAAAGTAAGGTAAATGAGCTTTCTGATCGATTTGCGCAGCAAAAACATGCGCTGGTAGCAATACCATCGCAAGCAGCATAAAAAGCAATTTTTTCAAGCAAATCTGAGACATAAGAACTCACTAAAAACAAAACGAGTCGAGTTTTTTCACTCGACTCGATGATAGTATTCCTATTAATTATGGTTCACAACTAAAAAGTTATAAATCTCTAGAGGCTTTAAACTAAAGGCGCTCTGTTAGCGGTAAAAGATATCGCCTTTATCGACATCTAAATAGATTTTGTTCTCTTGCTCCAAACCACCACAATAAATGAAGTATACATTGCGCTTGTCATAAGTAACCGAACGAACCCAGCCACCGAGCTCTTCAAAATCACTCGGATCACAGGTTTCATCGTCTAACAATTGCTGGGTTTTCTTGCGGAAGATGTCCAAGTGGACTTTTAAATCATCCGACTTCTGCAAATATCCATCCAGTATTTCTAAACGCTCTTGTTCTTTAATAACTGGCTCTGCATCAGATAATCCTTCGGAATTCAACCACTCAGCTTTTTCTTCACCGCCCTCTTCATAAACAAGGTAACCAGAGATTCGATACCAACCATCCACTTTTTCTAACACCGATACTTTTTCTCCCTTATAGAGCGTATCGACAACCAAAGCATTAACATTTGGCTTATTGTAAACATTGATTCGACGCTCAATGACATAGTATTCGGTCACTTCAGGGGGGGCGGTTTCTAAATCCAGAATCGGTTTGGATATTTCTTCTTCCACTGGCGCTTGCTCCACTTGCGCAGCTTTTGGCGCTTCAGGTTCATCTTTTTGCATAAAGAAGAAATAGTATCCAGCACCCGCCCCACCGAGCAACAGTATGACAATCAATGCGATGAGAATTTTCTTCATGTACTTTTCCTTTTCATTCTTTGTTCTTATCTCACCGGCAACACGCATGTCGCGGAAATTTGGGTATATACTCAAAAGGGTCGGTCAACTAACGCGAGCAATAATGATCAACAAACTCAATTGGATACTGTTGCTTCTTCTGTTCCCCATTATGGGGCACGCCAATATTCAATGTAACCCATCGTCGTGGAATGACAATCTTACCCAATTCAATCGTTTAGAGTCCAATTACAATAAGCATGTTGAGGTATTCAATGCACTTTTAGCCGAACATAAGCAGCGCCAGTTATTGTCCCAAACCTTTTCCCTACATGAACTCGTGTTACTTTGGCGCGCCCGCTCGAACCAAAATGCGTTCAAAACTCAATTAAAAGCCTCCATTCAATATAAAGAAGAACTCACGACTAAAGCTAATGAGTTGATTAAATTGAGCACACAATCTCAATGGTCAGCAAATGGATGGAAGAAACTTGCCCAAAAGTGCCGTGAGTTAAACGAAACTGCCAATCAAATCACTGCGGAGTGGTATAACACCAACGCTTTGCAACTTACCGAGGATTACAAACGCCTTTCTTCACAGTACCAAGCACTAGCGCAACTCTATGATAAAGAAGCGAGAGCGCTTCAATACGCTCAAGATGTTTCGAGGTAAAAATCGAGCCCGTTTTGAAAAGACGATGTCGGGTTTTCACTCCAATATTGGACGTTATTCGTGCTTTAATTCCCTCTTTTAGTGATCCCAACATTATATGTAAAAAATGGGACTGTTCCCTTTTACAAACTTGACTAAACCATGACCAAGAGAGGCAACTTATAGAGACATACGTCACAATAATGCTTTACTTATGGCCAATTTTTGGTTAATTTACCCATTAATAAAATTTAATAAAAAGTCACATTTGGCTGGAGATGATGCTACAACCATGGTTATCAATCGATTAAGTAACAGGGACTGTCCTAATGCTACCAAAGCCAAGTTTTTGTCAGTAGTTAGGCACGTAAAAGAGTTTGGTTCAATCAGCGATTTGGACCTTTGTAAAATCTTCGGAGAAACAATTTGGAGTGATGGGAGGGAATACCATTCAGCTGCGTTCTCATTCAAGGTTGATAGATACACAGGTAACTGTGAAATCTCACAATACAAGCACCAATAAGGCTTAAGAATTTATAAGGCGGAGTCAGGAAACTGATTCCGCTTTTTTGATCATCGCAATCGTAAAGTCGTGATCGGAATAACCCTCAATCAATTGTGCGTCTGGACATAGCCATCGGCAATAGCGTAACACCCCAACTTTATTATGCGATGCGAGCATTCTCATGCTCGGCAGCTTTTCTTCATCCAATAAGTTAAACACGCACCCTTTCTCTGCGGCCCGGTACATTTTCTCGATCATCTCAATGGTATGATTTGGATTCGCGGATTGATAATTCAATGATCCAGAAGCAAAGACATAATCACTACGGGGCAATACCAACGTTGAAAAGTCGCCGCATACGAACTCACTTTGAGTACGAAAGTCCCGCTTTCTGGCCTCAGAGATAAACTGTTTTTGCTGATCAATGCCAATATAACTTTGGGGGCGCAGATTGTTGAACTCAATAAACGCTAATAAGTCTCCGTAGCCACACCCAATATCTAAAAGACTTGAACCGTCTAACGTTAACCCACGGCACAAGGCTTCAAATCGACTGATTTGGCTGTACTTATCTCTCCATCCCAGCGTTCGCGCTCTGTCTGTACCGAACTGTCGGTATCGCTTTCGGTGATAGTGAGCAATCTTAAGTCTATCGAGAAATTTCATCTTTCTTATGCATAAATCGGCAAGCTTCCATTTCCTTTCACTTGTCTAATCGCCAAGTGCGTATGGATATCTTTTACGTTTTCTAATCGTTGTAGCTTTCTAGTGAATGTTTCATAGCCAGCGAGATCTTTGCTGACCACTTCTAACAAATAATCATAAGCCCCTGATACAACATGGCACGAGATCACCTCGTCCATTTCAACAACAGCATGTTCAAATTCATCAATCGAAGAAGCTTGGTGGTTGTTCAAACTGACTTCAACAAATACGGTCATCGCAATACCCACCGTGTCTCTGGACACAAGGGCTCGATAACCGCTAATTACGCCCTCCTGCTCTAAACGCTTAATGCGTCTTGCACAAGGTGATGCCGATAATCCTACTTTGTCAGCGAGCTCTGCCGTAGTCAGGGTTGCATCCTTCTGCATCAAGTTGATCAGTTGCCTGTCAATTTTGTCCATTTATCCTTCCATGCCAATAATCACTAACAATTAACATTTATACGCGCTTTATCACCAACATCAAGCTTAATTACGTCAAACTTTGCCTCCCTTTGGCACGTGTTTTATTCAACAATTAACACATCATTTACAAATGGATATGCCGACAATGATCTTGGGATACGCAGCTATATTAACGACCTTACTGCTTTGGTCTGGTTTCTTTATTTCTTTAAAAGGGGGCGCAATTTCTAACTTGCAGCCAGCCGATATCGCGCTAGTTCGCTTTCTAATCCCAAGTTTAGTTTTATTACCATTTGTGATTAAGCATAAGCAGGCGCTTCGCGTCGTGCCTAAACGCTACCTAACTGGTGTTGTGGTAGGGAGTGGCCTGCCCTACCTGCTGGTCGTCGGCACAGCTATGCACTTCGCTCCCGTGGCGCACGGCAGTGCATTAGTACCTGGCACTTTGCCATTATTTGTTTCTGCTATCGCGGTGTTGTGCTATCAACAGTCGCTGAGTGCTCACCGCTTAATCGGGCTTTCTACGGTGTTGTTAGGGATTTTCGTATTCCTTCTTTCTAATAGCGGTGCAGAGTACAACTGGTCTCAATTACAAGGCCACATCTTGTTTCTAACCGGTAGCATTATGTGGGCCGTTTTCACCATCAGTGCTCGTGTTGCTAACCTTAATGCGCATGTCTGTGCTGGGTTCGTTGCAATCGCGTCTTTGGCACTGCTCATCATTGCGGTTGGCTTCGGATGGGTAGATAGTTACCTAGCGATAACGCCGATCAGTCAGTGGCCGTGGGAAGAGTTATTTGGCCACGCGATGTTGCAAGGTGTCGGCGCAGGCTTAATCGCCTCTTTTACCTTTATCTATGCAATCCGAATTATTGGCGCCGAAGCCAGTGCTGCTTTTGGGTCATTAACTCCAGTCGTCGCGACACTTCTTGCCGTTCCAATTTTTGGTGAACAACCAGATTCACTGACTTGGTTAGCGCTGATGCTGGTAACCTGCGGCAGTATTGTGGCAAGCCAAATCTTTATGAAAGATGGAATGAGCCAAACTTATCGCCCACCACTTCACAGATAGCGATAATTTTACAAAAACTTTTGTCCTACTATCTTGAATAACAAAATGGCGTTTTGATAGCCTCGATTTAACCAATAATTAAAACGCCAATGTAATGCCTGCCACTCATACTAAAGATGAACTGCATAGATTCCTCAAACCGGGAATGAAACTTTCGACTAATTTCGAGTTTGGGCCTAAGGACCAGTATACGTATTCCACCACCTATCTTGGGATGAAAGAGAACGCGTATTTGATTCTTGATATACCGATGCGTTTGCTTGAAGAGCAAGTGATGAGAAAACTCCCAAACGCCGATGTCATCGTGCGTGGTGTATCAGATACGGAGTTAGGCCATGTCATTGCATTTAAATCCAGTGTTCTAACAACTGCGGTTCGTCCTTCGCCCCTTTTATTTATTCGAATTCCAGGAACATTTGCAACCAAACCAGTCCGGGAACACGAACGATATAAGCTGCAAATGGATTGTAAGATTGTTCATGCGGGGAATGTTTACGACGGCAGCCTTATCGACTTCTCACTGGCAGGTATTGGTATCTCAACATTTATAGAGCCTGAATTCACCGTTGGTGAAAGTGTCACTATCGACTCTTCTCTAAGCCACTATATCGGAGAAGAAAATCGATGTGTCATTGCCAACATTAAGAAGTTGGTGAAAGGCTGGGTAATAGGAATTAAGTTTGAAAGCCCAATAGCGATGAGTCACGAGCTAAAAACAGAGTTACTGGAGCAGTCCTTTCTAACCAGTAACGTCTGAACTTACTGCTGGCTAAAGCGCGTCGCCTCAAAGCTGTTGAGCACTCTGTGCACCGCATAGGTCACGAGCAGAGTGACAACAATAGCAAACAAAATACTACTCACGCGATACAGCGCGCTGAACATTAAATCGCCATCCGGAGTAAGGTATTGGCCAAATAAAATACCTAATGTAG
Source organism: Vibrio antiquarius (assembly GCF_000024825.1). NCBI lineage: Bacteria > Pseudomonadati > Pseudomonadota > Gammaproteobacteria > Vibrionales > Vibrionaceae > Vibrio > Vibrio antiquarius. The sequence goes on from NC_013457.1 coordinate 632,778, forward strand.
TTAATCCGCCAAACCCAGCTCCTGACCCACTAGACTCTTTTACATGCATATAGCTGAACATCATCGCGCCAATCCACAGCAATGGGACAATAAACAGCAAGGTATCCGACCAATCGTATAGTACGAGCTGCCCAGCAATACCAAAGGTTACCCCCATCAAGGTCCCCATTGCTCTTTTGCGCGCATACCCTAAAGCACCGTTCCAATGCATAGGAAACAATAAAAGCAAGGTTGTCGCCTGAGCAGACATAGAATCACTGAGGTCAAATAGCTGGAATACAAGGAAAGACATTGTAGCGATGCTCGCCCCCATAAGGGCTTCATGACGCATGCGGTGATTCTGTTTAGGCTGAGATGGTTTGGCCGATGGCTGACGAGGCTCTGCATCAGGGATCAAAAATGTCACGACGTAGGCCACGATCACTGAAATAACATTCGCTTGTAGGTTGCTGAATATCAGATCATTTAAGTCGGTTGTTGGATAACTCGCAAAATGCAGCATGATGCTCAAGCTCAGCACGCTATTTGCCCCAAACAAGAATAAGCTCCCTTTTGACATACAGGCGAACTTATACAAAAACAACCCGAAGGCGATGATCGTCATCATGCCAGGATGTCCACCAAATAGCCCACCAAGAATACCGACCTCCAATCCGCATACGACCGCTGAAAAAATCAGCTGTCGTGCAGCATGCAGGCTCATGACTGGTACCATTCCAAGTAACAACATCGGTGTTACGGTAAAAAATACGCCATAATTCCAGCCAAAGACCTTACATAAGGTGAAGCCAATGGTCGCGCCAGTTGCAATGCGCAAACACTGACGGAAGTCGTTTTCCGACATGGGATGATCCCATAACTTCATATCGCCTCCCCGTTAATAAATGTAATGAAGAAGACTCAAAAATCGGATCTGACATCTCGCTAACCAGCCAGATAACGAGTTTTCTGGCAACAGTTGCACAGTCGCACGTGCCCCGGCCGGAAATGCGCGCTGTTGAGGTTCATCGATAGCTAAATGTAAACGTAAACGCTGCGCGTCTCTCACCCAACGGTTTGAGTCTGTCGGTGTCGCTAAACGGCCATCCGCATCAAACTGGCCCGAGCTTACCCCCGCATCCACACTCGTAATACGAGCTTCAAATACGTCACCTGGCAAGCTATCAAAGGCCACTAACGCCCGACTGTTCTGATTGAAGTGTCGCAGACTCTTTTCACGAAAGTCGGCAATAATATCCACGTCATCCGAGACTAAAGCCACAAGAGGCGTACCAGCTGCCGCATAGGCACCCGTTTCCAGCTGCAAGTTAGCGACAACGCCATCATGTTCAGCAATTACTTTAGTGTAAGACAGATTAAGTTCCGCTTGTTTTAGCTGGTTTTGTGCCACGCGGATATTTACATTCGTTGCACCTAAATCGCCTCGGTTTACTTCCAACTCTTTTAAACGAGCGCGCGCTGCCAGTAAGTTTGCTCTGGCTGCCGTTGCACTACTTTGTGCGTCATCACGCTGTTGTTGCGAGGTGCCATTGCGATGAAACAATGTATCAAGACGTTTGGCTTCGCGAACTTTTTGCTCGGCGACAATTTTGCTCGCTTCAACGTCCGCTTTTGCCGCTGCAATAGAGGCATCAAGCTGTTCATTATTTTGAATCACACGTTCAAGGTTAAGTTGAGCCTTTTCTACGGCGAGCTGATAAGGCTGTGGATCAATCTGGAATAGCAGATCGCCTTGGCTTATTTCTTGGTTGTTGGCAACATAAAGATGCGTAATCTGTCCACTCACACGGGGAGCTACTTTAGTTACCACTCGCGTTGCCATTGCCTGAGGCGTCAGTGGCATGGCGAGATCTGCGACTAGAAAATAGGCAAAGACAAGGACAAACGCGACGCAAGAATACTTGATCCAACGTGCGAATTTTTGATCTGGAGTCATAGGCGTTTACTTCTCTTTTAATTCGGGTTTCTGACTTATTCGCTAAGTGAATCAAGTGCATTGTGAGCAATCTGATCTAGGATCAATGAAAGCTTTTGAAGCTCTTGGTCATTGATTTCCGTCAGTAGCTTGCTCCGTACTTGAAGAATTCGAGTCTCCATTTGCTTGAGTAGGGTTTTACCTTCTTCTGTAAGGCTAACAATGCGTGCTCGCTTGTCATGCTCACTGCAATGGCGAGTGATCAGAGATTGCTCTTCTAATAGCTTTAATGTGCGCATCAGCGATGCCAACTCAATCTCAAGCGCTTCAGCCAAATGCTTCTGACTAACGTTGTCGCCCATTCGATAAAGTTTCCATAACGCAGTCCAACGCGGGTACGTCAGGTTTAAAGGCTCCAACTCGCGATCTGCAACCATTTTCCACAAACGGGCAACGCGAGATAACTTTTCAGCCAGAGAAAGGTCGCGCAAACTGTTGATGTCTTGAATCATAAGATCTACTCAATTACTTAGCTTGCTAAGTAATATAAAATAGTTAGCACGCTAAGTAAATAAGTTTTTGTGATTTAAATCACATAGAATATGCCATTGGGGAACAAGTTTGCGTAACGCAACGTAGTACTTGGGTTGTAATAGTAGTGATATACGACACTAAAGGTGATATCAGCACTCCAGGCTTATCAACAAGTGAAGCATTGAGATACAAAAAAAGCACAACCCTAAGTTATGGAGTTGTGCTTTTCGGTTTAGTGAGCGATTGAATTATCAATTAAGGCTCATAGCGAATGAGTTCATCACGTTCGTTCAATTAAGAATCGCTGCTTGAAGTCAACAAAGGCTTCATGCAGCGCATTTTCTTTAATCGGTTTGAGCAATACGTAATTCGCGCCCGCCTCCATAAACGCATCACTGGTTTCTTTCGCCGTATCGGCAGTACAAGCATAAATTGGCGTGCCTAACTTCAGCTTCTGTCGGATCTCTTTGGTTGTTTCAATTCCTCCAAGATGCGGCAGTTGGTTGTCCATCAAAATCAAATCGTAAGTATGATCTTTTAAGAACTCCATCGCTTCCAACCCATCTTTTGCCCAATCAACCTGCATTTTGTACTTGTTACAAAATGCTTTGAGAATGAAGGCATTAGTATGGTTATCTTCTACCAACAGTACTTTTAGACTCTCTGCGAATAACTCACCAGGTTTAACTCTCAAGCTTGAATCAAGAGGGGTGAGCACTCGCTCACGATCTTTCACTGGCATTGTAATAACAAAGGTCGTACCCAAACCTTTTTGACTACGTACTTGAACGTCACCTTCCAGCATATCGACGAGGCTTTTCACAATGGTCAGTCCCAAGCCACTGCCACCGTATTCTCGAGTGGTCGTTGCTTCCTCTTGAACGAAAGGTTCGAACATTTGGTCGAGCTTATCAGGCTCTATGCCGATGCCCGTATCCGTAATTTCTACTACCAACACACTATTTTCGGCGCCGTAGAACTGCTCCAGTTCAGCATGCAAGCGTACGCTGCCCGAGGGGGTAAACTTAACTGAGTTACTGACTAAGTTGAATAAAATTTGGTTCAGACGAACTTGGTCAGTAAAGATTTCAACATTGGGATCAATCTTGTTTTCAATGACGAGGTTAACGCCTTTATTTTCGCAAATTGGACGATAAATGTTTTCTAACGTTCGAATCGTGTCAGTGAAAGAAAACGGGTGCTTTTGAATATTAAACTTACCCTGCTCAATCTTCGAAAAATCCAAAATATCATTCAAAACAGCAAGTAAGTGCTCACCGCTATGTCGGAGTACATCAATTTGGTTATTCTGCTCTTCCGTTTCGACCGAGTCTTTTAATAATTGAGCAACTCCCAGAATGCCATTGATTGGCGTTCGGATTTCATGGCTCATTTTAGCCAGAAAATCGGCACGTGCTTGGGCGGATTTTTCTGCCTCTTTGCGTGCCAAGTTACTTTGTTTTTCCGCTTCAATAAGCGTCGTAATATCCTGACCTTGAACAATGATACCGCTGATATCACCATCCACTCGAATCGGCGATAAGTTCCAGCGATATACCTTGTCTCCAATTGGTACATTGACGCCAGTTAATGTGGCTCCTTGAGCTGCCATTCGCAGGTGCGGCATCAACTTTTCTTTGAAGCCTTTAAACACTGGGTGCATGGTTTCAATGTCGTTTTCCATGACCAATTCTTTGCGGGCTGCCGGATTGATTTGGATGAGTACGCCAGACTCTGACCACACCATAATCGGCGATAACGCAAAGTTAAACAGATCGCGGAATGAACGCTTTTGCGCTTCCAGCTCTTCAAAGGTGTTTTCTAGTGTCGAACCAATATGATCGAACTCCTCGATATCCGATCCGCCAAATCGTTCGAACCCTTTTTCTTCACGAGCCGAACGAGTGTATGCCATCAACGAACCAAGCTCTTCGACGACTCGATTCTCAATCCACTCTTTGGTCATCAACGCAATCATCACCATCCCGATAACCGAAGCCAGCATCGCTAAAAGGTGCTGGATTTGCAGCGTCACAACACTCTGATTGTCCTGCACGGTTAGTAAACACAAATCCGTCGTGGCAGCATTGACTTCGATAGGGGTTTTAATGATCAACAACTGGTCAAGCTTTTGCTGAGACTCTCGCCGCTTCAGAACATCAAATATCTTGTACGCTTCATCTCCGACTAGTGAGCTAGCTAGTGGCGTATCGTTGGCCACCAAAACAACATTATCAACGTTCCCTTCGTTTTTTAGTCTTTCCATCAACCCGAAGTTGTTATCTAGAACAACAACATTGTAAGAATACCCCATCACTTCACCGGTTTTAGGTTGTAAAACCGGTACACGACGCAGTAACAGGTGGCGAGTTCCCATTGGGGTATGTGAAGGAAGGTAATACCAATTGTTGCTAAAAGTCACTTGGCTCGCGAGGTCATTGAGAATCAAGTTATTGATGCCATAGAAATGCGCATTCCCATCATCCCAAATAATGCCTTGATGATCGGTGAGGAAGCGAAATTCTGGCGTATGAGAAGGATCACTCTGGTCAATACTCATGAAAAAGTAATTGAGAGCTTCTTCATCCCGTTCTGTATAAAAATCTAAAACAACATCACTCTTCGAGTTGCTGTTGTGATGAATCTGAATCGCAGCAAAATGGCTATCAAAAATATTAAGAATCAGCGCTGACGTCTGTTGCTTAGTTCTATCCACTTCTTGCCAAATAATTTGCTTCGAGAAGTAATAACTCTGAACGAAGATGCCTAAAATGATCGGAGCAAGTACGAGAATGATTATTTTCGTAATAAGCGTCGACAATGAGCGACGCTTTCTTGTTTTTGATGTAGTTGTCATCAATTGTCTGAGTATCTAAATGCGCGTTTTCTTAATGCTTCAATTCTTTCTGGAGAATCAGATTTCGTGACGACTTCAAAATCACCAGAATAAACGGTTGGAACGGGTTTCCCTTCAAGATCCCACTTAATCGCTTCTGCCATTGCAATGCCAGTATCATCGTTCATACGCATAACAGTAACGTCTAACTCCCCTTTCGAAAGCGCTTCTAATTCTGCAGAGCCGCCACCCCAGCCGTTGATCATGACATCTTCACGCCCTAATTCTTTCAGCGCATCAACAGCCCCTAGCGCCACATCTGTAGAACAAGCATAAATAAAATCGACGTCAGGGTATTTTTCCAAACTCGCTTTTGCTGCTTCATACCCAGACTGCTTTGTCGCTTTGGTATAGTAAGCAGATTGTAGTTCAAAGTTGTTATCACGGTTGACTTGATTGATAAAGGTATTACCTCTGATATCGCTGATATATCCTTCTGAAAAGTAGAGCACACTATAATGGCTCTGTTTTGGAAAACGCTTACCAAACTCCACGGCAAGCTCACGGCTGCCTTCAGCATGATCAAAACCAACATAAAGGAACGGTTGGTGATCCTCCCAATCTCTTACCGGTGTAGTGATATTTTGTAAGATCAACTTGGTTTTCTTTGAGTCTAAGACGTGTTCAACAAACTTACGATGCCTAGTGGTATCGAGAGTGAAAATCAGATAATCGGAGTTGCTCTTCAGCGCTTCCATTAAAGACAAACTTTGTTGCTTAATATCTGCGTTGGGACGGGTAAATACTTGATTAAGTTGATAGTCGATATCGAGTTTATCTAAACGCTGTTCAAATGCGTCGATATTTCGAATCCAATAATCCGAAATCTGTTGACCTGGATAAACCACAGAAATTTTTAACGGACGTTTTTTGTCTCTTTCAACCGGAACAGGAGTCTCTCGCACGGCGTCAGCCAACGCATTCGTTAACTGCTTCTGTTCTGGAAACTGGTCTAAAAATTCTTGATATGCCCAATACCCATTGAGGACTTGAGTGGCTTGCGCTATCGGCGCGACAGTGGCCATTGACATCAGGGAGAATACTAACGCTTTTTTCATCTACTGCTCTTTTAGCTTTTTATGAGCCTAATTCAGCTCTATTCGTTACCTAGCCGAGTCATCCTTTACTCTTGTAATCTACCTTCCTCTGAGTGCCTGTTTCAATAATAAATTGGTTCTTAGTCTGAGTTGGAACGAATAAACGTTTATTGTGTACCTAATTACAAGGTCACAAAATATCATTTCTCCTTTTCATACTCTGAGTGTTTAAACAGAACACCAACCCATTATGCGTCAGTTTGTTCTTACATGGTACTCAAAAACTAAAAAGAAACCGCCTCAGTGGACGGTTTCTTTGTTATTCGGCATGTCGCGAACGCTTATTTCGATAAAGCCATTTCTAACATCATCTGCTGATTTTCATCAACGACAATACTTGCTTTTGACGTAACAAGTAGCTCTTTCTTAGCTTTTGTTAGTTGCTTAATATAATACTCAGCCCGCATGGCAAGTGTCTTTGAATCAAAATCCGAAGACCACTCCAATACCAAGGGACCTTTTCCTTTTAAAGCTTTCGCTCCTTTGCCCGTTTGGTGCTGATTGAATCTTCGCTCAACATTGTTTGTGACACCGCAATACAGCGCATTGCGGTTATTTCGTATCAAATAGACACTCCAACGCTGCGCTGTATTTTCAATCATGAAAGTAGTGACTCGACCTTAGCTTTAAGTTCATCGAGCTCTTCTTTAAGCTGAGCAACTTCGAGCTCTAGCTGGCTGACTCGATCAGAATTAGAGCCAGCCGCTGACACTGGCACTGCTAGCTCAGAGACGTCAACGTCGCCACAGAACAAATGCATATAGCGTGACTCTCGCTTTCCGGCTTCACGCGGTAACTTGACCACTAATGGCCCTTTGTCTTCGCTTGCTAAGTGCTCCAGAACCGTTTCAACTTCTTTTACATCATGAAATGTCGCGAGACGACTGGTACGAGTGCGAATTTCCCCAGGCGTTTGAGCACCACGCAAAAGCATACAGCACACGATTCCTTTCTCTTGTTCTGTCAGTTTTAAATCACCAAACTCCGTATTACAGAAACGGTGCTGAAACTTGCTAACACGGCTGTTAAACGCACTTTCGTCACTGACGAGCCTACGCTCAATTAGAGCGTCAACGGCATCGAGAACGTCTGACTCAGAGAGCGACATTACGGGATCACGGTTGCTTTTTTGATTACACGCGTTGGTTAATGCGTTTAGGCTGAGGGGGTAAAGATCTGGGGTGGTGACTTCTTTTTCGATCAAGCAACCAATGACTCGTGCTTCAATTGCCGTTAGCTCAACTTTCATAATGCATTTCCTTATTATTTTTGCATTTGACTTGGTACCTAAATCGCTTCGAAATCATGCATCATACATTGGCAAAGAGATGCAAGAAGCGTTAGCGATTCAGGTGTCGGTGTCAGGCTAAAGCATAGCGCAAGACCTGGCACCCTTTGCGAATCGGGTCAGGTATCAATGCTCCGAGAGAATTGGCACTTTCGTCAAATTGCCATCTTGATCAACCATCATTATTTTTGAACGATTCAGCTCAACTTCGATGATTTCGAGTTGCTCGCGAGCGTTGATATACGCTGTTTTTAACTTTTCAGCCACAGAGCGAGTGGCTTGCTCATTATCTTGACTACTTACTTGCTCCGCAGTGTTCCCAGAGTCCATATCAAGTTCATCATTTTGCATTCAATGGTGTTGATAATATAGTGAAGGCCACGTTATGACAATGCATCGATGGATTCTACGATGTTGCCCAAAACTCGATTAAAGAAGCGTGATTATGTAGACACATCGCAATTGGTTGAGAAATGTTCAACTCTGCATTGTGATTGATCTAAAGACTGTTATGCCACTGGATGTTGTGCTTTAATCGAGGGAGATATTCATAAAATTAGGAAAGAGAACTATGAGTAGCGTATTTGAAATCGTTAACCAAGCTCGTCGTAAAAACAAACTAAAACGTGAGCTGCTTGATAACGAAAAGAAAGTTCGTGATAACCGCAAACGTGTTGACCTTCTAGAAAACCTTCTAGATTACATCAAACCAGAAATGACTCACGATGAAATCGTCGCAATCATCAAAAATATGAAAGCAGACTACGAAGATCGTGTTGATGACCACATCATCAAAAGTGCAGAAATCTCTAAAGCACGTCGTGACATCAGCCGTCGTATTCGTGAACTGACTGAAGAAGACAAGCAAACTAGCGGCAAAAAATAAACGCTTAAGCTAGATTTTCCAACCCCGAGTAAAGCTACCTTACTCGGGGTTTATTTTTGTCTCTAAACTAAGCGCCGTGTACAATCAATCCAACTCTTATTCCTAACGCATTCAGCTTTCTATGTCCTCAACTACGACAAGTACACAACCAACACTTGCAAAACAATTATTTACGATGACTTGGCCAATGCTATTTGGCGTTCTATCTTTAATGAGCTTCCAGCTTGTAGATAGTGCGTTTATCGGTCAGCTCGGCGTTTTACCTTTGGCCGCTCAAGGTTTTACTCTTCCGTTGCAAATGGTCATTATCGGAATTCAAGTCGGTTTAGGTATCGCCACGACCGCTGTCATTTCTAAAGCGCTTGGTGCGAATGAAAGTCGTTATGCCAAACAGCTCGGTGGCTTAGTTTTGATGATTGGCTCAATCGGTGTAGCCGTTTTTGGAGGGCTAATTTGGCTTTTGCGCTACCCCATTTTATCTCTATTAAGTGCTCCAGAGTCTGTGATGCCGATTATCGACAGCTACTGGCCTTGGTGGCTGCTAAGTTCATGGACTGGCGCGGTTTTATATTTTTACTACAGTATTTGCCGGGCTAACGGCAACACCATGTTGCCTGGCACAATGATGATGGTAACCAGCGGCGTGAACCTTGTGCTCGATCCACTATTTATTTTCACGTTTGACTTGGGTATTAACGGAGCAGCAATAGCAACCATCGTTGCTTTTGGGTTTGGTATTTTAGTCGTCGCGCCTCGCGTAAAGAAGAATCACTGGGCAACAACGCAGTGGCAAGACCTCAACGTAGCTAAAAGTGTTGCGTCTATCGGTAACATCATGGGACCTGCGATGATCAGCCAACTGCTGCCTCCGTTGTCGTCCATGTTAGCAACAAAGTTATTGGCAAGCTTCGGGACCGCCGCAGTCGCCGCTTGGGCGCTCGGTTCACGCTACGAATTCTTTGCTATCGTTTCGGTGTTAGCGCTGACAATGTCTATGCCCCCAATGGTCGGGCGCTTACTTGGCGCAAAGAACTACCAAGATATCCAATCGCTAGTCAGTATTGCCGTAAAATTCATTCTGGGCTTTCAACTTTTGATCGCAGCCATTACGTTTGCCGTCGCAAACCCACTTGCACTACTGATGACCAGTGATGTTCAAGTAGAGCAAGTATTAGAAATGCATTTGCTGATTGTTCCTATCAGCTTAGGTTCACTAGGTGTATGTATGTTGATGGTTTCTCTTTGCAATGCATTAGGTAAGTCTTACACCGCGCTCACCATTTCAGCGCTACGCTTGTTTGTCTTTTTCCTTCCTTGCTTATGGGTTGGCGCTCAAATGGGGGGAATCCGAGGTCTACTTTTAGGCGCTTGTATGGGCAACATTCTGGCGGGCATTTCCGCTTACCTAACCTATCGACAAACCATACGTAAACTCGCTGGCGCTCAAGCAAACGCATAACAATACATGGTTAAAATAAAGCCCCTTTGATTGGGGCTTTATCGTCTTGAAATGTTATCGATTTAGGCGAGTTTTAATTCATTGAAGAGCTCAAATAGCTGATTCGATTTATAAGGCTTAGGTAAATAAGCATCCATACCTGCAGCAAAACAGTTGTGAATGTCTTCTTCCAAAACACTCGCGGTGAGCGCAATAATGGTCGTTTTCTCACGCCCGGCTTTCTTTTCCCAACGACGAATTTCTTTCGTCGCGGTCAGTCCATCCATCACCGGCATCATACAATCCATTAAAATTGCATCGAATTCTTCTCCCTTTGTGATGGCTTCCAACGCTTCTTGTCCATTGCTTGTTATCAAATAGTCATATCCTGCTTTATCCAGAAAGAAACTCGCTATTTTCTGATTCATCAAATTATCCTCCGCGATTAAGATCCTCCTGTGAGAGCGCGACGTTCGATATTCAGACTTTGGAATACCATTGGTGACAGCGTCACTTGAAATGGTTTTTTCTACCTTCGCTAAATCGTCAATGACATGCTTAAATCGATTGCCAAGAAAAGGCAATGTGAGCACAGCATGTACTCTTTCTGCATTGTCGTAGGGAGTGGATAGATGATGCTGACAAATAATCACACGACGAAGATCATACTTGAGTGACAACTCATCTAAGGCTTCATCCGTATTGGAGTCGTCTCTATGGCACAGAAATATGACATCAAAGTCATCGTTTATTGCTTTTACTTCATTAACATTATTCGCACCAAAGAGATTGATTTTTGCTAATCGACACTCTTTCAAAAGTTGATCAGCGTAATCGTAATTTGTGCAGATCAAGAGCCCTTTATTTATCACGTCCGAGCGCCAGCCAAACACCGGAATAACGTCAACCTCAATAGAGAATTCAAAGCATGTGCCCACTCCTTTTGTGGATGTCGCTATAAGCTGCCCTCCCATCATGGATACCAGTTGACGACAAATTGCCAATCCCAGTCCCGTTCCGCCGAACTGCCTCGACACCCCTTCATCTTCCTGAGTAAAGGGTTCAAAAATCGTCGTTAACTTATCTTGTTCAATGCCTATCCCGGTATCTTCGACTTTAAACATCAGCACTCCGCACTCTTTCTCAGATAACTCGTCATAACTGACATCAACACGTATATGGCCGCTTTCGGTAAACTTGACCGCATTCGATACCAGATTCGTGATTACCTGCTTGATTCGATGATCATCAACCATCACTCGAGTTGGAATGTTTTCAGCTAAGTTAATCCCCAGCTCTAGCTGTTTAGATGTGGCTTTGGATTGAAATAAAACCATCGACTGGTACACCACCTCTCGGATATCGGCCTCGACTAGCGACAACTCCAGTCGACCAGATTCGATTTTAGAAAGATCCAAAATATCGTTAAGCAAGGTAAGTAATGTTTGGGATGAAGAGTCAATGTCATCAACGACTTCTTGTTGATGGGAAGATAACTCGCTTTGAGAGAGTATCTCCGTCATGCCCATAATACCATTTAGGGGGGTGCGTATTTCATGCGACATGTTGGCAAGAAATACTGATTTAGCGCGATTAGCAGACACTGCTGACTCTTTAGCATGGAGTATTTCGTCTGTTTGTCTCTGCTTTTCTTCAACCACTCGATTCACTTGCTGAGCGAAAATCGTCAGTTCATCACTGCCATCGACTTTGACTTTCGTCTGTTTCTCTTCATCGTTGATCAGCGCCGTTAAGGTATGAATAATCGCATCTAGTTTGCTATTAACCCGAAACCAAGTGCCAAAGCCAAGCCAGCAAAGCATGACGATAACCAAAATAACGCCAGAGGTAATCATCGCAATATTGGTCTTTTGTTCATGAACTTGTGTTAGGAGCGACTGCTCTGTTTGTTTCGTGAACCCATCAATGAGTACTTGCAAGCGTTGCACACGGAAATCGAGTTCTCTCAAATACGCTTCATAGTCACTACGTGACATGTCCCCTGACATTAATCGCCCACGAGATGCCAAATTTCTCTGATATCTGGGCGACGTAAACAAGCCTAGCAGTTTATCAACTTGATCGTATGACCCTCCTAAATTTAAAAACGCATCCAAATTTTGCTGCTGTCGATCAATAGCCTGAAAAAACAGACTCTGACTCAACCGACTCTTAGGATCTTGAACTAGGCGATGTGTCAACCAGGCTTCTTTCTGTGTCCAAAAAGACAGCTGAGCAAGGTAAGCAATAAAATTCTGCATTCGAATACCGTCCTCACTGCCATACCACTGATGATTTTGTAGCAAAGAGCGCGACATATTTTGAAGCAGTTGAAATGCCCAATCGCCAAGGTCATCCATCTCGTCCAACCTACCTGATAATACCCCTAGCATGGCCTCTTTCAGCTCATCAGCATATTCAGCGGTATTGGGGTTACTGACGAATTTTTGATGCATGGAAGAAATAACACCGTCTTGTTCTTCTATATTAAGTGCGGCTGATGCTTGAAGCGTAGGCTGGCGGCGTGCTTTCTCTATGGAGTATATAAAATGCGAGGCTTGGGATATCAACTGGAAACCTTGGATATTGATTACCGTTTGATTGAGACGGCTTACGCGCAACGCATTGTCAGAAAACTGCTGAACTGCAAAAACCACTATCACCACCGTGGGTAATAGTGCGAGGAGTGCTAAGCGTGTTTTTATTGATAATCTCAACATCCATCAGCCCAATGGTTGATCTCATCCGATTATTTAATACTAGACTAGTTTCTAGCATTGAAAGGCATATACGACATGGTTACTTTAAAACAACATTCACCTACCAAAATCATGGTCATTCCGCTTATTTCGTCATCGGTCAATGAAATGGTAATTGTGACTCGAATCATACTTTTTGATCTTCAAGCTGAGTACAAACAGTGAAGTTTCACTCATACCTAAGATGCACATCACTTTTCATAAAATTCCAAACCATATGTTCACCTATTTCGTTGCCTTATCGAGACAAATCACACAAAAATGCAAACGAATTAACAGTGACAACAAAACTAATTTGAAAACACACGTTATCATCGCGAAAAAAGTGGATGACTTTTTAAATGTCAATACGTGAAAACCACCGCTTTAGTCACATTAATTCACCACTAACACAACCTTAACTAGTGTTTTACACTGGATTTAATTTTCCTAGCAGAATAAGGGCTCCGACCTTAGAATCCGCACACACAACTATTACAACCCGATTACATAACCCACCACACTCTTGCACGCTGCCGAAGAGGCAACAGCAGAGAGTATGGTTAGCCCCCAAAACGTGAAAGGTCTAATACAACAATGAGTCCAGAGAAATATCTCCAAGACTGGCAAACTAGCCAAACGATTGCTGAATCTATTTCCCCTCTAATTGGTAAGCTATATCGTCAAAAAGGAATCGAAGTGGTTCTGTTTGGTAAAACGCTTATCAATGCTACTACTATAGACATTCTCAAAACTCATCGCGTTGCAAGACGTTATACAGGCAGCCCACTCTCACTTGAGCACACAATGCCTATCATTCAAGCGCTATGTGAAATGAGCATTTCTTCGTGTCGTGTCGATGTTGGCCAATTGGCAACTAAGTACTGGAATGAGCATGACGATACTGCGTCTCTAAATGATTTCCTTATCACTGCACTTGATGGCGCACGCGATGCAGACTCTTCATTGAAAGCGCGTGATGTAGTTCTTTACGGTTTTGGTCGCATTGGTCGACTACTAACTCGCCTTCTGATCGAGAAAAGTGGCCCAGGTTACCCACTACGACTACGAGCGATTGTGGTTCGTGGCGGTAAAAAAGGCGATTTAGAGAAGCGTGCTAGCTTACTGCGTCGTGACTCAGTCCATGGTCAGTTCAACGGTAGCATCGTGATCGATGAGGAACGTAAAGCTCTGATCGTTAACGGTAACTACATCCAAATCATCTACGCAAACAATCCAAGCGAAGTGGACTACTCTGCTTACGGTATTAACAACGCGCTTGTTGTTGATAACACAGGTGTTTGGCGTGATTCTGAAGGCCTAAGCCAACACTTAGCGTGTCAAGGTGCAGAGAAAGTGCTGCTAACGGCACCAGGTAAAGGCGATATCAAAAACGTTGTATTCGGTGTAAATGAATCAGTTATTCAAGAAGATGACACCATCATCTCTGCAGCGAGCTGTACCACAAACGCAATCACGCCGGTTCTTAAAGCGCTGAATGATAAATATGGTGTCCTTTCTGGTCACATCGAAACCGTGCACTCATACACAAACGACCAAAACTTGATCGACAATTTCCACTCTGGTGACCGCCGTGGACGTAGTGCTTCTCTGAACATGGTTCTAACTTCAACTGGCGCAGCTAAAGCAGTAGCAAAAGCACTGCCAGAGCTAGCTGGTAAGCTAACAGGTAATGCAATTCGCGTACCGACACCAAACGTTTCGATGGCAGTCGCTAACCTAAACTTAGGTGAAGACGTAGACCGTGATTCACTGAACGATTACTTGCGTGAAATGGCGTTGAACTCTGAGCTTTCGGCACAGATTGACTACACCGATTCAACAGAAATTGTATCAACTGACTTAGTTGGTTCTCGCCATGCAGGCGTCGTGGATGGTCAAGCGACTATCGCACAAGACAAACGTTGCGTACTTTACATCTGGTACGACAACGAATTCGGTTACAGCTGCCAAGTTGTGCACTGTATGGAACAAATGATGGGTGTTCGTTACCAAACATTCCCTCGATAGGTGAACTTTGCTCCACAACGTTAACCACATAGCGTAACGGACAATATCTCATATTTGTTCTAAATAATAAGCGCAAAGCGCATTACTAATATTTTTCCCCGTTTATACGCCTGATCACCCTCAGGCGTTTTTTCATTTCGCTCATTTGACACTCTCCGGACAAAGTGAAGGCTATCATTCATGTTTTGTTCATGTTCACAGCATTAATCTGAACACATGAATTACAGAGAGGTCATGATTATGAATCGGATTATTGTTACCGCACTGGCACTGATTACGGGCTTTTTTACATTAGTATTTAGCTTGATCATTGCGATTCCGTTGACCATCGCAGCATTGATTACAGGCAAGCGTATTGAGAAGCGCGTGAAGAAAATGCAGAAAGAAATGCATGAAGAGTATGAATTCAATACTGGTAAAGCCGATGCTATCGAAGGTGAGTTCGAAGAGGTTCGCCGATAAGTAAATAGAATTTATATAAGTTTCTCTCCCCCGACTGCTCCTGAGAAACTTCTTGCTTTCACCCTGTCTTTACAATGGCAGGGTGCTTTTTACAAAAAAGGCAGCCACCTGGGCTGCCTTTAATATTTTGTTGTCTTTGCAAATTTATACGGTTACGACCACTCGAAGTGCCAATAGCATGAGAACAATCCCTGACAAACGATCAATTAACACCGCTTTAGAACGAATTCTGTCCACTACTTTGGAGCTCGATAACACTAGGGTGATAAAGGTATACCAAAACCCGTCCACAACAAATGGTGTAGCAACAATGATCATTTGATTGCTCAAATCATTACCTAGCGCTACAAACTGACTAAATAGTGCGATAAAAAACAAGGCAATTTTGGGGCTTAAAATCGAGATAAAAAAGCCTTCCCGTGCAGACTGACTTACCGTTGTTTCTTCTCCTGACTCCAACTTCGCCGCCACACCGCCTTTCGAACGCAGCGCATTGAACCCTAAATATGCAAGATATGCCGCGCCTGCAAGGCTGATCGTCTTGAACAACATCGGGCTTTGCTGCAAAACAACAGCGAGGCCAATCAAAGTAATAAAGGCATAAATGCCAATTCCAAAAGCGTGTGCCCAAGCCGTTGCCAAACCATTGATGCGTCCACCAGCCAGGGCATGTTTTGCCACAATCGCTAGGCTAGGCCCAGGAGACATAGCGCCTAGTAAACACACGGTAAAAAGTGATAACCAAACTGTTAGTGTCATAAGTAACCTCTCTCCATTTGAACTCAATCTATCAATTGAAGAGCTATAATTTGAAATCAAAGTTTCGCATAAAAGTCATGATTTAAAATCATAACCTAATGAATGGAGTATTCCGATATTTTCATCACCGCGTGGATTTGCTCTCGCACCCACTGATGAGCTGGATCATTGTCGTATTTAGGATGCCACATCAGCCAATATTCATGGGTAGGAGTCTCAAAAGGAAGCACTTTATGAACCAAAGGCCAGTGCTTGGCCAAATTATTTGCAATGTGCTCCGGAACTACCATTAAGTGCTCACTTGAGACCAAACGATTTACCGCCGCAGAGAAAAAAGGCACTTTAAAGGTAACATGACGCATCAGCCCCCTGTCTTTTAGTGCCATATCGGTACTTGAGTCTTTGTCTCCCCCACCCGTCACTTGAATATGCGAATGACTAATGAGGTCCTCTACAGAAATCGAAGCCTTACCAGCTAAAGGGTGAGACGCCTTCATCAAACAAACTGACTTATCAGAACCAATATTGATGCTAGATACACCTTCAGGCTGAGTGGGATACATAGAAGAAGCAAGGTGGATTCCTAACTCGTGAAGCTTATCGATAAAATCTAGCTGCCACAGTCGATACGCCAAATCCAATTGTGGTGCTTGTTCACCCAAGTGAGAGGCAATATCGGGCAAAACGTATTGTGCCACGTAATCGCTTGAGGCAATAACCAGCTCGCCTTGCCACAGTTGCGGCTCAAAAGGTTTGTCATCGAGTAAATGGTCAAACTCAGCCAGTAACGCATCAAGCTTTGATTTTAATGCTATTGCTCGCGGGGTTGGTATCAGCTGATTACCTTGCCGAATAAGCAGTGGGTCACCACACAGATCGCGCAATTGTGCAAGCTGTCGGCTAACCGCAGACTGCGTAATGTGCAAACGCTCTGCAGTTCGGCTGACATGACACTCTTCTAAAAGTACATGCAAGGATCTAAGTAGATTCAAATTGATGTTGTTTAACATACTGGCTCAAGAAGGTTTTAATAAATAATGGCACCCATGAAGCTTACTTCACAAACTGGTTGCCAGTTGTATTAAAGAACTCAGCTAAAACGGTATGAGTCATGAGGTGCCTTAGCTCTGGGTAACGTTGAATTTGATCTCTGATTTCGTTCAAACGAGTCATCGTAGGTACTTCGACAAAAACCATCATATCCGTTTCACCACTGATTGCATGGCACCATTTTACGCCATCGATTTTGTATAGTTCGTCGGCATATGATTCGCAATAATATGTGGATGTAGATTTATCGAACTTTAGAGCAAAATAAGCACAAATCGAGTCCCCGCCTGAAGAGGCAATTTCAGCGTGATACCCGAGAATCACTTTGTCATGTTCTAGCTTACGAATACGAGCCGTCACCGCAGAACGAGAAAGGTTCACTTTATCCGCAATTTCAGTCACCGACAGCCGAGCGTTGTGTCGGAGAAGATCCACAATCTTGTGATCAAACTTGTCCATATACTTACCAAGCTTTCCTTATTTTTTTCATTCTATACCGATTATAACTGCATAAGAAACCAACATTTTGTTGGAAATATTTAAAACAACCGTCATATTGACGGTTCAGTAAATCATTTTGTTATTAAGATCTTGGATATGCTATTTGGTAAGCATGAGATGCGCACCGTTATCCATTCAAATAAAAGAGCGATAACGCATTGAAATCAAATACGCTTCTTATGCACTCAGCGCACTAGCGGGCTCATTAAACTCCAATAAATGAGATAATTAGAAGCCACAAGCGTTTTCGTCATAAGCCCTACAACATTGGATGAATCAATTAGCATGGAACAGCTCAAAAAAGACATTTCACTCACATCCGGTATCGCCCAACTATCCACAACATTAATGGGAACGGGGCTTTTTATGATACCAGCCATTGCAGCAGGCATAGCGGGTCATTTTTCACTATGGGCCTGGATTTTATTGTTCATCGCCATTTGTCCTATTGCGCTGACTTTTGCCCAGCTAGGCAAGCGATATCCCAATGCGGGCGGAACCGCATTTTTTGTGCGTAAAGCATTTAACGCCAAGCTGGAAAGCAGTGTAGCTTGGCTATTTGTTAGTGTCATTCCGGTAGGGGTTCCGGCCGCGATTGCACTCGCCGCAGGCTTTCTACAGCAAATATTGCCAGAGCCTATTAGCAATAATCTGTTTGCACAAATTCTAACGGTATTACTTCTTGTGTTCGTCAACTTGATGGGCACTAAGTCATCAGGTCATTTACAAACTCTTATTGCTTTGAGTGTCTTTGCGCTCGTTGGCACATTTTTATGGAAAGGCGACGTTAACAGCGCCGATCTCGTGATGCCAGCTATCACACAAGAGTCAATTTGGCCTATTACCGCAGCGCTTGGCGTGATGTTCTGGTGTTTTGTTGGCATAGAGGCTTTTGCTCATATGGGGGAAGAATTCAAAAACCCTCAAAGAGATTTCCCTATTGCCATTATTGTCGGTTGTTTTGTAGCGGGAGCTACGTACTGGGCTTGCTCTGTTGTTATTTTAAAGTTTGGTGCATATGGTAATGCTCAATTCGATAATGCATCGATTCCATGGTTGAGTGCTCAACTACTTGGCGATGGGGCCAAATGGATAATCAGTTTGATCGGATTCTCCGCTTGTTTCGCGAGCGTTAACTTATACACACAGAGCCTAGCGCGAATGGTCTGGGCTCAAGCTCGGGAACATCGTCCTTACAGCCCACTAGCCAAGATTTCGCGTCGTGGTGTCCCTTTCTCAGCCACCTTATTAGTTGGCGGCGTACTGCTAATATCTTGCGTGATAGGAACGCTATCGCAGCTCGATCTGGAGTTTTTCCTAAAACTAGCAAATAGTGTATTCGTTTTGGTTTACATGTTGGCGATGTTAGCCGCTTATAAATTGCTCCGTGGGTTTGGTAAAGCGCTTGCGGGACTTTCTCTACTGCTTTGTACCGGTGTTTTTATATGTTTAGGCTGGTCAATGTTTTATGCACTTGGCATTTTCACTCTACTTTTACTGCCTTGGAAACAGTGGCGACATAAACGACAAACACGCGCAGTTGAATAGTCACCGCTTCCCATGTCGAAAAATTTGGGCTAAACGTTGGATACCAGCGTCTATGTTCTCTAACGCGATATTACCGTAACCAAGCACGGCACCATGCCAGTGACGTGCTTGGAAACCTGGATGTTCATAATAGCTCAAAGGTCGCAATATGATCCCTTCATGCTCTGCCAGTTTTGTAAAACGCAGCTCATCTATACCGTTTTGCCATTTCAACGTAATATGAAGCCCAGCCGCTTGGCTAACGACGCAAACACTGTCGCCAAAATGCTGTTGAATGGATAAATGCATCTGTTCATGCTTGGTTTTATATAGTCGGCGCATTTTTCGGATATGGCGCAACAACCCACCCTCGGTAATAAAATCTGCCAACGCTTCTTGAGTGTGCGTCGGTGAATCACCACTTAACGCATCTTTAACCACTAAGCATTGCTCTACTAAACGTTCAGGAACCACCAGGTAGCCAAGCCGCAATCCGTTAAACATCACTTTACTGAAGGAACCCACATACAACACATGCTCATCTCGACCCATTTGAGCGGCTAGCCCCTGTAAGCTGGTGTAGGGACGATGAGCAAACTGAAATTCGCTGTCATAATCGTCCTCGATGATCCAACTTGATTGCTCGACCGCCCAGTTGATGATCTTTCCTCTTTGCTCGGTATTGAGTGTGGTCCCCATCGGATATTGATTACTTGGTGTGATATACAGCGCATCGGCATCGCTTGAGGTCACAGCTTCCACATCAAAGCCTAATTTCTCTCTTACGAACAAAGGCTCAAATTGATAGTTTTGGAACTGAATCAACTTCCGCATTTGCGCGTAACCCGGTTGCTCCATCAAAACCTTATCACCTTGTTTTAGAGCTACCATCGTCGCGATTGACAACGCTTGCTGTGCCCCAGAGGTAATAATAATGCGCTCTGGAGAACAATTCACTGAGCGACTTGATGCGAGGTAGTCAGCTAAAGCACTGCGCAATGCCCAACTACCCTGAATATCTTGATTCCCCAACAAGCAGGGGCGGGACATGTGGCGAGCAAGTAACTTTTGCCATTGCGCCATCGGAAATGCGTCCAAATCCGGCACACCCGGTGCAAATGCGCGGTTGATGTCAAAGTTGGTTTTCGGTGATGAGTCTCTCTGAACTGAATTAGGTTCAGGCAAGTACTGCTCCGGCAGTTCTACGGCAACATAAAAACCCGAACCTTTTTGGCTGTTCAAGTAACCTTCCGCCACTAACTGCTCGTAAGCAGAAATCACGGTATTCCTACTTAGATTAAGCGCTTGTGAAAGCTTCCGCGTAGAAGGCAACTTCCCATTCTTCACCCACAATCCTTGAACAATTTTCTTGCGAATAGCAAAAAACAACGCTTGCTGACGCGTTCCATCACTGTCTTTTAAATGCAGGTCACCGATATCAATCAAAGACAAACTGGATCCATCCATTAGTTAAAAGTGGCTCTCTTTAAGCTACCAGTTAAACGCTACATTGCAATCAAAGAATGAGGATCAATCGCTCGTAATCGTGAGCAAACAAGGAGAGAAAATGCTATCCAACACCAATAGAACGGAAATTAAGAAAGGCGCACATAAAGCCGTCTCTGATGTTAGCAAACTGCACGCCATCATAGATGAAAGCCTAATCGCTCATATTGCGATAACCAACGAGTCAGGCCCTGTGGTCATCCCTATGCTGGCATGGCGTGTCGATGATTACGTGTATATCCATGGTGCCAACAACAGTCGACTGTTACGCTCACTCAAACAAGGAGTGCAAACGTGCTTAACCTTTACTTTGCTTGATGGTTGGGTATTGGCTCGAAGTGCATTTCACCACAGTGCGCATTATCGTAGCGCCGTGGTCTTTGGCCAGTTTGAGATGGTGGAGGATAACCAAGAGAAAGACAGGTTGTTGAATCACTTTATCGAACAGATCGCTCCAGGGAGAACAAAACAAGTCCGTTTGAGCAATGAAAAAGAGCTCAAAGCCACCATGCTGCTGCGTATCCCACTCACAGAGGCATCTGTGAAAATCAGCAATTTTGGCGTCAACGACGATGCGGAAGACATGGACATTCCTGTTTGGGCAGGTGTCCTACCCTACCGAACTGTCGTAGGTCCACTGCAAGCTTGTGAAGATTTGTATGAAGGTATCGCTGAACCAGACTACCGCAGTGCCTACTCTAATCGTTGGCAGGAATAAGCACCGTAAAACGTGCGCCGCCTAAGTGACTCTCGCCGACAGAAAGTTCCCAACCTAATTGCCTCGCTGCACTGGTAGCGATGGCAAGCCCTAAACCAAAGCCTTTCACGTCGGCGTTGCGGCTTTTGTCTAAACGCGAAAATGGCATAAATACTTCTTCTCGCATCGCTTCAGGTACGCCCGGACCATCGTCCTCAATATCGATGCTCCAGCAATCCGCTACCATTCGAATCGTCACCTCAACGCAGGATTCACCGTAACGCTTGGCGTTTTGCAGTAAATTATCGAGGACGAGGTTACCCAAAGTAGGCTGAAAGTGAATCAATTGGTTCGCGAGTTCATTTTCTGCTCTCAACATGACGGACTCGAAGCCTAGGTAATTCATGCGGCTTTTACACCAAAGAGGCAGTTCCATGGTTTCAACAGAATCGATCCATGAGTGGTTTTTCACACTTAAGCGAGACAGCATGACGATGTCGGACGTTAAATCCGTCACTACATCAACGTATCGTTCAATATCGTCATGTAACTCTGCCTGCATTTCACCACTCGTGCGCCGAGCTAAATCCGTCGCTAGCTGAATACGACTCAGCGGAGTGCGCACTTCATGAGGAATAGCTTGAGTAAAGATGTGTGTTTGGCGTACGCGTCTCTCAATCTCTTCAGACATGCAGTTGAAGCCTTGGGCGAGCTCTTTCACGGGTTGCGAAAATTGCTTTAGATCGACTCTCGTATTCAACTCACCATAACCAAATTGTTGTTGTGCAGCCGTTAGTTGCCGAATTTGGCGGTCAAGACGTCGTACAGGTATGTAAACCATAATGCCTAAACTGCACACAACAACCAAAAGTAGAGTCAGTATAAATACAATCTCTGAATCTTCATTCCAATCAACATCTGGGCTAAAGAAATCCGTTTTTTCTTTGAAAACTAAACTCTGCGAGGTGTTAGGTAAAGGGAATACCGCAGCATAGGTACTGCCATCAATAAGATAAACAGGTATCCCTTGTATTCGGTACAGTAGCTTACAATCTCGACAAGGCGATGATCCGTCCCAGTTTTCAACCAATGTTAAATCAAAGATAAAGAAATCTTGCTTGCCGTTTTCGGTTAACTTCTTGTAGAGAGAATCCGGAGTGCCTCGTTGCTCAATGTATTGATCGACAAAATAAGCACCATCACTCAAAAAAACGCCGACTTCTGTTTTGCGCATGTACTCTTCCCCCATAAAGAGAAACAAAGCAACAGTCAGCGCAAGGCCAGTAACTAACCCCACATATAGACGAGTAAACAGGGAAAACATGCGTCATTTACCTGTCAGCATGTAGCCGTGGTGACGTATGGTCTTAATGGTAGCGGTATGGATATGAGCCTTAGAGAATTTCTTCCTTAGTGAGGATATACGCATATCAATCGAACGATCAGTAATACAGTATTCAATACCTCTGGCAAGACGGCAACATGATTCACGAGATACTGGCTTATCGACATTCAGCATCAGGAGCTCTAAAATTTCAAACTCAGAACTCGTCAAACCAATATCTTTTTGCAAATAAAATGCTTGGGAACGACGAAGACAAAGGCTAATGCCATATCGGCTCAGCTTTTCTTCTTCAACGGTATCAACTTGACGGCGATAGCGACGCAGCGCCGCTTCAATACGGGCGAGAAGGATATTGCCTTTTATCGGTTTGGTAAGGTAATCATCAGCACCGAACTTAAATAAGCTCACCTCGCTCATTTCATCATCGGTTGCAGTCAAAACAATGATAATCCCATGATAAAATTTACGTGCCTCTTGGCATATTTCTGCGCCATTTTTTCCTGGTAACATCAAATCTAACAGCACTAGGTCCGGCTTGAGTTCCTTAATCGTTTCTAATGCATTTTGACCGTTATCGATAACAATTACTGTATAGCCTTCGGCTTCGAGGTACATTTTGGTTAATCGAGCAATCTCAGAGTCGTCTTCTACCAGTAAGATTGTATTGCCCACCATGAATCATTTACTCCACCAATATGATGGAGGGAGTATATCGCTCGTCCTATACTGCGCAACCCACTTAAATGATAATTTTAATAAAAAGCAGGCTTACATACGCTTACAAACCATACATATACGATAATCCTAATCATTCCACGCCCCTAAAACCATGCAATAACCTGATGTTTTATTTATTAGCAGAATATAGCTTCACATAAAAATAAATTTCGGAATAAAAATCTACTACATTTTTAAATATATCGAATGATAGTCCTTACCAAAAAACAATATCGATATATATGACTTTGTTTGCTTATATAGACAGGACTTTATGTTGCTTCTAAGTTTCTTGCTCTAATAAAGTCTACGAGTAACATGAAATGAGATATTCCCAATTAACACCTTTAGCCATATTTTGCGCTATAAGTCTAACTGCTTGCAGCGGCAGTGAATCTAATTCGAAACCATCAACAACGACACCTCCAACACCACCAGCGCCAACATTGAGCACTGTCACAATCCCAACTGTCGTTTCTACAGAGCTTCCAGCCAAGTTAAAAGTGGCTGCTGATGCTGGCTTCACCCACTATGTGAAAATCTCCCTTTCTGAAGCAAATAACAATGATACATTTCACATTGTGGCTGTTGATGACGGTGCGAATAATGAAAAAATCTTTCGTGCAGCCAAAATCATCCAACACCTTCTCACAAACCAACCAGACTCTAAGTACGGCGCTGACAAGTCTCGTATCGCTAAGACATTAGCCGAGCGTGATGCCACACTAATGCTGACCGAAAACGACGAACAGAATGATGAGATGTTAACCAAAATCTTTATCAACGAACTGATTCGCCAAGACAAACTGAACGATGCAGTGACAAACTCGGGCTTAGCACACTCTTTTGATACGAGTTCTCTAGAAAAGTTTGTTGTAAGCATGATGGTACTTAACGAAGATGATATGGATACACTTGTCACATCTATCGTGGCAACATTAGTAAATAGTAAAGAAACACCAAACTGGCTAAGGAACAGCCAATCTTTGATGTATCGAGAACTGACAGTTGAAGGCGATTGCCATTACATGAGTAATTTTGCCGATTACTGTGCCAATCTTGGTAAAAAAGCCGAACGAGACGCCGCTTTTGAAGAAATTTTACACTTGGTCCAAGCACAAGGTATTGCACCTAACACGGGGACTGCGGCACTGCAAAATGACATTCAAGCTCATGCGTTAAAAATCTATAACGATATTCAAGCGGGCAAACCGACGGTGTGGCGCCCAACTCAGTATGACTGGGACGATTGGAAATCGGACGACTTCGATCCTGAAAGTGTTAAACAAACGGGCCCTTCATATTCTCACGAATACTTTGCTGCCGCTTTTGAAGCTTACATGGGTGTAGCAAAAGCAAACGGACAAGGTTTAGATGGCTACCAAGCGTTAACACGTGAAGAAATGCAAACTCAAGATCCACAAGCCGTTGATTGGATCAGCGGCTTATTCCACGGATACTTGCAATACACCGCGAACATCGACTCTGCGGGCGTCAAACTTTACACAGAAAAGACAAATCCAGGCACAGTGCCTACCTTCCGTATGGCTCCCAACAAAGACGGCTTGATAGAAGCATACACCTACAAATCTCAGTGGCTGACAAGAGTGAAGATCATTGGCGACGACGCAATGAATGTCATCGGTAATGACCAAGACAATACCTTTGAAGGCAACAGCAAAGACAACAGCATTTATGGTGAAGGTGGTATCAACACCTATATCGTGCCACACAAACTGGCAGAATGTACTGTTATCAAAGCAAAGAGCGTTTCTGTTAAGTGTCCGAGTACAGGCTCGGATGAGTTGTACGACATTCAAAAGATCCAATTCACCGACCAAATCTTAGATGTAACCGAGCTATAAACGATGAAAAACATGAAGAAACTTACTCTATTCGCTCCCCTACTCCTTGTAGGTTGTGGTGGCCTAGCCGTCATGGATCGTACTGATGCCGTAAAAGCACAACCAGAAATGCTGATCAAAACCGACGGAGATTTTTGGGGATTCGGTGCAGATGGTCATTTTGATTTTGCTGGTAAGTACAAAGGCAACTATTCACGCAGTGCTTCTAACTCAAGTTGGTTTAACCATATCTCTTTCAAAGAAGGTACGATGGGCGCAGAAGTTACTCGTATCGACAACGGGGAAACTTGGCTTCTGAGCTGCTCTGGAGGCGGTATGTCGGTTAACTACATGGGCGTCGATTTTGGTGGGAATGACCCTTACACCTGTGATATCACCCAAGATGGCGTCAAAGTGGGAGAATTTGCCATGGAGCCAAAATCCGCTCTCATCGACATCAGCTTTGAGAAAAAAGAGACTGGCGTAGTGCGTATTGGCAGCACCCACTTTAATGTAGAAACCGTACATACTAGTCCCGACGCCATGATGGCGGTAGACATTCCATTGGGTTATAGCTTTAAGGAAGGCACACAAGAAATTGCCGCTGTGCAGACGAACGGTACCATTGCGGTACAAATGCTCCCAGAACTTAGTGAACAAAAAAAGGATGTGATTGCCATCGGCGCTGTTGCAAGTGCACTAAGCTGGCGCCCTAAGAAATAGCCATTACATTAAACAACACCAAAAATAGCAAAGCCCTCTACCTTGAGGGCTTTTATTGCTTGTTTTCATAAAGACAAGTGAAGCATTACTTTTCTAATCTTCCCGCATACTGCTTGGGCGTTAATCCACGATGTTTCTTAAACATACGATTGAAGCTCGCCACATTGGTGTAACCAAGGCGCATGGCTATGTCATCAATACTCACGCGCTTACTCAATAACCCAGCCGCAACATTACTCAATACATAGCCGGATACCATCGAGAAGTTGAGGCCTAATTTGTGCAAACGACGTTGAAACTGCTGTTCAGATAAATCAAGCAGAGAAGAAACGCGCTCTAACGTTGGCAATCCATAATGACTGCTGTAGTTCACCACTTCATAAATCACTTTCAACTCATCTTCTGGGTCGGGCATATTAAGCAAATCATCCAAATCGGAAAAACTCATCGCTAGACGGCTGTCCTCGCGATGGCTCACTTGGCGGGAAGCTAATCGGTCATCTCCCGGGATCCATATTTCTGTTTTTGGCTGACTCCATTCCACCTCGCAGCCGAAATATTCTCGGTATGGTTCAGTATTTTTTCTCGACCCTGAAACCTTCACGCGCAAAGGCTGATAGTCTTTACCAAGAAATTCGCGTAGCACTTTAATCATAAATACCGCACAGCGGATACTATCGTGCACCTTTACTGACGTTTCTATAAACGGATTGTGGTAAGTCCATTTGATGATTTTGCCCGACTGTTCGCCAGCAAAAAACGCCCCAGATTGTAAGTTACTCGCACCATAATTAACGCGTCGAATCGCGCTGGCTAAATCATTCCCAGAAAATAGCCAGCGTCCCACAGGTCCAAGCTTTTGCAGTTCAATACCTCGGCTGAGACTCAAAACCACATCTGGATCACTACTGGCTTGTTCAACACAACGATACCATTCTGCGACGGCTTTTAGCGGGATCAGTGTCATTGGGTTGTGAAATACCGACGACGGAATCCCCAGTTCATCCGAGCCCAAATTATATTTAGATAACGCGAGGTTATGCATGTTTAGAATGCCCATCGCGCGAATAAATCGAACCGTCTTCATTACCAATCACATCAAATTTAATCCTCTATTGATTGAATCTGTCACAAAGAAAGACCTAAATCAAATCCAGATCACAATACGCCAACAGTTTGATAGAGGAGTGTTTAATGAGTTTACTGAGTGTCCCATTTGTCGGTACAGGCGCAGATACGGCGTTACATGTTGTCGCTGCTGTCGTTTTAATCGCGAGTGTCGCGGGCGCGTGTTACGGCTTTTGGAAAATCCATGAATTACCTATCAATAAAGCACACAGCAAAGACCATCATCAGATAGGGCTCATCACTGCGCTGACCTGGATAGGGTTTGTCTGGCACTGGGTATGGGTGCTAGCCGTGATCTTTGCATTCGTTGATATGGAAAAAGCCATCATCAATCTGCGTGATACATGGAAAAGTAAACCGCAAACAGAAACACAGCCACAAGAGGAGGCATAATGTTAGAAGGTTTAGCGGTATGGGCACTCTTCATCTATCTGCTCCGTTTAGTCGGCATGCCTTGGAACAAAGCAACCAAATCGTTCGCTTACCTAGGCGGCTTGGGTTGGTTAATGTTCGTCTGGGTAGGCCTCATCAACTTCACGCCGATGGATCTATCCGGCGGCTCAGTGGTGCAGTCACCACACATCCAGTTGCGTCCGGATTCAACCAATGTGAAGGGTAAAGTTGACCACATTTACATTAAGCCAAATCAACAAGTTAAAGAAGGTCAGCTTATTTATGAACTTGACCCAACACAATACGAAATCGCATTAAATCAGGCGAGCGTATCCGCCGATTCTGCACGAGTCGCATTAGCTACGGCAAAAGGCGACATCGAGATTGAAGAAGCGAATCATCAAGCATTGGTGCAAGATCTAGAAACATCAAAGAGCCAATTGGAAGCGGCGAAAGTTGACTACAAATTTCAGAAAAAGATGCTAGATCGTTATGTTGAGCAAAACCGAGTGGTGCAAAACACCATCACGGAAAGCGACATCGACAAACAATCGAGTGCGGTTGATATGGCACGTCACAACGTGTTGACCCTTGAGTCTCAAATTAAGAAGAAACAAGTCGATATTTCCCGCGCAAAACTGGCGATTCATAAAGCAGAGCTCGCAGTTGAAACGAAACAAGCCGAACTGCGCCAAGCTGAAGAGCAAATTGCAAAAGCGCAATGGGATTTGAATAGCACAAAAGTTCATGCCCCAACAGATGGCTTTGTCACCAACTTTATCCTGCGTGAAGGTCAGCGTGTATCGATGATGCCGCGTATCAACATGTACACTAACGAGAAGTACGTGCTGATGCGAGTCAACCACCAGGCGATTCGTAACATCAAACCGGGTCAGCCAGCGGAATTCTCTTCGTCCGTTTACCCAGGTAAGATCTTCTCAGCGACCGTTGAAGGCATTGTTGAAGCAACAGGTGAGTCACAAGGTAATCTACTGGGTTTCGATGATTCCGTACGTGTCACCACTGGAAAGAACTTACAGAACAAACACCACTTTGTTCGTCTTAAGATTGATGAGCCAGAAGGCTACGACATCCCTGTTGGCTCTGTTGGCCTCGCATGGGTCAGCGGTGAAAAACCGATAGGCTTCATGGCCTTCTTAGATGTGATTCGCGGGATCATCATCCGAATGAAGTCTCAACTGTACTTCTTCTACTCTATCTAAACTCGCAAACCGCCAGTTACGCTGGCGGTTTTCTTTTCATTTGTATCCAAACATATCCTTTTCCCGTATAACAATTAGTTAGTAAATAGCGGAGAAGATTCATGTCGGCAAAGGAAAGAAGCCTACCTACCCATCGCATCTCAAGATTCAGCAAATTCGCCTCACTTGCTACCCGTGTCGCAGGCAATGTGATTGCAGAAGGCACGAAGCAGATAGCCAAAGGCAACAAACCAAAAGCGAAAGACCTATTGCTGACGCCGCAAAACATCGCGCGTTTAACCGACCAACTTGCTCACCTACGTGGCGCTGCAATGAAGCTTGGTCAAATGCTCTCAATGGATGCTGGTGATGTTTTAGAACCTGAACTTGCCGATATTCTTTCCCGTCTTCGTTCCGACGCAGACCCAATGCCTGCAAAACAACTCAACGCAGTAATGGAAAGTTCGCTTGGAACGAATTGGAAAGCTGAGTTTCTATCATTTAACTTCAAACCAATCGCCAGTGCATCAATAGGACAAGTGCACCAAGCCTACAGCGATGCGGGCGATAACCTAGCCGTCAAAGTGCAATATCCGGGCATACGGAAAAGTATTGATAGCGACGTCGATAATGTCGGTACACTACTCAAGGTCGTTGGGTTGATTCCCGAGTCTGTCGACTACAAAGGATTGCTCGAAGAAGCGAAAAAGCAGCTACATGATGAAGCCGATTACGCACGAGAGGCGCAATTTGCCATTCGTTATCATGACGCTTTGAAGGAGCACCCTCATTTTGTCGTGCCGAAGATTCATACTGAAAGTTGCTCAGACTCCGTTCTCGCGATGGAATTCATTGATGGTAGCCCGATTGAGAAAATCGAACATTATGATCAGAGTACACGGGATTTTGTCATGCACAGCCTACTCGAATTACTGTTTAGGGAGCTGTTCGAATTTAAGATGGTACAAACCGACCCAAACTTCGCCAACTACTTATATATCGAAAACACTCGTCAAATCGGCTTGCTAGATTTCGGGGCCACTCGCGAGTACAGCGAGCGGTTCAGCACTGGTTATCGCCAAGCTTTTGCATCTGTCGTTAACAATGACGAACAAGGCTTGAATGATGCGCTTGAACAAATTGGCTTCTTCAGCCAAACCATCTTACCTGATCAACGCCAAGCGATTCTCGATTTAGTAAAAATGGCATGTGAACCCATGTTAGTTGATGAGCCATATGATTTTAAAGCCAGTGGCTTAGCGCAAAAACTTCGCGAAGCTGGCACTATTTTGAGCATGGAACAAGAGTACTGGCATACCCCACCTGCCGATGCCCTATTTTTACATCGTAAAATTGGTGGCATGTATTTGCTCGCAGCGAGAATTGGCGCAAAAGTGAACATTCGCCAATTGGTACAGCCATATCTCACTATCAACAGCGAATAGCCTATTGTTTTTCTGTTACTTTCAAGTACCTTGAGCAAGGTTAAGATGCATAGTTGTGCATCTCAATAACATGCCATACTTCCATAAAACGAATTAACTATCGGGGTACTCGGTGAGCAAGTTTCAAGATCTCTCCACTCTAATCCAGCAAATTGGCCAAGCCGAAGAAGCGGATCAAGTCGCAACGCTCAATGAATCTATTGAAGCGGGTCTCGAACCTGGCGCAGCCGCCCTAATTCTGGAAGCCTTTCCAATCGATGATCGTGTTCGCTTATGGCGAGCTTTGCCACTAGAACTGCATATCGACGTGTTAACGGAAATGCGTGCCGACGTACGTTTTTCTATCATCAATGCATTATCTGAAGTCGAGCTAAAACTCACCCTCGCTAAACTTGATAACTTATCGCTGATCGAATGGGCGGATTCGTTGCCTGAGTCGATCATCAACGAAGCGCTCGCGTTAATCGAAAAAGATGAGTTAGAGCTTTACGATCAGGCAAACGAATATGAAGATGAAGAACTCGGCCACTGGGCTGAGCGTAAAATCATCACCCTGCCCTTTAATATTACGATTGGAACGGCTAAGCAGTTAATGGAGCGCTATAGCTACGACACACCTCAACAGGTCTACCTGATCAACCGTAATAAACAGTATCGAGGGACTGTCAATTATTACGAAATTTTACGTAGTGATCCTGATACTCGCTTGAAAACACTCGTTATTGAAGCGGTGACGGTGCTAGACAGTAAGATGATGCTTCCCGAAGCGGTAGAAGCATTAGAGCACAGCACACTGCCCGCTCTGCCTGTGACCGATGCAGACCAAACTCTGATTGGTGAAGTCGATTGGCAATTTGCATTAAGTACGCAACGTGAAATCTACGAAGCGCGCTTAATGGCCGGTACTGGTATGGATGAAGGCGATGACTTGTTTGCGCCAGTATTAAAAAGCTCGCAAAAACGCGGCGTGTGGCTGGGCATCAATTTGCTGACTGCAATTTTAGCGTCTGTCACTATCGGGCTATTTGAAGACGTGATTGCTCAAGTGGTTGCTTTGGCCGTACTAATGCCAATTGTTGCATCGATGGGTGGCATTGCAGGCAGCCAAACCCTGACTCTAATGGTTCGTGCGATGGCGCTTAATCAGATTACCCCAGGTAACCGATTCAAATTCTTAAAAAATGAGTTGGGCATAGGCTCACTGAACGGCATTGCTTGGGCGCTAATCATCGGCGGGTTAGCCGGATTGTGGTTCCAATCGCCAGTTTTAGGCGGAACCATCGCGCTGGCCATTATCGTCAACATTATTACCGCGGCTTTATTTGGTGTGTTGATACCCATTATTTTGGATAAGTTTAAATTGGACCCTGCTTTGGCTGGCTCGGTGATTCTAACAACAGTGACAGATGTGGTTGGTTTCTTCGCCTTTTTGGGAACGGCGAGTTTAGTCATGCTCTAAAAAGTCCACTGTTTATTAATCAATCATTAGCATAATAGAGTCAAATTGCATAACGCAGTTGCAAATTGCAAACAAATTCAAACTTTAAGCAACGCATGTCACAGAAACTACGTATTTTAGGGCATATTAAAGTTGGCACAGTAACTGCATTATATAAATCGACCCTTCTTAAGCCGAGGGTCACCTAGCCAACTGACGTTGTTAGTGAACTTGATTTTGTTCACATGTATATAAGCCAATCGCACTCTTTGCGGTTGGCTATTTTTTTATGTGGCTATTGCTCTCTTATCCTCTGACCGAGCTCGGTTGTACTTTTCTTGCCCACAACAGATTGTTTACTGTTTATAAAATTCAAATATTCGCCCACTAAACCATTAGAAATGCCAGCTTCAACAAAAACAAATCACCTACATAAAATAAAACCAAGAAAACACACCCAAAAAAAGAACAAATAACGTCCAAACCAAAAATTTCATCATGAAATCGTTTTCTTTTCATAGAAATCGACTGAACAATCCAGAGTTATAGATAAATTTAATCCATAAAAACAAATAGCAATTCAAAACATTCATTTCACATAGAAAACCTGTCTATAAATCATAGAAAACACGTAAAAATAAACTTTTCACTTTTAGAATTTAAAAACCAAGCCATTGTTATTAAAAGAAAAAATAGACATAAAAAACCAAGCAAACGTTTAAATTGCAATTTTATCATTGACTATTAAATTTACATCACGATAATACGCGCCGTTTGCCTGAAAACCAGGTGCTATAATTTAATATTTCAATGTGCGGAGGTAATAATGGCTGGAGACAATAACTACAGTCTTGGACCAGTTCCCAACACGGCCAGAAAAGGCGTGGCATCACTAACCATGGTGATGTTAGGACTCACTTTTTTCTCCGCAAGTATGTGGACAGGGGGTTCTCTCGGTACTGGGCTCTCCTTTAATGATTTTTTCCTCGCTGTTCTCATCGGTAACCTAATCCTCGGTATTTACACTTCTTTCCTCGGTTACATAGGCGCTTCTACTGGTCTCTCTACTCACCTTCTTGCTCGTTTCTCTTTTGGTTCTAAAGGCTCTTGGCTTCCTTCTGCTCTTCTTGGCGGTACTCAAGTTGGGTGGTTTGGAGTTGGTGTCGCGATGTTTGCGATTCCGGTGCATAAAGCAACGGGCATCGATACCAATACTATGATCCTTGTCTCCGGTTTGCTCATGACCGCGACCGTTTACTTTGGCATCTCCGCACTGATGGTGCTGTCAGCAATCGCCGTTCCTGCCATTGCGCTACTTGGCGGTTACTCTGTCATTGAGGCAGTAAATAGCGTTGGCGGTATTAGCGAACTACAACAAGTTCAACCAACCGAGCCACTCGATTTTTCAATAGCTCTCGCGATGGTTGTTGGCTCTTTTGTCAGTGCTGGTACATTAACGGCAGATTTCGTGCGCTTTGGCAAAAAGCCGCGCAGCGCCGTGATGATCACCATGGTGGCATTTTTCATCGGTAACTCGTTAATGTTTATCTTTGGCGCGGCAGGTGCATCCGTGACTGGTCAATCAGACATCTCTGAAGTGATGATTGCGCAAGGCTTATTAATTCCCGCCATCATCGTACTTGGATTAAACATTTGGACGACTAACGACAACGCGCTCTACGCATCGGGTCTTGGATTTTCCAACATCACAGGCTTACCAAGTAAATACATCTCGATGGCGAACGGGCTTGTTGGCACACTTTGCGCTCTCTGGCTCTACAATAACTTTGTTGGCTGGCTGACCTTCTTATCGTTGGCAATTCCACCGATTGGCGGCGTGATCATCGCTGACTTCTTCACGAACCGTAAGCGCTACGCAAACTTTGAAGCCGCCCAGTTCCAAAGCGTAAACTGGGCTGGCATTATCGCTGTAGCGATTGGCGTTGGTGCGGGACACTTCCTTCCTGGCGTAGTACCGATTAACGCTGTACTTGGCGGCGCAATTAGCTTCCTGATTCTTAATCCTATTCTCAACAAAAAAGCACTGGCTACACAGCCAGCGTAAGGAACCATCATGACAACACTACTGATCAAAAACGTAACGCTAAAAGGACAAGAAGGTCTGCAGCAAATTTTGATTGAAGATGGTCAATTCAAGCGCATTGAAAGCAACGATGTGGAGCTTAATCATAACGGTGACACCATCGATGCTGAAGGCGGCATGGCGGTGGCGCCTTTCTGCGAGCCGCACATCCACTTAGACACAACGCAAACCGCAGGCGAGCCAAGCTGGAACATCTCTGGCACATTGTTTGAGGGTATTGAACGTTGGGCTGAGCGCAAAGAAATGCTGTCGATTGAAGACGTGAAAACGCGCGCAAAACAAACCTTAAAATGGCAGATCGCAAACGGTGTACAACACGTTCGTACTCACGTCGATGTTTCAGACCCTACCCTAATTGCCCTAAAAGCGATGGTAGAAGTGCGTAAAGAGATGAAAGAGTGGGTAGATATCCAAATCGTCGCCTTCCCGCAGGAAGGTATTCTCTCTTACCCAAATGGCAAAGAGCTGCTAGAAGAAGCCGTCAAATTAGGGGCGGACGTTATTGGCGCGATTCCACACTTTGAATTCACACGCGAATATGGCATTGAATCACTGCACTACGTATTCGAGTTAGCGCAAAAATACGACCGCCTGATCGACGTGCATTGTGATGAAATCGATGACGAACAATCTCGCTTCGTTGAAACACTGGCAGCCTTAGCGCACAAGTTTGATATGGGGAATAAAGTCACGGCCAGTCACACCACAGCGATGGGTTCCTACAACGGTGCATACGCATCTCGCCTGTTCCGTTTATTACGCATGTCCGGTATCAACTTCGTGGCAAATCCATTGGTGAACATTCACTTACAAGGCCGTTTTGATGATTACCCAAAACGTCGCGGCGTAACACGAGTGAAAGAGATGCTGAATGCCAACATCAACGTCTGCTTTGGACACGATGACGTATTCGACCCATGGTATCCACTTGGTACAGCAAACATGCTGCAAGTGCTGCATATGGGTCTGCACGTGTGTCAGGTGATGGGTTACGACCAAATCAACAACTCACTGGATCTGATCAGCACCAATTCAGCACGTACACTGAACATTCAAGACAAGCACGGCATTGAAGAAGGCAAACCAGGTAGTTTACTGATTCTTCCCGCAGAAAATGGCTTTGATGCAGTACGTCGCCAAGTGCCTGTGCGCTACTCGGTTCGTCACGGTAAAGTCATTGCAGAAACACAACCTGCAACGACTCATATTCATCTTGAACAAGCAGAGCAAGTGACGTTCAAGCGCTAAGGTTCGTAAAAATACCGACTAAAACGAAAAAGGGTCTGACGAAATCATCAGGCCCTTTTGCTATTGGCAAACGTCACTGCTGTTCTGTGTCTTACCACCTTAGTAGCCAACCGAACGCACAAAAATGCTATTTAAGATGACCCGATACTTACTAAGTTGCATAAGGTTCTGATGGCTAAATCTCAATTACACTATCGAACTTGGAAATTCCTCTCTGCGTTCGGCATACTTCTGCCTTCACTTTAGTTGTAGATATAACTCATGACCTTATTAAGCCAGATAGAATCGCAATTTTTGGAATTTATGCAGCAAGAGATGCAAGTCGATGCGGCGCACGACATAAGCCATGTTCAACGGGTCGTAAACACTGCAAAAAAACTGGCTGTAGAAGAAGGCGCCGACTTATCTATTGTGCTTCCCGCCGCTTATTTACATGATTGTTTTACCTATCCGAAAGATCATCCCAACCGCAAGCAGAGCTCAATCATTGCAGCCAAAAAAGCGGTCGCGTTTTTAGAAAGTATCGATTATCCGCAGCAATACCATGATGCCATTGCCCATGCGATAGAAGCACACAGCTTTAGCGCTAATATCAGACCCAACACATTGGAGGCAAAAGTCGTTCAAGATGCCGACCGTCTGGACGCTTTAGGCGCAATTGGCATTACTCGCTGTATACAAGTGAGCACTGAGTTTGATGCGCAACTTTACGATAACAAAGACATCTTTGCTCAACAGCGAGAACTCGACGATAAACAATTCACTCTGGATCACTTCCAGACCAAGTTATTCAAAATCGCTGAAACTATGAACACGGAGTCAGCGAGACGCGAAGCGCAAAAACGCAAAGCCTTTATGCAAGCGTATATAGAGCAATTACACGACGAGGTGACAGCATAAATGTCAGAAAGCTATACGTTAATTAAAGAGCTTAAACGCCAACTAAAGTTAGCTGGGCTGCATTATGTCGATGTTGCACAACACCTTGATTTAAGTGAAGGAAGCGTCAAACGTTTACTCGCTGAAGGTCAACACATTAGCCTTGAACGCTTAGAACGCATTTGCCAATTGATTGGTTTAGAAATGGCGGAACTGTTTAAGCTCGCGGCTGCGCATAATAAAGGCCTGGAGTCGCTAACGTTAGAGCAAGAAAAGCAGCTGGTTGACGATAAAGCCCTGCTACTCGTGGCGATCTGTGTTGTAAATGGCTATCAGTTTGAACAAGTCGTTCAACAATACACCTTCAATGAGTTGGAACTGGTACAAAAGCTTGCTCATTTGGATCGTCTGAACATCATCGACTTGCAGCCAAATAACAAAATTCGTTTGCGTATATCTCCGACATTTAAGTGGCAGATGGGCGGCCCTATTCAACGGTTCTTCCAACAGCAAGTTCAAGACGCCTTTTTCCAAAGCTACTTTTCTGGTGAAGATGAACAGTTATCCATGGCAACAGGATTGATGAGCGTACCAACCAACAAGAAGCTGCAACAGAAACTGCAAAAGGTCATCGATGAGTTTTATCAGGCTTGCCAAAGTGATAGCTCTCTCGATATGGACGAAAAGCACGGCACCTCTCTGATTATTGCGATGCGTCGCTGGACGTTCCCTCTGTTTGAACCATGGGAAAGAAAACCTACTCAAAAGTCTCGAAATTAGTAACTCAATAAACAAATGGAGATGAAAGTAACGAATTTCGTTACTTTTGGTGACACCCAACGTCACTTGACAGAGAAAGCTGGTTTAATCGTTCATTGAGCATAAAGTGCTCCCATCTCATTCGACTTTGTTTAATCGGGGCCAGCATGTTTTTCTCAAAACGCTTTTTTCCTTACTTTGTGACGCAGTGTCTTGGCGCACTCAATGACAACATCTACAAAAATGTTCTGTTATTGATGGTGACATACAGCCAAATTGATAACTTACCAATATCCGTTAATCTATTTGTTAATTTGGCGGCAGGCTTATTCATCCTACCTTTCTTTCTATTCTCTGCGCATGCTGGTGCCGTCGCTGACAGCATGGACAAAGCCAAATTAATACGACGTCTAAAGCTCATCGAGCTGGCTATCATGTCTTGCGCAGCAACCGCTATTGCGACCCAAAGTGCTATGCTGATGCTGGCTCTGCTGTTTATGACAGGCACTCAATCGGCCTACTTTGGTCCCGTAAAATACGCCTTGCTACCACAAGCACTCAAACCAAATGAGCTTGTTAAAGGAAATGCTTGGGTTGAAATGGGCACGTTCCTTTCGATTCTTATAGGTACGCTTAGCGCAGGCCTGCTGTTAGCCATTCCTAATGGTACCTTGATTGCTTCTTGTGTCGTTATTGCCTTGTCTTTGCTCGGGTTTATGAGCAGTGTGAACATTCCAACGATGCCTAGCCAATCGACTGACAAAGCGAAGTTTGAACCGATTTCTGGTTTAAAAAACACGTTAAAAGTGGCAAAAAAACAGAGAGGCATTTGGATGTCTATTCTAGCCATCAGTTGGTTTTGGTTCATGGGTGCGACTTACCTGACTCAATTCCCTAACTTTGCGCGTGAACATTTGTTTGCAGACAGCACTGTCGTTTCTTTACTGTTGGCATTGTTTTCCATTGGTATCGCTACAGGCTCTTGGTTGTGTGAAAAGCTCTCTTTCAACCACGTTGAGCTTGGTATTTTGCCATTCGGTATCCTTGGTCTGACCGTCTTTGGCGTCGACTTGCTATGGGCAGTCCCAAGTTATCCATCACTTCCGGTGCACTTTTATGATGTGCAAAACTTCGTTGCTGAATCCAAACATCTGCGCGTCATGATTGACCTGTTCCTTGTTGGTGTAAGCGGCGGTGTCTTTATTGTTCCTCTTTATGCGTTCATCCAATCGCGTTCAAACAAAGGTGAATGTGCACGTGCCATTGCTGCTAAC
The DNA here is from genome assembly GCF_000024825.1 of Vibrio antiquarius. Classification (NCBI taxonomy): domain Bacteria; kingdom Pseudomonadati; phylum Pseudomonadota; class Gammaproteobacteria; order Vibrionales; family Vibrionaceae; genus Vibrio; species Vibrio antiquarius. The sequence goes on from NC_013457.1 coordinate 670,602, forward strand.
AACATCATGAATGCGTTGTTTATGGTGGTGTCTGCTTTGGTTTCGATCGTTGCACTCAGCGTACTAGAACTTTCTATTGTGGAACTGTTTGCCATGATGGCAATAGGTAACTTCTTCGTGGCAATCTATGTCTATCGTCAAGTACCGGAATTTACACAACGCTTTATCAGTTATTTACTCAGCCATTGTATGTATCGTGTGTCAGTAAAGGGACGCCAACATATTCCTGAACAAGGTGCTGCGTTAATCGTGGCTAACCATGTTAGCTATGTCGATGCGTTGATTTTGATGGGAACCTCTACTCGCCCGGTTCGTTTTGTGATGGACAAATCCATCAGCGAGCTGCCTGTTCTTAAATATGTTTTCCGTCATGCCGGTGTTATCCCGATCTGTTCTCCACGTAAGTGTGCCGACACTTATCGACGAGCATTTGAACAGATTAAACAAGCGCTTAACGACGGTGAAGTTGTCTGTATCTTCCCTGAGGGTCGCTTAACGTCTAACGGTGAACTGGGTGAGTTTCGCCCTGGTGTGGAAAAAATCCTTGAGCGTAATCCTGTTCCTGTCATCCCTATGGCGTTAAAAGGGCTTTGGGGTTCTTTTTTCAGCCACAAAGGCGGACATGCTCTCACAAAACGACCGACTCGTTTTTGGTCAAAAGTGGATGTTGTTATCGGTGAAGTGTTAAGCCCTGCTTCTTTAAATCGTCATCAATTGCAACAACAAGTACAGGATTTACTGGGCTGATACGCTTGCTATACCGATCAAACTTTGCAGCAAAACGTAAATATGCACCACAAAGGGCAAGTAGTTCTTTGTTAATTAGAGTAGGATATCTACAACGTCATAAATCTAGGAGGTATTATGAAAATCATCATCTTACATGGTCTTTATATGCATGGGCTGGTCATGCAGCCTCTTAGCCAAAAGCTGAGAAAACTCGGATACGAAACGCAAGTACTCAGCTATAACACTGTTGCTATCGATGAGTCTTCACTGTTTGATTCTATTGATCATTCGCTTAATCCACTGACCACAAACGTGCTCGTGGGGCACAGCTTGGGAGGCTTGATGATTAAGCGCTATCTCGCCAACAGAAAGCCAACCACCAGCTTGATCTCTCATGTTGTCGCTATCGGTTCGCCTCTTAAAGGCGCGTCCATAGTAGGTAGGATTCAAGATCTCGGATTGGGTGCAATTTTAGGCAATTCGCCACACCACGGATTAAACAGACATAATGACGCGTGGGCTTTTCCGCAAAAACTCGGCAGTATCGCAGGAACGATGCCGATTGGTGCTCGCCCATTGTTGATCCGTAATGACAACACCATGTCGGACGGTACGGTTACCGTAGAAGAGACAAGGCTGGACGGTATGCAAGATCATATCGAAGTGAAACAAACACATACGAGTCTGATTTACAACACCTTCGTGCCCCAGCAGATTGATCACTTTATTCGCACAGATTATTTCCGTCGATAGCACACTTTTCCATCATACAGATGGAATCGACTTTCCAAGCTATTCAGTTCGCAGTACTATCCTAGCTCCACTTCCTCACAATTTGGATGAAGTGGCACATTTTTAATTGTTCTCAGGGCGGGGCGAAATTCCCCACCGGCGGTATACTTTTCAAGTGAGCCCGCGAGCGCTCGATTCGTCGAGGTCAGCAGATCTGGTGAGATGCCAGAGCCGACGGTTATAGTCCGGATGAAAGAGAATAAGAATACACCAGTATCGCGAGTAAGATCGCGTTGAATGCTGGTGCACTTCTTTTTGATCGTATTTTACGACGATCTCTCATACCGCCCTGATTCTGGTGAAATTTAGGAGTTAACCATGAATCAGTCATCACTACTTGCCGAATTCGGCGACCCAATTACTCGCGTTGAAAACGCACTTATCGCTCTAAAAGAAGGCCGTGGCGTACTTCTTCTTGATGATGAAGATCGCGAAAACGAAGGCGATATCATTTATTCAGTCGAGCACCTTACCAACGAGCAAATGGCGTTGATGATCCGCGAATGTAGCGGCATCGTTTGTTTGTGCTTAACAGATGCTCAAGCGGACAAACTGGAACTGCCTCCAATGGTAGTAAACAACAACAGCGCAAACCAAACCGCATTTACGGTTTCTATTGAAGCGAAAGTTGGTGTAACAACGGGTGTTTCAGCAGCAGACCGAGTGACGACCATTAAAACGGCGGCAAACCCGCATGCGAAACCTGAAGATCTTGCTCGCCCGGGCCACGTATTCCCTCTGCGCGCACGTCCAGGTGGTGTAATGACTCGCCGTGGTCACACAGAAGGTACGATTGACCTGATGCAAATGGCAGGGCTTCAACCAGCTGGCGTACTATGTGAAGTGACCAACCCAGATGGCACGATGGCAAAAGCACCAGAGATCGTTGCGTTTGGTCGCCTGCACAACATGCCAGTGCTGACTATTGAAGACATGGTGATGTACCGCAACCAGTTCGAATTAAAACTGGCATAATTAAATCCCAGCTCTGAAAGAAGCCGCGCATTTGTGCGGCTTTTTTGATCGATCCTCTTTGCGCTTGAGTAGTTATACTTATTGAAAACAAAGGGAACAACACCATGAAAGGATTACTGAAACTCGTCGCTCTCGTTGGCTTTCTCTCCATGAATTCGCTTGCTCTTGCATCTGAGTGCCCTGATATTCTTCAAGGTAAGCAAAGGTTGTTAAACTCAACAGAAGAAGTCGATCTATGCGAAAGCTTTAAGGGAAAGACACTACTAGTCGTCAATACAGCAAGCCAGTGCGGCTTCACTCCTCAGTTCGAACAGTTAGAAACCCTCTATCAAACTTACAAAGAGCAAAACTTCACCGTCATTGGTTTCCCGAGCAATGACTTCCGACAGGACAGAGGAAGCGAAACAAACACTGCGAAAGTCTGTTATCTCGATTACGGGGTCACCTTTCCAATGATGGCTCGCTCCTCAGTATTAGGCGTAGATGCAAACCCCGTATTCAGCGAGATTACTAACCAAGCTGGCATCAAACCAAAATGGAACTTCTATAAGTTTCTAATTAGCTCTGAAGGCAAAGTTATTGCCACTTTTCCAAGCTCCACATCACCGACAAGTACTACGCTTACCAATATGATAGAGCAACAATTGTAAGGTGACGACCATGACAACACGCTCAACCATGCTACAACTCGGTTACTTAGGCCTGGTTCCATTTGTGTTTAGTTTAGGGCTGATTTTCACTGACATTTCACTCTTCAATTTAAGTGGCCAGCAATTTTTCATCGCTTACAGTGCCGTAATATTAAGTTTTTTATCCGGCATACTCTGGGGGAATGGCATTGAGCATTACTACCACCGCCTTAGCAGAAATATATTAATTCTCAGCAACCTTTTTGTCTTACTCGCTTGGGGCGCATTATTGCAGGGTCACAAACACTACGCGGTCGCTACCCTACTCTTAGCAATTGGGTATCTTGCTGTTTGGTATGCAGAAAAACTCGTGAGGAAAGTCGAACAAGACGCCGAGCCCAAGGGATATCAAGGAATGAGGAGCAAACTGACCTTCGGCGTAATCGTAATGCACGGATTGGCTTTAGTTTCATAGCCTGGTCTGTCCAGTGCTAAGATCACAAAAAAACGCCTTTTTATAAAACAATGTTCATTTCGTGAATGCACACATATTTTGAACACTGTTTTGTTTCATTTATGAATCAATCCACATATAAGTATTTCAAAGCATTCACAAAGGATATGAATATGTTTTTTCGCAAACTTTTGTTTAGCACTGCGATGATCAATGCAACAACAGGTTGCGTGTCTTACCAGGCACAACAAGCCGCCGCTCAAACAGTAAACAATACAGGTGCCGTGCTTACCAATGTGATTAAAACCACGATTGCTCAGCCATGTAATGTCGCAATCACTGCAGCTAGCTTGTTTTATCCGCATGCCATATTTATGACTAGTGTTCCGACTCAAGCATGTACAAGCGTTCTTAGATAATACGAAAGTGATAAGCATAAAAAATGGCGACTCTACCGTCGCCATTTTTAAGCATCAATACTATTTATAGTTACAGCGTCAATAAGTAATTAACTAATTGATTGTACTCGTCGTAAGTACGAATTTCGTTGGCCAAAACAATGTATTTATTGTTCACAACCACACCCGGAACCCCTCTTAACGTGCTGGCAGAGAATTGCTTATCAAAACCTTTCTGCATTGAGTTTACGGCGAAACTGTTGTACGCCGCATCAAACTTCTTACCTTCTACGCCATTATCAACGAAGAGCTGTTTCAGCTCAGCGTCATCTTTTGGCGCTTGTCGCTTTTGATGAATTTGGGCAAACATGGCAGGAATCATTGTATCTTCAACCCCGAGCGATACCATCGTCGCGTAGGACTTGGCCATCGGAATCGCCATATCTCCGCCCATGAACCCCACATGTACCTTTTCAAACTTTGCCTCTTTTGGCAGAGCAGGTTTTAAACGCTCAATAAGCGACTCAAACTTGTAGCAATGTGGGCAATAAAAAGAAAAGAATTCCGTCACAACAGGTTTCGATGCTTTCTTAACATCCAGAACTTTGTAGTGCTTCCCTTCTTCAAATTGCGCTGCGTGAGCGGTAAAAGTCAGTAAAAGTGCACTACATAAGGCAAGTAGTTTTTTCATTGTTTATTTCCTTGTGGCATTCAAATGCCAAATCATTTCATTTGGTAAAAGGGGGGGAAACCCCAAGTAATTTGAGATGAGGAATTAAACAATCGGAGGACGATAAAGCTTGGTGATCACTGTCACTACTTTTTCGACTAAAGGCCTATCAATCAATGCAAGGCTGTAAGGAAGAAGCAGTAAGTCGTTTTGAGATAAGTTGGCGGGAATTTTGACCATGCAGGAAGAGCTACAACTCGTGTGAGACTGTTGCACCTTATTGATAGTTGACTCATCGTGATGTAATTCTACGCAGTCGTCATTGACGCCAAGTTGTTTGTGCAGAGCAGCCTGTTGAACAATAATATCGCGTACTTCAATTGTTTTCACCGGGGCTGAAGCCTTCGCCATAGGAGCGACACTGCTCAAAAGCATAGCGGCTAAACAAACTATCGCGGTCAACAATGTACGGTTAAACTTCAACATAGCTACATCAACAAAAATGGTGATTTAAGATAATACATGATAACGGTTTGACTTCAAGATACGGACTCTGAGTTCCGCCTCGCCTAAAAACTTGGTACGTTAACGGTTCCATATCCTTGAGGCTTCTCAATACCGCTCCCCTCTCACAAGAACTCATAGCGATTAAGCTATTCATCATTTAGATAGTTCTTCACCTGATACCAGCGACAATTCGATAAAACTTGAAATCGTTATGAAACACGAGTAATAGTTAGAACAGTTTTGTACGAACAAGGAAAGATCAATGCTTAAAAAGAGATTCTTTAAGACAAAAGATGAAGTTGAAGTCACGTTCGAGCTAGATAAAGACCAATGGGACTCCATCCATATTGCTGGGGATTTTAACAACTGGCAGCCAGAACCGATGAAATTAGTGAAGAAAAGCCGTCAATTTAAATTTAAAACGCGCTTACCTAAAGAGCAGAATGTTCAGTTCCGCTACTTGCTCAATGATGCAAAGTGGGAAAACGATCCTCAAGCCGACGCTTATGTTCCCAATGCTTTTGGCAGCGACAACAGCGTCGTGTGCACCACCGAATAAAACGTAAGTTCACCCTAATATTCCATATTAAGGCGCAACAGTTGCGCCTTTTTTAGACACTTCATAATGTGATTAATGATTAAGTTTGAATCATTACTTGGGGTATTTATCGAATCAACTCATCCGATAACCTTATTCTGAGAAAGCTTTATTTGAAATAATTCGTAAATTTGTTTAAGTTCCAGTGATATTAAATATTGTATACATCACTCAAATGAACGCACAACAAGTCAAACCATCTTTAATCATTGTGGAAGACGATCCCAAATTACAAGCTATGCTGGGAGAGTATTTTGTTGAACAAGGTTTCCAGGTCAAATGTATCGACAACGGGACAGACGCACCGGAAGCGATTATTGACACACAGCCAGACGTGGTTTTGTTAGATTTGATGCTACCTGGACAAGACGGCCTGAGCGTATGTCGTCAAATCCGTGAATGCTACAAAGGCAAAGTGTTGATGCTGACAGCGAGTGATGACGACTTCGATCACGTCGCCGCATTAGAGATTGGCGCCGATGACTTTGTTACCAAGCCAATCAAACCTCGTGTGCTGCTGGCACGCATTCGCATGCTATTGAGAAGAAAAGAGGCAGCCTCTACCGAGTCCGAAAACGGTCTACAAATTGGAGTGCTGTGTTTAAACCGATTACGTAAATCATGCGTCATGAACCAGGAAGAAATTGCGCTGACTGACGGTGAGTTCGATTTATTATGGGTTCTCGCAACACACGCAGAAAAAACACTCTCACGTGAGTGGTTAACGAAAACACTACGTGGTATTGAGTACGACGGTACAGATCGCACCATTGACAACCGTATTGTGACATTGAGAAAAAAATTAGGTGATGCCTCTTGCTCTCCACAAAAAATCATCACGGTTCGCGGCAAAGGCTACCTATTTATGCCTGATGCATGGAATGAATAATGAGACGGATTTATCTGGAAAGCTTTGTCGGTCTTATCATTCTATTTATGGTGAGTTTGTGGGGTTACGAATTCTTAGTCTATGAGATCAACACAGATTACGATTACCTGCTACAAGAGCAAGAAGGTCAGGCTTTCCACGATCTTATCTATCCTATCTACGAAGAGCACGGACTAGAATACACTCAACAACAGCTTGAGCAATTTGCCACGTCCAGCCATCGCTTGTTGATTCCTCACACGCTCGAAGAACTTCCAGAGGACATCAGAAAAGCATTTGAAAGTGACACCTCTGTTAACGTTGCTTACGACGAAGAAAGGGATATATGGTTCCGCCTAGATGCGGACACCCCTATTTTCAAAATGATCGATGATCCGGATAGCTCAGTTATTCAGGCGATTAACTTTGATGACAACATTGTATGGTTATTCTTTTTAGCCGGATTTGCTCTGTATTGCATACTGCTGATCTGGTTTTTGAGCCGTCGAATTCGTGAGTTAGAAAGAGTCACGGTAGAGTTTGCTTCAGGCAACTTCAAAGCACGAGCAAGCACCTCAAGCGCCAAATCCGTTGGGACACTGAACAAAAGCTTTAATACGATGGCTGACAAAGTTTCTCGCCTGATCACTAGCAATAAAATGCTGACCAATGCAGTTGCGCATGAATTACGCACTCCTATTTTTCGTTTACAGTGGCAAGCTGACTTGTTATCGGACTCTACATTAACCGAACAACAGAAAAAGCATGTACGTAGTATCGTCGAGGACATTGACGAGATGGAAGACATGGTTGAAGAGTTGCTTTATTACGCCAAAATGGAACGCCCAGATACGGCGTTGCAAACAGAAAACGTAGCACTCGCCAAGTTAGTTAGTGAGTTAAAACAGAGATGGCAAAAAGAGACCAAATTATCAATCTCACTCAATGAAACAAACTCTGAAAACGCGCGCGCATTCGCCGATCCAAAACTGCTAAAACGTGCCTTGGATAATCTGCTACGCAATGCAATGCGATACGCAAATACTCAAATTATGGTTGAGATAAAAAGTGATCAGCAAAGCTGCTTAATCCATGTACATGATGATGGTATAGGTATAGAAGAGCAGCATTGGCCTCACCTTTTTGAAGCATTTTATAGCGCGGATGAGTCTCGAAACAAAAACACGAGTGGATTTGGGCTCGGTTTGGCGATCGTCAGGCAAATAATGGAACTTCAACATGGTGAGGTTTCGATTTCTCATAGCCCACTTGGTGGTGCTTGCTTCACACTTCGTCTTCCAAAATCAGACAGTTAAGTTAACGTCTTTCCTCCTTTACAGAAGACGACACTTCAATACACTCCAGCGACAGAGCTCAACAATAAAACAGTGTACATTTAATCCATAAATTCACAGAACAAATGGATAATACTCATGTACAAACCTTTTATTCTGGTTATGACGCTTGCCTCTACTCTTAGCGCTTGTACTTATAATCAAAAGCCTGTTGTCGACATGACCAATGTTGATCCTGCTAAATATGAACAAGATTTTCTTTATTGCCAAGGGTATGCGGACAACGTAGACAAAACGGAAGCTGCAAAATCTGAAGCCGCTAATGGCGCAGTTACAGGAGCACTAATTGGGGCAGCAGCTGGTGCGCTGGAAAACGGGATAGGTGGAGCTGCTGTTGGTGCCGCTGCAGGCGGTGCTGTAGGAGCAGGGGCCGGAGCGTTGAGTGGAAGCAATGACTCCACCAAGACACAATCTCTCGTACTGCGAAAATGCCTTCAGAATAAAGGCTATACCGTCTACGACCTTGATTAATTCAACTCTTTTTTCTTATTCAAACCCTATATCGTTGTGTGATGAATGCCATTCACAAATGTTTCACGCAAGAACGATTAGTCTCTTTTCATCGTTTGGATAGATGCACAATCTAAATTATTAAGCTGTAGTAAGGTCATATTTTGAAGCCAGGAAAAACAGGTCTACGCCGTGTCATGGATGCGACCGGCTATTCATTTCAGGGATTGAAAGCCGCATGGAAATACGAAGCCGCCTTCAGACAAGAATTGATTCTAGCCTTAGTGCTTTCCGTCTGTGCTTTTTTCCTTCCAGTCACCACATTTGAAAGAGTACTGATGATCAGTAGCCTGTTATTGGTCCTGATCGTCGAACTTATTAATTCCGCCGTAGAAGCGGTTGTCGACCGTGTTAGCGATGACTGGCACGAGCTCAGTGGTAGAGCCAAAGATATCGGCTCGGCTGCAGTATTTGTTGCGCTCACTCTTGCCCTTTTTGTTTGGGCTTCGTTCTTGCTCTAATTTTGATTCAAGACATTTACTTATGAAGACACATAATTTGCAACAGAAAGGTATCTCGTACGTTACCTTTACTTTCTTGTTGGCATTCTATTTCGCGCTGGTTGTAAACATTCCTATTTACAAAGAGCTGAATGGTATTTTTTCAAGCCTAGATAATGTCAAAATTGGTTTTATTATTACGATACCCATTTTCTTTCTTGCCGCGCTCAATTTCCTTTTTAACTTATTTAGTTGGCCTTGGGTTGGAAAACCATTCTTTATTACTTTGCTCATAATTTCGAGTATGGTTAGCTACGCAAGTTACAACTATGGCACACTTTTCGATTCTGGAATGATTGCTAATATTGCTGAAACCGATTCGAGCGAGGCAAGCTCTTACCTGAGTACTTATTCTGTAATCTGGACGCTACTTATGGGGGGCGTCCCTGCGATGATTGTCTATAAGGTCAAGTTGCAATCTCAGCGCCACCAATTGCTGTATTTTTCTCTCACGAAGTTGGTGTCGATGTTGTCATCTCTTGCAGTAATTGCTGTTATTGCCAGTGTTTACTACCAAGACTATGCATCTGTCGGTCGCAATAACAGCTATCTGAAAAAAATCATTATTCCCACTCAATTCGTTTACAGCGCGACTGGGTATGTAAAGGAGAAATACTTCACCACGCCAGAGCCGTATCGCGAGATTGGAATCGATGCAAAGCAGTCAGATAGCGCAGTAAAGCAAGCACAGAACAAGCCGACACTACTGGTGTTTATTGTCGGAGAAACCGCTCGAACACAGAACTACCAACTCAATGGCTATAAGCGAGAGACAAACCCTTACACCAGTAAGCTGGATGTGATTTCATTTCAAGAGGTTGCGTCTTGTGGCACTGCAACTGCAGTATCTGTGCCTTGCATGTTTTCTCAGCTCACGCGAAGCGAGTTTGAACGGACCAAGGCAGATAACCAAGATAATGCTCTCGACATCATGCAGCGCGCTGGAGTTGACCTCATCTGGAAAGAAAATGATGGCGGAGACAAAGAAGTCGCCCACAAGATCAAGAAAATTGAAGTGAACCGAAAGCAAGCAAGTCCTCTGTGTAACGGTCAAACCTGTTACGATATGGCGCTGTTAGATCACTTTGATCAAGAAGTTGCGGATATGCACGGCAATCGCGTTGTCGCCATGCACCTTATAGGAAGCCATGGTCCTACCTACTTCCAGCGTTATCCTAGAGACAAAGCGTTTTTCAAACCAGACTGCCCACGTGCAGATATAGAAAACTGTAGCGTCGAACAAATCGTGAATACGTACGACAATACGATACGCTACACTGATCTTGTGTTGGCAGAAACCATCAACAAACTCAAAGCATTAGAGTCTCAATATAATACCGCTCTCATCTACGTATCGGATCATGGTGAATCATTAGGCGAAAACGGATTGTTCTTACATGGCATGCCTTACGGCCTTGCACCAGACTTCCAAAAACGTGTTCCTTTGCTCATGTGGCTATCTTCCGGCTTTAAGCAAGTGAAACAAATCAACACCGACTGTTTGTCGAATGAAGCGCAAAAGGCAGGCCAGTACTCACATGATAACGTGTTCCACTCTTTATTAGGCATTATGGATGTACAAACCCAAGCCTACGACGGCAAGTTAGATATATTCAAAGACTGCCGCACGACTTCCTAAGTGGACCAACAAAGCCTGACTCAAAATGTGAGTCAGGCTCTTTTCTAACAAGGCATTTAAACTCATCAGCTTGCCAAGCGTTATACTACAACCTGCCATCCATACATCGAAATAAGGACTAGGATGAAAATTGGTATTATTGGTTTAGGAGATATTGCTCAGAAAGCATACCTTCCCGTTATCACTCAGCTTCCAAATATCGAACTTGTATTTTGTACCCGCAACGCAAATGTGCTTGAGAGTCTGGCTAAGCAATATCGAATCTCAGAGACCTGTCAAGACTACCAGCAGCTTCTGCACTTTGGCGTAGATGCTGTCATGATTCATGCGGCAACAAGCGTACATCCTCAAATCGCAGCATTCTTTTTGCAACATGGAATCCCAACCTTTGTCGACAAACCATTAGCGGACAATGCTGATGACGTGGAAAAACTGTACGATATTGCCGAAAAAGAAAAACAACCACTTTATGTGGGCTTCAACCGACGTCATATTCCGCTTTACAACCAACACATGCCAGAGGTACAGCAAGGCAACATTTCTGACCTAAAATCGCTACGCTGGGAAAAGAACCGTCACCAACTACCAGGCGATATTCGTACCTTTATATTTGATGATTTTATTCACCCATTAGACAGTATTAACGTGACAGCCAAAACCGATTTAAAAGAGGCTTACATAACGCATCAGCTTGAGGGTGACCAATTGGCGCGTTTAGATATTCAGTGGCAACACGGAGATACTTTACTCCACGCTTCGATGAATCGTCACTTCGGTATGACGATGGAACGCGTTCAAGCTTGTTATGCAAACAAAGCAATGGAATTCGACTCTTTCGTTGAAGGGAGACGATGGCAAGCGAACCAAGAGCAAAAAATCAATTTGAAAGATTGGACGCCAATGCTGACGAGCAAAGGTTTCCATGCGATGTTGCTCGACTGGTTTAACGTCGTTGAATCTGGAAAAATCGCCAGTGAAGTAGTGAAACGCAACATTGCTAGCCATCAGTTAGCAGAGCAAATTTGTCAATATATCGAGAAAGTTACCTCTAGGTAGCTTAATTCTTGGCTATATGCTTAATCGAGTATTACGCTCTATACTAAAACAAACGTAGCTTCAGGGAGTCATTCATTCTCTGTTAATACTTATGCGGCTATTCTATCAAGCAAGTGAATGAGGGAACGGATCACGTTTATTAACGGAGTGGTTCTAGTTTTACATTACGATACCCTCAGGAACCTGTATCGTCATATTCAAGAGTAAAGGAAATAGAATGAGAACACTCGGTAACATCATTTGGTTTGTATTTGGTGGCGTATTTATGGGGTTGCTATGGTGGTTTTTCGGTATCTTGGCCTTTATTAGCATCATCGGAATACCTTGGGGGCGTGCGTGTATCGTTATGGGTAATTTTTCCTTTTTCCCATTCGGAAAAGAAGCCATTTCACGCGATGAATTGACCAATGAAATGGACATTGGTACGAGCCCTCTAGGCGTTATCGGCAACGTCCTTTGGTTTGTCTTTGCAGGTCTTTGGTTAGCAATCGGTCACGTACTTTCCGCCGCAGCGTGTTTTGTAACCATCATTGGTATTCCGTTTGCACTCCAACACCTGAAGCTTGCGGTTATTTCACTCGCACCAATTGGTAAAACGGTTGTGTCGTCAGAAGAAGCTGCAATGGCTCGGTACAATATCAACCGCTAACAAACAGCCAGTATACTTTCTATCCTCTGGGCCGTCGTGCTCAGAGGGCAACTCCCGTCAAAAGTAAGCCTATTATCGCTATCGCATATTCAATAATGGTTGATTGTATATCCATACCGTCACCTTTAAGTTGAAGTTCACCCTAGCTCTGTACTACTTTACTTTTTTATTAATCAATGGATTAGCTTAACCCTCCAAGCTCACCCACGCTCAAAAATCAGTATTATTTCCGCTCATCTTAATTGAGTTCATTTACGAAAAGTCGAACTATAAGCATAGTTGATATTAATGATTTTTGACGATAAATAACTCACACCAATCCAGCGATAGTTCCAGCGTTTACTTTTTCTCAGTAAACGCAAGCCGTTACGAAAGCGGGTTTCTTCCCGATCAAAGCCACCACTTCGCATCACTATCGCTTTTCTTTAAAAGGCAACAAATATTCGTTGTTATCTTGAGTAAATTATTTTGTTTGTCGCATTTAAGTTCAATCAATATTATTCGCGACATCAGAGAAATAGACCATTGAGCTCCTTAGCATTTATCACAGACATAGAACGTAAAGCCCCTTTTTTGCTCGTTTTTCTTTTTACAAATGTTCTAACTCAACGTCTATTCAGACAGGAATACACCGTGGATAAATATCAAGCTGCTTATGCCAAACGTCTAGAGAAGTTAAAGGGTAATCAATCTCCAAAAACGATAGCCCGTCTTTCGGCTTGGGAGGCATTTCTTAACAAAGAGTACGAACTCCAAGACTTAGAATACCAACTATCAGACGCAGCACACCTACACTATGAACAATCTCATGTGAAAAATGATATTTCTTTTAAGGCGTTCAAGCGGGCGTTCTATAACGAATCCATCAAAATCTACAACCTAACCGATGGCGCCTCTATACAGAAAGTATTCACTCCGCTGCTCGCATTAACGACAGTTTGGGTGCTATTTATCTGCTTTTTTGACAAGTGATCATCACTTTTATTAGAACAATAAACTTAGGGCGATTGCATCATGATTCCAAGCGATAACCAGACGCACAACGCCCCACTTAAATATAAAAAAGGAGTTTGATCTTGTATGTCTAAGATGACACTTCTTTTAATTACAACAACGATCAGTATCGGAATTACAGGCGCCGCTTTCTGTGTGGGAGTGACATATTTATTCAGTGCGCTTTCACTAAATGAGCTGCTCAATAACCTGTAACTCCCTAGGCTTAATATGAAAAGGGCATCCATCGATGCCCTTTTCTTTTACTTAAGGAGATGCCCTAGCACTTAGGACCACTTGGGTATAAAACCGTTATGCGTTAAGCTGCATTCTATTCATCCAATAGGTAAAGAATGGAACACAGTGATGGAACAAGTAGGAGATCGTGCGTTGATTGTCGAAGGTGGTGCCATGCGAGGTGTATTTTCTTGCGGCATACTCGATCATTTTCTCGCTAACGAGTTCTCTCCATTTGATAGCTTTTGGGGCGTATCGGCGGGCGCAAGTAACTTGGCGGCGTATTTAGCTAAAATGCCCGGGCGCAACTTAAAAATCTATCTCGATTACAGTTTAAGGAAAGAATTCATCTCACCATCTCAGATTCTACGTGGCGGCGATATGATGAACTTAGATTGGATGTGGGACGTCACTCTCGAAGAGCTTGGCATCGACAAATCCGCACTAAAAGCGGATTCGAGACCTTTCTTTTTAGGCGTAACACGTCAAGACAATGGCCAAGCCGAGTACCATACTCCTAATGTCGACGAGCTCGCAGAAACAATGAAAGCCAGCAGCGCACTTCCCGTACTTTACCGAAATGGTGTCTTACTGAACGGTACCCGATACGTTGATGGTGGGGTTTCTGATGCACTTCCTGTCGCAGAAGCAATAAAGCGAGGCGCCAAAAAGATTATGGTTTTACGCAGTCAACCCTCTAGCTATCAAAAGCCGAAAGGAAAGTTCAGCGCACTAACCAAACGGATGTTGAAAGAAACGCCAGGATTAATTGAGCCGATGTTGACGCGTGAAGTTCGCTACAATCAAACTTTAGCACTGATCGACAATCCACCATCGGGAGTCGAAATCATCCAAGTTTGTCCTCCTGAATCATTTAAATTAAAACGATTGAGTCGCTCGCCAGCACCATTGCGCCAAGCTTATGAGTTAGGTATTGAAGCAGGAAAAGAAGCCATCATGCGATGGAATCAGAAGTAGAAAAAAGCCACGTGTATTAGACGTGGCTAACGCAAATTCGATGGCAGTGGATTATCGTATTTGCTTCTGGTCGAGCCCAATGGTCAGGCTCAAAACTGTTGATAACTGCGCTACTCACAGAAAAGGGAGTTAGGATGTTGATGCTAGTAGCTTTCAAACAATCCTGAATTGTAGTCTTGGATTGCTTGTTCTATTTCTTCCATGCTATTCATTACAAAAGGGCCATAGTGAACCACTGGTTCATTGATTGGTTCGCCAATAAAAATCAGAGCACCACTCTCCTTTTCGGCTTTTAATTCAACCCATTCACCTTTCGATAGAATCGCCATTTCGCCTTGATTGATCTCACGATCTTTTACCTGAATACGACCTTTATAAACGTAGAGCATCATGTTGTGGTATTGCTCCGTGGTCAAATTCAAAGCGTGACCAACCATAGCTCTCCAATCGGCCACCGTGGCAGCAACACCTGTTTCTGTTAGAGGCCCCTGAATACGTTCGTTGTCTATAGTCAGATGACCAGCAATCAAGCGTACAACGCCCGAGCTTTGAGTTTCGAATTCCGTTATCGTTTCAGGTTGAAAGTCATGATATTGAGCCGGTGACATCTTATTTTTCGCAGGCTGGTTTATCCAAATTTGGAAACCATGCAATTCACCTTCCTGCATAATAGGCATCTCACTATGAATGACGCCTCTTCCTGCCGCCATCCATTGAGCGCCACCAGAACGAAGCTCACCAACATTATCCATGTGGTCACGATGCTGGAAATGACCTTTCAACATATAAGTAAGCGTCTCGATGCCGCGATGCGGATGAGGAGGAAAGCCACCCACATAATCAGCACGGTCGTCAGACTTAAGTTCATCCATCATCAAAAATGGAGAAAAGCTCGCATGATTAAACCCTGCTACTCGACGAATTTTCACTCCGTCACCATCAGCAGTGGGTTGTGATTGAATAAGCTGACGAATTTCTCTGAATGTGCTCATACTATTTCTCCTCGTTTACCTTTGTGGCCGCTTGCAAACCGCATGTTCAGCCATGGCTATCGATATGGTTCTATTTTAGATTGAAGAAAAATAATCATGAGCCTTGCTATTTGAGCTACTTATTCAAATTTTTCGAACAGCCCACTTATCCAAGCTGTCGACATATATTTAAAAATAAGTGTAGCTATTTCCTAAACAAGGTGTATAGTAGGCCTTGGCTCTTAGAAGAGAGCTGTTAATGCAACATTTAGTTTAAGTTTCCTCTCAGTAAAATCTTGAATCCCCCAATTCAGACACCTGCGTACAACTTCCTCTTGATTGAACATTCAATAGCTTAGAAAAGATCCACAAAACAAATTCAAATTTTAATGTTTAATTCAAAGGTATTTTTATGTCTAAAGTAAACGGCTCAGTAAAATGGTTTAACGAAACTAAAGGCTTTGGCTTCCTATCTCAAGACAACGGTGGTCAAGATGTATTCGTACACTTCAACGCTATCGTTTCTGACGGTTTCAAAACACTGACTGAAGGTCAGAAAGTAAGCTTCAACGTAGAGCAAGGTAAAAAAGGTCCTCAAGCGACTGAAGTAACTCCTCTATAAGACTGCTTTTCTTGGTGTAGCATGCCCATGCTGCACCAAATCTCTCTCCTTCAAAAATATTCTCACTTTAATCACTCAGCCTAATATCAGGCATTGCTTTGTGCTACCTAAAATAAATAGGATAGTACTGCTTAATTTATTATTTATAGGAAAAATCATGTCCTCAAAAAGAACAGGCCGTCAAAGGCATTGGTATCAATTACTTAACAAAGACAAAATCACTAAGAAACAGGAGAATAAATGTTAGAAATTGAATTTAATCTAGAACAACCTCACACCTCTTGGAACGCTAAAATACATCAATTAAATGGTGATATTTTACGAAGGCACGTATTACCTAAGCTTCATTCTCATAGCTACATGATCGATTTTGAATATTGTGAGAAAACGCAATCTGGAACTATTCTCTGTGATTCAGGTTCAAAGTTAGGAAGTTTTACTGTTAACTAATTCAGTTTTCATGCATTAATGAATGATGCAACTAATTTGGAAGGTATCCAATGGCTAGAAAAAGTAAGAAGCAAGCAGAAAAAGACAAAAAAGAGTCTGAGCAAAACGCGGCGGCGGTAAAACAAAAAACGCGACGCCGTATAGAAGACATTATGGAACAAAGAGAATTTGACAAGTTATTTGATCTATAAGCTATCCTTGACTCTTTCAATTCTCTCTCTGCTCCATCGTTGTGCAAGGTACCGCCACCTACCTTTGCTCAAACGAAGCCTCACTCTTTTCCTCGCTTATAACAACACGATAAGCCTCGTTCACGCTCAAAAACCAATTTGCTCCTCTATACCCAAGTGACTTATACGGTTGCCAGTTACTTTTCTTAGAAAAATCCTTCGACTACTGACAACTAGGTTATTTGCGTATAGCCAAATTGAGAATTTTGCGTATAATCGCCTCGTTTGCTTCGTATAACCCCAATGATATGGTTTGGGGGTCTCTACCAGTTCCCGCAAAGTGCTGATTACGAAGAGTTGAGATCATCGTGGGTCTTACTCTTTGTGATAGCGTTCGATTTATTCTTATCTATACCTATTCTTAGAGTAACTGCATCCACAATACACATAAGGTGGAATATGAACGCATTTATTCAAGGTCTTCCAAAAGTAGAGCTGCACTTACATATCGAAGGTTCACTTGAGCCAGAACTTCTCTTCAAGCTGGCGCAACGAAACGGCATCGACATTCCTTACTCTTCTCCGAGTGAACTACGCAGCGCGTATCAGTTCGAAGACTTACAGTCATTCCTTGACCTTTATTACCAAGGGGCGGATGTTTTGCGTACAGAGCAAGACTTTTACGATCTCACTTGGGAATACTTACTGCACTGTAAAGCGGATAACGTTATTCATACCGAAATCTTTTTTGACCCACAAACGCATACAGAGCGCGGTATTGACTTTGACACCGTGACCCACGGGATCGCTCGCGCACTAAAAGATGGGCACGAGAAGCTCGGCATTACTTCACAAATCATTGCGTGTTTCCTCCGTCACCTTTCAGAAGAAAGCGCCATGGAGACTCTGCAAGCCGTTCTGAAACACCGTGATAAGATCATTGGTGTCGGTCTAGATTCTTCAGAACAAGGCCATCCACCAGCTAAGTTCAAACGAGTATTTAAACAAGCGGTAGAAGCAGGCTTACTGACTGTTGCTCATGCAGGTGAAGAAGGCCCCGCACAAAACATTACCGATGCAATTGAAATGCTTCACGTCAGCCGCGTGGATCATGGTGTTCGCTGTGTTGAGAATGAAGCATTAGTCGAGTCGTTAATTGAAAGCAAAATGCCACTAACGGTATGTCCATTATCGAACCTTAAATTGTGTGTATTTGACGATATGAAAGATCACAATATTGTCGAGCTACTGCGCAAAGGTGTCGCTGTGACGATTAATTCGGACGATCCGGTATACTTTGGTGGTTACATGACAGATAACTTTTTAGCCGTCAACAACGCACACCCAATGAGTAATAATGAACTAGCTCAATTCACAATGAATGCGATTGATGCTAGCTTCATCGATAATGAGTTGAAAGCGAAGTATCGCCATCTCGTTAGTCAATACGTAAGTCAGCATGAAGCGTTGTAATAAAGCCATCAGTGCTACATCTTGGGTCAAACACTTAGGTGCTAAAACCTTACAAAAGCTCTGTGGTTAACCGCATTTATAAGCGCTAGACTGAGAAAGCTAAACTAGCACACAAAAAGGAATAAAATCATGATTCAACAAGGCCAAGCTCTACCAGTTGCGACTCTAAGCGAATTGACTGCCGATGGTATGGTTAACCACGACGTTACTGAGCTGTTTGCAAACAAGAAAGTCGTACTCTTCGCTGTACCTGGCGCATTCACCCCAACGTGCTCGGAAGCTCACCTACCAGGCTATGTGGTATTAGCCGACGAGTTGAAGGCAAAAGGTGTTGATTTAATTGCGTGTGTTTCTGTAAACGATGCATTTGTGATGCAAGCTTGGGGCGAAGCTCAAAACGCTTCAGAAATCCTGATGTTGGGTGATGGCGACGCAAGCTTTACTAAAGCATTGGGTCTTGAAATGGATACCGGCGGCTTTGGTGGTATTCGCTCACAACGCTACGCCATGATCATTGAAAACGGCATTGTGACCAAACTTAACGTTGAAGAACCAAAAGAGTTTGAAGCAAGCAAAGCAGAAACGATTTTAGCGGCGCTTTAAGCTTACCCTTAGATACAAAAACGGAAGCCATCGCTTCCGTTTTTTGTTGGCTAACGCATTCTCACAACACTCGTTTGTTGCTTACGCTGCATTTCCGCAAAAGTCAGCACAAATGGGGATGATTGCTTTACGCGGCTCGGCAGTGAAGAAAGCGCATTGTAGGCATCCTGTTTCGTTTTAAAATCGCCAACAGTTACCGTATACCAACGCGTGCCTCGGCTGTTTTTCCAGTTAACCCAAACCGGATGCTTAGGATCGATATAACGAATGTAATCTTTCACATCTTTTTCTTGCTTTAGCGCGAGTACCTGCATCGTGTAATGGTTTGGGTTTAAATAACCATACGCATCCTGAGAGGTCATTACTCCAACACATTGGCCACTATCGACCTGCTGCTGGTAAGGCATAGCGCAGCCCATGAGCGATAAAATCAATGTCAAAGATAAAATCTTGTGCACGTGTCACTCCATTTTTGTTCTAGTTTCTTTTCTCTCGCACTCAAAAACACAAAAACGCTTCTAATTAGGCGAAAATAGACCCATACGAGAAGGTTCGATGTTTTAGCGCAACGAGTATTCCAAAAAAGTAAGGCGACCACGTTGGCCGCCTTAGTAAATTGATTTAATAGAACAATAACAAGATAGAGTGATAATGGCAGAAGTTAGCTGTTTTTTATAGCCAACTCGCGACCAATTGCTTAAACCAGTCTAAAATTCGCTTGAATAAGCTGCCTTCTTCCACTGATTCCAACGCAACAAGTTCGGCTTCATTCACAACTTTACCTTCGACTTTGTAAAGCACTTTACCAACCACTTGTTGTTGAGAAATTGGCGCTACCAAATCGCCATTATATTCAACCTCAGCTTGTAGCTTTTTCACATCCCCTTTTGGTAAAGTAAGATAAACGTCATTGGCCACGCCTACTTTCAGTTCATCTTGTTCGCCCATCCAAACTCGAGCGTTCGCAACTTCCGTTCCTGCCTCGGTTGGCATTACCGTATCGTAAAAGCGGAAGCCATAACTTAGCAGTTGTTTGCTTTCGGATTCACGGATATTCTCACTTTTTGCTCCCATCACAACTGCAATTAAACGCATATCACCTTGAGTCGCTGAAGTCGCTAGACTATAACCAGCACCGCTCGTATAACCAGTTTTCATGCCATCAACATTCATACTGCGATCACGAAGCAAGCCATTGCGGTTATATTGCGTAATGCCGTTGTAGGTAAACGAAGTTTCGCTATACAGTGGGTAGATGTCAGGTAAGTCACGAATAATAGCTTGACCCAACTTGGCAATGTCATAAGGTGTTGAATATAAACCGTCACTGTCTAGACCATGAGGGTTGGTGAAAGCCGTGTTATTTAATTCAAGCTTAGCAGCCCAACTATTCATCAAGCTTACAAACCCTGATTCACTACCTGCGACATGTTCAGCAATGGCCACACTAGCATCATTACCTGATTGAACAACCAGGCCACGGTATAAGTCAGATAAAGAAACGGAAGTATTGACTTCAATAAACATCTTTGAGGAATCTGGGAAGTTTTTTGCCCAAGCATTTCGGCTAATGACGACCTCATCATCCAAAGTAATATTACCTGCGTTAATTTCTTGACCAGCCACATAAGCCGTCATTAACTTCGTTAAGCTCGCAGGATTTAGCCGTTTATGTGCATCACGTTCAACCAGCACTTTCCCAGTGTGAAAGTCCATCAAAACATAGCCACGAGAACTGAGTTCCGGTGCATTTGGCACAACCGTTGGTGCTGCATAAGCCAACGAAGATACAGCAGCGAACCCTGTAATTAACACTGTGTTTAATATAGTACTTTTTCTCATCATGACATCTTATCTTAGTAGCATTTAAGGCTTACAAACGGTACCCGAATGAATTCAAAGCGCAGGGTTACCTAGGTAAAGAGCGAGTATATTGAAACGGCGCTCAGTTACAGCCACCTTGTTACGATTAGTTACTTTTACTCAATGTTTGTCGAGAATAATGAGAGGTAGGTAGAGCTTTCGTCTAGAAAGATGAGACAAGAGGCGAGAAATCATGCCGTTATGCTATGTAATTAGTGTTCAGAGAAAAAACCGTACAAGCCAGATCTAAAACTAAGCTTGTACGGGAAAAGATAGCTAAAAATTTTATCACTATCTAACTAGGGGCAACTAAGAAAATCTACAATTCAATTAATAACCCGAACTAATAATTTACTAACCAATGCTTCATCTCGGTCATAACAACATAATAATTTATTGTCAGAAATTCAGATAAAAATAAAAATTTAATTTATATATAACCTAAATATTATCTATTACTAGACCGGAGAAAAGTATAATTTCCCTTTCTTAAAACTAAGGGAGGCTTTTTTCGATGCCTTTGAGTTTGTATCGTCATCAGTAAACTGAGTGTAACAATGAGGGATAAGGCATCCGGCTTTAGCGCGAAAAGATAAGCCACTGTTATTTAAGTTCACTCTCTGCTTTTTTATCACTAAAGACTTTAAATTTCGGTTACCTTCAGTTTGTATAGCAATTCTTTCACGTACCCCAACCCAGTACGACTCAAACGACGACATTATACATATCCTCTTTCATGGTATAAGCAGTTGTAATTAAACATTGCTCAAATCTAGATGTAGAATTCAGTAAATTATTTAAATTTCATTTATCTATAAATTTTGATTTAAATAGATTAACCTGCATATTCCACACAAAATAAAAGGTTATGTCAAAGATTAATTATCATTAAGTTTATTTATATTAGATATAAAATTAAGTTATAAATTTAAGGTTATCTAAAGTATAAATTTTTAGAATGTCATCAGCTAATAGTTAATAGAAATGCAGAGAGCTTGTTGAATATGAAAACGACAAATAGAAGCAAAGAACTATCTATAGATTGAATAATCTTCAACGGGGTTACAATTCAAATAAAAGTAGCGCATCTAGTAAGATGCGCTATGGATTTGATCAGTTTTGGATTATGAGTTCGGATGAAAATAAACTTACTTGAAGTGACTGAACCAAGTTTGCTTATGGTTTAAGCTTCAATACCTTATCAATATCTTCTGCGCTGTGACGTTCAGGTAACTGCTCCCACTCTTCTCCCCATGAGCGATTCACAATACGACCACGCTGGACAGCTTCTCGCTCATCAATCGCTTTCGCCCAACGCACAACGTTTTTATAGCTTTCTACGTCTAAGAATTCAGCCGCATCGTAAGCACGACCCAGTACAAGGTTGCCGTACCATGGCCATGTTGCGATATCAGCGATACTGTACTCATCGCCACCTAGGAATTCATTGTTTGCGAGGCGCTTGTCTAATACATCTAACTGACGTTTTGCTTCCATTGTAAAACGGTTGATTGGGTACTCGAACTTCTCTGGTGCGTACGCGTAGAAGTGACCAAAACCACCGCCTAGGTATGGCGCAGAACCTTGCAGCCAGAATAACCAGTTCATTACCTCAGCACGCTTAGCGCCTTCTTTTGGTAAGAAATGATCAAACTTCTCAGCTAGATAAAACAAGATGTTGCCAGATTCAAACACGTTCACTGGCTCAGAACCCGAACGGTCAACCAATGCCGGAATTTTAGAGTTTGGGTTAACAGCTACAAAGCCAGAACCAAACTGGTCGCCGTCACCAATCTTGATCAGGTATGCATCATATTCTGCTTCTTTTACGCCTGCCGCCAGAAGCTCTTCAAACATGATTGTTACTTTCTGGCCGTTTGGAGTCCCCATGGAATAAAGTTGGAATGGGTGTTCCCCAACAGGCAATTCTTGCTCATGACGAGCGCCTGAGTCCGGGCGGTTAATGCTCGCCCACTGGCCACCGTTTTCGTTATCGTTTGTCCAAACTTTTGGTGGAATGTATTCGTTAGCCATTGTTATCCCTTATTGTGTTTGAATGCATTATCAAACTGGCAAACTCAGTGCGCCAGCAAGCATGATGAAGTAACCCACCGCATTCGATAAATGGGCATACCCAAGATATTAGGCCGGAATCTTCAAATAAAAGTCCTGACCTTTCACTTAATTAGAACCTTTGGTTATGGGATTTTCTTTCACGCTATAAGGAAAAACGTTGTGTTAATGTGAGTTAGGTTCGAGATGCTAACAATAATGAGTAAGCCCAACTCGGCGGCGCACCTCTGTTTGGTGATTTAGAACAACCGCTTAACTTTACAGTCACTAAGAACGAAGTAGTGTTAGATACTTTGGTTCAGAAGACTTACGTACGTGAAAGATAGTTAGGTTAGATAGTTAAAAAGAAAAACGCCCTTCACTGAGTCAATGAAGGGCGTTTTAATATCTTTGTAATCGAAACCGTTACTTAGCTGATTCAAACAAACCAGTGATGCCTTTCAAAGGGAAAAGCCTTGCTTGCTCCAACCCTTTCAACGTTACCTTATTGAGGTCATCAATAAAGAAACGACTGGTCATCGTGTGTTTGCCACCATTAATAAAAATCTCGATGACAGAGTTGTCGATATATATATCAATCGTCTGCTTAGCGTCCAATCTTGGTGCTTTTCGAATGCCACCAAATTCTTCTGCGTACAAATGAGACATGTAACGACGGTCCAGCATAAACTCGTGCTCTGTCGCACTAAAGACGATGTTGTCACCTTTGAGGTTACTCAGCTCAAGTTCAAAGCCATCGCCCTCAAGGTCTAATTGGATCAAACAATTGGTGCTTTCCAGTGTATGGGATTGTGCAAAGACCACCTCTTCTTTTCTCAAACTCTTCAGCTCAGGGAGTGGAGTTTGAACAAGAAAACCATCTTTCAACGTTAGTTCTCTAGGAAGAGACAACATTCCTGCCCACTGGTGTGTGACCGATGGCGTGTCGATTTCTGGCAACCCTATCCATGCAATAAGAATGCGACGCCCATTCTCATCTAAATAGGTTTGTGGGGCGTAGAAATCAAACCCATAATCTGGCTGCAAAATATCTTGGTGGTTTTCTAAAGTCATCGACTCTAGGTTCAACTGATCACCCACGATATACGCGACAGAATAGATGTTTTTGAAATCATAAGAATTACTACTGCTCACGCCCTGTGGAGAAAACAGCATCACCGATTGACCATTAATCTCAAAGAAATCAGGACACTCCCACATGTACCCAAGGTCAGAAAACTTGGTCTTGATAGGACCTTTATGCTGCCACGTTTTCAAATCTTTGCTTTGATAGAGCGCCATTGAACCATGCTCAGTTTTGGTTTGAGCACCCACCACCATCAAATAGTCGTCGCCTTTCTTCCAAACTTTTGGGTCACGAAAGTGCTCCGTGTAATGTTCGTTCTCAATGACCACACCATGTTTTTCAATGTTGCCGTCTGAATCCATGGTGGCAAAGCACTGTGTTGGAATTCGGTTCCAGTTTTGGTCACGCTTGTTGCCAGTAAAAAACAGCAAAGCCTTGTCGTTTTCCACCAAAGCGCCGCCCGAATAGACACCATGTGAATCGTAGTCTTGGTCAGGATGAAGACCCACGCCATGATCAGTAAAATGGATGAAGTCTTTAGTAGAAAGGTGATACCAATACTTCATTCCATGGACTGGTCCCACAGGTGTCCACTGGTAAAAGATGTGGTGCTCACCATTGAAATAGCACAACCCATTTGGGTCATTTAACAGCCCAAATCTAGGGGCGATATGAAAACTAGGAAAGCCTTTATCTTGCTGACGTAAAAGTGTCATTTCTTCGATATCACACTGAGGGATTTGCTCAAGTCGGCGATATCTTTGCTCTACAGTCCAACGGTTGTTTAAGCTCATAATTTTTCTCAACTGAAATTGGATCTGGAGATCATTGCCCAATAAATTGCAGCAATTCTGTCTGGGTCGGAAGCGCAGTCATTGCGCCTTTTTGCGTCGTCGCTAATGCACCACAGCCATTTGCCCATTGAATCGCAGAGCTAACAACAGGATGATTTTTCCAATCGTCATGTTGAGACAGACATGCCAGTAGCCCTCCGACAAAAGCATCACCCGCACCTGTGGTATCAATCGGACTAACGACTTGACCTGTGATCAGCTCACTCTGACTTTCAAAGACGCGCCAAACGCCTTTCGCACCTTGTGTCACCAAGACCAACGCAATATTCATAGCGGCTATTTGTTGTAAACCTTGTGCCATCGATGTTGAGTCAGTTAAGAACAAAAGCTCTTCTTCAGAGAACTTAACCACATCAGCCATCGCTACAGCCTTCATTACGACAGCTTGGATTTCTGATTGATCTTGCCACACTTCATCACGCAGGTTAGGGTCAAAGCTAATGAAACCACCAGCGGCTTTTGCTCTTTTGATCGCCTCAAATGTGCTGCTTCTACTTGGCTCATTTGCCAGTGAAATCGAGCAAACATGCAGCCAGTCACCTTGCTTAAAGTTTGGGATATCTTCAACAGACATAAACTGATCAGCGCTCGGTTTTACCATAAACGTAAAGCTGCGCTCACCTTGATCGTCTAAATCCACCACCACTGTTGATGTTCTTTGCTCAGGATCTTTAACGAGAAACTCCGTGCACACGCCCTCTTGATCCAGAGTTGATTTCATAAAGCGACCAAATGGGTCATCACCCACACGTCCAAAAAACGCACTCTTACCAGATAGACGAGCAATCGCTACGGCGACATTCGCTGGTGCACCACCGGGACATTTGAGTAAAGAAGTCTCAGATTCCGGTATTAGATCGACAACAGCATCACCAGTTACCCACACTTGATTCATCTTGCTTACCTTAAAATTAAAGCCCTGATAGCCCAACGTGTTGAACACCTTCACTACCAAGTAAAAATTGAAAAAGGCTAGCCAAGCCATTAGTGCTTGGCTAGCACCCCAAACATTTAGGAAAAGAAGTGGATTTTGGGGGGCTCCACCCTTAAGGAGTTCAGATTAAGCCGCTGCTTTTTTACCGACTTTAGCGCGGTCACGCATACCAAGAACAATGGTGAGAACAAATGCGGTCAAGAACGCGATCACCATACCCGCGATGTAGTAACCAATCTTATCTGGCGTGATGGAAATGATGCCTGGAAGACCAGCTGCCCCTAATGCCTGAGCTTTCACATTAAACATTGTAATGAACGCACTTGATAACGCCGCAGCGCAAACTGCCGCGATAAATGGGTAACGTAGTTTTAAGTTAACACCAAACATGGCTGGTTCTGTAATACCCAGCAAACCCGTGACACCCGATGGAATCGCAATACCTTTCATCTTCTTATCTTTACTCATTATGCCCACCGCCAACGCTGCAGCACCTTGAGAAACGTTAGACATCGCCGCAATAGGAAAGATAAAGGTGCCACCTGTCGTCGCAATATCCGCAAGAAGTTGCGTTTCAATCGCAATGAAGCTGTGATGCATACCGGTAATAACAAACGGAGCATAGATAAGACCAAATACCGCACCACCAACAAAGCCAGCTGTGTTGTATAGCCAGTTCAGACCATCACCCAATAGGAAACCGATATCACGCGTGAACGGACCGACGACAGTAAACGTCAGCAAACCCGCTATGAAAATCGCCAGTAATGGCGTTAAAAGGTTGTCTAAAACAGAAGGTATGACTTTACGTAAGCCTAGCTCAACCTTCGCAAGAATGAATGCCGATACCAAAACCGGTAACACTGAACCTTGGTAACCCACTTTTTGGATTTCAAAACCAAGAATATTCCAAACCGGAATGTTGCCAGACACAGATGCGCCGCCGAATCCCCAACCATTCAGCAAGTCAGGGTGAACCATCAACATACCTAGCGCTGCCCCTAAATATGGGTTGCCGCCAAACTTCTTGCTGGCTGAAAATGCCAGCAGAATAGGCAGGTAAACAAACGGCGCGTTTGCAAACGTGTTGATCATGTTCGCCAAGTCTGTCAGTCCTGGATTGGCCTCAATCAAGGATTTACCATCAATAAACAAGCCTTGGGCAGTCAGTAGGTTGTAAATACCCATCAACAAACCGCCAGCGACGATTGCTGGAATGATTGGGACGAAAATATCAGACAGCCCTTTCACCGCGCGCTGAACGATGTTTTGTTTCTCTGCGCCAGCAGACGCAACGTCGTTGGTGGACATTTCACTCATCCCCGTCAACTTCGCCATTTCTGCATAAACTTGGTTTACGATGCCTGATCCAAAAATGATTTGGTACTGACCCGCAACTTTGAACTGCCCTTTTACCCCTTCAAGGTTATCAATCGCTTGTTCATCTATTTTTTGCTCATCTGCAACGGCAAGGCGTAAGCGTGTCGCACAATGTGCAAGTGCGGTGATGTTGCTTTTACCACCTAATAGAGTTAACAACTCTTTTGCTACTGCCGGATAATTCATTTCATACCCCATTGGATTATTATCTGAGCTTACGAAATTTTCGGGAACGTTTGCAAAACAGATTTTTGCTCAATAAAACCAAATGATCAAAGATAAAGCTGAGAGAATGTGAGAATGATCGTCAAATTCTCTCCCTAAGAGCAGTATAGGAGGTTAGAATCGCTACTTATCAAAGAGCTTTTCATCTTCTCTTTGCAAACAATCCCAAAAACGAAAAACAGAATGGATAGGAACAATGGCGAGTCTGCATGATGTCGCCCGTCTGGCTGGCGTATCAAAATCAACAGTGTCACGGGTTATAAACGATGAGTATGGCGTAAAAGAAGCGACAAAACAGAAGGTCCGCCAAGCAGTAGCGGAGTGTGGCTATGTGCCGAACCAAGTCGCTAAAGATCTAAAATCTCAAAAGACCAATCTGGTTGGTGTCATTGTTCCTCGGGTTTCCTCTCATGCCACATCCCAAGGTGTCGATGGATTAACCGATGTCCTTGAAAAAGCCGGGAAGCATGTCTTACTTGCTAGCACTCACCAAGCCCACGAAAAAGAACTGGAATACATTCAGATCTTTAACCAAAAACGGGTTGAAGGGATCATTCTTTACGCGACCCACCTCGATTCCAAGCTGGTCAAAGCAATTCAAAACTCAGCGGTCCCAGTTGTGCTCGTCGGTCAAGATGGTTCCATGTTTAATATTCCAAGCATCATTCATGATGACGCACGAGTAGGGTTTGAAGCGGGAAATAGACTGGTTGCAAAAGGTTGCCAAACCATGGGCTTTATTGGCGTACAAGGTGACGATATCGCGGTAGATAAGCAACGCTCTGAAGGATTTGTTCAGGCGCTGCAACACCATGGTTTTGAGCTCGCCTTCCATGCTCGTGGTGACTTTACCATCGACTCTGGCTATGCATTGGCAAAACAACACTTAACAGAGAACCGTAAGCTAGATGGCTTGTTCTGTGCGACAGACCGTATTGCTATCGGTGCGATGAGAGCGATTCAAGAGCTCGGGTTAACACCGGGTAAAGACGTTTTAGTGCTAGGAGTTGGTGATGATGAGCTCGCATCAGTGTGCACCCCAACCTTATCAACATTTAACTATGCATTTGATAAAGCAGGTGAAAATGGTGCGAAACTGTTGCTAGACAGAATTGCCAACAGAAGTTTTGAAATGAGTAAGATGGTACTAACCTTCAAAGCAATTGAGCGTCAGTCCTGTTAATGAAAAAGCGCCAACTGAAATCAGTTGGCGCTTTTCTTATTACTCTTTGTCGGTTAGATCCCTTTAGAACCAAGTTTCCATTTGCAGTGCAAACAGAACTTCACCACCATCACCCATCGTTGCAGCGCCCGCATCCTGGCTAATCGAGTAGCCATTCAAGTCTTCGCTCCAATCTACGTAGCTAACAGCAAAACGTAGCTCCGGACGGTCAAAGAAACCTGCTGCGGTAGACATCTTAAGCGTTGGTGCAATTGTCGCTTTGTAAAAACTGCCACTTGCTTTATCAATCGCATTGTCTAGGTCCATGTATTGGTATGAGCCTTCATAAACCATCTCAAAGTTTTGTGTAAACTCTTGCGCTAAGCGGATGTTGAACGATGCCCACGTAAATTCATCATTTTTAGCAAAGCGATCTTGGCTGTGTTCTGCTAACAACGCAGGTGCTACACGCCAATTGTCGCCGATGCGTGTTACACCATAGCTGAACAAGCGTACGGCTTTTGCGTCTTCTAGCAAATCACCGTTTGAACCAATGCCTTTAAGTTCTGCACCCAGTCCATCACCCATCAAAATACCAGTTTTAGAGAAGCCTTCACTCATGCCAAAGAAGTTATCGCCATGGTAGGCAAACATCGCATGTAAACCTTTGTCCGCTGCACCTTCTACGCGATCATTGTTATCAGCAGACGTCATACCGCTCAGCATCAATTGCCAATTACCAAAGCGGTTGTTCATTGTCGCTATATAGTTTTCAATATCAGTTGACGAGCTATCAATCTCACCAAAATCACGACCATAGATCGAGAAGTTTGCTTTCCACGAATCGCTCATTTGGACGTCATACACGCCAGCACCAGTACCAGATAGGAAAACGATATCCGAGTCAAAGAAGTGAATGTCAAAGTTATCACGGTCAAATCGTTTACCTGCCCAAAACGTTGCGTCAGCAAACGCACTTGATTCAGAGAACATGCTCAACTTGTTTAGCTCAGCATATACCTGACGAACGTTTAATTGACTCTCACTCGCTGTCCATTCGTTATTGGTTTCCGTACTATCTGCCAACATGATTCGGAACAATGCGCTGGAACCATCATCTGCAAAGCGTTTGTGAATAAGGTTTGCTTCCACATAATGATCATCCTCAACCCCTAATCGTCCAATTGGAGCGCCAATAGCACCAGCTGCCGTCATGTAAGGACCAGTACCCACTGCACCATTCAGATCATCATTAATGAGCAGCCCGGAACGAGCGTAGCCATGAAACTCAAAGCTTGAGGCTTTCTCATTTGCTTCTGTGGATACTTTTTCTGTCTGTTCAAGTCTCTGTTCTAATTCATTAATTCGCTTTTCAAGAGCGTCAACATCTGTTGTTGCGAATGCAGGTGCAGTAACCAGCCCAAGCGCTACTGCCATCGTCAAAGTGTGTAGTTTCATTTCCATAGTCTCACGTAAATTTATACTCAGGGTTTTGCAAACGTTCCCAAGAAAAATTGCAAACATATGGTAACTTTAAATGTCCATCTAAAGCCTGAATTTCAGAGCGCTCAGATACAGAGCGTCTCTATCACTTGTATCAATGGGGCGATAATATATAAAATTTTCGGGAACGTTACCGCAAGGAAGCAATTTTGTTACTTCTATCACGTTCAATTGTGTTACTTACAGAAAAATCATTAACCAGCGCACATTTGAACGGTAATGAGAAACAGGCATTGAAATTCAGCCTTATTAACAGGTGGCATTGTGGCAGAGACGTTGGCTCAACGTCTTTTATAGATTGTCTTGTGGTTAGAGCGCACAAAAAACTTCATAGAATCAGTGAGAGCATTGGCTCCATGCATTTTAATATCTACAAAACTCATTTTTTGAACATAAATGAGTTTTGTAAAATCCAATAATCTTGCTCATGGTCACATCGGTTTCGAAAAGCCACTCATTACCAAAAAGTAATCAAGCTAATGTAGTCTAATGCATCTCAACGTTATTCTCTTTGGCGACTAGTAAGTATTTAATTTGATGTTGAAAATCTGCCTCAATTATCTCTTCTCGACCTTTGGACATAACGGTGTCGTAAACCATGTTTACATATTCATACGGCAGATATTTATCAAAAACATGAACTATATCGTCGTTAATTAAAATTTCACCGTAACAAGCTAAGTCTTCATCAAACGTATTTTGGTAACAAGATATTTTAGAACTATCCCATCCAGAGTAAAATTTGACACTCTTGACATCGTCATACATCGCAATGAATAACTTTTCGATTCCAAGCTTTCCTTCAGCCTCAAACCTCGACTCAAAGTTAACATAGCCGATAGCAATACCTTCATTAGAAGCTGAGTAATCTTTATTAACTCCGTAGTGGACTTGGTTTTCTCTAAGTTTAGAATTGCCAATAGCTTTCCAAGTTAGGCGGTTCCCATCAATATTTTCACCAAATGTAAGCTCTTCTTTGACCTCAATAATTTGGTTCGCCAATTGGTAAGTTAAAGGCAGGTCAAGATCCGGAACGTTAGTGGCAAGACTTAGACCTTTCCTGCTATGTTTTTCGTAAATTACCTGATGTTTTCTTGGCTCGGAGTGAGAGCTTACAACTATCCATCCGCTTTCTTCAGTAGATGGGTTAGTTGATTCGGAGTTACAGCCCAAAATAAGAAGAGTTGACGCGCTAAACAGTACAGTTTTTAAGTACATAGTGAGTATTCAAAGTTAATTATTTAGTGGCATTATCATTTAAAACAATATCATGGGCAATAAAATCATACTTTAATACCTCAATAGTTATTCTATTTCGAAGTTAATATTTTTGATTAGCTAAATTGCTAGGTTAATAACAGAGAACGATGCCAGAATGAATTACGTGTTCTAACTCTATACTTAATCATACAAATCCGGCAGTGCGAAACGAATAAAGTGAACGTGTCAAAAGCCCGAATAGCGTTACCCAACAAAACGCCCTTCACATAAGTAAAGGGCGTTTGTTATTTGATGTTTTGATTAGCGAGTTATAACACCAACCCACCATCAATCTTGAGCACTTGTCCGGTTATAAACGCACTTTTATCAGACGCTAGAAACGCAACGCCATTCGCAATGTCTTGCGCCGAGCCCATGCGTCCCAGAGGCGTTTTACTTTCCATCATTTGAATGACTTTTTCAGGCAAGCTCTTTGTCATGTCGGTAGCGATAAAACCTGGAGCAACACAGTTGACTCGGATTTGAGCGCCTTTTCTTGCTAACTCTTTCGCCCAGCCTTTGCTCATCGCTATCACGCCACCTTTACTCGCGCCATAATTACTTTGACCAATATTGCCATCCGTTCCCACAATAGAAGAAATGCTGACAATACTACCTACACCCTGCTCTAGCATGACAGGAGCAACGCGCTGGGTGAGTAAAAACACCGCCTTTAGGTTCACGTCGATAACGCTGTCCCAGTCTTGCTCTAACATGTCTGGCAGCAGTGCATCTCTCGTTATCCCGGCGTTGTTGACCAGAACATCAATGCGTTGATGTTTCGCGACGATGCGGTCGACCACTTCACTTACCGCTGCGGCCTCACAGAGATTCACTTGATAACTTGAAAGGTTTGGCGACTGACTCCACTCCACAGGCGAGATATCTAGCCCCACGACGTGGAATCCATCTTCTAGTAATTGTTCGCAAATGGCCTGCCCTATACCGCGAGCAGCCCCTGTAACGACGGCGACTTTTTCGTCTTTCATCTTGGTCTTCCTTAAATGTTGAGAGTACAAATCTTGCTTGCTCCTAAGCGCTTATCGTTATGTGGTTTTGTGCTTCTCATACGCAAAGGGGTTTATTTAGATAATGAAACTATAGGAATATTCTGGAAGTAGGATGTGAATGAATCAAGACAACTTGATGATGTTTCAGCCCGTATTATTCCTAGAATCAAGATAGAAATACGATGGTGAGCCCTAAGCCTTTGAAGAAAAAAGCACCAACAATGCCAGTGGTGCTTTGAGTAAATGCCGTGTTAATGCTTTGTCTCTAACAAGACGTGCCTTTTGAAGGGTGGGAGCAGGTTAAATATCACTCCGATGATAAACAACGTAATAACAATCGTCGCACCGCTCGGTAAATCATACTTTGCAGAAGCTGCTATCCCCAGCAGAATACCAATTGTTCCGATACCTAAACTGGCGATTAAAAAACGTCTACCTTTAAGGCTTGCGGCACCTAAAGCTGGAATCACAAGCAAGGCAAACTCCAAGTAAATCCCTGTCAGTTTGACGGTGATAGGCATCAAAATAGCGAAGATGAGGTAAAAACCGCTACCATGCATAAACTCTGGTTTTAGCGTTAGCAACAATAACATTGCCCCCGTAATGACAGCCAAAGGCCAAACATCTTGCCATGTTGACCACAGTAGCTGACCATTCAAGATCCCTTGAATAAAATCGGCACCGTGTGGGTCTTTGCTAACCAGTAATACTGCCAATGAAGCGGACACAACAAACAAGCTGCCGATCATCGGTTCTAGGTGAGGATGTTTACGCTTTTCAAGCGCAGCAATAACACCACAAAGCACCAAAGACATCATCCAAGGACCAAGCATGCTGCCAAGCCATGATTCGGATAGCCAAGGAGAACCAGCATACCAAGAAGAAGAGTTCAGCCAATAGTGACTTAGCGCCGCTCCCAATGCTGCGACCTGAGCAACCGCCAAATCTATAAAGATGATCTGACGATTAAGAACTTGTTGCCCCAGAACGATGTTGCCAACTAACGCAATTAAGCCACACAAAACCGCTGGCGCTAACCAAAGGTATTCACCCATAATTAAAATTTCACTGAACTGGGTGATACCAACGTGGCGAGCAGATCAGTAATCACTTCATCATAGAGCTCATCTAAGCTTTGCTGTTTTGAGACCGTCAAAGGTAACTGCGCTACAGGCTTATCCGTTTGTTGCTTTAACCACATAGCCGGACGTTGATCTTGATGAGATGAAAACACAATAGCGTCAAACTGTTTGGCATCCAATTGAGTTAAAGATTGCAGATGCGACGTCGTTGGCGATATCCCCGGTTTCGGTTCAAGATCCGCGACTTGAACCATACCTAGCCAATCAAATAGGTATCGGTAAGTGGAGTGATATCCAACGACCCGTTTCCCCTGTAATGGTTGAGCTTTTTGTTCCCATTCATTGAGCTTTTTTTGCCACTTCGCGCGAAACTTCATACCATTCACTTGGTAACTTTGCGCGTTGTCGGGATCAATCGCTTTTAAGCGCTCAGTTACTTTACGAGATAATGGAATCATGTCATTTGCCGCAAACTGAACATGTGGATTTCCGTGCGCATGAATGTCCCCCATGCTGCGGTCAACATGATCATGAGAGTCCAACATACGCACGAAATCGGTCGCATAAATCATGCTTTGAGCACCATTTTGAACAGCACTATTGCCACTTCTATTTTGAAGCATCGGCAACCAACCTACCTCCAACTCAGCGCCAGAGCACATCGCCATGTCAGCTTGGCGCATCTTGGCAATTAAAGACGGACGAGCTTGAACATAATGCGGATCTTGCTTAGCCGTGGTTGCTGAGTAAATGGTGGCGTTTGGGGCATGACTTTCAAGAAAAGCTTTCCATTCAGGCTCACAAACGAAAATGTTGAGAGCCAAAGCAGGCGAAGAGATGATGGCAGCTCCCGCCGCCATCATCACTAAACTGCATTTACTTATCGCAAGTTTAGAACGCATGTGCACCGTGCGCTCCAAATGTCATCACGTATTGCAGAGTAAACACGTTGTCTGTTTCGCTGTCTTGGTTATCAATGCGAGTGTATTGCGCACGGATCGTACCGAAATGAGAAGAATCCCATGCGATCATCGCATCCATCTCTTTATCATTCAGTGCTGTGAAATGCATGTGGTCGCCGTGTGCATGACCATCGTAGCTTTCTGCTTCGCCGTAACGTAGACCAGCTGACCAACTTGGGTTGAAGCGGTAAACGCCCGAAACATAGTATGCGCTTAGGTTGTCTGGTGACTCTGCATCGTTCTTGTATTTGCTGTCTACTACACCGTCTAACAACATGTATTCCGCAGATAGCGTGAAGTTGCTGTACTTGTAGTTACCATCTGGTGCCCACTTCCACACAAAATCTGCGCCGTATAGGTTCGCACCCGTTACAGCCGCAGCGTGGCTGTGGTCATGTTCTTCTTCGTGACCATGACCATGGTCGTGATCTTCGAATTCTTTAACTTTGCCATTTTCGTTACGCAGGTAGCTTAAACCAAACTGCCAACTGGAAGATTCAGAGAAATCATTACCAAGCTTCATCGTTGTCGTGTAAATACCAACTTTAGAGCCATCTTCAACAGAAGACATCTTGTTGCCGCTTAATGCTTCTACACCAAACTTCACGTAAAGATCGGTTGGCAGAACGATGTTTGCGCGTACACCGTCATCATAGTAATGCGAACCAAGGAAAGTACGGTAAGCAATTGGGCGTTCAACGAAACTGTCAGTGTGCATGTGTTGATTGTTGAGGTAACCGAAGTCAGATAGGAATCGGCCCGCGCGCACGTTTACACCGTATGGCAATGCCAAAGTTTCGATGAATGCTTCTTCAAGCTCTAATTCTGTCTCATCGCCATGACTTTCAAGAACAGCGGTCAACGCACCGTGAAACTTGTCGTCAATATTTGATGATAAGTTCAATTCCGTATGGCCTAGGCCAAAGCCCTCTTCGCGCTCAGAATTATGACGTTGACCATCTTGGTAGTAGCCATCAACAACAACACCAATCTGTGGGTTCGATAATGTATCGGCAAAAACAGGGGACGCAAAGATGCTACCGATCGCGAGAGAAACCAATTTCTTATTCACTACTTCCTTCCTTTTGTTATGTTATAACATTTAATTTTGCAATGTTATAATATAACAATTATCATTACACAAGCAGAAATTTAACTTGGTTCCGACTGCTAGCTCGTATTCAATCCCTGATTTTGACTATCAACAAGTGAATCAATTGATGTTTTTTATACGTATACTATTGAGAGTCAATCATTAGATAAGTAACGGAATTTCAGTATGTTGAATATGGATTTCTCGAAAAGAATCGTGATAGAAACAGGTGAACAGGAGTGGATCGCCAGCCCTTCCAAAGGCGTGTGGCGTAAACCTTTGGAAAGAGAAGCCAAAGAATCAGGGCACACCACCAGCGTAGTGAAGTATGAGCCAAACTCGCACTTTTCGACTCATCCTCATCCTCACGGAGAAGAAATATTAGTGCTCGAAGGAGTGTTCTCTGACGAACATGGTGACTACCCTGCTGGAACCTACTTGCGTAACCCTCCTGGAAG
Organism: Vibrio antiquarius; assembly: GCF_000024825.1. Classification (NCBI taxonomy): domain Bacteria; kingdom Pseudomonadati; phylum Pseudomonadota; class Gammaproteobacteria; order Vibrionales; family Vibrionaceae; genus Vibrio; species Vibrio antiquarius. The sequence goes on from NC_013457.1 coordinate 706,353, forward strand.
TCAGCATGCGCCCTATAGCAAAGAAGGCTGTGTGATTTTAGTTAAACTAAATCAATTCAATTCTGATGATCTTGAAACAGTTCGCATCAACACGAACGAAGCGAATTGGTTACCTGGCATTGGTGGGCTGAAAGTCATGCCATTGCATGATTTTGAGAATGAACATGTCGCATTGGTTAAATGGCCGAAAGACGAGAAGTTTCAACCACACCGTCACTTTGGTGGTGAAGAAATTTTTGTGTTATCGGGGGAGTTTAAAGACGAGCTAGGAACCTATCCTCCCTACTCTTGGATACGCAGTCCACATATGAGTGAGCACTTTCCTTTTGTAGAGCAAGAAACGATCATTTGGGTAAAAACAGGCCACCTGCCACTCCAAGCTCCTGCTCAGCAACCCTAATGTTGGAATACTTGGCATCGTCCCTTGAAACTAAAATCGGCTCGTAGATTACGAGCCGATGATCATTGCGTCGCTAAGAGCCCATAATTCTCGAGTGGAGCCAATCTTTGAGCTCAGCTCGATTATGTTTTAACACGTTCATTTCGTGATCATCAATCGGGCTTCCTTGCAGTTCTAGTACGCGGATTTCCTTATCTAAAGCATTGTAGTTTTTAACGGTTTCAGCAAATGATGCATCGTTTTCGGCAAGCTGAGTAATGGTATCCAAATGTTCTGGGAATTCATGAGTTAATGAGTGATTTTCACCTAACATAGAGACCTCTTGGCTAGAGTTATTGATGTATATCTCCGCTCATTTTTTGAGCGACACATTCTTAACCATAGCACTTCATTGAGCACAATATCGTCGATTTGAGCACACTTTTACTGAACGTCTTAATGATGGTTCGTCATTGTTTTCGACCCGGTAACTCCGCTCGTTGTTATTCTGTATTTTGTCAATAATAAGCTACATTTAATACACTTCTCATAAAAAGGTACATCTAATGAACAGCATGAAAATTGGCCTAATCAGTGCATCAATAGCCGTTGCACTTATTGGCTGTAATTCAGACAGTGACTCTGTCAGTACAATGACTCCTGTTACTTTGTCCGTATCAGATGCCCCTATTGATGACGTATCAGAAGTGGTGATCACATATAACAAAGTTGCATTTCTTCCTCTGGATGGTGGCACACCACAAGTATTCGATGTGTATAAAACAGACGAAGAAGGCAATTTGGTCGACGAAGATGGTAACCCCCTTCCCGAAGGTGAAGATCCACTCCCACTAAGTGTTAACTTACTCAATTTCCAAGGCAGTGACGCGCAGGAATTGGTGGATGATGAACTGATACCAACTGGTAATTATAAACTCTGCGTGTTTGCTAATGATGGCGATCATCCAAACTACCCATCGTATGTGATTGACGAAGAGACAGGAAATCAAATCCCACTGACCGTCAAAGGTGATGGTGCTTGCCCACAAGGTGTCGGAAAGGATCCTGATTCTGGGGTACTGTTCTTTAACAACACCTTTGCAGTCAACCCTGACAATAATGAGTTCGTAGTTGAATTTGATCTGCGCCGTGGCTTAAAAGACGGAACAGGCCAAAATGAAGGCTACAGCATTCAACGCACCTCCGTCACTTTAATTAACACGGTTACAACGGGGGAGATTCAGGGTGATGTCGCAACATTGACCTATCAAAGCTGCGAAACGGATACCCCAAGTGCAAACGGATATGCGCACGCGGTCTACTTATATCAAGGAAATATCGCTGAAGAAAACATGGGGCCATTTGCCGGCGCAGAAGGCCAAGCAATGCCAATCGCAGCAGCGAACGTGGTTCAAGATGTTGATGATGCAAATTACGAGTACGAATTCGGTTTTGTAGAACCTGGTACTTACTCGGTCGGTTATACCTGTACGGCAAATGACGATTCTGAAGAAGGTATTGTCGCTGGCGAAACTTTCAGCATTTATCAATCAACTAGCGGACTTAACGTATCCGTTGGTACTAATACAGACGCAAACTTTTAAGATCCCCTAGAAATGGCAGAGCCAGCACAAGCTCTGCCTTTTCTTCATGGCGCTCTTGGTCAGCTCTTTGCTCACCACAAATCGACTCACAAGATAATACGTTCGTTTTCATCCTTAGAAGAAGCTAATGGGTAGATAGAAATCCAGCTCAAACGCCTCATCATGGCTGAGAAAGTGATTTTTATGATAATGGACATAAGCGGGTGTAGAACGCTGTTTAAAGCCAGAGTTAGGCAACCACTTCTCTAGTACCATACTGAGTTGAGGAAGAAGCTCACCATATACGCCCGTTAAGCGAAAGACGGCATGCAAACCACCCGGAATCGTCATTTGATTCACGACGCCGCGCACTTTGAGCGGCGTATCAATTGCCATACAAGCCACATAACGACACTTGTCGAGTTCGACCCAAGCAGGGTTGGAGTGATGCAAACCATATTGAACCGAAAAGTCCCGATTCTCAGAACTTGCCCACGCCTTCAAAATCAGCCACGCATTGCGAATGGAACGGCTATAACCCTCATGTCGCACATACGCCGCAAAGCGTTGTGGGACCTCCATAATTTTAGGTTCTGGCAACTCGCGTTTCGCAACCCGATGATAACCTGCAGCCACTTCCGGATCCTTCAAATACGGTTTTTCTGCGACTTGTAAATCATGCTTTCTCCACGCACCAGGTGACATAGCGAACGTTGCTTTAAACGCTCGGCTAAAAGAAGATACCGAGCTAAAGCCGCACTTGTTAGCAATGTCTAACACCGATGAGCTGGTATCAAACATCAGTTGATTGGCGGCGTATTCCATTCTTGTACGGCGGATATATTGATGGATAGACTCCCCTACCACGTCTTTAAAAATACGATGGAAGTGTTGTTCAGAATAGGCTGCTACATCTGCTAGCTCTTTAGCCGATAACTCTCTGCTAATATCCTGATGAATGTAAAACAGCACGTCATTGATTCTGGAAACTTGTTGATGGCTCACGGAGTAAACTTTCGCTCAAATAGCATAAATGGACATATTTAACAGCATAAATGGACACACCAAGCTTGGCAATTTACCTATACTATTTCTGACATAAAAAAGACAATTACGAGAAGCACAGCACATGGAAATAGCACAGTCATTACAACAAACTAAGTCATCCTACATTCGAGAGATCCTCGCAGCAGCGAGCGATAAGAACGTCATTTCTCTTGCGGGTGGCTTACCGGACGAAAAAACCTTCCCGATCGACTTAATGAAACCGACGCTCGAAAACCTCGCGAACATGCCAGAGGTGTTTCAATATGGCGCAACAGCAGGCTACGCACCGCTACTTAACTTTTTGACCGATTATTACCAGCTGCCAGAATCTCATTTGGCGATGATCACAACGGGTTCTCAGCAAGGGCTAGATTTGATTGCGCGTGCGTACGTGAATCCGGGCGATAAAGTGGTGATGGAAGCGCCAAGCTACCTTGGAGCCATGCAGGTATTTGGTTTAGTGCAAGCCAATATCGTGACCGTTTCGCAAACCGAGTGCGGCCCAAACCTTGAAGAACTCGAGCAATGCTTTGCCACGCAGCAACCAAAAATGTTCTACGCCGTGCCCGATTTTCACAACCCAACGGGCGTATGCTGGGCGCTAGAGACTCGCCAAAAAGTTGCCGAGCTTTGTATCCAATACGACGTTGCATTCATTGAAGACGCACCATACCGCGAGCTGCGTTTTTCTGGTGAAGCACTACCGCTGGTTTCGGATTTCTGCCCGCAGCACTCCATCGTGTTGCGTTCATTCTCCAAAATCGCCTCTCCAGGCTTGCGTATTGGTGTGGTAACGGGCAAACGCAGTTACCTTGAGCCACTCATCAAAATCAAACAAGGTGCCGATCTGCACTCTAGTATTCCTATGCAAGCTTTGCTGCATGGTCTACTGCAACATGACAACTTCGAAACGCACATTTCAACCATCTGTGCGCTTTACAAATCGCGTTACGATGTCATGTTTGCTGAGCTGCAAAAACAGCTGCCAGAAAGTTGCGTACTCAAACCTGTCGATGGTGGCATGTTTGTATGGGTCGAAATTCCAGAATGCGACACCTTCGAACTTGCGAAGACTCTTCTCGCAAACTGGGTTGCTGTGGTGCCTAGCCCGGTATTTTATCCGGAAGGTTCAAAGGTAAAAGCCGCTCTGCGTCTTAACTTTACCAATGCCACACCAGAAGAACTGACGACTGCTGTCACTCGACTTGCGGATGTACTCAACGCTTTGTAATTAAGCGCATGCGTTAGAATTTGCCTTTGAGATTCGAAAAAGTCTCAAAGGCAGCATCAAAAAAGTTCCCCAAAAAATTTTATATTTTTCTCTCAAATCAACTCTCTACAGTAAGTGCCTGTTTTCTCTTGATCCTCTCACTCATATAAAAATGAGAACCTAATCACGTATTTGATGGTTAGAAAAGTTACGTCTATCTTTCAAACAAAAGACATCAACTTCGCAGCATTAATGTTCTCAATTTCAGACACTTTACTCAGTCGTGGCTTAGCGATTGAGTAAACGACTAGAAAGCATCTGCGGGCATACCCACTACGAAGGATTGACCAGAACCATTCTGAATGTCGCGAGCCAGTCTTTTGATTGGCAATTACGTCAGTGAATCGCACCAAATGACAGAGGGGTTATCAGGATGAACACTCGAACCACGACAGGACTCGTCGCCACTGGCTGGTCCGTTATCTTTTCACTTTTTACCGCATTCGCCGCGTATGCGAATACGTCTCCAAACTGTAGTGATGTTTTAGCGGGCAACACAACTGCCGTATCGCAAAAAATGATGGTTTTACTGGGCGAAGACATCACTAAATCCAACCGCATCACCACGGTGATTCCGGCCGAAAACAATCCATTTGTAACCGAAGAATTGGTCTCGGTTTCCAATGACGTATCGCCCAATGGACGTTTGCCACAAAAGACATTGGAAGAGATCCGAAAAGTACGCTCAGATTTAGAAAAAGCCGCACAGGAAGTGAGTCGATTACAAGGTACTTTTGAAGTCGCATTTGTTAGCTTGATTGATGGTTACTGCCAGTTCTCGAACCACGAACTTACTCAGCATGCCAAAATCGACTTTGACCATTTGGAAGGTCTCACGTTGTATTCAATCCCCGCTTTGTTAGCAATGGTAGATCAATCTTACGCCATGGCAGAAAATAGAATTGCTAGCGAGCAGGAACAGTTAAGCAACATCGAGAAAGAACAACAGAGACAGAAACAGCAAGCCAGTGCTGCCGCAGCAGCTCGTTACCAAGACGGTAACGTGTTGGTGAAAGTCGAGAATTTTGATGGCTCTAATGTGACGTTTTCCGTCACTAACGTCGGTTCACAAGGTTCATTACAGCCAAACTTCAACACGTTTAATGCCTATCGCACCGAAAGCGGAGAGCTAGTGTATAAATCGGAGTCTTTGTTGAACTTAGCAGATACTGCGGGTAACACGTTTGAAACCATGGGGATCGCAGAGCTCTCATCACGAGGGGGAAACAACTTGTCAATCTCTCCGGGTGAAACCCGAAAATTCGTCACCAGTATCGCTTCAGAAGTCGCACCACACACACAGTTAAGCTTGGAGTTCCCGGCCAAAGTATTAAATACCGAACAGGACTTCACGCTGTCGTTTTCTGACACGACGGCAGTGGCTACAGCGAACGTAAATTAACTGAAAAGCGCTCATCACAACGCGCACAGACGTAAACTTGTTGTTTGGCAACAAGCTCAAAGACAGGCACATTTCGCCTGTCTTTTCTTTCGGAAAAGTAAAATTATGGCTGTTTGCACTTATAAGCATTAGCAAACATGGTAACCGATGTGGAGAAGTCCAACGGCTCATATAAATACAATGTATCTGCGCCTAAATCTGCCGCTTTGATGCGCATTTGATTTAACGTACCCCAAACCATGTCTTTATCTGCGTGCAGCCAATAATCATAAAAGTGCCCTTCCGAGCCAATTACCATTCCCATTAACTCGCAGTTTTCAATCGCATTCACGTTGTCCCAAAGCACTTGGACTTGCTCAGATTCTTGGGTCGGGAACGTCACACATCCCGTCAATGATGCCGCTAACGCAAGACACATCACTCGCTTTTTCATAGTCATATCGCCTAAAAATTATTTAGATGGCGGATTTTATGAATTGCTTATGTGATGACCAACAAAATATTTCTATCGCCCCTTTAAATAGAAATAATGGAAGCGCAGAAAACTCTAAAGGCAGCGTATACCGCTAGTAATTACATGGTATCTAAGATAAAACAGTAGCGATAATATACGGATGAGGGATAGAGTTTGGTTTCTAAAAATAAGCTAATTCGCTATACGGCTACGGAAGTCGCTGATGCATTTGAAAAAGAAGATGAGCTCATTAAACAAGTTCAGTCCAACCAACTCTCGCAAGTGCTATTACTTTGGCAAGTAAAAAGCCCGACGCTCGTGCTTCCCGCAGGTAAAAAGTGGCCTATTTCTAACGAGTTAGAACATGCGTTAAATGCGTCTGGCTGGAAACTCTTTTCCCGTAAAACTGGTGGTGCCCCCGTCCCTCAAGTACCGGGTATTATTAATCTATCCCACATCTATCACTGGCCAGACGGTGAGCCTTACGACATCAAGAAAGCGTATCTCGATTTGTGTGCGATTTTGACAGTTTTCTTTGAGCAACTGGGCGTGAAAATAGATGTCCATGCTACGCCTTATTCCTACTGCGATGGCGAGTACAACCTCAACATTGGCGGGCAAAAAGTCGTGGGAACCGCGCAGCGTGTTTTACTGAAAAAAGGCGGTGGGCAAGTGGTGTTATCACAAGCATGCATTCTGATTGATGCCGACGTTGAAAAGATTGTCGCACCGGTAAAATTGTGTAATCAACTTTGCGGTCACAACGATGATATTCGTGGTGATGTCCACACACCGCTCTTCCATCATATATCCGACCGTCCGTCAGTAGATTCACTCTTTCAGCGACTGACTAGCGCGTTTTTAATGCATGCTAAAGGCGACTAAAGGCGCGTTAACAACCAAAAAAGAAAAGGAGCTTTCGCTCCTTTCCTACTCAATCAACCAACGTTAAAAGCGAACTTCCACTTCGACCCCTTCAATCCATCGACTTTTTTCCAACGGCTCATCAAAGCTCAGTGTGACTTTTAAATAGGCTGGCTGACCTTCAAATGGGCTTTGAAGTTCTGAAGGCAATTTGTTCACAACCTCAACTGGCTTCGATACCGTCGCTCTAAACTTTCGACCATCAGGAAATACGACTTTTGCTTTGGTTTCCATATTACTGTATTCGAGGTATTTAGGATTTAGAAAAGCCGTAATTTCAGGTGTCACGTTGCGAGCAATCGTGAGCAATGGCGTATTTTCCGATACATTTTGCCCCTCATGCACATGAATATCGAGTACACGACCGTCCATAGGAGAACGGAAGGTGAGATCTTCTTGTTGAGCACGCTTTACTACCAGCTCACGCATTAAAGAACGATACTCTTGTGTCACTGGACCAGCCAACTCTAACTCTTCCAAGTTACGCATCGCATCCACATAAGCAATTTTCTGACTGCTTAACTGATTACTCAGTGAGTTATTCACACTCACAATAGCGGCGTAATCCACCTCAGACACTTGCCCTTTCTTTCTGTAAAGGTCGTATTTTTTCTGAATATCACGGACCTTCTTCAAGCCTTCGGCTGAGCTTTCAATAGCACTTTTGTATAGCTCATCAGTACTTTGCACCTGATTTTTAGACAGTTTCACCAGCTCATCTTTAATGAAATCAATCTCTTTATTCAACGCGTTATCTTTTAACAACAGCAGCGCTTGATCCTGAGTCACTTCCGTACCGACATTCACAGGCACTGGCCCAACAATGGCAGAGCGAGTTGCCGTCACCGTAAGTGGATGTGACGTGATTATGGCAGGCGCCGTCACTAACACTTGCGTTCTAAACAAATAATAAGCCATAAACAAAAGCGGACTGATTACAATCGCTAAAATCAAGTACCAACGGAGACGATAACCGCCACGCTTTGCCTGTCCGTAGACGACTTTCATCCCGTTCTCAGACTGCGGCTTGTTTTTCTTATCTAAGTGAAAGTTAACTTTCATACTAAAACTTTTTACCTCGCTTCAATACCCACCAAGGTGCCATACTCGATTCTTCATGACTTCTCCTCACAACTTCATTAACCATTGAGAAAGCGGTAATCAGACGCATGAAAAACTGGTAGACAGGGTAAAGAAATAACCATTTCGCTGACTTCAAATCCTCTGTTTTTCTCTCTGATACAAGCCCAATGTAGACAACAAAAATCAGAGCAGATAAGAAGAGGTAGACAAAATAGAGCATTAGCATCAACGCCAATACAAATTTAATTGGATAGACAATCACCATGTACACGCTAAATATCACCACAAGCAGCGGCAATAAAACGTTTTGAATCACGCCATAAGCCAAAGTGAATAAGAAGTTTCCCCAACCAAGTAACCGTGGAGACAACCCTTCATTGTGTTTACGCAAAAACAAAAACAATAAATCGCCATCCCAACGCAGCCGCTGCAATACCAAACCTTTCAACGTATCTGGCACATCAGTATGGCCGATGGAGTGCGTCGAAAAGGCCAATTTATTATCAGGGTAACGACGTTTGTATTGCTTCAAGCGCATGGTTAAGTCGAGATCTTCTGCAGTATGCGTATCCCAGCCCCCCACTTGCTTAAGCAGGTTCTTCCGAAACGCTCCGAATGCGCCAGAAATGTTATTGAGAACACCCCATGTCGCCATCCCCGTTTTACCAGCTTGCATCGACAGCATGTACTCCAAGGATTGCATTTTGGTCAACAAGTTGGCGTTATGGTTGCGAACTCTTAACGCACCACCGCTCGCAATCACATTTTTATCCGCAAACTGTTTCATCATGGTGAAGACCATGTCGTTATCGAATGACGTATCTCCATCCACGTTAATGACGATTTCACCACTAGCCATTGATAAGCCGGCATTCAGTGTTGAAACCCGACCTCCTCGTTGCCATTTTGGCAACACGCGCACTTTACGATTACGAACGCCTGCATGCCTTTTCTCACCATTTAACGCGGCTTGATAAGTATCTTGGTTTTGTACCGCCCCATCAACCACAGCAAGTACTTCAATATGACCTGGGTAAACTTGCTCAACTAACGTATCGATAGTGATCCCAATCGCATCGCCTTCACCATAACAAGTAATAACGAAACTCACTGAAGGAAACCGCTTTAATTCTGGGTCTTCTTGCGCATATGACCAACGAAATATCCCTGTTAGCACCAGCAAATATAGAGGTAGCTCGATAATGATCATGACGGGAAACAGCAATAGCCATAACTCTTCATTGTGAAGTAGCATGCCTCGAAGATAGTCGAGCAGAACGAGACTATCTTGCAGCATAAATCTCACCCATCAGCGATTCCATCCAAACAGAAACACCGTCTTCAATGATCGGATCGGGCAGGTCCCAAGCAAAGACATCCAACTCAAACTCTTCGTCTTCAACAAGCTCACCCAGATCCGATAATTTTTGCTGTAAAATGGACAGGCTCGCGTTGGTCGTATTTGGCATTAGGACAAGCAACACATCCTGTTTGTACTGACAACAGATATCGGTATCTCTAAACAAGCCGCTAAGACGACGCGTCAGTTGATCCATCAATGAGAACAATTTTGCATCGCCATATTGCTTACCGTATTCATCGATCGTCGGTAAATGCAGTCCAAGTAGAAGGTGCTGATCTTTGTGTCTCAGCGCGACTTTATTTAACCATGCAAGCAAATTTTGGAAAAAGCTGACTTCCACTTTGCCTTTAATCGATAACTCAGGAGCTTGAATGGACTTGCCGTGTTGGAAAATGTATTCACCCACTTCACCAAGTCGATATTGATAAATTTTCCGGACAACAAGCTCTTCGACTTTGATCTTTGAGTCACAACTTAAACATTGACTGATCGTCGCCGCTTCAACAAATAAACTGGAGCAACTATTACAAACGTGGTTTTCAAGCGGGCGATCATAATCAACGCCGATATGGCGCAGCTGGGTCAAACATTTAGGGCACTCAAGCTTTCCACGGCGCTGAAAGCTGTGTTGTTCACCAACATGGCCACAAGTGAAACAGTGCAAAGAGCTTTGAGAATCGATATCGATGCTGCTGCAATCCGGGCACACCTCTACATAATTCAAGTGTCCGCTGTTGCAATGAGAACAAACACGAATTCTATCGATCAGTACTTCCGCTTCTAATACTCCGCGACCTTGCTCTGAGAGCACGTATCGATAAGTCGAATAAATATCAGGAAACAACATATCGATGATTGGGTACGAATAAACCGACATAGACTCTAAACTTTTTAAAGCAGTCACTCTTCGCTGACGATTGACCCCAAGCCAACCAATCAAAGGGTCTAACACTTCCGGTTCATCAATGGCATCGAGCTTATTTTGAATAGATCGCCAAATTTTTATTGATTCTCTAGCTTCAAAGACACCGTCGGTAACGCATCGAGAATAAGGGGTTTCCACAGTGACATAAACCGCCCAAGACCAACGCCCTTTCTCCTGATAAAACGCTTTCAGCGCGGTATCTATTTGGTGTGGATCTTGATAAGCAATACACACCATGCCACCGAGTCCCGTTGCCACCTCATCAATATGATTAACCAAAACCATATCTTCAGCTAACTCACTAACAGGCTGTTCACCAACCCAGTAAAAATTGTTATTTATTGACGACATTTTATTAGTTCTCACAACCACAAAATTAATTCATAACATCAGAAATATAGAACTTGCAGTAACAAAGCACTCTAGGTAGACAAGCCTTGCCACCGTTAAATACAACAATAGAACAAATATTTAGAGAGCTTTAACTCAGGCAGTAAAAGCAGAAAGATCTCTGAATAAAGTGTGAAGGAGGCCGTGAGTAGAGAAATCGGATAGCAAAACGCATAGTACAACCTTTTGTTAGCAAGCTGGGATAATAGTGCGATTTGATGCAGAATGAGATCCTTGCATTCACATCAAGCTCATTGTTTTATATCAGTCGATTCCTTTCTGCTCAGCATTTAACCATACCGACATGTATCAAATCTGAGACTTGGTAATACTTTACTAACTAATTTCCATTAAAATTGAGTGGCAAAACACTGAATAACATTCAATCATTCTGATCATTTATCAAACAAGTATTTTTAAGCCGTTTGAGTGATTAATAATCACCATTTGTCTCGCTGTTTTTTCCGAAAGAACACGTAACACATTCAAACTACAGAATGAATCTACGTCACTTTTCTATGCTCTTTTTTGTTCAAAAAAGAAATGAGATCCAGTTCAAATATTTATCCATAACAGAATTAGTTGAAGCCAGCGCGTAAAAGCCTCAGAATGTCGCACTTTTCGTACCGATTTGTTTTCGGCGCGTTGTTATCTAACTCTACAATTGAGAATCATACATATGGGTTTTACCTCTTTAGGTCTATCTGCTCCAATCCTTAAAGCTATTCAAGAAAAAGGCTACGACACCCCTTCGCCAATTCAGGCAAAAGCAATTCCTGCTATTTTGGAAGGGAAAGACGTAATGGCAGCAGCGCAGACTGGTACAGGTAAAACTGCAGGCTTTACGCTACCGATTCTTGAGCGTTTATCGAACGGCTCTCGCGTTCGTGCTAACCAAGTTCGAGCACTTATCCTGACGCCAACGCGTGAACTTGCAGCTCAGGTGCAAGAAAACGTGTTTATGTACGGCCGTCACCTTCCACTAAGCAGTGCAGTTGTTTTTGGTGGTGTGAAGATCAACCCGCAAATGCAGCGTCTTCGCAAAGGTGCGGATGTGCTGGTAGCAACACCAGGCCGCCTGATGGATTTGTACAACCAAAATGCAGTGAAGTTCGACCAACTGGAAGTGCTAGTACTGGACGAAGCAGACCGCATGCTGGATATGGGCTTTATCCGCGATATTCGCAAAATCCTAGCCCTGCTACCAAAACAACGTCAGAACCTACTTTTCTCGGCGACTTTCTCGGATGAAATCCGCGACCTTGCGAAAGGTTTGGTGAACAACCCGGTTGAGATTTCCGTTAACCCGGCAAACTCGACGGCGAGAACGGTTGAGCAAAGCATCTACCCAGCAGACGTGAAGAAGAAAGCACCGATGTTGGTTAAATTGATCAAAGACGGCGATTGGAAGCAAGTGCTGGTGTTTACGAAAACGAAACACGGCGCAAACCGTCTGGCGAAGTTCCTGATCGAACAAAACCTACCGGCTGCTGCCATCCACGGCAACAAGAGCCAAGGCGCGCGTACTAAAGCACTGGCGGATTTTAAATCGGGTGAAATTCGTGTGTTGGTCGCGACGGACATTGCTGCGCGCGGTATCGATATTCCTCAATTACCACAAGTGGTGAACTTTGAGCTACCTAAAGTGGCAGAAGACTACGTTCACCGTATTGGTCGTACTGGCCGCGCGGGCGAAGTAGGTAAAGCGATTTCACTCGTGTGTGCGCTAGAAGCATCTGAGTTGTTTGCGATTGAACGTTTGATTCAAGAAGTGCTACCACGTAAAGAGTTGGAAGGTTTTGCGCCAACCAATGTAGTGCCAGAATCTAAACTGGATACTCGACCAATCAAACCAAAAAAACCTAAGAAGCCGAAAAAACCAAAAGCGCCAAATGCTGCGGGTGAAAACGCTCCAGCAACCGAAAAGAAAGCAGGCAATGGTGCAAACAAACCTAAACGTCGCTTCAACGGTGGTAACAACGGCAACAAAAACAGCACCAATCAAGGTGGTGCGGGCAAGCCTAAAAGCAACAGTGAAGGCCAAGGTCGTACAAACAGTAAACCAGATGACCGTAAACCTAACGGCAACAAGCCAAATGGCAATAAACCGAATGGAAATAAACCAAACGGTAGTAAGAGTGGCAACGCTGGTAAACCGTCAGGTAACCGCAAGCCAAACAATGCTAAGCCTGCAGGAAACAAACCGTCAGGTCAGCGCCGTAAGCCTCGTCCGCAAACTGCAAACTAACCTGTAAACGGCCTCCGATAGCAAATACAACAAAGCCGCTGATAATCTCAGCGGCTTTGTTTTTCTTAGAACACAGTTTTTAGAACGCAGCTTTGTTAAAACAGCCTACATTAAAGGTGTGATTCGAATATCTGCGATTTGCGCTTCGTTCTTTTCACCCTCAATACCACCAGCGTAGATGTAGGTTTCATTCGATGTGAGGTAACTCATATTGAAGTGGTCCTTCAGCGCGATCTGATAGGTTTTCCCCTGCTCCAACGCCACTTCAATTGGCGTTGAGTAACGCATACCTTGGTTTTCACCAATATGGCCCATCTGCAAGTAACCTTGACCAACCACTTTACCTGCATCATCCAATACCTCTAACAATTTCACGGTGTTCGTAATGCCGGTATTAAGTTGTCCTAGGTTATTGTTGTACCAAGCATCGAACTGGTAAGTGCCCGTTACAGGAGCTGTAAACGACTCTGCACCCTTTACGATGCCACTGTCTTTGCTCACCGTAACCACTGAGACATTGTCTTTGAGTGGCTGATATTCGCCATCAAGTTTGATGCGGATCTCTTCACCGACACAAGCCGGTTGGCTTGGGTTAGAACGGAAGCCTTTATCGTTAATGCTTTCAGCCAAATAACAAGCAAAACCTGTTGGCGTATCGGAATAAGATTGAGCAATCACGTTCTTTTGAATCAGCTCGCCATTGCGATACAAGTTCACGTTGTACTTGCTCGTCACGTCAATCGAAACCGAATTATCAACGCTTGTTACCACCAATGTTGGCTCTTGCGGAGAATAAACGCGGCTGTCTTCACTCACATACGGTTTCACACCAGAAACTAAAGTAATGCTGCTATCTACATTCACAAGCGCGCCCATTGTCACGTGGAAATGCCCCTCTTCGTCCATCGTGACATTTTCAACTGGGTAGTAGCCTGTTTCATCTTTGCTTACTTCAGGCAAGTCAATCGTTACCGAGTAGTTTTTTCCTTTGAAGGCAAAGTTTTCCAACGTGATTTGTTCAGACTGAGCCAACAAGTTATTGCGCACCCAACTTGTGATAAATGGCTTCACTTCCAACTTACCTGTTTCGGTATGGATGCCAAATAGGGTCTCTACCACCATGTTCAAGTAGCCACCCACAGACCAAAGCTGACGCTGAGAGTTAATCACTGGGCCATCCAAGCTCGGATCTTCGCCATGATCACTATGGATGATGAATGACTTACCAGAAAGCCACTCTAAGTTTTCCATGTTGGATAAATTAGTCGCTGTACCACGAACCAACGATTGAATGGCATTGTTCGCCGCAGCCACGTTTTGTGTTTGATGCGCGGCGCGCAAGCTGTACGCGGTAACAAATGGCCAAATTGCGCGGTTATGGTACACAGGCACGTCTGGTTGTTGAGGGAAATAAACCGGCACGCCAAACTCACTGTGTGGGTAATTGGCCATGATTTGTTTCGCCTGCGCATCACTTGCCACGCCACTGATGATCGCCAACGCTTCACCCAGCATGTCGTATTTGTCGACCGCGATATCTTTGCCATTATCAAACAAATAACTTACGTACATACCGCGTTCGGCATTCCAAAACTGCTCGTTGATAGCGGTTTTTAACTGCTCAGCCCATTCAGTGTATTTGACCGCGTTAGTTGAATCGTACTTCTCTGCCAACTTAGCCGCGAGCTGAATTGCACGGTAGTGAACCACGTTTGTCGATAACGCTTTGCTGCTACCAATCGCATTGACATCGTTTGGCGTCCACATTGAATACGTTTGCTCACGCCAATCAAGGAATGACTGCTCACCAGTGTATAAACCAGATTTCGCATCAAAAGCCGCCAGGCGATCGGCTTCAAGTGTATTGCTGATAGCGTTATATGCGCGCTCAGCAAACTGGTTGTACTCTTCTCCATCCAATGCCGAAAGTAAGCGTTCTGCACCAAGCGCCCAAGTCGTGCGGTCGGTACTGATTGGCCAGCTGCCGCCAGTGCCCGTGTCTTGCACAATCTGCTCGCCATCGTATTTCTGATCGGTCGTGTCGCGGAAAGCGGACAATTTGAAATTCAAACCATTTTGCACGCGAGTTGGATTCATCAATGCAAGCGAAAGGTCTGCTGCGTACGCCAAATCACGCGTCCACACGTAATGCCACTTCGCGCCCGTCTCAAAAACTTCCGCTTTGATTGGGTTGTTGTAGTTGTAATTGCCGTCTTTGATTTCAGAAACAGCAAGCTGGTCTAGCTCTTTCATCGTCAACGCAAACAACGCGTCAAACGCGACATCACCCGACACCACTCGCGGCCCTGTTTGTTCATTAATCACTAAGCCTTGGTCGAGCGCATCACGCAATTCTGTCGTCGTTGAAATACCAAATTCACGCTGCTTGGCTTTTGGGTCTTTCACCGAGAAAATCACGGTATCACTCGAGTCATCGTAATTGGCGAACAGTTTCACTTCTTTACTCTGATGCCCTTCATGCACCATTGCAGGGTCGAGAATCGCATCAGAGTAGTATTTTTCCGCTTCTTCTTGCGTTGCTTTTGTCACAGTCATTGTCGCGCGACTTTCATCGGCAAAGCTCACAGAAAACTTGTAATACCCTTTGTCTTCAAACGTGATCTCAGAGTTACAATCATCGTTCATACACGCTTCATTCGTGTCTGGTTTTGGCAGGTACTCCTGAGCTTTATCGAACGCCGCGGGCTCCTCAAAATAGGTGTATTGGATCTGCCAACCCGGATCAGCAATCTTGAACTGATTGCTACCTCGAGCGACGCGCAGTACGGTTTCGTACTCGTTATTACCCAAATAGTTTAGCTTGGCATGCTCTGCCGTGCCCCAATCCCCATTTAAACCACGTAAATATAAGTCGGCTGAAATAATTGGTTTGTCGACCGGCACAGGCGCATCAGAAGAATCTGATCCACATCCAGCAAGACCAATACAAGACGCGACAGCAAGCGCAATAAAACTCGGTTTCATGTTCATCCCTTAGATTGTTGTTTTGGCGACAGTCTAAAGAACACCCTTTTGAGGGGAAAATAGGAAGTCAGGAGCGAGCTATAGATAACATCTATACGTCAAACCCCAACAGTGATGTAGATCTATGAAATGCGCATAATTTCAATCAAATGAGATTACAGATTTGTGATTTATAAATGAAATTGTGCAAAATACCCCTCATTCTTAGAGGGGAAAGAAAATGGACAAATCTCTGCAGCAATTTTTACTGGTTGCACGCTGCCAAAGCATCAGCGCTGCGGCAAGAATGGCAGGGTTAAGCCAGCCAACGGTAACAAGCAATTTAAAGAAGCTGGAAGAGAATCTCGGCGTGACGCTGTTTGAACGTCATCCTAATGGCATGGTGTTGACCGAATACGGACGCATCCTCTATCGCCATAGCAACGCGATGCAGCATGAATACAACCAAATGATGCAAAGCATTGATGAACGGAAACAGTACCAAGTCGGAAAAATTAAAATGGGTACTGGCGATGCGTGGTGGCCGCTGTTCGTCAAACAAGCACTCAATGACCATCTGACCAAGCAGCCATCGGCATCTACGCACGTCGAATTTGGCAACCACTTAGGCTTGATGGATTCATTAATCAACGAACAGATTGAATTCTTCATCGGCCACGAGATTGTCGGCTTGTCGTCTAAATGCGATGTTACGTTTATTCCTTTATTTCAAACGGTTGATGCCTATTTTGTTTCCCCAAGCCATCCACTGCTAGGGAAAACCGTCACCGAAGAGATGCTGCACGAATACCCCGCTCTTTCAGTCACTTATGACGCTAAGAAATTCGCTCACGTCATCGATAACCCAATCCCGAAACAAAATGAACGCGAAAGGCAGCAACTGGATGACAGACCGACTTACGAAGTGGATTCTCTGCTCGCCAGTATTGATGTACTGAAAGAAAGCGTCGCGGTGATGTCTTATACCGGCCACCTGAAACCGTATTTGGAATCCTTTGGCTTACGATGCTTAACCATGGAAAACGAACCAAACCCTGGCACCGTAGGGATTTATCGCCACCGCCGAGAAACCTCGGAATCGCATCTAGATCTGGTTGCTGGTATCACTCAGCGCGCTAAATTGCTCAACTAGAAAGTCCAAAAACAGGCGAACTCTTTTCGGTTGATATTGGCGGCTTTGATAAATGACATGCAGATCTGCTTCAGCGCCTTGCGAAAAGGCGCTGAAGTTTTTCATATACCCATCCAAAACCGTTACTAAACGTTGTTGTTTGAGGTCTTGCTGAATATCTAAAATCGATTTCAACGCAATCCCCGCACCGTCCAACGCCCATTGTCGAATCACTTCACCATCATCAGAAAAGCGCTTTGGCGTGACCGTGATCGTTTGGTGAGACTCTTCATCTTTAAAGTGCCACGTTTTTAATTCTTCATTGCTGCGCACCATGGCTAAGCTGCGATGGTCCACGAGATCTTGAGGACAGTTTGGGACACCTTGCTTCGCCAAGTAATCAGGTGACGCGCACAGCACGCGTTGACTCGACGCCAGCTTGCGCGAAATGAGATTGCTGTCCGCTAACTCGCCGTAACGAATCACTAAATCGAGCCCCGATTCAGCCAAGTTCGACAAATTGTCATTAAGATAAAGATAAGGCGTCACATCCGGATATTGCTCAGAAAAAGCCGACACCATCGGCGAAATAATTTGTTTGCCAATATCTCGTGGAGCTGAAATTTTCAACGTTCCGCGCACTTCCGAAATACCCGTTTGAAGTAAGTTTTCCGTCTCTTTCACGCTATCAATGATGTTCAGACAAGCTTGATGGTACATTGCCCCTGCGTCCGTGAGTGATACATGGCGTGTGCTTCGGTTGAGCAGCTTTACGCCATAGCGTTCTTCTATCGCTTGCAACCTTGCCGTTACCGTCGCCGGAGATAAACCTAACTCCCTTCCCGCCGCCGCCAGACCTTGATGTTTAACGATGCTGACAAACAACGTCATATCCGAAAACTTATCCATCTTCGCACCCTTATTATTTGGAAAAACTGAATAATCAATTCAGATATTACCCAATTATCAAATTAAGTCGAATCCATATACTGACCCTATCGACATTGTTTAGACCCAGAACGTTATGTGACAGGGAAAAGTTAAACGCCGTAACGCTGTTCAACGCACAACAACACGCCCTGCCCAGCCAAGAGATAGGAAACAAAAAATGAAACTGTACATTTATGAACATTGCCCCTTCAGCGCCCGCGTCCGTTTTGTTGCAGGCATGCTGAATATTCAGCTCGACGTCATCAACATTGCTTATGACGACGAGATCACCACCGCAAACATCATCGGCGCAAAACAAGTTCCTCTTTTGATCAAAGACGATGGTGAAGCCATGGCGGAAAGCTTAGACATCATCAACTACTTCCTTGAATTGGCATCTTCCAACGAAAGCAGCCAACCCTCAACACCGGTTTTAGACTGGCAAAAACAAGCGTTTTTACCGCTACAAAAAGTCGGGTATCCGCGTTGGTCAAACATGACGTTACCGGAATTTGCAACAGAAACCGCTAAACAAGCATGGCGTGCAAAAAAGGAAACCGAAGCGTTAAATTTTGAAGCTTTGATTAACGATACACCTGCGATTGCGAAAGAAGTCGCCGCTTTGATAGAACAAACCAAACCTTTGCTCAACCTAAGTTCAGAAAAGCAAACGTCACTGGTTGATCAAGCCATTATGTTTTCCATTCTACGCGGCTTTTTCAGTGCGTCCGAAGTGCAATGGGATCCAGCCGTACTTCACTGGATGGCAACCGCTCGTAAAGCGACCAACGTGCCAGTACTTATCTGAGGAGCGCAACATGAAACAAAGACCAAATAAGCTGTTTGAACCAGCTCAACTGAAAGCGTTGTCACTACAAAACCGTATTGTCATGGCACCAATGACTCGCGCACGCACCACTCAGCCGGGCAACATCCCGAATGAGATGATGGCAACGTATTATCAACAGCGCGCTTCTGCCGGACTGATCATTTCCGAAGCCACACAAATTTCGGACGATTCTCAAGGCTACTCGTTCACCCCTGGCGTTTACACCGATGCGCAAGTGGCGGGCTGGCAGGGTGTGACCCAAGCGGTCAAATCACAAGGCGCAGCGATGTTTTGTCAGCTATGGCATGTGGGCAGAGTGTCTCACCCAACATTCCAAAATGGTGAACAGCCTATCGCGCCATCTGCGCTCGCTCCGGTAGAGACGCAAGTTTGGATTGCGGATGAACAAGGCAACGGCAATATGGTCGACTGTGTTGAGCCACGCGCCATGACACAAGCGGATATCAACCGAGTTGTCGGTGATTTCGCGAACGCAGCCAAACGCGCCATTGAATCGGGTTTTGATGGTGTAGAAATCCACGGCGGGAATGGGTATCTGATCGATCAGTTCTTAAGAACCAACTCGAACCATCGAACAGACAACTACGGCGGTCCACGAGAAAATCGTATCCGTTTTCTTATCGAAGTAGTGGATGCAGTTATCGCCGCTGTTGGTGCGCATCGAGTTGGAGTGAGATTGGCACCATTCATTACGTTTAAAGATATGGACTGCCCAGATATCGTGCCAACGATCTTAGAAGCATCAAAGCAACTACAGGAGCGCGACATTGCCTACTTACACTTGTCCGAGGCCGATTGGGCCGATGCTCCAACGATTCCTGAGGCGTTTCGAGTCGAACTTAGAAAGCGCTTTCGCAACGCTATTATTGTTGCAGGTCGCTACGATCCTCAACGAGCAAACGAAGTATTAGAGAAAGGCTACGCGGATCTTGTCGCATTCGGACGGCCATTCGTAGCAAACCCAGACTTAGTCTCTCGCTTGCAACATCACCATCCGTTGGCAGAACTCGATGGCTCAACGTTGTTTGGCGGAAACGAACGAGGCTACACCGATTACCCTGCTCTGCAACAGAAATGCGCAGAACAGGCCTAACAAAAAAAGCCCCAACCTAGCTGCTACGGTTGGGGCTGTCACCAAACTAAAATGTTTTTTGGCTGGCTTAAGCTGGCTAAGAGTTAAATCACTTCTAACGCGCCGCGGCGCCATGGTTCGATAACGACTTTGATGTGATCATTTGGCGTCATTAACTGTCTAAACGCATCTTCCACACCATCGATTCCCACTTTGGCGGTAAGCATTTTCTGCCAAGGCAACTTGTGTTCGGCAATAGCTTGAAGGCATTGCTCAAACTCTTGCGGTTGGTAGTAGTAAGAGAATCTCAAATCGAGCTCTTTTACCGTCGCGTACGCGTAGTTAATGGTTGCTGGAGCCGTATGAATGCCTGATACAACGATTCGTGCTCGAGCAGGAGCACGGCGCATGAAATCATCAATTAAAGTATGTTTGCCAACACACTCATAAATGACCAAACGTGAATTCATTGCATACTGTGCCCCGACGGCGATCTCGTCTTCCTTGGTCGGATTGATCAATCTATTTGCGCCAAACTCGCTGGCAAGTTGCAGCTTCTCTTCCTGAAGATCGACCGCAAGAATGTTGCTCACACCTCGTTGTTTCAGTGCAGCAATCACCGCCAGCCCTATAGGGCCGCAACCGACAACTAGCGCTGTGTCTTCCGTTTCGATTTCACTGCGATTGACCGCATGCAAACCGACCGCCAGCGGCTCGGTTAACGCTGCCGCTTCAGACGGCATTTCGTCGGGCACTGGCAGTAGGAGCGCTTCATCAAGTAGGAAATACTCAGAGTAAGCGCCGTAAGTACCCGGAGTGACACCAACGCCTGCGCCATTTTGGCTGAGCAACATCGGCACAGAGGTGACTCGGCTACTGACAGGCAACGTTTGCTGCGTGTCAGCGCCGTATTCGACAATTTCCGCACAGAACTCATGTCCCAACATCACTTGAGCGTGCTCACCTACTTCATCAGGCATCAATCCAAGCTGGTGGAATACATCAAATACTTCATCGGCGTGTCGAGTAATGTGTAGGTCGGAGCCACAAATCCCACAGGCAAGGCTGCGAACCAACACTTGTCCTGCTGCGGGCTGGGGTATTTCGACTTGCTGCAGGCGGACACGGCCATCCAGCATTACGATACTGTTCATCTGTTGCATGAGATTACTCCGCAAGATCATCACTCAGGCCAGCAATCGCACCCGGCTTGATGTAGCGTGCAGTAAAACCTTGCGCATTGGCAGCGGCAACCACCACTTGCTCAATCCAACCTGCGTCCATGATGTTGAGAAAGTTACCCTCTTCGTCAAAGTTAATGTTCGCACCTTGGATCACCATAAAGCCATCTGCACCACCCGACTCTTCTGGACAATGGAAGGTATGAATCGAACCACCTGGCTCATATAAATAGCTACCTGCGGTTTGAACTTGGTCTGGGTATTCAATGTAGTGCCAAGCACCGCTTAGGGTATAGAAGTGCACCACACCAGTGTGGAAGTGCTTAGGTAGAGTCACGCCCGGTTTGAACTTGGCGCGAATCACCCACGTACCATTTTCTGGGTCAAGAAACAGCGGGTAAACATCAACACCCGGTAGCGCGTCTTTGATGATCGACTCTTCATTCGTATTAAGAGTTAATAGGAAATCTTGATGCTGAATAACTTCTGGTAATGACATAACTTACATCCTCACTATTGCTGTAATGTGGCGTGCTCGCCTATCCCATGAGTGGGTACTTAAAATTCTCGAAACCGTCAGATGCGCTGATGGTGCAACCGTTGATACAGTTGGCTTTCTCGCTAACCAAAAATGCCACCACGTTGGCGATCTCTTCTGGTTGCGTGAAGTTTTGACGCATCTGTTCTTTGCGGATGTGGTTCCACAAGCCAATCTCTTCGTATTGCCTTAACATTGGAGTATCAACGCGTCCCGGAGCGACCGCGCACACACGAATATCCAGAGGCGCTAACTCTAGAGCGGCGCATTTGGTCATCATATCGACTGCGGCTTTGCTGACGTTGTAGGTAAACGTCATCTCGGAGGCCATTTGGGCGTAAACGGAAGAGGTATTGAGGATCACGCCCGGTGTCCCTTGCGCTTGGAATTGTCGTGCAGCGGCGAGAATTCCATAGTAAACGCCGTTTTGATTGACTTTAGAGATAGGCTCAAAGTCGGCGATAGGATCATGTTCAAGCAGAGGTTTCGGTGCGCCGATGCCTGCATTGTTGACCATGATGTCAAGTGAGCCAAATTGTTCGACCGCGTACTTCACCATGGCTTCGACTTGTTGGTAATCGGTGACGTCCACAACAAAGGTTTCCAACTGCTTAGAGCCAAAACTTGCGTACATTTGCAGTGATTGCTCTGAAATATCGACAGCAAGCACTTTGGCTCCTTGCTCTCTTAGCTTTGCAATAATAGCTTGCCCAATTCCACCCGCAGCGCCAGTCACGATGGCAGTTTTATTGATAAGTTCCATACAGCTTCTCATCCATGCGTTGTTGTTATCGAAATGTAACTTAGATCAACTCACTGGCACTCACTTGACCTTTTGCGAAGTAAATTTGATATATTGCGATTTACAACCTGTTAACATTTAAAAATCGAGACATGTATATCGTACGAAGTGGCGCTGCCGATAAATTTGATAGCTTGGTTTCAGAATTAGGTCAGAATCCGCAAGAGATAATGGCCGCTGTTGGCCTGTCTGCCGCGCAGTTTCGCGATCCCGATACCTATCTCGCCTACCCTAGGTTGGCTGAATTACTGGAAGAAGCGGCTGCTCGTTGTAAGCAACCGTTGTTTGGTGCGTTACTCGCCGAGCGCCAAAACCTGCAAAGTTTAGGCGATTTGCCGATGCTGGTTTCTCGTGCTGAAACGGTCGGTAATGCATTGGCGCGGGTGAATGATTATCTCTATTTGCATTCGTCAGGCGTTACTCTCAACATGACGCCACAAGATGATTGGGTACGATTGTCGCTCAATATTGATGTGAATAGTGACCGCGGTATTGCGCAGTTGATGCAGCTCAGTGTGTCACACTTAGCCATGTTTATCGCCAGTTTGCTCGATATTGAAGCAAGCCACTTCGCGCTACATTTGACTCAACACGCAACCTTGGAAGTAGAGCAAAGCAAGTTTGCCCAACAGAACAAACTGCGTTTCGGTGATAAGTTTGACGGTATCCTACTTAAAGCGAGTCTGCTTAACGCTAAGGACCACCAAGACGAAGACGCACTGGATCGCCACTTTCAACAGCACCTCAAGTATTTACAAACCCGCTATCCTAACAATCTGAGTGATCAAGCAGCGAATATGATTGGTCGTTTGTTGTCGACGGGAGAATGCAGCGTGGAGCGCGTTGCAAGAGCATTAGACCTGCACCCAAGAATGCTGCAAAGCAAGTTAAAACAACAGGAAACAAGTTATCGACAGTTGTTACAACAAGTACGACAGGATTTTGCCGAGCAGCGTTTAAGTGAAAATATTCAGAGTATTACCGATATCGCGTTGCAACTGGGCTATGCAGAAACTGCGGTATTCAGCCGCCACTTTCGCAGTTGGACAGGAAAGTCGCCTAGCCAATGGAGACTGGAGAACAGAATAAGTTGAACCAGTTTGAGAGCATAGATTAAAAAGCCGCTGATATTCAGCGGCTTTGAGCGTTTAGTCGATACTATCGAAACGCTAAATCACGTAAGAAAAGTGAAATCGAAGGGAAGAAAATCAGCATCACAGAGACCAAAAGCAAGATGAACACAAACGGTGGCGTGCCGCGAATCACTTCTACATAAGGGCGTTTAAACACGGCAATTGCGGTAAAGATGTCGCAGCCAAATGGTGGTGTTGCAGAACCTATCGCAGCTTGCAAGGTCACGATGGTGCCGACCAGTACTGGGTCAATGCCAGAGGACTTAATCACAGGTGCAAAGATAGGGATCAAAATCAGCATCACTACGATTGGATCAACGAACATACAACCAATAAAGAACGCAATTGAAATAACGACCAGTAACTCGGTCTGCGAAAGATCATTAATCCCGATCATGCCCAACAATTCTTGCGGGATCTGGGCAAATGAAATTACCCAAGAAAAAGCAGCCCCTGCTGCGACTAAGATAAATACCACCGCGGTAACCATGCCCGTAGAAAGCGCGATTTCGCCAAGCTCCTTCCATTTCACTTTACGGAAGATAACCATTTCTAATAACACAGCGTACAACACCGAAACCGACGCCGCTTCGGTAGGGCTAAATACTCCAGCATAAATACCGCCAACAGTAATGATCGGAAAACCAAATGGTAAAACCGCTTTACGTATTGTGGTCCAACGCTCTTTCCAGCTGGCTCGCGGGGCATTTTCTACAGAGCTTTTGCCTGCATAAAAATAACAGTAGGCAGAAAACATCAATAAAATCACGATCGCCGGTCCAATACCAGCAATAAACAGCTCAGCAACCGATGTTCCAGACACCACACCATAGATGATCATACCGATACTCGGTGGAATAAGGAGCGCTAAGTCAGAGGCGTTAATAATCAAAGCCAGAGCAAAACTGTCTTTGTAACCATACTCCAACATTTTCGGTCGCATAATAGAGCCAACAGAAACAACGGTGGCTTGTGTAGACCCCGATACCGCACCAAACATCGCACAGCTAAGCGATGAGGTGATCGCCAGACCGCCACGAACGTGCCCAACAAACGCCATTGCGACATCTAGCAAGCGCGTTGCTGCCACGCCTCGGGTTATAATTTCTGCCGCGAGAATAAACATAGGCACAGCGATCAACGCAGCGGGTTTGATGCCAGCAAGCATTTGCTGGATCATAAAATCTGGCCCCAAGCCAAGAAAAACAATAAATCCCAACATGGTCGCCGCTAATAGCGGTACCAACATCGGAAATCCAAAAGCCAACAACGTGATCATCGTTGCTACAAGAGCGGTCGTCATAGCGCTTTCTCCTGCTTAGTGGCAGAGCCGATGCCATCTGGTCGAGATGAGCGTGAAAGCTTTGTCAGCATTATGAAACGTTTGATATGGCGACTACCCACACGCGCGAACTGAACCGTGCTAAAGAAAAGGCCAATCGGTGCGATTAAGTACACCCAACTCAAAGGTACTTGCATTGCAGGAGAAAGACGCCCCATTTGGCTCACCTTGCCAATGTATTGCCACGAATACCAAGTTAGCACCGCCACCAATGCGGCGGTGAGTAAATAAATAATGCCGTTGGCTAAAGTTTGTATACGCTTTGGAAGCATATCGGTAAATGCCGTCATACGGATATGGCGAGATTGGCGGGCAGCATAACTGCAACCAATAAACGTGACGGCAATAATGAGGAAATAATTGAGTTCTTCTGAAAAGTAGATGCTTTGGCTAAAGAGGTAGCGCCCTAACACGTTAGCAATTGAGTTCAACGCAATAAGAAGCACCGAGCCAATGAGCAGTGCCGCCTCCGCTTTCTGTATATATTTATCTAGCCACTGAAAAATCCCTTTCATCCGCGCTGCTCCTGATCAACAAAAATGTTAATGAAACGTTATCTTTTTCATGACAATCAAGTCAATCAGGTGAATAAGAAAGATTTTCTGAACTTGGCGCTTTCGCAGAAAAAATTGGTCAGAGCATACTGCTCAGACCAAAAAGTGAGAGGTTGGAGGGTTTGTATCGAGAATTTCTGCAATCACAGATAACCCATGCTTAATGTAACCTCGATTAGTCTCTGCTCCCAAACTGATTCGCACGTAAGGCATTGGCTGATTAGTATCGAGAACAAAAGGTTTATACCCCGTGATCTGCACCCCAGAACGCTTAGCCGAAGCGACCAGATCATCACTGCTCCACTGCTCGGGTAACCTCAACCAAATGTGCTGACCATTAGGGTGTGAGCTATAAACATGCCCTTCTAAGGTGGCTTTTGCTATTCGCTGGCGCTTGGCAAATTCATTGACTTGAAATCGAACAAGTCGATTTAATGTACCGTTTTCGATCCACAAATGAGCGACTTCAAACGGTAACGGGGTCGCAGACCAACTCGTCGCAGCTAAACGGCCAATCGCATGCTGCAAAAAATGACGTGGGACCGTTAAATAGCCCGTACGCATACCTGGCGCTACGACTTTGGTTAAACTGGTGACATAAAAAGCCTGCTCGGGTAACAGTGCGGCGAGAGGTGGGACACGATTGGGCTCTAGTGCCCCATACACGTCATCTTCAATCACGTAGATCTCATACTGCTTTGCAATATTTGCTATCGCCTCTCGGCGCGAAATATCCATATGCGCACTATTCGGATTGGCCATGCTCGGTGTGCAACACAGCGCCTTGATTGGTTTGTGTTTACATGCCCATTCAAATGCATCCGGAGTGATACCAAACCCATCCATCTCAAGCGGCTGTAACTTAAATCCAAGCATTCTCGAGCGAGAGATCAAGCCATGATCGACTAAGTGGCCACAAGCGACTAAATCACTGTGTTCAACAACGGTGCTTAAAGCCAAGGTCAAGCCATGGCATGCACCATTTGTGAGTAATATTTGATCGGTACCAACGTCTAACCCTTGGCTACTGAGAAATCGCGCTCCGGACTCAATATGATGAGGCTGACCTGTTACTGGCTTTGCTTTACTGATCAAACTGCGATTGTTTGTTTGCCCAGCAATTTCCATTAACGCCTGATTAAAAAGCGTAATGTGGCGATCGGTTACTACCGGATGAGCGATCGACATATCAATTTCATCCGGCGTTTCTTTCATCTCTTGCGTCAGCATGAACTCCGTGTCCGTGCTTTCATCCACAAAGCCTGATTTTACAAACGTACCGTTTCCCACCCAAGACTCGAGCGCACCTTTTTTCTCTGCATAACCATATGCATGACTGACGGTTTGTACGCTCACGCCAATTTGCTCCGCAAACTCACGATGTGTGGGTAGTCGAGTACCGGGTTTTAGGTAACCACTGCGGACACATTCGACAAGATAATTGCCAATGGAGATGTACTTAGCGGTGCCTGGGCGAATGATCGGGTTCAAAGAAATTGTCATGACACAATATTTTAATTGATTCATTTTTAATGCTCATTGTAACTTCAATTTAACAAATGGCGAGTTTTTAGCCATCAAATGCGGTGTAATGCACAAAAATGAGCCACAATTGTAATGATTGACATGAGAAATATAGATTCAACAAACATGTTAAATGGCATCGTTTAATCCAAACCCAGCCGCAGTGGTGAGTTGCAATAGTTTTTAAACGCAGGTCTGGCTGACCTGGTGGAAGGTAGAAATACCTCAACGTCTCCGAAGGCCCATAAGGCGTCGGATTTTTAACAAGGAGAAAATATGAGAGGCGTTGCTTTGCATTTTACACTGGATGAATTCCAGGACCGATTAACAAAAGTTCGGCAGTCGATGGAAGAGCGAGAGCTGGATGTCCTTATCATTCACGATCCCTCTAACATGGCATGGCTGACAGGTTATGACGGTTGGTCTTTTTATGTCCCACAATGTGTCGTTGTAGGATCATCTGGCGAGCCTGTTTGGTTTGGGCGCTGCCAAGATGCCAATGGGGCATACAGAACTGCGTATATGTCGGCAGAAAATATCACCTACTACCCAGACCATTATGTAATGAACCCACCATTGCACCCAATGGATTTTCTGGTAGAAGCGGTACTCGCCCCGCGTCTTTGGGATCGCGGCCGTATCGGTGTGGAAAAAGATAACTATTACTTTAGTGCCACCGCTTACGAGTCACTCACCACGCACTTACCGAATGCTCAACTTCTCGATGCAACCGGGCTAGTCAATTGGTGTCGCGCCGTTAAATCTGATCAAGAACTGGCTTATATGTACCGCGCAGCTCGCATTGTTGAAAACATGCATCGTGTCGCGTTCGATATGATCGAGCCAGGATTGCCGAAACATCACCTTGTCGCCGAGATTAACCGCCAAGCAGTACTTGGGCATGAAGATCACTTTGGCGATTACACCGCGATCGTACCGCTTTTGCCATCTGGTTCTGATGCTTCTGCACCTCACCTAACGTGGGATGATAGACCTTTCAAAAAAGGCGAAGGTACTTTTTTCGAAATCGCTGGGGCGCATCGCCGTTACCATTGCCCACTCTCTCGCACTATTTTTCTTGGGGAACCAGACGACAAATTCAAACGTGCAGATGAAGCATTAACTTTAGGTCTCGAAGCAGGCTTAGAAGTCGCAAGACCAGGCAATACTTGCGCCGACATCGCCAACGCATTGAACCAAGTCCTCGATAAAGCAGGATTCTCACGTGAAGGCGCCCGCTGTGGTTACCCAATTGGTCTGAGCTACCCTCCTGACTGGGGCGAACGAACCATGAGCTTGCGAGACACCGATAAAACCGTATTAAAAGAAGGCATGACATTCCACTTTATGCCGGGGCTATGGTTTGAAGATTGGGGGTTAGAAACCACCGAAAGCATTGTGATCACCCGTGATGGTGCAAAAACACTGTGTGATTTTCCACGCCACTTATTTGTTAAACACTAATTTTTCAAACCGTAAGTTCTGTTGAACTAGGCTTAAGAACAAAAAGGACTCGATATGCAAAAGAGCTCGATCACAGCCACCGTAGACTTTGACCGAGAAGGCGTGCAGCACGGCTTTTTAGCGCTGCCCTATTCCCATGATGACTCCGCTTGGGGAAGCATCATGATACCTATCACCGTGATCAAAAATGGTCACGGGCCAACGGCGCTGCTTACTGGCGGTAATCACGGTGATGAATACGAAGGCATTACCAGCCTACTTAAATTGGCTAACTCGCTGCAAGCAGAGCAAATCCAAGGTCGCGTCATTATTGTGCCAATGATGAACTTACCTGCGGTACAAAATGCCTCGCGCACATCGTCTATCGATAAAGGGAATTTAAATCGCAGCTTTCCCGGAAACCCTGTAGGCTCAGTGACCGAAAAAATCGCGGATTACTTTACTCGTTACTTAGTACCCATGTGCGATTTTGCGTTAGACATTCATTCAGGTGGTAAAACGTTAGACATCGTGCCTTTCGCCGCAGCCCATCGCCTCGACAACCTCGATCAAGAAGAAGCATGCATCTTAGGTGCAAAGCTGTTTGGCGCACCTTACACCATGATCTTGCTCGAAATGGACGCCACCAGCCTGTACGACACCGCAGTGGAATCTCAAGGCAAAATCTTCGTTACCACAGAGCTCAGAGGTGGCGGAACCAGCACTCCAGAAACCATCGCTTATGCCGACCGTGGTATTCGTAACTTCTTGCGTTTTTCGGGCAACTTATCAGGTGATTACGAAAAACCAACCCTGCCAACTAGGTTGCTTGATATGCCCGATGCAAGTTGCTACGTGCAAAGCCAGCACAACGGTATCACCGAATACTTATTTGAGCTTGGCGATACCATCAAACAAGACGATGTACTGGCAAGAATCTATTCAACCGAGCGTACAGGGAGCGACCCAATCGAATACAAAGCGCAGCGCAGTGGGATTTTTGCTGCACGTCGTTTCCCTGCCATGGTCAACATTGGTGACACGGTCGCCGTAATTGCCGAAGACTGTGGCGAATTAAACTAACTCTTATTAGGGCGTATTGACCTTTCGCGGTTAAATTTTGTTCGAGGTAAAATCGTTTTAGGCGCGGCGAAGACTATGCAGCCTAGTCATTCTAAGCAAATGGTCTTCAACAAAGCATAAAACGATTTTTGCGGGGGCGCCTAGCTCGAACCCTTCGGGCAGCCTTTGTGGTTCATTTCTACTGCGTTATCGGCTTTTTATGTAGGCCACCCACAAAGCGCTGCAAAAATCAGCTCGAAAGGTCAACACGCCCTAAACACGACACAACATCGGGTCTGGTGTATCACCTGCCGTTGGTGAATTGACTCACAAACTGATTAAGGAAGAAATGGATGAATCCGATGAAACACAGCTACCTAACGAGTGCCGTACTGATCGCTGCCAGCTTTGCCACCAGCAATGTTTATGCAGAAACGTGGAAATTCGCTCTAGAAGAAGTCAAAGGCTCGGTGCAAGATGCTTATGCGCAAGAGTTTAAAAAGCGCATCGAAAATGCAACCGATGGCGACGTCACAGTGGAAGTCTATCCATACGGCACATTAGGTCAGTCAGAAGATCTTACCGAGCTTACTGCGAACGGTATTATCCAATTTACCAACGCATCGCCAGGTATTTTTGGTTCATTCGTGCCCGAAATGCAGGTTTTCTCCATCCCTTACCTTTTGTCGCAAGACAATGATGTGAATAAAAAAGTGCTGAGTTCAAGCCCTACTATCTATGACACACTCGGCAAAAAGCTAGAACAGAAAAACCTCAAACTTCTCACTATGTATCCAGAAGGTGAAATGGTGTGGACGACCAACCGTGAGATTCGTTCTCCAAAAGATTTTGATAACTTCAAAATACGCGTGATGGCATCGCCAATGCTGGTTGAGGCTTATAAATCGTTTGGAGCCGACCCTACGCCTTTACCCTACTCAGAAGTCTATGGTGCTCTGCAACTTAAAATGATCGATGGTCAAGTAAACCCCGTTTTTGCTATCGAAGAAATGAAGTTCTACGAAGTGAACGACTACATGATCTGGGCAGGACAACAACAATTTACTACGACTGTCATTACCAACAACAGTTGGTTCGAAACCCTCCCACAAACCCGCCAAGATCAGGTCAATAAAGTCATCGCTGGTATGACTGACTTTATATTTGAAAAACAGGATGAGTTTAACCAAGAACGTCTTGATCAAATTAAGCAAGCAAAACCAGATATGCAGATGATCAAACTCGACAGCGACGAACGTGCAGCATTTAAACAAGCCTCTATGCCAATGCGGGACAAATACATCGAGCTTACAGGCGACAGCGGTAAAGCGGTGCTGAGCTCACTGGAACAAGAGTTCAATCAATAACAGAATCAATAACAGAAAAAGGAGTGGCCTTCGGGCCACCTTATAGCGGTTGACCAGTCATCAACTATTCTGAACTGATTGGTATTTTACAGGGAGACCAATTATGCGCCTCGATCGCTACGACGTAAAAATTCTACAAATACTTCATGACAATGGCCGTATTACCAAATCTCACCTTGCCGAGGCCATTAACCTATCCGTGAGCCCTTGCTGGGAGCGTGTCAAAAAACTGGAAGAAGCAGGCATCATTGAAGGCTACGGGGCAAAAGTAAATACCGATGTTTTGTTCAAACGAACGTCGGTCATGGTTGAAGTTACGCTCAAAGAGCACAGCGCCCAAGCGTTCAAACGTTTCGAGCAACTGGTTCAACACTCACCAGAAGTCACTGATTGTTATGCCACAGGCGGCGGTGTCGATTACATCCTCAAAATTCAGTCGGAAGATATTGATCAATATCAGCGGCTTATCGACAACTGGTTAGAGTCAGAAGTGGGCATTGAGCGCTACTTTACTTACATCGTGACGAAAACAATCAAACGTGATGCAGGCACATTAGAAGTGAACCAAAACGCCTTGTTCTAAAAGGGAAAACACGCTTAAAAGACGACCAGAAAAATCACCATATCTAACGGTGTGGAAAAGAAAGTTTTGATGGTTTAAACCTAGGCATCAGAAATTATTTCGGTCACTTCTCCATTACAGTTTAACTATGGACAACGACGCTGGGAGAAGGACTCATGACAGCACTGCACATCTCACATGCTGAGGAATTAAAAGCCTCACACGACATGATGGCGATAATGAAAGACGTACGTTTGGTGAGAGGTTTAGCGTACGTAAATGGCAAATGGGTAAGTGGTGACCAATTTCATCCGGTGGATAATCCAGCGGATGGTACGGTCATCGGCTACATTACCAAGCTATCTCAGCAACAACTCTATCAAGCGATTGATGAAGCCGACCAAGCCTTTCGTCAATGGCGAAAAATGCAAGCAGAAGAACGCGCTGAAATTCTCATGCGTTGGCACGATCTGATTTTAGAATCAAAACAAGATCTTGCTCGTTTGATGGTTATGGAGCAAGGCAAAACATTAGGTGATGCTTTGGGTGAAATCGACTACGGCGCATCCTTTGTTCGTTGGTTTGCAGAGGAAGCACGCCGTAGCTATGGCGAAACCATCCCAAGTCATATTCCGAATGCGCAGCTATCGACGGTACGCGAGCCGATTGGTGTCGCAGCTCTGATTACACCATGGAATTTTCCTAATGCAATGGTCACCCGTAAAGCCGCCGCAGCACTAGCGATAGGCTGTCCGGTGCTCATCAAACCTGCCAGTGAAACGCCTTTCTCCGCATTGGCCTTGGCAGAATTAGCAGACCGAGCTGGCTTTCCACCTGGTGTATTTAACGTGATCACTGGCGATGCGGTGATGGTGTCACAAACCTTGTGTCACTCCGATAAAGTCAAAGCGCTCTCGTTCACAGGTTCAACTCGAGTGGGTAAGTTGCTGCTGCGCGACGCGGCACAAACCGTGAAGAAATGCAGTATGGAGCTCGGTGGTAATGCCCCTTTCATCGTGCTGCCAGATATGGATGTCGAGCAAGCAGCCAAAGCCGCCGTCGATGCCAAGTTTCAAACTGCAGGACAAGACTGCTTGGCTGCAAACCGTATCTTCGTCCCTGACGATAAGTACGAAGCGTTTTTGGAAGCGTTTGCCAAAGAAATGAACCACATTGTTTTGGGCAATGGTTTAGATGAAAAAACCACCATGGGGCCGCTGATCAATCGCGCTGCGGTGGATAAAGCGCATGATTTGGTGCGTGACGCACTCGACAAAGGCGCGCGATTGGTAGCGGGATACCACCAGCCCGTACCAGGCGAAAACTTCTTCGCGCCGACATTGCTAGCCGATGTCACCCCTGATATGGCGGTGTATCGCGAAGAGAATTTTTGTCCTGTGGCAGGCGTGTTGCCTTACCAAGACTTAGATACCGTGATTGAAATGAGCAACGACACTGAGTACGGCTTAGCTGCCTATGTTTATGGTCACGATATTCACCAAATTTGGCGCTGCATGCGTGGTTTGGAATTTGGCATGGTGAGCGTGAACTCCGTCAAGATGACTGGCCACCCTATCCCATTTGGCGGTGTGAAACAGTCAGGGCTTGGACGAGAAGGCAGTCGCCACGGCTTTGAAGAATACAGTGAAATCAAATACTGCTGCTTAGGCGCTTTACCAACCGTCAGTGGCAGTTAAGGCACGAAATATGGATATCCAATTATTCGAGGAGAAGGATCATGAGCAACAAAACCCAACAACTTTTAGAGATCGACCGTCAGAGAGTATTTCATGCCT
This sequence comes from Vibrio antiquarius, assembly GCF_000024825.1. NCBI lineage: Bacteria > Pseudomonadati > Pseudomonadota > Gammaproteobacteria > Vibrionales > Vibrionaceae > Vibrio > Vibrio antiquarius. Next base: position 739,673 of record NC_013457.1, read on the forward strand.
CAACCCACCTGAAGCAGTATGCGGCTGGGGAGCTTTCGGGAAGAATTATCTCGAGCGGAAGCGGAATACGCATCACCGATTCAGAAGGCATCGAGCTGATAGACGGCTTTGCCGGGTTGTATTGTGTGAACATTGGCTATGGCAGGACTGAAATGGCCGATGCTATTTATGAACAAGCCAAAGAGCTGGCGTACTACCACACTTACGTCGGTCATACGAACGAAGCACTAGTGACACTATCAGATCGCATCATCAAAATGGCCCCTGAAGGCATGAGTAAAGTCTACTACGGCATGTCGGGCAGCGATGCGAACGAAACTCAACTTAAGTTGGTGTGGTATTACAACAATGCCCGTGGTCTACCAGAGAAGAAAAAAATTATCTCCCGTGACCGCGGCTACCATGGCTCAAGTATCGCTTCGGGTTCAATGACAGGGCTGCCTCTGTTCCACGCTCATTTTGATTTACCGCTTGAGCGCATCAAGCACACCATGGCGCCGTATTACTATCGCCGTGAAGACGATAGCATGTCTGAGCTTGAATTCTCTCAATATTGTGCGGATCAACTCGAAGCAATGATCTTGGAAGAAGGCCCAGAAACGGTAGCAGCGATGATTGCGGAACCAGTGCTCGGTACTGGCGGTATTGTGCCACCACCAGAAGGATACTGGCAGGCGATTCGCAAAGTACTCGACAAATACGATGTACTCTTGATTGCGGATGAAGTGGTCTGTGGCTTTGGTCGCCTCGGCTCCGATTTTGGCTCACTGCACTACGACATGAAACCGGATCTCATCACGGTAGCGAAAGGGTTAACCTCTGCGTATCAACCGCTATCTGGCGTGATCGTCGGTGAACGAGTTTGGAGTGTGCTAGAAAACGGCACCGACCAATGGGGTGCTATCGGACACGGTTATACCTACTCCGGTCACCCAATGGGAGCGGCAGCCGCGAACTGCAACCTCGATATCATTGAACGTGAAGGCCTGGTGCAAAACGCAGCCGAAGTCGGCGCTTACTTGCAGCAACGTATGGCGGAGACGTTTAACGATCATCCATTGGTCGGTGATACTCGTGGCGTTGGCTTGTTGCATGCGTTGGAGTTTTCTTCAGACAAACTCCGCCGAGCACACTTTGATCCAAACTTGAAAGTGGGTCCGCAAATCGCGGCAGCCTGTTTAGAGCAAGGCTTAATCGCTCGTGCCATGCCACATGGTGACATCCTCGGCTTTGCTCCACCGCTTATCGCGAACCGTAATGACATCGACACTATTGTCGACAAAGCGCACCAAGCGGTCAATAAAGTGATGGATAACCTCGTCACGTCTAAACAGTGGCAGCCAAAATAGCCGCGAATTAACCAACTCACAAACCTACCAATGATTACCGCCCCCTCTGACCAAATTAGAGGGGGCGGTCCTAAGAGACGTACTACATGGAAACACAAGCAATCTTTGCCGCAAAGAAAGCGATTAACGGATTAGTCAGTCGCACACCATTACTTCACTCACCACTGTTATCGCAACAATATCAATGTGAAATTTGGTTAAAACTGGAAACACTACAACCTATTGGTGCTTTTAAATTGCGTGGAGCGACTCATGCCATGAACAAACTGAGTGAGGAACAAAAACAACATGGCGTCGTCACTTGCTCTACTGGTAATCACGGCCGTGCCGTGGCTTATGCTGGGCAACGACTAGGAGTCCGCACCGTGATTTGTATGTCCAATTTAGTGCCACAAAACAAAGTCGACGCAATTAAAGCATTAGGCGCAGAAGTTCGAATTGTTGGGCAAGCTCAAGACGACGCGGAGCGAGAAGCATTGAGGCTAACAGAAGAAGAGTCGATGACCTATCTCTCACCATTCGAACACCCAGACATCATCGCCGGACAAGGGACCATTGGGCTAGAAATCATTGAAGATCTTCCTGATGTCGACGTCATTTTCGCCGGGCTATCTGGCGGCGGATTGATTGGTGGTATTGGCTTAGCCGCAAAATCAAACAGCAGCAAAGTGAACGTGTATGGCGTTTCCATGGACAAAGGCGCTGCGATGGTAGAAAGCATTAAAGCAGGAAAACCAGTACAAGTTGAAGAGCACGAATCGTTTGCTGACAGCTTAGGTGGCGGCATAGGTTTAGACAATCGCTATACCTTCAAACTCGTGCAAGAAGTCATGGATAAAGCGTTTTTAGTCAGTGAACACAACATCGCCAAAGGCATGGCAGATATTTTCGATGCAGAAAAATTTGCCGTAGAAGGCGCGGCCGCAGTGGGGCTTGCCGCCATTCACCAGCATCAACTGGACTTACGCGGTAAGAAAGTCGTTTTGGTGCTCAGTGGAAAAAACGTCTCTTCAGACACTTTTGAGACGGCATTAAAAATTGGCCGCCAAGTCAAAGAATAACCGAGGTCGTGCGAATGAAAATCTATAATAAATCTCAGATAGAGCAAGTGACTCAGTTAGATCTTAATGCGTTAGCGGCCGTGGAAAATGGCTTCAAAGCGCTTGGGCAAGGCAACGTCACCATGCCTCCGATTCTTAGCATGGCAATTGAAGAGCATAACGGCGAAGTGGATGTAAAAACGGCGCATATCAAAGGTAATGAGCGCTTCGCGATAAAAATCAGCCCAGGATTTTTTGATAACCCAAAACTAGGACTACCCAGCCTAAATGGTTTGATGGTGCTCTTTAGCGCGAAAACAGGGCTGGTTGATAGCGTATTGTTTGACGAAGGGTATCTAACCGACATTCGTACTGCTCTCGCTGGCGCTATCTCCGCGAAATACCTGTCGAACTCAGAAGCATCCAAAATTACGGTTATTGGCAGTGGGCTTCAAGCAGAACTCCAAGTCGCTGCGATAAAATTAGTTAGGCCAATCTCCCAAGTGAACATCTGGGCAAGAGACAACACAAAATCGCAGGCTTACAAACAACGCATGGAGCAACGATACGATCTATCCGTATCCGTACACTCCTCTATCCAGCAAGCATGCCAAGAAGCCGACATTATTGTCACGACAACACCATCAAAAGAACCTTTGCTGAATTGGGAAGATATCCCATCAGGAGCACACGTGATCGCTATGGGTTCAGACAGCCCTCATAAACGTGAGCTTGCCACCTCAGTGATCCTAAACGCTGAGCATCTGGTGGTCGATCGAATCAGTCAGTCAGAATCACTTGGCGAATTACGTGGTGTAGACAAACCGCTCACCCGTAGCCTAGTCGAACTTGGCGACATCATTTGCGGCAAGCACCCCTACTCAAGGCGTGTTGACGATGTTTCGGTATGTGATTTAACAGGGACTGGCGTTCAAGACACCGCAATCGCTGACTATACCGCTCAACAACTCACCAGCATTCAATCCACGATGTAACTTATTCCCTGTGACTTTGGCGGTGGGCAACCACCGCACTTTTTGAGGGCCGTAACATGCCAGAGCTCTGTACGTTTCAATCTTTAACCACTCAGTTTGATTTTTCAGCGGATGTATCCGCTTATCAACGTTCAATCGGACTCATTCAACTCGCGACCGACTATGTGCTAGAAAACGAATGGCGCGAGCATTTACCCGCAGATGTTCGCTTATACACTTCACGCTTTCTCACCACAGGTACTGTCGATCCTCTGCACTTAACAGACATGCAAAACAGTATCCGCGAGTGTGTACGCACCATCGTGCCAATGTGGCCAATCAACGTCATGGCGTTTGGCTGTACGTCAGCTAGTGTGCTCATTGGCTCCGATCAAATCACTGATTTAATTCGTCAAGAGAGACCCGAAGCCATAACAACTAACCCTTGGCAAGCCGCACTGAGAGCGCTTGAACACCATCAAGCTCAAAGAATCGTTATGCTGACGCCGTATACTAATGACGTCAATCACCCACTTTATGAGTCCATGACCGAACATGGCATTGACGTTCTGGCCTTTGGGTATTTCAATCTCGACTACGATCCCCATATCCCAACCATTGGAGGACAAGACGTAGAAAATGCCTTAGCGCACCTGCTTGAGTCGATTGATTGCACTGTGGACGCGGTATTTATTTCATGCACGAACATGCGAGTCATGCATCTACTGCCTTATTTCTCAAGCCGCTTTGGTATTCCTGTACTAAGCTCCAACCAAGTGATGCTTTGGGACGCATTGCGTTTGCTTGAGTCCGATAATTTCTCCGACGTGTCATCATCGCCCTTTCCTTGCTGATAAGGACTCGCTAAAATGCACAAAATTGCGCACTAACTGGATGAAACATGGCAAAACTTACCCTTCAAGAACAAATGCTGAAAGCTGGCTTAGTTAATGAAAAGAAACTAAAGAAAGCGAAGAAAGGCTCTAAAAAATCACGCGTTCAAGCACGCGAAGTAAAAGCGGCGGTTGAAGAGAATAAACGCCAACAGTTAGAGCGTGATAAACAATTGAGCGAACAGCAAAATGCCGAGCGTTTGAATAAAGAGATCAAAGCGCAAATCAATCAATTGATTGAGATGAACAAGATCGACTTAAAAGATGGCGATATTAAGTACAACTTCACCCATGGCACCTTGGTTAAGTCACTGTATGTTGATGCTCTCATCCGTGAACAGTTGATTAAAGGCATTCTAGCCATTGCGATTGTCGGTGAAAGCTACGTTGTCATTCCACGCGGAGTAGCGAATAAAATTGCTCAACGTGATGAATCCGTCATCATCGAACAGAAAGAACCAGAATCGGACATTCCAGCAGAAGACGACCCATACGCAGATTTCGTCGTGCCAGATGACTTGATGTGGTAACAACAAACAATAGATGCATCAACGAAAAGAGCCGCTGATATAACATCAGCGGCTCTTTTTAATAGAAAAAATACGCTACAGAAATGATGTGCGTTATTGCTTGCTTAGTAGCAAATTCACACCAGATGCGGCTAAAAACAGCGAACATCCCCGATTAAAACGTTTTGCCATTTTTGGATTTGAAAACCAGTGTCTAAGGTACAAACCAAAAATCGCGTAAATTGAAATGGCGACCATTTCTAAAATCAAAAACGTGGAGCCAAGGGCAAAAAACTGCTCTTGAACGTTGGCGTTCACGTCTACAAACTGCGGCAAAAACGCAGTAAAAATAAGAATCGCCTTCGGGTTACCGGCGGCAAGCGTAAACTCTTGTTTCGCAAGCCCTGCATAGTTGCGTGAGTTAGTTAACTCAGAGATCGGGCTCGATTCCGAACGCCAAAGGTTGAATGCAATCCACAATAGATACAACGCACCCACCAGCTTTAACGCTAAAAACAGCATTTCTGATGTGTACAAAATCACGGCGAGCCCAGAGGCAGACAGCGCGATCATGCCAGAAAATGCCGTAATACGCCCTAAACTAGCGACAAACGCGGCACGAAAACCGTAACAACGCGCATTATTCATTGCCAATAAGTTGTTTGGGCCTGGAGTCATATTCAGAGCAAAGCAAGCGGGAATAAAAAGGAGGAGCTTCCAAATATCCATGATAAAAAATGGCCTTAATTTTTAGTAATAGCCCGCACCGTAACATTGGCTGCTAGAATGAGTAAATAAAAATTCTACGCTAGAGCATTTCCGCTTCAAACCGAGCTGATCTGGCTTGCGCAATCGTACAGTGCGTTTCTGTCATCAACTCCGCCAAGGTGATATTTGGGTTTTGCACCACCAACCGAATCAGTTTTTCTTCCAACGGTTCCAGTTTGTCCTGATGAACGGATAACCCTTTCTCCAACTTATTCATCACAAACCTTAGCTCTTCACACTGCCCTGCTTTTAGCTGATCAAGTAACGCTTTTAAGTTCAAAGCTTCTCCAGAAACTTGCCAATGACGAGAGCGCCTAACTCGCTTAACGTCACACCCGCAATCCGCCGCAATGACTTTAATGCGTTTAGCATTCTCACCGCCAATGCGATGAATCAGAGAGGGCAGCGAAACAATAATGTCGTCATCTTTCATCCGTTACTCTCCCACCACTGACACATTCTCTCCAACCCAAGTGAGTAGCTGTTTGGCGGCTTTGGAGAGCACCTGATTTTGGCGCACAATGTAGCCGAAATCGGTGTTTGGAAAACTAGGCAAAGGCGTGACTTCTCGGGAAAGCATTAACCTCGGATCAAGAGAGAAATCCGGCACAATGGCGGTCCCAAATCCTGCTTCTGCCCAGTCGATTTGTGCTTCCACACTGCCCACTTCCATCACGCGATGCTTAGGCAGATTTAACTCAGGTAAAGACGCATCTATCAGCTCACGGGTTCGCGTGTCGTGCCCTAGCAGAATCAACGTCTGGCTCTCTTTTCGATTGTCCTGCCACTCAAAAATGTTATCGCCAAACGCACACCAGTGAATTTGCGTGAGAGGCGTAAAATGCAGCGGTTGACTCTCTTTTTGTGCGATAACAAAGCCGATATCGGCACGCGCACTTTTCACCAAATCCACCGCTTGAGAAGACGTGGTATTGAACAATGCCAAGTCGATACCCGGGTATTCACTTTTGAATTGCTGGAACGGTTTGATAAGCAGTAAACGTGAAACGATATCGCTCGCCGCAATAGAAAGCGTTCCTTGCGTAAGATCGTTGATGGCATTGAGATCCGATTGGCAAATTTGCAGCTCATTAAGCATCCGCTGCGCCGTATCTAACAAACGCTTCCCCGCTTGCGTCAACTGCACAGGATTTCGCTCAATCAATTTCGTGCGTGTGGCCTGCTCCAACTGCTTGATATGCAAGCTGACGTTCGGTTGCGTCATGTGCAGTTCCGTCGCTGTTTTGCCGAAATGCTTTACCTCTGCAAGAGTTACGAAGGTTCGCAGCCAGTTCAAATCTAACATTGCCAATTCCGATATGGGATTCTTATCAAGTTAATGAGTATAATTAATTTCTCTTATTATGGCGAACGCCTTAAGATTTTTGCATCTGTTTTTGGAGATTAAATTATGTCGTCTATCGTTGTTGTGGGTGCAAACTGGGGTGATGAAGGCAAAGGCCGCATCGTTGACTTTTTGGCAGAGCAAGCTTCTGCGAGCATTCGTTTCCAAGGTGGTAACAACGCGGGTCATACCGTGGTTAACGACCTAGGTACGTTCAAGCTGCACCAGCTACCAAGTGGCGTTTTCAACCCAGACTGTTTGGCAGTATTAGGTCCGGGTATGGTTATCAGCCCTGCGTTGCTGTCTCAGGAGATTGCGGAAGTTGAAGAAGCGGGTGTAAAAGTGAATATGTGCATCTCTGATCGCGCAACACTGTGTCTACCTCTACACGCATTAGAAGATACGCTAGAAGAACAACGTTTAGGCGACAAAGCATACGGTTCAACTCGTCAAGGTATTGCACCTGCGTACGGTGACCGCGTAATGAAGAAAGGCATCCTTGTTGGTTGGTTGAAGCAACCAGAAGTATTGGTTGAACGCCTTCAATTCATGATGGATTGGAAACTTCCGCAACTGCGTGCGCTCTACCCGACGTTCGAGTTTGAACAAACCGCTGAAGAAATGGCTAACTGGTTGCTAGAAGTGTCTGCACCTTGGCGCGATTCAATTTGCAACGTAACGCTTCCTCTAAAAGAGCTACAAGCAAAAGACAAAACACTATTGTTCGAAGCACAGCTTGGCGCGGGTCGTGACCTTGTTTACGGTGAGTACCCTTGGACAACATCTTCTAACGTTGTATCAATGTATGCGGGTATCGGCAGTGGTCTTCCAGCACTTCGTCCTGAGCGCGTTATTGCGGTTGCAAAAGCATTCAGCTCATCAGTAGGTACTGGTACGTTGATCACGGCAATGGAAGAGCAAGACGCTTTTCGTGAACTTGCAGGCGAGTTCGGTGCAACTACAGGTCGTCCGCGCGATATGGGCTACTTCGACGCTGTCGCTACGAAGAACGGCGTTGAACTGCAAGCAGCAACTGAAATTGCGCTAACTAAAGTAGACTGTTTGACTGGTCTTAACGATCTGAAAATCTGTGTTGGCTACGAAGGCGACCACAGCGAAAACCCAATCTGGCCTCAAACGGCAGCACTAGCACCAATCTACGAGAAAATGGAAAGCTGGAGCGAAGACATCACAGGTTGTCGTAAGTTTGAAGAGCTACCAGTAGCAGCACAGAAGTACGTTCTACGCATTGAAGAACTGATGGGCGTACCAGTAAAAATGGTGTCTGTGGGTCCAGGCCGTGAACAAATGATTATGCGATAAGATGTGAATTAACACATCATTGGCAAGCGGCTTTTATCTGTTCCGGGGTAAAGCCGCTTTTTTTTACACTGTAAACTTTGAAGAAATTGCACTTCTCAATTCGTGTTTAGTAACCTAATCGCGCCTACCTTCCCTCTTTATTTATCAATCAATAGATTAGAGCATATAACGCATTGTGCACGTTATTAGTACATCTCACTTGTTAAAGAAGCACGTTATTTAAGTTAATTGTTTGAATTAATGTTCTTTAACTGATTGCTTGATCACGATCTTCATCTGCAATTTGTTGAACTAGTGCTCAAAAAATCTAACCCGCTGTTTTTAGGATAGATGAGTTCCCCAACATCCAACCTAACAGCAGGTGATTCCAATGACGAAAAATCTTTTCCGCCTCAGTACGATAACTCTCGGTTTATGCATCAGTTCGTTCTCTTTTGCGCAATCCGATCTTCCGAACATTAAAATTCTTGCCACTGGCGGCACCATAGCAGGCGCAGGTCAATCTGCGACAGAGTCAAACTACACCGCAGGTAAAGTCGGTGTCGAATCATTGATTTCTGCGGTACCTAGCATGACCAACATTGCCGATATTTCTGGAGAGCAAGTGGTCAGTATCGGTTCACAAGATATGAATGATGAGGTATGGCTTAAATTAGCCAAACGCGTCAACGAACTGCTCGCTCAAGATGATGTTGACGGTATCGTCATCACGCATGGTACCGATACGTTAGAAGAAACCGCTTACTTCCTTGATCTGACCGTCAAGAGCAAAAAACCAGTCGTGATTGTCGGTGCAATGCGTCCTTCCACCGCAATGAGTGCTGATGGCCCAGTTAATTTATACAACGCCGTCGTGACAGCCACCGATGAAGATTCTGAAGGGCGCGGCGTGTTAGTCGCGATGAATGACACTATATTCGATGCGCGAGACGTAACTAAAACAAACACCACTTCCGTCAGTACTTTCCAGTCACCTAACTTTGGCCCTATCGGTTACATTCATAATAGCGATGCCAAATATCAACGAAGCCCAGAGCGTAAACACACCACAGAAACACCATTCGATGTATCAAAACTCAACACACTACCTAAAGTCGGCATTGTTTATAACTATGCAAATGCGTCGAGCTTACCAGTCAAAGCCTTTGTTGATGCCAAATTTGACGGTATTGTAAGTGCTGGTGTGGGTAATGGTAACTTGTACCACACGGTCTTTGATGAGCTAGAAAAAGCGAGCAAAGATGGCGTTGTTGTCGTAAGAAGCTCTCGCACACCAACCGGTTCAACCACTTTGGATGCTGAAATTGATGACGACAAATATGGCTTTGTTGCCTCAGGCACACTAAACCCACAAAAAGCACGTATCTTACTGATGCTGTCACTTACTCAAACCAAAAACTATCAAGACATCCAAAAGATGTTCCAATACTATTAATTCTGTGTAAGGCATCTTTATATGCACAAGAGGAGGTGTTACTCGCCTCCTCTTGCACACGACAATGTTGGCGCCCCGTATTAACCAAACAAACGGCGTTTCATCCCTGCTTTTTCAAGAATACGCGTGGTGATCTCTTCCACAGAGAGAGAGGACGTATTGATATATGGGATCGCCTCTCTTCTAAACAACGCCTCTACGGTGTCTAGCTCCAGCTTACACTGCTCGGTACTGGCGTAATCACTTCCGGATAAACGATTCTCACGGATTTCAGTCAAACGTTCAGGGTCGATAGTAAGCCCGAACAACTTATGACGATGGATCTCAAACTCAGGCAACAAACGCATCATCTTCACATCTTCCGCAATGAACGGATAGTTCACGACACGCAAACCAAATTGCATCGCCATATACAAGCTGGTCGGGGTTTTCCCGCTGCGCGATACTCCCAGCAGGATGATATCGGCTTGTTCCAACCCTTTTAGCGTGATGCCATCATCATGCGCCAATGTATATTCAATGGCCGCGATACGGTCGAAATAAGTATCGGAATCTTTCCCCACACTGCGAGAACGTTGCAACTTGGGTTTTGGCGCCATCTGAATGTCATCTTGCACTTTCTGTACAATGCTTTCCAACACATCGTAGCTGTATGCAGGCGCTTCCAGAAGCATTTCACGTACGTCTGGCACCACGATAGAGAAAAACACCAGAGGTTTGACGCCATTGCGTTGGTAGGAAGTTTCAATTTCTTTTACAACGTCAGCAACTTTGTCCTGGCTTTCTACGAACGGAAAGGTTTTTTCGTTAGGAATGAACGGAAATTGACCGAGAACAACATGTCCTAATGTCTCACATGTTATCGCCGTACCGTCAGAAACATAGAACACATCACGACTTTGGTTATTTATTTGCATTTCTGTTTAATTTTTCAAAATCTTTTGAGTAGGATGGTAAACATAATATTAATAAATCAGTTTGGCTTTCAGTTAGGTTCACCACAGCTTTAAAAATTCTTTTGAATTTTTTTTAGCCAGAACGTAATCGTTTGCCTTTGATATCAATCTAAATGAAGCAATGTATGGTCAAAGTGTAATAACAGCCAACATGCGATTGTTTAGAGCGATTTAAGTCCCCCTACTAAGCTGCAATGTTTCTGGAGAAAGACATGCAAAAGAACACCCTCTGGTTCAATGGCCTATCCATGGATGATGTCGACAAAGTCGGCGGTAAGAATGCTTCACTTGGCGAAATGGTTTCTAACCTAGCGAACGCAGGCGTTTCTGTACCAAATGGTTTTGCGACAACCTCATACGCGTTTAACCAATTCCTTGACCACGAAGGTTTGGATGAGCGTATTCACCAATTACTTGATGAACTAGACGTTGAGGATGTGGAAGCTCTGCGTAAGACAGGTGCAACCATCCGTCAATGGGTATTAGAGGCCCCTTTCCCTGCGGACCTTGAACAAGAAATCCGTGAAAACTACCAAGAACTGATTGAAGGCAACCCTGAGCTTTCAGTCGCAGTTCGTTCGTCTGCTACGGCAGAAGACCTGCCTGATGCTTCTTTTGCTGGTCAGCAAGAAACGTTTTTGAACGTGAAAGGCATCGATGCAGTACTAGAAGCAACTAAGCACGTTTACGCTTCTCTATTTAACGACCGTGCGATCTCTTACCGTGTACACCAAGGTTTCGACCATCGTGGTATCTCACTATCTGCGGGTATCCAACGTATGGTGCGTTCAGACAAAGCTTCTTCGGGTGTGATGTTTACGCTTGATACTGAGTCTGGTTTCGACCAAGTTGTCTTCATCACCTCTTCATGGGGCCTAGGTGAAATGGTCGTTCAAGGCGCAGTAAACCCTGATGAATTCTACGTTCATAAGCCAATGCTTGAAGCGGGCGAACACCCGATCGTTAAGAAAACATTTGGTTCTAAGTTGATCAAAATGATCTACTCTGACAACCAAGAGATCGGCAAACAAGTTGATATCGTTGATACTTCTGATGAAGAGCGCAACACGTTCTCACTGAACGACGAAGAGATCAAAGAGCTCGCCAAACAAGCGATGATCATCGAGAAGCACTACCAGCGTCCAATGGACATTGAGTGGGCAAAAGATGGCATCGACGGCAAGCTGTACATTGTTCAAGCTCGTCCTGAAACCGTATGTTCACAAACGGAACAAAACGTGATTGAGCGCTACGAGCTACAGAACAAAGCAGATGTTTTGATTGAAGGTCGTGCAATCGGTCAACGTATCGGTAAAGGTGCAGTGCGTTTGGTTGACTCTCTGGACCAAATGTCATTGGTTCAGGAAGGTGATGTGTTGGTTACAGACATGACTGACCCAGACTGGGAACCAGTGATGAAGAAAGCTTCTGCTATTGTTACCAACCGTGGCGGACGTACTTGTCACGCAGCAATCATTGCTCGTGAACTTGGTATTCCTGCAATCGTTGGCTGTGGCGATGCGACAAGCAAACTGACTGATGGCGCAACAGTGACAGTATCTTGTGCAGAAGGCGAAACGGGTTACGTTTACCAAGGTGAACTTGAGTTTGATGTAAAACGCTCTTCTGTTGATGAACTGCCACTACTGCCGACCAAAGTGATGATGAATGTGGGCAACCCAGATCGCGCATTCGACTTTGCTCAGATTCCAAACGAAGGTGTTGGTCTTGCTCGTCTAGAGTTCATCATCAACAAGATGATCGGTATTCACCCGAAAGCATTACTTAACTTTGATGCGCAAAGCGATGAGCTAAAAGCAGAAATTAAACAGCGCATTCGTGGTTACAAAGATCCTATCGATTTCTACGTGAGCAAGCTGACTGAAGGCATCGCGACTATCGCTTCTGCTTTCTGGCCAAAACGCGTCATCGTTCGTATGTCTGACTTTAAGTCTAACGAATACAGCAACTTGGTTGGTGGTAAAGCCTACGAACCGCATGAAGAAAACCCAATGCTCGGCTTCCGTGGTGCGTCTCGTTACATTTCTCCAGTGTTTGAAGATTGCTTCGAGTTAGAAACTCAAGCTATCAAGCGCGTTCGTAACGAAATGGGTCTGAAGAACGTTGAAATCATGATCCCATTCGTGCGTACACCAAGCGAAGCTGCATCAGTGATAGATTTGCTAGCGAAGTTTGATCTGCGCCGTGGCGACCAAGGTCTGAAAGTCATCATGATGTGTGAGCTGCCATCCAACGCCGTGCTTGCTGACGAGTTCTTGAAGTACTTCGATGGTTTCTCTATCGGTTCAAACGACATGACTCAGCTAACGCTTGGTCTGGACCGTGATTCTGGCGACGTGGCACATCTGTTTGATGAGCGTAACGCAGCAGTGAAAATCATGCTGAAAATGGCAATAGACGCAGCAACCAAAGCTGGTAAGTACGTGGGTATTTGTGGTCAGGGCCCATCAGATCATGAAGATTTGGCGGAATGGTTGATGGAGCAAGGCATCAGCTCTGTTTCACTAAACCCAGACACCGTTATCGATACTTGGTTACAGCTCGGTAAAGTTAGCAGCAAGTAACGCGCTAAAAACTCAAGCCCTCACACTCCCCTTGTGAGGGCTTTGTTATTCATACGTCATTTCGCAATCAGTTCGTGATTCCTCTCTCAAGATCGCCATTTAGTCAATTTCATTATCAAAGTCTGATGACCTAGAATGAATGATGTATCGACAACTCCAGAGAGAATTTGATGAAAAAGTCTATCGCACTCATTACCACATTGATGCTCCTAGCATCTCCCGCTTACGCAGATTGGGATGATATTTCCAACAAAATGTCTGAGCTAGGCGAAGCGGTTTCTGATACTGCGCAAGATGCTTGGGACGATACCAAAGCCTTTTCAAAACAAGCGTGGCAAGATTTCACGAACTGGTCCGAGGAAGCAATCAATACCGCGGGCGAGTGGACAGAAGCTAGTATCGAGAAAAGCAAAGAATGGATAGATGCAGCCGACAAGAAAATTGATGAACTGATGGAAGGCGACACGCCAGAAGAAGCTCGCCAAGCCGTAGACTTAATGGCGGATAGTGCTTTGCTCAAGTTGTTTAATGAAAAGCCGGAGGCCAAAGCCATTTACGACAACGCTTACGGCTACGCGGTCTTTGATTCTCGTAAATTGTCTTTGTTGTTTCACACCAACTCAGGGTCAGGTGTCGCAGTAAATAAGGAAACAGAAAAACGCACTTATATGAATATGTTTGGTTTGGGCGTCGCACTTGGGGCTGGCGGCAAGTTTTACCAACAAGTGATTCTGTTTGAGAGCAAAGAAGACTTTGACACTTTCGTCAACGAAGGATGGGAAGCGACCAGTGAAGCCTCTGCTGTAGCTGGCGAAGACTCAGAGCAACTTTCAAAGCAATTTAACAGTGGCGTCGCCGTTTATCAGTTGAATGCAAAAGGCTTGCTCATCGATGCCAACGTGTCTGGTTCTAAATATTGGGTTAACGAAGAGCTCACCAACTCGCAGTAACGCATAGCAACTAATCGCTTAAACAGAACGGTTGTTATGCACCCTTATCAATAAGTTAACGCAGCTATGACTCCTCAAAACTGAGTACTTGTGCAACTTTCTCATGGGAAGTCACCAGAAGATGGTGACTTCCCTTTCTCGTTGGATGGCTTTTCGTTATGCTTGCCCAAAACCATCTGCGATTCGGTATCCCATGCCTGACAATAACTTTAATAATCTGCTGGCAGAAGCAATTTCTGCTCTTAATACGCCTAACTTTACTCCTAAGCTTATGCGTGTCATTCGCACTCTTTTTCATTTTGATTGCGCGGTTATTTTAGGTTATCGAGAAGGTAAACATCCTATCTATCTCTACGACTCGATTGAGAACGAGCGAGAGTTACTTTTTCAACGCTACCTTACTGACTCATTTCAAAATGACCCTTTCTTTCTCAAACTAAACGAGACAAAACAACAAGGCATATTTACGCTCAAAGACGTGGCGCGTAAAGGCGTTGACTTCACTTCATACTGCGAGCAGTTCTATCATCAAACAGGGTGGAAAGACGAACTGAGCATGCTAGTCGAAGTCGAACCTGGCCGTTGGGTCATGTTGTACTTCGGGTATATGAATGATGGAAAATACTTTTCTCAACAGCAAATCAATAAATTAAAGCCCTACTTCCCGATAATTCAATCGCTTTGTCAGCAGCACTGGAAACAAACGGAGTTTACCTTTTCTGAGCCTGTTTTTGCCCAGAGTGCTTATTCTGGCAGTATGCGATTAGCCATTGAGCAAGCTTTAGCAACATTTGGCGTAGAATCACTCACTCGTCGCGAGCAAGAGGTGGCTTCACTTCTCGCTCAAGGGTTTGACACCAAAGAAATTGCCGCGCGGTTACACTTAGTTCAAGGCACAGTCAAAAATCATCGAAAACGCATTTACTCGCAGTTAAATGTGTCTTCATTGAGTGAGTTATTCCAGCTTTTCCTCAATCACCTCATTCTCCATTCAAGATAAAAAACTGTCCCTTAAGGGATATATGGAGAAAAGGTGTCGCGTTTTAGTCTGAATACAACAACCACTAAGACAGACAAAAAGAATGACGACACCATTACTGCAAGATTTACAAGATCGTGGCTTGATTGCACAGGCCAGCGATTTGGAAGAAATTCAGACACTTCTCTCACAGCCACAAACCGTTTACTGCGGCTTCGATCCTACAGCAGGCAGCTTACACATCGGCCACCTCGTGCCTTTGATTATGCTTAAGCGCTTTCAAGATGCCGGACACCAGGCTATAGCCTTGATTGGCGGCGCAACGGGCATGATTGGCGACCCAAGCTTTAAAGCGACCGAGCGCAGTCTGAACTCAAAGGAAATCGTCTCAGGTTGGGTTAACGACCTTTCTAATCAAATTCAGCAGTTGATGAATCACCAACTGGCCAAGCCAATGATCATGGTGAACAACGCTGACTGGATGAAAGCGATCAATGTGATCGACTTCTTCCGCGATGTGGGTAAGCACTTCTCGATCAATACCATGATCAACCGAGAGTCGGTAAAGCAACGCTTGCAACGCCCTGATCAAGGCATCTCTTTTACCGAATTTAGCTACGCTCTGCTGCAATCGTACGATTTTGCCGAGCTAAACCGTCAATACGATTGTCGTTTGCAAATCGGTGGCAATGACCAATGGGGAAACATCGTCGGTGGGATCGATTTAACTCGTCGTCAAAATGGTGAGCAAGTATTTGGCTTAACTCTGCCGCTGATCACCAAATCCGATGGCAGCAAATTTGGCAAAACCGAAGGCGGCGCAGTGTGGCTAGATCCTAGCAAAACCTCTCCTTACGCCTTCTACCAGTTCTGGCTTGGCGCAGAAGACGCCGACGTTTACCACTTCTTGCGTTACTACACGTTCTTGAGCTGCGAAGAAATTGCCAGCATTGAAGCGCAAGACCAAGCAAGCCAAGGCAAGCCACAAGCACAACGTATTCTCGCTGAAGAAATGACGCGATTTGTTCATGGCGAAGAAGGTCTAGCCAGTGCCGAACGCATCACGCAAGCTTTATTCAGCGGTAATATGCAACAACTGAGTTTGGGTGAATTAAAACAATTGGAGTTGGATGGTTTACCAAGCATTGAGAGTGCACAACAAGATTTGGTTGAGCTGCTGGTTGAGTCGGGTTTAGCAAGCTCGAAACGTGTTGCGCGCGAACACATCAGCAACAACGCCATCAGTGTAAACGGTGAAAAAGTGTCGGCTGATAACCCGAGTTTAAGCTTCCCACTGTTTGACCAATACTGGTTACTGCAACGCGGTAAAAAGCACTTCTGCCTCGTAAAGCGTACCGCTTAACAAAGCATCGTAGTGACACCTCACAAGGCAAAGTGATATAGCGAGTTAACTGACAAGACTTTATAAGGTTAGCTCGCTCTAGTATCGGCTGTGCATACCAAAATGATGAGACATTCCATCTTCCATTCGGCCGCCTTTCCAGCCACCAGCACCGAATAAATTAAGCACATCTTGAGCGGTATAATCAGCACCAGCAAAGAAGTCATGCGCCACATCAGAGCGGATGGCTTGCAACTCGGGTTGGTTTTCCAAATCAAGTTCTTGCGGATTCGCGTACAACGCCAACGCAATTTTTTGTTGGCACGTGCTTAACTCACTGGTGCTCGTCTTTACCTGACCGACGGAAAAGTACTCACGACTGCCGTATCCCACCACCAATCTGGTACTCATTAGCTTAATCACTTTCTTAATGCGGCGACGTTGTATAAATCTCAACATGTTGAAGCCCTTATTTATATTTCGATAATTAATAATAAGTTTTGTATACCACACATCAATACTCTAGAGTGTCAGGGTTTAGCACGGCGCTCAAAGAGTATGGAGTTCAAGAGTGAAAATTGACGATCTAAAACTGTTCACCAAAGTCGTCCAACTTGGTAGCTTTACAGCGGCAGCCAATGCTTTGGACTTGCCACGAGCAAATGTTAGCCGACGCATTGGAGAACTGGAACGTTACCTCGGAACGCAACTTTTTCACCGCACCACTCGCAGCCTTTCGCTGACAAACAAAGGCGATGCCTACTACCAAGATCTGCAAAAAGTGCTCACCTTGCTTGATTCGGCAAACCAGCAAGCCAGTAACGAAAGCATCGAGGTCAGAGGCAAAATCAAACTTGGCCTTCTGCCAGAAACCTATGAACCTCTTCAACCCATTTTGTTTGAATTTCAGGATCAATACCCGCAGGTTGAGCTCGACATTCGCAATATCAACAATGGCTTTATTGATATGTTTCAGCAGGGGTTGGACATCGCGCTGCACGGCGGCATGCTGTTTGATTCAGACATTGTCGCCAGAAAGATCTTAACGCTAGACCGATGTGTCGTTGCCTCACCGAACTATCTTCAAACTCACGGCACGCCCGCTACATTAGAAGAGTTGAGTGATCATCAGTGCATTTGTTTTCGTTGGCCAAATGGCAATGTCGACAACCTTTGGCATTTTCAGGAACAAAACGTAGCGCTCAAACCGAAACTCATTTCCAACAACATCGGCTTTATCAAAAGCTCCACAGTGCTTGACCGCGGCATCAGTTATATCCCAAAACTGTTGGTAAAAAATGAGCTCGAATCCGGTGCATTGGTGCAAGTATTGTCTCAATATGCCGTCACAGAAGAAACGGGGTGGTTACTCTACCCTAAGCCGAAAACGCTGAACCAAGCTAGCCGGTTACTTATTGAACATTTGTGCAATAAAATCCCAAAACTTTTGTAGCTTGCATTTATTGTCATAAAATTCGTGACATTGAATCATGCGTACGCATGATTATCTGAACATCTGTGAATTATAAGATGGCGCCGAAATTATGGAGCCATCTTATGAATCATCAAATTAAAACCGCCGCGCTGAGCACTATCGCGCTCTCTCTACTCGGCTGTAATCAAACTCAACCTCAGGTTGAGGAGCCTAGCGCATCCAGACCCGTTCAAGTGATTGAAGTCAACGAAAGGAATGAAGAACTCAACAAATCATTCAGCGGGATCGTAAAAGCAAAAGAAACCGCCTCACTCTCTTTTCGTGTACCCGGCACCGTGGAAAGCGTGTTCGTAAATAAAGGCAGCTTGGTAGAAAAAGGCCAAGTCATTGCCATGCTGGACAAGCACGACTACCAAGTCTCACTAGAAGAATTACAAGCACGCATGTTAGAAGCACAATCAGCCCACAAACTTGCGAAAGCTGAGTTAAAGCGCGTAAAACAAGCGACTTCTGATGATGCCATTGCCAGCGTAAACTTAGACCGAGCCATCAGCAGTTACGAACGTAGCCTCTCTGCCGTCAAAGTGGTTGAGAAAAACATCCAACGTGCAAAAGATGCCCTACGTTACACCACTCTACGTGCACCATTCACTGGCATTGTTGCCGACGTTTCTGTTGATCCACATGAACAAACCTTGCCGGGCGGCAGTGTTGTGTCAATTCAGCAAGAAGGCAGCTGGGAAGTGGACATCGACGTGCCAGAAAATATGATTGCGCAATTCGCACTAGGTCAGCCAGCATCATTGACTTGGTATGATTCGGAACAATCCTACCGAGCAACCGTGTCAGAAATCGCGCCGAAAAAGCACCTGCTCAAACAAACCTATACCGTCACGCTAGACATCGATTCGATTTCCAGTGCGCTATTCAACGGTAAAGCAGTCACGGTTAATACCGCGCTCAACACCAGTCACTCAAGCCATTGCTTTCCTTACTCTGCAATTTTGGGGGAGAAACAAACTCTGCACGTGAATGTGGTTCGTGATGCGGTTATTCATTCAGAGCCGGTCAATCTTGACTCTATCGACGCATACCAAGCGTGTGTGACCGGAAGTTTTGAGCAAGGCGATTACGTGGTGATCAGCGGTAGCCATTATCTGAGCGAGGGCGATGCCGCCCCAAACCTGACCATCAAGACGTTGTAGGTGCGAATCCATGATCAATTTAGCTGAATTCGCGATTCGCCAACGTAAGTTCGTTCTGTTCTTTATCGTATTGAGCGTGATCGCTGGCATCTATTCTTACTTCGACTTAGGCAAGTTGGAAGACCCGAGCTTTACGGTAAAAACTGCGGTAGTCGTGACCCTTTATCCGGGTGCATCTGCCGAAGAAGTCGAACACCAAGTCACCGATACCGTGGAAACCAAATTGCAGGAAATGGCGGAGTTAGATCGCTTGCGCTCATTGTCTCGCCCCGGTTTATCTATGGTCTTTGTTGACCTCAAAGAGAGCCTTAATTCCAAAGCACTTCCGCAGGAATGGGACTTATTGAGACGCAAAGTGGACGATGTAAAACTACAGCTGCCTTCCAGTGCGCAGATCAGCGTAGTACAAGACGAGTTCTCTGAAGTCTACGGCATGCTTTTCTCTATCCACAGCACAGATGCTGCACCAGAAGAGTTGCGTCGCTACGCCGAAGAGCTGCAACGCCAAATCAAAGCCGTCGACGGCATCAAAAAGATCGAGCTACACGGCATTCAACCTCGCGTTGTACATATCGATATGCCAGACGAGCGCTTGGCTCAATATGGTTTGTCGATCGCACAAGTTTGGAACCAACTGAGCACACAAAACAGCACGTTCGAAGCGGGAAAATTCGATGCAGGTACAGAGCGTATTCGTATTGCGCAAACCAGTGAGTTTCAGTCTCTAGAAGACATTCGCAATTTAATCATCAATGGTGGCACCGGCGAGTTTGGCTCGGGGTTGATTCGTCTTGGTGACATCGCCGACATCACCATGGGGTATCAAACACCAGCATTGGCAGAAAACCGCTACAACGGAGAGCCCGCTGTCACCTTGGCTGTGAGCCCAGTTCAAGGCATTAACGTGGTGTCACTTGGCGATACGATTCAAGACATCATCGCTAACTACCAGGCAACGCTGCCGCTGGGTGTCGACATCTCGACCGTTGCTTATCAACCTGAAGAAGTACAAAAGTCTATCGACGACTTTGTTGGCAACCTGCTTGAAAGTGTCGCGATTGTTTTTGTGGTGTTGTTGGTTTTCATGGGCTTTAAGAGTGCAACCATCGTTGGCGCAAGCTTGCTCCTGACGATTTTGCTCACGCTTGTATACATGAACATCGCCAGCATCGATTTGCACCGTGTCTCGCTAGGTACGTTTATTCTCGCACTGGGCATGTTGGTGGATAACGCCATTGTGATCACCGATATGATGATCGCCAAGCTCAACAAAGGTATCGAGCGAACTCGCGCCGCGATTGATTCCGTCAAAGAAACCGCTGTGCCACTTTTAGGCGCAACTGTCATCGCGATTATGGGCGCAAGCCCAGTGTTGTTCTCCAAAACCGACTCCGCCGAGTTTGCAAGCTCTGTGTTCTACATTGTGGCATCGTCACTGTTGCTTTCATGGATCGTCGCGATGACGTTTACGGTATTAATGGCGTGGATGTTCATCAAGCCAAAAGCTAACAGCGAAGAGACCAAACCGAGCCGTTATAAACAGTTGGTATTCTGGACGGTGGACAACCCGCGTAAAGCATTAGCCGCTTTGGTTCCGTTAATTTTAGTCACCGCCGTGGCAATCCCGTATGTGGCCGTGAACTTTATTCCTCAGTCGGATCGTTCAATTGTGTTTCTCGATTACTGGCTACCCAATGGTGCCAAGATTGAACAAACCTCGGCAGACATGCGCAAAGTTGAAGAATGGTTGGTCGCACAACCAGAAGTGGAAAGTATCTCTAGCTATGTCGGCACCAGTGCACCTCGCTTCTCGGTAACGGTAGAGCCTGAGCCGCTCGACCCTGCCTACGGCCAGATTCTGATCAACACTAAAGACTACGAGAGCATCAGTCACTTGGTGACGCGTGGGGATGATTGGCTGAAAAAGGCATTTCCAGATGCCGAACCTCGCTTTCGAGCGCTGAAGCTGGCAACCAAAGATAAGTTCGCGGTTGAGGTGCGTTTTTCTGGTCCGGATGAAACCGTATTACATCAACTAGCGGCAGAAGCGAAAACGATTTTTGCTTCAAACCCTGATGCAAAATACACTCGCGATGATTGGCGCCAAGAAAGCAAAGTGCTCAAGCCGATTCTAAACCAAGACAAAATGCGTCAAGCAGGCATTAACCGCGCCGATGTCGCTTTCGCGCTAAAACGTGCATCAGACGGCATGCCGCTCGGACAAATGAACCTGAATGATGAGTTGATTCCAATTCAGTTACGTGGCACATCGCAAAACATGGCGTCACTAGAAACGCTACCTGTGCGCTCGCTACTTGGCTTTAACAGCGTTCCGCTTGGTCAAGTGGTGGATGGATTCGAACTGGTCACCGAAGAGAGCATGATTTGGCGACGCGACCGCGTGAAAACCATCACGGTTCAAGCGGGTGTGAGCCGAGACTCCACACCAGCGAACGTTAGAAATGCCATTAAAGATCAGGTTGAATCTATCCAACTTCCGGCGGGTTATAGCATGGAATGGGGCGGCGAATATTACGATGAAGACAAAGCGGTCACCGACATCATGAAGCAGCAACCAAAAGCAATGCTGATCATGGTGATCATCCTAGTTGCGATGTTCAACGGCTTTAAGCAGCCAATCATCATCCTCGCAACGCTACCACTGGCAGCATCAGGGGCTGTGTTTGCTCTGCTTGGATTCGATAAACCATTTGGCTTTATGGCGCTGATCGGAGCTATCACACTGACCGGGATGATCATCAAAAATGGCATCGTACTAATGGATCAAATTGAGCTCGAACGCGCAAATGGCATGAGCTTGTCTGACGCCATTAAAGAAGCCACGGTCAACCGTACTATGGCAATTTCTATGGGTGCGTTAACGACCGCGCTCGGCATGATCCCGCTGCTGTCAGATCTGCTGTTTGACCAAATGGCGGCAACCATCATCGGAGGCTTGGCTGCCGCAACCATATTGTCACTGTTTGTCATGCCTGCGCTGTATCGCCTTGCTTACAAAGAAAAAGCACCATCCACACAAACCAACGCTGAGCTAGAGGAGGCGTCATCGTGAAAAAATTCATTCTAACGCCTGTCGTTCTAGCCCTAAGTTTAGCGGGCTGTGCAGTGGGCCCCGACTACCAAGCACCGACCACCAGCATGGCAGAAACCTACTTGAACGCCGAAAATGCAGGGTTGAGTACCGATTCACAACCCGTTGAGTTTTGGTGGACTAAGTTTCACGATCCGGTGTTGAATCAAATGGTTCAAGACATACAGAGCCAAAACATTCCGCTGAAAGTGGCGGCCGAACGGGTGAAAATGGCCAACAACTATAAAACCATGGTGGAGTCATTCAAGGTGCCGACAATTAATCTCGGTGCGGGTTACATGAACTATCAGTTCAGTAAAAATGACTCTTCACTCGGTCCGATATTGAATCCACTCAGTGATTCCGTGTCGGGTCTGCCACCTCAAATTGGTAACATCACCCTAATGGATAATCAGCACGATGGCGTATTTGCAGGCGCGAGTATCGCTTGGGAAGTTGATCTGTTTGGGCGCATTGACCGCCAAGCGAACGCGGCGCATATTCGTCTCGAACAAGCTCAGATTTATCAAAGCGGCTTGAACACAGTGATCACGGCGGATTTGATTCACAACTACTTGCAATACCAAGGTGCAAGCGAGCGCCTTGAGTTGGCAAAGTCGAACTTAGAAGATCAACGACTTACACTCGACCTCGTCGAGAAAGTCGTGCGCAGCGGCTACGGTTCTGATCTCGATTTAGCCCAAGCAAAGGCCACGCTTGCGGCGATGGAATCGCTCGTTCCGCAGTTAGAAATTGCACAACAAGCGCACAAACATCGTTTAGCAGTATTGCTTGGTGAGCCGCTAACGCAAGTCGAAATCCGTCTGTCTAAGCAGCATAGTGTACCTGTCATGCAAGACATGGTGCCGGTCGGTTTACCTTCCGATCTGTTGAAACGTCGTACCGATATCCGCTTAGCAGAGCGCGAAATGGCCGCGCTCAATGAAGAGTTAGCAGCAAGTGTTGCTGATCAATATCCGAAGTTCTTTTTGACAGGCGCTCCGGGGTTGTCGGCGTCAAGCTTTGACGATCTTTTCAGTAGCGATTCTTTCGGTTGGATGGGCGCGGCAGGCGTAAGCTGGAACTTGTTCGATGGGGGGCGTGGGGAGGCGATTGAAGCCATCAACCAAGCGCGTTTTGATTCGGCGACATTGTCTTATCAACATACGGTCGAGGCAGCTTTGGCAGAAACCGAATCCACGCTGTTTACTTATGGTCGCAGCCAAGAAAATCAGCGCCGAATCGGTGATGCATTGAAAGCCACCAATAACGCCGTCAACAAAGCCAAGTCACTGTACCGAGCAGGCTTGATTGATCACTTATCGGTTTTAGATGCGCAACGTCAGCAACGCATGATGCAAGATCAGCAAGTCGCGGCAAAGTTACAAACCGCACACGCTACGATTGCGCTCTACAAATCGCTTGGTGGTGATTGGACGCTACAACCAGAAGCACAACCCGACACGAATGCCAAAGGTTAGGTTTCTTACAAGCCTCACACCTTTGCGTCATAACGGATACCGTTAAATCGGTTAAAAAGAGGCCACTTAGATGGCCTCTTAGTTTGTGAGGCAAATATTTCTACCACCTATACCCTCTCTCGGTTGTATAATATCGGCTCTGAAATATTTTGTTACGTTACCTCGGTAACACCTGAGATTACAACATGAACAACAGCAGATGGGTCGGCTTTATAGGCGGCACGATTGTCTTACTTAGTACCTTTATCCTCTTCGGATCTTCCGTCCACTCTGCTTGGTACCGAATCCCTGCGGAAGCCATTCATGGTATCGCCTTCACTCTGGCTTTTGGTTTAGGGTTAAACAGTCTACTGGCGTACGCGACGGCAATGCTTACTCTCGCAGCGCTATTCTACATAGGTTTTGTTGTTGGCTACCGTATTCATCAGAAACTTAAATAAACTTCTGTCTCAACCTGAGCTTAATAACGGATACTTGGTAACTAAAAAGGGAGCAAAGGCCCCCTTCCCAGATATCAGCATATAGATGTTCTATGCTCGTTTTAATCATTAAGGTGGTATACCCTCAACGACTGTTGCATGCCTAAAACATCATCACCTAAATACTCAACCGTCATTGGAACGTTGGTCAGCAGAGTAAAACTGGAGTCACTGAACCTTCCATCAACATCACTTTCCAAATGAACAAAAAACGCAGGCTTGTCAGCAATCAATGTAATTTGGCTTCCGTCAATAGAGACATCAATATTGGCTTTTGCCATAGGCAAAGTTTTCAGCTCATGAGTGCAAAACCATGTGTTGCTTATTCTGTCTTCACCGATTTGCGCTTCAACATAGAGGAAGCCTGACGTAAGTTCATCCTTCTCAACCGATTCATTCAATTGCCACAAAATCGTATTGCTGTCTGCTATGACCGTTTGTTCTAAGCTCCAACATTGCTTTTCTTCCCCTTGCCAATCTACCCACTTGAGCAGTGCGTTGACGCTTGCGGGCTCTTTGGCATCATTGAGCAAATGCAGGCTCAACTTGCCTGTATGCTCGGAAAATACCAAATACTGCGGCGCAAAAAAGCGTTTTGCATGGTAGTGCAACTGCTTCCAACGACCACTGTATTCCAAGCTAGACCAAGAACTGACAGGCCAGTTGTCGTT
Organism: Vibrio antiquarius; assembly: GCF_000024825.1. Taxonomy (NCBI): domain Bacteria; kingdom Pseudomonadati; phylum Pseudomonadota; class Gammaproteobacteria; order Vibrionales; family Vibrionaceae; genus Vibrio; species Vibrio antiquarius. Next base: position 764,483 of record NC_013457.1, read on the forward strand.
GAGTTGCCAGTACAGCATGCCGCGACAAACTGGAGAAATGGCACGCCAATGATCGCACGCAGTTTTGATCGCGATTGCCTGCTGAACTTGGCTTAAATACAGCATGTTCTCGAATCCAGAGGGAAAACGGAAATAACGCGTGAACATCTCTGTGATGATACTGTTACCACGAGGATTCTTCTGATGTTGTTCAAAGGTTAGGGACGTGATATTCCAATCTTGCTCCGGGACAAACTGCTTAACTTCTGCAAAAGATGGCCAAGATTGAAAACCAAACTCAGAGCAAAAACGAGGATTCACGTCCAGGTAGGCATTGAATGATTTTCCTGAATGCCAAACGTCCCAAAAGTGCATATCACCTTTACTATCATCATGCCACGCGTCACCGAAATCCAGTTCACCATTACACGGGGAACTTGGCCAGAAACGACGAGCGCTATCGTGCTCAGTAATCACCTGCTCAATCATGCGGTTGAGGCGATCGTAGTTAACCGTGTATTTGACTTTATTGTGCTTAGATTCTTCGTACCAACCAATAGCTCCAATCACTTCATTATCACCACACCAAAGTGCTATTGATGGGTGCTCTTTAAGCCTCGAGATTTGGTATCGAAGCTCACCTTCGACCTCTTTTAAGAAGTCATTATCAGATGGGTACAGTGAACATGCGAACATCATGTCTTGCCATACTAACAAGCCGAGCTCATCACACAGATTGTAAAAGATCTCGCTCTCGTACTGACCTCCGCCCCACACACGTATCATATTCATGTTAGCATCAACCGCACTTTGCAAAAGGTTGCGATAACGTGTTTCGCATTCTCGCCCCGGCATTGCGTCAACAGGGATCCAGTTGGCACCTTTGGCATTAATTGGTACGCCATTGACGATGAATTCCATCGCAGAGCCATGTTCATCAGCTTGGTTATTTAGGGTTAACTGACGCAAACCAACGTTGCGCGTTAACTTTTGCTCTCTGCAAGAAATGGTAATGGGGTAAAGATAAGCTTCGCCATAACCCGATGGCCACCAGCGTTGAGGCTCCGAAATGTGGAACTGGCAATGATAGTGACCACTTCCGTTTGTTTGAATGCATTGACGCTCGCCATTAAATTCAACCATCATTTCATGGCGTTGACTGTCCGTTTCCACTTCAACTACTACATCAAGAAACACACTCCCATCGGCTTGCCATTGCTGCTCTGTCGAGAAGCCTTTGAGCCAAAGCTCATTCACAATGTCGATTTGAATGGGGTCGTAAATACCCGATACCATCAAGCAAATGCCCCAGTCCCATCCGGAATGGCATTGTGTTTTGCGGATCAAGTTCATGTGTGGAATTTGGTTGTTGCCCATTGCCGATGGAATAGGAAATGGCAGTTTTTTTGCTCTTGCGATACCTTCTAAATCCACCCGAGCAAACTCAACCCGAATCGTGTTAGTACCTTGCTTTAAATGCGGTTTAATATCCACACGTTGCTGGGTAAACATGTTTCTGCAAGTTAGTGCTAACTCACCATTAATATAGAAGGTTGCCAAGGTATCGACACGAGTTAGCGTCATCCAAATTTGCTTGGCAGACAACGTAAACGCGTCGACGTCAAACTCACGTGAGATATGCCACTCACACTCTTCAATCCATCGAACTTTGTTTTCATTATCGGCAAAATAAGGATCTGGAATCTGCTCTGCTTGTAAAAGCGCCGACACATTATCGCCCGGAATAAACATTGGAATTTCAATATCGGGACGCTGTGGCGAGGTAAGTAACCACTGTCCATTAAGTTCGAAGTGAGCCATTGAGTAAACCTCAGTTTGGAGAAGAAACATGTTTGCTCAATGTAATCCTGAGTAATCCATGCAAAAACAAGGGAAATGTTATTTACATACGAAATGCGGTGCACTTCACGTAAAAACACTTTCCTTTGATCTCTACCCAAAAATCAGCAACTTGGCTAACCTGTTAAAAATTAATCAAAATCTAAGGTTATATTTGCAACTTCGACATGTTAACATCATCGGCTTTTTGAACATCCTCACACTTTTCGTCGAAACGATGTGAGGGGAAATGCACGGCTTCATAGCCCTAAAAAGCGAAGTAATTATGTCAAATATGACGAATGCCGCCTCCCACACAGCGCCTATTCAGGATGCTGACTATTCTGCTATTCATCCCCCATCTCTGCTCAAGCGCCTCGAACTCACCAATCCTGTCTTTTGGTTAAGTGGTAGCTTCCTCACTCTATTCGTTTTACTTGCCCTAACGAATACCGACTCTCTAACCGCAATGGTTAACACCGGCTTCGGCTTTGCTACTAAATATTTCGGAGCTTACTGGCAAGTACTGCTTCTTCTGAATTTCCTTATTGGTTTGGCTCTTGCGTTTGGTCGCACTGGTTATGTGCGTCTAGGTGGTCTAGCGAAACCTGATATTGATAACTTTAAATGGTTGTCAATTGTACTCTGTACCTTACTTGCAGGTGGTGGTGTGTTCTGGGCCGCAGCTGAGCCTATCGCGCACTTTGTGACTGCCCCACCTTTATACGGTGAAGCCTCTCCGAAAACTGCCGCAATCAATGCTCTATCTCAGTCTTTTATGCACTGGGGCTTCTTAGCTTGGGCGATCCTTGGTGGTCTATCTTCCATTGTCTTAATGCACTTGCATTACGATAAAGGCCTGCCTCTTAAGCCGCGTACTCTGCTTTACCCTGTGTTTGGCGATAAAGCCATTAAAGGCTGGATTGGTGATGTTGCTGACGCATGTAGCATTATTGCCGTAGCAGCAGGAACCATCGGTCCTATCGGCTTCTTAGGTTTACAAATTAGCTACGCGCTAAACTCATTGTTTGGCCTGCCAGATACGTTCGTAACTCAAAGCATGGTTATCATGGCAGCGATCCTGATGTATACCCTTTCCGCACTAAGCGGTTTAAGCAAAGGTATTCAAATCGTCAGTCGTTACAACATTATTTTGTCTGTGCTGTTAATTGGTTACATCCTGTTCTTTGGACCGACAAGCTTTATTGTTGATGGCTATGTACAAGGCGTTGGTCGCATGGTAGATAACTTCTTCCCAATGGCGCTTTACCGTGGTGATACGGGCTGGCTAAGCTGGTGGACAGTATTCTTCTGGGGTTGGTTTATCGGTTATGGCCCAATGATGGCGATCTTTATTGCTCGTATCTCTCGTGGTCGTACAATTCGCCAATTGATCATGTCTATTAGCATCGCAGCACCGCTGATTACTTGCTTCTGGTTTAGTATCGTTGGCGGCAGTGGCCTTGCGTTTGAACTTGATAACCCTGGCTTGATTTCATCTGCGTTTGAAGGCTTTAACTTGCCTGCAGCACTGCTAGCGATTACGGGTGAATTACCTTATCCAATGATCATTTCGGTTCTGTTCCTGATCTTAACGACAACATTTATCGTGACGACGGGTGACTCAATGACTTACACAATCAGTGTAGTAATGACGGGCTCAACAGAACCAAACGCAGTGATTCGCTCATTCTGGGGCTTGATGATGGGTATTGTCGCTATCGCGCTTATCTCAATGGGCTCTGGTGGTATTTCTGCATTGCAGTCTTTCATTGTAATTACCGCCGTGCCTGTGTCTTTCATTTTGCTGCCAAGCATTTGGAAAGCGCCTGGCATCGCAAGTAAAATGGCAAAAGAGCAAGGCCTAGTTTAAACCGCCTCTCTAACCAATATGCGAAAAAGAGCCCTTCATTGGGCTCTTTTTAATTCTGCACTTTATCCCACGCTATCAATGCGAATTATCACTGCGTCTGGACGCCAATACTCAAATTCGCAGTCCATTAATTTGCCATCTTGTTTGTAGTTTACTCGACGAATTTTCAGAACCGGCTGTCCTTCAGCCAAGTTCAACGCTTTAGCGACATGAGCAGGCGCTGACGTTGGAATCACATCAAAACGTGAGCGCTTTGTCTCGTAACCATACTTCTCACGATAAATGCCCGTCAGCGACATGGTGAGGTTCTCGGACAATATGCCTTCAAACAGTGCCGATTTGAGTACATTTTCAACAAACAATACCGCTCGCCCATCAATAAAACGCAACCGTTCAATCACATAAATTGGGGTAATTCGCTCAACCTCTAACGATTTTGCATATTCACCTGCAGCCATTTCACTTCGTACGTTGAGTAACTTGGTTTCTGCAATACGATGCTGCTCTCTAATCATTTGATGGAAGTGAGAACGAGACAACGGGTTGTAACAGATCCGCTCTGGAGATACGTACCAGCCACGACGCTCTTCTCGGTAGATCAGGCCTTCAGTTTCTAAAGACACCAATGCATCTTTGATAGTGATTCGAGTCGTAGAAAATAGTTCACTGAGCTCTCTTTCTGATGGCAATTTTTGTCCTTCCGACATGATGCCGGAAAGAATCTGCTGCTTTAAGCTGCTTCTAATTTTTCCTAATTGGGTACCAAATTGTCCGGTGCCTGTCGCTCTCATTCTGATCTAGTCCAACGATAATTTGATGAACAACATAAGGCGTGTAAGTAACAAAAATATGACATTAATCAACAGAACACATATTGAGCGCATGAAATATAAGTGCCATAGAAATTCATAAAAACTGTCAAATTACTTGCGCTAAATCGTCACATTCCATCCATAGCATACAAAGCGAACTTACTGACCTAGTCCAGAAGGATGGAGACAATGAAAACTTTGCTAAGTCGTTCAATTACTGCACCAGCGGCAATCATCGCGGTAACGCTTGCAGCACCAACAGTAGCGAAAGAAGCCGATATTGAGTCATTGGTTACCGCAGCACAAAAAGAAGGGGCGGTTTACAGTGTAGGTATGCCTGACAGTTGGGCGAACTGGAAAGACACTTGGGCTGATTTAAAGTCAAACTACAACCTTAAGCACCAAGACACAGATATGAGCTCGGCTCAAGAAATCGCAAAATTCGAAGCTGAGAAGAAAAACGCGACCGCAGACATTGGTGACGTAGGTTTTGCCTTCGCACGTGTAGCGGTTAAAAAAGGCGTCACTCAGCCATACAAACCAACCACTTGGAATGACATTCCAGATTGGGCAAAAGACAAAGATGGTCATTGGGCACTTGCTTACACTGGCACTATTTCTTTTATCTCCAACAATAACCTCGTAAAAGACGCGCCAAAAACGTGGGATGACCTATTACAAGGCGACTACAAAGTGACCGTAGGTGACGTCGGCGTAGCAGCACAGGCAAACAACGCGGTTCTCGCCGCAGCGTTCGCCAACGGTGGGGACGAATCCAACCTCAAGCCTGCGCTCAAGTTCTTTTCTGAACTCGCGAAGCAAGGTCGTCTTTCATTTACCGATCCGAACATCGCCAACCTAGAAAAAGGCGAAGTGGAAGTGGCGATCATGTGGGACTTCAATGCGTTGAACTACCGCGACAAAATTGACCGCGACCGCTTTACAGTGAGCATTCCTCAAGATGGCTCTGTGATTTCTGGTTATACAACCATAATCAATAAATATGCGAAGAACCCTAATGCAGCAAAGCTTGCTCGTGAGTACATCTTCAGCGATCAAGGGCAAATCAACTTAGCAGAAGGTTATGCGCGTCCAATCCGCACCAACATCACACTGCCTCAAGCGGTACAAGACAAGCTAATAGCTAACGACCAATACAGCAATGTTCACCCAGTGACTGACTTCTCAGCTTGGGAAAAGTCCGCACGTAAGCTGCCACGTCAATGGCAAGAAAGTGTCTTAATCCACCAGCAATAAGAGTAAGTCGTTATGAGCAATAAGGTCATCCTTGTTGTTCTAGATGGACTGAACTATCAGGTAGCCCGTGATTGCATGGGCTACCTCAATGGTCTTCTAGAACAAAGTCGTTCCCAACAAGAAACTCGCGCAACGCTTTATCCTGTGCAGTGTGAGTTGCCCTCAATGTCTCGCCCACTTTATGAGTGCATTTTAACGGGCGTTCGCCCTGTAGAAAGCGGCATCGTAAACAACAATATCGTTCGTCTATCCAAACACGATTCCATTTTCAGTTTGGCAAAATCCCAAGGCAAAGTGACCGCTGCGGCTGCCTACCACTGGGTCAGTGAGCTTTATAATCGCGCGCCATTTGAACCTGTTCGCGATCGTTTCACGCATGATGAAACTCTGAATATCCAGCACGGCTGCTTTTACCATTGGGATCATTATCCTGATGAAGCCTTGTTCCTGGACGCAGAGTATTTACGTCGAAGCTATCAACCTGATTTCTTACTGATCCATCCGATGAATATCGACGATACAGGACATAAGTTTGGCCTAGACTCTCGCCAATACCGCAATTGTGCGCGAGGTGCAGACATTATTCTTTCCAACTACATCGAACAATGGCTTGCTGATGGGTATCAAATCATTGTGACCAGCGATCATGGCATGAACAACGATCTTTCTCACGGTGGGATTTTACCTGAAGAGCGAGAAGTTCCTCTGTTTGTCATTGGCGATAAGTTTACCCATCAGGATTGTCATATTAAGCAAACTGATATTTGTGGCACCGTTTGTCAATTGCTAAACCTTGACCACACGAAGCCATACACTCAGGAATTGTTAGCACTATGAGCAGTTCTGTCCTCTCCCCAAGCTCTAGCGAATCACGCTCAAATTTGGCAAATACTTGGTTAAAGCGCTTTAAGCCAGCCATTTGGTTAGTGCCTTTCGCGCTGTTTTTCTACCTATTTCAACTCGCACCGATGATTTGGGTACTGTTAAACAGCTTTATCTACGATGGCGAGTTTGCCTTAGATAACTACATTGAAGTGCTCGACTCCGCCTTCATGATGCAGGCGTTTGGCAACAGCTTGTGGTTAGCTGTGTGGTCGAGCATTTTTGGCTTAGCCATTGCGACTTTGTTGGTCTCTTCTCTACGCAGAGTCGATTCTAAAGTCCGCGACGGTGTGATTGCGTTTACGAACATGAGCAGCAACTTTGCGGGCGTACCTCTGTCATTCGCTTTTATTATTATTTTGGGCACCAATGGGGCGATTACCCTTTTGCTCAAGCAGTATGGCTTACTCGGTGATTTCGACCTTTATGGTAAATGGGGCCTGCTGGCCATTTACATCTACTTCCAAATCCCGCTGGCGGTGTTGTTGCTCTACCCTGCGTTTGACGCGCTGAGTGATGATTGGCAAGCAGCCGCTGCGCTACTGGGAGCCAAAACATCACAGTATTGGGCGAAAATCGCTCTGCCAGTGCTCTCACCAGCCTTATTCGGTACCTTTATTATCTTAATAGCCAACGCAATCGGCGCATATGCGAGTGTTTATGCGTTGACCTCCGGTAACTATAACGTCATCACAATTCGAATTGCGAGTCTGGTATCGGGAGACCTGTTCCTTGAACCTAATCTCGCCGCTGCAATTTCGGTGATTCTAATGGCGTTACTTGCCTTTATCACAGTGATTAACCAATGGCTCATTTCGAAAAGCTATGCAGGTAGGAAGTAGTCATGCACAACGTTAATACTCGATTCCATAAAACAGTGGTTTATTCCATTGTTGGGATCATGCTCATCCCGATTTTAGCGACCTTTGTCTATTCGCTTTCATCACGCTGGGGCGCCACGGTGCTTCCGGATGGTTTCACTTTTGATTGGTACGTTAAATTGCTGACCGACCCACGTTTTTTGCAAGCGTTTGGGCGTTCGCTGTTTATTTGTATTGCTTCGCTAACCCTCAGTGTGCTTCTGGTTCTGCCAGCGATATTCGTGGTGTTTTACTACTTCCCGAAGCTCGATAAGCTCATGAACGTACTAATTTTGCTACCATTCGCTGTACCACCAGTGGTGTCATCCGTCGGCTTGCTTCAACTTTATGCTGACAGTGAAATATCTCTTATCGGTACCCCTTGGATTTTAATAGGCACTTATTTCACCATCGCGTTACCGTTCATGTATCGTGCGATTTCTAATAGCTTCGAAGCAATTAACCTTAATGATTTAATGGATGCTGCACACTTGCTAGGGGCAAGCACAACCAAAGCGTTTTTGATGGTCATTTTACCTAACCTCAAAAAAGGATTGATGGCATCGCTTTTCCTTTCATTTTCATTTCTATTGGGAGAGTTTGTGTTCGCCAATATTTTAGTCGGCACACGTTATGAAACCCTGCAAATCTACTTGTATAACATGCGTCAGACGAGCGGCCACTTTACGTCTGCCTTAGTGATGACCTACTTCCTATTTATTTTTTTACTGACTTGGTTGGCAAGTCGTTTCAGCCGAGGAGTCAAACAATGAGCTACGTAACAGCGAAAAATCTGACTAAACGTTTTGGTGATAACACCGTATTTGAGGACATTCACTTTAACATCGAGCAAGGTGAATTCATTACGCTTTTGGGCCCTAGCGGTTGTGGTAAATCGACACTACTTCGCAGCCTTGCTGGGCTTAACCCTGTCGATGGAGGCGAGATTTGGGTAAACGGAGAAGATATCACGCATCAAGCCCCGCAAGAGCGTGGTATTGGGATGGTCTTTCAATCGTATGCGCTGTTTCCCAATATGACCGTTGAAGGCAACATTGCATTTGGCTTAAAAATGAAAAAGCTTTCGAATGATGATATTCGACGTGAAGTGGCTAAAGTCATTAAACTGGTGGATCTGGCAGGTAAAGAAAAACACTATCCGCATCAACTTTCTGGCGGTCAGCGCCAGCGTGTCGCACTCGCCCGAGCGTTGGTGGTGAAACCTCGCATATTATTGCTTGATGAGCCACTTTCTGCGCTTGATGCCAAAATCCGCAAACATCTTCGTCAGCAAATCCGAGATATTCAGAAAGAGATGAATCTCACCACTATCTTCGTAACTCATGACCAAGAAGAGGCGATGATTATGTCTGATCGTATCTTCCTAATGAGTAAAGGGGAAATTGTTCAAGCAGGAACACCTGAAGAAATTTATACTCATCCTGCTAACGAGTTTGTGGCCGGTTTCATGGGACACTACAACCTTGTAGAAGCCAATAAAGCCAAGCAACTCTTCAACATTGATACCGAATGGAAAGTAGCGATTCGCCCAGAGTCTATATATGTAAAAGAGCAAGGTCGTCAATATGATAGCCACATCTCAGCGCCACAAGTAGGTACGATCACCAACCACCAGCTTCTAGGTAATGTTATTCGCTATCAAGTGAACGTTGAAGAGTGTGAGCTCACTGTTGACTTGCTTAACCGCTCTTCAGAACGCTTACTAGCGAATGGCAGCCAACTAGAGCTACTCTTTAACCTAAACGAAATTCAACCAGTGAGAGCCTAAACATGTCCAAACCTTTGTATGTTTTTGATATGGATGAAACCCTAATAAACGCTGACTGCGCAATGATTTGGAACGAGTTTATGGTTGAGAGAGGCATCGCGACTGATCCTTTATTTATTAAGGAAGATCAGCGTCTAATGGCCTTGTACTCTGAAGGCAAAATGGACATGGAAGATTACCTAGCGTTCTCCATGAAGCCACTAGAAAACATGCCGATTGAAGAAGTAAACGCCTTGGTTGAAGAATGTGTTGAAAGCCATATTCTGGCTAAACAGTTTCCTCAAGCCAAAACCCTGATTGAGCAACTGTCTCGTGATGGTATAGATATGGTTATCATCTCTGCCAGCGTCACTTTTTTGGTGGAAGCCGTTGGTCGCCGTCTTAATATTCCAATCGCACTCGGCATCGATTTAATCGAGAAAGACAACCGTTATACTGCTGAAATCGACGGTGTCCCTAGTTATCGTGAAGGTAAAGTCACGCGCTTAAAACAGTGGCTAAAAAATCAGCCTGAGCCTTATTCTGAAATCCATTTCTATACCGATTCAATCAACGATTTGCCTTTATGTGAATATGCAGATTACACCTACCTTGTAAATCCATGCCCACGCCTCAAAGAACACGCGAATCGATCACATTGGACGCTATTACGTTGGAATTAGCCTTCGGTCTTTATAGCAATAAAGGGCAGCGAACTGCTGCTCTTTTCCTTTAATTGCCTGGTTATACGTGAACTCAAATTTGAGACCATCGAAAAACAAACACACCAGTAACAAAATGGCGTAATCCATGTCGAATTATTAAAAATAATGAAGATTTAGCAGTGTGATATGACAAGATTTATATAACCAAAATGGATAAAGAAAGGGCCATCTATATCTCATGATGTATTCAAATTCGACAGTCAAGCATTCCAGGAACAATAGAACAACATATTCACAATCCAGACTAACGATAATGAAAACATTGATTGAAGAATTAACATTTTAACAATCATTGCAACAATGTTAACTTTAGCTCCGTTGGTCGCGCTGGTGGTAAGCCTCTCACCAAGCCTATTGTCAGTTTTATATGGACGTTCGACCACCTCCAAAATGAATAGACACCCAATTTGGTGCCCTTTATTACGCCCGCAGAGGAAATTCTTTGCGGGCTTTTTTCTTCCAGCTTTATTGGTCTGGTAGTAAAAACAAAAAAGCCAGCCTTAAAGGCTGGCAAGTAGAGCAACAAGGTCAGTGCTTACTGCTAACTAGCACTGAACTCGTATTGGATTCATTTTCGTCTGTTAGTCTCTTTATCGGCAGTTATGACTTGCTTGCTTTCTCTTTGTGGCACGTTACCTTTACTAACTGTTCTTGCTCATCTTTAATGTTTTTCACGATACGCTCATCGCGTGCGTGGATGGCATCCATATTCATTTTCTGAATATCTGCTACAGCTTCATGCTTCATTTCAGAAAAGTCCTGACGTAAATCTGAGCTCCACTCCTCTTTGTCTAAAGTGTTAGCAGCAGCGATTGGTGATGACATTACAACAATAAGACTTAGAGTAGATAGAAATACGCTTTTCATAATAAGCTCCTTGAGGATTAGCAGTTCATTTTAGTTACAATTTATATATTGCACATACGATGCCAACTTTTATTTTGTTATTTTTCAATAACTTAAACAAGTCCATGTTTTCATCATTATCTCCATCTGGTAAATTTCGCTAACCAAGTGTTAAATTAACCAAGGGAATCAAAAACGCAAATGCATTCATAAAAAGAATGATTTATCAGGGGATTTTCTCGCTGTTCTCTCATCGAATAAATTACGTAACAACCCACTCTAGAACTGCTTTGAATCAAAATACAGAAATAAAAAAGCAGCCCGAAGGCTGCTCCTAATCGTTAACATCAAGCTTGTTAACTCTATGTATTTACTTCAACGCTCGACGTCACTGGCGACTTTCTGAAACGATTGATAAAGCGATGAACAAACCCCTTAATCGATCTGAAAATATTTTTAATATCTTCAAGCATTAAATACAAACAAGGCACCAGCACTAAAGTCAGAACCGTTGCGTACAACACCGCAAAGCCCAAAGCTACAGCCATTGGTATGACAAAACGCGCCTGCAAGCTCGTTTCAAACATAATCGGCAATACACCCGCAAACGTCGTTATTGAGGTGAGCGTGATCGCTCGAAAGCGTGCACAGCCCGCTTCAACCACCGCTTGTTTGATGTTCATACCCTTTTCTCTCACTTGGTTTACGTAATCTGTCATAACTAGAGAGTCGTTGATAACCACGCCAGCAGCGGCGATCAAACCAAATGTCGACATCATACTGATATCCAAACCTAGCCAGAAGTGGCCCCAAATCGCCCCCGTCAGACTAAATGGAATGACTGACATTACAATCAAAGGTTGGGTGTAACTTTTTAACGGTACGGCTAACAAGATGTAGACGATGATCATGCCTGCAATAAAGAACAGAATCTGTTCATTACGCTGCGCTGCTTGCTCTTCAATATCACCACCCAATTCCGTTTTCACACTCGGGAAGACTTGCTTCATGTCCGGTAAGATATTGTCGTCGATGACCTTCACGGCTTCTTGAGGTTCAACCAATTCTTCGTCTATCGAACCATAGACATAAACGGTTTGATACCCGCCTTCACGTCGAATGCTACTCACGCCCGGCTGCTCGTTGATCTTCACCACATCACCCAGCATGACCTTCTTACCTGCTGGCGTGGTAATCACAGCGTAACGTAATGATGAAAATGCTTCACGTGTCAGTTGCGGGTAACGCACCATAACTTTGATTTCTTCACCATCACGAATAAGACGCTGTGCTTCACCACCGTAGAAGCTGCCACCCACTTGCTCTGCGATCATGGTGAGATCCAGTCCGAGATCGTACGCTACAGGCGCAAGAGAAAGGAGCACTTCTTTGCTTCCTGAATCAATAGAAGATGAAATATCGTATAACCCTTCTTCCTGCTGTAAACGCTCTATCAAGTAACGCCCAGCCTCGTTCAATTCATTAATATTAGAACCAAACAGCAAGTAACCAAACTCATCTCTGTCACCGCCACCCGCGCTCTGCTCGCGGATTTTGATGCTCTTCATTCCAGGAATAACTGGCATAGCTTCACGCCAACGTCGAGCAAGTTCAAATGTATTGAACGGGCGTAATTCCTCATCAACCAATGGCACTAAAACACGGCCTTCGGTGCGGCTTCGGTTGTACGAAAGCACATCACGAATCATGCCTTGACCATGTTCTGCGATGGTCTCTGATTCAATTTTTTGCATCACACGTTCGATGGTCTTAAGAGCGCTGATTGTTTGCTCACTTGAAACGGTATCGTTCATTTCAATAGTGATCGCAGGATAATCAGTAGGCACTTTAGGGTTAGGGATCACCCGAACATAATTCGCGTTGACCAAAGCCGCACTGATCAGCAGTAAACCGCAAAACACAGCAAACACGGTCCAGCGCCAATGCGTACATGTCGTTACAAAGTTACGATACGTACCGTTTACAAAGCCAAAAAAACGTTGGTTAAATCGGTCACGCCAGCCACCAGGTTTAACTGGCTTAAAGTGAGTATGTGCGAGGTGAGCAGGAAGGATTAACTTCGATTCAATCAAACTGAAGATCAAACAAAGAATCACAACGCCCGCGATACCATAGAAGAAAGCACTGTCAATACCGCTAGACAACAAGAAAGGGGCAAACACGGCAATTGTGGTTAAAACGCCAAAAGTAGCTGGCGTGGCAACACGTTTGACACCGCGAACCACATTTTCGACGCCACCACCTTTTTCTTCAATTTCGCTGTAGGCGCTCTCTCCCATCACGATGGCGTCATCGACCACAATACCGAGCACCATAATGAAGGCAAAAAGAGATACGATGTTTACCGTGATCCCTAATGCAGGCATCATCATCACCGCGCCAAGAAAACACACTGGCAGCCCAATCATTACCCACATTGCCAAGCGAAAGCGCAAGAAAATTGTCAGCATAATCGCCACTAGAGCAGCGCCTTGCAGCAAATTTTTCAACATCATGTCGAGACGACCGTTTAAATAATAGGTCGTATCCACTAAGACTTTGAGCTTAACGTCCTGCGGCAATGTCTTGTTTTTTGCTTCGATATAATTACGAACAGACTCGGCAACAGGGATAATGTTCTGATCACGAGTCGCTTCAACAGACATGTAGATCGCATTTTGCCCTGAGTATTCAAAGTAGCGCTCTTCTTCCGTAAAGCCATCTTTGATCGTGGCGATATCTTGCAGTAAAACCTTCGCACCATTTGCGCCAAGCTTTACAGGAATATTCCTAAATTCATCACCACGGTAGTACTGATTTTCAATCCTTACTGCGATCATCCCTGAGTTTGTTTTGACTTCGCCCGCAGAAAAGTTGGCAGAATAACGACTGATCGCGCTGCTGATATCGCTCAACGTCAAGTCGTATTTACGAAGAACGAGTGGATCAACTTCAATCGCTATCTCTTCCTCTGGTGCACTCAAATACACCAACATGACATTTTTGAGTTGAAGTAATTCATCCTCGACTTGCTTAGCAATGGGTTTGAGCTCTTCAAGCGGTCGGTCCCCAACTAACCCCATTTCGATTACATCTTGGCGCCACTCAACTTGGTAGACATTGATCGGTTCCATACCGGCAGGTAAGTTGGATAAAGTATCAATGCGTTGATTTACATCATCCAAGACACGCTTGATATCAGCATTCACGTCTACCTCGATAGAGACATACGCGCTACCTCTAGAGGCCGTTGAGACCGTTTTTTTAATCCCGGTGACATCTTTAATCGATTCCTCAACCTTAACGAGAATGCTTTCTTCAATTTCTTGAGGAGAAGCGCCAGGATAAGTCGCACGAACATCAATGTAGTTCACCTCAATGTTCGGAAACATCTGCCTTTGAATAAAGAGAAAACTCACCACCCCCATGATGATGATGAACACCATCAAAAGGTTGGCAGCGACGGGGTTATTCGCAAAATAAGCAATTAAGCCCTTTTGTTTAGTATCTTCCATGACAAACTCCTACTTACTGTACGACGGTTTCGGAGTCGTCACTCTTTTTTGCGATTTGTACCGCCATGCCTTTTTGAGGGTACTCCGGCAAGGTAAGTACCAGCTTATCACTTTGCTCTAAGCCTTCCCCCACGAGTAAAAACTCACCTTCTGCTCTCAAGACCGTTACCGTCCGAGGTTGAAGTTGATTCTCACCATTCACTACCCATACCGTGCGATTTTTGACTAATTCCTGTGGCAGGCGATAGATATGCTTTAGCTCCTTACCTGTGAAGCTCACTTCAACGTAGGAGCCAAATTTAATTGGAGGCTGCTGATTATCAATACCATATGGGTCTGCGATTTGAATGACCATGTTAATCATTCGGGTAGCGCTATCAATCATGCCTAAATCACGAACCACTCGACCTTCTCTAGTGGTAGAAAACACACCTTGCTGCGTTACTGTCGCAGTGAGCTCACCAATGGATTCGGGTAAAAATGCACTATCAAAACCGGCAATTGGTACGTGCACCTCCGCCACTTCAATGTTGTTTAGCGTGGCAACTCGAGAGCCAGATGTGACAAATTGACCAACACCAATATCACGCTCAACAACCAGCGCATCGTAAGGTGCAACGACTTTGCAATTTTCTAAATCTCTTTTTGCTCGTTTGAGTGCCGCCTGAGCCGACTTCACTTGCGCTTGCGCGCTCAAAACGTGAGGCTTACGTAAATACAGGTCTGTCACTTGCTTATCGCTCAGTCTCTTGGCCTGGCGTTTTGCCACTTCCGCTTTGGCTTGCTCCTCAATCAAGCTCGCACGTGCGCTAGCTAAATTGGCTTCGGCTTGCAAAACCGACGCTTCGTAGTTGTCACTTTCAATCGTGAACAGCACTTCTCCTCGTTTCACGATCCCACCCGTTACAAAATTAGGGTGCCAACTTATCACTTCACCACTGACTTGCGCGGAAAGGTGTGTTTTTTCAAAAGGGACTAACTCACCATGGCTGGTTATCACCACTTTATGATCGGTAGGAAAAAGAGAAGAAGCCTGAACGGTAGGCTCTGTAATGGCATCTTTGGTTGACTCTTTTTCCGGAGCTGTCGCGGCGATTGCGGCATATCCTGCATAAGAGCCACCAACGACAACGAAAGGTAAAAGCCAACGTAATACGGGTTTTGCTAACATCGAAAATCCTTTTTTATTGTTGTTTTCATCACCATGCTTTATTAAATCTTTGACTCCCTGTAAGCATGATGGTGAGGGAATTACATTTGAATAGACGTCAAAGCAGCGCGTACCTTGCTTTTTCGGTTGCTAACTACAGAGTTATTGCCAATTCAAAGTTAATAAAATTAACAAAAAATTAACCAACTTCGCAAGTTGCCCTGACTTAACTCTTCTTTTGAATAGCAAGGGACGTGCCAGGCATTTATTTATTAAAATTCAAATAGTTATTATCACTCAACTATTTTAACCAGTGTGCTATTGGTCATAATCACCAGATATTAGTGATTATGACCAATTCAGACACAATCATAATTAAAATAAATGATTATCTGCGTTCAAAAAGGTGAACTTAATCCCGAGAACATGACAATTCATTGATTAATAGCCCGTTATCAAACCTTGTTGGATGCACGCTGCGGCAACTTAGGTCTATAATTTCCGATAAGTAACACTCTGTAAGACAAGGAAATGTACTTTGTTACATACACTCGCTAAGCTACTCTTCCCTTCTTTATTCACAATTTTGTCGGCATGTTCATCCGTGTCATTGAACGATCCCAGTGAAAAATCCACTAGCTTCCAACTTGGGTATCAAGGTGACTCCGTGCTTGCACAGTACTTTGAAGCTTACGGGAAAGACCCAAAGTCAATAACTGGCTTTTCCCCGTTAAATCAAGGACACGATGCCCTTCTTGCTCGCACCTCTTTAATCGAGTCCGCACAAAAAAGCCTTGATCTTCAATACTATATTTACCGTGGTGACGAAACGAGTCAGCTAATAACGTGGCGCTTGTATGAAGCTGCAAAGCGTGGAGTCCGAGTAAGGCTGTTGCTTGACGATATGCAAAAGCGAAACGACGACGTGATGGCTGCACTCAATGCACATCCTAATATCGAAATCCGCTTATTCAATCCGCATCAGTATCGCGATTCCCGCTGGTTCGCACTTGCTAGCGATTTTGAACGTCTTAATCGTCGTATGCATAATAAGTCTTTGATTGCAGACAGTGTTTCTGCCATTGTCGGGGGTAGGAATATCGGCAATGAGTACTTTTCTTTTGAATCACAGGTCGAATTTGGTGATTTTGATCTACTGCTCTATGGTGAGGCGGTACAACAAACTGCAGATCAGTTCGACCTCTACTGGAATAGCGCCTATGCGATACCAATGGAATGGATAACACCGAACTCACAGCAAATTACCGACCTGGCGATTCAAAAGCAGGTCGACAAACTCCAGCTAGAGGAAAAGTTCTCAACCGGCCGTTATGACTTCACTAAACTGGATATGTACCAAGCTCTCAAACAAGGCAATCTCAAGCTCTACTGGGGAGAAGCAAAAGTATGGTTTGACTTACCCGATAAAGTTGCGACCCGAGAGAGCCAACTTATTGATAATTTAACGGAGCTGGTTAAAAGTGTTGAACATTCATTTGTTCTTATCTCCCCCTATTTCGTCCCAACCGAAGTCGGCACTCAAGCATTGAGTAACGCGGCCAAGCGAGGTGTTGATATCACGATAGTGACCAATAGTCTCGCCTCAAACGACGTGTTTGCCGTGCATGGTTGGTACGCAAAATATCGAACAGACCTACTCGAAGCTGGGGTCAAGCTATGGGAAGTAAAAGCGAGCGCGAAACTCAAAAGCAAGTGGAGCCTCACGGGGAGCAGCAGAGCAAGTTTACACGCAAAAGCAATGACGATTGATGACAAAACGCTGTTTGTTGGCTCGATGAACTGGGATCCACGTTCAGCCGCTTTGAATACCGAAATGGCCGTTGTTATCGAACAGCCAGAATATGTGCAAATGTTTCTAGAACAACTGCCGAATCAATTGTCGAATAACGCCTATGCCTTAACTCTGCGCGACGGAGACATTGTCTGGACTGACATAAAAACAGGCAAAGAATATGATTCTGAACCAGAGGCCGGAGTATGGCGAAAAATGGGCGCTTGGTTCTCCGGCATATTGCCAATTGAAGATCAGCTATAACAATTGCCAATGTTTCAAAACCTCCCCGATAAAGCAATACAAGAATGGACACTAGATTTGGGGAAACACAATAAATACAAGGAAGTTCAATGTCAGCACAATGGAACGAGTACTATCAGAAAGTTTTAAACCAACCTCACCGCCCAAACGTGGAAAATGCCGTAAACCTACTGAAACTCGAGAGCAAAGTCGCTCTTGATATTGGCTGCGGAATAGGTCGAGACAGTCATTTCCTCCTCGAACAGGGGTTTAACGTTCACGCATTTGATAGCCATGAAGATGCAGTAAAAACTTGTTTAACACGCTTTGAAGGCCATAAGCGTTTCTCAATTTCACAGTGCTGTTTTACTGAGTTTGACTACCCTCAATGCAGCCTGGTTATAGCGAATGCCAGTTTGTTCTTTTGTCCGGACGAAGGCTTTGAGCAAGTTTGGACCAAAATAGACAGTGCCTTACAACCTGGCGGTATCTTTTGCGGTGATTTCTTAGGAGCAAAAGACTCCTGGGTTGCATCAGAAATGCATCCGAACATTACCGCATTAACGAAAAAGGAAGTGGAAAGTTTATTCGCGGATTACGAACTCATTTCATTGAATGAAAGAGATGAAGACGGAACCACGGTAGTCGGAAGCCCAAAACACTGGCACATGTTTAGTGTGACCGCTCGCAAGCGCTAAAAGCGGTCTCTCAAGAAAGCAGCACTTCAAATCAGTGCTGCTATCAGCGATTAATTGACTGGATACACCACTTCAAAACGCTCCAAAACTAGCGTACGTTTCTCATGCCAATCTATGTTCAACTCATCGCATTCAGCTTTAAAAAATGCAGTATGCGCGTCACGCCACCAGTTTAAGGTTCTATCACCTTCGCCTTCTGCGTAAGCAAACTCTGCGGTTACATCCTCATATTTGCATGTGCTGACATCAGTAATTCGTATCACACAAACGGGGTCTCCGTTCCAATTCGTGACGACTTGTAAATGGCCCACTTGTGGCATGCTTTCGCCATGCTCTCGATACCAAAGCTCCATACTGCAAGAGGCGATTTTCTGTCCAATTAGAACCAAATCGGCGCATACATTGGCGTTGTATTCATCGGCACAATAATAGTCAGCACTAACTGATGGTACGGCTGCTCTTTGTTCTGGTGATAATAATTTTAGATACTGCTCTAAGTAATCCTTGGCTCTCGCGTCCATGCTTGCTCCTTAGTCATCATTCCGCAAGGAGAATAAAAGATATCTCGACAAATAACCACAAGGAACAAACTGAAAAACAACAAGAATATGACTTTTACGTAGACGACAATTATTTCTTTTGTAATAACTTTGCTAAACGTTTGTGCTATTTGCTATTGTTGCATGGTCTATCTGTACTCTTCTCGTGAAAGGACGTTATATGCGCTTATTTATTGGTATTTTTTTCTCGCTGATACTTGCCTTGCCGACGATGGCATCGGACGAAAAGTATTCAGAATCGGATCTGTTAGATAGACCATTAATGGAACGCTATATTTTAGATGAGCTAAAAGCACTGCGTCAGGACTATCAGAGCCTAGAAAAACGAATGATCACAGAGATCACCGACCGCGAGCTGACGGTTGCGGATAAATCGTTGAACTATGCCAACGTGACCGTAACCTACTTCTTCTACATCATCGCAGGTGTCGCATCGCTGATCGCCTTTGTAGGCTGGCAATCTCTGCGTGAGTTTAAACACAACACCAAAGAGATGGCGGATAAACGATTAGAAAAGATCGCCCAAGAATACGAGAAGAAATTTGTAGCACTAGAGCGAGATTTAAAACGCAAAACTCGCATTATCAGTGAAAACAATAAAGAAATTGAGAAAATCAATGAGATCCATAACTTATGGTTGCGTGCGCAAAGCTCACAAACACCAGAGCAACGTATTGAAATCTATGATGAGATCTTGCTGATTCGCCCAGGTGATTTAGAAGCGTTGACTTACAAAGCAGATGCCGCGATGGAAATCAACGAATACCACTGGGCACTTAGCATCTGTAACCGCGTACTTGAAGTCGATTACACCAATGGTCCTGCACTGTATCAACGTGCTTGTGCATACTCTCGTCTTGGCATTGAAGAGCAAGCCATTGAAGACTTGGAACGCGCTATTGAATACAGCCCATCTATTCGTGACTTGCTTGCCGAAGAGCGAGACCTCGAATTGCTGCATGGTAACGAGCGCTTTGAAAAGCTCTTACACCTAGCAAACGAATAATGGAATGAGCAGCATGAGTAGTCACTTTAACTTAGAAGACGCCAGCCAAGTGTTGGTTGGCGCTTTTGCCCTCGCCGTACCCATCTCTTTTTCTGAAGAGGCGTGGCGACTGGGTGAAAGCTTGCCAATGGCAAACCTGCTCATGCTGTTAAGCCTTTCTGTCATTTTCCTCAGTTTTTTCGCCTATCAAAGCGTGTTCCAAAGCCACATCAAAAATCGCGTATCCATTTTTATTTTTCGTGTGGTTATCGCGTACCTCATTGCGGCCGTTGTGGTGGCGTTAGTTCTTTTCTGTCTTGATAAGCTGCCACTAATGAATGAGCCTTTGGTTGCGATAAAACGGGTCATCGTCATCACTATGCCGGCGTCAATGGGTGCAATTGTGGTGGACAGTTTCGACAAAGAATAGGAATAGCACCTACTCTTCTAACGTTAAATTAGAACCCGAGTGGTCTTTGCCTAACACATCTTCTGGGTTTCGCAGCGCGCAGGTTTCTAAAGACAAACATCCGCAGCCAATGCATCCACCCAAATCGTTTTGCAAGGCTTTGAGTTTTTGAATCTTTTGTTCTAACTGTTCATGCCAATGGCTCGCCATGACTTCCCATTGATCTTTGTTCGGAGCTTGATGTTTCGGCAGCTCATCTAGCGCATGTTTGATTTCTTCTAACGATAACCCCACTTGCTGAGCCGCTTTAATCACCGCGACACGGCGCAAAACGCTACGGTGGTAGCGGCGCTGATTGCCTTGATTTCTCCAACTCGAAATCAGTCCTTTTTGTTCATAAAAATGCAGGGCAGAGACTTTCACTCCGGAACGTTTTGCCACTTCTCCTACGCTGATTTCCATCCTTGACTCCCTGTGTATCAATTTTGTTAAAAAAACACTTTACCTCAAGTTTACTTGAGGTTTTAAAGTTGCACCATCTTAATTAACGCTAAACCCCGGCGATCTCAAGATAATGTGTTCAGCGCGAACGACTTGGTTGTCAAACACAGAACAGTTGGACATCAACCTTTTGAAATCCATCGGGAGTTAGAGGCAAACATAATGAAAAATAAAACTCAGCCGTACTTAGCTGGCCGCTTATTCGACAGCATTTCCTCTGGCTTGTTCATGATGGCACTGCCATGGGTCATGCTTTCCGAACCTAACATGGGTACATTCGTCGCTTTAGTTTCTCTGAGCTGCACCGCGATTTCTTTTCTAGCAACGCCTTTCTTTTCCACTTTAATTGACCGACATTCACGCAAAGTACTACTCGTGCTCAATCAATGGATTCAATCGGGCATGGCTTTGGTGGTGTTCATTGCTTATTGGTTAGGGTTTGAGTCCCACTGGCTGCTGGCTTTTGCGCAATTGGTGTATTGGGTTTCGAGTAACTTTGCATGGACGACCAACAACGCCTTCACCCAAGAAAATTATCAGCATCACGAATACGCAAAAATTTCGGGTCAGCAAGAAATTGTAATGCAATCCACAACCCTCGGAGCTGGCGCGTTGGGTATTGTTTTGCTTGAAATGTGGGGCATGAAAGAGTTTGCTTTGTTTGCGGCCAGCGCATCCGCTTTGGCGGCGATGTTTTATATTCTGACGCCGTATACCCAACAATTGAGGGCATCAAAGTCCGTTGCTTTCATCGCACAGCTCAAAGAGAGCAAACAAATATTCCGTCTCGAACCCCGCTTTTATGGCTTTATTCTGCTCTCTTGCCTCTCTTATCCTGCATTGACGTATTTGAGCAAATTGGTGCCGATTTGGTTTTCTGAACAAGGCGTCTCTGGCGATTGGTTTGCAGGGTTCAACATCAGTTTTGGTTTCGGCTCGTTACTAACAGGTTTCATTGTCACCAAAGTGCTGAGTCGCGCCTCCCATAGCCACATTATGTTTGCTTCGATGGTCATGGTATCTCTAGCGTTTATCGGAATGAGTTTTGCGATAAGCCCGCTGACCATCTTATTGTTTACGGCGCTGTTTGGTGTGTTCAACGCGCTAAATCGCATTGCGAGAGTCAACTGGATGCATCACACCGTAGCGGTTCATCAACGAGGTCGCGTCGATGGCGGCATCAGCATGTTTGCCACCACCATTCAATCTCTCAGTTACGTGTTAATCGCGATGTTGAGTCATTACGAGCTAACACAATACGGTTTTGCAATAGCAGCTGTTGTCATGGTGTTAGCAGTGGTTTTGATGGGATTACTCAGCCGAGACGTCGAGCCGTTTAACGACCTGCCCCTTCATGCAGCAGCAAAGTGAAGCATAGAAATTGAGAAGTTGAGAAATTGAAAAAGCGAGATAAGAAGGCAACCAACATCCTCTTCCTATTTTTTACGCCAGCACTTTTGCCTCTATCGCTCATCAGCAAGGTTGGGTATTCTGAGGTGACCAATATGAGCAGAGGGAAATCGCCGTGAACTTAAGACAATTGGAAGTCTTTTACGCCATTATGCAAGCAGGAACGGTGTCTGGTGCTGCTCGCTTACTGCACGTTTCCCAGCCCAATGTCACTCGAGTTCTCGCCCATACAGAGCAACAACTGGGCTTCGCTTTATTTGAACGCGTAAAAGGTCGCCTCGTTCCCACTCAAGAAGCCAAAGCCTTATTGCCAGAGGCAGAAAAAGTCTATCAACAACTCGGACAATTTCGTTCCCTGACCAACAAAGTCAAACAGGGAACTCAACATTTACGAGTCGGTGCCCCGCCTGTTTTGGCTGCGCACTTGTTAGCGCCGACTGTCGCGTTGTTGTCGAAACAACACGGTATCTCCTTTGAGCTATTAACGGCCAATCGCGATGAGCTGTGCTCCGGGTTGCTGAAACATGAATTGGATCTCGCTATCGCTTTTGGTGAAGAAACACCACCAGCAATCATGGGGCACGTGTTATTGAAAGAATACTTAACACTGATCGCTCCTAAAAGCGCAGCGATACCCGCAGAAAAAACCGTCATTTTAGAAGAACTCATCAGTCATGATTTACCCATTATCGGTTTAGATAGTCGAGACCCTCTGGGCTTATTGTTGCATCAAACCTTGTCGGCGCGTGACGAGCATTATCAACATGCCATCACTGTGCGCAGCTACTCCGCAGCGGCTGAACTGGTGAAACACCAAGCAGGATTCGCCATTGTCGATCCATGGACTGCAAAACAATATCGCCAAGATAATGCCGTCTCCGTGCATGCTTTGGAGCCAAACATGTCCTTCTCTGTCTCTATTTTGTTCGCAGAGCACACACCTCAATCCATTGCGACAAAGCAATTTATCACCGCCCTAAAACAACAGATGGTTTAAAGGTATAACTTGAAGTTATACCTGCCTAACAAATAAGCATTCGGTTTCCTAAATCAGTCTGGCTACATTAATGAGCAATAACGATAACGAAGGGAACCATCATGCAAATTGCTCAACCTTACCTACTCTTTCTTGGCGATGTAACCGATCCACTCGCAGCAAAAACCGCGCGTGGCATTTACCAATGGCGACCTGAGATTTGTCTTGGCCAAATCCGCCTGACGCCAGAAACCGTATCGCTTGGTTTAACCGACATGACACTACAACAAGCGCAGCAGCAAGGAGCAAAAACGCTGGTACTTGGCACAGCAAACCCGGGGGGAGTCATTCCCGAAGCTTGGCAAGCAACCTTACTTGAAGCGGCAGAAATGGGATTTGAAATTGCATCGGGCATGCACCAACGTTTGGCGGAATTTGCTCCTCTTGCCGATCTAGAACAACGCGGATTAACCAAACTGAATGATGTTCGCCATTATGATGCCCCGCTCAAGGTCGGCAATGGCAAAGCTCGCGCAGGCAAGCGAGTACTTACTGTAGGAACAGATTGCTCCGTTGGCAAAATGTACTCTGCCCTCGCCATTGAACACGCATTAAAGCGTAAAAACTGTCGCGCAGAGTTCAAAGCAACAGGTCAAACGGGAATTCTCATCGCAGGCAGTGGCATTTCAATTGATGCCGTAGTTGCCGATTTTATCTCCGGCGCAGTAGAAGCGATCAGCCCCGACTTCACTGACCACGATTGGGACATCATCGAAGGGCAAGGTTCGTTATTTAACCCTTCGTTTGCTGGCGTAAGTTTGGGCTTACTTCACGGCGCACAAGCGGACGCTCTGGTACTGTGCCATGAGATTGGTCGCCCGCACATCCGCAACTTACCACATGCGAGCTTGCCAACCATTGAACAAACGATAGAAGCGAATCTGGCCGCTGCTCGCCTAACAAATCCAAACGCTCAATTAGTGGGTATTTGCTTAAACACTTCGGCGATCAGCGAAGAAGATGCAGCCCAGTTATTCCAGGATTGGAGCGACAAATACCAAGTGCCCGTCACCGACCCTGTGCGTTTTGGCGTTGATGCGGTTGCAGACTGGCTTCTTACGATTTAGGAAACATTTACGGTTTAGAAAATAACTGCGGTTTAGGGAAAACTAGTGAGATGAAAATTCATGTAGAACCTGTCACGATTGCTATGGCGACACCATTTCGCATCTCTCGCGGCAGTCGGACAGAGTGCCACGTAGTCCTCGTGACAATTGAACATCTAGGCATGCTCGCCCAAGGAGAATGCACACCATACCCACGTTATGGTGAATCGGTTGAATCGGTGATTAAGGCGATTTCTCACGCCGCGCATGAACTGCAAAGTTTGTACGCCAAAGGCGACGCTGATGTGATGACTCTCAAAAGCCAGCTTCAATCGTTATTGCCCGCAGGAGCGGCAAGAAATGCATTGGATTGCGCCCTTTGGCATCTTCTTGCGCTTTTGAGCCACAAGCAACAAGTTCACGACCTCTTTACGTTACCCGAGGCGATTGTGACGGCGATGACGGTTTCTATCGACACGCCGCAAGCGATGGCAAAACAGGCGCAAGCTTACCTTAGCCAAGGCGCAAAACTGCTTAAGGTAAAACTGGATGGTGAAAACGTGATTGAGCGCGTTGCAGCAGTACGCGATGCCGCGCCGCACGTACAAATTGTCTTAGATGCGAATGAAGCGTGGCAAAACCTCGACCTCGCGACGGTATTTGATCAACTCGAACCGTTTAATATCATCATGATCGAGCAACCGCTGCCACAAGACCGTGATGACGTACTCGCCAGCATTCCGCACCCCATTCCACTTTGCGCCGATGAAAGTTGTCACACCAGAGAGCAATTGCATCAACTGCTTGGCAAATATGAAATGGTGAACATTAAGCTAGATAAAACGGGCGGGCTCAGTGAAGCATTATTGCTGGCCGACGATGCAAAAAAACTCGGTTTTAGCCTCATGTCCGGTTGTATGTTGGGGACGTCGCTGGCAATGCGAGCTGCGTTACCTATTGCTGCTCAGGCGAGCGTTGTCGATCTTGATGGCCCGGTGTTGCTCGGACAAGATATAACGCCGAGCTTAGTTTATCGCGACGGCGAAATCGTTCTTTCCAAATAGCCTAAACAATCCAGAGGTTTTGCTCCAAAAGTCAGAACCTCTGAGTTTATGATCTCGATTAAAAAACAATCAGCCCCATCATGAAATAAGTCACATAAATTATATGGTTATTACGGCATGCTAAGATTACAGTAGTCCAATAAGGTGGTCTTATGCATCGAGTCATCCGGAAAATGACATGGAAGACGAATAGGCGGTAATCCCGCCCTACTCCAATGCAGTGCGTGGGTTTCTCTAACAACCCACTTCCTAGCAATTCGTAGGTTTTTCACGCCATCTTGCAAGGAGGCTCTATGCCTATCAACAAAATACGCAATATCGCTTTTGTCGGCCAAACCGGGACCGGTAAAACCACGCTGATAGAAAAACTGCTTTTCACCTGCGATGCCACTCACCATTTAGGCAGCGTAGAAAAAGGCGATACCGTTACCGACTTCGACCCTCAATCCATCCAATATCAACACAGTATTGAAGCAACGCCAGTCGCACTGCGCTGGAATAAACATCGGCTCAATATCATCGACACTCCGGGACAAAACGAGTTACTTGGCCGTACGATCAGCGTTTTTCCTGCCGTTGAAACATCCGCCCTTGTCATCGACCCTCAAACCCCACTAAACCAAACTTCCGATCGCTTATTCACCTTTGCTAAAGAGCAGCAAAAATGTCAGATGATCATCATCAATAAGCTCGATAACCACGGTAGTCAGTTAGAAAGATTGATGGAGAACATCGTTGAGCATTTTGGGGACCACTGCTTGCCGATCAACTTACCTTCGGCTGACGGAGAATCTGTAGTTGACTGCTATTTCGAACCAGAATTGGGACGAGAAACCTTACTTGCGACGGTAGATGAAGCTCATGAGACCTTGATTGATCAAGTTATCGAAGTCGATGAAGAACTGATGGAACTGTATCTGGAACAAGGTTCCGAACTCACCGCAGAGCAACTGCATGATCCGTTTGAAGAAGCACTGAGAACTGGACATGTGATTCCGGTCTGTTTTGTCTCAGCACAAACCGGCGCGGGCGTCGAGCTTCTGCTGCGCACCTTGGCGGAGATCATGCCCATGCCAAACGAAGGTAACCCTCCTCTATTGGAAAAGAACGGCAAAAAAATCAAAGTAAATTGCGAAACCCTAGAGCACACCGTCGCACACGTGTACAAAGTCAGCGTCGACCCATATATGGGAAAACTTGCCTACTTACGTGTGTATCAGGGTGAAATCAATGCGGGCAGCCAGCTTTATATTGGCGAAAGCAACAAGGCATTTAAAGTTGGGCACTTATATCAACTGCAGGGCAAAGATAGAACCGAGATCCCTCGCGCGCTTGCCGGCGACTTCTGCGTTTTAGCCAAAGTGGATGATCTCGAATTCGATTCAATCGTTCATGACTCTCACGAAGAAGATGGTGTTCAACTCAAGACATTGGACCTTCCTGACTCCATGTATTCTTTGTGCTTGAAGCCTCTTAAGCGTGGAGATGAGCAAAAATTAGGCGATGTACTGAATAAAATCGCCAGCGAAGATCCTTCGCTGCGCATCGAACATCGCGCTCGCACCAACGAAACCATCATCAGCGGCCAAGGGGAGTTTCACCTCAAAGTCGCATTAGAAAAGATGGCGAACGTGTACAAGCTGGACGTCG
The DNA here is from genome assembly GCF_000024825.1 of Vibrio antiquarius. Taxonomy (NCBI): domain Bacteria; kingdom Pseudomonadati; phylum Pseudomonadota; class Gammaproteobacteria; order Vibrionales; family Vibrionaceae; genus Vibrio; species Vibrio antiquarius. Next base: position 791,383 of record NC_013457.1, read on the forward strand.
AAACCTGCCAACCAAGCGTCGAATACTTTGAAACCATCACTAAACCTGCCGAAGGGCATTATCGACACAAAAAACAAAGTGGCGGTGCAGGCCAGTTTGGTGAAGTGCAATTGAAGGTTCGCCCACTCGAGCGTGGCGCCGGATTTAAGTTCATCAACAAAGTGGTGGGTGGCGCAATTCCAACCGCGCTCATTCCTGCTGTTGAAAAAGGTATTTTGCAAGCGTTAGAGGAAGGTGCGATTTCTGGCAACCCAATTAAGGATGTGGAGGTCACGGTTTATGACGGTAAATATCACTCCGTCGATTCGAAAGAAATTGCGTTTGTCATCGCAGGTAAGAAAGCCTTTTTAGATGCGATCAACAACGCTGATCCTATTGTGCTGGAGCCCATTGTCCAAATGGAGTTACACGTCCCAACCACAAACGTCGGTGACGTGTCTGGGGATTTGTCAGGTAATCGAGGATTAATAGAAGGCACCGAACCGATTGATAGCCAATTCACGTTGTTGAAAGCCAAATCGCCAGTAAACGAGTTGCAAGATTACGCTCGTCGATTGCGAGCTATCACGGGTGGTGAAGGCAGTTTTAGTATGACTTTAAGCCATTACGAGCCCGCGCCACCAGCAGTGCAAAAACAAGTCTGCCAAGGCAGTGCTCAACAAGGTTAATTCCCTACGATTCAAATCAATCAAATAAAAAAGCGCCCTCAAAATGAGGGCGCTTTTAGGTAAATTAAAATTTATTTATCGAGAGACAAACCGATCTGACTGATTTTATTTTCAAACTCTTCGATGCTGTTCGCTTTGTAAGTCGGAGCACCGTTAAAGTAGCGCGGTTTCTCTGGCAGCATCGCATTTTTCAGCTCTTGTTCTTGATCGACATTGTCATGATAAACCGTTACACGATTTGGAATATCCTGCTTTATTACAGCCATATTGGTTCTCCTTGTTTAAATCGAATATTAAGCGTAGAACGTGGTTAACGATGCGTAAAAGCCACTGTGTAAAATTTAGACACTAGCGACAATTTTATACTCAAACCATTGCATTATTTTGTTTCAATGTTCTCTTTAAGTATTCTTGGAGCACACACCTTTCGCGTTTAAGGTAAGTGAAGGTTCCACCATCAAAAGACAGGATGTCTCATGTCAAGGCAAGAGCTTAACCAGATGGGCAGTGCCAAAGTTTATCTGGTAGAAAAACACGGCATTTCATTCATTGAAAAGCAACAGGTAGAACAGGTTGAGGTCGCTTTTTATCAACACCAGGCTAAACCATTCAATGAACTTGGCATTCTTGTACCTGAGCTCATTGATTACGATCACCAACAAAATACGTTACGAATCGAGTATATCCCGCACTCTGTCAATCAAGAATTCCTGCTTGAAGAGCCGCGCGTGATAGAACAACTAGCTAAAATACACAGACTATCTCCGACATCAAATGGTGTTTATCATCCTCATCAGTGGGCACAACCAGCCACTTCCCAAGCTTTAAGCACGCTCAAACTAGACGCAAAAACAGAGCGGTTCTTTTATCAGCTACAAGAGCAATCCGGCCCGCTTTTCAACGCCAAAAATTTGATCTCTGGCGACACCAATGCCGGGAACTGGGGGCGACGAGATAATGGCGATTTGGTGCTGTTCGACTGGGAACGTTTTTCGACAGGGCATATCGCGATAGATTTAGCGCCACTAGTCAAAGGCATGGGCACACTCGAAGATTATCTTGGTGTGGCGCATACCTATACCAAGACGGCAAAGCAAGGCGATGTGAGTAATTTAGCAAGAACGATTGCAATAGCTAAAACGTGGATGGTGGTAGAAGTGGTGAACATACTGGTCTCGAGACAGAACCCTCAGACCAGTAAATACATTGACTGGTTTAAACAAACCTTACCGAAATGGGCAAAAGATCTTAGCGCTCAGATGACGAATTAGGTTCGGATATTTGATACAAACGTCTTTCAGGCTCTGCACAAGAGGTTTCACAATTGCACACCTTATCAACACCGACATTATTCAATCCGCCACAACTCCCTTGAATACGCTTGTTGTGGAAAATGACGCCAAGCGACATCAACAAAATGATTGCGAGAAAACCAAGAAAGGTAAATAACCAAACCATATTAACCTGCCTTATTAGCCATCGTCTTTAGCCTAAGTATAGCAGGGCGAGATGTCACTTTAAGTAGCCCTGTTGGTGCTTTCGGTCTTGTCAGCAAGGAGGGTTTGGATTTTTTGCCACCACAACCACAGGAACCGCAACCGCCTTTTGACTTGTGAGCACTTTTCTTATGATTGTTTGAGGGACGACCTTGAGACGGCTCAATGAGAGGCTCTCTTGGAACCGCAAGTACATCTTCCAATGAGCTACGGGTAGAAAGCCTGAATACTTGCGTGCCACTACGAAGTAATTTGGCTAGTGCGCGTTCACCGATATTTCGTACAAGTACAGCATCCACATTGTACTCTTGCAGAGACTGAATTAACTGAGACTTCGCATTGCAACCTGCTTGTGGCATCGAAGCAATGTTCGCTAAGTTTTTCAGCATACCGTCAGTATCAGAATAAATAGCAATATATGGTGCTTTAACAAAGTGGTTTGCCACCCGCTCACCATCATTAGGAATAGCATAAATCATAAGTTTGACTCCTCATCCGGAAAAACTAATGCATGACCTTCAACTAAACTTTTTGCGACTTTCAATCTTGCACTTTTTACTGTGTTACCAAAAGTTTGTCTAGAGACGCCCATCTGTTCAGCAGCTTGCTGCTGGCTAAGACCCTCTAAATCGGCCAAACGCAGTGCTTCTAGCTCTTCTGGTAATATGGCGACTTGCTCCAACTGATGAAATGGCACGCCATTGGGTTTGAAACAATGGTGTGCAGCACGTCCGCATATTCGTCTTTCTATCTTTGGTCTTGCCATCATTATCCCTCGAAAACACAGGGTCAAATTACGCCTTAAACTGGCATATGCCAATAACATTTTTAGCATATGCCAATAAACTAAGTTTGCAAAAATCGACACGATAAATACGTAAGACATCAGGATTAATTAGACATCTAAAAATTTACAAACTTTGGTGACAAACGAGCAAAAAGATCAATTCTAATTATCTAGATAATAAAAACGTTAGTTTGCGCAGACTTTTCATACAAATACGCGCTAATGTATTCATTTTATTGGAGAAGAAAAACTATAATCCGATTAAATCATTCATTTGAACACTAATGATTATTTTATTAAAAGGGTGTCTACCTAAGTAACTATAAAGTGCAGATCGACTGCATTGAAATGAGCCTAAAGGGTAAAACAATAGATGGAGGACCTATCGAACCACCAATCATTACTTGGTCTACGATCCCAGCCATTCTTGCTGAATCACGTCTCTTGAGGGCACCTAGATATATCAGAAAAGGAAGTAAATATGTCTGACTCGAATTGGCTCAGCGAATTCCCAGAAATGGATCGCTCTGATCTTAGAGCGATTCGCAAAACACTCGATGGCGCCTACCGAGATTTCTCTCGTGAATATGGTGAACTTATCGAGTCTCTCTTTGACCCGCTCCTTTCATTTCTTGTCTGGTTTGAAAAACTGCTTATTTCAACACCTTGGGTCGTTGTTTTAGGCGTCTGCACCGCCCTCGTTTATGCCGCTAGTCGCTCTTGGAAACTGGCCATCGCATGTTTTGGCTCACTTATCCTGATTGGCTACTTCGGCATGTGGGAAGACACAATGCGCACGCTCAGTATTATCACGGTGTGTACCATGCTGGCAATCACACTCGGGATCCCTATCGGCATCGCTATGGCGAGCTCTAATCGTATTCAGTCAGTTGTGACACCATTACTCGACGTCATGCAGACCATGCCGGCATTTGTGTACCTCATCCCAGTTGTGATGTTGCTCGGGATCGGGAAAATTCCTGGCCTCATCGCAGTAGTAATCTACGCGATTCCACCTGTTATTCGTTTAACTAATTTGGGTATTCGTTTGGTGGATAAAGAAGTGTTGGAAGCCGCAACCGCATTTGGAGCCAGCAGTAAACAGCGACTTTTTGGGGTCCAACTTCCGCTCGCAATGCCAACCATCATGGCAGGAATCAACCAAACGATCATGATGGCACTGTCGATGGTCGTCATCGCATCGATGATTGGGGTAAAAGGTTTGGGCCAGCCCGTTCTTAAGTCGATTACCAATCAATATTTCACTCTTGGTCTTTTAAATGGTCTAGCCATTGTCGCTCTAGCGATTCTTTTCGACCGCGCTTCACAAGCGTATGCGAAACGCACTCAAGCCCATCTAGGAGATTTAAAGCATGACTAGTCCACTTATCGAAATCAGCGGTCTGTATAAAATCTTCGGACCTAAACCCAACAGCGTGATAGAGCGCGTCAAGTTGGGACATAGTAAAGAACACGTGCTAGCGGAAACGGGCCACACGGTCGGGCTAAAAGACATCAACCTCCAAATTAAAAAGGGCGAGATTTTCGTTATCATGGGTTTATCCGGTTCAGGTAAGTCCACCATGATTCGCCACTTCAATCGCCTAATCGATCCAACCATGGGACAGATTTTGGTGGAAGGGGTAGATGTAATGCAGCTTTCTAACAAGGAGTTAGAGCAGTTTCGTCGTCATAAGATGTCGATGGTGTTTCAACGTTTTGGCTTATTGCCTCATCGCACTGTTATCGACAACATCGCTTACGGTTTGGAAATTCAAGGAATAAGTAAAGAAGCGCGCTTATCAAAAGCAAACGAATGGTTGGATACCGTTGGATTAACGGGTTATGAGAACCAATATCCCGCTCAGCTATCAGGTGGTCAGCAGCAACGCGTAGGCCTCGCGCGAGCATTGGCAACCAACGCCGAAATACTGTTAATGGACGAGGCATTCTCAGCGTTGGACCCACTGATTCGGAGCGAAATGCAGGATCAGTTAATAGAACTGCAACAGCAGTTACACAAAACGATTGTTTTTATTACTCACGACTTAGATGAAGCACTGCGCCTTGGCGATCGCATTGCGATCCTTAAAGACGGTGAGCTTGTCCAACAAGGTTCACCAGACGAAATATTGCTGCATCCTGCCGATGAGTACGTTGAAGCCTTTGTAAAAGACGTCAATAGAGCGCGAGCATTGACGGTTGAGACTGTGATGCAGCCACCTTCATATCGCATTGCCGCTAAAACCATTGAAGAAGCGCTCAGTGAGATGAAACGTGTAAAACGTGATTATGCTTATCATGTGACCGATTCAGGCTATCAAGGCGTGATAACGCAACAAGGGTTACTAGACGCGACGAAGTTAGCTCAAACCCCAAGCTGGGATGATGATATCTATGAAGAAGTGCCTATCATCTCTCCCCATTCAGCCATTGAGCAAATATTGACTGAAACCATGTCGTGCGAATACTCACTGCCCGTTGTCGATGAGCATGGTCATTTGAAAGGTGAATTAGAGCGTCGTACTGTTGCTGGTTTATTCGCTGATGAAGACAGCACAAAACGAAGCACCTCACGTTCAAACATCGATAAGGCCTCTTAACTGATTTAATAAAACAGCTTACAGCAATGTGGGCTGTTTTCACTATCTCTGCCCCCACCCCTCTAGATATTTATTTGTAGACTCAAGCTTGATATCCCAATCAACATTTACATTGTTCTGATTTTCCTGACAATTTTATGCTCATATTCGGTTTTATTGACATAGATAGATCATTCTATTGCTTTTTGATGACGCAAATACCTGATAAATGTCTACTATTACTCTCATACAAAATCTTGATTTAAAGAGGGATAAAATGAAAAAAACAATGTTGGCACTAACAGGCGCGGTAATCATTCTTGCAGGCTGTCAAGATGAGAAACCTGCCGAAACAAGCGCAGTTGAAGTACCTCAAGCGACGGAAACTGAAGTCACTACTAGCGCAGAAGTTACTACAGAGACAATTGACACGCTGCCAGTAGCAGAAGAACAAGTCATCACTGAAGAAACATTTGTAGACTCTGAGCATAACGCACAAAATGCCCTGGACTGGAACGGCACATACAAAGGTACGCTTCCATGTGCGGATTGTTCAGGTATCGACATGATCATCACACTAAATCAAGATGGCACTTACGTACTTGAAGAAAGCTACCAAGACAAAGAAGACGGTCAGTCAAAGTCTGAAGGCCAATTCACTTGGGATGCAAACGGCAGCATCGTAACGTTGACAAACGAAGATGCACCAAACCAATACTTTGTTGGTGAAAATGTACTTATGAAGCTAGACATGAATGGCGAAAAAGTAACAGGTGACCTAGCACCGTTATACAACTTAACGAAACAACAATAAGTTCGTATCGATACCTGATAAATAATCTAAATCCGAGCTACCCCAGCTCGGATTTTTCTTTCCATCGACGGCGGTTGTCTTTCTTATCTTCCTTCTATGATCTTACATTCCGCTTCTTATCCTGATGGTTCATTACATTTCCATACGCTTTGCTGATAGAGGCTTACAACTTCATTTTGTACAGTGTTCAAAACAAATCAGAGCAACTCGGAAAAACGATGAAAAAGACATTAATTGCACTACTAACTCTGACTGCTGCTGCTTCAGCGGTTGCTGGTGATACTTATATTCGTAACGGTAACATCTACAACAATGAAGGTGGCTGGAACGCGGAAGTCGGAGTGGCTCATGGCAGCGATCTTTTCAAAGATCAAAAATACAATACAGCTCCAATTCTAAATGGCGGTTACCATGGTGACGACTTTAACGCCGATCTAAGTGGCATTAACTACCGCTTCTTCGGTAACACCAATGAATTAATCAACATGAGTGCTTACCTTGTTGGCAGTGGTGTCATGCGTGACGGTGATATTGCAAAGAGCCTGAAAGGCACGGATAAACGTCGCTTTGCTGTCGATTTAGGTTTGAACACTGACTTTACGTTAGATCAACACAATGTGATTTCAACATACCTTCAACATGATATCAGTGGTGCTTACAAAGGTTACTTAGCGGGCGCGACTTACTTCCACATTATGAACTTCGGTAGTGTTGATTTTGTTCCTTTTGCTAACCTAACTTATCAAAGTGAAGACTACGTAGATTACTACTTTGGCGTAAAACAACGCGAAGCAAATGCAAACCGCAAAGCGTACAAAGGTGATTCAACAGTAAGCTATGGTTTAGGCTACAAGCTAGTCATGCCAATCAACGATAACTGGCAAGTGAGCCAAATGACACAATACACTCGCCTAGGCAGCGGTATCAGCGATTCCTCGATTGTTGATAGTGCAAATCAATGGGTTGTTGGTGCGAGTGTGTCGTACAACTTCTAACTCTACATTCCACATAAAGCCATCATTGCGATGGCTTTATGTATTCATACTCTGTGCTCACCGTGTCGAAATATGCTAGTTAGAGTGAGCGATCCAGAGACGATGCAAATCGCTATAACCCGTATTTTTCACCTGAACACCGCGCACTTGCTGTGTTTTTGTCACCTCTTCATAGCCAACAAATAAAGGCAAATAAAGATACTGCTCTCGTAACGCTTTTTCTACGCCTAAAAGAGATTGTAAAGATTGAGCATTTGTCATGGCTTCGCGAAGGTTTTCTCGATGGATCAACATCTGGCTTTGATCAAAACTAAAACGCAAACCTGTTGCTATCGATAGCCATTCAAATACGCCATACTCAAACGGCGCTTCCATAACTTCTTCAATTAGGAGCAAGTCCGCTCGATGTGATACGACTTCAGGAAAACTAATGTCATCAATAATGACGATCTCTAGCTCTAATCCCGTCGCCCGAATCACTCGGTGCAACCACTCAGAGTGACGAATTAAACTTGGTATCGTCCAGATTGGCTCAGCTAGCGCTACTTTACCTTGTAGCTTAGGCGTCACAATAGCCTCTGCTATTAGTAAATCTTGCTCTTGAGTCGCTAACTGAATGCTGTCAACGGCACTTTGCGCCTCATAGATTCTCTTTTGCGCATTGATGTAATCGGCGAGTTGATGCCAATCTTCTTTTGCGAGATTAGAGTCCGCGCGTTCACGATAGGTCAAATATGAAAATGCGCTGATTTTTTCCACTTCAACGTGATCAGAGGTTTGGTTAAAACTCAACATATTCAGGGTCTTAACATCACCATGAGACAGCGTAATTTGGTCCAACAATGCGCGCGCTGAAAAATATTCTTTGTGTGCTTGAAGAATCATACTCTCTTGGTTCCAACCACTGATTTTAAATGGTCCGGTGCCTATGTGGTAAGAATAACCAGAACCGAAAGAAACAACATCTCGACAAAGAATAGAAGCGTGAGGAGTGGCTAGCATATATGGAAAAAACATGTTCGGATGTTTCAATGTAATTTTTAAGCAGCTCGATGTTTCGGCAATCACACTGTCAATACATTGCCAGAGCTCGTGTACTGGTCCTTTTATTTCCTTAAGTCTTTCTATGCTCCAAACAACATCTTGTATGCTGAGAAGTTCGCCATCGTGACGATATATTCCAGGTCTCAACCATAACGTCATCACATTGCCTTCCATTTTCCACTCATGTGCTAGCGAAGGCTCAATGCCACCATTGGAATTTTGAGTCAGCAAAACATCATAAACACTTTTCGCCACATGCAGTTCAGTATGACGATAAGTGTTCGCAGGATCGACCTTAGACACCCAAGGATAAGAGGAGATCAAAATAGCGTTATTTGACTCATTCAACTGGTTCACTTTTTCAGAGGCAATCGTCAGCGCCCTGACAGCACTTTGGCCGAACCAATCGATAAGTTTTGTTATCGAGTTCATTCTTCCCCGACCAAGCTCCTCAACCAAAAATTCGGTCATCGCTTGTTGAAGGGAAATAGTAATATTCAGACGACTAGCGTTACTTCTGCCAATTGCAGGTTTCCAATCTACCCAACCGTAAGAGGCAAGCTTTTTCATCACAATAGAAACATTGCGCCTTGACGTACAAATTACCACTTCAAGCTCAGACAGCGTAACGAAGTGATATTGATGAGGTTCAAAGTGCTTTAACAGTAGATCCAGATACCTAAGATTGACATCGTTCACAAAGATTCCTAAGAGTTATTCCAAAGCAAAAAAATAGCACAGGACGCTTAGCAACTAAACTTCCTGTACTATATCTAAACATATTCAAAGCTTGGACTCAGCTCGACCAACAGAAGTCAAAAACGTGTACTAAGCCAAGAGGTAACTTGAATAAGTATTCTTAGAAACGGTAGCTCATACCTACAGAGAACACATTGATGTCTGCATCAACCGTTACTTTTTCATTGCCAAATTTCGCAATGTCTAGCTCAGGCATCATGTATTCCCATTCAACTTGCAGAGCAAAGTTTTCAGTAATAGCGAACTCTGCACCTAAACCGTACATGCCTGTTACAGTACTGTCAGAAATGGTGGTATGGCCTGCGCTACCGTCAATCACAGAGTTGCTAATTTTGAATTCAGCATTGAAGTAAGAAAGACCAGCTTTAGCAAAAAGGTTGAAACGATCACCAATAGGTAGAGTCGCTTTTGGTTGAATCGATAAATACTTCATATCACCAACAGTAACAACTTTGCCGTCTAAAGCATCGTAGCCACCAATGGCTGCTTCTAGAGAAATGTATTCGTTGAATTTGTAACCACCGAATACTTTGCCTGAAAGGCTTGAGTCATCTTCAAGTTTAAGTTTAGTGCTAGCGTTAGTACCACCACCATTGATAGAGCCATTAACATCACCAAACGATGCTTGACCTACCGATGCACCAACGTAAGGAGCTGCGTTTGCAACAGAACATGTTGCTAGAAGGGCTGTCATTAGCCATGTTTTTTTAAACATTGTATTTCACTGCCTGTTAATTATTGAGGTTGTGTTTTGCCCATCCTTAAGCACGTCATGCTATCCATTTCACTCGGTTTCAAAACCAAGTTGATGTTAATGAATAAAAACTCAATAAAACATGAAATATTTAAACACAACTTTGCCACTTTATTTCTTAATTATGACAATTTAGTCATTTTACAAGCACTGTTGCTTCAACCAATTAGTGAGTTTGATAATTTCCGCCTGCTTGGCTCGGCTCTTTTTATGAATAAAATAAAAGCTGTCCCCCGTCTCTAATCCATGAGAAGGGATATACACCAAATCATGCGCTTTATCTCTTTCATTGAGCATAAAATCATTCGCAAATGCGATGCCTTGGTCATAACGTGCAGCCTCAATTGCCAACAACATATGACTAAAATGTTGAACATCGACATCTTTTGGCAAAGTGTAACCACCCGCTCTGCACCACTCTGCCCAGTCTTTTCCTCTCTCACGATAAATAGAATCTGTCGACAAAATAGGATATCGCCAAAGCGCTTCTGGAATGGGTTGATCTTGTAACTCTTTCCAAATTTTATGGCTGCATACCGGATACAGCGTTTCCGCGTATAACTTCACCGACATATAGTTGCGCTTTGGCTTCTCTACCGTGATAAAGCAATCACCAACGCTATCTGTCTGCTCAGGATCACCAACAACCATATTGAGTGTCAGATCGATTTCCGGATGTAACCGCTTAAAATCAGACAAACGCGGAATAAGCCACTTTACGGCAAGCGAGCTATAAATCGCTAAACGTATGCTGCCTTTGTCCCCTTCTCTCACCTTTTGGCTGGCCATCGCAATAGAGCTAATTGCCGGGCTAATATCCTCTAAATAACGAGCACCAGTATCCGATAAAGAGAGCTTTCTTCCTTGACGAATAAATAATGACTCGCCCAAATAATCTTCCAATAATCGTATCTGATGACTAACGGCACTTTGCGTCACATTGAGCTCTTCAGCCGCAAGCGAAAAGCTAGAGTTTCGAGCGACAGATTCAAAACAGTGAACCGCTCTGAGTGGTGGCAATTTCATTATCTAAAAATCTCATACTTAAACTAATAAATATCACTTCACTTCATCCTATGACATCACCTACTCTTTGGCAAAGAAAGAGGAGAGGAAATAAGTGAAAGTTACATCGGTCGGCGCAGCTATGCTGCTATTAATTGTTGGGAATCTCATTGCGGTGCTTTCGGACTCTTTAATTAAAAGTGTCGGAAATGAAGTGCCTATTTTTCAGTTTGTCTTTTTCCGACAAATTTCCGCAGTGCTTTTCCTACTGCCTGTCTGCTTGCTGACAAAAAAGACTCATTTTCTTGAAGGATTTAAATGGCATGCTGTCCGCGCTCACGTGTGGTTGCTTGGTGCTATATTTATGGTTTTGGCGATTTCATCTTTACCGCTCGCAACTGCGAACGCAATCTTCTACGCCGCGCCATTAATCATGCTGCCGCTTGCCGCGATATTTTTTGGCGAACAGCTGTCTAAACAATCGATCGCGGCTGCGATCATGGGCTTTGCTGGAGTGTTGGTCATCATTCGTCCAGATCAAATCGACTGGGCAGCGATTTCGGCTTTAGTTGTGGCTACTACCCTGGCAATCAATAACTTGCTCATTCGAAAACTGCCAAAAAATCAATCTGTCATGCAAACGTTATTGATGACAAACTTGGCAGGTATTCCCGTGGCTTTCTTACTTGTTCTGATCGAAGCGGAACCTTGGGACTGGAGTGCTTTCCCTGTCGCTGCTGGCTCAAGTTTGTTCATCATGATTTATGCGGCAACATGTGTGATCGCTTACCGCTCGATTGATAGCAACAAAATTGCCAGCGCTGAATACAGTGGTTTAATTGGTGCCGTGTTTGTGGGATTAATCTGGTTTGGAGAAGTGCCAGACATATTTATGGCGATAGGAACAATAATGATTGTTGTGCCGCTGGTTTGGCTTTCTAAACGAGAACGTCGCAAGAAAAAGCTGCAAGCTCAACAAGAGCGAGAGCAACAAGAGGCGCACGTTACTTAAAATCGCGCTCTATCTCAAAGACTAAAAAAACCGAGTCGTAAGTACTCGGTTTTTTTATGTGGCTCTAATCCATTCTGACGTAAGCGACCACATGAGATAAAAACTGCCTTGCAAAACGATCATTAAACCGGATGCGATATTCATGATCGGCTTCCGATACTAAACGCCAACCTTCAGCAAAGTACTCTTTGATATCATCGACCGCTTCGTCTTCATTTTTGATGTGTTTCGCGTTCCACTGATAAGTGCAAGAGACAACGATCAGCCCACCAACCTTGGTGGTTTTTTTTAGAGCATTGATCACGCTAAGTGGCGACTCACATTGATCAACCACGTTCAAACATACGACTAAATCAAAGCTAGACTGGAGAGTATCGTGCTCAAAAGGTTGGTTAATCAGCGTCAAATCAACATGAGCACATTTCTGTACGATATCTCTATTCTCTACCTCTAAAGCGTTTAAGGTGTTCACATCGTGAAGATAAGTTAGCTCGACTCGTTGTTCTTCTATTAATAGTTGCTTCAAGCCATCCATCAACCTATTTGAAGGCTCCACAAGCGTCGCTTCTTTAAGGTTAGGTAAGCGTTGCACTAACTCATAATAGTTTCTTCCCAGCGCCGCGCCAACCTCAAGTAGGGAATACGGCTGAACGCCGCTCTCAAGTGCCATCTGCGCAATAAAATCAGCAACTTGGGAGCAGTGAGGTGATGACAAAAAAGAGAGTGGGACTTGTTTTGAGCGACTGTTTATCGTCTCAATCTGCTTATCTTCGATGAACTTGTCGAACCATTGCGCTTCGAAATAACCAGCTAAACCGCGATCGGTCAGGTAAAAATCTTCCATGTTTTTTCCGTTCGTACTTTTCGAAAAGTGATTGTATCGAACGCTGAAATTAGCTGGTAATTCTGGCTGCACATTCCCGCGGGAAAATAGATGAAAACACCGCTTATGTGAAAAAGCCCTTTCATCTCAAAGATAAAAGGGCTTGTTAATTACTTCGGTTGGGGAGCTAGTTATTGCGGAAGAACAACTTTGCCATCTTGAATTGGGAACGTTTTTGTCGCTGGCTTGCTCGCTAAGCGAACCGTCGTTGGCGCACCTGAAACTTCATAAGTGACATCGTAACCCACTACTTTTTCAGATGTTGTGTATTCTGTGTGGCACTGCTTTTTCGTCGTTGTCACTACATCGCCTTGTTGCACGTTCTCCTGAATCTTACGACCCGTTAATGCACCAGCGATCGTACCAGCTGCAGTTGCAATCACTTTACCTGAGCCGCCACCGATTTGGTTACCCAATGCCGCGCCAGCTGCTGCGCCGCCGACCGTACCAATTATTTTATTATCATCCGTAGGAGCAACTTGCTCCGTTACTACCACGTCTTTACATACTTGGTGTGGATTTTTCACCGTTTCAGTCACCGCTTCAACCAAAGTAATGTTTGCTTGGGTTGGAGCTGGTGGCGTTTTGTCTTTACAGCCTGCTAGTACAGCAACAACTGCCGTTGCAATTGCGATAGATTTCATATTCATGATTTACATCCCAGTATGGTTTGCTTTGATGAGCGGTATAGTAAATCGCAATTAGGAAATCACATCAGGCGAAAACAAACCCTCTGTCATTAACGAGTAAAGAAACACTGTTTTATAAAAGGTACGTCAAGAAACACTCAACAGAATGTCAACTAAGCTAAAACCGTATCATTACTGATTATGGTTAGGCTTGATTAACCTATGAGGCTTATTTTTAAGCCAAGCTTAAAAACAGTTCGTCATCCGTTAAATACTTATGACGGTGACTCAGGTTACGCACGTGCATAAACATAAAGTCAGGAAAACCAGGAGCAATAATGTTGTTTGGTTCCCAGCATACACCGCCAACAAACACATATCGCCCTTGCTTGTCATCTTCGTGAAGGGGGTTATTAAGAGGAGAAGAAAACTCTGCGCGACAACCTTCAATCACACAAACAATTTGTCCTTTAAAAAGGCCGATCACGCGCTTAACAAGATTTGCCTTGATGCCACATTTCCATGCTTGACGAGTGGCCATCTCATAGCCATATTTTCGGATCGCTTTCTTTTGCAAATGTACTACTAGGTTCATTTTGACTCCTGATTCAAGCAATTACGCGAAGCCCAAAGTCATAAAAGCAGATAGACGTCTATACCCGAGTGACCTCATGGTACATGGGAATAAACTACGTGATTAGACTGAGTTTAGTGTCCGATGAAAATACACCTTCCACGATGCTGTAACGTATCGATTTACACCAATCATAGGCACATAGCACATCAAAAAAACAACCTCATTTTCGAGTGCTTTCCTACGCTGTATCTGGTTACTTCTGCGTATTACTATAACGAAATCACCCTCTACGTTTGTCTATATAAATTTGTCGTAACGATAGAGGGTGCTTATCAAGAAGGAGGGATAACGCCTACGCGTCGATGAGATAGTTTTGACCTTCAGTTTCTAGACGATCAATCAGTTTACGACACTCATTTAAATCAAGAGGTTGCTCGAAGCGGCGCTTGAGGTTCATCAAAAAGAAGATATCTTCACACATGGCTTTCTCAGGTTCGTCACTGATTTTTGCGACTGGTGAACCATTGCACGTGACCATTTTGATCACGATAGAAAGTGGCTGGTAGGCTTCACCCGCTTTATTGACATAATCACCCATATCATTCGCAAGAAAAGTACCGATACCGAAACTCACCTGAATACGTCCCTGGAAATACTCGCAAATATCTAACGCTTGTTCGAAGTTAAGTCCGTCTGTAAACACCAGCGTTTTTGTTAACGGGTCTATATTAAGCGACTGATAGTGTGCAATCATTTTTTCACCCCAGCTATAAGGGCAACCACTATCGTGACGTACACCGAAATACGCGTTACTTAGCTCTTCATCAAAGTCTTTAAGGAAGGCATCAATACCAATCGTGTCGGTCAGTGCAATACCTAGTGCACCGTTAAACATTTTTTGCCAACGTTGCAAAGCCACTTTTTGCGAATCTCGCACATTCACCAGAGCTTGATGGCCCATAAACCATTCATGAGCAACGGTACCGATAGGCGTTAAATTCAGTTCTTTTGCTAAGTGGTAGTTGCTTGTTCCTGTCAAACATTCCGGCACTTCCTGGCACAAGAACTCCAGCATGGTGCGCTGAGCTTGAAAGGAAAAACGTCGACGCGTCGACATATCAGAAAACTTAAAGTTAGTGATGTTACGACGCTTTAGTTCGGATTTTAGGTACCGAACTTTCTCTTCTAAAACGGTGGTAAATTGCGCTACAGGGATATCTGACCAACGCTGACGGCTACGAACTTCAGACACGATGCTCATGATGATCGTTTCGTACAAAATAGTATCTCGCCACAAACCATTAATAGTAATGCGTAACTGGCTTGAGCCATCAGCCATGGCTTTATTATGGAAAGAGACATCACTTTGCGGGTTAAACCGGAAATGGCGCAATGCATCAACAAAATCAGGATTCAGGTAAGGCGCGACACGCTTGATGTATTCGATTTCTTCTTGCGTAAATTGAATGTCTTGCAGTTTAAGAACTTCTGCTTTTACCTCTGGTAGCAGTTCAGAGAGATCTTCCTCGCTACGCACAATAAACTTGTATGACACCATCGCATCAGGGTAAAACGCTGTTACTGCGCTCATCATATTGACTTTGTAAACATCAAAATCCAAAGCGCTTTGAATGATGCGGGAAGAAAATAGTTTGGTGGTCATTAGGTGCCCTTCTACACGCCCTTCCTGGGTATATAACTTTTTGTTACTAACTAATTTGCGTAAACAATAAACACCCATCTATAGTTTGTCAACTTTTGTTACTAACCACTCATTTTTATAAGGTTTTTCTGTCTAGAATTCGCACACAGATTGTGAATAAGTCAGATTCATTCGTAGATTTATACTCAAGGCGTACTATGAAGCACTACCAAAAACGTTTCGCACAACTCGTTACTTACCCATTGATTGACCACTTGTTATGCGCTAGATTACTTACAAATCAATATTAGGACCCAACCATGATCGTATCTGTCGACATTATTCCATTCAGGCTATCTGGCTGTGCCGATAAGGGATTGGAAGTGTTGTTGATTAAACGTTCAAATCCAAATCGGCCATACCATGGAGTCTGGGCACTACCGGGCGGATTTGTCTTTGATAAAGACTTAACCAGTGAAGGCGGACGCCCGGCCGATGAAAACTTTGAGGCGGCGCGTCGCCGAATTTGCCGCGAGAAAATCCATACTTACCCTCGTCACTTTAGTGAAGCTTTTATCGACGGCGATCCCAAGCGTGATCCAGAAGACTGGAGCTTAAACATTACGCACTACGCCTTGGTCGATCGTAACAATGTAGAGCAAATCAACAATGCTGGTGTACCAGAGTGCCAACTAAAATGGTTTTCGCTACAAGCTATACTCAATGGAGAAGAGACCCTCGCGTTTGATCATCAAAAAACCATTGAAAAAGCGTGGCAGAAGCTTCGTGCATCCATTGAATACACATCGGTTCTTTTGTTTGCATTAGACAAGGAGTTTTTGGTTGCCGACATCATTTCTGCTTATCAAGAGTTTGGTATTGATATTAGCCGAATGACGATTAAGCGCCGCTTGATAGATTCAGGCGTACTAAAACCCACCAATAAAGTCGCTTCTACCAACAAAGGCAAAGGTGGAAAACCCGCAATGGTATATACGCTGACTAGCGACGAAGTAACCTTTTTTCAAAACTGTTTGCGTGGATAAACGCAGGCAATCAGACAGACAAGGAGTCTGCCATGACTGTTCGAGTAAACTATCAAACCACGGCGGTGATCGACGTTGATCCAGAGAAAGGCTTTAGCGAGTTATGTCCAAATGAACTGCCCGTTGCAGGTGCGTTGGAAATCGTACCGGAGCTTCTGAGTAATCATGCCAAAGGCCGATTAAAACTGGTCAGTCGTGACTTACACCCACCAAAAGCAAAATGGGATGCAGAAACACCAGCTAACATGCTTGAACCCGTCGATCTACCCAATGTGGATATAAAATGGAACCGCCATTGTGTGCTTGGCACAACAGGTTCTGAACTGCTAGACGGTTTACCACCCGTGTTGGACTACGATTTTCAAGTTAATAAAGGTATGGATCCTGACGCGCACCCTTACGGTATTTTTTTCCATGATATTGCCGATACTAAAACGACAGGCGCACATGAATTTCTAAAATTCAACGGGATTGATACTCTAGTGATCGGTGGTCTCGCGCTAGATTTTTGTGTGAAGAAATCCGTCATGCAAGCACTGGATCTTGGCTACAATGTGGTTGTCAACCTTGCTTCAACTCGCGCAGTGCTGCCTGATAATATTGAAAATGTGCTGACAGAGCTCAAGGATCAAGGCGCATTATTTGTCGAAAAAGCGGATGACATCATCGTAGAAAAATTCGCCTAGAGGCATGAAACAAATGGATAGGGATTTCACCATGCATCAACATGAAAAATTGAATTACGTTGAATTTGGTTCCACCAATATTAACGCTACAAAACAATTTTTTGAGCGTACCTTTGACTGGACCTTTATCGATTATGGTCCTGAATACTCTGCATTTTCAGGACAAGGGTTAGATGGCGGATTCTTCAAATCTGAGTTTGTAAACCAAACCACAAATGGTGGCGCACTTTTAGTGTTTTATAGCTCAGATATTCAGGCCACGCAGGCAAAAGTAGAACAATGTGGTGGAAAAATTATCCGCCCTATTTTCGAATTTCCCGGCGGCTGCCGATTCCACTTCACCGAACCAAGTGGAAATGAATTCGCAGTATGGTCGGAGAGCCATTAGTACTTATCCCAACACCACTTCCACACCTAGCTTTTTGATTTGCTCAAGGTCGCTTTTCGGAGCGGCTTTGTCGGTTAACAACACCGATATTTCGTTGGTATTGCCAATTGAAGAAGGATAAATCTGTCCAAATTTACTGGAGTCCGTCAGTACGATGTTACGTCTATTCTTTGCCAGAATGGCCTCTGCGATGTCGGCACGCATCATGTCTCGGCTAGTAAAACCAGTGTCTTGGTGAAATCCGTCGATACCCAAGAAAGCCGTGCTGAAGTGAATGTTCTCAATACACAACTTGGTTAATGGTCCAACTAAGCTCTCGCCTTGATGCTGATACACACCACCAAGCAAGATGATGTTAGCTGAGGTGTTACGGATGAGATGGGCGATGTACGCCGATGGGGTAATGATGGTCACATCGCCGCGTTCAGCTAAAGTGCGAGCCAGTAATGCGTTTGCACTCCCACCTTCAATCAGCACTGTCTCACTTGGCGCGACCAAGTCTGCCGCTTTATTTGCAAGTGATTGTTTAATATCGAAACGGACTTCTAATCGGGTATCAATATCATCACTTTGCAATGCGGTAGCTGCGCCGTGTACGCGCTTTAGATAGCCCTGTTGCTCCAGAAAATTCAAATCCTGCCTGATGGTCACGCCCGACACGCCGATAATGTCAGAAAGCTCCGTGACTTGAACGCGTTTACGATCATTCACTAATTGCAGGATTTCATTTTGTCTTGGGTTCACAGGCTCACTCCTTATTAATGAGCTTGCAGTATACGCCCGAATACTTTCATATGAAAGCAGCCTGTGAACGATAGAAATAAGCGAAGCTGCGTTACACCGTAAGCTCTAGACGGTTGCCATCCGGATCTAATACGCAGCTTTCGTAGTAACCATCACCCGTTTGTCTCGGACCGTCGATCCATTGGTAACCATCATCTACTAAGGTTTTGGTTAATTGATCCACCGCCTGCTCTGATCCTAAAGCGAAGGCAAAGTGTGCTAATCCTGTTATCTGCATCGCATGAGATTTTTCACAAGCGGTCACACCTTCCATCGACATCAACTCCAATCGTGCACCACTTTCAAACGAAAGAAAGTAAGATGAAAACTGCTTAGTTGGGTTGTGGTATTTATCGTTAGACACCGCGTTAAAATATTTCTCATAGAAGGCTTTTAACTCTTCCAAACGTTCTGTCCAAATCGCGATATGTTCAATTTTCATTGGGATTCCCCTTAGCTCTTAACTGCGCTCAATCTAACGAGGAAAAGCAGCACAAAAAAGAGAGCAAATCACCACCGAGTTGTTCCTGTTTTATGTCCGAACTGCTCATCGATGAGTCATTAAATCTATGGTTGGAGTTGTGTTTGAGCGAAAGTGATGTCCATAATGGCGCAAAGTTTTACAGGATAAAATGATGGAAGAGATTTACTTCGCAGGCGGCTGCCTTTGGGGCGTGCAAGAATTTATGCGCCACCTTCCGGGCGTAATTGGCACCGAAGCAGGACGAGCAAATGGCACGACGGATAACACTCAATCCGAATACGATGGTTACGCAGAATGCGTGAAAACCCAATTCGACCCTGAACAAGTTTCGGTTGAAACTTTAATGGGGTATCTGTTTGAGATCATCGACCCGCACAGTGTTAACAAGCAAGGTGAAGACGTAGGTGCAAAGTACCGTACCGGTGTTTATAGCCAAAACGAGCAACACCTAACGATTGCTAAAGCGTTTATCGCAGCAAGACCGGATGCCGATAAAATCGCCGTAGAAGTGCTGCCACTCACAAACTACGTGCCAAGTGATGATGAGCACCAAGACCGACTCACGCGCTTTCCAAACGACTACTGCCATATCCCGTTAGATTTGCTGCATAAATATAAAAATTAATGGCCAGCTTTTATCACTGTTTCTATTATCTCAAAACTAAGAGGCGCAACGCCTCTTTTTGCATCCTAACCAGGACTATTGATCCTCCTCCAGTTCATTTTCATGTCCAGTTTATTTATTTCAAAATAACTGGAATATAAATCACATAATAAATTTTATAATATTCCGCATTATTAATGACGGCTATCACACTTAAGATTGAGTGATACAAAAGTATAGTTATTGGTTTTTTTTTACTATTTCCGAAAACCACTTCATTAATTAAATTTGACTCATTACTTCAGTACCAATGAGTCACAAAATGATTACAGAACTAACAAACGTCAATTTAATTAACGGCAACCTTCAAGCAAATAATAAAAAAGAAGTCTTTGAAGAGCTAGCACAGATGCTATTCGAAAATAATCGAATCAGTAGCAAAGAGGCTTTTTTAACCGACATCGAAGCACGTGAAGCATTAAGCGTGACTTCAATGGACGGCATCGCCTACCCACACGCAAAAAGCAAAGCGGTTACAGAGCCTGCAATCGCCGTTGGCGTAAAGCACGAAGGCATCGAGTATGGCGACGAAGAGGGAGTCAAACCAACCGTATTCTTCATGATTGCTTCACCTGATAACGGTGCCGACCACCATATTTATGTTCTTCAAGAATTATTCGGAAAATTTAGCGAAGAGTTTATTGAAGATATTCATAACGCAAAAGACGAAAACCAAATACTAAATATTTTAATTAATTCATAAGGCGTGAAATTATGAGTACAATCACAGCTCAAGCTAGCAATAATAGCGATTTCAAAAAACTCCTAAGTACCATGAAAGGTCACCTTTTATTCGGTACTTCTCACATGCTTCCATTTATCGTTGCGGGTGGTGTACTACTGGCTCTGGCGGTAATGGCATCCGGTAAAGGTGCGGTTCCTGCAGACGGGTTATTGGCTGATATTTCTAATATCGGTATTAAAGGTCTGGTGTTGTTCCCAATTATTCTTGGTGGCTTCATCGGTTACTCAATTGCAGACAAACCAGCACTAGCGCCAGCGATGATCTCTTCTGGCATCATGGCTGACATGGGCGGCGGCTTCCTAGGTTGTATCGTCGCTGGTTTTATCGCTGGTGGTGTAGTTCTACAACTTAAGAAGATCCCTCTTTCTGCTAACATGACTGCGTTGGGCGCTTACTTCATCTACCCACTTGTTGGTACGCTTATCTCTGCAGGTATCGTTCTATGGGGTATCGGTGAGCCAATCAAGATCTTCATGGCTTCTATGAACGAATTCCTAGCTTCTATGGCTGGCGCTTCTAAAGTGGTTCTAGGTACGATTCTTGGTGGTATGACTGCATTCGATATGGGCGGTCCAATCAACAAAGTAGCAACGCTATTCGCTCAAACTCAAGTTGATACTCAACCATGGCTAATGGGTGGTGTTGGTATCGCAATCTGTACGCCTCCTCTAGGTATGGCACTAGCAACATTCCTATTCAAGAAGAAGTTCACTAAGCAAGAGCAAGAAGCAGGTAAAGCAGCAGCAATCATGGGTTCTATCGGTATCTCTGAAGGTGCTATCCCATTCGCAGCAAACGACCCTGTACGCGTTCTTCCTTCAATCGTTGCTGGTGGTATCGTTGGCTGTGTGTTCGGCTTCCTAACAGACGTACTACTACACGCACCATGGGGCGGTCTAATCACAGCACCTGTATCAAGCAACATCCCAATGTACGTTGTGGGTATCGCACTAGGCTCACTAACAACAGCAGTTATCGTTGGCTTCTGGAAACCAGTCGCTGAAGAAGAAGCAGAAGACGAAATCGCAGAAGCAGCACCAGCACAAGCTCAAGCGGCTCCAGCAGCAGGCGAAGGCGAGTACGACATCGTAGCAGTAACATGTTGCCCATCTGGCGTAGCACACACATTCATGGCAGCGAAAGCACTAGAGAAAGCAGGTGCGGCAGCGGGTCTGAAAATCAAAGTAGAAACTCAAGGTCAAAACGGTATCCAGAACCGCATCACTGACCTAGATGTAGCAAACGCGAAGCTGGTTATTCTAGCTCACGATATCCAAGTAAAAGACGCTCACCGCTTTGCAAAAGCAAACGTTGTTGAGTGTTCAACGAAAGAAGCGATGCGTAACGCAGCGACTCTTGTGAAAGCTTAAACCTTAAGCTCCTCCCCTAAGAGCCCTTTCCCCCAAAGGGCTCTATTTCAAGTTTTTAAGTTTTAGTAATACCCCTGATTTTTTTAATTATATAACCCCACAATTTACAAGGCTTTAAAAATGAAATTCAAACCTTCCCTACTCGCTTGCGCAGTTCTCAGTGGTCTAGTCGGTCTGACTGGCTGTAACGACGACACAACCAACATTTATGAAGGCGGTGACACCAACCCTGCACTGCCGGATATTCCTGACGGCGGCAAGCCAGTATGTCCTCCAGTTGGCGATGGCGACTGTGATGACAAGCCAAACCCAGAAACACCTGAAATCGACATGGGCGTTCACATCCCGGTAGACTTCGCCGATATGGACGTAACACGCTACGTCAACCCATTCATCGGCACAGGTAACCTAGGCAACACCTACCCTGGTGCAACCACACCACACGGCATGGTGCAGCTTTCTCCAAACAACGGTTCTAACGGCTGGGAATACATTTCAGGCTACTACTACCACGACGCACGTACTTCCGGTTTCTCTCATACCCACCTTTCCGGAGCAGGTGCTGGCGACTTGAACGACATTCTCGTCATGCCAATCAACTCGCGTTCGGATTACATGATTGATGAAGGTTCGGCAACGCTAAACCTAGAAGCGTCTCGCTTCCAACATCGTGACGAGCAAGCGACAGCAGGTTACTACAAAGTCGATCTATTGGATTACGACATCAAAGCTGAGTTGACGGCGTCTGATCGCGTTGGTGTACACCGCTACACCTTCCCTCGTGATGAGAAATCAGAAATCATCGTGAACACCGGCTTCAAAATTAACTGGGACTACACCTCAGATTCTTACTTGAAATGGGACAAAGACAATAACCGCCTTGAAGGTCACCGTTTCTCAGATGGTTGGGCACCAAGCCAAAAAGAATTCTTCGTGATGGAATTCGACCAACCAATCAAAAACGTTCGTTTTGCTTACTACGATAAAGAGCAAGGTCGTTACATGGACGTGCCAGAAGGCATTACAGAAATCGGTAACGAAACACGTGGCAAGTATCAATACGCACGCGCTTACGTAGAGTTCGACACATCCAAAGACGGCTTAACGGTTGAAGCGAAATTAGCGCTATCAAACGTTGAGATCGGCGAGAACGGCAAGTCTGGTGCTTCTCTTAACATGACTGAAGTTGCGGGCATGAACTTCGACCAAGTACGCGAAGCGGCAACGAAGAAATGGGAAGACGAACTCGGCAAGATCCAAGTCTCTGGCGACGAAGATTACAAACAAACCTTCTACACCGCGATGTACCACTCGTACCTAGGTCAAACCATTCACTCTGACTTAGATGGTCGCTACCGCCAAGTTCACCAAGGTCGTAACGCTTACCCAGATGGCAACACACCTTGGGGCGATAAGATTGATACGCTGAAAGAGTCAATCCGCACTGCCGATGCCAACAAAGATGGCAAAGCAGACTTCACGCGCTACGACACTTTCTCGTTGTGGGATACCTACCGCGCAGTTCAACCGCTGTCTTCGATTCTTGAGCCAGACCGCCTAGCCGACGTGGTGCTGTCTATGTTGTCTTACGCTGAAGAAGAATGGGTGGATGACAAAGGCAACGTGCGCAAAGGTCGTCTGCCTGAGTGGACATTCAAAGGCAACGAAACCGGCATGATGATGGGCATGCACTCAACGCCTGTGATTCATGATGTATTGTCGAAAGGCTCACTAGAAAAACGCATGATCGATCTTGGCTTCACAGAAGCAGAACGCAAAGACGTGAAAGAGCGCTTAGTTGAAGCAATGATCACTGACGCGCGCGCCGCAACGAGCCAAGGCGTAGCATGGATCAAAGAATACGAAGAACAAGGTTACGTGCCAGCGCAACTGCACGACACTCCACCAGATTCTTACGGCGGTCACTCACCATTTAAAGATTCTTGGACAGCATCTTACTCGCTTGAATACTCAATGAACGACTGGGCAATCGCGCAATCGATCAAAGAAGTCTTCGGTGAAGAAGATCCACGCTACACCGAGTTCGCTAACCGTTCTAAAAACTGGCAAGCGCAATTCGACTTCGGCGGTAAGCAATACCAAGGTTGGTTCAAAGCCCGTGACTACGATGGCGAGTTTATCGATGCAGGTTGGGTAGACCCAATCACTGGTCGCGCGGTGGGTAAAGACTGGCGTCCAGACATGTTTAACTGGGCATTCTCTGAATCGAACGGCTGGCAATACTCGTTCAGTGTTCAGCACGACATTCATGGCTTGATTGACCTGATGACACGCTTCGACAAGACACAAAACCCTGAAGCAGAACGCGGTGACTTGTTCGCAGCTCGCTTGGATGAGTACTGGTCAACCTACCCAGACCGCAACGCAGGCGACAACCAATTCCCAGTGTTCAACACAGGTAACGTTGGTCAGCACGTTCAAGGTAACGAACCAGATATCCACGTGCCTTACTTGTACAACTACATAGGTCAACCTTGGAAAGGTCAGGCAGCCATCGCCGCAGCAACCAACATTTGCTACAAGAACACCGCTGACGGCATTTGTGGTAACGACGACTTCGGTACGCTCTCCGCGTGGTTCGTGTTCCGTGCACTTGGCTTCTACCCAGTGAACGCTTCTTCTGGCATCTACGAAATCGGTACTCCGCTGTTCGAAAGCGCGTCTATCGATGTCGGCAACAACCAGAAGTTCACGGTTACCGCGAAGAACGTTAGCCGCGAAAACATCTTCATTCAATCGGCTCGCTACAACGGCAAAGACTTCAACCGCACTTACCTGACTCATGACGAAATCATGTACGGCGGTGAGTTGGAGTTCGTGATGGGCGACAAACCAAATCAACGTTGGGGCTCTCTAGAGCAAGATCTTCCACCAGCACAAGGCATCGGTGAGTTCTTGCATGAAGACGAGATGCCAGCAGGTTCTCGTTAATCCCAATAGTGACAACTCAGCCGGGAGCGCATCTCCCGGCTATCCCTACAAGCAAATTTTATAAGCAGTCCTTTAGAAACAGTCTCTTATAAACTCTTTTATATACGAATAACGACAAAACGGTATGCACATGTTTAAACGTAATCTTATCTCTTTGGCTATCCTGGTTGGTCTGACGGGTGGCTTGGCTGGCTGTAACAGCGACAACGATTCTTCCTCTTCACTGCCGGGCGATCCAATTGTTGATCTCGCGGTGTTGAAATACGTCGATCCTATGATCGGCACAGCAGCTTCTGGTCATACATTCCCGGGCGCGACGGTACCGGCAGGTATGGTTCAACTGTCTCCAGATACTTTCATCGGTTCTAACACTGATCACGAATCAGGACTTAACCCATGGCACTCAGCTTCTGGCTACTGGGATTCATCCAACTACGAAACTGGCGAAGTGGTTAACACTGACGTTCCGCTGTACGGCTTCTCCCATACTCACCTTTCAGGTACAGGCGCAACGGACTTAGGCGACATCTTGGTTCTGCCATACACAGACATGGCGAACACACAACTGAACTCTTTCGACAAAGCCAATGAAGAAGCAAGCGCAGGCTACTACAAAACCAAACTAAACCAAGGTCAAATCGAAGTGGAACTGAGCGCAACCAAACGTGTTGGTTTGCACAAATACACCTTTGCTGATGGTGCTGACCGTAACGTGAAGTTCGATTTGGGTCATACCCTAATGAACAACAACGGCAAGTCTTTGAAGAACAAAGTGGAAGTGGTGGACGAATACACCATTCGCGGTCGTAAAACCTCAACTGGCTGGTTCCAAGGGCAAGATCACCAAGGTCAAGACATCTTCTTCTACGCGAAATTCAGCCAGCCAATCGCCAAAGCACTGCTGGGTGAACAAGACCAAGAACCAACGCGCGAAATGCGCAATGGCGCGGTTTACTCAGGCGATGATCTGACCGCTTACCTAAACTTCGGCACAGGCGAAGAGCCAATTGAGATCCGCGTCGGTATCTCTCCTGTTAACTGGCAAGGCGCACAGAAAAACTTAGAAGCGGAAGCACCAAGTTTCGACCTAGCACAAGTAAAAGAAGACGCGGAATACGCGTGGGCTGAGAAGCTAGCAAAAATCAAAGTAGAAGGCGGCACAGACGCAGAGAAAACCAACTTCTACACTGGCATGTACCACATGATGATCGCACCAATCGAGTTCTACGATGTGGATGGTCAATACGTGGATATGCTTGGCACAGTGCGCACACTGAAAGATGGCGACACACCAAACTACTCGATTTACTCAACGTGGGATACGTTCCGCGCGGTTCACCCAATGTGGACCATCATCGACCCAGACCAAGCAACGCTATACGTGAAAGACTTGATTCGTAAATCCAACGACGAGTTTGGTCTATTGCCGAAATGGGAAGGTCACGGCTCAGAAACTGGCACCATGATCGGCTACCCATCGGCAGCAATTCTAGGCGATGCGGTAACCAAAGGCTTGATTGATGCAGAGCAGGCTTACACCGCGTCAGTAAAATCAGCACGTTACACGCCGCATGAATACCCACAGATTCATGACGACATCCTAAGCTCACTTATGGCAGGTCAGTTGAACTACCACGAGAAAGAACAGTGTGTTCGTTACCCGAACTGGAACTCAGTGTCGTACTCGTTGGAATTCTCCTTCTACGATTGGACGATCGCAGAAATGGCAAAAGCTGCTGGCGATATGGACGCGTATGAAGAGTTCAAAGCTCGTTCTTACAACTCTTTGAAACACTGGGATGCAAAAGCAGGTAACGCAGACGGCACGGGCTTCTTTGTACCGACAGAACTGAAAGAAGGTGACCCATGTGCACTGAAATACGCTTCAACTGACTTCGACCCTTACAAATCTGACGCGTTCTACTACACAGAAGGTAACGCGTGGCAATGGCAATGGGCGTTCATGCAAGACTTAGACAAGCTGACTGAAATCATGGGTGGCACGCAAGGTCTGAACGACAAGCTGAACAATCTATTTACTGCCGATCCAAATGGCGGCGAAGCGCACCAAGACATGACAGGCTACATCGGTCAGTACATTCACGGTAATGAGCCTTCGCATCACGTTATCTACTTGTACAACCGTACTGAAGAATCTTACAAGGCGCAGGAATACCTAGACCAAGTTTATGACCAGTTCTACAAACCAACGCCAGACGGCATCATCGGCAACGAAGACGTAGGTCAAATGTCAGCGTGGTACTTGATGTCAGCACTAGGCTTCTACCAAATCTCGCCAACCGATCCAACCTACAGCATCGGTCGTCCAATCTTCGACAAAGCGACAGTAGACATTGGCTCTGGCACCTTCACGGTAACGGCTGAAAACAACGGTCCAGACAACATGTACATCAAAGAAGTGACCATCAACGGTAAGCCTCTGGATGTGTACAACACCTTCCAGCACAGCGAATTCAAAGCAGGCGGCGAACTGCACTTCGTGATGACGGCTGACAAGTCTGAAGCAATGCAAGCCAACCTAGGCGAATAATGATTTTGAGGGGGCCTTGTGTCCCCTTTTTTCGTGGAATAAAAACAATGAAACTAAAAAGAACCCTACTCTCTACTGCAGTGTTAACCGCCATGCTTAGTCTTGCTGGTTGTGGCAGCGACTCTGATCCAGAAACTCCGGTTATCTCTACCCCTACTTTGGAATTCGTTGATACCTTGATCGGCACTAAAGGTCTTGGCAACGTCAACCCATCTCCAGTCATGCCAGAAGGTATGATTCAACCGTCCCCAGATAACTTCGATCCAAACGGTTGGAATGGCAAAGGCTCACCTGTTGAATACGATCCTGTGCACAGCCTGCTTTCTGGCTTCTCAATGACCCACATTTCTGGCGCAGGTAAAGGTGACCTAAACGACTTCGCCTTCTTGCCATACACAGGTTTCAATACTGATGCCGTGACCATGGATAAAAGCTCGGAAGTGGCAGAGGTTGGTTACTACTCGGTTGACCTTGTAGAAACCGGTGTAAAAGCTGAGCTGTCGGCAACCGACCGCGTGGCGTTCCAACGTTACACTTTCAAACCGGGCCAAGACCGCAAAGTACGTATCGACCTCCAACACGAACTGTTGGAGCAATACGGCAACCACTCTCGCAGCATCTACTACAAACGCGTTAACGACACTACCGTCGTAGGCGCGCGTACCTCAAACGAATGGGGTCAATGGCAAACCGTGTTCTTCGCGGCAGAATTCTCTGATCCAATCATTGAAGAGAATCTGTACACCAAGCTGGCTTCTGAAAGCAAATTGACTCCAACTGACGCTACTGAAGTCGGCTTGGAAGATTACCGTGGTTACGCAGAACACAAACCAATGCCGGGCGAGCCAGAACCTGACCCAGAACGTTTGGCAAAACGCGCAAACGATGTCCTGACGCATTTGAACTTTGGTAAGAGCGATGAGCCATTGGTGGTCAAGGTAGCGATTTCTGGCACTGGCGTTGACGGCGCACTGAAAAACCTAGAAGCAGACACCAACGGTTGGGACTTCGACAACGTCGTACAACAAAACCGCGTGGCTTGGGAAAATATCCTTGGCGAGTTTGAACTGGAAGGTGGCAACAAAGCCGACAAAACCATGTTCTACACCTCGCTCTACCGTACGTTTGTTGCTCCATTCCTATACCAAGACGTGGATGGCAAATACCGTGGCATGGACGGCAAAGTCCACCAAGCAGAAGATGGCTTAGTCAACTACTCAGTGTACTCAATGTGGGATACCTTCCGCGCCGCACACCCACTGAAAACCATCATCGATAAAGACCGCGCAATTGAACACGCACGCGATCTATTGAACAAATACCAAACGGGCGGCGTGCTGCCAAAATGGGAACTGCACTCGGATTACACCGGTGAAATGGTCGGTCATCCTGCGGTCTCGGTTATTGCCGATATCATGGTCAAACACCCTGAAGCCTTTACCGCAGCTGAGTTTGATTTGGCGTTGAAAGCCGCTGACGAAACGGTCAACTTCAACCTTGATAAAACTGAAAGCTGGGTGCCTTACCAAGACGCTTGGAACGGTGACAAACGCTTCACGGTCATGACACGTCATAACGACTACCAAGAAGACGTCGGCTTTATTCCAGCTAACACCAAATGGGCGCCGGACTCTGGCGACAAACCGGGTTACGTGGAAGGTTTGAAAGTCGATAAATACGACGAGCTCGTGAACGAGTCGGTGTCTTACGGTCTTGAGAACGCATACTACGACTGGTGTATCGCTCAGATCGCTAAACTTGCAGGCAACGACCAGCAGTACGACCGCTACATGGCGCGCTCTGAATCGTTCAAGAACTACTTCGATTACAACCCAGAGCAATACGGCAAACTGCAAGACACCAAAGGCAACGCATTGGGTGCAACGGGCTTTATGCGTCCGGCTTACATGAACAGCGGCAGCAAGGTTTGGGCAAACAACCTGAAAGCCGAATGTTTAGACGAGAACATGGCGCTGTCTATCCCAGACGGTATGGACTACAACGCCTGTAAAGACCGCAAAGCACTAAACGAAAATGACGTGTTCTGGCCTTACCGCGCCGAACACCGAGGCGAAGACTTCACCGAAGGCAATACATGGCAATGGACATGGTTTGCACCGCACAACTTGAACGGTCTGGCTAACGTGATGGGAGGCGAGCACATCGACCGTACTGACTTCTCTCTTCCTGAAGACGTAACCGAACAAGGCAAAGCGGCATTCTTAGCCAACTTGAATGCGCTGTTTAATGCGGACTCCAACGCTGATACGAGCCAATCACACGACATGTCTGGCTACATCGGTCAGTTCGTGATGGGTAACGAGCCTGATCACCACGTGCCTTACCTATACAACTGGACGGCAGAACCTTGGAAGACACAAGAAATCGTCGACCAAGCGATGAACGAGTTCTACCACCCAACGCATGAAGGTCTGATTGGTAACGAAGATGTCGGTCAGATGTCGGCGTGGTATGTGATGTCTGCATTGGGCTTCTACCAAGTCACACCGGGCGAAGCAAGCTACACCATCGGTCGTCCTCTGTTCGACAAAGCCGTGATTCCAGTCGCGGACGGTAAATTCACCATCACCTCAGAAAATAACAGCCAAGAGAGCATCTACGTGAAGTCGGTGACCATCAACGGCAAACAATTGAGTGACAACTTCAGCTTCGCGCACAGCGATTTGAAAGACGGTGGTGAACTGCATTTCGTTATGACTTCAGACAAATCTGAAGCGATGAAAGCGCAGTAACCGATAACCATCCAAATAACGAAAGGGAGCATCTAGCCCCCTAAAAAACTTCACTTCAGTGGAACCATAAAAATGAAACTAAAAAGAACCCTTATCTCTACCGCTATACTCGCTGCCATGTTTGGTCTTGCTGGTTGTAACAGTGATGACGACAACAGCAAATCTGGAACACCATCCCTCGACACCACACTAACTCAATACGTCAATCCATTGATTGGTACAGGTGCAGATGGTCACACCTTCCCGGGGGCGATTGTGCCTTACGGTTTGGTACAACTTTCTCCTGATACTGAAATGGAAGGCTGGGGCTCTGCCGCAGGTTACTTCGACCACGGCAAACTGACTGAAATCCCAGTGTATGGTTTCTCCCACACTCACCTTTCTGGCACAGGCATTACCGACCTTGGTGATATCTTAGTTCTGCCTTTTACCAAAAAAGAAAACGCCGTTTTCAACACGTTCGATAAAGACAACGAAACCGCCGAAGCGGGTTACTACGCGGTTGAACTGAACAAAGGCGAAATCAAAGCTGAGCTAACTACCACGCAACGTGTTGGCTTCCACCGCTACACCTTCAGAGAAGGCACCACGCCACACATCAAGTTCGATTTAGACCACACTCTCAACAAAGGTCACTTCAACAACCGCCCCATGAAGGGTGATTTAGAGTTCATCGACGCTTACACCATTCGCGGTTTACGTAGCTCGAACGGTTGGGCGAACAACCAACACGTCTACTTCTACGCCACCTTCAACCAACCTATCGTCAAAGCCATTGCTCTAGTTGACGGCGCAGAAACGGAAATCGATGTAAACAACGACAACATCGACGCAGTGAAAACCATCGCTTACCTAGAATTCGCACCATCATCAACACCGCTAGAAATCCAAGTAGGCTTGTCACCAACAGGCACAGAAGGTGCAGAGAAGAACCTAGAAGCAGAAGCGAAAGACGTGTCATTTGATACTGCGCGCGCTCAAGCCAACGACGCATGGCACCAAGAGCTTAGCCGCATGATGGTATCTGGCGGCACAGAAGATCAAAAAGAAATCTTCTACACCGCGCTCTACCACGCTTCTATCGCGCCAATGATTTTCCAAGATGTCGACGGTCAATACCCTGCGATGCGTACTCGCATTCAAAAAGACGCGGGCGACACACCAAACTACTCCGTGTACTCCATGTGGGATACCTTCCGCGCTGCGCATCCACTGAAAACCATCATCGACCCAGAACGTGCCGAAGAGTTTGCCAACGACCTGATTCGTAAATACGAAGACGGTGGCATCTTGCCGAAATGGGAACTGCACAGCCACTACACGGGCACGATGATCGGCTTCCCTGCGGTTTCTATCATTGCTGACGCGATGGCAAAAGGCTTAGACATCGACCCACAACTTGCCAAAGAAGCGGCTGAATTTACGGTGCGCTACCACGAGGCATCTGAATTCCCAGATTGGACGGAAGACAACAACATCGGCGCAGCAAACGTTGTGCAAGTGAAGGTGTACGAAGAAAACGGCTTTGTTCATCACGGCTATTGGAACAGTGCGTCTTACACGCTTGAGTTTGCTTATGGCGACTGGGCAATGGCAGAAATCGCGCGCATGGCTGGCGATGTAAAACTGCAAGAAGAGTTTATGACTCGTGCCGACAACTGGCTTAACCATTGGGATGCAGAAACTGGCTTCTTACGTCCAAAGAACCATCCGATGAGTTCATCACCAAACAAACCGCCTTTGGAGTTCAACCAACCGATTGATGAAGAGCGTTTGGATGAGTGTGAAATGGTTGAGTGGCCAGAAGGCTCAGGCGTGATGAAAGAGAAATGCCCACTGCTACCATTTGACCCTTACTACGTGGACGAGTTTGCCTACACCGAAGGGAACGCGTGGCAATGGAAGTTCCAACCAATGCACGATTTCAACCGTCTGAAACAAGAAATCTACCAAGCAGACTTGGCGCAAGGCAAAGACACCACGCCAGAGAAAGCTTTCCGTGAAGATTTGGACGAGCTATTTAATGCACGTTCTTCAAACACAGGCGAAGAGCTACCAGACCTAACGGGTTACATCGGTCAGTACATGCACGGTAACGAGCCATCGCACCACATTCCTTACCTATACGCGCTAACGGATGAGCCATGGAAAGCGCAAGAGTACCTAGACCGCATCATGTCAGAGATGTACACCAGCGAGCCAACCGGCTTGATTGGTAACGAAGACGTGGGTCAGATGAGCTCTTGGTACTTGATGTCGGCAATGGGCTTCTACCAAGTGACGCCTGCGGATCCGGTCTACACCATCGGTCGTCCTATGTTTGATGAAATCACCATTCCAGTGGAAGGCGGCGAGTTCACAGTCATCGCAGACAACAACAGCCCACACAACA
Source organism: Vibrio antiquarius (assembly GCF_000024825.1). Lineage (NCBI taxonomy): Bacteria > Pseudomonadati > Pseudomonadota > Gammaproteobacteria > Vibrionales > Vibrionaceae > Vibrio > Vibrio antiquarius. The sequence goes on from NC_013457.1 coordinate 823,844, forward strand.
AGTACGTGAAGTCTGTAACCATCAACGGCAAACCGCTGGATGCCAACTTCACCTTCAAACACAGCGAAATCAAAGCGGGCGGCGAGCTTCACTTCGTCATGACGGGTGACAAGCAAGAAGCGCTTCAAGCTCAGTAACGTTTTATGTAATTCGTGTTTAAAGAATAAGCAGATAGATTAACTCAGTGGCAGGAAGTGACGCGCTTCCTGCCTAAGGAATCAAGATTATGAACTTTACGAAAACCGCTATCGCCACCGCAGTGATTGCAAGTGTTATTGGTTTGGCTGGCTGCAACGATGACGACGATAACACCTCACCAAGCGTCGATACTTCCAACTTAAAATACGTCGACCCATTCATTGGGACAGGCTTTAACGGACACACCTTCCCAGGTCCTGTTGTGCCAGAAGGCATGGTGCAACTGTCTCCAGATACCGAGCTGATCGGCTGGCACTCTTCATCAGGTTACCACTTCGATAAAAAGACCCTGTTTGGCTTCTCCCACACTCACCTATCCGGCACGGGTATGGGCGGCTTAGGTGACATTCTGTTCCTACCGTTTACCGAAGATAAAGCTAAATACATCGAAGACAGCGACGACTACCGCGAAGCGATTTCAGTCAAGATGGACAAAACCTCAGAAGTGGCAGAAGCGGGTTACTACTCGGTGAAAATTGCAGAGAACGGTATCAAAGCCGAGCTTACGGCGTCTGAACGTGTCGGCTTCCACCGCTACACCTACCCACAAGGTCAACCACAACGTCTGAAGATAGACCTCAACTCCATCCTTAACAGTGATTGGGGTTCGACCTCTCTGCGCAACAAACTGACGGTGAGCGAAGACGGTCATACCATCACGGGCGAGCGCGACGCAGCGCACTTCTCTGGTTGGGCGAAAAACCAAAAAATCTTCTTCTATGCGACTTTTGATAAGAAGATCAAAGACGTCTACATCCTTGCCAATGGCGAACCTGTTGACGGCCTAACGGCAGAACACGTTTCTGAATTGATATACGATGACCAAGGTAATCCAGTTAAGCGTGTCAAAGCGGACGTCACTGCCTACATCGAATTTGAAGATGAAGGCTCACAAGAGTTGAATGCGCAAGTGGCGTTATCTGCGGTTGACCCACAAGGCGCAGAAAACAACTACGATGCCGAAGCGAATGTCTCTTTCGATACTGCGCGCAACAACGCACGTGAGAAATGGGCAAAAGCACTCAACTTCTCTATCGAAGGGGGCACGGAAGATCAGAAAGAGATCTTCTACACTGCGCTTTACCACACCAAGTTTGCGCCTATGGTGCATCAAGACGTGGATGGTCGATTCCGTGGCATGGGCAAAGGCTCGATTCGTGAAGGCGAAGGGGAATACTCCATCGCTTACGGTCAAGCAACGGAAGAGCAGCCAAACTTCTCGGTTTACTCTCTATGGGATACCCAACGTGCGTTGCACCCACTAAAAACCATCACTGAGCCAACCCGCGCGGTACAATACGCGAAGAACCTAGTTCAGAAGTACACTGAAAGCGGCTTACTACCGAAATGGGAGCACTTAGGTGACGAGACAGGTACCATGGTTGGCTACCCAGCGGTAGCAGTGATTGCGGATGCGATCACTAAGTTCCCAGAAGAGTTTACTCAGCAAGAGAAAGAGCTGGCGCTGAAAGCCGCGATCGACTCTTCGACTTACGAGAACTACCCTGCATTGCAAGCCGATTGGGATCAAGGCGTATTGGATCGCACTTTAACCAAGCACATCGACTACATTGAGAAAAACGGCTTCACGCCTGCTATTCAGCGTGTCGATGGTGAACCTGTATTTGAAGACTACACGGTTGAGTCTGTTTCTTACGGTCTGGAAAATGCGTTCTACGATTGGGCTATCGCACAAATTGCCAAAGCAGCCGGTGATACTCAAGCGGAAGAGCAATACCTTGAACGCTCAAAAGACTACAAGAAGTACTTCGATTACAACCCAACGGAATACGCAGAACATGGCGTGACGGGCTTCATGCGCCCAGTGATGATTGATGAAACCTTCATGACGCCATTCGACCCATACGGCACAGAACACGAGACAGGCAACTACACCGAAGGTAACGCGTGGCAGTGGACTTGGTTTGTACCGCATGACATCGCGGGCTTAAAAACCATCATGGGTGGCGATGCTGAGTTCCAGAAAAACCTAGAAGCAACCTTCACCGCAGAAAGCCAAGGCACAGAAACACCGGATATGTCTGGTTTGATTGGTCAAGTTGCGTTTGGTAACGAACCTTCGCACCACATTCCTTACCTATTCAACTGGACCGCAGAGCCATGGAAGACGCAACAAGTCGTCGACCACATTCTGGATGACATGTATTTCGCTGCCCCAGAAGGCGTAGTTGGTAACGAAGACGTGGGCGCCATGTCCGCTTGGTATGTGATGTCTGCATTAGGCTTCTACCAAGTGAACGCAGCAGAACCTATTTACACTGTGGGTCGTCCACTATTCGACAAAGCAGTGATTCCGGTGAAAGGCGGCACGTTCACCATCACCACAGAGAACAACGCCGATGACAACATGTACATCAAGTCTGTCACCATCAATGGCAAAGCTTTAGATAACGGCTTTTTTTTCGACCATTCCGAGTTCAAACCAGGTGGTGAGTTGCACTTCGTGATGACGGGCGACCAATCTGAAGCGATGAAAGCGCCTCAATAACCTTCACTTGAAATGTGTTCCTCAGGCCAAATTAGTCTGAGGAACATAAGCTCAAATCAATCCCTTCCACTAATGACAGTGTCATTTCTGCTGCCGAAACTTCTTTGCAACCCGACGAATTTTGTCCGCACCACAACGGCGTAAATTCATCTCGGTTTTGCTTCTCCATAAGCGCTCTTAACTGAGTCATTTCAATGGACGCATATGGGAATTTCGGCGCAGACTCACAGATGTAGCCTAGCTCCGACATCGCGCGATTCACAATGCCTCGTGCTGGCCTGCCCGAGAAAACATTAGTCACCGCCGTATGCTGCGCGCGCTCACTGGCAATCGCATATCGATGTAAAGACGAGGTTTTTGCCTCATCACACAACAAATAGGCGCTGCCAACCTGCACGGCACTTGCTCCTAACTTCAGCGCGGCTTGTACACCGTTTCTATCGGCAATTCCTCCTGCTGCAATAACAGGCAAATTCACGCGCTTGACGATTTGCGGTAACAACGCCATCAAGCCTAATTGAGTAGATAAATCATCCGATAAAAACATGCCTCGGTGTCCACCAGCCTCCAAGCCTTGGGCGATAATGCCGTCAACGCCTTTTGCTTCCAGCCATAGTGCTTCATCCACCGTGGTCGCTGTCGAAAGGATCTTCCCTCCCCAACCTCTAATTCGCGCTAACAAGTCATCGGCAGGCAAACCAAAGTGGAAACTGATTACTGGCGGTGCAAATGGTTCAATCGCGTCAGCAATATCATGATTGAAAGGCATCCTTGTCGGAGCGTTTGGCTGAGCCTGTACGGTTGCACCAACTTCAGAAAAATACGGTTGCAGCGTTTTTTGCCACTCTTCGTGCTTGTTGGCGTCGTATTCCGGCATTTCATGGCAAAAGAAGTTGAGGTTGAACGGTCGATTGGTCGCCTGTTGAATAAGTTGAAGTTCTTTAACGATGGCGTCTTTATTCAGCATTCCACAAGGTAACGAGCCAAGCCCGCCAACATTACTGACAGCTATGGTCATTTGGCTGTCTTGCACGCCGGCCATTGGCGCTTGAATAATCGGTAACTCTGTTCCCAAAAGTGTATTAAATACCTTGTTTATCATGATCTTTCCTTGAAAACTTAACCTTTACCTGTGATGGCTCTGCGCCATAGTTATCCAGACTAGACTTTCACATGATTAACCACTTATAAAGTTAAAGTGATGCATTTGTGCGCTATGCACTTTTGATAGAAATGACAAAGGGAGCACATGGCTCCCTTGATGTAGTGGCGAACAATAATTGAAATGGCTATCGTGCTACATCTGATTCAAGCTCTAATTCTGCAACCGACAGCATGGCAAACTCTTCTTCGGCAGTTGCTGCCACCAATTTGTTGCGGCTGTATAAACCATAATAAACACCACCGATAAGAAACAATCCCATTGTCATGAAAAAGGCAGAGGGATCAAAAGCATAAACACCTGTCATTGCGATCAAAGAAAGCACCAGAGAAATACTCGAAGTGATTACCCCGCCAGGCGTTTTATATGGGCGAGCTAACTCCGGCTGTTTAATTCGCAATAAAATATGGCTCAAGGACATTAATGCGTACGATACCGTCGCACCGACAACTGCCATCGCCAAGATTAAGTCCCCCTCTCCCGTAAGGGAAACCAAGAACCCAAAAACGCCCGGAACCAAAAGCGCACGAGAAGGCACTTTTTTGTCACTGGTTAGTGACAAAGTTTGCGGCAAATAACCCGCGCGGGAAAGCGCAAACACCAAGCGACTGTAACCATAAATGATAGAGAAGAAAGAAGCGATAAGACCAGCCAATCCAAGTAAGTTCACGGCCATTGCTATCGTTGAATTGCCTGTAAGCTTCAGCGCGTCAACTAATGGCACCGCGCTATCGCCTATGACCTTTGAACCAACCGCACCAGCCAAAAGAACGACTACCAGAGTTGCGGTTAGTAATAAAAACAACATCGCACCAATGATGCCTTTTGGAACATCTTTTGCCGGATTTTTTGCCTCCTCTGCCGCTAAAGGTACACCTTCAACCGCAAGAAACAACCACATTGCAAATGGCAACGCCGCCCATACGCCATACCACCCAAACGGCAAGATTTCTGTTGCCTGAGCCGTCGCCGGAGCAATATCGAATAAGTTATTAACATCAAAGTGACCAATAAGCACAGCAGCAGTGATTAGAATAGCTAGCACAGCCAAACCGCTGATGACCATCATTACTTTGAGAGCTTCGCCAACACCTGCCATGTGAATAGCGATAAAGACGGCGTAGAAAAGTGCGTAAACAACAGGACCATCGATACCAACCAATTCATTCACTGCTGAGCCAATAAAAATTACTATCGCAGCAGGTGCGAGCGCATATTCAATCAAAACTGATAAGCCAGTGAAAAAGCCACCTGTCGGCCCCATCGCCTGTCTTGCGAAGCTGTAACCACCACCCGCAGCAGGAATAGCCGCAGACATTTCAGCTAAAGACAATACTAGCGTGAAATACATTACTGCCATCGCGATAGCAGCAATAAGAAAGCCTCCCCATCCTGCTTGAGCGATGCCAAAGTTCCAACCGGCGAAGTCACCAGATATAACATACGAGACACCTAAGCCAGCAAGTAAAATCCAACCTGCGGTGCCTCTTTTTAGCTGCCTTTTGGCCAAGTACTCCTGATGTTTAGACATAGTAAATCCTTCTACTTTGATGAAATTAAAAAGTTGTCACTGTGTTTATCTTCAACGCTTGCGCCACCTGGCTCATTGATGTCGGAGCGATCTTTCAGGTTCACTCCTGACAGTTGTAATTTTCGAGCCTCCTTGAGCAAGTAAAATGCGCGTTCACAGGCATCGTCATAATTGAGCCCCTGAGGGCGCACATTGGAAATGCAGTTTCTTTGGGAATCTTTAGAGCCTCGTTTAGCCCCCCAAGTGAGATACATACCCATGCTATCCGGAGAAGTTAGACCTGGCCTCTCTCCAATTAAAACCAGCACGGCCTTAGCGTTAAAACATTCACCAACATCATCCCCTACCGCTACTCTTCCTTGCTTTACGATTGTGATAGGTGCGAATTTCCATTGATGTTCATCATCAGCGCTTAAAAGAGAAATCAATCGAGTAACAACAGGCACGGCATGGTTTTGAATTGCGACGGAAGAAAGTCCATCAGCAATAACAATCGCAAGATCAATGTCAGTGTTATGTTCCTTTGCTATCGAGTTGAGCGTTTGCCAAGAAGATTCATCGAGCTGCCGTCCTAAATCGGGCCTTTGCAAGTACATAAGCCGATCACTCACTTGGCTGCTCACTACCACTGGAGGCTCTAAGGTATTTTCAAGAATCGAGTAAGAGTCCGACAAACCAGCAACGAGAGACTCAATATTCAAACTGCAATGCACTGCATCCATAGCTTGGGCATGATCCAGCTGAAATGAGAGTAACTCGTTGGTTGGTACACTGTTTCCGCTGCGACCCAGAGCGATCCGAGCAGAGGTGAAGTTGCGTAACTTGCCCCAAGGGTTGTGTGTGACAACTTCAGACTCGTCTTGTGTGGACTGAGAAATGGTGATCACTTTACCCATGAGAATACCCCTTATTCAGTTGATTAATTGCTCCCGAAAACGAGCGAGAGATTTGCTCACTTAACCGAACGTCTTGCACGCTCTCGAAAATCTGCATCTCCATTAACCATTGTTCAAACTCTGGAGCTGGCTTCAGACCGAGTACTTTTCTTGCGTAAAGGGCATCGTGAAATGAGGTAGTTTGATAGTTGAGCATGATGTCATCAGACCCTGGAATACCCATGATGAAAGAGCACTCGGCCACGCCTAACAGTGTCAGCAAATTATCCATGTCATTCTGATCGGCATAGGCATGATTGGTGTAACAGATGTCGCAACCCATGGGTAAACCAAGCAGCTTCCCACAAAAATGATCTTCAAGCCCAGCACGAATGATCTGTTTGCCATCAAACAGATACTCAGGGCCAATGAACCCAACGACTGTATTAACCAACAAAGGATCGAACTGTTTCGCGACAGCATAAGCACGGGCTTCACAAGTCTGTTGATCGACCCCATGAAATGCATTCGCAGACAGCGCGGTACCTTGTCCGGTTTCAAAATACATCACATTGTTTCCTACGCTACCTCGATTCAAAGACAACGCGGCTTCATGGGCCTCTTTCAAAATCGACAAGTCGATTCCGAAGGTATCATTCGTCCCTTGCGTGCCACCTATCGACTGAAAAACGAGATCGACTGGTGCACCCATTTCAATGGCTTCGATCGTGTTCGTGACATGAGTTAACACACAAGACTGAGTCGGTATTTGATAGTGTTGAATCACCTCATCCATTAAGTTCATTAACTTAATAGCTTGAGGCACATTATCTGTTGCCGGATTGATACCGATAACCGCATCGCCATTTCCGTACATCAGACCATCAAAAATGGTCGCTGCGATACCGTTGAGAGAATCAGTGGGGTGATTCGGCTGTAAGCGAGTAGACAGGCGACTAGGCAAACCAATCGTATTCCGAAAAGCCGTGACAACTTGGCATTTTTTAGCAACGAGAATCAAATCCTGGTTGCGCATAATCTTACTGACTGCGGCCACCATTTCTGGTGTTAAACCTTGACGAATTTTAGCCAACGTTTCACCATCGGCTTCTTCACTCAGCAGCCAATTTCGAAAATCTCCGACCGTCAAGTGCTCAATCGGTTTAAAGGCTTCAAGGTCATGCGTATCGATAATTAGGCGAGTGATATCGTCGCTTTCGTATGGAATAACCGCCTCGTTAAGAAACGTTTTAAGTGGTAACTCAGACAGCGCCATTTGTGCGACTACACGTTCTGCCGCTGACTGAGCACAAACCCCAGCTAACGCATCGCCTGATCGCTCCGGTGTCGCTTTCGCCATCAAGTCAGCTAATGACTTAAAGGTATAGACTTTACTTCCTTGTTGCCGACGATAAGTTGCCGTCATTGCTCTTCCTCTTCACTATTTGGTTCGCTTTTTGCTGAACTATCAATAAGCTTTAAGAAAGTATTGCCAAATGTGTTCCGTAGCGTTATCAAAAACTGGCAACATTTATAAAACACTAATAAACAATGAGTTACATAAAAACTGCTCCAACATGACTCACAAAAAAGGAATGAGCATCACAAGGATGAGTGACCAAACACCCCAAACCGCACCAATGCTGTGCATCCATCACACAAAGGATGCAAACCAACAAGCTGCAAGCCTAATAAACTGGCAACAGGAATACGATCAACTCAGCGATGGCCGATTTTTAGGTCAAATTCGAGAACGACGATTTCCCAATTTCCATGTATTTCGTGAAGACAGTAACCGCTCACTAAGACAGCAATGCAGGGTTGAAGAGGGAGGAATTTGGTTGGGCTTGAGTGCGGAAAATAAGCCGCTACACCTAAATCACAGTCAGTTTAATGCAAGCCAGCTTTTGCTTAGACAAGGCGGTGCAGATTTTGAGTTAATGACACCGGAGCAGTTTTCTATCTATGGGATAGTACTCGACAGAAAACTGGTTCAAATCATAGAAAAACAGCTCGAGTTAGACGGTATCGGCTGCAACACACCGCACTTAGCGGGACCAACAGAAAAGCACATTCAACAACTTAAATTCTACTTGGGTACTTTGCTCGGTCCCACTGAGTCGCGATGGTCTGACAGCACACATCAGGTGGTTTTAAAAGACATCGTACTCGAACTGTTCTCAATCAGTTCACCAAGCGCAAGCCACCCGATATCAATCTCTCATCGTCAGCATGTGATGCGCCGCATAAAGCAACAGCTACACGACTTAGATTACAGAACTCCGATCACCGTCAGTGAACTGTGTGACGCTGTGCACGTCAGTCGCCGAACACTGCAGTACACTTTTGAACATTGCTGTAATACTTCGCCAAAGCAATTCATACACCGAATGCGGCTGAATCAAGTACGTAGAGTGCTACAAAGCCCTGAAGATAATCGAACAATTGCAGAAATCGCTTTTGACTTTGGTTTTTTTCATCTCGGGCAGTTCAGTCAAAGCTACAAGCGGCTATTTGGTGAGACGCCAACTGAAACGAGAAAATGGGAGTCCAGCAAATAAAATGACAGGCAGTATATTCTTTCAAATTCTGCGTTGGGGCCATTTTATGTAGTCGCAATGATTTGCTGAAACTTAGCATGAAGATCTGTAAGCGCGGCTTCAACATCTGGTTCTGCTCGGCTTAAATGTGCTATTAGCGTCATGAAGTAGCAGTCAAAAATCAACGGCATTTTGTCTTCAAGAACAGAACTTACGCTCGCAGATTGAAACAACTCTTGGTTAAACGACTGGTAATAATCCAAATCCCAAATCACCTCTTTCAACAAGGCTCGGCTCAGCTCGACGTTCGCAAAATAGTAGCGATAGTATTTCTCCGTCAACGCCAAACCAATGTCGATAGCTGTCTTACCTTCCACACTGACTAGCGTCTCTTGGCTGATCTGTTGCAGTTGTGTCAGCATCCCTTCGCGCAAAATCGACAGTTTGGTCGGGAAGTGGCTGAACACCGTACCATCGGCGACTCCTGCTTCTCTCGCAATCTGCCTTGTGGTCGTCATGTCATAGCCATTCTGAGCAAAAGATGCCCACGCGGCTTTTAGGATTTTGTCTCTGGTTTGTTGTCGCTTCGTCATTGATGTATCTGCTTAATGAGCCTGAAAGGATCATACCTTGAGCGGCTGACATTGACAAATTGAGCGCGCTCAATTATAAAAATGAGCACGCTCAATTTTATATAAAAACAAAAGGAATCGCTCATGTACGTATTAAACAAACTAGGCCAAGGATTGATTTTCTTGCCGACCATATTCTGCTTTTCTTATATTTTAAGACCAATATTGATGGTGATTCTCATCCCAGGTGGGATCGCACTTTTGGCGTTAATCGGTGGGGCAGAAGTCAGAGCCATGCTGCTTGAGGAACTTTTTGGGGTCAGTCCATCGCACACCACCTCGAAAAAGGCGTGAGTGCGCGAGAAACGTTGGCAAGGTTAAGCAAAAAACAAAACGCGCAGGTATCGAGATATCAATACCTGCGCGATATAGATGTTCTGAAAAGAGGACTGGCGTTAGTCAGTATTCATGTTCTGACCGATTCGCCATAAAACGCCACTAGGGTCAAACAAACAACATTCGCGCATGCCCCAAGGTTGCTCGACCAGCTCAGTCAAACGCGAGCCAAATTCCTCATGGCCCACTTTGGATAAGTGCTGATGCCAGCTTTCTGCGTCTTCTACGAGCAAGTGCATCATGAAGTTGTTGCCGTGTTCTGGCTCATAAAAATTCTGTAAAAGGAACGCGCAGCTGCCTTGAGAGAAGTACGCCACATCACCGAAGTCTGACGCCATATCAAAGCCTATCGCCTCATAAAAACGTTTTGAGAGCGCGTAATCTTTCGCTGGAACAAATGATTTGATTTCAACAATATTGAGGTTTTCCATTTCCAATTTCCTAAGCCCTTTTCCATCAAACTGACTGACGTAATCACGCTCTACGCCTTCTATTCGCCTTGCGTATTTTGCTGCGATGGTAGTGGTACACACTCTACCATTTGCGTTTGTAACCACGTGATGAATTTATGTTCGAGTTCTGTACGCTTTTTATCTTGGCTCAATAAAACATAATTGCAACCTAATAGCACAAAACCAAATGGCGCGACCAAATTACCGCGCTTAATATCGTCCATAACAAAAGGATACGATCCCATCGCCGCGCCTAAGCCATCCACCGCGGCTTGTATGCAAAAATAAAAATGCGCAAATGATTGCTAAGTGCTGCCGTTGAAGGTTTCACAACGTGTTGATTGCTGCCAATCCGCCCAAGCATGTGGTGCGGGATTGGTCATTTTCGGCGCGATGCTGGGCTTAAAGACTTAATGCGCTTGCGATCAGATTTCGACCATAAAAAATGCGGCTACTAGAGCCGCATTACAATCCACAAACCTTCGGTCTGATAAGTGAAACGTTTATTGAGTGATAACGGTTAGCGTATCCCAATCAATCGTGAAGCGAATTTGTGCCTCAGTGTAGTGGCTCGTTGTGCCTTGATCGTACCAGTTGCACGCATTGCGAGAGAAACCTTCTTCAACTTCTTTCATGCCAGCTCGTGCGATCATCTCCGTTTTTGGCTCTTCTCCGCGCTCAAATTCTGGTGTGAACACGTACTGAAATTTCGGTTTGAAACCGTAGATCAAACGCGGCAAGTTCTCTTCTGGTAATAGGTTTTCGTTTGAACAACCAGTGTAGTGGTAAACGCCCGCCCATTTACCGTAGTACTGGTAGTCGTTGGTGTAAATTTGGCTAAGAGAGGTGGTCCACTTAACGCCCATACCGCGTTCCATGGAAGCCTTTGGTTTGGCTGCGGTGACGTAATCCTTACTTGAGTAGCGAGACGTATAAGCCACACCGAGATCGGTCGTCAACGAGCCAGAAAAACTTGGTGCTGAGCCCGGTGTTGCAGTCGCGGTTAAGCCGATAGACGGAGCAACCGTGGTTGTCGATACGGAAACATCATTGGCTTCGTTTTGCGGTGAGTAATCCTCACTAAATACCGGCGTGCCACCAGCTTGATAGATACTGTAGTCGAACGCGACTGGATAGTTTTGAGTAAAACGGTCCACAATCGCAGCATCGTAAGTGTGTTTTACACCCGGATTACCTGGTACATAACCATTCCCTAGAGTGATCACGCGAGCCGCTTTTTTGTCGTTCTTTGAATTATGGAATAACTCAACCAGTAACTTCATTTGCACACGGCTACCACGAAACGCGTACGGGAAAAGCTCAGGCTCGCTTTGCATCACGACCTCATAGCTTTTCTTCACGTAACCTTCTAGCGCGATGTCATCAATCAAGACACTTTCTACAACCTTGTTATCAGAAGCAGCGGCAGTAGCGGAAATCCCTAACATTAAGGGAAGCAGTATTTTCTTATTCATTATTTTATTACCTTACTTGGGAACAGTCCCAATTTAAGCTAACACATTGAACAAGTAGCGACAATCAAACGAAAACGATTCACATTATCAATAATTTGACCTACACCCAGAAATGAAAAAAAACAGCCAACTTACGCTGGCTGTTTCGATGCAGTTAATGAATGACCCGTGCGTCCCCTTTAAATAACTGAGACAAATCGATAGTGAATATTGTCACTGTCGGACGTTTAGGCAGAGCATTTTCGATCGAAAACTCTGGCCCAGCTGGAACGAGGGGGAAGTGAATAGCCGTCGGCCACGTTGACGAAGCTTCATTACCGCTCGGCTCAGATATTGAGAAAGAAAACGCGGGTAAACGGGTCATAACACTTACCTCAAATGACTGATTCGCGGGCTCAAGCGAGCCCGCTTAGGTTTTGCAATGTTATTGTTGTTTTAACGCCTACTTAATCACTAACGATTGATAACGTTAGATATCAAGTTCTTTGTCTTCAACGTGGTTGGTGATCATCGCTTCAGTCGTGATCATCAAGCCAGCAACAGACGCCGCGAATTGAAGCGCTGAACGTGTTACTTTCGCAGGGTCCAAGATACCCATTTCGATCATGCTGCCGTATTCACCTGTTGCAGCGTTGTAACCGTAATCGGCATCACCCGCTTTGACAGCATTCGCTACGACTGAAGCTTCGTCACCTGCGTTAGTTGCGATTTGACGAAGAGGCTCTTCCATCGCACGTAGCGCAACTCGGATACCCACGTTTTGGTCATCGTTGTCACCTTTTAGATCCGCCAATTCTTTCGCGATCTTAGTTAGGGCAACACCACCACCAGCAACAATACCTTCTTCAACCGCTGCGCGAGTAGCGTGTAGCGCATCGTCCACGCGGTCTTTCTTCTCTTTCATCTCAACTTCAGTTGCAGCGCCGATCTTGATCACCGCTACGCCGCCAGAAAGCTTCGCAACACGTTGTTGAAGCTTGTCTTTGTCGTATTGAGAAGTGGTTGTTTCGATTTGTTTTTCAATCGAAGCCACACGATCAGCAATCGCGCTTGCTTCTGCTGCGCCACCCACAATAGTTGTTGTGTCTTTGGTGATGGTCACTTTCTTCGCGCTACCTAGTTGCTCTAGCGTTGCTTTTTCGAGTTCTAGGCCGATTTCTTCAGAGATGACCGTACCTGCGGTTAGTACCGCAATGTCTTCCATCATCGCTTTACGGTTGTCACCAAAACCAGGTGCTTTCACCGCCGTCGCACGCACGATGCCGCGCATGTTGTTCACAACCAATGTCGCTAGCGCTTCACCTTCGATGTCTTCAGCAATAATCAATAGCGAGCGAGAAGATTTCGCCACTTCTTCTAACACTGGCAATAGCTCGCGGATGCTGCTGACTTTTTTGTCCACCAATAGGATGTAAGGGTTGTCTAGCTCTACGCTGCCATTTTCTTGGTTAGTGATGAAGTATGGCGACAAGTAACCGCGGTCGAATTGCATACCTTCAACCACAGACAATTCGTTGTCTAGACCTTGGCCTTCTTCTACCGTAATCACGCCATTGCGACCCACTTTTTCCATCGCTTCTGCAATGATTTCACCGATCGCGCGATCGCTGTTTGCAGAAATGCTACCCACTTGGGTGATGGATTCTTTGTCGCTGCATGGCTTAGACATTTCACGTAGTTTCTCAACCGCCGCTTCAGTAGCTTTGTCGATACCACGTTTTAGGTCCATTGGGTTCATGCCAGAAGCTACCGCTTTAAGACCTTCATTGATGAAAGATTGCGCCAGTACAGTAGCGGTCGTTGTACCGTCACCCGCTTCATCATTCGCTTTGGACGCCACTTGTTTCACCATTTGTGCGCCCATGTTTTCGAACTTGTCTTTCAGTTCGATTTCTTTCGCTACAGACACGCCATCTTTAGTGATCGTTGGCGCGCCGTAAGATTTATCAAGCACAACGTTGCGGCCTTTAGGGCCTAGTGTCACTTTTACTGCGTCCGCCAGTAAGTTCACACCTTTCAGCATTTTTTGACGTGCGTCATTAGCAAATAATACGTCTTTTGCAGCCATAATTATCTCCTCAAAAAACTACTACAAAAATAATTACTCAACGATTGCTAACACATCAGATTCGGACAGAATCAAGTATTCTGCGCCGTCAATTTTCTCGGTTTTCACGCCGTAACCGTCATTGAAAATGATTTGGTCGCCCACTTTGACTTCCATCGCAGCGCGTTCGCCATTTTCAAGGCGTTTACCTAAACCAACAGCAATGACTTTCCCGCGGTTTGATTTTTTCACCGACTGAGAAGTTAAAACGATTCCCCCTTCAGATTTATTTTCCACCTCTTGTCTTTCAACAATTAGCTTGTCATTTAAAGGACGAATTTTCATTTTTAAGTGCCTCCTACTTGGAACCAAAAATAAAAGACAGAATAAACATCAAGATGGATTTGCGAGTCGACCGCTCGCTTTCGATGAGAATAATAAGGTCGAAAAATTGGAGTTCAAGAGGTGGATTTCATAAAAATTTTTTATTGAATTGAATAAAATCTTCTATCGAAACTTTTGACATTTACGACCACTTAAAACCATCTTTATTATGGAAAATGTGTTCAATCAAATCTAGAGTGGTTACATACTCTTAAAAAGGATAATCAAACAATGAAAAAGGTCGTATCTCTGTTTCTTGCAACATTGTGCGTTGGCTTGCTTTCTCCCAACGTGGCGGCTTCTGAGCGTGCTGAACAAGGGTGGCAACTGATTGAGAAAGGCGCAATGATTGTCGATGTACGCACGCCGCAAGAGTTCTCTGAGGGGCATTTAGACAATGCGGTCAATTTCCCTTTATCTGAGCTTGATAAACATTTCCAAGACGTCGATAAAGATCAAGCGATCGTATTGTACTGCCGCAGTGGTAACCGCTCTGGTAAAGCGTATCAACATTTGCAATCACAAGGGTTCACGAATCTGCACAATGCAGGTGGCTTAGAAGAGCTGCAAGACGCCAAATAATCATCTCTGTTCTAATTTCAAAAATAAAAGCGCAGAGGGCGTTGCAGACTTATTGCAACGCCCTCTGTTACTAAATAATTCTCTTCCGCTACTACTCTATTTGGGCCCGGCCTCAAACTGAGTCAGGTTATCCGATATCTCAAGCCACGGCGCTTTGGACGCGACAAAAATATGGAAATTTGGCTTGTGGGATGGAGCATCATCCAAGACACCTAGGCGAATATTGACAATCCCATTGTTCTTTTTCGAATACAGGCTCGACCCGCAATGGCGACAAAAACATAACATGGTATTTTCGCTTTTCTGATAAGTTTGAATATCCTCTTTTCCTTGGATAATAAGCAACTTATCTAGAGCAATACCGCCCGCAGATGAATAGTCAGAGCCAGTAAATTTTCGACATTCCGAGCAATGGCAATTTCCCATGTACTTGAATTCATCTGCCACTTCCAATTTCACCTTACCACACAGACATGAGCCTTTGAGTACTTCCATTTGAGTCCCTTTTTGTTATGAATCTAATTGAATTAGACGAATACACCGACACCATGCCACTGCAATGCGAAAAATTAAAGGCAGGTAATACAGGTTTTCAAAAATGAAACGAAAATGTAAAACACTCTACTCAGAGGAAAGATAGGTGTGTTCAGCACGTGAGAGCCCAAGCTATTGTCGATACAAAAACACCAAGCAAGACGCTTGGTGTTTTCTTAATATTTTGCCTAACACAGTCATCGCTCATAATGAGAGACGCCGTGTTGAGAAAGTGTAGTGCTTAGAAAATGCAGTGCTTAGTAAAGCTGGTAGCTTCGTTTGCACTCCAGTCACCTTTTGGCTTATCTTTCAAGTTCTCACACCATTGCTCGCTGCCCACACCATCTTGAAGAACACAGTGCTTCGCAAAGTCTACTGCGTTGTCTGCTGTCCATTCTGTTTTTGGCTTATCGCGCATGTCGTTACACCAGCCTTCAGTGCCCACTTCATCACTACAAGCGGTTAAAGCAGAAGCCGCCAACATCAGCATGACTAGTTTTTTCATAAATTTAAGGTTCCAGTTGCAAACAATATTAAAATAAAACTCAATCGCTTCAACAAATGCCCATTCAACTGTCTGAACTAAGCAGTCACTTGTTGAAGTGACTTTTGTATCAACTATAACGAAATTATCAGTCTACGTGTTAAGACACCGAAAAATTATTGAGCCAAGCTGCGTAAATGACACCATAAACACCTATAGGCAGCGCGCTTGCGTTAATGCGCTGATCTTAGAAGACCCCGTACCAAAACATGATAAACGTAACTCTAACGCCATTTGCTCAAAGTGCTCGACCACCGCTTGAGTGCTTATGGTAGCCGCTTTCAAGACTGCGCCCGCTTGCCCAACGAGATTGGCGCCCAAATGTATGGCTTTCGCCGCTTCAAGTCCGTTATGCACACCACCTGAGGCGATCAAAGGTAATGTAGGATGCTGTGCTCGTATTTGAGTCAAACATTTTGCCGTTGGGATGCCCCAATCGCGGAAAAGTTCGGCTGCACGCTGCATTTTCGGGTTATCTTGGCAATAGCCTTCAACCGCGCTCCAACTTGTGCCACCCGCGCCCGCTACGTCAATGGCATCCACACCGGCGTCAACCAATCGCTGCGCAACGTGACCACTAATACCAAAACCGACTTCTTTAATAATGATCGGAACATTCACGCGAGATTTAAGCTGCTCGATAGCGTGTAAGACCCCAATCCAATTATGGTCGCCATTTTTCTGAAACGCTTCCTGCATTGGGTTTACGTGTACAAACAACGCATCCGCTTGAATGGATTCAACCGCACGCTGCGCATTATCAAGTTTACCTTTGTCGCGCAATTGAGCGGCTCCAAGGTTGGAATAAAGCGGCACATCTTTGGCTAAATCACGAATGGTTTTGCCTAGACCTGCGTGTTGGCGCTCTTCTAAGCTAATACGCTGCGAACCCACGCCCATCGCAATGCCTAATTCACTGGCAGCTTCAGCCAAACGACAATTGATCACTTCTGCGTCTTTTGCTCCACCTGTCATTGAGCTAATCAAAAACGGCAGCGCCAATCGGTGGCCAAGAAACTCTGTCGACAGGTCGATCGCCTGAAAGTCACATTCTGGCAGCGCGCAGTGTTCAAACTCGACAGACTCAAAGCCCGCCGTTTTATGCTTCATGCTCATGTCATGATGTAAAACAGCGTCTAGATGTAAATCTTTTCGGTTAGTTTGCGGAGCCATAATGTCACCCTAAAGTAAAACAGTCGCGCAGTATTGCGATCCTTATCAGTAACGTCAATGCGAATTTTCTGAATTCACGAGATTACTTTTCCGAAACCAGTAATGAATCACGACTTACTCTGACATTATAGAAAGAGAAACTCGCCTTCTGTTTTAAACAAGCAGGCGAGTGTTTCTCCAAGTTGAAGTAATCAGCGTGCGAGACACCACGATAAAAATGGGCCGCATACTTCTCTAATTTACTTTGCGCTTTCTGACAGAATCAGAGACACAACGGTGCTTGTGGTGGTTGGAGCAAACTGCTCAGGATCATCACAGAATTGAATTTTCCCTTTTTCTTCAACGTGGAACAACGGCACTACCGAGTTCCCTTTGTGATGCGCTAAATAGTCTTGATACGTAAAGTTGTCGCTCAATTTCGTGTGTTTTATCTCTGCACCGCGGCTCAACAAACTGGCCAGCTGGGTATAGCTTACGTTACCGCCCATCAGCAATTTACCGTGGTACTCCTGAGCCACGGAGTGCTTCTCGCTACCATTGCCGTTGGTTTTCACTTTTTGCAAGCAGTGAACTCTATCTTCACCAAACTCGTCGACAAATTGCATGCAAGCCATAATGTTGAAATGCTGGTCAGGTGTTAATGCAACGACTTGTCCCACCCCTATCAGGTTCAAATTGTCATCTGCGTGACTAGAAATCGGATTTCCGTAGTAGTAATCCAGCCCCAACATACGAACTTGACTGATGTACTCCCAGTTAGAATCGGTCATCAATATGCGGCGGTCATAACGTGCCAACGCTTGACCAATTTCTCTGGCTACTCGGTTAGCACCAATCAACAAGAAGCCGCGTGGCGCTGGCTCCGCGACGCCCAACATCAATGCGACAGGACGTGCCGTTGCACTTTGTAAAACAACCGTTCCGATGATCACCATGAAGGTCATAGGAACCAGTAAAATCGCTTCATCAATACCGTATTCGGTCAATTTGATCGCAAAAAGAGACGAAATAGAAGCAGCGACAATACCGCGCGGTGCAACCCAAGACAGAAACAGTTTATCTTTAAGTCTCAAGTTACTGCGGATGGTTGAGAGGAAAATCGACAACGGGCGCGACACCAACTGCATAAATACAAACAGCAATAACGCGCCACTACCCAGCGCAGCAAAATCATCCAAGCTGATGCGTGCAGCAAGGAAAATAAATAGGCCGGTGATCAGCAATATGGTCAAGTGCTCTTTAAAGTGCAGAATTTGTTGAATATTGATTCCCTTTGCGTTGGCAAGCCACATACCCATTACAGTAACCGTGAGTAATCCGGCTTCAGACTCAATATGGTTGGAGACGGAAAATACGCCGAGCACGATCATCAAAACTGCAAATGGCTGCAAGTATTCCGGTAGCCACGCACGGCGCATAATCGTTGCGACTGCTGCGCCAGAGGCCGCACCAAGAATGACGCCCACGGCAATGAGCGTCCCGAACACTTCGACGCTATTTATCGCGCTGTGCGATACGATGAACTCATAAACCATCACAACAAAAAGCGCACCGAGTGGATCAATCAAGATCCCCTCCCAACGCAAAATATTAGCAAGCGTACTGTTAGGCCTTACCGTCCGAAGAAGTGGCACGATCACCGTCGGACCTGTTACCACGGTTAAGCTGCCGAACAACATGGCGAGCTCCCAAGTAAAACCGAGGAAATAGTGCGTCGCAATACTGGTTGCTGCCCACGAAATGATGGCCCCGATGGAAACGATACTCCAGACTGAGCCACTCACCCCGCGAATTTCTTTAAAGTTTAGGGTCAAGCTGCCTTCGAAAAGAATCACCGCAACCGCCAATGAAACCAACGGAAAGAGCAAATTCCCTAAAATCTCATCTGGATTTAACCACTGCATAAATGGCCCGACAATCAACCCAGCTAGCAGCAAAAATAAAATCGCTGGTAAGCGCAATCGCCATGCCAACCACTGACAACCTAAACCAATGACCCCAACCGCTGATAGAACCAGCGCTTCATTACCCACTTGCATTAATAATTTACCTGTTTTGTCTTTTTTCGCGTGAATGCGCTATACCCAAATAACCTCGGGCGTGCGGTTCAATAAGCATGACTTAGCATGCAGACTAAACGGCTTACCTTCGACTCTTCGACAGCATGCCTCTGAAATGCACATTTTTGAGGTCACTTGGGTATCGCATCAGAATTATGAATATAGTTGACCCCCAATGACTTAACGACTCATTTCTGTTCATCAGGTCTTAAAGTGACATACAAGTATGTCGCTTCGTCGAATTCATCATTACGCATTGAGTTTCATTATGTAGAATGATTCTTAAAGAAAGCGCGGAACCTAGCACTATATGAAGCTAAGGCAAAGCGCTTGGACTAAGCTTTAGCGTACGTGCTCAAAGTTAAGAATCGTGTGTCACGCGACGTACGCAAGGAGAAATGGATTGTACGTAATACTAGCACTATTCATGGCATTGCTCGCCATCCTCATCGGAGTGAAAGCCGCCAACCGAGCAGCACTTTTAGAAAAAGAGCTAACCAAACTTCGTGAAGAGGTAACATCACTGCGAGTCAGTCTAAATAAGGACTCGAACCAACCAACGTGCCAACAATCCAGTGTTGAAGAGGTAACAAAAGAGGCAAACTCCTCATCCTCTAAGGAGCATGACCCGATTACCGACCGAGCATCTTATCCAAACGCAACACATCAAGCTCAATACCAGACAAGCGAAGTTCAACTGGACGTTTTTAGTCAAGAACAAGAGTCTATATTGCCAAGTAGAGTGCAGAGTCTGTTTAGCAACATTCAAGAAAACTGGTTGGTTTGGGTGGGCGCGCTGGCAATGCTAATTGGTGGGGGGTATCTCGTACAGGTTATTGGTAGTCACATTGAGTTTTCGCCACTTATGCGTGTGTCCTTTGCGTTTGTACTCTCGTTACTTATGGTGCTTGTTGGCGAATGGTTCCACCGCAAAGAACAACAAAATCCTCAACGAGCAACACGAGCCCAAGGCTTTACTTATGTGCCTGCCGCCGTTACCGGAACCGGGCTAACTGGCATTTACTGCACGGTTATCTTTGCGTTTGTTGTTTATCAAATGCTGACACCTAGTGTCTCGCTTATCATCTTAGCCGCTGCCGCATTTTGCAGCTTGGCTCTATCTTTACAGCAAGGGCCGTTGATGGCGGTGCTTGGTCTGATTGGTGGATACACCGCACCGTTATGGATTGGTGGAAGCGAGCCTAATTACTTCTTACTGGCTGGGTATATCAGCGCGATCTCGGTCGCGGCAACATTGCTAATGCAAAAAGTACGTAGTGCATGGATTTCTCCAAGCATCGCGCTTCCACATGTTGTTTGGATGCTGTTGCTCATTGAAAGCATGCCGCTTGAGACACTTTTTTCTTGGCTGGCTATTTATCTCTCCATTACTCTTTATCTTATTTTCGCAGTTCCAAGACTGGGTTGGACACTCAATCCTCGTTATCATCACTGCCAGAATAAGTGGACAAATCCGCCGACCGCTACCTCTCTCGCGATTGCGTTATTGACCTTTTCGGCTGTCACCAGAATGCCAGAATTGGACACACTGCAAATGGTGTACTGTTATGCGCTGCTCGTTGCGACAGTATGGCTCCCAGCGGTTCGCACAGGTTGGTCATTGCGCGTATTTTTGCCTTCCATATTGGTCTCTGCGACCGCACTTGTTGTCCTCACTGTCGCGTTTGACGCTTTGTATATGCCAGAACATGGTGCCAGTATCTTACTCGCATTGGCCACCAGTATTGCACTGATCTGCTGTCGAACTTATTGCCAGTCACTCAGTGACCGATCGCAACTTAGCGGCGTACTTCTGTTAGTACTGGCTCCTGCAATGAGTTTGATTACGCTGTTTTATGTCGACGAATTTATGCAAGGCTACCTGTGGCACTGGACTGCATTCTGCGCATTGGTGACCGTTTATTACGTTGTACTTGGTCAGCGCTTACATTCGCTAGCATTGGAATGTTCTGCCGTCATGCACGCTTTAATCGTAGGCGTCGCCTTTGTTTGGTTAAGCGATACCTGGTTGACGACAGCAATCTCGATACAAGTTGCGGTAATGGCGCTACAGACGCAATCAGGGTTATTTCGCCCCGCAAGTTGGGCGATTAAAGTGGCGATGGGGATACTGGTCATCCGCCTCACACTTTTACCCTTCATCCCTGAATGGCAACCCGTAGAAGCAGGACATTGGGCTTGGGTTATTGTGAGTTACCTACCGTCTCTCATCATCCTGCTCTATGCTCGAGCCACGCTAAAGCAAGCGGACCTCGAACTGACCAACTGGTTTGAAGGCGCATTTTTGCATGTATTCTTAATGGCGCTATTCACCCAAACCAACTACTGGTTAACTGGGCAGTACGGCTATTTGGGACACCTTGATTTCACAAGCGCCATCGTTTTTGCTAACCAAGCGTTGGTTATGGGTTTGGTGTACAGCTACCGTAGCCAATTTGCACAACGCTTAAGCCGCATCTATGAAGCCTACAGCTACCTGCTTTGGTGTGCCTTCGCATTGCTGATAATTTTGCTTAATACGGCAGAGTCGCCATTGGTGACTGACAACGTCTCAGCCCAAGCTCTTCCCGTCATTAATATGCTAAGCGTCGGCTGGTTGCTGCCAGCTTGCATCCTACTTATCGCAACCTTTAGAGGCTGGAATACGTTACAGGTTCATCGATTTGCGGTTGCTAGCCTAGGCTTTGCACATGCTGCTATTTGGTTAGGTATGTCTATCCGTCAATTCTGGCAAACCACATCCATGATGTTGTACCAACCGACCAGCATGGCAGAACTGTTCAGTTATTCAGTAGCAGGTTTGCTCGTGGGTGGATTGCTTACTTGGCGCGGTGTGACACACAGAGGGTTGATGATGCAGCGCGTGGGTCTAGTGGTTTTAGCTTTTGTCGCACTCAAAGTATTCTTATGGGATGTTAGTTCTCTGGATGGGTTCTGGAGAGCAATCAGCTTCTTAGGTTTAGGAGCATCTTTAATCGCGCTTGGGTGGTTATTCCAGAAATTGAATCGCTCGGTGGCAAAAGCACTCGAACCATAAACGAATTAAAGAGAGATTCCCGACAATGCACCGTTCTCGTTATTGGGGGGCGATAGCGATGCAAAGCCAGGAATCATTGGAGTGTTCGTTATTTTAGCAACGCAACAACCGTATGACGACGCACGTTTGCTTGTGCATTCAACGCTTGAAAAGTCGAGGTAAACTCACCAGACTTCTGCACAAAACCATCCAGTTTTGCATTCACATCATCCACAGAAAGCTGCGCGGTTTTATTTTGAATTGAGCGCATTTGAGTATTCAACTCTCCATGAAATGCTTTCGCTTCCTGCAAGCTCGTTTGCACTTGTCTTAGGTGCTGGTTCACTTTGGCAATCGTCTGTTTCATACCATCGCGTGACGCCAAATCAAACCCAAGTTCTGCAATACCATCTGGCTCTGACTTTAGATTTAGAACGTTCGGCTGGCCCGCAGGAAAACGGTGCCCTTCGCCCGTGACCATCACTTTCTGCTGCATTTGCTGATAAGCGTTGTCTCTGGCTTCAAATAAAATGCTGCCATCGTCAGCTAATGAGGCACGCATCCCTAAAGCAATCAAGCTTCGGTCAAGCATTTTGACAGTTCGAGCACCATCGGCTTGTCCATCGAACTGAATCATTACCGCTTGACCCTGAGGGAAATCCAAACGAATTTGCTCAGCCTTGTCACTTAAGCGATGCACGTTCAAGCCAGGAATAGAAAAGCGACGAATGTCTGCTTTATCTAGCTTTAAATGCAGTTCGTTGTTGAGCACTTTCTGGCCGTCGAAACGAGCATGCTCCACAACGTTCTGAATGGTGGCTTTAGAACGAACCAATGTATCCTGCAAGCCAGGCACATTTTGCACGCCTTGATTCACCGCTTGCGTCAAACCACGTTTAATTTGAGTCAGCTCTTTGCCAATCACCTGCAACGATTTCGATGCGATCTGCACTGCCGTCGCTTGCTGCTGACCCTGGGTCAGTTGAATCCCAGAGACAGAGTAGGCTGACGCAGTGTCAGCCTGAACTTGCGCCGGGCGCGGTTTAATTGCAGTACTTGAGTCTGCAGAACGGGTCGGCATGATAGAGGCTTGTTCTTGCCCACCCAAGCGTATGCTATGGGGTCTGACCTCTACTGTACTCATTACCATAAAAGAACTTCCTAACCTTATAGACGGTCAAACAACGATAGATCATTGATCTTTACATAGCTCGCTTGCGTTGCTTGCAAAGCCGCCATGTAATTGCTCAAGCGTACCGATGCTTCACCGTAATCCAGAGCTGAGAGGTCACCTGATACTTTATCGACGAACAGTTTATTCTCACCATGGGCACCGCCAACCAAATCTAGGTTATTGTGTCGGCCACCAATCTCCGTCATCGTGCCAAGTACGCTTGCCAACGTATCATCAATGGCACTCAGGCTTGCGTCCACTTCAGCTTGGAAATTCGGACTCGGGTTCTCAAATTCTGTAATTAGATTATTAATTTGATCCAGTACGTTTTTGCCGCCACCAAGGTCCAAAATGTCCTTTGCCGTCATGTTGGAATCCATCGTTACGCCTTTCGCAATCGTCACGACACGTTTATCGCTGTTGCCCTCGATGACATAACTACCGCTTGCACTGTTTATAGCAGGGGTGTCAGTTTTGGTGCCTGAAAATAGGTAATGTCCTTCTTCATCCTGAGCATTGAAAGACGACTCAATTGAATCACGATAGCTCTTTAGCTCCGTGATCATACCGGTACGGTCTTGATCAGTCAGTGAGCCATTCGCGCCCCATAATGCAATATCACGCATGCTCATTAGGCTCTCTTTCACTGAGTCTAAATGTGTTTCTTGACTCGAAAGCGTGGTTTTGACGTTTGCGATATTGTTTTGATATTGGGCGATGGCGCTGTTTTCACGATCCAAATTAAGCAGCTTAATCGATGCCATTGGATCGTCAGATAGTTTAGTTAGACGCTCACCTGTCGTCATTTGTTGTAGCACGTGCCCCAGACCTGCATTGTTACCTTGCAGGCTTTGCAGCATCATTTGGCTAAATTGATTGTCACTGATTCGCATCTGGGTTTCCTTTAGAATAACTGCAATACAGAATCGAACAGCTGATTCGCTGTGCTGATCACTTTCATGTTGGCATTGTGTGCATTAGCAAACGTCATTAAGTTAGCCGCTTCTTCATCACTGTTAACG
Source organism: Vibrio antiquarius (assembly GCF_000024825.1). Taxonomy (NCBI): domain Bacteria; kingdom Pseudomonadati; phylum Pseudomonadota; class Gammaproteobacteria; order Vibrionales; family Vibrionaceae; genus Vibrio; species Vibrio antiquarius. The sequence goes on from NC_013457.1 coordinate 848,111, forward strand.
GCACTCACATTGTCACGAGCCGCATGTGCTTGCTTGTTCATGGCTAACTTAGCTTGGTAATCAGCGTCTGCTTGGCGTGCTTTAATCGCGGTTTGACCCACCATAGAACTGAATGCGTCATTCAAGCTCACAAAGCCATAGCCAGTCACAGAAACAGGCTTGTTGCTTAAATTAATCAACGACTGCAATACATCCGCATTACCTGGCGTACCATCACTTGAAAAAGCAAGCTCACCTGGAGTTAACTCAGTGATATCCAAACTTGCCGCTGGGTTGGCAGGGTCGTAACTGAACAATGGTTTACCTGGGTTACCATTTAAATCTTGTCCAGTAGCGAGCACAGCGTTGTATTCATCCGCTAACGCTTTCGCCATGTCATTCAAAGCCAATTGGTTTGGTTTTAATACATCGGTTTGATAATCGTTAATCGCACCTAATTTGCCACCAAGAGAGTCACCAATCGCAAAACTTTGGCTTGAGAATGTTACGTGTAAGTCTGCTACGTAAGGGTCACTAGGGTCTGGAACGGCTGCGAGTTTGCCATGGTCCGTGCCCATCACAAGTGGCTGACCAGAGGTCAACGTTACCTGAACACTGCCGTCAGGCTGTTCTGTTGTTCTGATTTCGATGGTTTGAGATAACTCGCCGATCAATTTATCTCGTTCATCCATAAGTTGCGATGGGTTGCCGCCTGTTCCTTGCATTTCAACCAGCTGCTTGTTTACCTTCGCGATGTTTTCCATGAGGCTATTCGCGTGGTTGAGTGCCGCATTACGCTGATCGCTCATATCTTTATGTTGGTTGTGCAAAGACTCGGTCAACGTATTAAAGCGGCGCGCCAACGCTTCAGATTCGTTGATGATTTGTTGACGGTAAGGGATCGACTCAGGCTTAACCGTAGCATCGTTAAGCGCAGCGTTTAGAGAGTCCAAACCAGCAGAAATACTGAAGCCATCGGCCCCTAGCGTATTTTCCAATTGGCTCATGTTGCTGGTGTAGCCAGAAGCGTACGCCGCCATACTGTTAGTGGACCACGTTTGCTTAATCAGAAATTGGTCTGTAACGCGGCGAATGCTGGTGACCTCTACCCCTAAACCAGGGCTTAAGCGGTTGGCTTTTCCGTCATCAACTGATGCCATCAACGCTTGTTGACGGCTGTAGCCCACAGTATTCACGTTCGCCACGTTTTGTGCCGTTACGTCTAAGGCCACGCGGTTCGCGCCTAAACCTGAAAGGGCAATATTAACTAGGTTCATTTACAGCTCCATTTTCCTGATCAACGGCTGAGAAAACGCGGTAGTCATACCGGCCTCACCGAGCACCTGTTTTACAGAGGCGACGGCTTGAGAGGCGGTATTAAATAAGCTTGAGTTCCCCTCAATCTCGTTAGCATCAAGCTGTGAGATAGATTCAGAATTCGCACCTTTACCATCGTTTGCAGATGAGATGTTACGCGCAGCGTCAAAGGCGACTTCGCGCATAGAGGGGCTAAGTTGCTGGATGAGCATATTGGCAATGCCTGAGCTCTGCTTTTTTGCCAGTTCCATTGCCAGTTGCCCATCGTACATATCGCGGAAAACACCTTGCTGCTGGCTTGCAAACGGGCTGTCTTTATCCGCTAGAACATCGCTGCTGCTGCGCATTTGACGCAGCACCATTTGTAAAAACATCGCCTCAAATTGACCCGCCACGACTTCAAGCGCGCCTTCCTGATCTCGACTCTGCTTGATGTTGGCAAGTGCGCTGTTGTCGTGATACAGCATCGAATTCAGTTGAGTTTGTTCATTGGTACTGTCTAGTTTCATCCTTAACTCCTTAAATCACGACCAATTCAGCGTTCAATGCACCCGCTTCGCTCAGTGCTTGTAGGATAGACATTAAGTCAGTAGGTGTGGCACCTAAGCTGTTTACCGCAGTCACAATAGTGTTGAGCTCCGTGCCTGGAGGCCAAATCACCATTTGAGCTAAATCTTCGTTCACATCAAGATCCGTTTGGTTAACGACTTTCGTATCGCCATTTGCAAACGCATTTGGCTGACTGACTTGTTGTGATTCAGAAATTCGCACGGTTAAGTTGCCGTGGCTCACTGCCGCCTCACTCACTTTGACACTCTTACCGATCACGACCGTTCCCGTACGAGAGTTAAAGACAATTCGAGCCGGCTTGCGGCCTTCCACGACGCTCATTTCTTCAAGCATCGACATCATCACTACGCGCTGTTGGGTATCTTTTGGTGCACGCATATCAATGCGCGCTTTATTGATCGCAACAGCAACGTTAGGCCCAAAAGTATTGTTAATTTCACGCGCGATATTTTTTGCCGTCGTGAAGCTTGGTTTACGCAGGTTTAAGGTGACTTCATCACGCTGGTTGAAATCAGTTTTGATTTCTCTCTCTAACGTCGCACCATTCGGGACGCGACCTGCCGTTGGCGTATTAACTTCGACTTTGGAGCCACTTCGCCCTTCTGCTGATAAACCGCCCACCACGACGTTTCCTTGTGCAATGGCATACACTTCACCATCAATACCGCGTAAAGGCGTCAACAATAGCGTACCGCCACGGAGGCTTTTCGCGTCACCAATTGAAGACACGACCACGTCCAAAGTTTGTCCAGGGCCCGCCATTGGATCAACGGTTGCTGTCACGCTCACAGAAGCCACATTTCGTAGCTTAGGGTTCATACTGTCATCAATTTGAACCCCAAACTGACGTAACATGTTGGTGATAGATTGAGAAGTAAATTTCACTTGGTTTCGGTCACCCTGGCCAGCTAAGCCAACCACCAAACCATAACCGACCAATTGGTTTTCTCGAATGCCGCGCACATCGACCAAGTCCATGATCGGAATTTCCACTTCAGCATGTGAAGTGGTTGGTAATCCCAAGGTCAACACCAATAGGAAAGACGTTAAGAAAGATTGCATTGTCTTCATTAGAAAGGTACCCATGGGCTGTTGAAGAATTGAGTTAGCCATCCGGCTGCGTTGCTGTCAGCCAGAGCTCCGCGACCTGCGTAGGTAATTCGTGCATCAGCAATTCGTTGAGAAGAAACTTGGTTGCTGCGATTAATATCATCCACACGAACAATGCCAGTGAGACGAATAAACTCATCTCCCTGGTTAAGGCGCAGCCATTTTTCGCCACTGATACGCAACACACCATTAGGTAACACCTCGTGTACCGTTACGGTGATAGCACCTTGCAGCTTGTTGCCCTGTGAGCTTGAAGCGCTGCCATCAAAGTTCCGGCTGCCATCGACACTAACCCCTAGCTCATCGAACGTTTTCGTTCCTATGGTCGGCGCCGCGAAATTAACCGCTGAGCTTTTGCCAAACTTAGTACCCGCTTTTTTGCTCGATGAGGTTTCTTCTGATAGTTGAACCGTTAACACATCGCCAACTCGGTAAGCACGACGATCCTGAAACAGGGTCATCGTGTATTGGTGACGATAAAGGCTACCAGACTGAGTTTCCGGCAACGTGTAATCGAGCGTTGGTGGTGCGTATTCCTCGGCATTTGGCTCAGGCGGAATAAATTCCTGACGGCCGGCACATCCCACCAGCAACACGGCGGCTACTGCCCAACTCTTAGAAAGCCATTTCATTGCTTTTTCCTTCATCATCACCAATTTCATACTTACATTGATTGCGAAACAAACTTCAGCATGTCATCTGCAGCAGAGACCACTTTCGCATTCATCTCATACGCACGTTGAGTCGTGATCATGTCGACCATCTCTTCCACTACTTGTACGTTTGAACCTTCCAATGCACCTTGCTTGATGAGGCCTGCGCCATCTTCACCAGCAATCAGTTCATCTGCCGGGCCGCTGGCTTCCGTTTCACGGAACAAGTTACCACCCACGGCCTCTAAGCCTGCTGGGTTAATGAATTTTGCAAGTGTGATTTGACCAAGCTGCTGTGGCGTTGGATCGTCCGCCGTCGTTGTTGTTACCGTGCCATCAACACCAACAGAGAATGAAGAGGCATTATCTGGGATCTGAATTTGTGGCTCTAACGGCAAGCCTTGGCTATTAACCATCAAGCCTTCAGAGTTGACATGGAACTGACCATTACGTGTGTACATGATCTGTCCATCCGAGTTTTCGATTTGAAAGAAACCCTGTCCCATAACGGCAAGGTCCAACTCTTGTGTTGTATTTTGAGTGTTACCTTGCGTAAACACTTTTTGCGTGCCGACTACGCGAACACCGCTACCTAGCTGAATACCACTTGGCACTTCGTTAACTTGATCTACTTGAGCACCAGGTTGACGCTGAATGCTGTAGAAAAGGTCTTCGAATACAACTCGGTCACGCTTAAAGCCAACTGTATTTACGTTCGCTAGGTTGTTAGAAATGGCAGTCATCTTCGTGTCCTGCGCTGCCATGCCTGTTTTACTTACCCATAATGCTGAATGCATTTTTTATTACTCCTTGCGGGGCGAGACTTATCTCGCCGCCATTAATTTATTACCAGCTTGTGCCAACGTCTCGGCCGTTTTCATCATGCGAACTTGCATCTCGAAGTTACGCGTTAACGACATCACGCTAATCAACTCATCAATGGCAGATACGTTACTGCCCTCAATGTGCTCAGGAGAAAGTTGCACCGTTTCATCGGCAGCGAATGGCACGCCATCTACACTGTGCAGTAGGCTGTCACTCTCTTTTTGAAGTTGGTTCATTTCTGGTTTAACCAACTTCAACGTTCCCGCGACGATTTCTGCGCCACCACCTGGCGGAATCACGGATACTTGACCACGCTCGCTGATTTCAATCTTTTGATAATCAGGCACAACCAAAGGCCCATTTTCACCAAGAACAGGAAAACCGTTGATGGTCATGGCACCAAAAGTGTCGACTTGGATATTGCCCGCTCGCGTGTACGCTTCGTTACCCGCAGGAGTTTCAACAGCAAGATAACCCTCACCCATGATGGCGACATCCAACGGGCGTCCCGTTTTCATAATGTCGCCAGAATCAAAACGCGTTGAGGCAGAGTTGGTCACAACCATAGTGCGACCATCAAAACCTGGGCCTTGCATTTCTACACTGCGCACGCGCTCCATATCCGCTCGAAAGCCAGCAGTATCAGCGTTTGATAAGTTGTTTGAACGCACGTGCTGAGCCTTAAGAACTCGACTCGCACCTGACGTTGCAGTAAATAACAAGCTATCCATGCAAAACTCCCATTACACCGCGTTAAACAAAGCTTGAGTTAGCTTGTCGCTGGTAGAGATGGTTTTCGCGTTTGCTTGGTAGTTACGCTGTGCGGTCATTAGCGCCACAAGCTCACTGGTTAGGTCAACGTTAGAACCTTCTAACGCACCTGGGGTTAAATCACCCAACGTACCTGAACCAGGGACACCCGTGATTGGCGCACCAGAGCTAAAGCTTTGAGTCCATGCCGTACCACTCACTTTTGCTAAACCTTGTGTGTTGGCGAAGTCTGCAAGTACAACTTGACCTTGCAGCTGTGATTGGCCGTTAGTGTAGGTCGCGTAAACCATGCCATTACCTTCAACGCGTACACCTGCAAGCTCACCGGATGTGTAACCGTTCGGGCTGTTAGTACTTACGCCGAATTTAGCACCAAACTGCGTGCTGCCTTTCAAGTTAATGTCGACACTCATCGCGTTTGCGCCTGCCGCAGGGAATGAAACATTAAACGGAGCCGTCGGTGAAGAAAGCGAACCGTCTTTGTCAAACGTTACTGGTACCGTTGTCACTGGTGTTGCGCCACCATCCACTTGAACATTCACTTCCCAAGAGTTAGAAGCGGTCTTAGTGAAGTACTGGGTTACCGTGTGCGAGTTACCCAGCGAGTCATAGACTTTTGTGGTGTAAGACGAATTGAATGAGTTTGGATCGTCCGGATTAAACGGCGTTACCGTTTTATCAATGGCAGACGCACTTGCATCAAAGTTTGCAACAAAATCAAGACCGTCTGTCGCTTTTGCATTCAGTGATGACGTAGATACTTGGATATTGCCCACAGAGCCTGTCATCAGGTTGTTGTTGCTATCCACACTGTAACCTTGCAGTTTTGCGCCACTGTTAGCGGTAACAAAGTTATCTTTATCTGTCGCGAATACACCTGAACGCGTGTATAGCGTTTGACCCATATTGTCTTTAGTGACAAAGAATCCGCCACCGTTGATCGCCAAGTCCATCGCACGGCCAGTTCCTGAGATACTGCCGTCTTTGTCGAAGTTCTGTGAAATTGACGCGACTTCTACACCACCAGGTTGCATGCCGTTATATACTGCGGAGAATTCTGTGCGGCCACCTTTAAAACCATACGTTGATGCGTTGGCAATGTTGTGACTGATTGTGTTTAGCTCTGTGTTGGTCGCGTCCAGACCACTTAGTGCGATGTTAAAACTCATAAATAGACCTCTGATTTCCGTATTTGGTTAAGCACCAAACTGAGTGATTTGATAGAAAGGAACGTTGCCAACGCCATGGACATTGACTAATGCTGCGCCACCGGTATTAGGAATGCGCACTTGCTCAACAGTGCCTGCCATCAGCACATTTGGACTTGCTTGCCCTTCTTGCACTTCTACTGCCACTGAGTATTTGCCTGGTTTAAGACCAAGTTCTTCAGGATTAATTGAAAAGTCGACGTCACCTTTGCCGTGAGCACCTAATGGCACTTTAGTGGATTGACCAAACTCATCTTTCACAACTAACGTCACTTGGTTTGAGCTATGAGCGAGTTCGATTTTTCCGTTCTGTACGCCTTCACCAAGCTCAAATTCTTTGGAGTTGACGTAAACGGTTTGTCCGACGAGCCCCGCTGTCGATAGCACTTGCATGTTGTCGAGGAGAATCATGCTCTGTTGCATTGTCCTGGACATATTCTCGGTACTTTGAACTTGAGAGAATTGAGCCAACTGACCAACGTATTCCGTGCCATCAAGTGGGTTAAGTGGATCTTGGTTTTGGATCTGCGCCACCATCAAAGAAATGAATTCGTTCTCTAATGAAGAAGCACTGTTCATATCTTTAGGATTTGGTGCAATGCCATTGTTCTCTTTTGCTTTAGTGCTCACAGGAGCATCAGACGATAAAGGTGTATATTGTGCGAGACTCATTAACTGCCCTGCCCTAATCTAAGCAGACCTTGCTGCATACTTTTCACATTTGATAACACTTCAACATTGGTTTCGAAGCTACGTGTCGCTGACATCATGTCTGCCATTTCAGCCACGACATCGATATCTGGGTAATACACATAACCTTCACCATTGGCCAACGGGTTGTTTGGCTCAAAGCGTTTCTCGGCTTCTCCCGCATTTTTCACAACGTCAACAATGCGAACTTCAGCATTGGGATAAACCCCGTTTTCCGTTGTCAGCTGCGCTTTTTGGTACACAGTCGCGAATACGGGCTTCAGCGCTTTATAAGCGTCATCTGGATTTGCAGACACCGCGTCCGCGTTAGCTAAGTTACTGGCGACCGTGTTAAGACGCACAGTTTGTGCCGTCATCGCGGATCCAGTGATCGAGTAAATATCAGTGAATGACATAATTAACGTCCCTCAATCGCTTTCGTTAAGCCATTAAATTTCATGTTGAGAAACGTCAGGCTAGTTTGAAAGTCCATGTTGTTTTGCGTGAATTTCGCTTGTTCAACACCCAGTTCTACAGTGTTGCCATCTTTGCTGTTCTGGTAAGGCACCGAGTATTGGGCCTGAACCTGAAACTTAGGCACTGGTTTGTTCACACCGCCTGCAGCCACCTGGTTCATTACGGTGGTGAAACTTAGGTCTTTCGCCAAATACCCAGGGGTGTCAACATTTGCTAGGTTACTGGCAAGGACTTTGGTACGCTGAACGCGAAAATTAAGTGCCTCTGGATGTACACCTAAAGCATTTTCAAATGTGATCGCCATGCATCTTCCTTACAGTTGGCTCGAATACGCCAACATACAAACAAGATGCGTGCCATAAAAAATAGCTATATATATCAATGATTTACAAACAAGGATGGAAGCCAAACTTCCGGCTCACGGAAAGCATTAAAAGCAAGGGGAAAGTGCTTACTTCCTCAACATTAATGCTAACTCTGCTTGCTCTAATACCAGGACAAACTTTCGCCAACACCTCTGGCAGAACCCTAAGCGTTGAGGAGATAAAATCTGTTGTAGCAGAGCATTTCAAACAAGAAGTGGCCCAAAATGCTCACTCTAACCAGTGGGGAGAATACCAACTGGATTTCGACATGTGGGTACCAGGCTCGGCGAATCACCTACCTGAGTGTGAATCGCCTCTGGTCATCACTGGTCGCGACAATCAAGCGTTGCCAGTTGGAAACCTTAAGCGCTCAGTAAGTTGCGATGACATCGCTTCACCCTGGCGAATTAATGTCACGATAAAATCTTCTCTGACACTGCCTGTCTTGGTTGCCACAACCACGGTCGGTCGAAATGAAGTTGTGACTGCCAAGCACGTTAAACTGGAAACGCGCACCATCTCGCGACAAGACGATTTTTATACTCGCCCAGGACAAGCAATAGGCTTAGAAACCTCTCGCCGTTTACGTGCAGGGCAAGTGGTCAACCCATCCAATTTATCTGCTCCACCTTTAATCGAAAAAGGCAATGAAGTCATAGTGATTGCGAGCAAAAATGGATTTAGCGCCAGCACGAAAGGAGTCGCCTTAGAAGATGGTGCGAAAGGGCAACAAATTGAAGTAGAAAACCTAAGTTCTGGCAAGGTCATTAGAGCTGTCGTAACCGGGTTAAACCAGGTTCATACTCAATTTTGATTTTGGACTCAGAGTAACATTTTTTAATTTTGGCTCTCGTCAGTAACGCTGAGTTTCGAGTACAAAAAAAATATTTAATGTTTATCACATCCTAACCGCCTACTTAATTTAGAACATGATGATGAGGACCACAGCATGAAAATCGACAAAGTCGCGGGCGGTCATGTCCCACAAACAAAATTACAGCAAGCAAGCAAACAGCCTGTCGACGTCGTCGAACAGAGCAAAGTACACGAGCCTGCATTTCAAGCGAATACCGTAGCGATAGATCGCGCTCAAGCTGAAATGGCATCACTACCTGATGTTGATATGGAAAAAGTAGAACAAGTACGTAACGCATTAGCGCGTGGCGAACTTAGCCTAGATACAAAAGCACTATCAAAGGCGATCATGCAATTCCATACAGGTCACGAGTAATAACACACTAGGAAGAGATCATGGCAAGCGCAGTATCGCAGCGAATTCAACAATTTATTCGCTCAATACCTGAGGATATCAAGCTCTATCAACAACTTATCCCTTTGCTTCAACAGCAAAAAACGTTGTACTTAAAGTTTGATGGTGAGGCACTGAGCAATAATGTTCAGAAACAAATGCCAATACTCAATAAACTTAGCCGCTCAGCCAGTGATAGAAGCCAGTGTATGCGAGAGCTGGGGTTAGCGTGTAATGACGCCAGCGTAAAACGAATTTTCAATGCTTTGCCTGCCCAAATAGGTATGCAAGCTAGAAAACAATGGGCGCTATTGGAAACGTTGGTAAGTCAGTGCCAACAATACAATCAGAGCAATGGCCACAGCTCTGCGGCGTTCCATGAGTTGGTCAGTCAACTCAAACAACCTGTGCAACACACTTATGAAGATAAATCGTTCTAAACGATGTTCGTCTTGCCTACAGATTCAGTCGCCATCTCGGCTGAGTACTGTAGGCCTTTTTATTTTTATCGCCTTACTATCCTGCCTTTCAATCACCTGCCAGGCGAAACCAAGCTCAGCTGATATTCAAACGCAATATCAAGTTTTAGCGCCATACAAGCCACAAATTGCCAAGCGTCTCGATTCATCCAGCCCGGTGATTCATCACATTTTCAAACAACTGCAAAGCCACTCTTTACCAAAGACTCTAGCCTTAGTGCCAATGTTGGAATCCTCTTACAACCCCAAAGCCGTTTCTCATGCCAACGCCGCCGGACTTTGGCAACTGATACCAGCAACAGCTCAACGATTCGGGTTGACTGTAGATACAAAACAAGACGATCGCTTTGATACAGAAGCAAGCACAGTTGCAGCACTCAAGTATCTGACGTTTTTATACAACAAATTCGATCAAAACATGGCGCTGACATTAGCGGCCTACAATGCAGGCGAAGGGCGTGTCGCACGCGCTATTCAGCGAGCAGGCAGTAACGACTTCCAGAAGCTCACACTACCTAAAGAGACTCGCCAATACGTTAGTCGATTCTTCGCGCTGGAAAAGTTGATAGATATCGGTCAGTTACAATCCTCATCATTTCAACCTTTACTCTTATTTGCTTCAGATGCTCCGATGGTTTCGCAACCGCTGATCGACTTTAGTCCACTACCTCCGTTGGTCAATTTGTGATAAAAATCACGACAAAATCCAATGTCAGAAAAACGTAAAATTACAAGATCGTGTTCGGCCAATTTGAAAACTCGTGATCTCTATGCAAACGTGTGCAAAAAAGTTGAGGTAAGGTATCTCAAAGATAAGAAAGAGTAGTGGTTTATTAAAAGGTACCCAAATTGCGCTTGCCAATTGGGTAGATATGCGTCACATTGCGTTTGCAAAAAACATGAAAACCAATGGTTGGACCTAATAATTATTTACACACTAAATGTAAAACAGCTATTGTTTTCATAGTTCGAAACAAATTTAAAATATCAAGATGACGCTTCGCTTGCGCGTCTGGAATAAGTCCGGGTTCCGGGGGGGAGTCCGGACTTTTTTTATCGATTTAAAAGCTGACCTATCAACAGAACAATGAGTGGGTAAGTCACTATGAGGCAAGCTAAGTTATTTATAGTAATTCTTTAGAAATCAACTGAAGCAAAAACGTTTCGCGCTCGATGCTCATGCCTTTTTTCGGGCTTTCTGCCATGGTCTTTTCATTGTGCGCTATCGCTTCGTGAATGTTCATCCATACTGGACGCATTCCATTTTTAACTTCATAGTCTTCATAAGCCGTTTCGCCTAACTCACGATCGATTTTACATGTATAGCAATACGACACCATGTGCATTACGTCAGCGTCGTCTTTGTACCAAGGACGAAATTCCTCAAAGATCCCGAAAGGCTTAATACCATGGATATTCTGCGCGCCGGTTTCTTCTTCTAGTTCACGAACTAGTCCAGCAATCACATCTTCACCATCATCAATACCACCACCTGGCAAAGTGTAGTCATGGTAACGCTCTGTATAGAGCAACAACACATCTTCACCATCTAGTACGATGGCGCGTGCCGCATTGCGCTGGAAAATAATTTTGTCGTCCAAGTGCTCAATGTCCGGATGAACGGTCGATTTTAAGTGTCTCATCGAAAATACCACTGTCATGTTTTGCGCGCATATTACCGAACTTCACGCTTTAAATCATCGTTGTCGGTCCAAATGCGTTCAATACATTGGTTTGAACGCAACGGTTCTAACCTTCGTAACAATCCGCAACAAATAGAAGTGTGACGTGATAACCAGTAAAAGATGAGAATATCTAAATTCTTATACGTCCCTCTTACTTTTAACATCGATAAGACAATAATCTCTGAAAGTTGCCTATAATCAATACAATACTCGCCCACCCCATGCGGAGATAAAGAATGAAAAAGACAAATTTAATGATGGCTATGGCTGCAACGTTGGTACTGGCTGGTTGTTCAACTTACGAAGGTGCCACTCGCTCGACTGAGTATACCTCCGTCGCAAATCCTGCAGCCGTTTACTGTGTTCAGCAAGGTGGTGAGTTGGATACCGTTTCGGAAAATGGCGAACGTGTGACTTACTGCGTGCTGTCTGACGATAATCGTGTCGAGCAATGGGAATACTATCGCGACAATCATAAAGAAAGTGAGAGTGGCGACTACTAAATTTTTTTGTCGACACGTCAGATTCCCTCTATCACTTAGGAGCCTTTAGGCTCCTTTTTTATTTGATTTATCAAAACTTTCTCACTTCATTTTTACATACCTCTGACTTTACCGCACATCGATACTATATCGAACAGTGTTCTATTCTTGACATTCCTCTGACATAACTTTCCACTTGGACAATAAAATCCCAAACACAGATCACACTAATTCACATTTCTTCCACATTTTCTGGAACAGGTGAGCAAGATGAAAACACAAATAGTAAAAGAAGCCGAGTCAGCCCCAAGCAACGTTGTTACTGAAGAGTCAAAGCGCATCATTTATAAATCGAGTTTAAGCGCATTGATGATTGTCGCTATCAGTATTCTCGTTAACCTCAGTCTTCGCCTTGATTATGTCGTGTTGGGTTCAAGCCTTGGTGAGCTTTCCATAACAGAAACACTCCAGCTTGTGATGCTCGCGATTGCGTCATGGTCATTTTTTAGCCTATCTAAACAACAGCCTCAGCTAAAGCATGCGGCCATTTTGATTGCCGGCTTTTTCGCGGTGCTCATTATTCGTGAAACAGACTATTGGACAGACATGATTCGTCATGGTTCTTGGGTTTTTCCTGCGCTAGCTGTAACCGCACTGGCTTGCGCCAAAGCTTACCACGGTGGTAAAGGTACCATGAACGAAATGGCGACTATCTTAACGGTGCCCCACATGAAACTGTTAATTGGTGCCGTGATGCTATTGTTGGTCTTCTCTCGCTTGTATGGCATGGGCAGTTTTTGGCAACAAGTGATGGACGAGAACTACATCCGTGATGTTAAAAATATTTCGGAAGAAGGCATGGAACTCCTGTGCTACTGTTTGATCGCATTGAGCGCAGTCCGCACAAAACGCGAACTTAATGAATAGACTCAGGATCCAAGCGGCGGTTCAATGCAGTTAATATCGGATGAACGATCCTTAACGCTTGTTCCGCAGCTCCTACAGATTCATCCAAGGCCGTCATTTCGATGGCCTTTTTCATGTCTTCAATCTGTTGCAAACTATCTTTATCGAGTGGTAAAGCGAGCAATTGCTGAATGGCATGTCTCGCGATCATAAGCGGCTTCTTTCGGACAACCGATAAGTCTCGTAAAAATGCTCCCTGCTTGACCCCTTCTAAATAAACTCGGTAAGTCGTGAGTTTATCCAGTAATAAAAATGCCGCCGCCACAGGCCCTTTATGTGGGTATGGTACGCTGATATGTTTGTTGATATCCAGGGGTAAGTTGAGAGTAACGCCCATGGAGGCGCACTCAGATTTTAGTACTCGTAATAATCCCTGCTCATCCATCAAGGTTTGGATTTCTATGATTCGCTCAAGGTGGTAGTCATTCGACAACAAGGTGACCTCAACCGGGCGCGCTGACCATAACTGGAACAAACCACTATCACACAAAATGCGAGAAGCGTAACGCATGTTCTGAAACGTATTCAAAGAACGATTTTCTAAAAGTACTTGATGTTCAGGAAACGGATGCACAGCGGCCGCATTTAGAGATTTAAAATAACTGTACATTGCATCTGCTTCAGAAATGCGTTGACCTTGCGTTAATCCACCACAAAAAATAATCGCCGTTCGCTCTGTCGGCAATGACGCAATCACATTAGATAACGCTTCGACTCTTGTTACCCCCTCAACGGTCAATCTGCTATTGACGAGGCGTTTACCTAAAACAATGACCACATTGTCTAACTTCATTTCAAAATCTCGCGCTTAGTTGGCAGTGTTACAAAAATCTTCTTTCACTCCCGGCCTACAGGCTTTAACATCTAGTTAACAACACTGTTCTAGAGACCTTTATAAAGGTTCACTGCTAAAGGAAGTCAATTATGCTGTCGATTTTCGATATATTTAAGATTGGTGTCGGGCCTTCTAGCTCCCACACTAATGGTCCTATGCTTGCCGGATTCCATTTCAATCAACTAGTTAGCGACTCTATGGCGAAAGTGCATCGGGTGCAAGTGGACCTTTATGGCTCATTATCGCTCACTGGTAGAGGGCACCACACAGACCGAGCCACTGTCCTTGGTTTGATGGGAAATAAACCCGATACCATCAAAATGAGTAGCGCTAAAAGTGCGCTACAAAATACTATAGACAACAACACGCTGCTGCTCGCTGGTACGCACCAGATTGAGTTTAGCTACGACCATGACATCGTCTTTCATAGTGACAACCTTCCCCTGCATGAAAACGGAATGACGATTACCGCACTAGACGCTGCAGGAGACCAAGTGGCGTTTGAAATTTATTATTCCATCGGAGGTGGGTTCATCGCCACCGCTGACGAACTAGAAAACGGCACACAACAAGATGAAGTCGCGGTACCATTTCCTTTCATATCAGCGGATGAGATGCTGGAAAAAGCCGAGACTAACGGTTTTAGTTTGGGAGGTATGATTCTACAAAACGAACTGGCATTCCGCTCAGATGAAGAAATTAGCCAAAGAGCAGAACAAATTTGGAAAGTGATGTCGCTCTGCATGCAACGTGGTTTCGATACGGAAGGGATTTTAGAAGGTGGTCTCAATGTCACTCGTCGTGCACCAAACCTTTTGAAAAAGCTCGAAGCCAACGCTGCAGTTGAGAATGATCCAATGGAGATCATGGATTGGATTAACCTCTTTGCCTTTGCGGTTAGCGAAGAAAATGCAGCTGGCGGACAAGTCGTTACTTCTCCAACTAATGGCGCTGCAGGGGTGATTCCGGCGGTATTGATGTACTACCATCGCTTCATCAAAGAGCTTGATATTAAACAGCTGAAAGATTTTCTCGCAGTCGCTGGCGCTATCGGCATCTTATATAAAACTAACGCGTCAATTTCCGGCGCCGAAGTGGGTTGTCAGGGAGAGGTCGGGGTTTCTTCATCCATGGCAGCCGCTGGTTTAACGGCGCTCAGAGGCGGCAGTAACGAGCAGATTTGTATAGCCGCGGAAATTGCGATGGAGCATTCATTAGGAATGACTTGTGACCCGATCGGCGGCTTGGTTCAAGTGCCTTGCATTGAAAGAAATGCCATGGGCGCAATGAAAGCCATTAATGCCTCACGTATGGCATTAAAGCGCACGAGCAAATGCCTTATTTCATTAGATAAAGTTATCGAAACCATGTATCAAACTGGTAAAGATATGAACAAAAAATACCGTGAAACTTCCTTAGGTGGCTTGGCCGTCATTCATATGGCACCGCCATGCGAATAGTCAAATAAGCCCGCTATATCATTGCTGGCGATGCACTTCGTCAGCAATTTCCTTTCTCGCAAGACCTCTTTTTATTTGCCGTAATCCTATAAAACCCCATTAGCTCCAATCAGTAACAAATACAACAAAATTAAACAAAAATAGAATTAAGCACTGCTTTATTCAAATTGATCTAGAACAACACATTAGCATTTAGCCATATAAGCATTAGAAAATATAGTGCAGCATTTCCACGTTATGCGACAATTATTTCAATACTCAATCTTTCGTTTCATTACTATTTAATAGAAATAACAATACCTACCTTTCTCCGCTAATGTGAGTACAAAATTATGTGGAATAAACTCAATAAATCCATGATGTTCTGCCAAATGATGTTTGGCTTATCATTTTACGGTGTATTAGTAAGTCTAACTCGATTTTTTCTAGAGGATCTAAATTACAACGAAGCCGATACGATGATGATCGTTGGTGCTTTTTCGGCGATCGGGCCACTTTTCGCGATTGCGGGCGGCTTTATTGCAGATAAGTTTTTAGGCGCTTATCGCTCACTTTCTATCGCATATTTCGCTTTTGCATCCGGTTACGTATTACTCGTGTTGGGGGCTTCTGCTTCTAACGTTCCACTTTCAATGTGTGGTATTGCGCTCGCCAGTTATGGCCGCGGCCTGATGTCACCCTCTTACCCTAGCCTCTATAAACGAACGTTCAAATCACAAGAAGATTTTGAAAAAGGATACCCAATCAATTATTCAGTGAATAATGTTGGCGCCTTTTTAGGTCAATATTTGTTCCCAATGATTGTCCTTGTGATCGGCTTTAATGGCGGTTTTACCATCTCTGCTGTTATGGCAGCAGCGGCATTGATCATGCTATTGGTCTTCCGCAAAGATCTTGTTGGCGTAGCCTCTGAGCTTGATCAAAAAACCGTAAGTTTAAAAAACTGGGTACTTTTTGCATTGATTTCATTGGCAATGATCGCGTTGGTATTTTTCATGTTTTCAAACATGGATATTGGCCAAAATATCGTATACGCCATCGGAGGGGCGGCGATCGCATACTTCATATCTCTGATGCTTAAAGCAAGCAAAGCTGAGTCTTTGAAGATGGGGACCATCTTAATTGTGACCTTGCTGACAACCTGTTTCTTTGTTTACTACGGACAAATGATGACCTCGATGAACATGGTTGCTATCAACACATTAAAAGGCTCTCTATTTGGTTTTATTCCGCTCGAACCAGAAGCAGCAATGGCAATGAACCCGCTTTGGTGTATGGTTGGTGGTCCTATCGTAGCTGGCTTTTTTGGGTTGCTGGAAAAGCGCGATATCTACCTCTCTACCGCGACAAAAATCGCCTTGGCATTTGTACTGACCGCGATAGCGTTTGGTATCTTGACGTTTGCCGTGACTACCGTGGGTGAAGATGTCGTGATCATGCCAGAAATCTTTCTCGCTATTCACTTCTTCCAGGCGATTGCAGAAGTCATCGTGGGTTCGATGGTCGTAGCGTTTATTCTTTCCGTCGCGCCGAAGCACATCGAAAACTTCTCTGTGAGCCTATTTTCTGTGGCAATCGCATTAAGCGGTATTATTGGTGCTGCATTCTCAACCTCTATCGCGTTAGAGAAAGGACAGACCATCACACAAGACATTGTACAAAACGTATATGGTGATTATTTCCAATTACTCACTGTCCTTGCTGTCGTGATGGTCGCTATCGCAATGGCAGCGTCACTCATTATTCGCAAGATGCTTGATGCGGCGAAAGAAAGCGATACTCAAGCGCAACCAGTCGAGATCGAAGCTGGGGTTGAAGTTCAAAGCTGAGTTTGATGATTTACCTATCTCAAAATATAAAAAATGCCGCGATATTCGCGGCATTTTCTTAACAACAACATGTTCGATTAATCACGTCGACCACGAAGTTCAATTTTTTGTGTAGCAGCATCCGTTTGGATGATTACCCCGCCATAGGCAGTTTCATTTCGACCTTTCAGCGTCAGTTGAGAATCTGCGCGCTCGACGTCGACCTGATTTTTCGTAGCCATCGTCATATCAATCGTGCCCGTGTATGACCCATCGCCAGCTAATGCTATGTTTGTTGAGCAAACCATCAAACCAAGTGCGATTAATTTTTTCATACGTCACCTCTGTTTTTGTTCTTACTTTCTTTCGATGAAAAAACTGTAACAACAGAAACATGTTCATACGAGGAAAGTCATCATTTACCAAATGGAAATCCAAACCACTAAATTGATATGGCCAAGCATATTTGCTGTCCACCGTCGCCTTCAATAAACCATAAGATACGACAGCATGCCTAAATTGACCGAACGTTGTCTTTTATTCAGAAATTCAGAGATATGATTTCTCGGCAGAAGATAAATGAGACGATGTATGAGCATTAATCTGGACATTCAAAACATATTGGTACTAAAACGGATGTATGAGTTACATAGCGTCCGATTGGTGGCAGATTCACTCGGAAAGACATCAGGATCAATCAGCAAAAACCTGACAAAAATGAAAGCGCAGCTCGATGACCCTTTGTTCATTCAGACTAAAAATGGCTTTGAACCGACCGCTTTTGTCGAGGCGAACATGCCACATTTTGAACAAATCCTCACCAGTATTGATTCCATCAAACCACAGAGTTTTTCACCCGCTAATTTTGACGGCTCGATCACTATTTATGCGAACACATTGTTTTGGGATTACTTTGGTGACAAGTTTTACTTAGAATTACTAAAACACGCCCCAAAAGCAAAGTTCGCTTGTTTACGTTGGGGGAGCGACGCGAAAAAGCGATTAACTGAGGGTGAAAACGCTATTGCGATTCATTATTTTGATGAGGATCTTCCGCAGTCAATTATTCAAAACGAACTAGGTCGAGGAAAAGCAGTATTTTTTGTTCGAGATGAGCATCCCGCTCAACATTTCCAAGAGCTAGAAAACTACCCCTTTTTACTTTTCAAAACGCCGGGATGGAACGACTACCGATACCCGTTGTTGGAAAGGCTCAATCATATGGGGTTCAGAACCACACCTAAGGTAGAAATTGAACATCCTGCGATGATTCAAAAAGTGCTCCTACAAACGGATCATTTTGGTATAACCATGAGTGGACATGTGCCTAAGGGCTGCCGAAGTATCGCGCTTCCTGGCGGGTTAGAGCTTGATGTTCGCTACGTGATGAGCTGTCGTCGATCACAACAGCAAGCCCCGATAAACCAGTGGTTATTCAATGTCATTAAAGATATCACCCAGCCCTAACCTAAAAGTCCTAGGGTGATGACTTGTCTATGTTTTCTTAGGTACTCGATATCGTTGAGGTAAGCGGTATGATGGCAATCTTCTAGGTTCGCTTGAAACCTATCATCACCTTGAGCTGCGACCCCTCTCATATAATCAACTAATGCGGAGAGTCGATGTGTCATCACCTCCACCAGCTCTTCCCGTTCCAATCTCGAACACCCATAAGTGTCACAGAAGAGTTTTGCACGCTGAATTTGTTGCTCCAAACAGCCCATTTTATCGTGCTCATCGGTTTTAAATGGTGCCCAACCATAGACCGAAAAAGCGACATCCCAAACTCTTGGTGCCGGATGCGCCGTATCAAAATCAAACACACCAACGACAAACTCTCCATGGAGTGCCACGTTATATGGCATGAAATCACCATGACAAATCACCTCTTGTGGTGTTCGTGGTGGCAGCATCCAGTGCAGCGTTTCATTTTGATATTGCTTAAGGAAACCCTCAGATGCATCGTGCATATCGCGTAACATTTTTGCCGCAGATTGGAGCGCGGAAACAGAAGCAATGTTGCCAATCAATGGATAGTTGTCAGTCTCTCCTTCGACATAGCTAACCCACTCTTTTCCTTTCTCAATACCAACCGCTTTAGGGCATGCCGTAAAGCCTCGTGAATGAAGATAGGTAAGTAGCTGATGGATAGTCATCGTCCAATAACTGGCAGGACGAGATATCAAATTCCCTTTTCGATAGATGGCATTTTCTCTACCGCCTTGCATTGTTTCCATAACAGTATCCTGTGTGGATTAAGTGCGCATCAGATAACGTAAAGCTAGATCATCATACACTCAAAGCTTTTAGAGAAGGTTGACTGACCCTATAAGAAACCACGCATTTTGTTAGGTAAATCGCAAGAATAAGTACCGTTGTAAAAATAGACCGTAAACATCAAAGGCTTTGTATTAACCATTGGGCAAAGGTGTTTACGTGTGACTTTTCTGATGCTCTAACCATCATATAGTGTGCGCCGGAGCTGGGCATACCCCAATCTCCGATTTGCACTAATATCCCTTGTTGCAACTCATCCTCAACAAGAAAGTCTCTCACCAGCAAGACACCAAGTTGATTGGTTGCAGCTTGAATAGCAAGCAATGAATGTTCAAATTCTGCTATCACTTTGCTCACCTTGCCTTGATAACCTTGGTACGCAAACCATACCTGCCAAGATTCATGATAACCGCCGGTGCAGATTTTAGGTGTTTGAGACAGCTTCGTGAGGTCATCAATCGGATTTAACTGAATAAAGCCGGGGCTTGCTACAACGATCCAGTTTTCTTGGGTAAGCTGAATAGCTTGTTGTTCTTGCCAATCGCCATCTCCGTTAATAATTTCTATATCTGCAATCGCACTGGCGTTTGGAACCGTATTCGCGGTTGTCGAGATCTTAAAGGAAACATCTGGAAATTGACGCTGAAAATCGGCCAGCCTTGGCATTAGCCATTGCGAGCAAAAACTGTGGGCGACATGTAAGGTAATTTGCTTGTTCTGTGGGCGAGTAAATAAATGATGGGTCGAGGTTGATAAGGTTTGAAGCACATGATTAACCACCGGCCAGTATTCTTTTGCTGAGCTGGTCAGCGTAAGGTGCGTACCCTTGCGCTCGAATAATGTTGCATTTAACTGCAGTTCTAGCGATTTCACCTGCTGACTGACGGCCGCACGGGTCACATTTAGCTCCTCTGCGGCTTTAGTGAAGCTCTGTAATCGCGCCGTGGCTTCAAACGCTCGGAGCAAATTAAGCGGCGGTAAACTTTGCATAACACTCTCCCAAATACTCAGTAGCCATGGTATGAACTGGTGATGACAAATTGATGAAAGTGCTGAGTTTGTTAAGCGGGATCAAAAAAGCCAGCGTGATACACGCTGGCTTTTGGAACTGTCTCTTAAGCAGGAATTATTCTGCTTTCTCAGTGGTTTGGTATTCAAACGCAGGGACAACTACTTCAACACGACGGTTCATTTGACGACCTTGACGTGTTTCGTTGCTTGCTACTGGGTTAGCTTCACCCATGCCTTTCACTGTCATACGCTCAGCCGCAATACCTTTTGCTTGGAACTCGTCAGCAACGGCTTTCGCGCGTTTTTCTGTAAGTTGCTGGTTGTACGCAGCAGAACCCGTCGTATCACTGTAACCCGTGATCTCAACTTGAGCTTGTGGGTAAGTGTTCATCAGATCAACGGTACCAGAAAGGGTCGATGCATCTTTCACTTCTGCACTTTCTAGGTCGAATTGTACTGTCGCTGTTGTTTGAGCAGGGTAAACATGCTCAACAATACGTGTTGCAGGGCGTGTTTCTACTACTTCCTCAACCACTTCTTCTTGAACTACTGGCTCAGAGCCGAACTTGTAGTTAAAACCAATACCGAAGAAATCTGAATCCATATCTTCAATCACGTCATCAGACATATCTTGGTAACGTTGGTATTCAGCACGTAGGCTCCAGTTGTAGTTGATTTTGTACTCAGCACCTAGAGAGCCTGTTGGTACGAAATCTTTTTCGTCACCCGCCATCATGTATGCAGCACCAACTTTCGCGAATAGATTCCAAGAATCCGTTAGCGGTAGGTTGAATTTAGGAGCAAGAGTCAACGCCCAAAGATCACCGTCAACGGTGTTTAGGCCCGGCTTTTTGAAGTTTGCAGTGAAGTCACCAAGGTAATCAACACCGTACTCTGCTGCAACGTACTCGTTGAAGCTGTAGCCCAGGTGCATAGATGCTGCAAAACTGTCGTCGTCACAAGGTTCGTTTAGGTAACACGCATCATTTAGAGAGTTGTAACCTACTTTACCGCCCATGTAAGTGTCAGCAAGTGCAACGTTTGAGATCACACCACCAGCAAGTACAGTAGCCACTGCTATAGCGATTTTTTTCATTATTCTTTTCCTTTTTCTTGTACACAAAGCAACACATCGAGGCAGCATACTGCCGTAAAATATGAAGCCGTAACTTTCTCTTTTCTTCGAACAGAAATAGCTAAATAGCGTAGGAAAGAATCAAAAAATGATATTCAAACGCCAATGACGTAAAACGGAGAAAGATAACCTCAAGACCATCTATTCATGAGCTTCATCCGCATACCCAACCGAGAAATAAAGTCTCGTTGCGTTGGTTTAGCCATAGTCAATTCGTTGCGGAGAATATCACAAAATAGCCAGTTTTCTGTGACGCAAATCACCATAAAAACCCATTTTCTCAAATTTAAGAATCGACATTTAAGCCTGTGAATGGCAACAAATTTTTACAGGAGAGAATGGATATCGAAGGCATAAAAAAACAGCTCATTTAAAATGAGCTGTTTTCGAAATAATGAACAGACGTGAACTTATCGAACTAGATTTTATCCGCCACGGTAAGCGTTGCAGCTAAGACATCTTGCCCAAATAATACACTGCGTTCTGGTGACCAACCATAAAGCGGATCTGGGTGATTGTTGTTGTCTTTAAATGGCATCTCGATCGTGTACGACAGGCATTTGAACTGCTCCGCGACCCAGTTTGAGCCTACCGTCAAATTCGCTTTACCCGGCTCATCTTTATCATAACCAATCTCATCTTGGAACTCAGGTGTAATAGTCAGTAACGCTTGCTTAAATGATGCCTCTAAAGTGGCAAGATTTTCATCGTAAGAAGGAATACCTTCTGAGCCAGCGACGAAGTTGTAAGGAATTGCTTCATCACCATGGATATCTAAAAACATGTCAACACCCGTTTCCAGCATACGTTGACGCACAAGGTAGACTTCTGGACTTTTCTCCATAGACGGAGTTTGCCATTCACGGTTCAAGTTCACGCCTACCGCGTTCGTACGCAAGTGACCGCGAATACCACCGTCTGGGTTCATGTTTGGTACCACGTAAAGCACTGCTTTTTCCAGTAATGCACGCGCAACCGTGTCATTTTCGTCCAGTAGACGTTGGATCATGCCTTCCATGAACCATTCAGCCATGGTTTCACCCGGATGTTGGCGTGCAATCATCCAGATTTTCTTTTTGCCTTCTTCTGGCTCACCAAACGTTAGCAAGCTCATGTCATTGCCGTCTAATGTGTGGCCTAATGTTTCTAGTTGGCAGTGGTGCACGCTTTGTGCCATGTGTAACAAGTCTAAATGACGATCGTATGTGTAAGGCGCAAAGTACGCGAAGTAAATTGAGCTACGCTCAGGGATAACAGTGAAAGTCAGCGTGTCGCCATCGAACTCTGCTGGTACACGGAACCATTCTTCACGGTCGTAAGACGCCACGACATCGTAACCTTGCCAACCTTCTGGATAAGCCGACTTAGCCAAATCAAGCAGTTTGATCGTGTGCGACTGCTCGGCTTCGGTTTCTAGACGGAAATGGAACCACTGGTAGAATTCCGACATATTGTCATTAGGGATTTTAAGTTGGATGTCATTTTTGTCGTCCGCTTTCACTACGTGAATGCTGCCGCTATCGAAGTTGCTGAATACTTTCATTATATTACTCACCTTTTAAATCTGAGCTTGAAAAACAGAGGCTAACACAAGGGTACATTGCCCCCCAATGACTTTCACTGCAAACTGTCTCGTTTGTGGCTAAAGTCTTCAGTTTAGTCGAGCTTATCCGCTTTGCCTGCTGGTCCTGCGAGTTTCGCTAGCCATTTATCCCAAACAAACGGATGTTTCTCATTGTCTTCCGCTTCCTCTTTTCGGCGAACAGCATTTCGTACCATCATTGCTCCCAGCCAACGTATTGGTTCTGGTGGAAAATACCCAAGCGGTCCTTGCGCTAAACCACTTCGCGTCCATTCGTTATCTAGCCCTAACACCAACGACGATAAAATTTTTCCACCCATTCGAGTTTGGGCAACGCCATTACCTGAATAACCAAACCCGTAAAAGACATTACTTTGCTCATCCAATTGGCCAAAAAAAGGAAAACCAGTTGCGGAACGATCCGAACCGCCAGTCCAAGAGTACTCAAATTCAGCCCCTTTTAAGCGAGGAAAAAGGTTGTCGAATGATTTTTTTAGTAGCGTTTGATAACGCGTCGGCTTGTTAAACATCGCGTCAACTTGGTTGTTGAAAGAGAACTGATTACCGCCTTTACCTAGCATCAAACGGCCATCTGGCGTATCTCGGTAATAATGTACGAAGATGCGTGAGTCCAACACACTCGAACCTGCTTGCCAACCAGATTGAGGCAACGTATCACCAAGCGGTTTGGTAATAACCATATCCGAAGACACCACAACAATACTGTTTTTGAACTGCTTAAATTGCTCCACCATCCATGCGTTCAATGCCAACACCACCTGCTGCGCTTGAATGTTTCCTTTAGGTGTACAGACGGTGGCAGGTTTTCCATAATCTAGACGCGTCATTGGCGTGTTCTCATAGATTTCCACACCCAACTCAATAGCGATACGGCGTAACCCTCGCGCGAGTAAGGCGGGTTGTACGTTAGCAGCAACCGGAGAGTGATAGCCTTCAATATGGCGAGGTGAACCCGCATTGGCACGCAGTTCCTCCAACGAGCAACGACGCCAACTGTTCACCTCTAATCGTTGTAACTCATCAACAACTGGCTGCATTCCTCCAGCTTGCGCTCGGTTTGTCGCCGTATAATAAACACCGTTGAGTGATAGCTGTGCATCAATCCCATGTTGCTTGCAAAATGCGTCGATTTCTAACACCGCTTGTTCCGACTCTTTTACCAACCAAACAGCATGTTCTTCACCGAATAACCGTTTCAACGTCGGGAACTTGGTAGACCATGTCAGCATACAGCCGCCATTCGCGCCAGATGCCCCACTGCCACACAAGCCCTTTTCGATAACAACCACCTGTTTTTCAGGAGATTGCTGCTTAATCATAATCGCTGTCCAAAGTCCGGTGTAGCCACCACCGACAATAGCAATATCGGTATCAATATTTTGATGTAATGGTTGCGGCGTTTCTGGCTGTTCAGCTTCAATGGCCTGTTTGAACCAGTATGAACTGTGTGTCATCGGATATCCTTGTTAGTGCGTTGCATCGTTTCTGTAAACACTTTACAAACGATGAGCACAATCAACGAGCAAGAATATCTAACGCTGAGCGATAGCAAATATTGCGCTGAGAGAGTGGAAGTTTCCGCTATCAATGAATACAAAAAAGGGGAGCAGCGCTCCCCAAAACAAACAGCAAGGATATAAATTATCGGAAAATCGAGACCGTCTTACTGGTTAGTATTTACCGGTTTCACGCATGCGGTACTCGTATTGAACATTGAGAATAGGCTGGTATACAACTTGCCCGTCACTTTGCAAGAACTCATTCACCATGACTTTTGAGTCGGTGATAGAAAACGACTGGCGATCAACATACTCTGTAAGGCTTGTAAACTCGTCACGAAGCTGACCTGGTGATTTGCTTTGATAGTTCTGAATCATGTCACGACCCATTTCATAAGCCGCTTGTTTGCTATCCATAACATCACCATGGATCGTTTCGGTATCGTTTGTCCACTGATAGCCACCAGCAAAAACAACAGAAGGTGCAGCAGTCAGAGCAATCATACTTGCTAAAGTCATTAAGCGTTTCATAAACCTCTCCTTACTTACCTTTATATCGGGCCTAAATTGGCTCGATATTTATAAGGTACGTATAAAGACCAGAAACACGTCAAAATAATTTCAAATAACGTTCAATTCTTGTTCAACTCATTTCACTTTAACTTAGCAACACGGCATCATACTCTGCCAACACGAGCATTTTTCTGCCTCCTAATCACAACGTTCAAAGTGGCTTCCAAACTGACATTTCCTTACCAACCCATACAATACCTAAGGTCAATTTTCTCTTAGAATCCCAACAAAAGAACAGTGTTCAAAACCTTATATAAACGTCGGGCACAGCAAAACCTCCCCTTTTAGTAGTGCTTTGCATTTCCCCCTTTTTCGGGTTCTTCGCTGCTCGTCCGTCGGTTCTTAATTGTGGCTGCTGAGCACACGTTAATCTGGAGTGAAAATGACCGCGAACAAATCCATTTTTTACCATAGCAAATCAATTTACTCAGATGATTATGCTGATGTCTATAAGCCAATTTGGACCTATAGAGCTAAGTTCATCTTGCGCGCACTTTACTACAAACGAGCGTTTAAGCACCTGTCAGATAATATTGAATCGTCATTGCTAAAGATGCTTTGTGCACGTACGCACCGATTTTTAGAAAAACCGTTTCGTCCCTACATCATCAAAAATAACTCAGCGTTCGATCGTTCAAACCTAGTGGTTGATCACTACAAAACCATTTCAGAGCTGTTTTCTAAACAGACCATTGAAGAGATCTATACCGATTCGACAGGCTTAACATTAACATCATTTGAAATCGACGAGACATTGTACTCTGTGCGATTGGTGTACGAAGCGCGTTACCAAAAAGAAGGCGACATGAGCCTAGTGCTACACAGCGCGGAGGATGGCAACTTCTATACGCTCTCATTTACTCTCGGCCACATAGAATCTGGACGCAGCATTATGATTGGCGGCTTGCAAGGGCCACGCAGCAGTGAAGAGAACAACGCGAAAATTAAAAAGTTAACTCGTAAGCTTTACGGGCAAAGACCAAAAAGCTTGATGGTGAGTTTGCTCACTTTACTCGCGCAAATTTGGGAAGTGAATACGATTCTAGCGGTAAAAACACAATCCCATACTTATGCTGCACGACGCTACAGTAAAGGACGAATCAAAACGGATTACGATGCACTCTGGCAAGAGTTGGGCGGCACCGAATACAACCGTCATTTCTACTCACTCGATGTGAATGCCCCGCGTCGTGATATCGAAGGCATGTCGCGTTCTAAGCGTTCTATGTATCGACGTCGTTACGAATGGTTAGACAATACCAAAACGGAGTTCATGACAAGGCTACGTTAACCCAACGCACCACATGACGTTTTGTTTTTTCATTTTATGATTCGGAGTTTTTATGTCTTACAAGTACGCCGTTGCATGCTTACTGTACGCACTTTCCTTAACGGCTCATGCACAACCAACCCAACATGTTGTTGGAGCAAATTTAGGCTACGGTAATGTTAGTTACGATGTGAACAATAGCCATGATGAAGGTGACATGTTCCTTGGTGATGTATATTACCGTTACATGTTCGATCACAACTTTGGTATTGAAGCCGGCTATAAGGGCGCATTTAACGGCATTGGCTCCGTACTTATCAGTCCCTTAACAGAAATCACCGATGTCAGTTATGGCGGGCCTCGACTCAGCGGTTACGCAAGTTACCCTCTGGGAGCTGGCTTTGAGCTTTACGGGAAAGGCGGTATCACTTACTACACGTTAAGTTACACGCTTAAAAACAATGGTCAGAATAAAGAATATGACGAGTCTAGTCTTGGCGGAGAAGCCGCTGCTGGTGTCGCTTGGGCCTATAAACACTTTGGTTTGAACTTAGAGTACAACTACGCCAAGAATAGCGATTTTGATTCTGGCGGTGTGATGTTTGGTGCACAATTGCGATTTTAAAAATTTAGCTGTGCCAAGGCACCGAATCGACATCGGTGCCTTATACCTCAAGCAGAGCTCAATGACATAATGATTCCGCTCAGGATCAACAGCACCCCGACGCCTCGCGTGAAATACCATTTTTCAGCCAACAACCACACGCCCATTAATAAACCAAATACAATGCTGATTTGTCGCAAAGCCACAACAAGGCTGACGTTATCAGTCATAGTCATCGCAAACAGCACCAAGCCGTAGGTGGATGCCATCATGATGCCAGCCATGCTCGCACTTTTGCGAATCATCCAAGCTGTTTGTAGTTCTTGCTGACTCCCCGAAACAATACACCACAATAAA
This sequence comes from Vibrio antiquarius, assembly GCF_000024825.1. Lineage (NCBI taxonomy): Bacteria > Pseudomonadati > Pseudomonadota > Gammaproteobacteria > Vibrionales > Vibrionaceae > Vibrio > Vibrio antiquarius. Next base: position 875,369 of record NC_013457.1, read on the forward strand.
ACCGGTACTCCCATAACCCAAAACTGCACGCCTAGATAAAAAATCGCGCTATAGTGGTCGTTAAGAATGGTCGATGTTTGTTGAGTTAGCAGTTTCAGTGCTTGCTTGTCCACAACGGAGTAACCCGTCGTGCCAAACGCTGCAATCAAGGCCCAAAACACACCAACATTCAGGTACTCCCCAAGAGTAATTTGACGAAAGCTGGTCACTGGAACTAGGACACAACCTAAAGTAATAAGCAAGAAACCCAACCACTGCTGAGCATTCAACTCATAACCTAAGGCGACGGTGAGTGCGCCCACCATCATTACAGGAAGTGCTCTCGCAATCGGATAAATAACTCCCACATCGGCGTGCTTGTAGGCCACGATCAAACCAACCAAATAGACGATTTGAGATAAACCACTGATAAACAGCATTCCCCAAAACACGCTGGGCAACGTCGCCCAGCCAATGTTAAAGAGATACCAAATAAGATAAGGCGTGAGCAGAAGACAAGCAGATAAACTTGCCGCCATCGTAAACGCGAGCCCTGAACCAGCGTTGCTTTTACCAAGGATATTCCAGCCCGCATGCATAACCGCAGACAATACAACGAGTGCGATTGCCAAGAGATCCATTCCGCTTTCCTGTTTATGATATTTAGATACCCTCAAAGTGCTTGGGTACAACAAAGGCCCCAATATGGAGCCTTTGAATTTGAGATATAAATTGCTCGCCGCCAACTAGACAGATGACCAGCAAACAGAGATTAATTCAGCTCTGCGACAGACTCGATGCTGATAGCATCATGACGCCAGTATTCGATGTCACAGTCAATCAACTCACCATGTTGGTTGTAGTTGATACGTTCAACCACCATTGCTGGCGTGCCTGCTGTCGCGCGCAATGCCTGAGCCATTTCACCCAACAAAGTGCTGGTTGAAATGCGGTAGCGAATCTTTTGATACGTCACGCCATAATGATCGCGGTAAATATCTGTCAGTGAATTTGATAAATCATAGTCCAGCAGGTTCGGAAACAGCTCTGGGCGAATGTAATTTGTTACGAATACCACCGGACGCTCTTCTAGGTATCGCACACGGTCGACTCGATACACGTCCGAGAAAGGTTGCAAGTCCAGCAAGCGCGCGGCTTGTTTGTTTGCCAACGTCCCTTTTGCTGCGACCAACTCCGTTTTTGGCACGCGATTTTGCGCTTTCGCCATGTTCGGGAAGTTTAGCGTTTGGGTAGGGTCGTAACGCAATGGCTCAGGTGAGATAAACCAACCTCGGCGATCTTCGCGATAGATTCGACCTTCCGCTTCTAGTAGTGATAAAGCTTCACGCAGAGTGACGCGTGTAGTATCGAACGACTCCGCCAACTTACGCTCTGCTGGCAGTTTTTGACGCGGCGATAGCATGCCCGCTTCAATCTGTTCAACAATCGAATCTTTAATTTTTACGTATTGCACGAAGTGTCCTTATCTTTTGCGCCAAGCTTGTGTGCGATTCTCTAACAATTTACCCAAAGTCATCTGAACAATCTTCGCAATTGCGGCAGCAATCATGATCATCACAGCCATTGCCGATGCAGCGCCAGTTTGACCTGCATCGTCCATATTCAGAATCGAGACCGAAGCCGGAATCGTATCGGTTGAGTAAAGGAATACTACCGCAGAAGTGGTGGTCAATGCATTAACAAACAAGTAAGTCGCAATGTCCAAAATCGCAGGTAAACACACAGGTAATGTCACTTTAAAGAACAACTTGTATTGAGGAAGCTTCACCGATGCCGCCGTGGCTTCAATTTCCGATGGCAACTGCTTTAGCGCTGTCAGGGCAGTCATGTGACCCACCGTGTAGTAATGCACTACCGTGTTAATTACCAAGAATGCCATGGTGCCATAAAGCACATTCAGAGGATTGTTCGCATCATTGAAGTAAAAGATGTAACCCAAGCCAAGCACCATACCAGGAACTGCCATTGGCACCACACTAAGCATTTGCATCACTTGGCGAATTGGACCAAACGCACGCCCTTTCTCAATGCAGTAAGCACCGACAAAGATGATGGCTGTACCAATAACCGCTGTCCAACCTGCCAGCGTTAGCGAGTTGAAGAATGGGCTCCAACCGTAGGTGCTCATTTCGGCAAAGTTGTAGTTGTTTAGCGTCAGCGCTTTGTTCCAAGGCCAGAATGTGACAAACGAGCCATACACCGCCATGCCAAGCACTGCCAACACTGCAATAGAAATGATACTGCAGTAAACCAAACAAATACTGTCGCGCGCTTTGTTAGGTTCTGGCTGATAAGGCACCGAGCGTGTATCGAATAAGCTCTTTTGCTTTTTCTGTACCCAGCGGTCTGCGCCGAACGCCATTACCGCAGGAAATAGCAACATAATGCTGGTCACCGCCCCCATGGCAAAGTTTTGTTGTCCCACAACTTGCTTAAATATGTCAGTCGCCAGAACGTTGTAGCTGCCACCAATCACTTTCGGCACACCAAAGTCCGTGATAACCAGCGTAAAGACGACAATAAGCGTACTGATCAAACCGTATTTCGCCGCAGGTAACGTCACCATAAAGAAGGTTTTGATGGGTGAGGTTTTCAGTGCGCGGGCAGCTTCATACAAACGGGCATCAGAAGTGCGCAGTGAAGTGGTCAAAATCATCAATGCATGAGGGAAGGTCCAGAAAATCAAACCCATCGAGATACCAATCACGCCGTAAACCGAGTTTCCTAACAACATCTCTTTGGCAATGCCTTGATTACCGAAAAGGAAGATCAAACTGATCGCTGGCAACAACGAAGGCGCAAGGATTGGCGCGGTACCTAGGATTTGAAACAAACCTTTAAATGGCATGCATGAACGCGTCAGCGCGTAGGCATAGCCAAACGCAAGCACACCCACTACTGAGGTCACTATCACGCCCAAAGTGAAGGTGTTGCCCACCGAGACCCATAAGCTTGAAGAGGAAAAGTACGTCGCAAAGTTTGCCAACCCGACAAATTCGCCATTGGCATTTTGCACACTCTTGGTCAACATAGCCCAAAGCGGCATTAAGATGAACAGCACCATCATGGTCGACAAACCAGCGAGCAAACCGAACAACACAAGGTTGTCGCGGCTAACACGTCCGAGTAAGGATTTTGCTTTGTCTTGTGTGGTCAGGCTATTCATCGTCATTGTCTTCGCATCCATGTTTACACCTACGCCGCTAGCGCTTTATCAACCGAGGGCACGGCGTAACCATGCAGCCCTTCTTCAGCAAACTGGATGTAACGTACATCGCCCGCCTTGATATTGAGTTTTTGAACCGTTTCCACAGGCACATCCACGACGATGGTTTTCGTTGAGCTGTCGTTTTGCAATACGCAATCAATGCGGAAAAACGCCCCTAGAAACTCGGTTGCGGTAACTCGCACAGGTAAAGAGTTGGTGTAGTTTTCAACGAACTTGATGCTTTCAGGACGCACCGCAAGGTCGAAGCGGTCACCACGTTGGATCTTACGATTGGTCAAGCTTGGCGCTGGCATCAGGGTTTCTGCAATGCGTACTTGGGAGTCCGTCGCGACGGAGGTTTCAATAAAGTTCATGCTGCCGACAAACTCAGCGACAAAGCGCGTTGCTGGTTGTTGGTAGATTTCTTGAGGTGTGCCAACTTGCTCAATCACGCCATGGTTCATTACCACGATACGATCCGCCATCGACAGCGCTTCGTCCTGATCGTGCGTAACCATGATGGTGGTGATGCCAAGCTTGCGTTGCAGCTTACAAATCTCGTCACGTAAGTGAACACGCACTTTTGCATCCAGCGCCGATAATGGCTCATCCAATAACAGTAGACCCGGAGACAACGCCAATGCACGAGCCAAAGCAACACGCTGCTGTTGACCACCAGAAAGCTGGTTAGGGAATTTCTCGCCAGAGGTTGGAAGACCAATGGTTTCTAGCCAGTAATCCACCTTCTCTAATGCTTCTTTGGTCGACATGCCTTGGTTCTTCAAACCCACCGCAATGTTCTCTTGCACAGTTAGGTTCGGAAACAAAGCATAAGATTGGAATACGATGCCGAAATCGCGCTTCTCTGGTGGTAGGAATGTGGTCTCTTGACCGTTTTGAAAAATCGCACCAGATGTTGGTAGGTCTAAACCTGCAATAGCACGTAGCAGAGTGGTTTTACCGCAGCCAGAAGGACCAAGAAAACAAACGAACTCGCCCTTTTCAATCGCTAGCGAGATTTTCTTTAATGCAGTGAACTGTCCGAATTGCTTCACTACATTTTCGATATTTAGGTAATGTTGGTTAGTTGACATAATACACGCTCCAAATGGTATATACCAACTTTAGTTTTGGAGTGTTACGTTCCAATGACAAATTTATAGCCAGAAGATGACAAATAGATGAAGGGAGATAAGGTTTGTTCAAGTGGTAATTAGAGATTCCCGACTCACTCCTTCGTCGCTCTCGAGAATGACGTTGTGAGTGCGGATAGAAGCTCCCAACTTTCTTAAGTCCGTCATTCCAGCGAACCTAGGTGAGACTAGGAATCTACTTTCAACAAACTCTGAAATCGAAAGAGAAAACAAAAAATCCACCTCAACCGAGGTGGATTTCAGCATTCAACTCAAAGCAAATTCAATTAAGACTTTGGCTCTGATTTCGCGTCAAATTTCTCAGACCATGCCGCTAGAATCTCTGCACGCTTGCTGCCCATTTGCGCGAAGTCCATCTTCGCCATGTTCTCTTGAACGTTCGGGAAGTTAGAAACGGTCGCTTTCACTTCTTTATGTGCAACCACTGGGTACATTTCTACGTAAAGCTCGTTTGCTGCTTTAGAGATTGACCAGTCGACAACACGCTTCGATGCATCAGACTCTTTTACTAGACCAACGGCTTCTGATTCCCAGCCGATGCCTTTTGGCGTGATAACCGCTAGTGGTGCACCTTGTGTTTTCAGCTTCGCGCCGCGGCTCGCCATCGAAATACCGATAGCCACTTCGCCCATACCCGCTTGAACACATGGCTTAGAGCCCGAGTGCGTGTAGTGTGCAATGTTCTTGTCTAAGTCACGCATGTAGTTCCATGCCTGATCTTCACCCATGTTTTGTAGCCAAGCAGAAACCTGCATGTAGCCAGTGCCTGAAGAAGCTGGGTTAGGCATTGCAATGTGACCTTTGTAAACCGGCTTCGTTAGGTCTTCCCAAGACGTTGGTTTCGGTAGGTTAAGTTGTTTCGCTACCGCTTCGTTGAAACAAACTGCGTTAAAGAACGCATCGTTACCAAACCAAGCTTGGTTTGATTGAGGGTCGTTTAGGTTCGCGTGCAGCTCTTCCAAACCTTTTGGTGTGTAAGGCTTCAGAAGACCTTCATCTTTAAGCAGTGCCATTGACGAGCCAGCAAGACCCCAAACCACTTCCGCTTGAGGGTTGTTCTTTTCTGCCAGCAATTTCGCCGTCATGATACCGGTGGAATCGCGAACCCACTTAATCTTGATATCTGGGTTATCTTTCTCAAACGCAGACTTGTATTTCGCAAGAATGTCAGTTTCGAAAGCGGTGTAAACCGTGACTTCCTGTGCTGCCATTGCATTCGTAGCTAGCAGAGAGACAAGTGCAGCCAGCGATCCTTTCATCAAACGGTTTTTCATCATTTTCTCCAGTTAATTTGGCTAAGTTTTAATTTGGTCTGTACCAGTTGACGATAACCACCCTACTGAGCCTTTGTGACGAAATCATGACCATTAAATGGCAGTTTTACGAAAATTTGCGATGAATAATCGTTCAATTGATCCGCCATTTTCTGGATATTAAAGTTTTATGAAATTGGAGATTCACCTATTTACTGCCCTTTTCTTCCTCGCTAGAGTGAACTCGAAATTTGGTGTAGACCAACTAGCCTATTCTGATGGAAATCGAGATGAAAAACGAATACCTACTACTGACTCCAGGTCCTCTATCTACTTCTGAAACGGTACGTGAAGCCATGCTAAAAGACTGGTGTACTTGGGATGATGAATACAACAAAGACATTGTAGAAGTGATCCGCACTAAGCTTGTAAAACTGGCGACGGATCAAGACGGCTACACCAGCGTACTAATGCAAGGTAGCGGCACCGCATCAGTAGAAGCGACGATTGGCAGCGCCATTGGCAAAGATGGAAAATTGTTGGTTGTCGACAACGGTGCTTACGGTGCGCGTATCGCTCAGATCGCTGATTATCTAAATATTCCATGCCATGTAGTTTCCCCAGGAGAAACATCACAGCCACACTTGAACGAGGTGGAAACTGCATTGGCATCGGATCCTACAATCACACACGTGGCGATTGTTCACTGTGAGACAACCACTGGCATGCTTAACCCAATTGAGGCATTTGCTTCTGCGGCCAAAGCGCACGGCAAAGTGGTGATTCTCGATGCCATGTCGAGCTTTGGTGGCATTCCTATCGATATCGCAGAATTAGGTATCGATTTTATGATCAGCTCTGCAAACAAATGTATTCAAGGCGTACCGGGTTTTGGCTTTGTGATTGCGAAACAAACTGAGCTAGAAAAGTGCCAAGGTCAGGCACGTTCTTTGAGCCTTGATCTGTACGACCAATGGCAGTGCATGGAAGTGAACCACGGCAAATGGCGTTTCACGTCTCCAACGCACACGGTTCGCGCTTTCTACCAAGCCTTGTTAGAACTGGAACAAGAGGGCGGCATTGAAGCGCGTCATCACCGTTACCAAACTAACCAGAAAACACTGGTTGCAGGAATGCGTTCTCTGGGTTTCGAACCACTACTGAGTGATGACCTTCATTCGCCAATCATCACTTCTTTCTACTCTCCGACGCACAGTGATTACCAGTTCAAAGCGTTCTACACACGTTTGAAAGAGCAGGGCTTCGTGATCTATCCGGGTAAGGTATCGAACGCAGATTGCTTCCGTATCGGCAACATTGGTGAAGTTTACCCAGCAGATATCGAGCGCTTAATCGGTGCGATTGAAAAAGCAATGTATTGGCAAGTTGCGTAAAGCAACCTTCTGATTGAGAGAGCGTTATGACTCAGAATATCAAACCGACCCATTTCCGCAGCGAAGGCGATGTCAACACGACACCGGCGCGCCAAGCTTGGAATGCATCGATGGATGACGAACGCACGCAAGCATTACTGAAGCGTGATTCGGAGGTCTTTCTTCATCAAGCCATGTCAACGCCTTGCTTAGATACCTTGGAAGCAGCAGAAGGCATCTACATCCAAGATGCTACCGGCAAAAAGTACATGGATTTCCATGGCAATAACGTCCATCAACTGGGCTACGGTCATCCGCATGTGATTAAACGCGTGCAAGAGCAAATTGCCAAACTTCCGTTTTCACCACGCCGTTTTACCAACGAGACCGCGATTGAATGTGCCGAAAAACTCACCCAAATCTGTGGCGGCGAGTTGAATCGCGTGTTGTTTGCTCCGGGTGGCACATCTGCGGTTGGCATGGCGCTTAAACTAGCCCGCCACATCACGAGCAACTACAAGGTGGTGTCGTTGTGGGACTCCTTCCACGGTGCATCGTTGGATGCCATCTCAGTTGGCGGCGAAGCGTGTTTCCGCCAAGGCATGGGACCATTAATGGCAGGTGTTGAACGCATCCCACCAGCGGTGTCTTACCGAGGTGCTTTCCCTGTCGCGGACGGCAGCGACGTGCATTACGCCGACTACCTTGAATACGTGATTGAGAAAGAAGGCGGCGTGGGCGCGTTTATCGCAGAAGCAGTTCGTAATACCGACGTTCAAGTGCCAAGTAAAGCCTATTGGAAACGCATCCGTGAAATCTGTGACAAACACAATGTCATGCTGATCATCGACGACATCCCTAACGGCATGGGTCGCAGCGGTGAATGGTTTACCTACCAAGCCTACGATATCGAGCCAGATATGCTCTGCATCGGTAAAGGTTTGGGTGGTGGCTTAGTGCCTATCGCAGCCATGGTAACCAAAGACAAATACAACACCGCCGAGCAAATCTCCATGGGTCATTACACTCATGAGAAAAGCCCTGTCGGTTGTGCTGCGGCACTGGCAACCATGGAAGCTATTGAGCAAGACGGCTTGCTAGATAAAGCCAAAGCCGACAGCCAGTTCATGCGTGAAAAGCTGCTAGAGATGAAAGCCAAATACCCAGTGATTGGCGATGTGCGCGGCATCGGCATGTTATGGGGCATTGAACTGGTCACTGACCACGAAAGCAAAACACGCGCGTATGACGAAGCGGAAGCTGTGCTGTACCAATGCCTAAATAACGGTATGAGCTTCAAGGTATCGCAAGGCAATGTGATTCAACTCAGCCCACCGCTGATCATCACCCGCGAACAACTAACAGAAGCGTTGGCGATCTTCGAAGAAGCCATCGCCAAAATGTGTAAAGACTTTAACTACATTTAGGTTTTGTTGACCTTTTGAGCTGATTTTTGCAGCAGTTTGTGGGTTCTTTATGCAAGGCAGAGGCTTTGAGTTGTAGCTGTTCTACCTGATAAGCCGATAACGCAGAAGAAAGGAACCACAAACGCTGCCCGAAGGGTTCGGCTAAAAGCGTTTTACTCTTTGTTGTGAGGTGTTGTGCTTAGAATGACTAGGCTACAAACCTCTCGCCGCGATTAAAACGCTTTTATCTCGAACAAAATTTAACCGCAAAAGGTCAACAAAACCTAGAGTCAATAGACCTCAACAAAAACCAATTTATCCTGAGCGCGGTTCCAACGAGTGGGCAAGCGCTCTGGCAAGCAAGAAAAAGGATTGAACATGAGCAACTCACCAATTCAAGCAGTGATCTTTGACTGGGCTGGCACTATCGTCGATTTCGGCTCTTTCGCGCCAACCAGCATCTTTGTGGAAGCGTTCAAGCAAGGCTTTGATTTCGATATCGACCTTGAAGAGGCGCGTGAACCAATGGGGCTTGGTAAGTGGGACCACATTCAAGCTGTGGGTCGCATTCCTGCGGTTGATAAGCGTTGGAACGAGAAGTTTGGGCGCTCAATGACCAGCGAAGACATCGACGCTATCTATGCGGCATTTATGCCTCTGCAAAAAGCAAAAGTGGCTGACCACGCAGAACCAATCCTCAATGCGATTGAAGTTGTGAACGGTCTGAAAGACAAAGGCATCAAGATCGGTTCTTGTTCTGGTTACCCGCGTGAGGTGATGGACGTATTGATTCCAGTTGCAGCGGACTACGGCTACCAACCAGATTACGTTGTCGCGACAGACGATCTGCCCCAAGGTGGTCGCCCAGCACCATTTATGGCACTGAAAAACGTGATTGAGCTTGGTGTAACCGACGTTAAAGCATGCGTCAAAGTGGACGATTCAGCACCAGGCATCTTTGAAGGTCACAATGCGGGCATGTGGACGGTGGGTCTGCTGCTTTCTGGTAACGAAGCGGGTCTGACATTTGAAGAATACCAAGCCGCAGACGAAGCAACCTTAGAGAAAGCTCGTGAAAAAGCACGCGCGAAGTTTATCAAGAGTGCACCTCACTACTTAATCGATACCATCTCCGATCTGCCAGAGGTGATCGTAGATATCGAACAACGCCTAGCCGCGGGCGAACGTCCGTAGTTTTCGCTCATGAATTCAGAATGTAAAAAGCCTCTCCATCTTGAGAGGCTTTTTGTGTTTATGGAAAGCGGAGGTGTCAATTAATCGCGGTACTTGCTCGACGCTTTAGCTTAAAGCCCATACTGGTTGGCCTTTCTTCTGGCTCACCTTTGATGGCATGCAACAGTTTTTCTGCCGCCTTGGTGCCCATGCGCTCATAATCAAATTCTGCAGATGTCAAACTTGGGTAAGCGTGCTCCCCCATAGAAGAGCCTTCAAGGCAAATAATGGCAATGTCGGTCGGGACTTTGAGCACGCGGCGATGGCACTCAAAGAGCGCACCAATTGCTATCTCCTCATGGCTACACACCAAAGCATTCAAGCTTGAATCGCGCAGCAATAACTTCGCCAATCCTTCCGCACCCAATTGTGAAGATGGCGCTTCATGAGTCGTCAGAAAATGATCTGGGGTGAGATAGTTTTCAATCATCGCACTTTGCCAACCGTGTAACTGGCGTTGCAACGTTGAGTGATTCCCGCGCGCCCCAATAAAACCAACGTTCTTAAAACCTTGTTCAATCAGGTGTCTGGTACAGGCCTTACCCACTTCGAAGTGATCCACGCCAATGTTGAGATAACTGGCCTTTGAGCTCAGTTCGGCAATCTCTAACACTGGCGTATTTGACGCCTCTAACAGTTGATGCGTTCGCTGACTATGCTCACTTCCAAACAGTACAACGCCCGCAGGACGGCTCTCTAAAAAAGTCGAAAGCAACTTTTCTTCTTGCTCAATCGAGTAGTCGCTGTAACCCAGTAATAATTGATAACCCGCTTTGTTTAACGCCTGTTGGAAGCTTGGTAAGAAATGCGCGCATGCTTTTTCAAACAGTGACGGAATGATAAGAGCGATGGAATAACTTTCTGCAGATGCGAGTGCCCCTGCGGCTTTGTTCGGGATATAGCCGAGCTCATCAACCACTTGTTGAATTTTCTCTCTCAGCTTATCGGATACCAGCTCTGGCGTTCGTAATGCTCGCGACACCGTCATCGTGCCTACGCCTGCTTGTTTGGCGACATCAGCCAAAGTGACGTTGCCGGTACTTCTTCGTTTGCGAGGTTCGCTCATTGTTTTTATTTAATGTTCTCTAATTTCAGCTGCAACATCTTATCACAGCGCTTTAATGGTTTTGATATTAGCGCATTAGAACTCGAACACCAGCACATGAAACTTCGATGCCTGATAAAAATGATAGCGCTATCACAATTAATGGTAGCGCTATCAGATAGCGCTACCATTTGTGATCACTCTCAGGTTTTTCTGGCAAATTGATCGATAAAGTACGCAGCAACAAAACAACAAATCGGAAACATTCCAATGCTACGTGAACTGATTACCTCTGATGTCATTCGCATCCATTCTGACGCAACCGACTGGAAAGATGCGATCAGCAAATCTTGTGAAGCTTTGATTGAAAATGGCGCGATAGAACCAAGTTACGCTGAAGCAATTTACCGCTCGCACGAAGAGCTTGGCCCTTACTACGTGGTAGGTCCGGGCATGGCGATGCCACACGCTCGCCCTGAAGATGGCGTTAACCGTTTGTCACTGGCGATCACGGTGATCCAAAACGGCGTCAATTTTAACTCTGAAGAAAATGACCCAGTAAAAATGCTGGTCACGCTAGCGGCAACGGACAGTAATAGCCACGTTGATGCGATTTCGAAACTGGCGGAATTGTTTATGAATGAAGAGCACGTAGAGGCCATCTGCAACGCTCAAAGCAAAGAAGATGTTCTTGCGATCATCGACAAATATTAAGTTTTACTCCTGACATACCCCATTCACAAATGGGTATACCCCCTATAAAAAAGAAAAGGTCTGAATTATGAAAATTATGGTTGTTTGCGGTCACGGTCTTGGTACTAGCCTAATGATGGAAATGAGCATCAAAGGCATCGTGAAAGAATTGAATGTAAACGCAGAAGTGGATCATATCGATCTAGGTTCTGCAAAAGGTACGGATTGTGACATCTTCATCGGTACTAACGACATCGTTGAACAGTTGAACGCACTTGGCGTTGAACCTCGCATCGTTGCGCTTGATAACATGGTCGACAAAGTGGCAATGAAAGAGCGTCTATCTGTGGCACTTCAAGAGCTTGGCGCTCTATAAGGTGGCGTTATGGAATTCTTCAGTTTCTTAATGAACGATGTCCTATCAGAGCCAGCGGTTCTGGTCGGTCTCATCGCTCTAATCGGCTTAATTGCCCAGAAAAAACCGGTCACCGAGTGCATTAAAGGTACAGTAAAAACCATTCTTGGTTTCATCGTGCTTGGCGCGGGTGCGGGTCTGGTTGTGACTTCTCTGGGTGACTTTGCGACGATTTTCCAACACGCGTTCGGCATCACAGGCGTGGTTCCAAACAACGAAGCTATCGTCTCTATCGCGCAAGAAGCGTTTGGTAAAGAGATGGCGATGATCATGTTCTTCGGTATGTTAGTGAACATCTTGATCGCTCGCTTCACGCCATGGAAATTCATCTTCCTAACAGGTCACCACACGCTATTTATGTCGATGATGGTAGCGGCGATCCTTGCTTCTAGCGGCATGAAAGGCGTTCCACTGATCGCACTTGGCTCTCTGGTTGTGGGCTCTGTGATGGTGTTCTTCCCTGCGATTGCTCACAAGTACATGAAGCAAGTTACAGGTTCTGATGACGTTGCGATTGGTCACTTCTCTACCCTTTCTTACGTGCTAGCTGGCTTTATTGGCAGCAAGTTCGGTAACAAAGAACACTCTACTGAAGAGATGAATGTCCCTAAAAGCTTGTTGTTCCTACGTGATACACCAGTGGCGATCTCGTTCACCATGGGCATCATCTTTGTGGTGACGTGTTTGTTCGCTGGCGGTGATTTTGTCCGTGAAGTCAGTGGCGGTAAACATTGGTCTATGTTTGCGCTAATGCAATCCATCACATTTGCAGGTGGTGTGTACGTTATCCTGCAAGGTGTACGTATGGTTATCGCAGAAATCGTTCCTGCATTTAAAGGCATCTCAGACAAACTAGTACCAAACGCAAAACCTGCGCTTGATTGTCCGGTTGTATTCCCATACGCACCAAACGCAGTATTAGTGGGCTTCCTATCAAGCTTCGCGGCGGGTCTTGTGGGTATGTTCCTACTTTACGTGATGGGTCTTACTGTGATTATCCCTGGTGTCGTTCCACACTTCTTCGTGGGTGCTGCTGCAGGTGTATTTGGTAACGCTACAGGTGGTCGTCGCGGCGCAATCTTGGGTGCTTTTGCACAAGGTCTACTGATTACTTTCCTACCTGTCTTCCTAATGCCAGTACTGGGTGATCTTGGCTTTGCAAACACAACATTCAGTGACGCTGACTTCGGCATTGTAGGTATCCTACTTGGCCTGATTGTGCGCTAAGCTTTTATTCTTATGAATGCAGAATTAGGCTCGTCGGCATTCATCTCTCAAAGGCTCTAGCAGGAAAAGCACTCAAACAAAACGCCCCTCACGTGAGGGGCGTTTTTCATATTGAGGCTATCTTATTGAGACAACAACTTTCTCGTTGGTTCTTGCTCGGTGTATTCAACGGATTCGTTACCAGATAGCTTATCGACGTCAGCTTGTTCGCCGCTCACCACCAGTACCTGTTGCTTCACCAACGCATCAACCACTTTAAGGTTATGTTGACGAAGAAGCGCTCTCACTTCGCTCTCTTTCCCTTTGTGATACTTAACAAAGTAACGCGTAGGTTGTTGCTCAGCTTGTTCAGAACGTTCATCCACGAGCGGAAATCCTTGATTGTTCGCCAAGCTGGCCGAGCTTAGTCCGATTGCCAATAGTGCGGTAGCACTCACCGCAGACAAAGAAAGTAAGGTCAACTTCTTCATAGCCACTCCTTATTGAAAAGTCAGAGTCCAACTGTTGATTGTGCCTGTGTCTCTTCTGGCACTGTCTACCGCTTTTAGTTCCCAAGAACCTTGTGATTCAAAACCAGAGAAATCCGCTTGGAAAGTGGCTTTGATATCGTTAGCGCTGCCGCCAGTATTATCGTGAAGCACGACTTCTCCACCAGTAGGTGAAGTTAGCGTCACTCGTAGGTCACCGATGTAAGTGTGGCTAATATCAACGTCAATACTTACTGTACCTGAATCACCAGAGCGATCGACATCTACTGCGCTGATTGCGCCAGAAGATTTGTTGTCAGGAATCGCAACAGGGCTGGTGTTTGAGAAGCTAGAGTCCGAAGAGCTACCGCCACCGTCAGGACCGTTACAGCCCGCATCCAAGAATAGTTTCGCCGCTTCCGCATTCACTAGGCCGTGACCTGTGCGGTTGTCTCGTCCAGCGACATCAATGTCTGTTGCCGTTTGAACTAGGGCATTACGTACTTGCGCTGCTGTACACGTTGGGTGGTAACTCCACACCAAGCCTGCTACGCCAGTTACATGAGGTGTTGCCATCGATGTACCATTGTAGTACTCGTAATCTTCACCAGAGGTGGTTGAAACCGTAATTTCTTGACCAACATACCCCAACAGCTCTTGACCAAATGCACGGTCAACCGTCACCGAAACCATACGATAAGCGTTGTTTGTGTCTACCAAGAATGGGTTTTGTAAACCAGGTAGTTCAGAGTTGCTGTATACGATTGCCGCTCGTGCACCTGCATTGTAACAAGCTTGAACCGCATCCACTTCTGGGTAGTTACCTGAAGACTGGTTGCCAATACGTTCAGTCAAACAAATTTTGCCCGACATATCACCACAGTTAAAGTTACCGCCAGATACATCACAGCTATCTAGCATTGCTGTTACTGAACCAGCGATTGGATCTGGCACATACGAAGAACCGTTATTGATCAAACGATTGTGAGGGACAATACCGCGATCAAATTGGCTTACGCCATTCAAGGTAATATCAGAAAGTTTACCTTCGCCTACCGTAACCGTTGATAAGATCGCCACACCTGGGCCAGAGATCTCAACTTGATCAGTAGATTGCGAGAACGCCGCATGATCATTTTGGTTATCGACAGCAGCAACAGACATAACTGAATCGTAAGAAGCTGGGTAGCTGTGTGCGGTGTTACCGTCATTACCAGCTGCGGCGATTAGCAGAACGCCTTGATCGTAAATGTTTTGCAGTGCATTTTGCTCAGTTCGGCTTGATTGACTACCACCAAGACTCATGTTCACAACGTTGGCACCATTATCTGCACACGTTTGGATCGCTTTAACAAGCCCAGATGAGTAACCCCAACCTGATTCGTTAAATACTTTCACGATGTGCAAATTCACATTCTGGTTTGGCATCACTCCCTTTACACCTTCGGTGTTGGCAATCGCTGCGATAGTACCTGCTACGTGAGTACCGTGGGCGTTATTGTTACCCGGATCGCTCCATGATCCTGTACCACTATCGTTGGTACCTGCAACACGGTTACCGCTTAGGTCGTTGTGCGAGATGTCGTACCCTGAATCGATAATACATACAGTGCGATTACCAGCATTGAAGTCGTCTAACTGTTGAGCATTAACCGCTTCATAACCCCACGGGGTGGTTTCGCTGAGCAAATAGCGAGGCGGATCGACTTCGACATATTCCACATCACTGCGATTACGAAGTGGTTCTAAGTCATCACCATCCAACTCAACGCTGTAAATGGCGCGATTACCTAGTTTTTCCACCTTACGTGCCTTCACCTGTTCTAAAACAGACTCCTGCGCGATTCGTGGTCCCCAAAAAGAGTTACCACCCATTGAAGATCGGCTGACTGCATCTTCTTTGAATTTGACGATGTACTTCGTCGGTAACTTAGATTCATCAAATCCCATTGGTGGAGCCGCAAACGCTGACATAGAAGTGGTCAGTGCTATCGCTACGGCAGACAACGAAAATAAGCCTTGTTTTTTGCTTGTTGTGTAGTGCATTTGCCCTATTCCTTATTTGAGCTAATTTTTATTCACTATATTCTCATGAAAAGTCATCACCATGATGTTCGCATGAGAGCTTCAGCTATAGTTTATAGGCCCAAAATGCCAAACAATTTGTTTCATGAATATACAACTTTGTACAAAAGATCATTCAATAAACATTTTTAGTTAACATCAAAAAGCATAAACAAAACCTTATAAAGCAATCACTTAATTAACAAAAAGTGCATGTTAAATTAATGTTAGTGAGTAATTATTCTAAATAATACACATTTAATCGATTGCTATGCTGAATGGATTTTTTGACCGTGGTGCCAAAACTGAAATATTGAATATTTAGTTGTTGACTGTCTTGAGTATTTACTCAGAATTAGAAGGTTTAGTGAGAAAAATTCTCATCTAAATACTGTTATAGCCGAGCGTATTCACGTATTCGGAACCATAACCATTACAAGAAGAGTGAATGATGAAAAAAACAATCACACTATTAACTGCATTACTTCCGCTTGCCTCTGCCGTTGCAGAGGAGCCAACATTATCACCAGAAATGGTTTCTGCGTCTGAAGTGGTCAGCACGCAAGAAAATCAAACCTATACTTACGTTCGCTGCTGGTATCGTACGAGCCACTCTAAGGATGATGCGGCTACCGACTGGAAATGGGCGAAAAACCAAGATGGTAGTGACTTCACTATCGACGGTTATTGGTGGAGCTCTGTTTCATTTAAAAACATGTTCTACACCAACACTTCACAAAACGTGATTCGCCAGCGCTGTGAAGAAACACTAGATCTGGCGAACGAGAACGCAGACATTACGTTTTTTGCTGCTGACAATCGCTATTCTTATAACCACACGATCTGGAGCAATGATGCTGCAATGCAACCAGATCAAATCAACAAAGTAGTGGCTTTGGGCGACAGCTTATCTGATACAGGCAACATCTTTAACGCTTCCCAATGGCGCTTCCCTAACCCAAACAGCTGGTTCTTAGGTCACTTCTCGAACGGTTTTGTTTGGACGGAATACGTTGCTAAAGCCAAAAACTTACCGCTTTATAACTGGGCAGTTGGCGGCGCAGCAGGTGAGAACCAATACATTGCGCTAACAGGTGTCGGCGAACAAGTTTCTTCTTACTTGACCTACACAAAACTGGCGAAAAACTACAACCCAGCAAACACATTGTTTACGTTGGAGTTTGGTTTAAATGATTTCATGAACTACAACCGTAGCGTGCCGGAAGTAAAAGCGGATTACGCTGAAGCTCTGATTCGTCTAACAGACGCGGGCGCGAAGAACTTCATGTTGATGACACTGCCAGACGCAACCAAAGCACCACAGTTCAAATACTCAACGCAGGAAGAAATTGAAACGATTCGCGCGAAAGTATTGAAAATGAACGAGTTCATCAAAGCACAAGCGATGTACTATAAAGCTCAAGGTTACAACATTTCATTGTTTGATACGCACGCGCTGTTTGAGACGTTAACCTCGGCACCAGAAGAACACGGGTTCGTGAATGCAAGTGATCCTTGTCTGGACATCAACCGCTCATCTTCTGTGGATTACATGTACACCCATTCATTACGCTCAGAGTGCGCGGCATCTGGCGCAGATAAGTTTGTGTTCTGGGATGTGACTCACCCAACCACAGCCACGCATCGTTATGTTGCTGAAAAAATGTTGGAAAGCAGCAATAACTTAGAAGAGTTTCGCTTTTAATAAGACTTTCTTATAGGTTAAACTCTTAATCATCATAAATACGTTGATGATTAAAAATGGCCACGAAATATCGTGGCCATTTTGTTTTCATATACATGAGTCTACTTTTATATTTAAATATAGATGAACAATAATTAAAATACAAAATTTCAAGTTATAAGTATTATAAACAAAACTTTTAAATACCAGTAAAATCTAAACTTATTCAACATGCAATCCATTTAAATTTCATCATGGTCATTTTTGATTATTGAATTTAAAGAAGAGTTAAGTGACAAGTTAAATAAAAAATACCCACATAACACGGGTAAGACCGAGATGAGTGTGTCATGTGGGTTTAAACGATAGTTCTCTTGCTGATTCGAACTACCAACGTTGGGATGCAATGGAAATACAAATGACTCAGAGTTTCCATCACGGACACTTTATCGCTGGATTTCCCTCTATTTGTTAGGGAACAGTCAGCACAATAAAAATAGAGAAGTAATACCGAAAAAATAAAAATAGAGGTTCAGGATTTAATTTACACGTAAAATAACTACTATATTCACGCCATGAAGCATTAATAAATTCACCAATAAATATTTATTAAGTTAAATTTGCTTATTGTCAGAACACTGTTAGTTTTACTCCTAAATACACTGGTCAGATTTGTTTATTTTACTGATTTTCGTTGCAATACAACCTCTAATTAATTCATGATAAAAAACATGCAGCGACAATTAACTCTTTCACCGATTTATTTATTAATCGGGATGGCCTCCTCGACGGCGTATGCCGGTGGTTTTCAAATTAACGAACATTCGGCGACGGGTCTTGGTCGTGCTTTTGCTGGTGATGCCGTCATTGGTGATAATGCGTCTGTAGTCAGCCGCAACGCCGCAGCGATGACGCTGTTTAAACAAAATGCCTTTTCGTTCGGTGTCACTTACGTCAAACCTGACGTGACCGTTAAAAATGCGCAATATCATCGAGCTAATATTAATGCAGATGTCAATGTTGGTATGGGCAGTTTTCCTCCGTCCCCTCAAGTTGACATTACCCCCTCCTTCTCTCAAACCGTGACCGACATTGATGACGTCGATGGCGTTGGTCAACCAGCCGTTGTACCCAACTTTTACTTTATTCACC
The DNA here is from genome assembly GCF_000024825.1 of Vibrio antiquarius. Classification (NCBI taxonomy): domain Bacteria; kingdom Pseudomonadati; phylum Pseudomonadota; class Gammaproteobacteria; order Vibrionales; family Vibrionaceae; genus Vibrio; species Vibrio antiquarius. The sequence goes on from NC_013457.1 coordinate 893,743, forward strand.
CTATCAACGACGACTGGTATCTAGGCTTATCGGCATACTCCAACTTCGGAACCGACATGGAGTTTAAACCAAACTATGGCGCACCTGTTTTTGGCGGTGTCACCAGCGTAGCGAGTGTCAACCTTGGCGGAAGCTTGGCATACAAGGTGAACGATCGTTTTAGTATCGGTGGTGGTATTGATGTGATTTACGGCTCTGGTGAGCTGTACCGCGATATGGACGTGGGTGTTTGCGTTGGTGGGAACATACTTGGAAACGAACTAGAACAACGCTGTGGATCCGTAAAGGGCAACGCACTTGATGTGGAAGCTGGCGGCATTGGGCTTGGTGCGAATATTGGCATGATGTACGAGTTTAACGAACGTCATCGCTTAGGTTTAAGCTACAAACACAGCCCTAACATTAATGCCAAGGGTGACATCCACTTTGCTGGCGAATCGTACGACTCGCTTGCCATGCCGCTACCGGATATTGCGGAGTTTTCCGGTTATCACCGCGTCTTACCTAAATTTGCCCTGCACTATTCTGTGCAGTGGATTGGTTGGTCAGCATTTGACAGCTTGAAAGCTGATGATCAGTTGCTAAAAGATTTTCAGTGGCAAGACTCCGCGCACTACTCCATCGGTGCGACTTGGTACGCCAATGAACGTTGGACACTTCGCACGGGTTACATGTTCGACAAAACACCTGTCGATGAGCTGACTTCACTTTCTATCCCAGATTCGAACCGTCACTGGTTATCCGCGGGGGCCTCTTACCAATGGTCATCAGATACCACGGTTGACATCGGCATGACGTACTTGATTGGTGAAGATGTCAACGTAGAAGAGTACGCGTATGAAGGTGTTCCTGCACCGATGGTGACGGGCGTGACCCATTCAAATGCGTTCCTAATTGGTGCCCAACTCAGCCACCGTTTCTAATTTGTCAGGCAGTGATCAAACCTCTAGGTCATTGCCTTGTAACAACGCTTATCAAAGCGACCGAACAGAGACATTATTATGAACAAAACACTACTTGCTTTTTCACTCTCACTTCTCACTCTAAGCGCTGCTCAGGCTTCGGAATGGGGCTATGGCAATGACAAACACGGGCCAGAGCACTGGGGAGAAATCGCCAAAGACTGTGCTACCACAAAAAACCAAAGCCCAATCAACATCGACAACCCTGCCGATGCAAAACTGGAAGCATTGAACCTTTCGTACACCGGTCAGGTCATTGGTTTAACCAACAATGGTCATACGCTGCAAGCGCAAGTGAACGGACGTAACAGCTTCACCATCGATAGCGAGACGTTCGAGCTGCAACAGTTCCATTTCCACACACCTTCAGAAAACCAAATCAAAGGCCGCCAATATCCACTTGAAGCGCACTTTGTACACGCCAACGCAGACGGCGAGTTGGCGGTAATTTCGGTGATGTTTGATGCAGGCGATCAAAACGCAGCGCTGTCTAAACTGATCAACGCAATCCCACAAGAGAATCAAACCACGTTCTTTAAAGATACGTTTGAGATTAACGACTTACTGCCAAAAACTGCAAACTACTATCGATTTAACGGCTCTTTAACCACACCACCATGTTCAGAAGGTGTGCGCTGGTTTGTGCTTAAAGACACTCAAACCTTATCCAAAGATCAAGCCGCGAAACTGATGGAAGTCATGGGACAAAACAATCGTCCGCTGCAACCGCTAAATGCGCGCGTTGTACTTTCTAACTAATCGCCAAATCCGATAAGGGGCATCGTATTTGCCCCTTATTTTGATTCGCTCTAACCTCACTTCGTTACAGGAATCCCAATGAAAACTCCATCTGTTCTGTCACTCTTACTCGCACTCGCCCCGACACTCGCCTTCTCTCATAACCTTTCTGTCGGTCAAACCACCCCTTCCGTCAGCATTGATACCTATGGCGAAATGACGCTGCAAGGAAACGATGTGGCTTATCAACCTTGGGCAACTCAGCAGATGTTAGGCAAAGTCCGTGTGATACAAGCCATTGCAGGTCGTAGTAAAGCCAAAGAGATGAACGCGCCGCTGATGTCAGCAATCACTGCCGCTCACTTTCCTGAAGATCAGTATCAGACCACAACCGTAATCAACCAAGAAGACGCCATATGGGGAACCGGTACATTTGTTAAATCGTCGGCAGAGGACAGCAAAAAGACATTCTCTTGGTCTTCCATGGTGTTAGACAAAAATGGCGTATTAGCAACAACTTGGGATCTACAGCAAGAAAGTTCTGCGATTATCGTACAAAATAAACAAGGCGAAGTTTTATTCGTGAAAGAAGGGGCTTTAACTCAAGACGAAGTCACACACGTCATCGAACTGATTAAACAGAATATCTAAACCTAAGGTAAGGAAAAGCTATGAAACTGTTCAACACCATCGCACTCTGTCTTTTAGCGGCTGTAGCCTCTTTCCAATCGGTTGCTGGAGACAACGATTGGGACAAGATTGCAGATAAAACCGTCAGTTTTAAATCGGAAACCGACACAGTCAATCCACTGTCCCCATTTGCTAACGCTCGTTTCAGCCACATCAAAATCAAATGTACGCAAGGTACGGTCGATCTGAAAAGCGTTAAAGTAATCATGAAAGATGGTCAGGAAAAGACGTTCGACAGTTTAGGTGTTCTGACTAAAGGCATGTCATCAAGAAGCTTAAGCCTACCAACGAAAGATAACGCGAAATTAGACAAGATCGAGTTGAACTATGAATCGGTTGGCAGCACAGCGCTGCAAGTCGCGGGGGTGACCAAGAAAGCGAAAGTAGAAATTTTAGGTAAGAAAATCGACGAGTAAGCGATGGCTCAACGAGCTCTCCCAAACTAAAAACAGCGGCACTAGGCCGCTGTTTTCATTAAAAATTATCATTAAATGAATTTCTTCAGCTTCGCCAAACCATAAGCCGCGATAGTGACACAATCTTTGATCGTGCCGTCGATCATCATTTGTTCGAACTCCTCAACAGAAAAAGCGCGCGTGATCAAATCCTCTTCTTCACTGTCGAGTTGATTGCCCACGTCCGTTAAATCACTGGCGAAGTAGACGTGACATGTCTGATTCAAAAAGCCGTATGCGATAAACTGCGCGCCGACATACGCCATGGCGCTCGCCTGCATGCCCGTTTCTTCACGTAGCTCACCTTTGGCAAGCTCAAGATGATCCGCATCTGGGTTTGATTCCCACGCCCCTTGTGGGATCTCCCAGCAACGTTGACCTACGGTGTAACGGTACTGCTGAACCAAGTGAATCATCCCATTATCGATAGCCAGAATCGCAGCACAATCAGGTTTGTCGACCACACCATAGATGCCCTCTGCGCCGCTCGGACGTAAAATTTTGTCCTCACGCACCGTCATCCACTTATTCTGGTAAACGACTTTGCTGTCTAGCTGTTTGATGTCTGGCATGGTTATTCCTTGATTTTTCTGAGGGTTACTGCGGAATAATACCCGATTCGGTTACGCCACCAAAATGTTCTTTAGTTCACTCAAAGACTCAACAGTGTAATTTGGTGCGATACGCTCAGCGACGCTTGCGCCTGTGGTATTTAACCAGCAAGTTTCAATACCAAAATTATTACCACCCAGAATATCGGAATGCAGGTTGTCACCCACCATCAGTACGCGCGTTTTGCATGGGTTGCCCATTTGCTGCATCGCGTATTCAAAAATGCCTAAGTCCGGTTTTGCGACGCCCACTTGTTCAGAGATCACCACTTTATCGAAGTACTCAGTCATCCCTGTGCGCTCAAGGCGAATTGCTTGCAACTCTGTAAAACCGTTGGTGATAATGCCCATTTTAGCTTTGCCTTGCAGCGCTTCCATCAGCTCTTTTGCACCTGGCAACAAACTGCAAATATCGGCCATTGCTTCTAAAAATGCGCTATTGAGATCTGCTGTTGTGGTATTCAACTTCTCAGCCCACTCGGTAAAGCGGTTATGTTTTAGCTCATCTGCCGTTACTTTGCCGTCTTGGTAATCCACCCAAAGCGGTTTGTTTACGGTTTGGTAATGAGCAAAATCTTGTTCAGTAAAATCTACGCCTTTGCGAGAAAACATAAGCTGCAAACCTTTGAAAGCATCAAAGTGGAATAAGGTTTCGTCAGCGTCAAACAGGATCCAATCGTACTTCATTTTCTTCTTCCCAAAATCAAGGTCGTAATACTGATGCATAGTCTAGATTGTTTTCTTCTTGAAGATAATCTCTATAATTGGAAATTAATTGTATCCTTGTGCTCAACAATAAATGCTTCACGATGATAGGAGATTGATGTGAACGCGATTGCCTCCCTGCCCGTTTTTGTTGCTGTTGTCGAATGCGGCAGCTTTTCCCTTGCGGCCAAACAGCTGAATCTGACGAAATCGGCGATCAGCAAACGCATCAACCAACTAGAAGACGATTTGGGCATTCGTCTCCTTAACCGAACCACGCGTAAGCTGAGCCTGACCGAAGCGGGAGAACGTTATTTTGAGTACGCCTCTCAAGCGCTCAACCTAGCCCAGCAAGGCGTGGACGCGGTATCGGAGCTGCAAGGCTCTCCACAAGGTCGGCTCAAAATTACCGTGCCGATGTCTTTCGGTGTGCTGCATATCGCGCCTTTGATCAGCGAGTTTCTCGCTCGTTACCCGAAAATTGAAGTGGATTTAAACCTCGAAGACAAAATGGTCGATTTAGTTAAAGACGGTTTTGATTTGGGGATCCGTATTGGTGAACTCACCTCTTCCAATCTAATCGCAAAACGTCTCGCCCCTTGTAAAAGTGTGCTTTGTGCCTCACCAGATTACTTAGCGGAGTTTGGAACACCACAAAAACCAAGTGATTTAGTCAGTCACAACTGCCTGCGCTATTCCTATTTCCGTGGCGGCGTCGAATGGATGTTCATCAACAACGGCAGCGAATACAAGGTGCTTCCAAAAGGAAACTTTATCGTCAATAACAGTGAAGCCATTCGCCAGTTGCTGTTAAGAGGTTCGGGAATTGCGCAACTGCCAACGTTTATTGCAGGAAGAGACTTTGCCGCAGGAAATCTAAAACCGGTGATGGAAGAGTATTCTCTACCAGAACACGCCATTTATGCGGTGTTCCCTGAACGCAAGCACATGCCGTTGAAAGTAAGAGCCTTTATCGATTTTATCAGCGAAAAACTCGGCACAGATTTACCTTACTGGGATCGTTACAACCGCCCAGAAAAATAACCATATTGATGATAAGTGAGTGAGATTTCACTACTGACATGTTCTGACATTCCATCCGCGTAACCTTATTTGGAACTCAACAGGCAATCCGCCAAAACCAATAAGGAATCACAATATGGAAACCGTTATCGAAACTGTGCAATTTCGTCTAACCGCAGGCACAACAGAGCAAGACGTGATCGCCGCCGCCAAGCAGTCACAAACGTTTGTGAAGAATCTGCCGGGCTTTTTGTATCGCTCACTCAGTCACGAAGCGAAGGACGATGTGTGGACAGACATCATTTACTGGCGTTCAATGGACGATGCAAAACAGGCGGGAAAACAGATTAAGCAAGCCGCTGAATTTCAGCCTCTGTTATCGATGATTGACTGCGAAAGCTTCGAGCTTAAACATCACAACTTAAAAATGTGCAGTGAGCTAGAGAAGTAATCAGCCGCACTACCACTAACAACCAGTAGGTCTAGATAAGGAACATCATGAGCAAATCAGAACGACTGTTTGAGCTACTGACGCTTTTGCGCGCAAAGCGTTACGCCGTGACAGCGAAAGAGCTCGCAGAAAGAATGGAAGTCAGCGAACGTACGATTTATCGCGATATTCAGTCGTTGCTTAGTTCTGGTGTTCCTATTCAAGGTGAAGCAGGTGTCGGCTACCTGTTGCAAGCGGGCTCTCATCTGCCGCCTTTGATGTTCTCAGAAAAAGAGATGATGGCGCTTGAACTGGGTATGCGGATGGTTCGAGCCTGGTCGGATGCCGAACTCGCCGAAGCGTCTCATTCTGCGTCCGCCAAAATACTTTCGGTATTGCCCGATAAGCTCAAACAACAAGTGGAAGATTGTCCGCTGATTGTGCCCGATTATCACACCCAATCCGAAACGGCCAAACGAGGGCAGCTTCTGCGCCACGCGATTGATCATCAGTTTAAGGTCAGTTTGGATTACCAAGATGAAAGCGGACAGGTGACCGAGAGAAAAATCCAACCGTTAGGCCAGTTCTTTTGGGGCAAAGTCTGGACGCTGGTCGCCTGGTGCGAATTGCGCGATGACTACCGCCAGTTCCGCCTCGACCGTATCCAAGCACTGCGTATGCACGATGAAGAGTTTCAGAGTGCGGAAACCAAATCTCTCAAACATTATATTGCGCAGTATGAATCGAAAGATTGAGTGTTTTTCATCCTTCCATCACAAGGATTCTAAATTGCTCTGCTCAATGCGCGATATTTGGAAAGGCACATTTGGTTAAACTAATGTTTCATTTTTAACAGATGCGCAACCAACCTAAGATCGTTAACTTAAGTAGCACGTCAACCACACCGGAGCGTGAAGCTATGAAAGTACTGATTCAATACACCCAAGCAGGGAAATATCGAGATCAAGCGTGGGAGTCTTTAACTCTTCGATCTAAAGGTGATATGCAGGCCGTTACCCCTTCTTATGCTGCCCAACTTATCGAACAAAGCAAAGCGACACTTGTGATGACAGAAGACGGACAGATCATCTTTCACTCCTAAATTCCATCAGTCCTATGACGAAAAAGGCCTGCATTGCTGCAGGCCTTTGTATGAGTGAATTAAGAGTTATTTACTGGAAACTCACTGCAGTTGGTAGGCGATCAAGCATCTTGTAGTAATCACCAGCCACAGCGCCGATATCACCACGCAAATACGCTTGAATCATATTGAGATCTTTCAGCCAAAGTTCTTTGTCAGCATCTGAAGACGCCATGTACCCTGCGTACACATTGTCGACCGCGAACATCATGTCTTCAGCGTGATCGTTGTAAATCAAAAGCATCGCATCAGTGTAAGCTTCGAACGCTTTCAGCTCATCGTGCGCTTTACCACCTTTGTAGCTCAATGTGCCCGAAGTTGCATCGATGACCAAATCACCCGAAGTCACATTCACTGTCGTAAAGTTGATGAAAGACTGGCTAAACGACAGCACACCTGCCGCGATATCCGCATCAATGGTTCGCTTCATTGCGTTGACCATTGGCGCATCCAGCAGCAATACAGGATCGTGGAACGCTGGGACAATCGCTGTTCGGAATGGCCCCCAAGCACTATCGATGCTCTCTGCAACCTTGTTTAGTGTTGCAGGCTCATAGCTATCTAGGTACGTTTTTAGATCGTAACCTTTGGACGTCACCAGTTGATTTGCGTAGTCGTAAGCCAGCTTGTTTGCTTTTGTTGCCACAAACTTCTCGCCGTCGATAACAAACTCAACCTTGTCACCCGCGATGATACCGTAACGGTCTTGCTGCTTCGTAAACGTATCAAACTGAGATTGACCACGAGTCTTCACTGTATAATCGTAAGACTTCATTTGGTTCACACCCATTCTCAAGATGACATCGCCAACACGTCCGCGACCTTCTGCACCAATATCAAGGAATCTTGCAATACCACGAGGCATTGGTGGTAGGGACTCCATTTGCTCAGTGATGTGTAGGTTCACGGTAACACCTTTTAGATTGGTGTATTCCTTACCGTCTTTACCCACCAATTTAACTGGCGTATTTAACGCGTCATTTGCCACGATGTTGCCCATGATGTCTTCGTATTCAGCTTGCACCCCAGGGATATCAAGCAGCGATGCAAAGCTCACCTCATCGGTAAAACGGTTCGAGAATCGACGTGCTAAGAAGTGGCTCGCCAACGCTTTATCGGGCCAGTTACCCAACACAGACACCGCATTTGACCAAGGGTAATCCGGGTCAAAGCTACCAATTGAGTTTAGGAAGCGTCCATTCGCAGTTTCCGCAACAGCTATATAGCCCTCATCTGAATCTTCGATAAAGCGTGCTACCAAATCATCAAAACAGCTGGCTGTTGAAAGATCGTAATCTGCCGGAATCTGGTGTGAGTTGTTGTCTAACAGTTGACCAAAAGAAATCACTTTTTGGTTGCCTGCCGCATTTTCTATCACACATTGATGCTCTGGTGTGCGCAAGATATCAAGGAAGAACGCCGCGGATTTTTTCGCCCCATTCGCGTAATCACAGAACCATGAGTTATCGGCTTTACCTTCGCTACAGTATTGAGGGTTTGAAGCAAGGCGCAATAAGAAGTCACCCGGCTTATCCGTTGACGAAGTGTAACCCAAATTGGTGTACAGGTTATCGATGCGCTCAAGATCTTCCATCTTGTCACGGATAGCGCTCATTTCCATGTAACGGCGCACTAAGTAACCAGGATAATCAGACGAGAACAATCCCGTCGTCCCATATAGCTCCAAGTTGCGTCGATCATAGCTATCGAGATAGTTCTGCCACTCGTAAGAAACAATTTCTTCTAGGTTTGTACCTTCGTCAAAACGGTTACAGTCGCTGTTTAGAGAAACGTTCCCATCGGTACAGAAATCGTAAGACTTACGCTCAATTTCATTCACTTTATCTAGGTAGTAAAGTGCGCCATAACGAGTTTTCGCATTCAGTTCTGGATCATCAGACAACGCGGCGGTATCGAATCGGCTGAAGTCACAGTTGTAGAGTGATTTGCCTTTCTCGTTCCCCGTTAATGCCTTCACTTCAGAACACACCATCAGCGATGTGTTGTCTGGATTGTTGCCAAACTTGTATGCAAAGCTTTGTTGGTAGGCTTGCTGATCAGCGAGGTACCGGGCGTATGCCGCTTTGTCTTCATCGCTTGCACTGTCTGCCGGCTTCGCAACAGGTGCAGGAGCCGAGCCTGAAGAATCTTGAATCGTCTCGACTTTACGACCATAACCAAACTTAAAGGCCGCAATGTCGTACAGACCCCAAGTTGGCGTTTCATCCAACATGCTTGGCGCGTAGTCCATCGTCGAACTGTAAGCAGGAATGTTGTTCAAACCAAGTTGATGCGCTTGCTCTAGCGTGTAGTAGTTCGCTTTGTCATTTGAGCCTTTAAAGTTATGGCGCAGACCCATGTTGTGGCCAAGCTCGTGAACGAGCGTATTGCTGTAAGTCGCAACCGTAATCGCATCTGCGGCTTTCACTTGCAACTCTTTTGGCAGGTATTTCCAGCGCTTAAGCTGACGTGATACTTCGTTACCTGCGTCATCGAGTTTGATCTCAAAGTAACGCTCGTCGTCCAACTTCAAGTTGTCCAACATGGCCTTGTTAGTTGAAGAAACCCACGACGCTTCAATTGGATAAACGTTGTTCTCTGCCCAGAAAGACAAACGGTTCTCTTCAGCTTCAACCACCTTTTCAAACTCCATATCATCATTGAAGTTTTTCATTAGCTGAGTTGGGCTCTTTGTCGCCGCCTTGCCAGAAACGATGTCTTCTTTTGATACGAAAGGCGCATAAATGTTTTCATCCGATTTCAGGCTCGCCATTGCTGCCATTGTCGAGAGGGCTTCAACTCTATCCTCGACCTCTGTTTTCACCGTTTCACTATTAGTCGGCAGTGGATCCAATCCATCTAAGTCCAGCTGATTACGATTGTAGAATCGCGCCAAGTTATCCCAATAGAAAGGTACACCCGTTCTTGCAACGCCTGCGTATTGGTTCACGTGGCCTTTGATGATTTCCCCCGTCATCGGGTTAGAAACCGACGGGCCGTAGCCAAGCAGACCGTTCGCTAGAGGCTCGTCAATCAGATTAATCACGTTGTAACGCAGATCTCCTGGGTGAATACCAGCCGCTTTGGTTTTGTTCACAATCTCGATTTCAGGCTTGCCTGCATCCGCCCCAAATACATTCAGCGCTTGGTTCATCTTGTCGATCGATTGCAGCGTTGCATCCAAGAACAACTTGTTCTTCTCTTCAAAAAAGTTATCGCTCAAGTAGTATTTGATAGAACCTTGATTCGGGTTGAAACGATTGAGGTAAACCACATCACGGTCGTATTTATTCGTGACTGGGTTAAGCTTTTTCGTCGACGTGGTGAAGAAACCAATGTCGTTCTCATCACCCACAGGGTACAAGATCGGTTGGTAACCTTCGGTTGCCACTTCACTTTCGTGCACTAACGAGTAGTAGAACCGAGATTTAAACGCGCCATCTACAAGCGCTTCATCCAAACTCGCTTTCGTTGCAAAGTTGATGTAGTCAGAAATATTATCTAAATCGATACGGAACGTGCGCTCTAGTTCGAAATTGAGAAGACCGTTTTTAGGGTCAAAATCCCACGAGATCAATCGTGGTGCGCCAATTTCATCAATGCCCTCGGTAATGCCATACAGATCTTCCATATTGAATTCTGCAATTTCGAGATCTTCAGGACGAGGAGTGAAGTGGGTTTTCTTCTTGTAGTTTAGGCTTGCGTCTTCATTGGTTTCTTCTTTGTTGGTGCAATCACCATGCGCGTCTTCTTGACAGCGATACGCCGCAAAGTCACCCGGAATCGTCAGCACTTGCGCGAAGTTAACGCCGTCGTCGTCTGCGACAAATTTCTCTTCACCGCAGTAATTATTGGCATCTTTGCTTAGATGCGCGTCTGGGTAGTTTTTATCGTAACTGCGAACTTCCAGACCTTCTTTGGTAAAACAAAGCTCAACGTAACGAGGTGAACCTTGCAAGAATGGGAATTGGTTCAGAGCAAAGCGTGGCGCGGCACCAGTCGTCGGAACGTAAAACCAACGACCGTCTTTAAGATCTTTTACTGCGACTTCTTTTGCATCTCTTTCGACATAGTCATACGCCTGATCATCTGCGCCACAGCCTGCAAGTGCGGCCGTTATTGCTGACACCAGAGTCAATTTTTTAAACATTATTTGGATATCCTTAATTGTTGTTATTTTCCTAGAAGGAGTAAGTCACTGTCGCGATGTAAGACGCTTTCTCTTGGTCCAACAAATCGATGTTGCCCAAGGTGCCTCGCTCTGCATCTTGATAGAAACCCGTTGATGACGCCGCGAGTAGCAATGACCAACTTTCATCAAACTCGTATGTGCCGTACAACGCCCCCTCATACTGCCAACTGCTTCTGCGCGTACCTTGATAACTGATGCTGTTACCACCTAACGCCGTGATCCCCACTGCGAACGATTCCCACGACTTTTCCGCAACAGTAAACAACGAATAAGTCCACTCAGTCAGCGAGCGTCCCCCCATGGTTTTGTATTCGTGGAAATTTTTTCTCAGTCTTGGCGAAACCGAAAAATCGACGCTCCAAGCTGAAAAAGAGATCGGCACATCTAATCGAACCGCGGTGTGCAGTTCATCTTTACGAGATGTTTCTGAAGTTGGAATGGTGAGCTGACCCGCAACGCCGATTTTCCCTGTATCTCCAAAGCGATATAGGTTCGTGTATTGCAAGCCCAACACCGAATCTGTCGCGTAGGTGCCGACTTCATCTTCTAGGGCACGATAGCCACCCGTAGAAAAATAGGCTTTTGTGTCGCTCGAAAAGGAATAAACGAGATCGCCTCCCCACGAGAAATTGCGGACAGAACGGTAGTCGTCTTTATCGTAAATGTTTGTATCGTAAGATAGGTAAACGGCCCCACTAAACTTACAAACAATACAGGACGCATCTCCTTCATTTTGTGTAGATTCAGGCGTGCTAGTGCTATCAATTACACTTGTTTCCACCGCGAATGATGGCGCTGAAAACAGCGTACCCAACAACATTGCAAGCGGCGTCATCATCCACTTTGTTGTGTGCTGCATGTTTTGAAACTTCCATGAGAATTAAGTTTATTAGAATAAACTTAAAGACAAACAGATTATTGGGATGAGATTCCATAAAAATTCAGATAATCAACCCCAATAAACCTATCAACCATAAAATTACTCTTATGGTTAAATCCTTATTTAATTTTTTAATACTATTTATTTGAGTATTGTCGCGTTCTACTTTGCTTAAAAACGTACTTTAAAATGACTTTTTATAAATAAAACCACTCACCACAACATTAAAGAAGCAGCAAAGCAACGCCATTAAAATAAAAGTTAAAAGACAATTATTATCAACAACTTAAAATCAACAAAAACAGTTAAAATGAATGAGTGAAAATGTAAAAGTTAAAATAAAAAAATATAAGAACATCATTCCGTTTAATTTTAGTCGTTATTGTATTGAGAAAGTTTAATTTTCAATTTCTAAAATTGGTGGGATACACATAAGAGAAATCATCAAAACCATCCGTTGTTAATAATGAATTTCGCATTTAAAACAAAAGATAGAAACAAGATCAAATTCATGTTTTCTAATATATCTATTCAACCCTTCACAAGTTTGAATAGAAAATCAAACTTTCAGTCAATCTAAAACCAACAAAGCATTCACCAAGTGAATATTCAAAGGATAAGTCAAAACTAAATAGCACATACGGTCAGCATATTTGTGAATTACTATTCATTAAATGTTTTTTTATAAATTAAACATTAATGTGACCAATTTCACAAAACTGCACTATATATAACATAAAGCAAACGAAATTTAAGTGTTTACGGACCCAAAACGTGTCGATAGAACAGAGGTTAAACATCGAGCTGAAACACGCATTTCCCACCAAATTTATTATACATAGCAGTGATTTACCTGTATCCAAGCGGTTAAAATGCGTACTGATGTGACTCATTTTTGAGAAAGGAACATAAGAAGAGCAAAAGCACTAAAAGAGGATAATGCGATTTGAATAACCAGTGCTTCAAACCGCACTTATGAACTTATGCAGAGAAAGAAAGACTATCAGTTACTGTTGAATGGTTTTATGACCACAGTTTTCGCAGATCAAGTGACGTTCAAATTCATCCATAGAAGCAAGGAAGGCGCCGAACACTACACTTTTGAGAAATCCAGCGATGAACTCTTTCTTGTTGCGATTTTTATCGCCTTCAAAGCCACTTTTCTTTCTGACTAACACCACTACATGATGCGTTTCTACCCCACATGTCGGGCACATGAGGACTTCTGTCTTGTTCGACATCTTAGACTCCTTGGCGAATTATCCCTTTCTGATGGCATGATTCTCTTATGCCTGTAAAGCGAGTCATCATACCATCACTATCGATTCTTACTCTTCTTCGTTGAGACGACGAATCAACTTAGCAGGTGTGCCTCCGTATAGACAATCTGGCGGCACATCATGGTTGACGACCGAGTTCGCCGCAATCACCGAGCGAGCACCAATCGTTACACCTTGGTTAATGACGGAGTTACCACCAATCCACACATCATCTTCAATCGTGATAGGTTTACAAAACGTCTCCCAACGTCGGCGACTTCGGTAATCAACAGAATGAGAAGCCGTATACAATTGCACGCTTGGACCGATTAGCACGTGGTTCCCGATGGTAATTTTAGCGCCATCAAGCATGACCACATTCATGTTGATAAAGGTTTCTTCGCCGATTTCGATGGTTTTACCGAACTCGCAATGGAAAGGTGCTTGAACAATGCAAAGACCCGCTTTGCCAAACAGCTGTTTTTGTAATTCGTCGCGCTGACTTTCGTCGGTATTGTTATTGAGCGCTCTAAGTGCTTGAAGAGCATGACTTCTAATTGCGTCAATTTCTTTGTCCATGCCATCAAAGATTTGACCAGACATCATTTTTTCGAGTTCTGTCACTGGGAGACTCCTAAAACCTGCAATTACTACTTTCAGATTAATCACACGGTACGTGAATTGCGGAATAAAAAAAGAGAAAAGCCTGCACTTTTCTCTTTCCTGTTTTTATATTTTGTGGAGTCTGTCGACTTACACGATTTCCCAGCTGTGGGTCATCTCAACACCTTCACCTAGCATTAAGCAAACCGAGCAGTATTTTTCTAGCGAGTCAGCCGCCACTTTTGCTACGACTTCTGGGTCAAGCTCGTCACCTGAAACTTCAAAGTGGATATTCACTTGCGTAAAGATACGTGGTGCGGTTTCACGACGCTCTGTAGTTAGCTTGGCATTAACAGACAAGACCTTTTGTCCTGCCGTTTTCAAACCGTCGACAACATCGACAGAGCTACAGCCCCCAGCGGCCATTAGTACCATTTCCATTGGGCTTGGTGCCGTTGCACCGCCATTGCCATCCATCACTACGGAGTGACCCGACTGAGATTGCCCAAGGAATTTAAAATCTTCTACCCATTTAACTTCTGCTTGCATGATTTACCTCATTTAGCATCGCTCGTTGAAGACATCGTTGCCCTATCAAGCGGTGTATTTCGTGTCGATACTTTAGCTTTCTCGCATAAAAGGGCAACGGAATTTTCAACATTGCTGTAATTTTTTCGCTCGGTTGCCTTTCTCTATACGTAACACTTTTTATTTCAGTCACACTTTCTACGGAAAACAACGTTGAGGTAGCTATGAAGAATATATCTAAGTTATTGGTCGGATTCTCTTTCGCACTTCCTGTCTTGTTTCTACTTTTGAGTAAAGCAGGCACCGCCGATACGATGGATAAGATGAAGACTTCAGAGAATGCAGAAATCGCCATACTGGCTGGCGGCTGTTTCTGGTGTACAGAATCTGATTTGGAACAGTTAACTGGCGTAGTCGATGTCGTATCAGGCTATTCTGGTGGTCATGTTGAAAACCCAACTTATCGCCAAGTTTCATCAGGTAAATCAGGTCACATAGAAGTGATCGAAGTTAAGTACGATCCTAAAGTGGTTAGTTACGAGCAAGTGTTGGACTACTTTTTCCGTCATATCGATCCTACTGACGATAAAGGCTCTTTTGTCGACCGTGGCCCACAGTATCGCCCTGCTATTTTCTATCATAACGCTGAACAAAAGCAGATCGCAGAACAGTTTATAATGGAAATCGACAAGGCGATGATCTATCCAAAACCGTTGAAAACAGAATTGATCGAGTTTGAAAAGTTTTATCCCGCAGAAGAGTATCACCAAGACTATTACAAAAAGAGCAGCTTAAAGTATAAGTATTATCGCTATGCGTCTGGTCGAGATAAATACTTGGATGAAGTATTTGGTGATGATCGTAAAGAGCCCCCAAAAACGCTTCGTCAGTTGATCGAAGAAAAAAAGTTGCTATCAAAAGTGAAAGAGTACAGTAAGCCTGCTAAGTCCGAGATCAAATCAAACTTAACGGAGTTGCAATACTACGTAACACAAGAAGAAGGCACCGAGCGTCCGTTCGACAACGAATATTGGGACAACAAAGAAGCGGGGATTTACGTTGATATCGTAACTGGTGAGCCGTTGTTTTCTTCTACCGATAAATACAAATCGGGGACGGGTTGGCCAAGTTTCACTAAGCCAATCAACCCAGGTTACATCGTTGAAAAAACCGATTACAAACTGATTTATCCAAGAACGGAAGTTCGCAGTAAGTTTGGCGATTCTCACCTTGGTCATGTTTTTAAAGACGGTCCGAAGCCAACAGGATTACGCTACTGCATGAACTCTGCGGCAATGAAATTTGTACCTGTAAGTGAAATGAAAACGCAGGGGTATGAAGAGTATCTGTATCTCTTTGATAAATAGTTCGTATTCATTCAACTTCAAGGGCATACGATGGCGAATGGGGAGGACCAGATGAAAGGTTTTAAAACACAATTACCAACCAAAATCTGCTCTGTTTGCCATCGCCCATTTTCTTGGAGAAAGAAATGGGCAAGAAATTGGGACGAAGTCGTTTACTGTTCTGAGCGCTGCCGAAGAAACAAATCAGTCAAAAGTTAGAACCACAAAAACTTTATGCCGCACTGCTAGCCTTATTTTCCAAGGTTACTTTGCCCAGACCAAGCTGCGCTTCACCAAGGTAACAAGGCACCATCATAAGCCCAAAATGCCCCACTATCCTGCGGGGTTGCTTTGTCAATCAATCCCCATAAGTCTCGCGCGACACGCTCTGGCCTAAACAGCTTTCCTTCAGGTACATTCGCTTGAAAAGGTGCCGACAAAGCCGTATCTGTTGTGCCTGGGTGAAGAGCGAGTACAGTCCCGTGTTTGACCATTCTCCGCCATTCAATCGACATGGTTTTGAGGAACATATTTAACGCGGCTTTCGATGCACGATAGCTGTACCAACCGCCTAAGTGATTATCACTAATACTGCCAACTTTGGCCGAAATGGTCGCAAACTTGGGGTTGGTACTGCGTTTTAACTTGGGCGTGAAGTATTTCGCCAACAGTAAACTCGGCAAAGTATTAACCATGATGGTTTGCTGAAAAAAGTCTGCGTCGAGCGAGCTAAGATTCTTCTCAGGACCTTTATCTTGGGTATGCAACATACCAACGCAGTTCACCAACCAATCAACATGTTCAATTTGCTCACTGAGTGCTTTCACCTGCTCGTCCTGCGATACATCCACTTGATGCCAAAATACATTTGGGTGTTGCCAATCTGGTTGGTGATTACGATAAGTGGCATGCACGCGAGCTTGGGGAAAGCGAACTAGCGCTTGTTGAACGATCGCCAATCCAATGCCGCCATTTCCACCAACGATCAGTATGTCCATTACAAGCTCTCCAAGTTTTCCATATAGTGCTCAGCGGTATCTAATATCGCTTGGCGTTGCTGCTCTTCCATGTTGTCCCAAGAACGGAAAATCATCCCGATTCGTGGGTTGGTTGCGAGGCGCTTGTCGTGCTTGTTCATAAAGCGCCAATACAAGCTGTTAAACGGACACGATCCTTCCCCGCTCCTCGCCTTATTGTCGTAGTGGCAACCCTTACAGTAGTCACTCATTTTGTTGATGTAAGAGCCACTCGCCGCATACGGTTTGGTGCCAACAATCCCACCATCTGCAAACAGTGCCATACCGCGCGTATTGGGCATTTCTACCCATTCAATCGCATCAACGTAGATACCGAGATACCATTCATCCACTTGGTCTGGGTCGATCTCGGTTAATAAACAAAAGTTACCGGTTACCATCAAGCGCTGAATGTGGTGCGCGTAAGCGTAATCAAGAGACTGGCCAATCGCGTTGCGCATACAGGCCATTTTGGTTTCGCCGTTCCAGAAGAAGTCTGGCAGCTTTCTACTCGCTTCCAGTTCATTCTTATTCGGGTAATGAGGCATGTTCGCCCAATAAACGCCTCGGATGTACTCTCGCCACCCCAAGATCTGACGAATAAAACCTTCTACCTGAGAAATATCGATGTCGGCATTGGCATGAAATGCCTTAAGTGAAGCGTCAATCACCTCTCGTGGATTCAGCAACTTGCTGTTCAGCGAGAACGAAATCCGGCTGTGGTACAAGCTCCATTTAGCCTCGTGCTGACCTGTCATGGCGTCTTGAAAACGACCAAACAGTGGCAAACAGACCTGACAAAAATGCGCGAGTAAAGACAAGCTTTGAGAGCGATTTACTGGCCAAAGTAAATCACCATTTAATTTACCTATGGTTTGAATGTTGTGCCGACCTAAGCGCTCGACAATATCACTGACGTCATGACTAAACATTAATGGCTTTGGCAGCTGTTCAATGTCTTTTGCTTTAAGTTTATTTCGGTTATTGGCGTCGTAGTTCCACTTTCCACCAATAGGCTTACCGTCTTGCATCAAAATGTTGAAACGCTTACGCATACGGCGATAAAAGTGCTCCATCATGATGTGTTTACCTTGAGGAAACTGCGATTCTATTTCCTCAAACGGTAACAAAAAGTGTTCCGAATCGACGCTGCGCATCACGACCCCATCAAGCTTTAGTTTGGCTAACTGCTCTAGTAAACGGTATTCGTCGGGGCGTTGATATTCAAACTTACTTGCACCAACTTCACTCACGTAGTGTTGTAAGACTTGCGCAAGATCCTCGAAAGATTGTGTGTCATCCAACGTAAGGTGCAAAACTTGATGCCCTTCTTCCTGCAGCTCGTTGGCAAAATTCGCCATCGCAGAGAAAAAAGCACACACCTTTTGAATGTGATGCGTAACGTAAGTATTTTCTTGTTTCAACTCAGCGACAAGGTAAAGCACCGAGTCGTCTACACGTTGAAACCACGAATGCTCGCTATTAAGTTGGTCACCAAGAATGAGCCGAACCGTCTCGTAATGCATTGGTTATCTCCCGCTCTCTTTTTTTGACGCAATCGGCCAATCCACCATATCGACACTATCAAGATGTACGCCTACGCATCTCCCCTGCCATTTGTCGATAAATGAAAAATCTGGATCATAAGTTTGTGTCTGCTTTTCTAGATTAAACTGACGTGAGCCACGTGGGTCAGCGCCAACACCAGCTAAATACTGCCAGTTTCCCCAATTAGAGCCGACATCGTAATCAATCAACTGAGTTTCAAAATAAGCAGCACCGTAGCGCCAGTCGAGTCCGAGTTCATGAACCAGACAACTCGCGACCAGTTGGCGCCCTCGGTTAGACATATAACCCGTTTTATTAAGCTGATGCATACATGCGTTAACGATTGGAAAAGGTGTCTCGCCTTTCTTCCACTGCTTAAAGCGTTGCGCATAAAAGCTGGTCAGTGGTGGCTGGTTGGCGATACCGCCAAATCGAAACAACTTCTGTTGATACTTTCTCGCGTACCAATAAAAGTATTCCCGCCACAACAACTCGAAATAGATCCAATAGGTTGAATCATTTGCTCCGTTCTTCTGCTCATATTGTTTGAGCATGGCATAAATGATTGTAGGAGAGACGCAACCATGAGCTAACCAAGGTGAAAATTTGGTTGAATACTCCATCCCATCGAGCTCATTGCGAGTCTGTTTATATTCGCTCGCTAAACTTGAAGCAAAATAGCGTCGACAATGTTCAAGACCGCTCAGTTCTCCGCCATCAAATACTGGTTTGGTGTCAAAGTAATATGTCGTGGCGGTAGGAAAATTCATACCTGAAGGTACTGGCGGTAAAGCATGAACGCTCTCGTAAGGTTGAGAGAGGTCTAAACCTTCGACCTGCTTTCTAAATTTCGTGAAGGTCGCAGGCAGTTGCCTTAATTCAAATGGCAACTGTTCTTCGCGCAACAAAGTGCGGATCGCTTGCTGTTTGATGTTCACATGGGGAGTGCCTTTAATTGCACGCTCTAGTGCCTGTTGCTCATCCGAACCAGCAAACGCATCAGCATAAATATGAGTGATGCCGAAATGACTGATGGCATATTTGATCGCTTGATAGGGCGTCAGTTCAACCGTCCATAATCGTTGCCCCAATTTAGCTAAAGATTGATTAAGTTCATTAAGCGATGCCTCGAGAAACTGCAATTTCGCACGCCCTAAAGAGGTCTCCTGCGCAAAGTGCTGCAAGTAAGGTGTCACCGAGGGGCGACAATACAAACAAATTAACTCATCCATTTCTGCACAAGCGTCTATCAACAGCGGGTTGTCATGCAAACGCAGGTCATTAGTGAACCAATACAGTCCTATTTTCTTATCCAAGTCGCACCCTCTTTTTGTAAACTCGTTTTTTGTAAACTCGTTTTTTGTAAACTCGGAGTCCCGCGTTCTTGTTGCAAATAGCCTAAGCGCTAAGTCTTTTATTCCACTCGTTGTTGTACGGGCAATAGAGCTTTACGATCATTAGGTTACTGACAATCTCACTAAACCAATTGGCTGGTCATCTTAGAGCCCTTAACACCAAAACATCGTTTGCACATGTTTCATACTAAGATTTTATAAAATTAAAATTTGGCGATATTGATAACGGTCTTAATCACTCATTTTTTATATAAACCATGCAAAAATGATAAAAATTAAAGCGATATTGGTTAATATCCGTTAATCTAAGTCCAATTCCATTTTGCTAGTACCATCGCAGAAATGACCGACGAGTTTAAAAAATCGACCGCTAATTTGAAAAAAGCGGTCCCACTAATGATCAAAAATCATGTTGCTGCCACGCCAGCCAACTATGCGCTTTGGTATACCTACGTTGACAAGACCATTCCTGAACTCAACTTTGAGTTGGATACGGTGTTAGAAAACTACGGTATCTGCCCGCCTGCAACCAATAAACAGCTTTATAACAACTATGTTGCCAGTAAAGCAGAAACTAGCCTTGAAGATCTTAGAACCAATGTAGAAGTTCTGCTGCATGAAGTGTCCAGCTCGATGAGCGATACACTTTCAGATACTTCTTCCTTTTCTGAAATGGTAGACAAAAGTTTTAATAAGCTAGAAAAAGTTGAAGACAACAGCTTAAGTATTGAAGAAGTGATGGTGGTGATTCGTCAACTTGTCGCAGAGTCACACGAAATTCGTCACTCGACAAAGTTTTTGAATAGCCAATTAACTAATGCGAGTGAAGAAATTTCTCGCCTCAAAAATCAGCTGGCTGAAGTACAGCAAGACGCATTGTTTGATGGTCTATCCAACCTTTACAACCGTCGAGCTTTTGATAAAGATCTGTCTTCGCTTATCGCATCAAATCAAGCAATGACCTTGATCATGCTTGATATCGACCATTTCAAGTCATTTAACGACAATTATGGCCACCTTTTCGGCGATACGGTACTAAAAGCCATTGCCCGTCGACTACAACAAAGCTGTCGAGATGGAATATGCGCGTATCGTTTTGGTGGTGAAGAGTTCGCTTTAATTGTGCCCAATAAATCTCTGCGAATTGCTCGCCAATATGCAGACACACTACGCCGCATGATAGAAAAACTGCGCATCAGAGATAAGCGTTCTGGTACACAAGTTCACAGCATTACTGCTTCTTTTGGGGTAGCAGAATATGAGGTGGGTGATACACCTGAAGCTCTGGTCAATAAAGCCGATAAGCAACTTTATGAGGCAAAACAACTCGGTCGTAACCGCGTGATGCCCATTTAAATCAATTTGTTATGTAAGCTTGGTTAATAGGACCGACTTTTTCGAAATAGAATAAAAAACCCGCACTATTGAGTGCGGGGTCTATTTATCTGGCGCTTCACATCTTAATCGACACTGTAGCAGTAGCTTAGAATATAGTCGTCACCGTTTTTCGCAGTGTATTCTTTATCTTCACTGCATGCCATCGGCTTACCTTTTTTGTCGCCTTTGATTAAGCTGATCCAGTGGCGCATCGCCGTCGGCGCATTACCCGTTAGTTCAGGATTAAACGTAGTGCGTGTTTCCAGTTGAATGTCATCAATATCCATCAACTCCACACAACCGGTGCCTTTATGACAGCCAAATAGCACTTCTACGTGGTTACCTGAATCGTCTTTAAACAAGATCGATTTTGGATCTTCTTTCTCACCCGTATACGCCACAAAGTGTTTTGGGCTTTTCAGGCCGCTGTGTGTGCCGTCTTTGAAGTAAGCCAATACATGGCGGTAATCAATTACGTAACTTGATACATCTTGGTGCGACCCGTTCTCCAATGGGAACATGCGGTCTAGTAGTTGCTTCGCTTTTACTTGCTTCTCGCTCTGCTGCTCAGCACTTACCGCTTCGACGGCAAATACAGCTTCAGCGATAAATGGGCGTTGTTGTTGTTGCATCTCTTTTTTATCGAAGTTCAGCATATTCATCGTCATATCCTCGCACTTAAAAAAACTCGTCCTAGAGTAAAAACTTAATTCCTTCGTTTAAGTTTCAGGCAATTCTGTGAAGTTGATGGTTAATTTCCTTGCCTGCTTATTATGTAGACTAGCGAAATATTGACTACAATTTCACAACAAAAATTTTACAATGTGAATTTTACAAAATGTCTGTGTCAAAAAGCCTTATTCGTCAGTCCCATTTTCTAGGTACGAAAATTCGCAACCTAAGGAAAAACAATCATTTAACTATGGAGGATTTATCTGCACGCTGTGTAAGGATCAATCCTGAGTACGCACCGTCGGTATCTTACCTTTCGATGATAGAGCGCGGAAAACGCGTTCCGAGTATTGATATGCTCGAAGTAATCGCGGAAGTTTTTCAAAAAGATCCTGCGTGGTTTTTAGATGATGAACCGGAATTAGAGGCCATTACCCCCAACAAAGGGAATCGTGGCGGTATCAACGGTATGGCATTGGAGCCGAGCTTTTTGTTCTCCAATGATATTCTCCAAATCGCAATTCCAGAGATGTTGTCTCAAACGGGTATTACTGGACGTCAATTCGCCCACTTGCTGATCCGTGCGCACCAAGAGAACCATCAAAACCATTTTCCTGATTTAGAACGCGCAGCCGAAGAGGTCGGCTTGAAACGCCTGAATCTATCGGTAGAAGATCTGATAGATATTGCGAAAAGCATGGGATTGGATATTCGCTGGGTAGACCGAGCACCACAGGATGTGATTGATGAACTGGGCGTCAGCGCCAAACAGTTGATTACGTCTTTCATGGAGCCACCTGGGACTATTTATCTCAATAAACGAATGCGAGACTACCCAACCCGATTGAAATATGACTTGGCGGTATACATCGGCCATCGCGTGCTCCATAGCAGTGATGCAATGAATAACGTTTTGTCTATTGGGCATCAAAACAACTGGGAGCAAATGGACAGCCCAGTTTCCAACTCTGAGCTCAACTCGCAAGATATCCTACAAGCTTGGCGCGATTTTGAGTCCAGCTTTTTTGCTGGTGCCTTGCTTTGCCCCAAAGTACCATTTCGTCAGTTGCTTGACCGTTCCGGTTACGAAATTGATGTTCACAAAAAGGCCGGCGTTTCTCCTTCCGTTGCGATGCGTCGTATGACCGTGGTTTCTCCGTACCCTCATTGGCACTACTTTGATGCCTATGGTCCGGGCAAGTTGAAAGCGGTATATCGTGGAAATGGCATCCCGCTTCCTTGGGGCAATATGCGCAAAGTGAACGATCCTTGCCAACACTGGGCCGTATTTAGACGTCTAGCCCAACCTTTGGATACCAGTTCAGCGCAAATTTCGATTTTGAATGTGGGCGACGAGCCACGTATTTACTGTTGTGAATCAGTCAACGTATTTGACCCTGCGGGGAACAACCGAGTGTTGTGCGCGGGGATAGATTTAAACCCTGCGATTTCTGCACAAGGTGGTGATGCGGTTTCTATTGCGGAAGAGCTGAAGTCACTTTGTGTCGCTTCCGGCGGAAGTAGTGTCATTCCTCCCCACATCAAAAAAGACTTAACAACCATCGCTAAGATATTAAACATCAATTGGATAGAACGAGGTATTCAAACCCAAGCTAGGCTAATCTGCTCAAGAGGGGCCGTTTGTCCAAGGCAGCCTAGTTGTTACAGTAAGTGCGGAGAAGCCGATGATACAGGTGACAACGTGAATATTATTGGTCTCTAGAAAGAAAAAACGCCAATCACAATAATCGTGATTGGCGGTATATACTTGTGAACAATGTGTATTCACTAACAACGTCAGTTGGCTAGGTGACCCTCGGCTTAATAAGGGTCACTCTAGATAAAGCACGATGCGTGCCAACTTTAAAAAGGCCGTTTTTTAATAGATCCAGATGCATATCGTTGCTTTATTAACCATAAATTTCGCAAACTGCATTTGCAAAATGCAACAACATGCAAATATGCCACTTCATGCACTGCTAATAATGACTCTCTCAGCAAAGAGTCTATTAACATGTAAAGTCATATATTCTTATACCCAAATGATGGTGAGATTTCGGATTCTTAACCTTACCACTGCTCCAAAGCCCTGATTGAAACTGGGCTCAGGTTCATCCGCCATGTTTTTGTTGATACATTCTCTCATCGGCTATTTTCATCATTTGCTCTGGAGATGACATGTCCGGATCAAATATCGCGTACCCAATGCTGGTTCTCAGGTAGATGAGCGCTTCATCGTAAATCACGGGCGTCGAACATAAAGCTAACCTGAGCTTTTGTAGCAGAGACTGAACATTTTCTTCCGTCCCAGGGTTATGAACGACAACTAAAAACTCATCCCCTCCCATTCGGGCCACAATATCTGATTTACGCAGAGAGCTTTTCACTCTTTCAGCCGTAGCGACTAAGACCTTGTCGCCTGCGTCATGACCATAGGTATCGTTAATATGTTTAAACCTATCCAGATCTATATTGATTAAGGCGAAGCTGTAACGCTTTTTGTAACGTTTCGCTATTTCAAACTGCTGCTTGTAAAACTTCATAAAATAGCGACGGTTTGGTAAGTGCGTCAGTTCATCATGCAGTGCTCTATCATCCGCAATGGTGTACAAGCGATAAATCGCAATAAGCGCGAGGCTCAGTGCAAAAACAATGGGATAACCGATAAGCCTTGCTAAATAAAGCTGATGCCAAGGAATTTGACGGTCGAGTTTGTCTCCGGAGAAAACCACCATACTCCATCCACCATAAGGAAAATGAACCATTTCTTTCGCGTATGGCTTTTTGGTTTCACTCAGTGCGCCAAAGAAAACGTCACCAAAAGCACCGCCACTGTCGTAACCACGAATCATCAAAGGATAGCGATAAGAGAAATCGATCACGCCAGTTTCTCGCATCAGAGCATCAAAATTAATCACCGCACTGATCACACCCCAATAATCTTGGTTCAACGGTGGATCAAGAAAAACCGGAACCCGCACGATCAAGCCTTTGCCGCCTTGAATCAAGTTGACAGGCCCTGCTATAAATATTTCTTGTATATCCTTAGCTTTTTGTACCTGCACCCACTGCTGTGGCACCGTTCGGTAATCGAGGCCGATTAAACGCTCATTACCTTGGCGGGGAAATATATGACTGATAACATCATTCTTCGCAATGCCAATGATCGTAATATGTTTGCTTTTGCTCAGAATGCGGTGAGCCGCAATGTTCAATTCGTCTTCTTGGTTTTTAGGCAGTAAAGTAATAAGTGTCGCCAAGGTACTGGCTTTATAGATATCCGCCATAAGTACCGCTTCCAAATTGGAACGGAGGGTGGAAAGTTGCTCTTTGGCCTCAACTTGAACTCGCTCTTGGTGAAGCTCTTGCTGATTTCGATGCAACAGCTCAATAACCCCAACGCATAAAGCGAAAAAACAGAGGAAGAACAATGCAAAATAGCATCGCTTTCTGGGTAAATAACGCATTTTCTCCCCACAACTCGTATATCGTTACGAGATTTTTATTTATTGTTAAAATTCTTATTATCACAAGAATAACCAATCCCAATCGGAAAGGTAACAGTGATTAAAATTTTTTATGTTTTAGGTATGAGATGATGCATCAACAAGGCGATTTATTTGGCGGTACTCAGTGGCAAGAAGTAGAAAGAGGTAAACTCTATTACGATCCTTACTTTCTTAGCAATCTAGAAGCGGATCACTACTTTGACCAACTTCTGGAAACACTGCCATGGCATCAAGAGCGCATTACCATGTTCGGCAAGTCAGTACTTCAACCTCGTTTACAAGCGTGGCACGGTGATGCAGCATATACTTACTCAGGCTTAACCATGCAGCCTCACCCTTGGACTCCTGAGTTAACTCAGCTCAAAGTGCGCTGCGAGTCGATTGCGGATGTAGCCTTCAACTCTGTACTTGCCAACCTATACCGACACGGCCAAGATTCGATGGGCTGGCACCAAGACAATGAACCAGAGCTAGGTAGAAATCCGGTTATCGCCTCTTTGAATTTAGGTGAAACACGTCGATTTTTGCTCAGAAATTTACATTGTAAAACTGAGATTGAATATGAGCTTTCTCACGGCTCCTTACTGGTTATGGCTGGCGAGCTCCAACATCACTGGAAACACTGTGTACCAAAAACCGCGAAAACCAAAGGTGAACGTATCAATCTGACTTTTCGACAGATTTTTAACTATTGACTCAGCTTTTACATTCTTAATTAATATTGATGGTAGGTTTAGATTCAGGACTTCATAGGGAATGGATTTATGCGCATCAAACCTCTTAGCTTAGCGGTCTTACTCTCTTGCTCACTTACCTTTGCTGTTCAGGCATCACAGGAAGAGATACCGCTCCTAGATAATGCTCAATCAGCACAGTTGATTCGTAATACCTACGAGCAGGAACTGTTCACTTTACCTGCGTTTAAAGAGGGGCACTTTGGCTTACGCATGTACCGCCAGACATTAGATGAGAAATATCACGCTGCCGTTTGGACCGACATGGCACAAGTAGCTAGCCGATTAAACCGATTTGCTAATGAAGTCGTTGAACCTGAAGATATTATTCTTTATTCATCACAAAGATTGACCGCGTATCAAGAGAAAGAAAGTGAGCGAGGGCAACGACGCTATACCGTCACTAAACACCATCCTGAATATCTTTATCTTGGCGTGGATTTGCTTGGCGCAATGGCAAGAGCAAACGAATATGGTCTGAAACATAAGCAAGACAAGACGCTAAGAAAGATCCTGAGGCGCTACGATTTCTCGCGTTACGTTACGGACAAAGAAATGATAGAGGCGTGGGCAGCTCAGCTCGCAAACCAAGTCTACTGGCTTCGCCAGCTAGGCGAGCAAGATGTGGTCGACGAATTCACTCAAACCTTCCGTAACACCTACCCTGACGATAAAGATAAGATGCTTTCAGCTCAGCAGTATTGGAACAAACTCTATGGTATGACGCACATCATCTTTGCCGACTCACAGTACTATCAAGAACGAGTAAGCGAAAAGAAACACCAATGGATTTATGATTACTTTCGCAACAACATCGACACTATCCTACTGCGCGCCAAAGAAGACGTAATTGCAGAAGTCGGCATTTCGTTTTTGTTAGCAGGCTTGGATCACGATCCGGTCGTCGAGAAAACCCGCCAAGCCATTCGTCACGCAATCAACGCTGAAAAAGGGATGATTCCATCGGTCGATGGGAGTTTTGATCTCAAGTACGGCGAGCACCGTAACGTGCTAGCCATCATGCTGCTCGATTGGAAAGGGGTACATAAAGCGCCAACTTATCAAGAGCACCCTGACGCTTTTAAATCAATACCCTACGGCTTAATACCTAAGCCTTAGAAATAATAAAACCCGCCATTTAGGCGGGTTTTTAGTGTGCATCTTCAATCTAAATTAGAGCGAGATGAAAATACCCGCTAAACACGCACTCATCAGGTTAGCGAGTGTGCCAGCAGCAACCGCTTTTAGGCCTAGACTTGCTACATCTTTGCGGCGCTCAGGTGCCATCACGCCGATAGAACCCAGCTGAATCGCAATTGAACCAATGTTTGCAAAGCCACACAACGCAAAAGTGATGATGACTTGAGTATGCTCAGACAGCGTCGCTTTGTGCTGTACAAAATCGATGAACGCAACAAACTCGTTCATCACAACTTTCTGACCAATGTATGAACCCGCAGCAAGGATTTCGTGGCTTGGCACACCGATCAACCACGCTAGAGGTGCAAACAAGTAACCAAAAATCGCTTGGAGCGTCACACCAGAGAAACCAAGTATGTCACCTAAGTTTTCTAGTCCCGTGTTCACCATCGCGATAACACTAACAAAAGCGATAAGCATGGTACCAACAGCAACGGCCACTTTCATACCGCCCATGGCACCGCTTGCTAGCGCATCAATAACGTTGCTTTCTTCTGATTTATCTAGCTCAATATCGTTGTAATCGCTTGGCGTTTGGCGTTCAGGAACGATAATTTTTGCCATCATCAAACTACCTGGAGCTGCCATAAAGCTTGCCGCAATCAAGTATTTTAGGTCGACACCTAAACCGGCATAACCACCAAGCACACTACCCGCCACAGAAGCCATACCACCAGCCATCACAGCAAACAGTTCCGAGCGAGTCATGTTCGAAAGAAATGGACGAATAAGAAGTGGGGACTCGCCTTGAGATAAGAAAATGTTACCTGTTGCAACCAGAGACTCTGCTTTACTCGTACCCAAGAACTTCTGGATAGCGCCGCCAATAAATTGAATCACTTTTTGCATGATGCCCAAGTAGTAAAGGGCGGAGATAAGAGCACTGAAGAAGATGATGATAGGAAGGACACGAATAGCGAAGATAAAGCCAGAAGAAGCGAGGTCACCAAAGAGGAATTTAATCCCCTCATCAGCAAAGCTGAGTAGCCCCGCGACACCATTACTTAAACTCGCCAGCGCCGCCTGACCTAACGGGAAATAAAGCACTAAGGCAGCAAATCCCATTTGTAGCATCAAGGCGCGAGATACGGTTTTCCAATTAATGGAAGAACGGCCCTCAGAAAGTAGGAAAGCACAACCTAGCAGTGCAACAATACCAAATAGACTAAATAGAACACTCATGAGCTGGACCTACTGAACGTTGAAAAAGAAAAAAGAGCCAAAGGAATTGGCAGAAGAAAGGGACAACGCAGCGAGTGATAACTCGCCTTCAGATCCAGAATGTAGACAGAACGAATAGTTCGACATCTTATTTTTACCTTATACAAGCAATTGAACGTAGCTGGTCCGGTCCGTGGGGTCATTCACTGCTGGCGAGCGTATTGCTTGGCCTGCTCCATGTGACGGCTTGTATGGGTAAGGGTCCTGAACAACTAAACCCTAATTCCCGCTTAAACGGGACGCAAGTATAGCCAACAAAAAGAGATATTCATCACATTTATTTACGCAAACGTTCAAGCGTTCAAAATTTAGGCAAAAACGTTCTTTTGTCGCCATACTGTTAATAAAAGTAAGGGTATAAGGACAGACTTTGATGGTAAAAAACGCAAAAGTGACCAATAAATACGCAATCAAACTCGAAAGATCCAAAATTCGTCATTTTGCTCTCGCCAACAGATGGATTTTGGTTATACAATTCGCGGTGCTTCTTTTCGAGGCCTCTGAGTATTCAGAGCATCATGATGCCGAGATGGTGAAATTGGTAGACACGCTAGCATGAGGTGCTAGTGCCTTTGGTGTGAGGGTTCGAGTCCCTCTCTCGGCACCATTATCCTTCTTCCCTAATTTTGTTCGAGTGTAATGCAAAGTTCTAAGCAGGCAAGACAGTCTACAGATGCTAACCAACTTCTGAGTGAGCTTGCGGTTCACGCTTTATTGCACCTGCACTTTAAAATTCACGCGTCCTCACATGGTCTCTCCCTTAAAGAGCGTAATGACTTACTTCAGAAATGGCTGAAGCCAAAACTGAAGAGTAATCGCTATAAGCTGATTAAAAAGCCGTTAAAGTCTTTGACTCAACAGGCAAAAGGCGAGAACGGAAATCTGGAAGCGTTACTCGAACGTTGCGTAGGTGCAGATAAACCAAGTAACCCTCAACCTGATCTAGATAGCTACTTGCTGTTGATTAACGAGATTGAGAAGAAGTTGGGGACTACCGTATTATTATCTCGACCGGAAGACGTCGACTTATCTCACGACCAACACGGCTGTTTGCTGTGTGTGCTTTCTGAGAACTTAAATCAGCACTTCGATGATAATAACGCCCTAATCGCTCCTATTTCGATGCTGTTCCGTGGACCCATGAGTCAACGCTCACTTTTCCTTGGCAGCATTTACGCCAGTGGTACATTCAATTATGAAGTGCAGTACCAGGACGATCAGTTCGTTCGCATTACATTAGAGTTGGCGTAACTGTAACGCTAAGAAACAAATCGAAAAAGGCCGCGAAACTCGCGGCCTTTTGCTTTTCTATATTCAAACCTTAATTAATCGATTTCTTTAAACCGAGCAGTAAAGTGGCGCAGCACTGGTGGTTCATACTCAAAAGTGAGCCCTTTTAACTCATGTGCACGATTTTTCAGTTCGATAATCGCATCCGCAATGTAATCCATATGGTCGTTTGTGTAGACACGGCGTGGAATGGTCAAACGCATTAATTCTAACTCTGACGCTTTTTGTTTACCTGTTTCAGGGTCACGACCAAGCAGCAGCGATCCTATCTCTACTGCTCGAATGCCCGCTTCCAAGTACAAGGCATTACACAATACCTGCGCAGGGAACTGATCCGTTGGAATATGTGGCAAAATCTTAGCTGCATCCACAAACACCGCGTGACCACCCGTTGGGTATTGAATTGGAATACCGCCCTCACGTAAGCGCTCACCTAAGTATTGAACTTGGCTAATTCGATAGTGAAGAAAATCTTCATCCGCTGCTTCATACAAACCGCGAGCGAGCGCTTCCATATCACGCCCAGCCATACCACCGTATGTCACAAATCCTTCCATGGGTACACAACGCGTCTGCACCGCCTGGAACAACTCCTTATGATCACGAATACAACACATGCCACCAATGTTTACCATCGGGTCTTTCTTAGCTGACATGGTGAGCATATCACCGTACTGGTACATCTCACGGATGATTTCCAGAATCGATTTATTCTCGTAACCCGCTTCACGCTGCTTGATAAAGTAGGCGTTCTCACAGTAACGAGCCGAGTCAATCACCACTGGAATATCGTACTTGGTTGCAATCTCGTACACACTGCGCATGTTTTCCATCGACACAGGCTGACCACCGGAGCTATTACAAGTAATCGTGGTGATAATTGCACAAATATTATGCGAACCGTGCGCTTCAATTGTTGCCACCAGCTTATCGATATCAAAATTGCCCTTCCAATCATAAGGCGTAGTGGTGTCGAATGCTTCTTCCGTTACCACGTTAATCGCTTTACCGCCATTGAGTTCAATGTGACCCGCTGTGGTATCAAAATGGTAGTTCGAGATAAATACTGGCGTTTCGCCACCACGCACCTGACGCATACGCTCAATCAAAGCTGGGAACAAAATTTGCTCGGCACCACGCCCTTGGTGTGCAGGCACGGTGAGCTTATAACCGAAGAAGTGCTCCACTGCATCACACAGGTTGTAGTAATTTCGACTCCCCGCATAGGATTCATCCCCCATCATGATGCCAGCCCACTGATTATCACTCATGGCACCAGTGCCAGAGTCAGTCAGCAAATCGATATAAACATCATCACTACGAAGAAGAAATGGATTATAGCCCGCTTCTTTTAACGCGACTTCACGGTCTGCCAAAGTCGTCATTTTGATTGGCTCAACCATTTTGATACGGAAAGGTTCTGGAATACGTTTCATTGTTAATTTCCTTATACGCATTGCCCTACGCAGTTTCACGTAAGACTAAAAAACAAATAGATAGAATGCTTTTCAATGCGATTGCATTGAGGAAATCAACGAGAAGAGATTTTACTAAGAAGAGACAAGCAGTAGTCTAGGTTATACCAGAACGACAGCACCAAACGGCTATCGAGAATATCCTTTATTCTCATCGTCTTCGTCCTCCTGATAAAAATAAAAAGTCAGAAACCCCATGTCTCTGACCTTTTCAATATAGTGCAGTTTTCAATCAATTTTCAGTGAGGTCACCCTCATTTTAAGAAGGTCTCGCCCTTTTCATTCTGCGTTTGATATTACTTTCTTTGACTAGATAATCGAAAAGTGGCGCGAATAAGTTGGCAAATAGAATCGCTAACATGATGCCTTCTGGATAAGCCGGGTTCAGTACTCGGATAAAAATCGTCATCACGCCGATTAATAGTCCGTATGCCCATTTCCCGTTATTGGTAAAAGCTGCCGAGACAGGGTCTGTCGCCATAAAGAAGGTACCAAACGCAACCCCACCAATCACGAAGTGCCAGTAGAACGGCATGGAGAACATAGGGTTAGAGTCTGAACCGATCGCATTCAATAGTAATGAAGCTCCGATTAAACCGACCAACACGCCCGCAACAATTCTCCACGATGCAATCTTCATAAAGATGAGAACCAAGCCTGTTAGTGCGATCAACAACGTGGAGACTTCACCCATCGAGCCTGGCAAGTTACCAACAAAAGCATCTCCCCATGAAATTGGCTGCCCCGTCATATTATTTATCAAGGCACTTTGCCCACCTTCATACCATTGGCTCAGCGGTGTAGCGCC
This sequence comes from Vibrio antiquarius, assembly GCF_000024825.1. Classification (NCBI taxonomy): domain Bacteria; kingdom Pseudomonadati; phylum Pseudomonadota; class Gammaproteobacteria; order Vibrionales; family Vibrionaceae; genus Vibrio; species Vibrio antiquarius. The sequence goes on from NC_013457.1 coordinate 925,511, forward strand.
AGAGTAACCATCTGCCGCAACCCACACGGCACCACCGGACATGTTAGCGGGATAAGCGAAGTACAAGAAGGCTCGCCCTGCTAGTGCCGGGTTTAAGAAGTTTCGCCCCGTACCACCGAAAATCTCCTTCGCCACAACAATACCGAAAGTGATACCTAAAGCCGCTTGCCACAGTGGAATTGTCGGTGGAAGGATCAGCGCAAAGAGTATAGAGCTGACAAAAAAGCCTTCATTTACCTCATGCTTTCGCACAATAGCAAACAGAACTTCCCAGAAACCACCAACGATAAACACCGTCGCATAAACGGGTAGAAAATAAGTAGCACCAAGCCACATTTTACTTGCCCACCCCGCTTGTGAAACCGCATCTAACGAGCCCCATACCCAACTCAGTTGCCACGAAGAAGCCAGCGCTTGCTGAGCTGAGGCTTGCTCCATTCCATACAACAAAGCATCGCTGGACTGCTGACCTATGTTGTACATACCCCAGAACATGGCAGGGAAGACCGCCAGCCACACCATGATCATAATACGTTTTAAATCGATGCTATCTCGAACGTGAGTCATGCCCTGATTAACCTTACCAGGCGTGTAAAAAATGGTTTCGACAGCTTCGAACAATGGATAGAACTTGTGATACTTCCCACCTGGGCCAAACTTAGGTGTCGCTTTCTCAAAGTAGTGTTTAAGGCTCATAACAACTCCTCCTTTACCTAAAAGATGGTACGCACTGCCGTAAAAAGCGATCGTTTTTTAATCTCTTAGCCTTCCTTCTTCGTATTCCATTTTGTTCGTCGCTCTTCCCTCATCTCTTCTAATTCGGCGAACTGTTAATTCGAAACTAAAAAGGGAATGCCCATGGACACACTCGCCATCGATTTAGCCAGATTCCAATTTGCCTTTACTGTCTCTTTCCACATCATTTTTCCAGCGTTTACGATTGGTTTGGCAAGTTACCTCGCCGTGTTAGAGGGCTTGTACTTAAAAACGGGCAACAAACAGTACATGCAGATCTATAAATACTGGCTCAAAATCTTTGCCATCAGTTTTGGTATGGGTGTGGTAAGTGGCATCGTGTTGAGCTATCAATTCGGGACCAACTGGAGCGTGTTTGCCGACAAAACAGGCCCAATCCTAGGCCCGCTAATGGGTTATGAAGTTTTCACTGCATTTTTCCTCGAAGCGGGGTTTTTAGGCGTGATGCTTTTCGGTATGGATAAGGTAGGTAAGAAGCTTCACTTCGCCGCGACTTGTATTGTTGCATTCGGGACGTTTTTGTCTGCGTTTTGGATACTTTCGGTTAATAGCTGGATGCAAACACCAGCGGGCTATAGTATCAACGAAGCCGGACAGTTTATCCCTGAAGATTGGTGGGCGATTGTCTTCAACCCTTCCTTCCCTTATCGGCTCGTCCATATGTTGCTCGCCGCTTACCTTACTACTGCTTTTGTTGTAGCCGGCGTTGCCGCTTATCACTTGCTAAAAGCAAACCATAACCCTCTAGCCAGAATTATGTTCTCGATGGCAATGTGGATGGCTGCCATCGTGACACCAATTCAAATCGTTGCTGGAGACATGCATGGATTAAACACCCTTGAACATCAACCCGCCAAAGTCGCCGCGATGGAAGGGCACTATGAGTCTCACCAAGGCGCGCCATTGATCCTCTTCGGTATCCCTAACGATGAAGAAAAACGTATGGAATACGCACTGGAAATCCCCAAACTCGGTAGTTTGATTTTAACTCATGACCTCAACGGTGAAGTGAAGGGATTAGATGCTTTTCCAGAGGAGGAACACCCTCCTGTGTCCATCGTTTTCTGGTCTTTCCGAATAATGGTCGCGCTTGGTTTTGGCATGCTTGTTATTGGTTTGTGGAGCCTATGGCTCAGAAAGCGTCGCAAACTTTTTGATTCTAGGGCACTTCAACGTATCTGCGTACTGTTTGCCCCAGCGGGATTCATTGCGGTTCTAGCAGGTTGGACAACCACTGAAGTCGGTCGCCAGCCTTACACCGTGTACGGTCTTTTAACCACAACCAATTCGGCATCGCCTATTGATGCCGCCGCGGTGAGCGTCTCCCTGACGGCGTTCATCGTGGTTTACTTTGTGGTTTTTGGAGCAGGCTTCTTCTATCTCCTACGTTTGATGCGCAAATCTCCAACTCGTTATGAAGAAGGCTTAGACAGCCGACTTCCTGATGGCACGAAAACCGATGCTATCACACACTCTAACCATCTAACCTAGGAGGCTAGCTCATGGATTACGCATTAATTTGGTACGCTTTGATCGGGCTCGCCGTTCTGATTTATGTCGTGTTAGATGGCTTTGATCTCGGTATTGGTATCCTCTTCCTCAGCGCGAATGACGATGAAGAGCGCGACATGATGATGAACAGTATCGCTCCTGTTTGGGATGGGAATGAAACTTGGCTAGTTCTTGGCGGTGGTGGGCTTTTTGCCGTGTTCCCCCTCGCCTACGCGGTCATTATGCCAGCACTCTATGCTCCCCTGATTTTAATGCTGCTCGGGCTAATTCTGCGCGGGGTTTCTTTTGAGTATCGCTTCCGAATACAACGCGGAAAGTTTTTATGGGATAGCGCTTTTTTCATTGGTTCACTCACCGCGGCATTGATGCAAGGCATTATGCTTGGAACCCTGCTCCAGGGTATAGAAGTTAGTGAACGAGCATACGCAGGTGGATGGTTTGATTGGCTTTCGCCATTTAGCGTATTTTGTGGCTTGGCGCTTGTTTGTGCTTATATTCTGCTTGGTTCATGCTGGTTATTAATCAAGCTTCCAGAAGAGCTGATGGGGCGCTATTACGTGGTCGCGCGACGATGGGGACTAGCGATGGTAGCCTGTATATTCATCGCTAGTTTGTGGTTGCCATTGAGCCAAAATATCGTCTTTGAACGTTGGTTCTCATTACCAAACTCGCTGCTGTTTTTCATCTTACCAATTATTGCAGCGACACTCATTTGGCAGCTATTCAAAGCCTTACTCGACCACAAAGCTGTTCGTGCCTATGTACTTGCCATCGGCCTGTTTCTTGTTTCCGCGATGGGTTTCGGTATAAGTACATTTCCTTACTTGGTTCCATTCGCACTCACTTATCAAGACGTCGCCGCGCCAGATAAAAGTTTGGCATTTTTACTTGCCGGTGCGGTGGTATTACTTCCTCTGATCATAGCCTACACGGCTTATTCGTATTGGGTTTTCCGCGGTAAGATGAAACGTGGAGAGGGATATCACTAATGAAACTAAAACCCATTTTGTGGTTCATTGGTATTTGGCTGGCAAGCGTGGTCGCCTTGTTTATCATCAGTTCGTTGATACGAGCTGCGATATTGTAGGCCAAGAGTCTACTGCACCACATCTGAAGTCATTGAGGTCTATACTCAAGCAAGAGTAAAACAACGGAGTGTTTTTATGACCTTAAAGCAGATTCTGGCAACTTTGATTCCTTTGACGGTTCCACTGTTTTCACCAAATGCATTGGCCGTAGACAAGCAGATGTCATCCGCCATGAAAAGTAAAATGCGGTCTATTTGCTCCGCAACAAACGAGCAGGGTCATTGGCAACTTGCTGAGGCAACTCCTGACGCCAGACGCTCACTCAACATGGTGCTTTATCAAATGAATGCCGATGATAAATTGAAAGCAATTCATGAGGTGAGAACGAAAATGGTCGGCGGCACCCATTATGCGTTTGAGTTCGAGTTGCAAGATGGCCAAGTCTGGAATGCGATTGTGTTGCACAGTGCCCGAGGCGATTACATGATCGAAAGACACGCTAAGAAAGGCGAACTCTGCCCTAAAGAAGGCGAGTCATAAAACCTCGCTTCAAATATAGCAAAGGCGACAGTTACGTCGCCTTTGTTTTATACCGTTTTAGCCTCTATCTTCTCATTCACTTTATCGCAAATGTATTCCCCAATCGGCATTGCAGATGTCGCTGCGGGAGAGGGGGCGTTGCAAACATGCAAGCTTCTTGCGCTCTCGGCAAACAAGAAGTCATGAACCAAAGTGCCGTCGGATAACACCGCTTGTGCGCGAATACCCGCAGGATATGGTTTGAGATCTTCCACCTTGATGCTTGGGCAGTATTTGTTGACCAACTTGAGATAGCCCGGCTTCCACCACGAGTTCTTAAACTCATCCAATCCGGTTTTTAGATGCTTTTGTGTCACCTTCCAGAAACCGGAGAAGCTGAGCATCTGCATGGTATCTTGCAGGCTAAAGTTGACCTTATCGTACCCTTCCCGTTTCCAGCCTTGCACCGCATTTGGACCAACGGTCACACTGCCATCAATCATGCGAGTTAGGTGGACACCTAAGAATGGCAAATCAGGGTCGGGAATTGGGTAAATAAGATGATTCACCACTTGGTCGTGTTTGCTATCTAAGCGGTAGTATTCACCACGATAAGGGATGATTTGGAAGTCGGTCGGAATACCCATCATCTTAGTCATGCGATCCGCCATCAAGCCGCTGCAAGTAACCAAGAACTTGGTATTAAGCTGCATCGTTTGACCGTCTGAAATGCAGGTCAGTTGGACTTCTTCGTCCTTCTCTTCGGCAGCCACCACTTTAGTCCTCAGGCTGATTTGACCGCCGAGCTTTTGGAACTCTTCCGCCATCTGCTCAGTGACCAAACGATAATCGACAATACTGGTGGTTTTGACATAAATCGCGCCTAAGCCAGTGATGTTTGGCTCAGCCAGCTTGAGTTGAACTTCATCGAGCAGCTTTACGTCGATGCCGTTGACATGACAGCGCTCATAGAGGGCATTCATGCGTTCGACTTCTTGCTCATTGGTCGCAACCAGTAACTTGCCACAGTTCTCCACCGGAATATCGTGCTGAGCACAGAACGAAATGGTTCGCTCTACCCCACGCTTACAAAAATCGGCTTTTAAGCTGCCCGGTGCGTAGTACACCCCAGCATGAATCACGCCGCTATTGTGTCCGGTTTGGTGCTTGGCAAAACCGGACTCTTTCTCAACCAATAAAATGGATTTGTCTGGGTGACGTTGCTGCAGTTGCCATGCTGTCGACACACCAACGATACCGCCACCAACAATGATGTAGTCATAGACTGATTTCATACGACCTCTTATAAAACCGATAGTTGAGATTGTTGCAAATTGAACTTGCGACCACTGTAAATGAACACCGCGACAAATACCGCGCAGCTTGCCACACGAACCAACATTGGGATGTCGTGCCAAACCAGTAATGTACCTACTACTACCAACAAGAGACGCGTCAGAATGTTTAGAGGACCTTCCAAGTAGCCTTCAATCGCACCAATCAATGCATAGGTACCGATGATGGCAAAGAAGCCTACGGTAATCACTGACGTCACATCCCAACTGACTAAGCCTGTGTAGGCAATAAGTAGCGGCACAAGATACAAACCTTTGGCGATTTTCCACGCCATCAGACCAGTACGCATTGGCGGTGTTTTCGCGATGGTTGCCGCAGCAAATGCGGTCAAACACACTGGAGGCGTTACGTTGCTGTCTTGCGATAGCCAGAAGATGATGAGGTGAGCAGCCAGCAATGCCAAGCCTACCGCTTCCATACCCAAACTTTGTTCTAGTAGGGTTTCCATAAAGTCCGCAGGTACTAGCGCCACCATTTCTTTCGCCGTTTCCAACGCCATTGGTGCATTAAGCAGTTCCAGCTTTTCTGGCGCTGCCAACATAAAGATCGCTTTTGCTTGCTCTGGCAATTGACCTGACACCATCAATTCAAGCAATTGGTTTTCCGCAATCAACTTGTAAAGCGCAGGGGCAGACAATGTGCCCAATACAATATACGCCGCTGTCACGGGTAAGCCCATACCCAAAACAAGAGAAGCGAGTGCAATCAGAACGATCATGATGAACAAGTCACCATTCGCCCAACCATCGATCATCAATGAGAACGTGTTGCCGATGCCCGTTGTACTGATCACGTTGATCACCAAACCAATACCCACCAGCAATACAGCGGTTGTCGCCATGTTTTTCGCGCCTTGCGAAAGTGCTTCGATGATCGCTTTTGGTCCCATCTTATGATCTTTCGAAAACCAAGAAGCCACCACCACTGAAATGATCGACAAGCCCGCAGCGTAAGTTGGCGTAAAACCTTGAACCAACAAAGTGACCAATACCGCCAGTGGGATAAGGTTGTGCCAACCGCTGATCAACACTTTCAGTAGAGATTCATCGCTGGTCGTGATTTTTTGAACGCCGCTGCGTTTGGCTTCGATACGCACAAAGAACGCCACAGACAAGAAATAGATAAGAGCAGGAATGAAAGAAACGGCAATAATATCAACATAAGGAATTTGCGTGTAAGACGCCATGATGAAAGCGCCCGCTCCCATCACTGGTGGCATCAACTGACCACCTGTCGACGCCGCAGCTTCAACGCCCGCCGCGAAGCGCGAAGGAAAACCTGCTTTTTGCATCAAAGGAATACTGATAACACCGGTTGAAACCGTATTTGCCACGCTTGAGCCAGACACTGAGCCCATCAAACCGGAGCCAATAACTGCGATAAAACCCGGACCACCAATGATTTTGCCAGCCGCAGCACGTGCCACATTGATAATGTAATCACCGACACCAGAGCGAACAAGAAACGCCCCAAACAGAATGAACATGAATACGAAAGTCCAACTGATGCGCGAAATAGAGCCAAACATGCCCTCAGAAGAATAGAAGCTACGGTAGAGCAAGGTTTCCATGCTCAAACCCGGGAAGTGGAAAATGCCTGTTGCCCACTTACCCCAAAGCACAACGTAACTCAAACACACCACAATCAGCACTGGAATAAACCAGCCCATGGTGCGTCTAATCAATTCAATAACAATCAAAATTGCCATGATGGCAAAGACCCAATCGCTGGTCACGAACTTCACGCCACGTTCATACAGCGCATCTTCGGCATACGGAATGTAGAGCAAACACGCGACCGCACCCATAGCAATTAACACATCGATGCCGAGCGCAACCTTACTCTGCTTGAGAGAGATATGAGCCGGATACCAAAGCGCACAAATCACCGCAAAACCAGCAAAGTGGGTCGCGGAAATCCATAACTCCGGTAACGTCGATAAGGTATTAAACCAAATGTGCAAAGCAGACAACACCACGCCAAACACTGTGATTGTGGTGGTTACCCACGGAAAATCTGTGCGCGTGGGCAGCTCAAATTTCTGCAATTCCTTTTCTATTGAGTCGCTCATCTCATACTCCAAGCTCTGGCGGCTTTTTCCATCTTAGGTATCGGTAGGGATAAAATGCCCCGAGCCGAAACTCAGGGCGAAGTTGGCGTTATTTCGCCATTAGGTCTGATGGGATTTCGATGCCCATTTCTTTGTAGTAACGCGCCGCACCTGGGTGAAGAGGCACTGGCAAGCCAGCAATCGCTTTCTCAATCGCCATTGCTTTTGTTGCTTTGTGGATGCCTTGTAGGAAAGGCAGGTTCTCGTAGATCGCTTTGGTTAGTTGGTAAACGTCTTCTTCCGAGATATCTTCACGAACAGCCAAGAAGTTTGGCTGTGCAATAGTAGTGATCGGCTTATCTAGGCCTGGGTACGTGTTCGCTGGGATCTCGTACTTCGTCCATAGGTTGTAGTTGCCGTTCGCCTCTTTGATTTGCTCGTCAGTAAACGAAAGAATCGAAATGTTTTTACCCAGCGCAGCAAAAGCTTGAGTAACCGCACCAACAGGTACACCCGCAGGCGTGTTCATGCCGTCAATGGTGCCGTTTTGAAGTGCGCTCGCACTGCCGCCGTAGCCCATGTAAGCAAGATTGAATTTATCAGGATCTACTTTCAGACCTTTCATGATTTGGCGACCAGAGTTTTCAGTACCAGAGTTCTTCTTACCGATAGAGAACTTCTTGCCATCTAGGTTGTTCAGGTCAGTAACAGTGCCCGTTTTTGCTAGATCAGAGCGAACAATAAAGTGCTCAACGTTTTGCCACAGCATAGAGACTGAACGAAGTTGTTCTTGGCGACCGCTCTTCTCATAAGGACCTTCACCAGACCAAGCCCATGCACCGTAAAGACCTTGCAGAATCGCGAACTGTGCTTCGTTTTCGTTCAGCAGTTTAACGTTTTCACCAGAGCCCGCAGAGCTGATTGCAGAAAGGGAGAAGTGGTGCTTTGGTGCCAATTTCACTTTGCTTAACGTCGCCAACGCTACGCCCACAGGGTAGTAAGTACCACCTGTCGATGCCGTTGCAAGAATGTAGCTACGATCTTCTGCTGCAGCGTTAGCAGCAATACCAAAAGAAGTCACAGCGACAGCCAAAGCTTTTACCAGCTTATTCATTTTCATTATTACTCTCCGTGTAGTCGTTTCACGATTGGGGATTTACATCATGTTAAATCTTTATTAACAACACATTCCCTAGAGCAATTGAAATGCCAACTTTTAAGCCTTTGTATTTATTGAACTAAGCGCTGGAAGACATCAAAAATGAGCAAAATCATGCTGATTTGATAGCAAAGTAATGAGCAAGATCTTGCTCATTGAAGAGAAGAAGGTTGCACGCCTAGATCGCAAAAGGTTAATAAAATGTGATCAAGACAAAATAAATGCACGATTCACTAATAAGCAATATTTTGCCGATGCAATTTTGGATTGAACTGCAACTAATGAGCGTCTTAACAATAAGAAGAAAAAGCGCATCATTCTAAACTGCTCACTTTATCAGCGGAGGTTTATAGCCTAAACGACTACAAATAGCACAAAAATACAGCAAAACAAGCCATGTTACAGAAATGAAAAGTCATTTATTCTGATTTTGAATTTAAAAAGCAGTTCGATCCACCAGTTCAGAAACAAACATTGACCGTATCAACTTATTTTCTACTTCGGGGTTGTGCCAATAGCCCTATGTTCGTTAGGGTAACAACACGCCAAGGCAAACGTATTACTTGGTATTTTTTCGTCATTAAGGATCACCCATGTCAGCAACTGCGCAATTACAATTCGCTTTAAAACGCCCATCTGGCGTTGCTGCTGCGATCCTCCTGCTCTCTCTGAAACTGATTCAGAGCTGACAGGCTATATCTAAACTTTCTGTCAGCTTGAGAAGAAGCTGACGGGAACACCACATACTCCTCCCATTCCTTTCAGTTTCTTCCAAGCGAAACATAAGAGGAATAACAATGTTAAGCGCACGCAATATCGCCGCTTTGGGCTTCATGACTTTCGCCATGTACTTAGGCGCAGGTAACCTGATCTTCCCTCCATTTTTGGGTTACCAAGCAGGTGAAAACTTTCTGAGCGGGATGTCTGGCTTCCTCTTGACGGGTGTAGGTCTGCCTGCGATGGCACTGGTGATGGTGGCTATCGTAAACGGTTCAGACAAATTAACCGCTGCCCTACCTAAACCTTTGGCGACCAGTTTTTGGGTGATGGTGTTTATCGTGATTGGCCCTGCGTTCGTGATTCCGCGCGCAATTACCGTGGCTTACCAGTTCAGCTTTGCGCCAATGTTTGGTGATGCCGCTTTGGTGCCTTTCACTATTGCCTTCTGTGCTATCACCATTCTATTTGCCCTATATCCGGGTAAGTTGGTCGACAACCTAGGTAAGATCTTAACGCCTGCATTGATGGCGATCTTGATCATCATGTCTGTGACTGCTTTGGTTTCTCCTGCAGGCGAGCTAACTGCCGCAACGGGACCATACGTATCTGGTGCATTTGCTGAAGGCTTAACGCAAGGCTACATGACCATGGATGCGCTAGGTTCTATCGGTTTTGGTTGGATTATCTTCCGTGCGATTCGCAGCATGGGTGTGGATTGTCCGAAAGCCACTGCAAAATACACACTAATTGCTGCTTTGATGTACGCGGTTGCCATGGCATTTGTTTACATCTCATTGGCTTACATTGGCTCGACGAGCTCATACTTGGGTTCTGAATTCAGTAACGGTGGCGACATTTTAACGGCATTCACCTTCAGCCACTTCGGCGCATTTGGTTCACTATTACTTGGTGCCGTGATGGTATTGGCGTGTTTGACTACTGCTATCGGCGTAACCACCGCAGGCAGTGAGTTCTACGACAACACTTTCAGCAAAGTGAACTACAAAGGCTGCGTTGTCACGACTATGGTATTGGCAGGTTTAATCGCTAACGTAGGTCTAGAGCAACTATTGGCTATCACATTGCCAGCGGTTGTGGCGCTTCACCCAGTAGCGATTGCATTGATGATCATGGCACCAGTGCGTAACAAAATGTCGCAAATCATGGTGGTCGCGACGGCGTTCACTGCTCTAACGTTTGGTTGTGTTGATGCGCTGCACATCCTAGGCTACATGCCAGATTCCACCGATGAGTGGATGGGTAATTACATGCCTCTGTACAATGACTTTGCTAGCTGGATTATGCCTAGCGTATTGATGATGATTGTTGGTCTGCTGTTTACGACGAAAACCAACCAAACCGAACAATTCGAGCTGGTAAATGAATAGCCGTTTAACATAAGACATCACTCAATAAGTAAGTTAATATGTAGTTCGCTTATTGATATCAGGCAAAGGAGTTGCCTGAACTATGGATTGATGTGGAGCGCTTATGGACAATCAGTATTTAGACATCAGAACGCTCAACTTTATCGTTATTCTGTTCTCTTGCATTTACTCAATCAGTCTACTTTGTTACCAATACACACAAAAAAAGATCAAAGGTTTAAAGACTTTCTCTCTCTCGCTGTTATTTATTGGCTTTGGGCCTTTTTTACTAGGATTTAGAGGCTCTGCACCAGATTGGCTTACCATCGTCATAGCGAATACGCTCATATTAATCGGCTTCTTGCTTACGCTTTACAGTGTGAGCATTTTTCGTCAATTCCCTCTAAAACTGGCCCACTCACTCGCTTTTTTAACGCCCATTTTCAGCGGTTCGTTCTATTATTTCACCTTCCATGACCATTCAATTAAAAGCCGTATCATTTACTTAAGTGTTTATATCTGCATCGTTACGTTTTTTAGTGGGATCGCCATGCTGAAAGGCACCAAGCAAGACCAAAAACTCCCAACCATAGTGATGGCGTGCTCCTTCTTTTGCTTCAGTATTTTTATGGGCTTCAGAGCACTTTGGAGCGCTTTCGCCAATGAAGTGCCAAATTTTATGACCGCAGGTTTTATCCACCAGATGACGTTTTTACTTAGCATCTGTCTGATTGTCGCTATGAGCTTTAGCATGTTGTGGCTAATTAATGGCCGCTTGATACAGTCAATCAATGATCTCTCACATTTAGACGCCCTCACAGGGCTTCATAATCGTCGCGCGATGGAAGAAATTGTTCCAAACCTTGTTAATCAAGCGCACAAACGGAAGCAATCAATAAGCATCATCATGACCGACATGGACGAGTTCAAAGCGATTAATGATCATTATGGCCATACGGTAGGCGATTCCGTCATGGCTACGATTGCCGCTATCTTTAAGAAACACCTCCCGGAGTCAGCTTGCACAGTACGATTTGGTGGTGATGAGTTCATGATTGTTTTACTTGAAAAAGCACAACGCGCCAAAATTGTTGCCGAGCAAATTCGCCTGGCGGTGGAAACTGAAGCCTCATTGCAGTCATTCGAAAATGAGATCACCATGAGTTTTGGAATCAGTGAGTTATCAGAGGGACAATCGCTTCACGAGGTCGTTGCTGAAGCAGACGAAGCGCTGTATAGCTCTAAACATACGGGCAGAAACCAAGTCACCTTGTTTGGAGAAGGGAAAGGCCTAACTTATAAGTTTGTCCCAACTCCCTCAAAGAGCGCTTAATCATATTTGTGACGCCCATAGCGGTAAATCAGCTTAAAAATGGCGTTAAGTATAATCAGAGCGATTTAAACCAAACTTTTGCATCTTTTGATTCAAAGTTCGACGAGGTAAATCCAACTCCTGCATCACCTCGTTAATGCGTCCGTGATGCCTGACCAATGAATCATGCAGCACCTTGCGCTCAAAATTGTGTAATTGAATAACCAGTGGAACACCCACTTGCGTCTCCTCCGTGGTTGACGAAGGACGGCTAGAGAGAATTTCCATCACAGATACCGTTTCATCCAAAGCAAAACGCATAGCCACGTTTCGCAGCTCTCGAACATTTCCAGGCCAAGCGTAGGAAAGCACAGCGTTTCTGTCGGCATCACTCAATGGTCGGGTTTCAGGGTTAGTTTGCAAGGTGAAGTGCTCAAACAAAATCAGTGAATCTTCTTCTCTCTCCCTGAGTGGCGGCAAATAAATTTGCGCCACATTGAGTCGATAATACAAATCTTGACGAAACTCTTCATGATCATTGAGATCTTCTTTCGCCGCCGCGATCACTCGTAAATCAACGCCGATCTGCTGATTCCCCCCCACTCTTTCAACGGTATGCTCTTGAAGCGCCCGCAGCACTTTCACCTGCATCGACAACGGCATGCTTTCTATCTCGTCAAAAAACAACGTGCCTTTATCGGCGTATTCCAACTTGCCGATGCGTCGTTTGTTTGCACCAGTGAACGCTCCAGCTTCGTGACCAAACAACTCACTCTCGAAAAGGTGTTCTGGAATCGCACCACAGTTTATCGGCACAAAGTGATGAGGTTTTCTTTGGCTTTCATTATGTAAACTGGTCGCCACCAGCTCTTTACCACAACCTGTTTCGCCGTAAATGATCACGTTAGTATCGATTTTCGCCAGTTTCGCAACTTGCTCGCGTAATTGCTGCATCACTCGACTTTGACCAATGAGCACCTCTTCTAAACCACTCACGCTAGCTAGATACTCTTGGCGGTGAAGCGTCGATGTTTGCGCGCGATGGCTCTCGACCGCATCTGTGACGCGTTGAGACAAACGCTCCGGCTGGAAAGGTTTTTCAATAAAATCAAACGCGCCGTTTTGTAGCGCATTCACCGCCATATCCACATCACCATGACCAGTAATTAGTATCATTGGTGTTGGAATGTGATTCGCAATAAGGCTCTCTAAAATCGAAATTCCATCAGTATCTGGCAAACGAACATCACTAACTATCGCATCAAACTCTTGGTTCAGAATGGCGGTTTTGCCTTCCTCCCCCGAGCTAAAAGCTATGACGTCAAACCCCGCCAATTGCAGCCATTGGCTTGTTGCTTGACGAACGATGTCATCATCTTCAATTAGGGCGATACGCGGAATGTCGTCAAAAGTCATGAGTTACTGCCTGATCGGTGATAGAAGTCTTTGCTAAAGTTAGCAAAAACCATGCTATAGAAAAGGAGCTAGATCCCACTTCTTAATCACAATTCTTTAACATCCAATCAGTTAAGCGCACTCTTTCACTACCAACTACGATAACTATGTTCAGCCAAACGGAGCTCGTATGCAGCGCACTAAGAATGGGAAAATGTGGCTAACCGCCGTATTGATCAGTGCGCTGGTGATCTTTTTCTACGGTGCTAGCCGAGAGGTGGCCCATCAATGGCTGAGCGTCCAAACTCAACAAGAAGCACAACAGAAACTCCTCGACTACATTGGTGAAGTCCGCCGAGCATTAAAACGTTTCTATCACCTTCCCTATCTCGTCACGAATAACCCAGAAACAATTGCGTTTGTGAAAGGCAATTTAAACTACTATGAGCCACTTCAAGCACAACTGACACAGCTCGATAAAGCCGCGAATACAGAGGGTTGGTTGATTCTTTCAACCTCGGGAGAAGTGTTGGTATCGAGTCTGATCGATGAACGGTTCAGCCGCTCTGACCGCCGTGCGATTGTCGAACAAATACAACGTCAGGGAGAAGGCGTCTCACTGGTGAATAAAACAAAAGGTTCTAGTCCGCTTTACTACCTCTCGGCACCAATTTTTGATGGTTTGGAGATAGCGGGCATCGTTGTTGTTCAAATCAACCTGAGTTTGCTAACGGAGCAGACCATCACCAGCCAAGACATCATCACGCTACAAAATCGCCATCAACGCTTCTTCCTCTCCAGCAGTACAAACTATAACGCCGACTGGTTTAATGAACCGAATAACCAAGTCAAAGTCGAAACTCAAACGCTGTATGACAATACGGTGATTCATTTCTGGACTCTCAATCAGCAGCGCTACTTTGCACACACAGTAAAGCTGGACGACTTAAACTGGTTTGTCAGTTACCTTATTCCGACCAAACCTGTTCAGCAAACGATTAGTGTCATTGGATGGAGCATCGCAGCGCTCCTCCTGCTCCTTATCCTGTTGGTCATCATTGGTTTACAGCGTCGACAAAAACATCTCAATCAGCAGCGTATTCAAGCCTTACTAGAAGAATCGCAACGCCGACTTAAACAGATGATCAATAAAACACATGTTGGTTTGTTGTTGATTGATGAACAAGGTCTATTGTTCGACCTCAACCCAATGGCAAAACGCCTTTTTTGTCTTCCTGAAAGTGTGAATCGTCATACCTTCGCCTGGGAGTTATTTGATGCGGGTAATTCAAATTCGACCACACTCACTTTGCTTAGAGATCTGCCAAAGCATAAGGAACTAGCAGAGATTAGCGCTGTAGAAACCATGGCGCGACGCAGTGATGGCAGCGTATTTCCTGTACTCTTTTCACTCACTAGCTTCCCATGGCACGGTGAGCAGTATTTCCTTGCTACCATAATCGACATTAGCAAACGTAAAAAAGCGGAACAATCGCTGCAGCTAATTAACCAAGAGCTCGCTCAAAGGGTGGAAGAGCGAACTCAAGCTTTAAAACAAGCCCAAGAGCAATTGATTGAATCAAGCAAAATGGCAGCATTGGGCAGAATGTCGAGCGCGATTACCCACGAGTTAAACCAACCATTGACTGGCCTGCGTACCCTTTTAACCACCAACGAGTTGCTAGCAGAACGTGGACAAACAGACATGATGAAAGCCAATAACAAGTTGATTCAAAAGTTGATTGACCGCATGGCGAGCATGACCAGTCAGCTAAAAACGTTTGCCTACAATAAACCAGAAACACTGCACGAGATATCGCTGACAAACGCTTTAGAAGAGACGCTACGCGTCTATCAATCTCAACTCGCAAAGGTAGACGTTCGGGTACGCATTCCCAACGACTTACCCAATATCATTGGCGAAGAGCAACGCCTACAACAAGTGCTCGGCAACCTAATTTCTAACGCATTAGATGCGATGAAAGAGACCCAAGCTCCACAGTTAATGATTGCCGTTACACCCACTACCGATAATGTTGAGGTCGTGGTAAGTGATAATGGGTGTGGGGTACCTTCAGACCAACTCGATACCATGTTCGAACCTTTCCAAACCAGTAAAAAAATTGGTGAAGGACTGGGGTTAGGACTTTCCATCACCGCCAACAATATGCGAGATATGCAAGGGAAAGTCAGTGCGCAGCTCAACGCTGATAAAGGCATGTCCTTCACCTTAATGTTTAAGCTCGCTCCTCATCGTAGCTAACCCAATACCATCCACCTCTTCAGCTTTTCTCCACACAATTAAAGAGCAATAAATCTTGATCAACTTTATAAAGCGAGTTGCCTAACCTACGCTTAACTTGATGAATCGCCACATGCTATTCATCAGCACAATTTTTGGTGGTTGACACCAAGTTTTAGCTCCCACCATCTAATTTATTGATAAGTAATTATTTAAAGTAAGAATGGATGCGTTATGAGAAAACTAACTTTAGCAGCAACAGGGGCGCTTTTTATTTTATCACCTCACGCTTTTGCAGCACCTTACGCAGCAGACGCTCGAAGTCACGGAATGGGAAATACAGGCGTCGTTTCCGCTGACTATTTAACCGCTCCTCTACACAACCCAGCCCTAGGTGCTCTCTATCGAGAAAATGACGATATCGGCCTACTCATTCCTGCTCTCGGCGTCAATATTCACGATGAGGATGAAGCTTTATCAGCCGTTGATGATGTTCAAGACCTTTACGATAGTATTCAGGGCATTCCCACACCTGCGAACGAAGCCGAACTTAATCGACTACTCGATCAATTAGATAAGAGTGCTCCAGTCGTCATTAACGGAGGTCTGAGCCTCGCGATTGCGATTCCGACACGCTACATGTCGGTAAACCTTTTTAGCGCTGGTTATGTGGAGATACTTGCGGCACCCGATATCTCAGATTCAACAAACACCGCAGATCGATACCTCAATTCTGCCGTCGACCTAGCGGCTTTCGGTAGTGCGGAATATGGCGTTGCCTTGGCTCGCGCTTACACGATAGGTGGGCAGCAATTCGCATTTGGTATTACGCCCAAATACCAACAGCTTAAAACCTATACGCAGCGTACAACACTAGATGACTTTGATATCGAGGATTACGACAAAAGTGAAGTATCAAAGAACACGTTCAATATGGATCTTGGGGTCGCTTGGTATCACAACGCATTTAGAGCTGGTCTCTCGTTAAAAGACGTCTTCGAACAAGATATAGAAACAAAACTAGGCAACTATACCTACGAACTCACGCCACAAGCGACCCTTGGTATCGGCTATGTCGGGGACTATGTCGCTCTTAGCCTAGACGCCGATCTCACCAAACAAAAGCGCTTTAAAGAGCTCGACGATGACACCCAGTTTATTCGCGTTGGTATCGAGGGGAATGCTTGGGGATGGGCGCAACTCCGTGCTGGTTATGAAGTTGACCTAGAAAATAACCTCGATAACTCGGTGACAGGTGGCATTGGCATCAGTCCTTTTGATGTGATCAGTGTAGACCTAGCAGGGTCTTACGCTGGCGATAACCAGTTTGGCGCAGCGGCGAATTTAGCATTTACGTTTTGAATACGAATGCCAACCTAAATTCACTTAGGTTGGCATTGTTAACAACCATCCTATATCTCAATGTTTATCATTACTGACGTTTGGTGATGAACTGATAAAAACACGATCTCGCTACAAGTATCGAGATGTCTCCTACACTATTCTCAAGCAATAAATCCACAAACATTTCCTAAATATAAAGAGTGAGAAACATGATTAAGTTTCCAGATAATTTCCTTTGGGGTGGTGCCATTGCGGCAAACCAGGTAGAGGGGGCATACAACTTTGGGGGGAAAGGTTTATCAACATCAGATATGTTGCCAAACGGCATTCTAAGCCCGCATCAAACGCGTGAAGAACGAACGCCTGGTATCAAAGATCTTGCGATCGATTTCTACAATCGCTATCCAGAAGATATTGCCCTGTTTAAAGAGATGGGATTCACCTGCCTGCGCTTGTCCATCGCTTGGAGTCGTATTTTTCCTAATGGTGATGAACTGGAGCCAAACGAAGAAGGACTGGCGTTTTACGACAAAATTTTTGATGAGCTAGCCAAACACAATATGCAACCATTTGTGACGCTTTCTCATTACGAGATGCCTTACGCCTTGGTTGAGAATTATGGTGGTTGGGGCGATCGTCGAGTGATCGAGTTTTTCGAGCGTTACGCTAAAACCGTGTTAGAACGCTACAAAGACAAAGTGAAGCTGTGGCTTACCTTTAACGAAATCAACATGTCACTTCATGCGCCATTTACGGGAGTGGGCTTGCAAGAAGACGCCAGTGAACAAGACATTTATCAAGCGATTCACCACCAGCTTGTAGCAAACGCGAAAGCGGTAAAACTGTGTCAGCAAATCGTACCAAACGGCAAGATTGGTAACATGCTGCTTGGCGCAATCAACTACCCATACACCTGCAACCCTGATGATGTGCTTGCTGCTATGCATGAAAACAATAAGTGGTTGTTCTTCGGTGATGTGCAGACTCGTGGTCAGTACCCAGGCTACATGAAACGTTACTTCCGTGAAAACGGCATTGAAATACAAATGGAAGCTGGCGACTTAGAAGAAATTGCATCGGCCAGTGTCGATTTTATTTCCTTCAGCTACTACGCAAGTGGCTGTGCGAGTGCCGATCCGAAACAGAAAGAAGTGGGTAACATCGTCGATAGCGTACCAAACCCATACCTTGAAAAGAGCCAATGGGGCTGGTTGATCGATCCAAAAGGCCTGCGCGTTTTGCTTAACTTCCTTCACGATCGTTACCAAAAGCCGCTATTTATCGTCGAGAATGGCTTAGGCGCTCGCGATGAATTCGATGAAAACGGGGAAATCCAAGACGATTATCGAATCTCATACCTTAATGATCATTTGGTTCAAGCACACGAAGCGATTCTTGATGGCGTTGAGTTGATGGGCTTCACCAGCTGGGGGCCAATCGACTTGGTGGCTAACTCAACAGCCGAAATGAGCAAGCGTTACGGTTATATTTATGTCGATCGTCATGATGATGGGCAAGGAACGCTAGAACGTAAACGCAAGAAGAGCTTCTACTGGTATCAAGACGTGATTCGTACTTCAGGCGGTTCATTGAAAAGCTAAGCCTGTTGTCTGGATATAAAGTGCGACTGGGCATTCGCCTAAACCATCAAGCCCTGCATTTGCAGGGCTTGAATTTTAAGGTGTTAATGCATTTAGAGATTAAACTGCAATCTCTCCACCGTCTTCACGTCGAATGACAACCGTCGCCGCTCGTGGGCGCACAGAAACACCAGCAGGCGTTTCTTCGGCGGCATCTTCACTGTATGGCCAGTTGCCTGGGTGCTGAATATTCACAAACAATGATTTGTAATCAGGGCTGATAGTAAAGCCTGTCACTTCACAACCATTTGGTCCAACAAAGAAGCGTTTAAGCTCCGCTTGGTTATCCGCACCAATCACTGCTTGGTCACCATTCTCATCTGTCAGCTTAGATGGCACAACAGCCAACATCTGATCATTAGTGTAAGACGTAACTTCATCTGCACCGTTATCGGTCTGAATCCACAAAATACCACGGCCATCAAACGCTAATCCGTCAGGGCTAGCAAACTGGTTTAGCTCATTCAGGCCAGAACGGTTGGTATCTGCATCACCATTTGCTGGCGAACCAAAGACAAAAATATCCCAAGTAAAGTCTGTAGCTGAAGCCCCTTCATCCCAACGAATAACGTGACCAAACTTATTGTTCAAACGTGGGTTCGCAGGATTGGTTTCATCAGTACGGCGCGTATTATTCGTCAATGTTAAGTAAACCGAGCCTGTAAATGGATCAACCGTACACCACTCTGGGCGATCCATTGGGGTTGCCCCAACGAGGTCAGCCGCGCCTGCCGTATTAATGATAATTTCAGCCAATGAGTTGAAGTGATCCGCTAACGTACCACCAGATTTTGTTACGCTATCAAGCGTCAACGGCAACCAAGTACCTGTGCTGTCTTCATTGAAGCGCGCAACATACAGTGTGCCTTTGTCCATGTACTTGTCACCCATCGCCAAACGGTTATCAGGGTTAGCATCTGCTGGATCCCACGCTGCCGCAGATTCAAATTTGTATAGGTACTCAAAGCGAGAGTCGTGACCAGAGTAGAATACCACTGGTTTGCCTTCTTCAAGCTTACCAAAAGTACAGCCTTCGTGACGGAAACGACCTAGTGCAGTACGCTTCTTCGCACGCGAGTTTTGCGTGTAAGGGTCAATTTCGACGATGTAACCGTGACCATTGGCTTCATTACGGTAATCATCCATTGCACTTGCTCCTGTTGGAGCCACGTTAAAGCGAGAAAACTCATCGAGACGCTCTTCTGCATTTCCTGCAAGTGTTTCCCACAAGTAGCGTGTGCTTTGGTCATCAACACCAATGCGATCTTGTTCTTCTGTACGAGTCCCGGCGTTAACAAAGTAACCTGGCCAGTTCTCTTCACAAGTTAAGTAAGTGCCCCATGGCGTGTAGCCGTTGCCACAGTTGTTTAACGTACCACGTGCTTGGCTGCCATCTGGCGAGAAACGAGTGACGGTTAGTGACGTGTGCGCCACTGGGCCAGATAAGTCCATTGCTGTCGCACCAGTGTAACGGCGGTTTAGTGGATCAGTATCGACTAGCTTCCACATGTTATTTTCAAGCTGAATACGAACCACTGACACACCGTGCGCGTTAATCTCTTTACGCACTTCATCTACAATGGTACGTACGCCATTTTCAACCGTCGGACCGTTTGGATGCAGTGCTGATGTATCAATGTACTCGTGGTTAATACATAGCAAGCCATCTGTGGTGCTATCGTTCAATGGGAAAAAATGCATGCCGTCATGGTGCATGCCTAGCGCATTTAACTGATCGGTACTGGTGTTGGTACCATCATTTTGCCATGCGCTGCCTTGTGCATTAAGTGGTGTTCCCCAAGGTACCAATACTTGTGCGGTGTAGCCTTGTGGAATTGAAACGGCGTCAGTGAGTGAGCCAGGGATAGATTCAAAGTTAAGAACGGCTTTAGATACGCCCGAGCCACTGCTTACTGTACTTCCTGAGTCCGATGAATTACAACCAGCCAATCCGAAAGCACCAAATGCGGTCATCGCACTGATACCTAAACCACCTTTCAGAATGCTGCGTCGAGATAGGCTCGCTTCTAATACTTCTTCAAATGGTTTGTTTTCACTTTGGTTATAACGCGTCGCGTCAAAGGTTTCCTTGCTCATTTTTACTTTCCCGATCTTATAGTTTAATTAATAAATAAGTGATTAGTTGAACGGCAAGAAGTTTGGAGAAGAAAAATGACAAAAGTGCTTAAAACATATGAAACTTGTGTTTAATTAGTGCAGCAAACTCAGCAGCGTTACCAATTGAGCAATTAAGTTTTGGTCACATAATCACCAACTGTATCGCTTCATTCTGATTTTACTTGGGCTAAAGTGTGATAGAAGGTATAAGGTGTACGAATTCAAATCATCTACGAGAGATAATCATGAAATTAGACAAGATCGATAACAAGAGCCGTCGTATCCGTAAAAAGCTGTTCTTAGGTGAGTTCGCAATCCTAGGTTTCGAGATCAGCTGTGAAACAGACATCAACGACTTCGACCGTTACGATGCATTCGTTGATGACTTTATCGACTACATTGATGGGCTTGGCCTTTGCTTCGGCGGCGGTGGTTTAGAACTGTTTGAAGGCTTCCTATGCTCTACTGACCGTTACGGCAGTGCTACTGAAGAGCAAAAAGCACAAGTTATTGCATGGTTAGAAGCACGTCCAGAAGTGAAAAGCGCAAAAGCTGGCGACTTGGTTGACGCAAACTACCTGTAAGTAACAGAGTCATACTGACAATAATAAAAAGCTGGTCTCCGGACTGGCTTTTTTACTTTTGGAAGTGTGTGATAGTAAAAGTAGAGTGCTGGGAGGTTGTGCGGAGTGAATGTGATTGTGGCGTTTTTGAGCTGGCAATCAGCGGGAAACGGCGTTCCACTGCCAGCTCGTGCCTTTAGGTATCATTAACTATGATTTTTTAGCTGGTGCGTCTTTCGCGTCTTTCCAGTATTGAATGCGCACACGATGTAGCTGAGCTCTTCTAGTCTTTTTCATAGTAAAATCCCTCATCTTATATAAGTAACGCTCCTTATGGAGCTTATTGTCTAAGGTCGAATCCCCTTCAATCTATAAGGGAACCAATTATTTAACCGTGACCAATTTCACAACATAATGATAATTACCGATTTCTTGCAGTCATCTTTGGCTAGTAAACGGCGTATTATCTCTCTGACACGGTTAACTTACTCACCAGATATGACAGAAAAATGGCAATCAAGTTCCCTATATTATCTGTCACTGAATCTTAATAATGATTCCTGAAAAATTTTGCAAGTAAGATATCAATTGCCCATCACTTTCAGCCGAGTAACTCTTTTCGCGTTCGTGATCGCAGTTGTGTGCGACCCAATTAAGGCTGGATTCGCTGCTGATATTGCTGACGGTACTCGCGTGGCGTAAGCCCTTTATACGTTTTGAAGTGACGATTAAACAGGGCTTGGTTTCGATACCCTACTCTCTCAAACACAATTCCAATCGGCAAAGGCGTTGATTGCAGCAAATCTGCGGCATGATTGATCCGCAATTTCATTAGGCGTTGGCTAAACGGCTCTTTAAAGTGCTTTTGAAACAATCTTGTGACCGCACTGTCACTCAGTGATAAATGGTTCGCCAAGTTCGCGAGCGTCACTTTGCTAGCAAAGTGCTGTTCGAGATACGCGTTGACACTTGCCACTCGTTCTCTTTCCTGTAATTCGTGTTCACTCATCGATAAGTAAGAGTGAGTCATCAGTGTTTTCGCCCCTTCATCGTGAGCAATCAGAGACAAAACATGGAGAAATCTAGAGAGTTGCTCCATTGCAGGAAACGTCATGAGCTCATGTAGAAGATCCACAACGTGCTGAGCTGTCCGCTCAGAAAACACCACACCTTTGTTGGCCGCCTTTAAAAGCGGATCAAGCTTTCGAAGCTCTGCGCAATAGAACATCAAATTGGCAATCCACTCACGCTTAAACCAGATCACATGAGTCTCGCACTTGCTCTCGACCAATGTGGAATGAATAGAGTGAGGCACACCTGGCGCGATCAATAGCATTTGGTTGTGAGTAACTTCTAATTCGTGATGACCAATATGCAAACTGCCAGTGAAGTGGCGATGGATGACTAATTCAAACACATCATCGTGAAAATGGAGATCGTACTCTTTTTCTGGCTCATCAATGCGACGATAGCGCCAAGAAAAACCTGGTCTTTGCGGTACTTTTTCGATGTGTGCCATTGGCTACTCCACAAAATAGTATTGTTTCACGCTCAAATAATATCAGTATTGCCAGCTTAATCTTCATCACGCCGAAATAGTATTGATATTAAGCGGCATACTATCAACTTTGTGTCGTCACGCTCCTTATTGTTGCCTTGAAAGACAAGATAACTAAGGAGGCTTTCATGAGTCACTTCACTGTCAAGCTACGCCAAGCCCTGCACAAAACACGTGATGAATGGGCAACATTCGCCATCAAAGAAATGGAAATTCCACCTGACACTATCGCCAAATTTTATGGCTACAAATCGAGTTGTGATCTTGAGCAAATTCTTAAACAGGATGAAAACGACGCCAATTCGGACATTTGCTCGACACCTTGTGCGAGATCTCTTACAAGCAATGTAAGCAAAACGACCATCATTGACTAAGACAAAATCGAAAAACCAACATAAGCCATTGAAAATTATCAGTTATATCATTTCAAGCAATATTCGCTGCCAAAGTTTTTTTACCTAGCTAATTGAGAGTAATCAGCAAAACATCAATACTGATTGTGTCGACAGGATGTTGGCGGGAACAGGAAAAAAACCTAATGGACTAGGTATCTTCAGGATGAAGATTTGGTAGCTTAGGATGAGTTATCAGCAAGGATGTAGTTAAGCTCTAGGATAGAGTTCGCCCGTCAGGATGATAGGCAAGAATGGACACCGCTAGGAAGGCGATGAACAAGGAACTCGGTTAAAGGACTTAACCACAATCAAGGATAGATGCAGGGAGCACCTATAGTAGCCGGATTGCTGCGAAAAAGAATAAGCCCCGTCTGGGAAACCAGGCGGGGTTTTATTTTGTCTGGTATTTATTATTCACAAGGCACCCGATTCTCTTGCGTCGATTTATTTCGTGCCGTGCTATCATTTTCTCTACGTCTTTCAGCAAGCTCACAGCAAATCTCACATTATGCTTAATCCTGTTTGGTTACATACATTTAAGACATTGATTGAAGTCGGTCATTTCACACAAACGGCAGAGAAACTTTTTATGACCCAACCTGGTGTCAGCCAACATATCAAAAAGTTAGAGCAAAGTTGTCAGCATGCGCTGATCAAACGTGAAAACAAAAGCTTCGAATTAACAGAGCAAGGTCGGATTGTTTACGCCTACGCGCTGGAGTTAGAAGAAAGAGAGAAAGCGTTGCTCGAAGAACTCAGTTTTGATGATGCATTTTCAGGTCACTGTAAACTGGCCTGTTCTGGCGCAATGGCATTGATGCTGTATGGCCCTCTTTTAGAAAAGCAAAAACAGCACCCAGGCTTATCGCTGCATTTAGAAGCCGCACCCAATCACTCGATTCTCAATGCAATAACGGAAGGAAGCATTGATATTGGAATCGTAACTGATGTTCCTCACAAAGGTTTATTTCACAGTGAAAGAATTGGTAAGGAGCAGTTGTGCTTAGTCCTACCTAATCAATACCGCGAAAAGCAGATAACACCACAACTCTTGCACGACTGTGGTGTCATTGCCCATCCTGATGCCAAGCACTACATGACGCTGTTTTTTGACCAATGCGCGGAACAAGAGCTCCAAGAAATTAAGATGAGCGATTTACCATTGTCCGGCTACGTGAATCAATTAAGCCAAATTTTACTACCTGTGAGTAAAGGACTCGGCTTCACCGTGCTGCCTCAAAGTGCTGTCGACAACTTCCCACAAAAAGATACCTTGCACATCGCACAACTGAAAAACACCGTGTGTGAAGAGTTATTTTTAGTTCGCAAACGCAGTCGTGTTCTGTCACTGCGCTATCAAACAATTAAAGATGTGTTATTGGACGTCATCACAAACTCAAAACAAACTACAGAATAGCCTAGCGTTTTAAACTCGTCGTAATCCGTTTGCTTAAAAAAGTCCACAGACAACTTCCGGCTTACAACGCTGAGAATGTCCGATGATTCAACAAATTATTTTTGTCGTAACGACGAGTTTTTTTCGTTTTCTTCTCGCGAGAAAAAAACCTAAGGTGCGCACCTCTAACGAAGTGGTTGTCCAACCACACATCTAAATCGTTGAAGTCAGTAGGTAATATCACCTAAATATCACATACCTGCTGCATTCTATACTCTATACTTATATTTTTAATTTGGTACTGACTTACTAAGGAATTGCCATGCGTATTGCTATTCTCTCTCGTAATGAGAATTTATATTCAACCATGCGCCTAAAACAGGCAGGTGAAGAGCGTGGACATCAAGTAGACGTCATCGATACTCTGCACTGTTATATGGACATTACGAGCAACAACCCTAAGATCCGCTATAAGGGTGAAGAATTGCCACAATACGACGCTGTGATTCCTCGCATCGGTGCATCCATCACATTCTACGGTACCGCGGTTGTACGTCAGTTTGAAATGATGGGCACATTTTGTGTCAACGAATCGGTCGCGATCAGCCGCTCTCGTGACAAATTACGCTCGTTGCAACTGTTATCGCGTAAAGGCATCGGCTTGCCGCGCACTGGCTTTGCTCACCACCCTGATAACATTCAGGACGTGATCAAAAATGTTGGTGGCGCACCTCTAGTGATTAAATTACTAGAAGGCACTCAAGGCATCGGTGTTGTGCTTGCTGAAACCAACAAAGCAGCAGAAAGCGTGATCGAAGCATTCATGGGGTTGAAAGCAAACATCATGGTGCAAGAGTTCATCGAAGAAGCTAAAGGCGCAGACATACGTTGCTTTGTTGTCGGTAATAAAGTGATTGCAGCGATGAAGCGCCAAGCGAAAGAAGGCGAGTTCCGCTCTAACTTACATCGCGGCGGCTCTGCACAGTTAGTGCGACTAAGCAAAGAAGAACGCGCTACTGCGATTAACGCGGCAAAAGTCATGGGGTTAAACCTATGCGGTGTAGATATCCTTCAATCTAAAAACGGCCCAGTGGTAATGGAAGTGAATTCTTCACCAGGTCTTGAAGGTATCGAGCTCGCTACAGAAAAAGACGTTGCTGGTATGATTTTCGACTTTATCGAGAAAAACGCAAAACCACACGCAAACCGTACTCGTGGTAAAGGTTGATAATTGTTTGAGTGAGAGCCTGCTTAGTAGGCTCTCGTATTACTCATCGCTAGGATGACACTATGAATCAGAAAATGATCATTGGGAACGCCGAAGCTATTTGCTTACCTGAGTTAGGGATTACTCACCTTGAAGCGCGCATTGATACGGGCGCACAAACCTCTTCATTGCATGTAGATAACATTGATTGCTTTGAAAAAGATGGTCAGTCTTACGTTGCATTCGATCTACACCCGGATGTTTATCATTTAGAACAAGTGGTTCGCTGCACAGCGAAGCTAAAGGCAAACCGTAAAGTTAAATCTTCAAACGGTACCTTTGAGCATCGCTGCGTTATCACCACCATGCTGCGCATGGGTGACAAACAATGGCCAATCGACATTACATTGACCAACCGTGAAAAAATGACTTACATGATGCTGTTAGGTCGTCAGGGCATGGCAGACAAAGTGCTGGTAGACCCTAGCCAATCTCATTTATTGGCATCTTAACCCCGTAGCTTCAGATGAGTGATCGAGCATCTTTGTTGAGCATCACTCGTCTGGCTTTATCTTCGTCTACTTCCTGCTAAATAGCGCAAACAACAAGCCCTTCGCTTTGACCTTTGTAACACGCCAATGGGTCATCGGCTTAGTCGGCGCAGTATGCAGAATGTGCTGATACGCTTTCTCATCAAAAGTCACCTCTCCCCCATGCGCCAAAAGCAAACATTGCGGATTCATCTCAAACACACGCTTTAATGATTGGCGATATTGGTTTGGATGAAATATGGGAAACGGCGCAATCAGGTGTTTCTTAACCTGCACCATCAAATCCGCCACATACAATACATCTTGTTCAGAATGATAAACCGACAAATCTCTATCGGTATGTCCCTGCGTTTCTAGTACCTGCCAATCATCAAACCCCGGAATACACTCACCATCGATGAGTTCGATATCGGGCTTTAACTTGCGCGAATACCACAGGTTTTGCTTTGGTTTACGCATCCGGTTCGCCATCCAGCGCGCTAACATCAAATCGGTCAAATACATTAGCCAACCATCTACACCGCTATACCATTGGCTCTCTCGCTTTGCGGCTAATAGCTTACATCCAGTTAAATCACGCAGTTTGTGCGCGCCACCAGCGTGGTCTGGATGCATGTGAGTTACAACGACCAACTTTAGGTCAGAAAAAGGACGATGGAGTTGATGTTCAATAAAATCTTTAAGGTGAGGAATATCTGCTCGACTTGCACCATCAAGCAACATTAATTTATCGGGATATTCGGCGAGATACATGGTCTGAATGTATCCCTGAATTCTGTGCAGCTGCAAAATATGTCCTTATTTGAGTGAGATTTTTCATGACCGCTTCCATGCTGGTCAGACCAACTATAACAGCTGAATGGACGCACTGGTAAACAAATGTTCACATCAGCGCACGACAAGAAATCATAATCGAGATGATAGATTTTAATCATTAGACTCAGCGGCACTTTTATCCGTTAATGCGCGCACACGGAGTTCGTGTCAGGGTATGAGGTTAATGCCTCATGATTTGCTTTTTTGTACTTTTCCTTCTAATTAATTAAGGACTTAAGTACATTTTTGTGAGAATCGAGTTGGAAAAAGCAACTAAATTAGACCGCATCCGCGCGGACTACAACGTTCACTACTGGAGCCAAGGTTTCTACGGTATTGATGACCAAGGCGAGGTTTACGTATCACCTCGTAGTGATCGTGCACATCAAATCCCTTTCAGTGCCATTGTAAACGAGCTAGAAGCGAAGCAGTTAAATCTGCCTGTATTAGTGCGCTTCCCGCAAATCGTGCACCAACGTGTGCATGGAATTTGCCACGCTTTCAACCAAGCAATTGAAGAATACCAATATCCAAACAAATACCTGTTGGTGTACCCAATTAAAGTAAACCAACAACGTGAAGTGGTGGATGAAATTCTAGCGAGCCAAGCTCAACTAGAAACCAAACAGCTTGGTCTTGAAGCGGGTAGCAAGCCAGAATTGTTGGCAGTACTTGCATTGGCTCAACAAGGCAGCTCCGTGATCGTGTGTAACGGCTACAAAGACCGTGAGTATGTGCGTCTTGCACTGATCGGTGAAAAGCTGGGCCACAAAGTATTCATCGTACTAGAGAAGCTTTCTGAGCTGGATCTGGTGCTAGAAGAAGCGAAAAGCTTGGGCGTAAAACCGCGCCTTGGTTTGCGCATTCGCCTCGCCTCTCAAGGTGCAGGGAAATGGCAAGCAAGTGGCGGTGAAAAATCGAAGTTCGGTTTGTCTGCATCGCAAGTGCTTAGCGTTATTGAACGTCTGAAACGCGAAGGCAGCCTAGATGCGATGCAACTGGTTCACTTCCACCTGGGTTCACAGATGGCAAACATCCGTGACGTACGTAATGGTGTGAATGAGTCTGCACGTTTCTACTGCGAACTGCGCGCACTGGGTGCAAACATCGAATACTTCGATGTGGGCGGCGGTTTGGCAGTCGACTACGACGGCACACGCAGCCAATCATCGAATTCGATGAACTACGGCCTTGCAGAGTACGCACGTAATATCGTCAACACAGTGGGCGACGTGTGTCAGCAATACGAACAACCGATGCCAGTGATCATTTCAGAATCCGGTCGTTCACTGACAGCGCACCACGCTGTATTGATTTCTAACGTAATTGGTACAGAAACGTACCAACCGGAAGAAGTGTATGAACTTGGCGCAGATGCTCCACTTTTGCTACAAAACATGTGGCGAAACTGGGAAAACTTACAAGATGGTACAGACGCTCGTGCGTTAATTGAGATCTACAATGATACCCAAAGTGATTTGGCAGAGGTACACTCTCAATTCGCAACTGGTGTGCTTAACTTGGAGCAACGTGCGTGGGCAGAGCAACTGTCACTGCGCATTTACTTCGAACTAAGCCGCAAGATGAGCACTAAAAATCGCTTCCACCGTCCGATTCTGGACGAGTTGAGTGAACGTCTTGCAGATAAGTTCTTCGTGAACTTTTCTCTCTTCCAATCTCTACCAGATGCTTGGGGTATTGATCAGGTGTTCCCTGTTCTGCCACTTTCTGGTCTTGGCGATGCGGAAGAGCGTCGTGCTGTGATGTTGGACATCACCTGTGACTCTGATGGCGCGATCGATCACTACGTTGATGGTCAAGGCATCGAGAGCACGCTACCTGTACCAGCTTGGAGCAAAGACAAACCGTACCTAATGGGCTTTTTCCTAGTAGGCGCATACCAAGAAATCCTTGGTGACATGCACAACCTATTTGGTGACACCCACAGTGCAGTAGTCAATGTTGATGAACACGGTCAATTTGAGATCAGTTATATCAATGAAGGTGATAGTGTAGAAGACATGATGCGCTACGTTCATATCGACGTGGATGCGATTCGTGACAATTACAAACAATTGGTTTCCCAACGAGTTGAAGCCAATGAACAAGCACAAATCCTAGCAGAACTAGAACAAGGTCTAGCGGGATACACCTATTTAGAGGACTTCTGATATGAATGATTTGTTTACTAAAAACGATTATTCGCTTTACTCCAACTCTATGTCGTTTTTACGTCTACCGTACATTCGTAATCCGGTATCGGCAGACGCAGACGTTGTGGTGCTAGGGGTTCCTCTGGACATGGCTACATCTGGTCGTCCAGGCGCGCGCATGGGTCCAGATGCGATTCGCCGTGCCTCAGTCAACTTGGCATGGGAAGGTAAGAAGTTCCCTTGGGACTTCAACGTATTGGATAAGCTGAAAGTGATCGACGCGGGCGATCTCGTGTTTGACTGTGGTGATGCGGAAGATTTCACTTACCGTCTAGAGGCGGCAACCAGTGAAATTCTAAAAAGCGGTAAAACCATGTTGGGATTGGGCGGTGACCACTTCATCACACTGCCTATCCTGCGTGCCTACGCGAAGCATCATGGTCAAATGGCTCTGATTCACTTTGACGCTCATACGGATACCTACGCAAATGGCAGTTCATACGACCACGGTACAATGTTCTACCATGCGCCGAAAGAAGGTTTGATCTCTGCGAAGAACTCAGTACAAATCGGTATTCGTACTGAATACAAACAGCAAGATCACGGCTTCAATGTGATTAATGCGATGCAAGCGAATGACATGTCGGTGAACGAGATCTTAGAAGAGATTCGTCGCACCGTCGCAGACAAGCCAGTGTATGTTACTTTTGACATCGACTGCTTGGATCCAGCCTTCGCACCAGGAACAGGTACACCCGTTTGTGGTGGCTTGAACTCAGACAAAGCACTGAAGATCATTCGTGGCTTAGCCGGTATGAATATTGTGGGTATGGATGTTGTAGAAGTATCGCCTCCGTACGACCACAGTGATGTTACCGCATTAGCGGGAGCAACCATCGCGCTAGAAATGCTTTACGCATACGCATCTGGCCGCGAATAAACATAATCATTTCTAAGGGAGCTTCGGCTCCCTTTTTGTTCATGGTGCCTTCTACAGTCTTTTCTTCGTTCGAACCATGTCTTGCTCTGGCTAACCAAAACAATTCTTCTCCCCTCGATTTTAACCATAAAAACCAATGACCTATAAGTAGGTTTACATTCACAACAAATAAGAGATTTAACGTAATTCAACAAAGAAAAGCAGCCTATTTCCGAATGCAAATTAAGATTAGTTTTTCTAATGCATATTATAGATTTTTATCTTGCTCAACTTCACACTTTTCGATTGCTAATTGTACACGCAAAGACTAATATCTCGCGCAAATAGCCCCGTAACACCAAAAGTCTGTTGGCACTCTGCATTAGAGCGCTAAGGGTTTTTACGTCTTAAATTTTTTGGAGAGATACGCAAATGTCTGCTTCGTTTCCATTAGCGAAACTTACCTTTTTAATCGCAATATTGACTGCCGTGGGTCAAATGACCCAAACAATGTACGTGCCTTCAATCGGTCATATGGCGGGTGAGTTTTTGGTGTCTGCGTCATCACTTCAAGCTGTGATGGCTTGTTACCTGATTCCATATGGCTTATCGCAATTCGTGTACGGTACGTTATCGGACCGCTTAGGTCGCAAGCCAATCATCATAGCAGGCCTACTTATCTACATCGTAGGTACATTGGTGGCGCTCTTTGCACACCAATTTGAATGGTTCTTGATTGGTAGTTTCATCCAAGGTTTAGGTATTGGCTGCGGTGGTGCGATGTCACGTACTCTGACTCGCGACTGCTTTGAAGGTTCTGAGCTACACAGAGCAAATAGCTTAATCAGCATGTGTGTGATTTTCTCACCATTGTTGGCTCCCGTGCTTGGCGGCTACTTAACCGAAGCGTTTGGCTGGCGCTCTAGCTACCTATTCTTAGCGCTGTTTGGCATTGCAGTGGTGATTACCATGATGACCAGCATGATGGAGACGCTACCAAAAGAGAAACGCAAGTTCGAACCAGTAGCCAAAAGCTACAAACACGTTTTATCAGATCGCCGCTTCCAAGGCTTTTTGATTTGCCTGGTTGCAACATTCGCTGGTGTGGGTGTATTCGAAGCAGCGGCTGGGGTGTTGTTAGGTGGGGTATTAGAATTACCTGCAACAACGGTAAGTTTGTTGTTTATATTGCCGATCCCAGGTTACTTGGTGGGCGCAGGCTTATCTAGCTACATCGCAAGACGTCGCTCTGAGCGTCGTGCTTTAAATGTGGGCTTGGTATCGATTTTTGTTGGCTCTGCTATTGTGCTCATCCCTGGCTTGTTTGGTTTAACCACGGCGTTAACGCTGGTTGGTGGCGCAACCGTGTACTTTTTGGGTGCGGGTATCCTATTCCCAGCCGCAACAACCGGAGCAATTGCTCCGTTCCCTTACCACGCGGGGACAGCTGGTGCGACTCTGGGTGGCATGCAGAACTTGGGCGCCGGTATTGCAACCTTGCTTGCATCGCTATTCCCAGCGCATAACCAAATGCCGCTTGGTGTTTTGATGATGGCAATGTCGGTAATTGCAATGCTTGGGCTCATGTGGGTAAATCGAGCGCACAACCACTCAAACGAAGTGCCGCAAGTCATCTGATCATTATCGACTAACGTTCAAAATCCAAAAGGGACACACTCAACAAGTGTGTCCCTTTTTTCATATCACACTATATCGATTTCCCGATGAGAATGATTTAACTTTCGAATTGATATTTGTTAAAAATAACAGCTGCTTACACAATGTGTTTTCAGCTCCCTTCAAATTGAGTAGCCAACTCGGAAATATTGAGGATTCTCACTTTTTGGCATACCTCATAACAAAGAATGGACAACTGAAAACCACTAACGAAATGAAAGCCCAGCCCTCAGGATGAGGCCACTTGGGTGTATAATAAGGACAAAAACAGATGCGTTTCACTTTAACTACGTTGGCCGTCTCGGTCGCGCTTGTCGCCGGATGCAGCAATCAAGGAACTCCCAGCATGACTCAATACTCCCAATCACAGATCGTTGCTCAACAAACTCAAGCTCCGGTTGCGAAAAAAGTCCCTCACGCGATGACTATTCATGGTGATACTCGCGTTGATAACTACTACTGGATGCGTGACGACGAACGTAAAGATCCGGAAATTTTGCAGCACCTAGAGCAAGAAAATCAGTATGCGGAAACCGTTCTCAAGCACACTGAAGCTCTTCAAAATGAGCTATTTGAAGAAATTAAAGGTCGCATAGCAAAAGACGACAACTCCGTTCCTGTGCGTAAAGGCAACTACTTCTACTCAAGTGAAGTGACCGGAGATAACGAATACGAAGTTCACCTTCGAGCTAAAGACTTTGCAGGCAAAGACAAGCAAGTCATTTTAGATGTCAATGAACTTGCAAAAGAACATGAGTTCTTCAGTATTGGCGGCTTGTACGTTAGTCCGAATGAAAACTTACTAGCGTATGGCGAAGATACATTAAGCCGCCGCGTTTACACTCTTAAGATCAAAGACCTGAAAACAGGCAATTACCTACAAGATGAAATCGAAGGCGCCTCAAGCGCGATTGCATGGCAGAACGATAACAACGCCTTTTACTACATCAAAAAAGATCCACAGACCTTGCTGGGCTACCAAGTGTATCGTCATGTTTTAGGCACGCCACAAAGCAGTGATGAGTTGATTTTTGAAGAAACCGACAGCGCCTATTACACCTCACTAAGCAAAAGCAAAGATGGCGAAGATATTTATATCTGGCATTCCAGTACAGAAACCAGCGGCGTCTCCATCATCGATGCGAACAACCCTAAAGCAAAGGCGAAGCCTTTTTATCCTCGTGAAAATGGCATTGAATACAGCATTTCTAAGCTAGGCGATTGGTATTACATTTATACCAACTATCAAGCCGTGAACTTCCGTTTGATGAAAGTTAAGCAAGAAGAGATGCACGATCGCTCTAAGTGGCAAGACGTGATTGCCGCAGACGACAACACTCAACTTGTCGACTTCGAGCTATTCGATGATCACCTCGTCTATGAGCAGCGCTCTAACGGCCTAGCAAGCGTCACTGTACGTCAGCTCTCTACAGGAAAAGAATTCCCCCTCACATTTAATGACGATGCGTTTGCAGCCTATTTGACAGGTAACCTAGAGCTGGATAACGAGAAAGTTCGTATTTATTACAGCAGTTTAACCACTCCAGGAACCTACTACGATTTCGATCTAAAAACGGGCGAGTCAGAAATCATGAAGCAAACACCTGTACTTGGTGATTTTAATCCTGACAATTACCAATCAGAACGCATTATGATTACAGCCCGTGACGGTAAAGAAGTACCCGTTTCTTTGGTGTATCGTAAAGACTTATTTAAGAAGGATGGTACGAATCCACTCTACCAATATGGTTATGGATCTTATGGTGCAACCATTGAGCCAACTTTCCGCTCGACACGTTTGAGTCTATTAGACCGCGGCTTTGTTTACGCCATCGCTCACATTCGCGGTTCTGAAATGCTTGGCCGTCCTTGGTATGAGGATGGTAAAAAACTCACCAAGCAAAACACATTCAACGACTTTATTGATGTAACTAAAGGTTTGGTTGAACAAGGCTACGGCGCGAAAGATAAAGTCTTCGCTGTTGGTGGCTCTGCAGGTGGTCTCTTAATGGGGGCTGTCATCAACCAAGCACCAGAACTGTACCGCGGTATCGGTTCACACGTTCCGTTTGTGGACGTGGTAACCACCATGCTCGATGAATCGATTCCACTAACCACCAATGAGTATGATGAATGGGGTAACCCAAATAACAAAACATACTATGACTATATGTTGAGTTACTCGCCTTACGACAACATCAAGGCGCAAAACTACCCAAACATGTTGGTAACGACTGGCTTGCACGACTCTCAAGTACAGTACTTTGAACCAATGAAGTGGGTCGCCAAACTTCGTGAAATGAAGACAGACGATAACGTCTTGTTGTTCAAAACCGATATGGAAGCCGGACACGGCGGCGCATCTGGTCGATTTAAACGCTTAAAAGAAGATGCGCTAGAGTATGCGTTCTTCCTCGATTTACTCGATAAAAAATAATCGTTTCAATTAAACTGCATCTCTAACAACAAAAATGCCCGCAACTTGCGGGCATTTTTTTATAGACGCGCTCTCTAAACAGAGAGTTGGGGTACCTAAGCACATCATTACCAGTGTCTCTTATAGCCAACGGAAAGCAGAAAGAAAAACGCCTACTCACAACGAGTAGGCGTTAACACAATAAATGTGTTTAGGCAGTAGAAACTGGCCTATTTATTAGAAGTAGTAACGAGCACCTAGAGTCCAGTAGTCGTTCTCTTCGCTAGTGTAATCGTTACCTAGGTCAAACTGGTAAGCAGCAAACGTTACGAAAGCAGGAGTTACAGCGTACTCTGCTTGTAGCGCAGTTTCGCTTGAAACTGTCTTGTTGTCTTCTTCGTCTTCTACGCCTTCGTAGTTAACGCTGAATGTCCAATCGTTCACGCCGTATGCCAAAAGAGCTTCAATTTGAGAAGTCTCTTTACGCATCTCGTAGAAGTAATCGTTCATACCGTATACTACTGCTGCGTATAGACCTGAACCGTACTGACCGTAGTTTACAGAGAATAGGTGTGATTCAGCGTTCTTAGTACCTAGAGTCGCATTTTTAACATCACCGCCGCTGTATACGTAGCCTAGGCCAAAGCCAGCTACAGAACCGCTCAGTGCAACTTGACCACGTTGCTCGTATGTTGTTGCATCTGAAGTTTGCTCACCTTGCCAACCTAGACCTAGGTTGAAAGCAAAGCCTTCACCAAATTCAAAACCTTTACGGTAGCTAAGCATTTTATCAGCACGAGCTGAGCCTAGGTTGCCGTGGTTGTCGTACAAAAAGTCGTTCGCAAACGCGATTGGTAGATCCGCAACACCAGCGACATCGTAGTAAGGTGACCATTGAGTACCTGCAACAAGGCGACCGTACTGCTCGTGAGTTGCACCGATGTAACCTAGACGAGTTTTGAATGACTGTTCACCACCATTTAAGTAGTTAAGCGCCCATTCGCCTTTAGCGTCGATAGTGATACCGTTGCCAATGTCTTTCTTACCCGCGACGTTAATACGTGGAGACACTTGATGAACTTTCACATCTTCCTCGTAGTACTCACCCACGCCAACTGAAACGTGACCGCCGATCGATAAAGATGTACCATCGCTGTTATAAACTTCTGCTGCGAAGGCCTGTGAACCACATGCTAGTGCCGCCACTGCAACGGCTAGAGTTTTCATTTTCATTGTTAACATCCGTATAGTTGTTTGTACCGGTTCGCTTAGAGACAGATTAAATCCGAATCAATCGCAACGAACACATAACAAAGTAGTAATGAAATAGAAATGAAACAAACACTTTCTTATGCAACCAGTGGTATTAATGCTCACGTTTTGAACTAAGTCACAAAAAAATAGGGAACTTTTCATTCCCCATCATAAAATCTGTGGCTTTTTACGTGTCACATCTCCCAACGTGCGAGTGGCTTCTCAGTTTTGATACCCTTACTGCCCCAGCGGTCAATAACATCAATTTGCAGTATACGACTCGGTTTAATAAGCGATGTCAAGGTTTTCGACGGTCGTTTATCCGTAACTAACCATAGCGTTTTATCTTGTTCAAACTGAGCTTTTAAAGATAATTTGTCTTCTTCTGTCCACTCGAGTTCTGGCTTAAATTCGCGCCCAACCACAAACAATTGGTTGCCAGAGACAAAGTCCTCTAGTGACTCACTCATCAGTACCACTGAATCGATGCCTTTATCGAAGATCTCTGCCTGTTGTTGGTTGAGCAGTTCACGCACATTGAGCATAAAAGCCTGTTGATTCGTTTGAATCGCCTTTTGGTGCTCAGGATATACACGTTGTAGATCCTCTCCAACAATGCCCGCCATTCGGATTAAGTTTGTAGGGTTCAGCCACGCGTACTTCGATGTTGACCCGTTTTCCAATGTCAGTACTGCAACTCCTTGAGCTCTAGGAGAAATGGCCTGCGATGCATCGATTTCAATCAAGTGAATGTTGCCCTGTCGAGCGTAAACATAAGTCGGGTCTTGTTTCCAAATCGCACCAAGAGTAATAGCAACCGTCGCGGCTTGACCCGCTTGCTTAACTTGCTCTGTACCTTTATTTGCGAACCAGTTCTCAAGACGCTCAACGCCGTAACGCTTTGGAGGCAGATACTGAGTCTCTATCCCTGTACCTTTCATGAGTTGCTCAGACAACATGTACGTGACGGGAGTGCTGGTTAAAATATCTTTGGCCATCGCCAATGATGACAATGTACTCATCGCCATCAATCCTAAACCTAAAGTAAGAGTTTTCATTTTCATGTCGAGATACTTAAGTTGGGTAGGTAAAAGCGTTATCACGCCTTACGAATAATTCGATAAACCGTTGCAGTTAAGAAGAAAGCAACGGAAACAATGATGATCGACGCGCCCGATGGCACCGGTAAGTCGAGCTCCATTGGCAATATGGTGCCAACCAAGCAAGCAACCGTCGCAAGCAGAGAAGAAAGCAATACAAAGCTTCCCATTCGCTTGGTGAGCAACCTAGCTGTCGCACCAGGGATCAATAGCAGGGCACCTACTAACACGGCACCAATGATCTTCACTGCGGCGATCGTCACTAAAGTGATCATCATGACGAATAGGTAATCGTAAAAGCTGGTATTGAAGCCACGCACGCGAGCAATATCTGGGCTGATACACGTGAGCAAAATGCGATTAAATGTTGGAATCAGCAGCAGCAGGATGATCAAGCAGCTCACTGCAAGCAACGTGATGTCTCTATCGGTCACCGTCAAAATCGAACCGAACAGTACGTTTTCTAGCATGTGTATGTTGATCTTACGTGCGACGTACATCAGCAACGCCGCCCCGACCGCCAGAGCTAACGCCAGAAATACACCGACCAACGTGTCATAAGGTACATTGGTGCGATTTCTCACGAAGTGCAGCAGCAACGCAAAGATCATGCAGAAGCTAAACAACCCTATGATTGGGTTTTCTGGCGGTTCACCAAGTAAAACACCAATAGCGATACCCGTCAGTGCTGCGTGGCCAACTGCTTCGGAGAAAAACGCCAGTCGCTTGGCGATGACTAATGTACCAAGACCACCAAGTAATGGTCCTAATATCAACGCAGCCACAATTGCGTTCACCATGAAGGCATAAGAAAAGCTATCGCTTAACCATCCAGCTTCAACGCCGCTAACCGCTAACTCTCGTAACCAATCCATTATGCAGCCTCCACTTTTGCTGTGTAGTGCTTGAATAATGTTTCTATACGATCAGGACTTAACACATCTGAGTGGTGCCCTGACGCCACAATTTGACGATTTACGACATGGACCTGCGCGTCTAAACGGCGCACTGCGGTCACGTCATGGTGTACTGCCAGTACCGTTTTGCCTTCTCCAACGACTTCATGAATCAAACCTTCAAGGTACCGAACACCTTGCTCGTCCATCCCAGTTGTAGGTTCGTCTAAAACCAATAAATTGGGCTCATCCAGTAAAGCTTGCGCAAACAAAACACGCTGTTGTTCACCGCCAGAGAGTTGCCCCATACGACGGTCGCTACGCGTTGCCATACCCACGCGATCCAGCTGGGCCAGGGCATGTTGAGTTTGTTTCGTTTTACGTCGCCAAAATAGAGGGATACGAGTTTGGTTAAGCAGTACAAAATCCATCACGGTTAACGGGAGGCTTGCTTCAAACATCGCTTTTTGTGGCACATACCCTATCTTCCCCGATGCTGCTGATGGTTCTGGCCAATTGAGTGCAATGTTTCCCGAAAATGGTGTTAGCCCAAGTATCGAACGAAGCAAAGAGGTTTTCCCACCACCATTCGGCCCCATGATAACGTGGCATTTCGCGCTCTCGAATTCAGCGCTGATGTTCTGCAAAATAATATTGTCGGCGTATTTCAGGCCCACGTTATTTAAGGAAACGAAAGGACCTGTCATTACGCCTTTTCCCCTGCTCGCTTGCTCGCAACAAACTTCATTGCTTCAATGAGCGTTTCCACGTTATCTCGCATCTCAACCTCGACTTTATCAGCCTCATACTCACCGTGAGTCATGTGAGAAAAGCGATAAAGCTGCACCCCTGTCGCCTCTTCGATGGTATCAACAAAACGGTTCGGCATATTGAGCTCATAAAACAGCACATCAATGCCCGATTCACGAATTTTCTCAATCGTTTCCTGCAACTGACTGGCACTTGGTTCAACACCATGAGCAGGCTCAATGACAGCTGCGACGTCAACACCAAATTCCTGAAGGATATAACCGTAAGCATTATGGGTTGTCGCCACCTTCATACCAGCCGTGTCCAACTCTCCAAGAGACAACATTGCATCACGCTTCATCAGGCGGAAAGTTTTCGCGTATTTACGAGCATTTTGGCGATAAAAAGTAGCGTTGTCTGGGTCCAGTTTACTTAGCTCACTCGCGATGGTGTAAACCTTTTGAATAGTGGTCGATAGACCAACAAAGGTGTGAGGGTTCACTGCACCTTGACCAACTGACTGCCCCATCGCCGGTAACAGAGGCACTTCTTTGTTTGCTTCGATAACCACGAGATCATCACGCTGAGAGGCTTTGATCACTTTCAGTGCAAAATCGTCATGACCAATACCATTGATCACTATCGCATCCATTTCATTCAAACGCTTAAGATCATTGGGTTGCGGTAAATAGTTATGAGGGTTAAAACCAGCATCGACCAGAGGAATGATGTTCGCCTTGTCATCAACAACAGCTTTGACATAGCTGTAATAAGGTTGAAGCGTAATACCAATACTGAGTTTATCGGCAGCAAAGCCAGTAGAAGACACCGTCAATAACACGGTGGCTGTAAGAATACGACGTAAAAGAGAGCGTTTGATCATAGTAGTTATCAATTATGTTGTCTTAATGGGCGTGAGAATGGGAAGAAGAGGAATCTGACAGAACGATTTGTTGCCAGCCATGCTGGCGGCGTTTTGCTAG
Organism: Vibrio antiquarius; assembly: GCF_000024825.1. Classification (NCBI taxonomy): domain Bacteria; kingdom Pseudomonadati; phylum Pseudomonadota; class Gammaproteobacteria; order Vibrionales; family Vibrionaceae; genus Vibrio; species Vibrio antiquarius. The sequence continues at coordinate 964,663 of NC_013457.1, forward strand.
ATCGCTTAGTACCTCCGCATTTAACGATCGGCTAGAATCACTAAACCAAATATCAGCTTGAGAGCCACGGCTATCCAGAAGCATAGAGGCAGAACCTTGGGCATTTTTCTTCATGCCAATGTAGACTCCGTCATCGATTCGTTTCCACTGATGAGACCCTTTGCGCTTCCAATTTTGGTCTTTTACGAATGGAGCAATCCAAAGCGCCTCCATGTCAGAGACCTCAGGCCAAGTTCCAGTTTCTAGCTGCAAATCACGAATCTCTTCATGAGCAAGCTTAAGTTCAGCGATCAAACCCAACTCGTTTTGATGTAAGTCCGTGATTAAAACTTGATGAGCCTGTATGTCTGACTTTTCAGTCGCGACCTGATGGTAGGGCATAAGTATGGCTGCAAAACCGAGAATCGCTGCGATAGTCAGTGCGACCCACTTTCCTTCTCGGTTACCATCATCAGGGCGAACTTTCTGTACACTCATTTCTCTTTCAGCTCAACGATATCCACTTCCACCGGGCTTTCATGTCCGGCATCAAATACCAAATAGAAATCTGTTTCAGGGTGAGTAAATTCTGCGATGGAACGCTTATCTGTTTTTTCTTTGGCGATCAGATTGTCGTCGTAATCGTACATTTCGACATCGTAGTCGACCGCTGTCGATCCATCCGAGTAGCCCGCTTCACAAATCACTTTATCTTGCGCCAAGTGACAACTCATCAGAGGGAAATGTGCAGCAGCGTGAAAAGAAGTAAATCCAGAAAAAATCAAAGCAGCTTTGAGAAGAAAAGTGTTATTCATGATGATTCCAAAATGGCCCAGCGATTGCTGAGCCTAATTCGATTAGTTAAGTTGAGTTTCAAACGTAAGGTGAACATTGGCACTCGCTTTATCCGCCAATGGATTATCTTTTAATTCACCTTTGTAGTTCGCTTTCATTAAGTAGCGCCCTGCGACCTCTGGCGTGAAGATCACTTTGCCATCTTTATCACTCACCACATCGATTTGTTCTTGATGGTTTCGGTACATGGTGCCTTCACGTGTGATCTCCGCTGTGACGCCCTCTTGTGGCTCACCATTGAAGAAAAACTGGAAAGTGACTGGTTCACCTTCAATGATGTCCGATGGATGCGTGACTGGCTTCATCTCCAGCATTTTGCCTTCAATCTCCAACGCTTTGTCCGTTGGCATACCAACCGTAATGTAGCTTTCTGCTCGGGTGTAGCTTAGTTGAGTAACCACATCACGTGCTTGCTCGGGAAGCACATCACCACGCTCAGCTTTGTTTGCTCGAGCCCACTTCACCGTATCACGACGACCCGCTTTGTATTGGGTGTAGTAGCTCGGCTGATTATTGATCGCGACTTTGTGCGTGCCTTCTTCCGTAAAAAAGAAATCAAACATAGAACGACGTTTGCCACGAACAACAAAGTTAGGACGCTCAGAACGGCCATCCGGCATCACCACGAACGCTTGGTCACTACCCGCAGGCTTATCAAAAACAAACGTCCCGTGAGAAGCAGTAACATCAAATGTCAGCCAGTCACCGCCTTCTTTTGAAACCGTAAAGTGAGAAGGCAGAACCCAACGTGGATGCGCTTGTGCGGTGGTTGTTGCAGCCAATCCCATTGCCATTACACTCGCCAATGCCACTGCTTTGATTTTGGTTTTCATTGTTGTGTCCTTTAATCACTTAACTTGATAATTGACGGTGATGACACCCGTCTCTTGAGTTGGTTTAAGCTCATAGCGCACTTCACTGTCCGCTAGCGTTATTTTTTGACGTAAGTAGTTACGCCCACCGTGTTCACGAACGACTTCGACGTACAATGTGTAATTTCCCTGCTCCAAACGCTTTCCTGCATCATTGGTTCCGTCCCAAACAAAACGGTACTGTCCAGCAGGGCGCGTTGCAGACGTCACCGCATCAACAAGTTCACGATCATAACGACCCGCTTTTCTCCACCAGCTGCGCAGGTCTTTTAGCCATTCGTCTTTTCCTACCCATAGCTGAATGGTTTTAACCGGTTTACGCTGGTCGTTTTCAACCCAAACCGCCACATAAGGGCGTGCGTACATTGAAGTGTCTATCTTTGGAAGTTCGAATTCGAAATCGATCTTCGCGTTATCTGGTAGAGGAGCCGCAGAAAGAGAGAAAGGAGCAAAAGCCGCGATCAAAGCGGCTTTACAAAAGTGATTACGGCGGAAAAATCTTCCTGTGTTCAACATAAGTGTTCTCTAAAAAAGCTGTTATGGAACAGCAAAAAAATAAATCACGAGCGACAGTAACGTACCAAAGCTCATCCATTGCATTGACGTTCTAAGCGTCTTCTTCTTAGGCAGTAATAAGCACACACCTGTTAGAACAAAAAACACCATCAAAAGCGCAGTGACGTCGATAAACCACTTCCAAATACCACCACTGTTGCGTCCTTTATGTAGATCGTTCAGCAGCGCAACAATACCGTAGTGCGTCGTTTCAACCTCTGCCGCACCGGTGGTCATATCAATAAAGACCGTAGCGTTATAACCTGGGCCTTTAAAATCCATAGACAGCTCTCCGAGTAACAACTCACCTTGCTCAACTTCGGTATACACATCTAATGCGGAGGGAGTACCGCGAAGCTCGGTTTCCTTAGTCAAAAAAGCCACCAGTTCTTCACGATTAGGTTGAAAGGTATCTGAATGTGAGAATAGAACTGAGTGCGGAACCGTCAGAGTATGTTGTTGAATGATAGGTTCACTGCGTTCAAACAATTCGGGGCGATTGAGGGTAATACCAGTTACTGCAAAAAACAGCGTAACTAAGAGAAGAGCCATCGAAATATAGATATGTAGGCGGCGAGCCCAAGTTTGAACACCTTTGCTTTTAAGCAGCATAGAAACAATCATCACCAATAAATGTGGGGCATAATTTAGGTGATAATCATTCGTATTGGCATTTAATTTACATTGTTTACTTTTTCAATTCAGCTTGGCTGGCGCATGTTGTAACTATTTGCGCCAATATGAGTGACCAATTGCCTACCCTCTAGATAATAACCCTATTGATTTTAATGACTCAAAATTTAATGATATTTCCAATACTAAAAAGTGGGATAGACTCCACCAAAATGCGCCTTTATGTATATTTAATGAAAAGCTTAAAAGCTATCGATAAGCTAGATTAAAAAGGTAAGCTAAGAAGTTAGTGTAGGGTTAGATAGAGAAGATTTTCTGATGCTAGCCAAACGCTATGGTGCAGTTCAGAAGGAAAAATATGAACAAGAATGTTGTAATAATTCTCTTATCACTTTTCTCAAGTGTCACTTTCGCAAGTGAAAAGTTTGAAGCCAGTTTGTTTAACAACGTAAGCCAATCTATCGATAATTATGGTGCGAAAATAAAGCAGTGCGAATCTATGGCAGACCAGAATACACCTGACAAACAAACTCTAGAGTATTCAAAGAAGCACATAGAAGCATTTACTCCTGTTCTGCCGTTTTTAAGCGAGAAAGCTTTTGAGGCTTGTGTATTAAAAGAGAAGCAAGAACTAGCGTATTATCTATTAATAGCAAAAAATAACGCTTCAAGAACTTCAACATTAAAGCTTGTAGAATCGACTGAAAGCCTTACTTTTCATATCGAACCTACATCGAGAGAAAAGTTTGAAACACTGAGCAAAGTGCATCAAGAATATATAGAGAAAAGCCCTTTTTTCTCCCGACCATTTGATGCGTTAGCCTTTTATGAAAAGCTCATACAGTAAATAGCCTTTATGACTTTAGACAAAAAAATACCCGAGACTGAGCTCGGGTATTTAATAAAAGTGTTCGCTATGAGTTCTGCGTCGATTCTACTTTGCGTAGCTGTGATAGATACTTAACCCAACTTTTTGCCTGATTCGACGGTTTAATCTCATTCGCTCTTTTGGCATTAGCGAGCGCATCGTCAAACCGCTTAAGTTTGTAGTAAGCGCGAGTTTTGATAAGTGCGACATCCGCCTTACGACCACTGACCTTATCGAGCGCGGCAAGGGCATCTTTATAGTGGCCTTCTTGCACCAATAATTGAGAATAGTTCCAGTAATACTGTCGGTCTAACTGAGCAGCAACACGCCAACTATCGATAGACTCTTCCCACTCTTTTGCCATTTGCCAATACGTCGCTTGCTGAGCTTTCAGTTTACTATTCGAGTTTACATCCTCTAGCTCGTTCATCACCAACGCAGCTCTCTCAGGAATACCTCGTTTCGCGTACAATTGTGCCAGCAGCTTTAAGTCATCTTGGCTAAGTTGTAATCCTTTCAGTTTTGCCAACGCCAAAGAGTCCAGAGCACGTTTGTTGTCATCAACACGCAGGTAAAGAGCAACAAGCTGACGCCACCATTCAATTCGCTCAGGTTCAATCGCGATCAATCGTTTGATGGTCGAGATTGCGGGCTTCCACTTTTTCAGTTCTAGCTCAGCAGAAAGCTTTATCGACAATGCGCTAAGCTTGTCTGGCTGACCAAACTTCTCATAACGAGCCATTGCTGAAAGCACTTTCTGCCACTGACTCAGTTGATAATGAGATTGGGAAATACGCAGCCATAGCTCATGCGCTTTTTGACCTTTAGGAATGTTTTTGCTCAAGGCATAGTAATGAGGTAACGCCTTAGAAAAGCGTTGCTCGTTCAGCAGTATATCTGCCAACATCTTTCGGGTTTGCCATGCTTGCTCATCTTGTAGCAAACCACTATTGACTGCCAACTCAAGTTGCTTAATTGCTGCTTGAGTTTGTTCATTCTGCCAGTAAAAAATACCCAACATTCGAGCGACATAAGCTTGGTCATATCCACGAGAAAGCTCCATAGCTTCAAGAGATGAAATCGCTTCTTTTAGTTTCTCCTCTTGAGCCAAGTTGTGTGCTCGTTGAACTCTCGCGGCAGTGTATTGGCTTAACTCACTGGCAATGGTTGAAAGTGCACTCAGGCTTAATACCGTACCGATTAAGAATTTTTTCATCATTTGGCTAACTTGAACTCCACTTTAGCGGTTTGTCCATACTGCTCAATTGACACACCATCCTCAACTTTTGGCTGATACTTCCATTTTTTAAGCGCACGGATTGCTTCCCTTTCGAACATACGCTGTGGCTCAGCCTCGATCACTTCAATATCTTTTGGTCGTCCTGTTGCATCGATCGTGAAACGCATAATGACATAGCCTTCAACTCTACGTTTCAGCGCCTTACTTGGATAACGAGGATCAACACGATACAACGGCAGTGCTTGTTGGTTGCCCATTGTTCCCTTCAAGTTTGGCGCGCTGATCGCGATACCTTCAAGAGCAGTGTTCAAACCTAAAGCACTGACTGGCGTCATCTGGCTCATTGGCTCCATTTGAGTGTCAGCTTGAGACAGATCCATTGGCTCCGGCGCTTGGGGTGGTTCTGGTTGCTCCGGCACTGAACGTTGACGACGCTGCACGTCTGCTTCATTCTCTACCATCACCATATCAAAACGAACCGCTTCCGAAGCTTCTGGCGCTCGCTGGTTGCCTTTATCAACCATCCACGCCATAAAGCTAAACAGGCTCACAGAAATTAACAATGATGCTGGTAGTGCAAGTAACAGCCTGCCCATTAAGGTTTCTCCGCCGCCAATGCGATGTTTTTCACGCCCGCCGCTTTTGCAGCGTCCATCACTTTCACGACAGTGCCATTGTAAGCATGCTCGTCAGCTTGGATAACTAACGAGGCATCAGGCTGATCAAGTAACAGGTGCTCAATAGAGGCCTCAACACGCTCAATATCAACCACTCGTTTGTCGATGTACACGTCATTTGCTGCCGTTACCGCGATAAAAATGCCCGCATCTTTTTGGCTTACCACATTAGAAGCCTGAGGGCGATTCACTTCTACACCGGACTCACGTACAAACGAACTGGTCACAATGAAGAAGATCAACATGATGAAGACGATATCAAGCATCGACGTTAAATCGACTTGAGCTTCATCTTGTTGGTTAGGTCTGCGTCCGAGTCTCACTTTTGACTCCTTAAAGATTGTTCTAACTGGATAGCTTTTCGTTCACACACTTTGCTAAGGCGAGCATGAATAAACATGCCCGCCAGCGCTGCTACCATACCCGCCATGGTTGGCAGCGTAGCAAGTGAGATACCTGAAGCCATCAATTTCGGATTGCTGCTGCCTTGCGATGCCATTACGTCAAACACCGTAATCATGCCCGTCACCGTCCCTAACAACCCTAGCATTGGGCAAACCGCCACAAGCAGCTTAATAGTCGATAGGTTTTGGCGCAGTTCGATTTGCGCTTTTGCAATCCATCCTTCACGGATTTGATGCGCGTACCAAGAGTGGTGCTCTGATCTTGCTTGCCACTGCTCACAAAGCTGTTTCTTTACCCCAGGGAAAACCGTTGTGAGATAAATAACTCGCTCCATAACCAACAGCCAGCACACCGCCACGACGGCAGCCAGCCACCATAGGATTTGACCACCTTGCTGCATAAAGCTCATCAAGGTTGTGGCCCAATCCTCACTGATCAAACCCAATGTGTTGAGTAGGATCTGCTCCATTACGCTGCGTTCTCCGCTAAGGTGTTAGAGTGATTTTTGTGACTCGGCATATCACGCTCAGCTTGTTCTGCAACTAAACCGATGCCTTGTTTTTCTAAGATACTGCGAATATTTTCCGCTTGAGAGCTCAATACGTTGTGCGCTAATAGCAAAGGCATGGCTGAGACAAGGCCAAGTACGGTAGTCACAAGTGCCATCGAAATACCACCCGCCATTACTTTCGGATCACCATTACCAAATTGAGTGATGACTTGGAAGGTTTCGATCATACCCGTTACCGTTCCAAGTAGGCCAAGCATAGGAGCTAGAGCAGCAAGAAGCTTAAGCATCGACAACCCTTTTTCTAGGTGGGTTTGCTCATCAACAACGGCTTCCAAAAGACGTAGCTCTAACGCTTCTACGCTGCGATGCTTATCTTTCTGATACACCGCAAGCACACGACCCAAAGGGTTGTCTCCTGGCTGTGCTGGAGTTTTCAGTTGCTTCATGATTTTCTGGCGCGAAATCATCAGAGATGCACCACGTACGAGAGCAATCAATAGGCCGATAGCTAATAAACCAAGGATGATTTTACCGACAACGCCGCCTGCATTTAGGCGATCAGCCAAAGTCGGTGAGTTTGCGAGCTGCTCAAGAAGAATGCCGCGTGACGGGTCAATGACAAGCGCATCAATGTCACCAGAGGAAATAGTATTCGCTGTTGGACCGCTTTCAGGCTGACGAAGATAGTTTACCGCATCTCCGCGTTGACCATTCCACTTAACGTAGCCAGTGTCATCCAGCAGCGCCATAGAACCAAGACGAACACCATTAACCGTTTGTTCACGACCTTCGCCATTTAGCAGTGTGAAAGAGACGTTTGCCATCTCACCACTTGCTTTGATTTGTTCTTCCATGCTGCGCCACATCGCCTGAAGTTGGGTCAACGTTGGCAGTGATTTAGCTGCAACAATAGCATCGATATCTTTCTGATATAAGTTTGCATCAACACCCGTTACTGAGCTCTTGAGCTCTGACTCTAGCTCTTTTGCGTTCTGGCGAACGACGCCAAATAGCTCACCTAAGCTCCCGGTTTCTAGACGTAGCTTTTCTTCTAGCTGCGCCAGTTCCGCTTCGTTTTCACCGAAAGTAACACTTAATGAGTCCGCTTCTGCTTGAAGAGCCGCTCGCTCTGCGGCCAATTTATTCTTTATAGCCTGTAGCTCTTGCTCTGTTTTCTTAAAACCTGATTCACGCGCGACATTGTGCGATTGCTGTTGACGATTTTCTTGCTGCGCCTTTTGTAACAACGCATCACTAGCAAAAGTTGTATGAGGCATTAATGCGGCTGTCGAGATTAATGCAAGCGATAACCATTTTTTCATCATTTATTTGCCCTCCGCAGCGGTTAACGACACTGGCAGAGTTAACATACTCGGCGCGATCTGTTTATTCGCCATAGCGAACGCTTTATCTAGCTCTGATTTTTGCTCAGAACCCACTTGTTGCCATGCTTGTTGTTGCTGTGACCAGCTCCAGAATATGTCACCAGATAAGCTACGTGCTACCAAAGACAAACGCCCTAAATAGAGAATGTCCGCCTCCAAAGCTTCATTGTCACCCAGGTTAATCTTGCCTTGGTAAACGCCAAGCTTGGTGCCGTAATCCATTTCAATTTGGTACGCTTCTAAAATACGACGAAACTTCTCTGCATCCGCAACGTCTGCACGCGTCATCATGGAATCCAGCTTTGCTATTCGCTCCTCACGTTGCGCTTTGCGTATAGGCTTGTCGTTAGCGACGAGCACTTTTAAGCCCTCAAGCATGTGATACATCAAAGGCACGACACCTTGACGAGTTTGAGCAATCTGCTCAATTTGCTCGTTCAAGCTATCAACTTCTTGATTTTGGCTCTCAACAAGGCTTGCAAGATGATCGCGATAAATCTTCAAGTTACCGACTTCCTCTTGCAGCTGCTCAATTTCAGCTTCTAGAGTAAGTGATTTTTCTGCGCTTGCATCAATACGTTTTTGGCTTACCGCCGACGACTGGTTTGTTTTACTCTGCACAGCTTGTGCATCGTTTAAGTTCGCCGCGTGAGCGGGAATCAAAACCGATGATATCAACAGAGCGATACTTGATTTCATTAGATTCATACGAGTTATATTTCTGTGTTCCAAAAACGACCAAAGGGGAAGACTACCCTTCCCCTTTAATAATCAAATTGTTATCAGTACTTGAACTGGATTGTTGCCATGTAGTTGCGGTCTTCTCCAACCACAACCCCACTCGCACCTTTTTGCTCGCTATTCGTGCTACCGCCACCTGCGAAGTAGTCGGTATCGAATAAGTTCTCGACATTGAATCGAGCAATGATATCCAAGTTTTCATCGTACTTATGTTTGTATGACACGCCCATATCAACGCGAGCGTAGCCATCTTTCTTGAAGGTGTTCTTTGCATCACCGTAGCGATCACCTTCATAAATCAAACCGAGGTTTAAGTTAGTGTTGTCTTGAACCTTGTAGCTAGACCATAGACTTGCCGAGAACTCTGGCACGTCTACAGGGCGGTTACCCTCGAATTTTTTATCCGCTTTCGTCAACTCTGCATCCAAATACATTGCAGAAGCCGTTAGCGACAACTCTGGGGTCACAAAACCTTGAGCCATTAACTCAGCACCTTTGTGAACTTGCTCACCACCTTGCGTTTTCTTGTGTAGGAGGTTACCGCCCGCGTCTTTGCCGCTTTCAACATCCAGCGAGATGTTCTCTAATGTGATATCAAACACTGCACCGGATACAAATAAGCGCTGATCAAACAGTTCCCACTTAGTTCCGATCTCGTAAGAGATACCACGCTCTGCGTCTAGCTTCTCGCCATCGTTCACGTAAGTTTTGCCACGACCACTGCTGACTTCACCTTGCGGCATAAAGCTTTCAGAGTACTGAACGTAAACCGAGCCATTTGTCGCTGGGTGGAAAATTACACCAAATTTTGGAGAAACTTGATTCTCTGTCAGGTCATCATCACGCTTTTCATCATAACGAACCCCTGCAAGTACTTGCCAAGACTCGTTAATAGTCATCATGTTTTGCGCGTAGATACCCCAAGTATCGTACTCAGTTGTTGGTGATTTCTTCGAACTACGATAGCCAGGCTTAGGCACCGTTTCTCCTGGCGCAATACTCGCCTCATTATGAAATGCCATAAAGCGATCATAACTGTAATCTAAGTAGTTAGCGCCCACTAACAACGTGTTTTCCGTACCGAACAAAGTAAAGTCCGTCGTCACATCTATATATGCAGTATCAAATACCCAATTATCGGAGCGATCATTCCCTTTGTGTCGAATCACACCGTCTTTGTCATAATTGTCAAACTTAGGGTAAGACTCCACATCAAAACGCTTAAAGTCTTGGCGGTTGTAACCCGCTTTTACGTTTACATTGTCAGTCACTTGAGCATTAATATCGATACCGTAGTTTTCTACTTCGTTGTCAATCTTTGACCACTGGGCATCCCAGATGTGCTTGTCACCGCGAACCGCTTTACCATCCACAATGTAAGCACCAGAATCCACGCTACCATCGTCTTTCGTGCGATCGTAATGCGCTGACACCATAAAGTTGTCGGTGATGTCGTACTCAACCACTAGGCCCGCAACCGTACGATCCGTTTCTGGCTCGGTACCATCGCCGTAGCTGCGCCAAGAGCCGTAGCTTTCTTTGGCAAAAATTGCGCGCGCGCGCAGTGTCTCTGCATCATTTAGCGCGCCACTCACATCAAGCACAGTACGTGAGTGATCATTCGAACCTAGATCTTGACTCAAACTAGCTTGTGTTTGAGTTGTTGGTTTTTTCGAAACCATGTTTACTAAGCCACCCGGCTCAGATTTACCGTATAGCAGGCCTGATGGACCTTTAAGCACTTCAACACGCTCTAAAAGCTCAATTGGCTGACGGTAGTGTGACCAGTGTTGACGGCCATCACGAAGAAAACCGTCTGAACTGCTAAGCTCAAAACCACGTAGAGAGAAACGTTCGCGGTTACGGCTTGTACCACCCGCGCTAACACTTGCATCGTTACGTAGCACTTCACCAAGTGTACTTGCACGCTGCTCATCAATTACCGTTTCATCGATAACCGCTACTTGTCCTGGCGTTTCCAGCTGCGTCATTTCCATGCGCATTGCTGTACTGTTTGTATCCGCCTTGTAGCCGAACTCTCGACCTTCTACAACTACATGTTCGTCTGTTTGAACGTCCGCCACTGCAGGTGTTGCTAACACCGCACCGATCACTAGCGCCAAATGGCTCTTAGTAAACATATCCTTTCACTCCGATTATTATTTTTCGGGTCACATGCTTGTTGAATGCGATTCCCTCTTAATTATTTCGCGGGTGAATATAAGTGATAAGTATTACCATTTGCATTAAATTTACATTCTTTGCATTTGCAAACTTTTGTAAAGTACTCTCTGATGACGAGCCACAATAACGTGATCAACATCACGGTTAATAAGACTTAACCATACTTACTGCTTGAACACCAAAGTAACACTCAGACCTCCTTGTTCACGATTTTTCGCCGTAACGGATCCACCCATAATGCGCATGGATTCTTTGACAATCGCGAGACCTAAGCCGTAGCCGCCAAGCTTCTTATCTCTTGATGCATCTAAGCGAGTAAATGGGTCAAAAATATCGACCAACTTGTTCTCTGGAATACCAGGCCCATCGTCGGATACAGACATGGAAATCAATTGCTGCCCATCTTTGACATGATTAGCCAGAGAAACTTCTATCTGAGATGCTTGCCCTGAATATTTGATGGCATTTCCAACAAGGTTATTCAAACAACGAATGATGAGCGTTTCTTCGCAAAAAGCTTTGGCGCATGTTGCTTCTGAACGGAATGACAATGTTTGTTCTGGTTTTAAATCGATTTTGCACCGCTCTACTTGCGGTGCGAGCAATACCTCTAAATCACGGCGCTTCGCACCTTTGTCGAAACGCGCATTTTCCAAGCGACTGAACTCCAAGATATCGCTTATCAAATGGTTTAGCTCTTTAGCTTCGTCTTCTAGCCTGGTCACCAAGCTTTGCTCGTTCTCCCCAACTCGCTTCCGCAAAAGGTGTAGAACTAAATTCTGTCTTGCTAACGGCGTTCGGAGCTCGTGGGAGACATCTCTTATAAGCAATCGCTGCTTTTCGGCAAGAGAATGAATTTGCTGTGTCATGTGGTCGAAGTCTTGCGCCAGCTCGTTAAACTCGCGCGTATTCGATTTTAACTCTTTCACCACACTGACATTAAAGTCTCCGTTAGATAGCTTTTTGCTTGCTTCTCTTAAGCGATCAAGCGGCTGTTGTAAGTTGCGTGCCATTAGCAATGAGAACAACGCCAAAATAACTACCGCAATCACCACTTTGAGAATAGAGAAATATAAAATGAAGTCATGTGCGGGATGCAGTCGATGTGGCAGTTGAATCACCAAGCTATTATCTCTAACCAAAGGGATATTGATAATCGGGCGATTTACCTTTCCCTCAAGTTGATCATCAATACTTCTTTTAAATTGAAGTTTGAACTCGAAGTGTGGATGCATTAAACGGTGAGTGACGGGTTGCTGGTGCTCATTCAGCACAAACAGATAAAAGTTTTGCGCGTTCGCCCAATCCGCAAGTTCATCCATGTCTCCGTGCTCAATCAGCACATTGGCTTGATGTGCAAGATCGAGCATTTCTTCTCGCACACTGTCCGGCACTTTTAGCATGGCTTTCACGAGAGCTTGCTCCGCCATTGCTTGTACGACCAAAATACTTATCACAATTGCAGTCATATAACTAAACAACTTAAACGCTAAGCTATCTTTACGTTTCGCGATAAAAGGTGGGCACGTGAGCTTCATTAATTGTTTACAGCCTCTAGGTAGCTGTAACCTTTGCCACGGAAGGTTTTGATATGTTGCTTAGAGAGCCCTGCTTCTACTAGCTTGCGACGTATATTACTGATGTGCATATCAAGGTTGCGGTCAAAAGGGCTTAGCTCTTTCTTTAATACTTCGGTTTGGAGTTCCGCTTTTGAAATCACCACACCTTGGTTTTTGACTAAATAGCTCAGTAATTCGGCTTCCGTGCTTGTGAGTGGTAAGCTATTGAGCTGATCACTGATCGTTTGAACGGTACTGCACATCGTCTGACGTTGGCGCTCTAAACCAACACGACGAAGAATCGCTTTGATGCGCATCAGAAGCTCAGCAACATTAAAAGGCTTTCCTATGTACTGATCGGCTCCCGCTTGGTAGCCATCAAGCATCGAGTTTTCATCATTAAGAGCAGTAAGCATTAGAATAGGTGTCGCGAAGCGTTGACAGATTCTACGGGCAACTTGCATGCCGTTAAGGTTTGGTAACATGACATCAAGCAGTACAAGATCTACCGGCGTTTTTTCCATATATTGCAAAGCACTTTCACCGCAATGTACAGAAGAGACAATATAACCCTCCTCTTGCAAAACTGCCTCTAATAGCTCACACAAAGGAACGTCATCATCCACTATCAAAACTCGAGACATTACCACTCACCATTCAAATAAAAATGGTTCGCATTCTATTACTCATTTACAAATTAAACAACTACACATCCTAGGGCTTTAGTACAAATAGCTCTATGGCAGTAGACCGGAGTGCTAAGCTAACTAGCACCTGATAATGAGGGTAGATCAGGGCGTTAGATTCGTCTGCTTAGCGACATTTTCCACGATGTGTTTTAAATGGGTGCTGATCGTTTTTAATGTGACAAGCTCCTCTTCAGTGAAGGGATGCATCAGAACTGAATTTGCTCCGTTTTTTCCAATAACCGTAGGTAGGCTGAGAACAACATCATGCAAACCATATTGCCCCGACATCATCGTACCGACGGGCAACACCGATCGTTCGTTAATCGTCACAGCTTGAATGATTCGAAAGACACTGGCGGCAATGCCATGAACGGTGTTCTGCTTACGCCGAAAGATTTCGTATCCCGCCTGTTTCACCGCCTCAAGAAGTGCGTGCGGATCAATTCTCTCAATGTTATGGGTATCGCAGTAATAGTCGGCCGGTTGCCCAGCGATAGAAATTAAGCTCTTAGGAGTAAAGCAATGGCTACCATGCTCTCCTAATACATAACCAAACACGTTCTTCGGGTCTAGGTCTACACGGCCAGCAACAATACTCATTAAACGAGCGGTATCAACTACACAGCCACTGCTAATAACTTTACTCGGCTCAAAACCGGTGTTGGTGACAATAAAGTGCGCCACGATATCGCATGGGTTTGACACAACAATCAACACCGCATTTGGCGCTACACGTTCTATTTGACGCGCAATATCAACTCCAATTTGAGCATTAACCTCAGCAATATCCAAACGAGTTTGTCCTTGTTTAATCTGCGTACCAGCGGTGATAACAACAAGAGAGGCTTCGAGTAAATCTAAGTAATCATCCGACGGCATAATGCGTGTGTTTTTTGAAAAAGTCAGTGCCATCGTGTGACGAAAATCAAACACTTCACCCTCGGCACGTTCTAAATTTTTATCAAGTAGAACAAGCTCGCTAAAACCACCCAGAGTGAGTAAGTAATTACATACTCCCACACCAACAGCACCTGCACCAATAACACCGATCTTCATATTTCTCTCTCCCGATAACCATGATGCACTCGCAACTACCTTGCTCTTTAAAAATGAGCGGCAGGAGAATAAAAGTCCAACTTTGGTTCATGATTCGACAGGAGTGCTTCCAACGACCTACCTTGACGAATGGGCGATTTGGCTTTTATTAAGACGATCTGACAACATGCACCTTGAGGTATATCTTCAAAGCAAAAAACGAGTACAATCTGCTCAACACAAAGCAGAAGATGAAGAACATGGAAACATTAGTAATTGGTCATCGTGGTGTTGCTGGCTCATACCCAGAAAATACAAAAGTGAGCGTTCAGGCCGCCATTGACCTCGGATTAAATTGGGTTGAAGTTGATGTACAACCGACCAAAGATAATGTTTTAGTGGTTTGCCATGATCACACCATAAATCGATGCAGTAATGGACAAGGGCGTGTCGATGAACTGACTCTGGAAGAGTTAAAGGCGTTGGATTTTGGTAGCTGGTTCAGCGCAGATTTTTCAGGTGAGAAAATCATGACATTAGATGAGCTGCTCACTTTAGCTACTGAGCATAAGCTTAACTTGAATATTGAAGTTAAGGTAGATCGCCACCCAGCAGAAGAAGTGGCACAAGCTCTCGCCAACGTACTAGCAAAAAGTCCCATGCAGCAAGAGAAGGTACTACTCTCCAGTTTTAGTCATGATGTCATTAGAGCGCTGCATAAATACTGCAATGAGTATCGATTAGGTGTATTGAGTGAATTCTTAACGAGAAAAGATAAACGCCTTTTGGAAGAAGTTAACGCCTATAGCTGCAACCTAAACATTAACTGGGTTCGCTCGCGCCAAATAAACAAACTCCAGCAGGCGGGTTACAAAGTGATGTGTTATACAGTGAACAATCCAAACAAACTGAAGTACCTACCTCAGTTAGACGGTATATTCAGTGATCATCCACAACGCTTTATGCCATAGCACATACCACCTTGAGCTTCAGAGGCACCATTTCGTTACCACTCAATCTGAATTGGTGTCCCCATCTCTACAAGCTGGATAAATTCATCCATCTCTTCATTGGTAATCGCAATACATCCATTGGTCCAATCAAAGCTTTGGATATAAATCGGCAACTGACTCTCACCGTTTTTTAAACCATGAATTTTGATGTTCCCTCCTGGGGACACACCTCGGCGCTTCGCTTCCAACGTATCAATCGCATCAGGGTAGCTAATATGCACAGAACGATAAAAAGCAGAGTCTTCTATAACGTAATCTAAGGTGTATTCGCCCTCAGGTGTACGATTGTCTCCCTCTTCTTGTTTATGCCCTTTAGGGCTCGCCCCTAAAGCAATGCGGTATTCTTTTAGTATTGTGCCTTGTTCCATTAAATACATTCGACGCTTTGACTTGTCGACTTTAACAAGATCTACAGCTGCATGGACGCCAGAAGCCAACACGCAACACAAGAACATAGAGCACCATTTCACTGACATTGCCGGAACGCCTAACCTAACTAAAGTGAACAAGAAAAGAGCGATTATGCTAGTCAGTTAGCGCCCGTAAAGCAAACAGTATCTAGGGTAGAACCTGTATTATCCCAGGAGCTAATGTGATGAACGCACAAGTGCAGAGTCGTAAGATAATACTCATTGAAAGACGTGATCGTTATCGTTGTTTGATATGGCAAAAGTTAAAGAGAAGATTTCTCTATTCATTCCGCCTAAGTTGCATTACTTTATAAGTATATTTATTTATAAAGTCCGCACTTTTTGAGAGGGAACCATGATTAATATTGCTTTTTTTAGTGCAAAATCCTACGACGAGGCCTCTTTTAATAAAATTAAAAATAACCGAGATTTTGAATTCCACTATCACGACTTCCGGCTAACCGAAAAAACCGCCAAAATGGCACATGGTTGCGATGTCGTGTGTGCTTTCGTCAATGATGACCTTTCAGCTCCCGTTCTTAAACAGCTTTCTCTAGGCGGAACTAAGCTTATTGCCATGCGCTGCGCGGGTTTTGATAAAGTTGATCAACAAGCTGCCAAAGAACTTGGCTTACAAGTAGTTCGAGTTCCAGCTTACTCACCAGAGGCGGTGGCAGAGCACACAGTCGGTTTGATGATGTGCCTAAATCGTCGCCTTCACAAAGCCTACCAACGCACACGTGACGCCAACTTCTCGCTAGAGGGCCTAGTTGGCTTTAACTTTTACGGGAAAACCGTTGGTGTCATTGGTACAGGTAAGATTGGTATCGCGACGATGCGTATCTTCAAAGGGCTTGGCATGGAGCTGCTTTGCTATGACCCTTACGAAAATCCATTAGCACTAGAAATGGGAGCGCGTTACTGTTCGCTTGAAGAAATCTACGCTAATGCGGATATTATCTCTCTCCATTGTCCAATGAGTGAAGAAAACTATCACCTATTGAACGAAAAAGCCTTCGCGCAAATGAAAGATGGTGTGATGATCATTAACACCAGTCGAGGCGAGTTGCTGGATTCACTAGCAGCGATAGAGGCATTGAAACAAGGTAAGATTGGCGCGCTTGGTCTAGACGTGTATGACAATGAAAAAGACTTGTTCTTCCAAGATAAATCTAACGATGTCATTGTAGACGATGTTTTCCGTCGCTTATCGGCTTGTCATAACGTGCTCTTTACTGGCCACCAAGCATTCTTGACTCACGAAGCACTTAATAACATTGCCTCTGTGACGCTTGATAACGTCGAAGCCTTCTTCTCTGGCAACGTATCGGGCAATGAGCTGATTAACTAAAGCCAGACAATTGAGAAGTATAGTAGAGCGTGTGATCTCAGCTATGCTATACTTCTCGACTATTTAAAATTTGAGCCAAATTACCATGAGCATAAAAACTGATATTCAAAAGCTGCACAACCGTTTAGATACATGCCAACGTAAACTTGATGCGGCACGTTCTCGTGGTGATCACGAAATGATTACAAAGTTCACGGATGAAGTAGAACAGCTAACCAAAAAGCTTAACCAGTTAAAGCATAAGCAAAACTATGAGCTGAACAAAGAACGTAAAAGCTTACTGGATATGCCATTCTCTCGTGAAATCACCAAAGCAGAACAAGCGGACATCGGCAAACTGAAAAAACGCGTACGCGGCTTAGTAATCGTTCACCCACTAACAAAAGTTGGTAAAGAGCTTCGCCTCGATGTCATGACAGGCTTTGCGCCAAAAGAGTTTTAAACTCATATTAATACTCGTTGAGCCTAAGCATTTGCTTGGGCTTTTTATTTTGTACTGCTTCATTAAATTTCATCGAAATATCAACCCATAAGCTCCTAAAAAGGCCAGCGACAAAAGCCACGGACCTATTTTCAACCAATACCGTCTGCATTACATCTCAACGCTACGACAGTTGCTGCAACTTGTGCTCCACAACGGGGTCATTCGGAACTAACTGCTGAGCCACTTCCAAAAGTTGTACTGCATCTTGCGGATTGTCATGCTCATGCTTCATCGCAATATCAACAAGTGGCTGAATATCGATTTGCGCTTGATGCTCCTTCACATGTTCTTTCTTTTCTTCAATTAGCACATTATGAGCGGTACTCAGTAGGCTCAAACGATGTTGTGAACTCGCATTCGCCTTGTTAAGACACTGATAGTAATCTTCTTTTAATCGCAGCGTTTTAGTCTGATGAC
Organism: Vibrio antiquarius; assembly: GCF_000024825.1. Classification (NCBI taxonomy): domain Bacteria; kingdom Pseudomonadati; phylum Pseudomonadota; class Gammaproteobacteria; order Vibrionales; family Vibrionaceae; genus Vibrio; species Vibrio antiquarius. The sequence goes on from NC_013457.1 coordinate 982,526, forward strand.
GAAACTGCGCTATATCTATCTTCTGATAACGTATAAAGTCTACAGCCACTTGCTTATAAAAACCGAATTTATTCAAATACGTCGCGTGTGTACCATGTCCCATACCGAAGACTCTCAAGTGAGTGAGCTCTGGGTAGCGTTTGGCGTGAAGACGGTCGATTTCATTGGTTGGATCATAAATGATGTAACCTTTTGCATCTCCAAGGTCGAGGTCGTGGTACTTTCCTTCCCAATCAAAGTGTTGGGCAAGTTCAGTACTTGGCCTGTCATCCCATGGCACTAGCACTTTGTTTTTTGTACTGACCGGGTGAAACATCAATACTTGATCCAACTTTAATAGATTGGAAAAAGCGCCAATAGCAAAACCACCGCGGCTAAGGCCATAACCTAAACGGCATTCAAAAGGCTCAAGTAATGTCGATAACTGCTCTAGAAAGAAAATCAAATTACGGCTGCGAAACCAGTTACTTTTCCCAAGGTGCTGAAAAGAAATAATATTTACTTTTTGTTTCTGGGCTAATCGATAGCCCCAAGGCGCAAAGTCTGAGTGTAAGTCCTGTACTTGTAGATTCGTACCAGCAGGGGAAAAGGTGAACAACAGCGGTTTATTTCGGTCGACAAACTCATACTTAACAAACACATCATCAAGTAAGTCCTCCCCGGACATCGGTAGCCTGGTTTGCTGTTCTTCACGAGAAAGAGCCAGCCATTCATCCAACCAGTACAGTAACTTCATTAATCCTCCATCTAAATTGCGCCTAGCAATTGTGTTAAAAATCTAGTTTTTAGTGTGTGATCATCTCCCCCTGGTTACAGGGGACTCTGATATCAGTCCTCTTTTAAAACAAAGCGTGAATTTGCTTATTAAATTGGTCAATATCTATGGTTTGATGACGAACAAACTCCTTCGCCACCAGATTAAAAAATTCTAATTTATCTAATTGTGTGGATTGAGTGCCGTGCCCCATACCGACGACTTTTAAATGAGTTAGCTCTGGGTAACGTTCAGCATGAAGACGATCAATACGATTGGATGGGTCATAAATAATATAACCTTTGGCATTGCCCAAATCTCGATCATGGTAGCCGCTTTCCCAAGCAAACTGCTGAGCAAGCTCAGTGCTGGGCCGATCATCCCAAGGCACTAACGCTTTATTTTTTGTGCTCACAGGATAAAACAACAAAAGATGTTCTAATTTCAGCAAGTTAGCGAACGCGCCAATTGCAAAGCCACCTCGACTTTGCCCATAACCCAAACGACATTGGAAGGGATGAAGCAACTCAGACAGCTGCTCCAGAAAGAAAATCAAATTCCGACTACGGAACCAATTACTTTGTCCTAAATGTTGAAAGGCAATAATGTTTACTTTTTGTTGTATTCCGAGCTCGTAGCCCCAAGGAGAAAAATTCGGAGTTAAATCTTGTACCTGCACATCAGTGCCGGAAGGAGAAAATGTGAACAACAATGGCTTGTTAAGATCGACGAGTTCATACTTCACAAATACATCATCAAGTAAATCGTAGCCAGAGATAGGTAAAGCCATCTCTTGTTCTTGTTGAGTAAGCGCTTGCCATTCATCTAACCAGTAAAGTAGCTTCATTTTTTCTCCAAGTGCATCCGCAGTATTTAGACTGAAACTCTATCAAAATGCTTTTAAGCATCCCACGTTGAGACTTAACAAAGCTCTACTTAAAGCCTAAATGACCTATGAAAATGTCTTCGATTGCAGATATTACTGCGTAAACTAAACCCAAAGTGAGTACGCTAAAGAACTTAGAGAAAGGGCCGGAGAAAAGCCAATTAGAAGTTTTCGATAACAGCTGTTAAAAAACAGCAGATACAAAAAAACCGCTGTAAGAACAGCGGTTTTTTAAAGGTGGCGGAGAGATAGGGATTTGAACCCTAGATACGCTATTAACGTATGCCGGTTTTCAAGACCGGTGCTTTCAACCACTCAGCCATCTCTCCACAAATTGTTACTAAAACTTAGTCTTATACTAATGATGCTAATTTTTAGTTTTGGCTTTCTTCTTTCTAAAAGATGAAGGCCTAAATTAAAGCCTGGCGATGTCCTACTCTCACATGGGGAAGCCCCACACTACCATCGGCGCTATTTCGTTTCACTTCTGAGTTCGGCATGGAAGTCAGGTGGGTCCAAAACGCTATGGTCGCCAAGCAAATTCTTTAATTCGGAAAGCTGTTTCTTAATTCTCGTTCTTACACATTCAACGTTCTTTCATTGAGTCCATCAAAACCCCTTGGGTGTTGTATGGTTAAGCCTCACGGGCAATTAGTACAGGTTAGCTCAACGCCTCACAACGCTTACACACCCTGCCTATCAACGTCGTAGTCTACGACAACCCTTTAGGATACTTAAAGTATCAGGGAGAACTCATCTCAAGGCTCGCTTCCCGCTTAGATGCTTTCAGCGGTTATCGATCCCGAACTTAGCTACCGGGCAATGCGTCTGGCGACACAACCCGAACACCAGAGGTTCGTCCACTCCGGTCCTCTCGTACTAGGAGCAGCCCCTTTCAATTCTCCAACGCCCACGGCAGATAGGGACCGAACTGTCTCACGACGTTCTAAACCCAGCTCGCGTACCACTTTAAATGGCGAACAGCCATACCCTTGGGACCGACTTCAGCCCCAGGATGTGATGAGCCGACATCGAGGTGCCAAACACCGCCGTCGATATGAACTCTTGGGCGGTATCAGCCTGTTATCCCCGGAGTACCTTTTATCCGTTGAGCGATGGCCCTTCCATTCAGAACCACCGGATCACTATGACCTGCTTTCGCACCTGCTCGAATTGTCATTCTCGCAGTCAAGCGGGCTTATGCCATTGCACTAACCTCACGATGTCCAACCGTGATTAGCCCACCTTCGTGCTCCTCCGTTACGCTTTGGGAGGAGACCGCCCCAGTCAAACTACCCACCAGGCACTGTCCGCAACCCCGATAAGGGGTCGACGTTAGAACATCAACACTACAAGGGTGGTATTTCAAGGACGGCTCCACGCAATCTAGCGACTGCGCTTCAAAGCCTCCCACCTATCCTACACATGTAGGGTCAATGTTCAGTGCCAAGCTGTAGTAAAGGTTCACGGGGTCTTTCCGTCTAGCCGCGGGTACACTGCATCTTCACAGCGATTTCAATTTCACTGAGTCTCGGGTGGAGACAGCGTGGCCATCATTACGCCATTCGTGCAGGTCGGAACTTACCCGACAAGGAATTTCGCTACCTTAGGACCGTTATAGTTACGGCCGCCGTTTACCGGGGCTTCGATCAAGAGCTTCGACCGAAGTCTAACCCCATCAATTAACCTTCCGGCACCGGGCAGGCGTCACACCGTATACGTCATCTTGCGATTTTGCACAGTGCTGTGTTTTTAATAAACAGTTGCAGCCACCTGGTATCTGCGACTCTCAATAGCTCCATCCGCAAGGGACTTCACCGTCGAGAGCGTACCTTCTCCCGAAGTTACGGTACCATTTTGCCTAGTTCCTTCACCCGAGTTCTCTCAAGCGCCTTGGTATTCTCTACCCGACCACCTGTGTCGGTTTGGGGTACGATTCCTTACAATCTGAAGCTTAGAGGCTTTTCCTGGAAGCATGGCATCAATGACTTCACATCCGTAGATGCTCGACGTCGTGTCTCAGCCTTAAAGAGAGCCGGATTTACCTAACTCTCAAGCCTACGCACTTGAACCTGGACAACCGTCGCCAGGCCCACCTAGCCTTCTCCGTCCCCCCATCGCAATTGTAAGAAGTACGGGAATATTAACCCGTTTCCCATCGACTACGCCTTTCGGCCTCGCCTTAGGGGTCGACTTACCCTGCCCCGATTAACGTTGGACAGGAACCCTTGGTCTTCCGGCGAGGAGGTTTTTCACCCCCTTTATCGTTACTCATGTCAGCATTCGCACTTCTGATACGTCCAGCATGCGTTACCACACACCTTCAACCGCTTACAGAACGCTCCCCTACCCAATACTCAAAGAGTATTGCCGCAGCTTCGGTTTACTACTTAGCCCCGTTACATCTTCCGCGCAGGCCGACTCGACCAGTGAGCTATTACGCTTTCTTTAAATGATGGCTGCTTCTAAGCCAACATCCTGGCTGTCTGAGCCTTCCCACATCGTTTCCCACTTAGTAGTAATTTGGGACCTTAGCTGGCGGTCTGGGTTGTTTCCCTCTCCACGACGGACGTTAGCACCCGCCGTGTGTCTCCCGGATAGTACTTACTGGTATTCGGAGTTTGCAAAGGGTTGGTAAGTCGGGATGACCCCCTAGCCTTAACAGTGCTCTACCCCCAGTAGTATTCGTCCGAGGCGCTACCTAAATAGCTTTCGGGGAGAACCAGCTATCTCCAGGTTTGATTGGCCTTTCACCCCTAGCCACAAGTCATCCGCTAATTTTTCAACATTAGTCGGTTCGGTCCTCCAGTTGATGTTACTCAACCTTCAACCTGCCCATGGCTAGATCACCTGGTTTCGGGTCTATATCCAGAGACTGAACGCCCAGTTAAGACTCGGTTTCCCTACGGCTCCCCTAGATGGTTAACCTTGCCACTGAATATAAGTCGCTGACCCATTATACAAAAGGTACGCAGTCACAGGACAAAGCCTGCTCCTACTGCTTGTACGTACACGGTTTCAGGTTCTATTTCACTCCCCTCACAGGGGTTCTTTTCGCCTTTCCCTCACGGTACTGGTTCACTATCGGTCAGTCAGTAGTATTTAGCCTTGGAGGATGGTCCCCCCATATTCAGACAGGATATCACGTGTCCCGCCCTACTCGATTTCACTGAATATGCGTCGTCAGTTACGGGGCTATCACCCTGTATCGCCAAGCTTTCCAGCTTGTTCACCTAACGCGTATAAAGCTTAAGGGCTAGTCCAATTTCGCTCGCCGCTACTTTCGGAATCTCGGTTGATTTCTTTTCCTCGGGGTACTTAGATGTTTCAGTTCCCCCGGTTCGCCTCGTTATGCTATGTATTCACATAACGATACTTACTTATGTAAGTGGGTTTCCCCATTCGGAAATCCCAGACTCAAGTGGTTTTTACTACCTAATCTGGGCTTATCGCAAGTTAATACGTCCTTCATCGCCTCTGACTGCCAAGGCATCCACCGTGTACGCTTAGTCACTTAACCATACAACCCGAAGGAGTTTCGAGTTGATGTTCAAATCACCAAAGTTGTCTCTCATTATTTGAATGAGCGAGAGACATTCGATTTTGCCGGACTCAAATTCCAAGAACACTTGAATGTGTTATTAGTTGTATTCATTAAGAATACTTTGAGAACTTTACAATCAAACTTAAAGTTTGATTTGTCAGCTTTCCAAATTGTTAAAGAGCTAGATTTCACTTTCTATTTAAAGAAAGAAACCATTTTTAAAAGCACTATTGCTAATGCGCTTAAAGATGGTGGGCGATACCGGGCTCGAACCAGTGACCCCCTGCTTGTAAGGCAGGTGCTCTCCCAACTGAGCTAATCGCCCACATAAGTTTTGATTCTTCGTGGAGAAGAATGGTGGGTCGTGCAGGATTCGAACCTGCGACCAATTGATTAAAAGTCAACTGCTCTACCAACTGAGCTAACGACCCAATGGTATCCCGTAGGGGAGTCGAACCCCTGTTACCGCCGTGAAAGGGCGGTGTCCTAGGCCTCTAGACGAACGGGACACTAAGTTGAACATCTTGGGGGATGTTCTCTCTCTTAAACTTCATAAACCGTATCAATCTGTGTGGACACTCATCGTGAGTAATCATCGTATAAGGAGGTGATCCAGCGCCAGGTTCCCCTAGCGCTACCTTGTTACGACTTCACCCCAGTCATGAACCACAAAGTGGTAAGCGTCCCCCCGAAGGTTAAACTACCTACTTCTTTTGCAGCCCACTCCCATGGTGTGACGGGCGGTGTGTACAAGGCCCGGGAACGTATTCACCGTGGCATTCTGATCCACGATTACTAGCGATTCCGACTTCATGGAGTCGAGTTGCAGACTCCAATCCGGACTACGACGCACTTTTTGGGATTCGCTCACTTTCGCAAGTTGGCTGCCCTCTGTATGCGCCATTGTAGCACGTGTGTAGCCCTACTCGTAAGGGCCATGATGACTTGACGTCGTCCCCACCTTCCTCCGGTTTATCACCGGCAGTCTCCCTGGAGTTCCCGACATTACTCGCTGGCAAACAAGGATAAGGGTTGCGCTCGTTGCGGGACTTAACCCAACATTTCACAACACGAGCTGACGACAGCCATGCAGCACCTGTCTCAGAGTTCCCGAAGGCACCAATCCATCTCTGGAAAGTTCTCTGGATGTCAAGAGTAGGTAAGGTTCTTCGCGTTGCATCGAATTAAACCACATGCTCCACCGCTTGTGCGGGCCCCCGTCAATTCATTTGAGTTTTAATCTTGCGACCGTACTCCCCAGGCGGTCTACTTAACGCGTTAGCTCCGAAAGCCACGGCTCAAGGCCACAACCTCCAAGTAGACATCGTTTACGGCGTGGACTACCAGGGTATCTAATCCTGTTTGCTCCCCACGCTTTCGCATCTGAGTGTCAGTATCTGTCCAGGGGGCCGCCTTCGCCACCGGTATTCCTTCAGATCTCTACGCATTTCACCGCTACACCTGAAATTCTACCCCCCTCTACAGTACTCTAGTCTGCCAGTTTCAAATGCAATTCCGAGGTTGAGCCCCGGGCTTTCACATCTGACTTAACAAACCACCTGCATGCGCTTTACGCCCAGTAATTCCGATTAACGCTCGCACCCTCCGTATTACCGCGGCTGCTGGCACGGAGTTAGCCGGTGCTTCTTCTGCAGCTAACGTCAAACGAGCACGCTATTAACGTACCCGCCTTCCTCACTGCTGAAAGTACTTTACAACCCGAAGGCCTTCTTCATACACGCGGCATGGCTGCATCAGGCTTGCGCCCATTGTGCAATATTCCCCACTGCTGCCTCCCGTAGGAGTCTGGACCGTGTCTCAGTTCCAGTGTGGCTGATCATCCTCTCAGACCAGCTAGGGATCGTCGCCTTGGTGAGCCCTTACCTCACCAACTAGCTAATCCCACCTAGGCATATCCTGACGCGAGAGGCCCGAAGGTCCCCCTCTTTGGCCCGTAGGCATCATGCGGTATTAGCCATCGTTTCCAATGGTTATCCCCCACATCAGGGCAATTTCCTAGGCATTACTCACCCGTCCGCCGCTCGACGCCGCTATCGTTCCCCGAAGGTTCAGATAACTCGTTTCCGCTCGACTTGCATGTGTTAGGCCTGCCGCCAGCGTTCAATCTGAGCCATGATCAAACTCTTCAATTTAAGATTTTGTTCGGCTCAATGAATACTGAACATTACATAAAGTAATGTTTGAATTGACTGTGCTGAATCCGAAGATTCAATGGTCACTTCGTTTCATTGAAACCTAATTTGAAGCCGAAGCTTCTAATTGGATTATCATCAACGAGTGCCCACACAGATTGATAGGTCTATATTGTTAAAGAGCTTGCTTCGTAAGCTTTGCTATCGAAGCGGAGGCGTATTCTAAGGAATTAACTTTCAGTGTCAAACACTTTTTTAAATTAATTTTTAGAAGCTTTTCTTTCGCCTTGTTGCCAACCGCTTTTGCGTTTCCGCTTTGCCCTGACAACGGAGGCGCATTATAGGGAGATGATTTTTCTTGGCAACCCCTTTTTAGAAAAAAAACTAAAAAAAAGCGTCGAGTGATTAAATCTCACTCAAACGCTTATTTTTAGCACTCAGTTGTTAACTTCAAGTAGCAAATAGGCAATCAGTATGTGTCTACCCAGCTCTCTTTAAAGCTGGTGATATCAAGATCCAGTGATTGCTCCGCTTCGATTTGCTCAATTGCCTCTAATTCTTTATTTACACTACTCATCGTCAATGTGTTGTTGTCTAACTCAAACACTTGTTGTTGCGTTGTGTAATAGAACTTAAGCGTAGTGAGCGCTTTTACATCGTCATTGCTCGCGGCTGCTTTAATGCTTTTTAGTTTACGAAATATTTTGTTGTGCAGTTGCTTGAGCTTCCAAACGTACAACACCTCTTCCATGTATGGCCGAGTTTTAATTTGATTCAATAAAGAGAGGGAAGTTGCGACTGCGAGAAGGACACCAATCAAATTCCAATGAAAGTTTCCCGTTGATTGTTCAGGTGCGACTTCAGTGTTGCCAAACAAAACAATAAGCAAGGTACTAAAGGCAAGAGATGAGATAGCGAGCAACGCAACAAAACCGCCAATCACCAGGTTTACTTTCTTTTTATAAATGTCTTTATTTATCTTTTTGATTTCCATATACCGCTCCTAACAGGGTTGCCTCCTATTCTAACCAGCACACTCCGCACGACAATCGAAGCTTTGTAAGTAAGTTCACATTTACTATTAAACTCGCATCCCTTCCCTGCTTGGGTATATACTTCCGCGCATTCACTCTTCCTATATAGAGGCTAAATTCATGCGCTCTTTTGTTTTACGAGCTCGCGCGGCGCCAACGACCAGCAAAGCACTATTAGAAGGTGTTGGTAACGAGGCGCATACCGAGATCCTTGCTCATACCATGATGAACACCATGTTCGTGGCACAATCTCACCGTGAAGATGTGGTTGTCCACTTGGTATTAGAGAGCACGAAGGATTACTCGCGCACGATTACCATTCGTTCAAACGACATTACCAATATTGGTGGTTTTCACGAGTCAACGTTGATCGCTGCCGTTGCCCGTGCGTTGGACGCATCTGTTGGTATGGGTAAAGAGCAGCTTCGTGAAGTTGAGCCGGGTATTACGGTTCGTACAGTGAGCTTCGAACGCTTGGTTCAAGAACTGGCAGAAGACCACCAACTTTATATGTTGGACAAGAAAGGCGAATTTGTTCGTGATGCAGAAATTGGTGAAAACCCATGTTTCTTGCTAACCGACCACATTCCGATGCCGAAGAAGTCGTTCAACAGCTTGAAGCGCCTAGGTACTGAGAAAATCAGCCTTGGACCTAAGATGCTGTTTGCTTCTCAGTGTGTGGTATTGATCCACAACGAACTGGATATCCGCGAATTCTAGTTATTCGCGTATACGTTGCTAGATGATGAAAGAGGACTCGATTGAGTCCTCTTTTTTGTTTCTGACTTTCTATGCCGCGCTTATTTACCGCCAATACTCAATCGAGCAAAACGCACATCTGGCGCGAAGAAAGTGCGGCTATCATTAATAAGCTGCGTATCACCCACAGCTTCTACTTCTTGCAGCATCTTATAGAAGTTACCTGCAACTGTAATTCCGCGCACAGGTTGAACACGTTGACCATCACGGCACAAGAAACCACTCGCACCAAATGAGAAATCACCACTGACAGCATCTGCACCAGAGTGAACCCCTTGCAGTTCCACTAATTCTAGGTATTCACCTGCTTTGACTTCTGGCGCACTGCTGTTGCCTGTCGCAATCACTTTGTGATTCGCTGACACGTCTAAGCTCGATTTTGCACCGCGAGCAGCACTTGCCGTCGACACTGCACCCAAATAACTCGCTGTTTGGCTATTGTGCAATAGCGTATTCAGTTGGCCATTAGCGATCAACACATTGTCTTGGGTGGCAAAACCTTCACTATCAAACCCTGCGATAGCCATACCATTCGGCATGTATGCCGCATCGGTAAAGGTAATCAAGTCACTCGCAACACGTTGACCAAGCTTATCACCCAGTGGCGTAATGCCTTTCATCGCGCTTACACCAGAGAAAGCACTGCCGAAAGCACCGAATAAACTTGCCAGCGCATTGATGTGGAAAATAGCGGGGTAGTTACCCGTCGCAACCGGTACACCTTCAAGAAGATCACGAGCAAGGTTATAACCGCCTTCTATACAATAAGCTGGATCCAACTCATCAAAACGGCGACCTAGTGACATTCTTCCCGCCATCGACTGTTTGCCGTCTTTTTCAAACAGGGTATACGCGTAACAAGTGAACGATCGCTCGAAATGTTGACATAACGTACCTTGAGTATTCGCGATGATGAGCTGAGTTTCACCGTCACTGTAACCATTGTATGGTGAGCTTGAAGCGTGAGGCAGAGCCACAACACCTTGCTCAAGCGCAAGGGACAGTTCAATTTTCTCATCGACCGATGTGGTATCGTCTTGCGCAATTTCTGCAATATCAGTGGTGATTTGGCTGTTCACGCAACTAATGCTCTGATGTTCATCTTGCTTGGAAAAGCGAGCACTTTGCAGCGCGTTTGTGAGCATCAAATCTAAACTTGGTTGCTCGAGTGATTCAGAATAACTTGTCGCGACACGAGCATCTTTAATAACTCGAACACCCAGCACTTGACTTGAGCTTACTTTGTACTCATCCAGCTTGCCTTGGTTTGCTTTCAGCGAAAAGCTGCTGTTGCAGTTTACAATGACGTCCGCTTCTGCGCCTTGACGCTTTGCTTCTGATAGTACGTAATCAACCGCATTAAGAAGTTGTTTTTCTTGGCTCATTAGTTACCGCCTCCTACCAGAATATTATCTACTTTCAGTGTTGGCTGACCGACTGTTGTTGGTACTGAACCACTTACTGAACCACACATGCCCGGCGCAAGCGCCATGTCTTTACCGACCATGCTGATTTCTTTCAACACTTTTGGACCCGTACTGATCAGCGTTGCTGTTTTCAGAGGTTTGGTGATTTTGCCATTTTCAATGAGGTAAGCTTCACGAACAGCAAAGTTAAACTCGCCCGTTCCCGGTTGAACCGAGCCGCCGCCCATCTTCTTCGCATAGATACCACGTTCGATACCTGCCAGCATGTCGTCAAGTGAATGCTCACCTTCTTCGATAAAGGTGTTACGCATCCGCGAGGTTGGTGCGAACTTGTAGTTCTGACGACGACCAGAACCCGTAGGCTCATAACCTGTCTTCATGCCACCCATTTTATCGACCATAAAGCTGGTTAGCTTACCGTCTTTGATCAATTGAGTTCGCTGAGTCTTCATGCCTTCGTCATCAACATGAATCGAACCCCATTCGTTGGTCATGGTGCCATCATCGACAGCATTCACTGCAGTGTGAGCAACCATTTCGCCCATTTTGTCGTGGAATACGGACGCTTTCTTCGCAACCGAAGTGGTTTCTAGTAAGTGACCACACGCTTCATGGAAGATAACGCCGCCAAAGCCGTTACCAATTACCACTGGCATTTCACCTGATGGACAAGCATCAGCGCCAAGTTTCACTAACGCTTGCTGCGCGATAGTTTGACCCAGATATTTCGCATCAAGCTGTTCGCTGAACTCCCAACCAGCAAGAGCGCCAGGACCTTCCATACCAGAAGACTGCTCATTACCTTTTTGAGCAACGGTGTTACCCGCCACACGAATGTAGTGACGCGTATCGTCTACATGCAAACCTTCTGAGTTGAAGATAGACACTTGCTGCTCGCGCTGAAGCACACTACCAATGAACTGGCTGATGTACTCACTTTCTGCACGCGCAGCTTGGTCAACTTTCAATAGAAACGCGATTTTTGAATCTAAGTTGGCATCCTGACTTAACGGCATGCGGCAACCGTGTTGGATTGGGTAGCGGTTCAAATTTAAAGAACCTGCTGACACGATTTGCTCACGCTTGTCTTTTGCCGCAAGCAATGAGGTTACGCGTTTTAGCTCGGCTTCGTCCGTGCTATTGGTGTATCCATAAAGCACTTTGTGACCGAAGAAGAGGCGAATACCGATACCAAAATCAATCCCCGAATTGATCTTGTCCACCTCACCAGATGCGATCTGGACGGTGTTAGTTTGATGATGTTCAACGAATAGTTCAGCGAAATCAGCCCCTAAAAAGAGAGCATGATCGATCACTGACTTCGCTGTTGCAGAATTAAGCATGAAGTCTCCTTGCTCGATGATCGTCTTAGCCTTCCTAATTAACTGTCGAAAAGTTCAACAAAGTTAAATTGGCAACGCGTTAAATTTTAACAGTTTTTTAACCTTGTTTTGTGCTAATCCTTGCTTAGCGAGACCACGATTATTTATTAAATATTCCAGGTTCAGCTCTTTCACCAGAGCGTTGCACTAGTAAATTCCACACGACGAACCATTTAGATGCTTACTCTATCACTCACCTCGCATAATTGAATACTCAATAATAATTACTCTCAAAAAACGTATCCCTTCTACAAGGGTCCTGCTATCATCCGAGCGAAATAGTCGGGGGGCCACGCGATAAGCGTTGGCTGAGATCGAGATTCGAGACCCGTTGAACCTGATTCAGTTAGCACTGACGTAGGGAACTATGCGCACTTTGCCTTTCGCCGCTCCTCTTTGGCGAGCGAAACGATCGAACAATCGATCTATCCACAACGGTCAAAGTCAGTTCCTATACGTCTTGTAGTAGGAGCGACCATGACGCAGCAATCACAGCCATCTTTACACCAGGCACAATCACCTATAACCACCCCTGTTGTCTTAACCATCGCAGGCTCCGACAGCGGCGGCGGCGCAGGCATCCAAGCCGATATCAAAGCGATGTCCGCCACTGGCAGCTTCGCCTGCTCAGTGATTACCGCCATCACCTCACAAAACACGCAAGGCGTTTCTGCGATTTTCCCGATCCCACTTGATCACGTTGAAAGCCAACTCGATGCGGTGTTTACCGATCTCAATATTGTGGCGGTAAAAATCGGCATGCTGGCGGATTCGAACATCATCAAAGCGGTGGCAAGCAAAATAAGACAGTACCAACCCAAGCATCTTGTGATTGATCCCGTCATGGTCGCCACCAGCGGTGATTTGCTACTTGAGCAATCAGCAATCAGCACATTAAGAGAAGAGTTAATTCCACTGGCAGACATCATCACCCCTAACCTGCCAGAGGGTGCAGCACTGACGGGTAAGCCAGTGCCTCAATCAGAATCTGAAATGAACGATATGATTACCGACCTTCGTGCACTTGGTGCCAAAGCTATTCTGCTCAAAGGCGGTCATCTTGAAGAAAATGAAAACAGCAACGATCTGCTGATCATGCAAAACAGTGCGGAGTTAATCAGCGCCAAGCGTTTTCCGACCAAAAACACCCACGGTACGGGCTGTACACTGTCTTCCGCCATTGCGTCTTACCTTAGTCAAGGCAACAACCTTCACAAAGCGGTGCACCTTGGTAAGCAGTACATCAGCCAAGCTATCGCACACGCTGATGAATTGGAAGTGGGGAAAGGTCACGGCCCTGTGAATCACTTTTTTTCGGGTCATACTTATGTTCGCTAACGCGATTGGCATTCAGCTTTCCGACGCCAGTTTGCAATACAAAGACAGCCAAACACCGACTTTAGCGGGAGTGAACATGACCATTCCTGTCGGTCAATGGACGGTATTACTCGGACGAAGTGGCTGCGGGAAAACCACAATATTGCGTTACTTAGCTGGCCTACTGGATGACCAAGTTGACTGGCATGGCGAACTCATCACAACCGATGGCGCTGCACTGCATGACCGTATCGCTTACATGGCTCAGCAGGATTTATTGCTACCGTGGCTTAACGTGCTGGATAACGTCTGCCTCAGCTCGCGCTTTTCTCACGCCAATTCAAATCCAGCGGATGAGAAACAACGCGCTCTCAACTTGTTAGAGCACGTTGGGTTGGCAGATTACGCTTACGCCAAACCCGCTCAACTCTCCGGAGGTATGCGACAGCGCATAGCCCTTGCTCGCACTCTGATGCAAGACAAACCTTTGGTTTTGATGGATGAACCTTTCTCGGCATTGGACGCCGTGACTCGCCACAAATTGCAAACTCTCTCTGCCGAGCTACTAAAAGACAAAACCGTTGTCTTGATTACACACGATCCGCAAGAAGCGGTGCGATTGGCACACCAACTCTATGTGTTACAAGGCACGCCTGCTCAAGCGCAGCACTTGGTTGTTCCGGACGCCAAGCCACCAAGATCTCTCGATGGAGAATGCGCAACTCTACAACAAGCGATTTTGAATCAATTGGAGAAAGACTATGAGTGATATGACTCAGTACAACTCCGTTTCGGCGCGTATCAGTAAAAAGGAACGCGTGACTCATCCGGCATTGCGTCTGCTAATCAGCGCAGCCGTGATCTTAGGTTTGTGGCAACTCATTGTAGTGGTGTTTGACATGCCAAGCTTCATCTTGCCTTCGCCGATTGAAGTATTGGATAGATTAGTCACTCGATACGACGTGCTACTCAAACACACTTGGGTAACGGCACAAGAGATCCTACTTGGCCTCGCACTCGGCTTATCAATGGGTTTGCTATTCGCTCTGCAAATGCTGATGTTCGAGCCGCTCAAACGCTGGCTATTGCCGATTCTTATCGCTAGCCAAGCAATTCCAGTATTTGCTATCGCGCCAGTGCTCATGCTTTGGCTGGGTTACGGCATTGCATCGAAAGTAGTAATGGCGGCGATCATCATCTTTTTCCCCGTCACGACATGCTGCTACGACGGTTTACGCAATACACCAACTGGTTACCTCGATCTTGCCAAAACCATGGGCGCATCGAAATGGCAATTACTGCGCCATATTCAACTACCTGCCGCCCTGCCAACGTTAGCGTCTGGTATTCGTGTTGCCGTGGTTATTGCGCCGATTGGTGCCGTGGTAGGTGAATGGGTTGGTTCAAGTGAGGGCCTTGGCTATCTGATGCTGCAAGCCAACGCACGCATGATCATCGATGAGATGTTCGCGGCGCTGTTTATTCTCGCCGCGCTGTCTATCGCACTCTATTTCACCACTGACAAATTACTGAAAAAAGCCATTCCCTGGGAAAACAAATAGGGAAAGAAAAAGGAAGAACCCCGTGAATAAAAACAAACTCATGAGCGCTGCTGCTCTGCTCGCTTCAATCGTTTCAACTAACGTACTTGCTGCCGAAAAGGAGCTTACTTTAATGCTGGATTGGTTCGTTAACCCGAACCATGGCCCTATCGTGATCGCACAAGAGCGCGGCTACTTTAAACAGCAAGGTTTGAAGGTCAATATCCAAGAACCCGCCGACCCAAGCACACCACCCAAACTAGTTGCGGCTGGCAAAGTCGATATGGCGATTTCATACCAGCCGAGCTTAACCATCGACGTAGCGGCTGGCTTGCCATTAATTCGCTCTGCGACCTTGATTGCTACTCCCCTCAACACATTGATGGTGTTGGATAACGGCAAGAACGACAACCTTGGCGACCTTAAAGGCAAGAAGATCGGTATTGCTATCGCAGGTAACGAAGAGGCGACAATCGGCACCATGCTTGCGCAGGAGAACGTGAAGTTTTCTGACGTGCAAATCATCAACGTCGGTTGGGCACTCTCTTCCTCTCTCGCATCCGGTAAAGTAGACGCTATTTGGGGCGGCTTGCGCAACTTCGAAACCAACCAACTTGCGCTAGAAGGCTACAAAGCCAAAGCCTTCTTCCCAGAAGAACACGGCGTACCAGCGTATGACGAACTGGTGTTTGTGGCGAATGCAAAAACCTACGACAAAGCGGCTATTAAAGCGTTCAACAAAGCGCTGGAGCAAGCGACCACTTACATCGTCAACCACCCTAAAGAGTCTTGGAAAGAGTTTGTCGCTTACTCACCAGACACGCTAAACAACGAGCTCAACCAACGCGCTTGGAATGACACGTTAACTCGTTTCGCGCTTCGCCCATCGGCAGTTGACCTAAAACGCTACGACGATTACGCCGAGTTCATGTATTCACAAAAAATCATCGAAACGCTACCAAAAGCGAAAGATTACGTACCGAGCTTTGACTAATTACGAGGCTGCCCCATTATGAAATACCAAGATTTGATCGACGCTTGCCGCCAAGATTGGCAAGAATACACTGAGCATGCCTTCGTGCAGCAATTGGCCAAAGGCACGCTGGCTCAACCTTGTTTTCTGCATTACTTGAAACAAGATTTCTTATTCCTAAAACAGTACGCGCGAGCTTATGCGCTGGCAATCTACAAAGCACGTACGTTAGACGACATGCGCCGCGCACTACCAAGTGTACATGCGCTTTTAGATTCAGAGATTGCCCACCATGTTACCTACTGCGGTCAATGGGGATTAACGGAATCTGATCTCGAAAACGAGCCGGAAGATTTTGGCACGGTGGCTTACACGCGCTACGTATTGGATGCGGGAATGACGGGCGACTTAGTTGACTTGTATGCCGCGCTCGCCCCTTGCTCCATCGGCTACGCCGTCATCGGTAAAATGCTGATTGAAGATGAAAACACGGTATTCGAAGGCAATCCTTACGCAAGTTGGATTAACTTGTACGGCGGTGAAGAGTTCCAATCAGGCGTGGCAAGTGGGGCCGAACACTTTAACCAGTTGCTGGCTGAAATCGACATCCACAGCCAGCGCGGTCAAAACCTGATTCAGGTCTTCAAAACCGCAACGCGCATGGAAGTGGCGTTTTGGCAACAAGGTCTAAACGCACAATAAGGTTAATTGGAGAATCTCATGTTAATAGAACAAATCACTCAAACATTAACCGCAGTGCGTCAGCAAAAGCCTTTAGTCGTGAACATTACCAACTACGTGGTGATGAACAACACGGCGAACGCTTTGTTGGCTATCGGTGCTTCGCCAATCATGGCGCATTCAAAGCAAGAAATGGCAGAAATGATGTCGTTTGCTGGCGCTTTGGTGATCAACATCGGCACCCTAGACAGCGTTTGGACACCGCGCATGAGCTATGCCGTCGAGCAAGCCAACTCGAACGGTAAAATCGTTGTGCTCGACCCTGTCGGTTGCGGCGCAAGTTCACTGCGCACCGAAACCTCGCGCGAAATCGCCCGCCTTGCAAACAAGTTAATCATTCGTGGTAATGCGTCCGAAATCATTGCTCTCGCTGGTGAGCAAGCGCAAAGCAAAGGTGTAGATGCACTCGACCGTAGTGATGCAGCCCTTGGGGCGGCTCACTTCTTAATTGAAGAATATGGAGCGAGCGTGGTGATCTCCGGCGAAACTGACTACATAGTGACAAAAGAGCAAACCGTCCAGTTGAATAATGGTCACGAGATGATGCCATACGTAACGGGCATGGGCTGCACACTGACGGCACTGACTGGCGCTTTCGCAGCAATCGGCGACGAAACAGGCCTTGCTGCGGCAGCGGTGCTTGGCGTTGTGGGTGAAATTGCGGCTGAGCAAGCGCGAGGGCCAGGTAGCTTGCAAATGCATCTTTTAGATGAGCTTTACCAACTGGATGAAGAAACACTGGCAACACGTCTTAAATTACAAGTGAGATAAATCGCTTCTCAATGCTTTAAACGCCTCTCACTCCAACGAAAGTGGGAGGCGAAAGGAAACACAATGAACGCCTATCGTTTGTATTTGGTCACCGACGACCAACAAGATTTACCCACTCTCAAACACGTTGTAAGAAAGGCGGTAGAAGGTGGGGTTACCATGGTACAGGTGCGCGAAAAACATGGTGACGTTCGTGCATTTATTGAACGAGCTCAAGCCGTGAAGACGATCCTTGAAGGCACTGGCGTCCCGTTAATCATCAATGATCGTGTTGATGTTGCCCTTGCCGTCGATGCCGATGGTGTTCACCTCGGGCAGTCAGACATGCCAGCAGAGATCGCTCGTCAATTGATTGGCCCAAACAAGATCCTCGGCTTATCGATTGAGACTGAAGATCAACTGGCAGAGGCGGATTCTCTTCCGATTGATTACATCGGTTTGAGTGCCATCTTCGCTACACCAACCAAAACCAACACCAAAAAACACTGGGGTATTGAAGGTTTGAAGATGGCGCTGAACACCACGTCCTTACCAATCGTCGCTATTGGTGGCATCAACGAAACCAACATTCCTGCCCTGAGTGCGACAGGTGTACATGGTTTGGCTTTGGTTTCTGCCATTTGTCATGCAGAAAACCCAACCAAAGCAGCAGAGTACTTACTTTCTCTGATGGATTAAGACCCCAACGCTTAAGGATGAGCGCCTTTACCCTCCGGATAAATGCCATCAATTCATCACTCAACCTTCATTCTCTCGTCAAATTGACAAAGCGTTGATAAGTTTTTCACGCCAGGTAACGTAAGATAAGCCCCTTATTTTCACGTGGTTGAATAACCCTCAATAAAAACAAAACGCTCTCAATGAAAACCAAAAAATATGGATTGATGATGCTCGCCTTGTTTGTTCTTGGCATCATCCCAATGTCGCTGTTTGGCTCTTATCACGATCTCACCTCACAGGTGCCAGAAAGTCTGGGTATTACTTTTACTTTGCTCACAGATTCTGCTGGTAGCAAAGGCTTTTTAATTACGTTAACACTGCTACTGCTTTCTTTATTTCGCTTTAAACCAAGTCGCATTGAGTGGATGCAAAAACTCTCAATGTTAGGGCTGTTACTTGTGATTGGCTTTGCCAGCAAAACGGGACTAAAACTGATGACAGAAAGCCCGCGCCCGTACACGGAATTGCTCGCAGCAGAACAATTAATTGAAACACCAGAAGCGTTTTATCAGTTGGATACAAAGCAACAAGCCAACGTAATTAACCAGATTTCTGAACACGTCAGTGATTGGCGGACGCGGCATTGGCAAGGCGAGAAAGACTATTCTTTCCCATCCGGTCATACGATTTTCGTTTCGATTTGTCTGGCTTTCTTTGGTGGGTTGTTCTTGCAGAACAAGTACTATATCTCTGCACTGTCATTATGGATGTGGGGAATGAGTGTCGCATATAGCCGCTTATGGCTGGGCATGCATCGCCCTGAAGATTTAATAGGCTCGGTCTTGTTTGTCGCGATTGTATTTACTTTACTCCCGACATTTCAGATTAAGAAACAGATGCCGTTTGTTTCTCTCGCTTCGCGCTAATGTGAACGATGACTAGATAAAAAGAAGCCAGCGATTCGCTGGCTTCTTGCTTTCAAGCGCTACTTTTTTCTAGCCATTTTTTGGTGGTTCAAACGCCGTTAGTTCTAATTCTGGGCCAGTGTATTTTTCAATACGAACCAGTGCCGAGTTCGCCGCACAGCCGTTTGCAAGTCGAGAGGTCGGAATATCCAACGTTAACACGTTACAACCGCCGTTCTTACAAATGCCGGTTTTCGGATCCAAGTCCGGCCAACCACCTTCATGAATACATACTGAACCTTGCTTGATTCGGTCAGTCACTTCTGCACCAACCAATACTTGGCCACGGTTGTTAAACGCACGAACTAGATCGCCCGTTTTAATACCACGCGCTTTCGCATCTTCAGGGTGAATCCAAATAGGTTCACGGTTTGCAATTGCGTACTCTTCGCGAATCTTCGCGTAGTTAAACTGGCTGTGTAGACGATGTGCTGCGTGCGCGGTCATTAGCTGCAACTCGCCATCTTTTGCATTGCCGGTGTACTCGGTTGGTGCCATCCACGTAGGGTGTGGAGGACAGTCTTCCAACTGGTAACCTTCAATCGTTTTCGAGAAGATTTCAATCTTACCACTTGGCGTACCTAGCGGGTTCATGACCGGGTCTTCACGGAAATCCGCGTAACGAACAAACTGGGCGTTCTTCTCGTTCCACTTCATCTCGATCAGTTGGTTATCTTCCCAGAACTTGCTGAAGTTCGGCATTGCTACGCGAGAGCCACGGCCACCTTGTTGCGCCGCCTTGTAGAAGCCGTACAGCCATTCCATTTCGGTTTTGCCTTCGGTGTACACATCACGGCCACCCGGTGCTAGCATCTCCGCCATGTCCGCGAATACGTCGAAGTCATTACGCGCTTCACCTTGCGGCTCAACTACTTGTTTCATTGGCACCAAGTGTTGGTTACTGTAGTCGCCTGTCATCGTTAAGTCATTACGCTCGAACGATGTGGTGATTGGCAGAACGACATCCGCATGCTTCGCCGCTGCTGTCCAATAAGGTTCTGAAATCACGATCAGCTCAGGCTTTTGCCACGCTTTAATCAAGCGGTTGGTGTCTTGGTGGTGAGTAAAGTTCGCACCACCTGCCCACCAAATCATCTTGATATCTGGGAACGTCAGTTCATGACCGTTGTGATGGTAGGATTGACCTGGGTTTTCCAACGCCTCGACAATACGCGCCACAGGGAAGCTTTGCACCGCGCCAGATACCGCCCAGTCGTTACCCGCAGAAGAGCCGCCACCCAGTGATGCTGAAATCGCAGGAAGCACGCCAGCGTCACGAGCAGGGTTACCACCGTTTGAGTAGTGGTAAGAGAAACCAAAACCACCGCCCGGTAAGCCGATTTGACCCAACATCGTTGCCAGTGTAACCAGCATCCAGTGACGCTGTTCACCGTATTGTTGGCGCTGCATGCCCCAACCCGCCATCAGCATGGTGCGGTTTTTACTGAAGATGTCAGCCAATAGCTCAAGTTGCTTCGCAGGTACGCCACAGATTTGTGATGCCCATTCTGCTGACTTTTCTACGCCATCTTCTTCTCCCATCAGGTACGCTTCAAACTTGTCGTAACCTGCGGTGTATTTATCGAGGAAGGCTTTATCGTGCTTACCTTGTTTCACCAAGGTATGTGCGATACCCATCATCATCGCTACGTCGGTCATTGGGTGAGGAGCAATCCACTCCGCATTCTCGCCAAAGAACTCGATGGTTTCAGAACGAATAGGGTCAATCGCAATAACCGTCTTGCCTGATTTTTTTAATTGATGGAAGAACTCAAGACCAGCACAGTCTGTTGAGCTCCACGCGATTTTTAGGGTGTTGATCGGGTTTAAGCCCCAAAGTACAACCACGTCGCTGTGCTCTAGTACCACTGGGTACGTGGTTTGTTGCTCGTACACTTCGATAGAGCCCACAACGTGCGGCATGATGATCTGCGCAGCACCCGTTGAGTAGTCACCCAAGTGGCCTGAATAGCCACCCGCCATGCTCATGTAACGTTGCAGCAAGGTTTGTGCTTTGTGCAGCACGCCACTTGAACGCCAGCCGTAAGAACCAGCAAACACAGAAGCTGGGCCATATTCTTTGCGAATTCGCATGTGCTGCTCGTGGATCAGCTTGTAAGCCTCATCCCAAGACACACGCACAAACTCATCACTACCGCGCACACCTTCTGGCGACGATGGGTTTGCCAAGTAGCCTTTACGTACCATTGGGTACTTCACTCGCGCCTTGGTATGCACTTGGTCAGGCCCAGTAGTTTGTAGACTATTTGGTACAGTTTGTGGCAGAGCATTAGTGGTCGATACTAGCTTGCCATCTTTCACTTCACATAACATTGGGCCCATGCGGCCCGCTGTCAAAATGCCCTTACCACGCTGGTTTGAAGACGCAACAGACATAGGCGCAAAAGAAGTAAATGCCATGGCGCCAGCCGCCAGACCTGTGCCTTTTAGAAATCCACGACGGGTTAAATTAGTCATAATCTTATCCTTCTATTTATCGTTAGTGACCAACCACATCTTTCGCGTGGTGCTGGAAGAACTTAGTAAGAATTTCTAGGTTTTCGGCAGTGATGTCTGTTCGATCACCCATACTCTTCGCCACTGGTCCCCATGCGTTCACTGTGAAGTGATTTGAAGGAATTTTCGCGTGACAAGTTGCACAATAAACGTTGTCTAGCTCTTCTGCGTATGACCAAACTGGGTCAAGTGTATCCACAACAGGAGAATCGATCGTGCCTGTTAGTGACACTGCGCGCCATTCGTTGCCGTAAACGTCGGCCTTAAACTCACCGCCCTCAAGAGCTTGCTGACCTTGCTCGGTTAGCGTTGCTACGATGGCACGTTGACCTTCACCCATGTACAGCACTTGCTCTGCGCCTTTCATTTGGAATGCGTCCAACTTAACAGTACGCTCATCACCTTCAGAGCTGATTACTTCTAATTTCGTCGTTGGGTTAATTTTACCCATCTCACCCATTGCGATTTCAGTCACAGGGTAAACGACTTTGGCACCAGGTGATGTTTTTGTGGTGAAGCTCATCAACGTTTCAAATGCCTTGCTGTCTAGCTCTGCTTCTGGTGCAAAGTGAGCAACGCCTTTGTGACAATCGATACACGTTTGATCGTTCGCTTTTGCGTACTCGTGCATTTTCGCTGCATCGCGAGATTGCTCAAATTCTTCCATCGCGTCAAAGTCGTGGCAAGAACGGCACGTTGCAGAGTCGTTTTCACGGAACTGCTCCCACACCATCTCCGCAAGCTCTTTGCGGTGCGCTTCGTATTTTTCTGGCGTGTCGATCTTGCCAGTCACGAACTCATGGTAGATGTCTTTCGATGCACGAATCTTCGTGATCAGGTAGTCCATCGGTTCTTGTGGGATGTGGCAATCAGAACACTCGGCACGAATGCCTTTCGCATTACTGAAGTGCACTGAGCCTTGATACTCTTTGTAAGGGATTTCCATAGAGTGGCACGAGAGACAAAACTCAGTATCAGAGGTGTAATGCATTACCGCTGCAGTACCACCTAATGTTAACCAGCCCACACCAATGCCGGCAGCAACCAGCAGTGCAACATATCGTTTTTTTATTGACATAATTAGCAACACTTCCAAATAAAATGTAATTATAGATCGCAAAATACTACTTTATGGGTAGCTCTCTCTTGATCCACATCATTTCCGTGTTGCTCTATGTGTCTCAAGTATGAAATTTCGTTATTTTCATCCCACAAATGAATATTCAGTAAGAATTCATTACCCAACCAGGCATTCACCACACAAATCACTTTTGTAAGTGCAACCGTTTGATTAAAGAGATAAGAGGATGAGAAACTGGCTCTCTACATAAATGCTGTAAGGACACGCATGTCAGTTTATATTGAGGCTCACCGAAGCCGATTAAGACCTATCGAAGCCAGCGATTGGGAACTATTTCAGCGATTACATTCCGAACCAGAGATCATTGAGCTCTGTTTTGATCGCCCGAGCGAAAAACAAATAAAAGAAAAATTTGCTTCGCGATTATTACCATGGACACCAGACAGTCCGCACTGGCTTTGCCTCGTCATACTCGATAAGCAATCTGAACAACCGATTGGCGTCACTGGCCTTGCCATTGAAGCAGGTAACGCAGAGGTGGGTTACTTACTTTTGCCTGAATTTCATGGCCGACAGTTTGGAACAGAAACCCTTCAAGCGCTTCTAAATTGGGCGAGAGCAACACATGACATCGACCGCTTTTCCGCTACGGTCACTGAAGGGAATATTGCTTCAGAGCGTGTTCTCATGAAGTGCGGATTCGAGCTATCTGAAGTCATTCTTGACGCATACCAAATTGGCGACAAGCGTTACGCCGACAAAATCTACTCGCTACAAAAATAAGGATGTATTTTGAATAAAGTAGTCATCGTTACAGGCGCAAGCCGAGGCATTGGAGCCGCAACGGCGAAAAAACTGGCCGAGCAAGGCTATGCCGTGTGTGTTAATTACCGTGCGCAAAGTGAAGCAGCTCACCAAGTGGTCAGAGACATACAAGCAAATGGCGGAAAAGCGATCGCCGTTCAAGCAGATGTATCTGACGAGCAACAAGTGCTCAACCTTTTCGATGCAACAGAAAACGCACTAGGCTCAGTCACCCATTTGGTCAACAACGTTGGCATTCTATTTACTCAGTCACCGTTGGCGGAAATCAGCTTAGAACGCTTTCAGAAAGTAATGAACACTAATGTGAATAGCTGCTTTCTCTGTTGTAGAGAAGCGGCGAAGCGATTCAGTACTGGTGGCGCAATTGTGAACGTTTCTTCCGGGGCATCACGCTCAGGCGCGCCATTTGAATATGTCGATTACGCCACATCAAAAGGCGCAATGGATACCTTAACCAAAGGGCTATCGCTTGAATTGGCAGACCGAAATATTCGCGTCAATGGCGTTCGACCTGGTTTCATTTACACCGATATGCACGCCGATGGTGGAGAACCAAACCGAGTGGATAGGCTCAGCCCTCAAATTCCACTAAAACGGGGCGGTACGGTAGAAGAAGTGGCGAATGCGATCGCTTGGCTACTCAGTGATGAAGCTTCTTATGTTACAGGCTCTTTTATCGATCTTTCGGGCGGTAAGTAAAATGGAAGTCAACATTCGACAAGCAACTCCTGACGATTTGGATGCAATTTTTGAATTAAACCTACAAATTAACGCACTGCATTTTGCCAACGCGCCTGAAGCTTTTGTAGCGCCTTCGGAAGACGACCGAGCGTTCCTCATTCAGGCTCTCGAGAATGATGAACGCTTGTTTTTAGTCGCAGAACATGAAAAGGAGGTAGTCGGCTTTTTAACCGCGATGATCACTCAGAATGAAACCGTCAGCTTTCTGATCAAAGATCCAATTTGTCGAGTAGGAACGATTGTCGTCAATGAAGAACAAAAGCAGCAGGGCATCGGTCGCCAACTGCTTGAGGCTTGTGAGCAATGGGCTCGCGATGCCAATGCTACACAAGTTCGATTAGAAGTGATGGAATTCAATCAATCAGCACAGCGGTTTTACGACAAGCAAGGTTTTAAAACTAACTCACGCATTATGCTGAAACATTTGTAACGATAACGACAATTAAGCGCTTTTCACGACTAAAGCCACCTAAATCGCATTTATCGATGCAATTTATCCCCTGATTTTAGAAAAGACGATATGATGTGCGGATAAAGGAGATTCGAACATGATTTATCTTTTCGATTGGGGGAACACCTTAATGGTGGATTTCCCTCACGCACAAGGAAAAATGTGCGATTGGGAACACGTAGAAACGATTCCTCTGGCCAAAGAAACACTGGCAACACTTTCCCAAAATCATGCTATTTACATTGCGACCAGTGCGTCTGATTCCAACATGGAAGAGATTCAGCGTGCATTCGTCCGCGTCGACTTAGACCAGTACTTAAATGGCTACTTTTGTTTTGCCAATCTCGGCATCGCTAAAAACCAACCTGAGTTTTATCTTACTATCGCAAAACAGCTAGGGGTTAACGTGAGTGAGTTAACCATGGTTGGCGACTTGCCTCATAAAGACATTTACCCTGCAATGCAAGCTGGCGTAAATACGATTTGGTTTAATCCAACAGGAGCCAATGCGCCGGCCGATCCCATTCCGAACCAAATTCGCTGTTTATCTGAACTCGTACCTTAACCATCACTAACCTGCACTAATCAAGGAAGATGAATGCAAATCAGACCCATCCAGGTAAGCGATATCGAGCGCTTTACCGAACTGTGGAACCGAGTCTATGCCGAAGGTAAATACCTGCGCAGTCCGGCTCCAGATAAAGACACCCTGACCAATATTTTACGTCGCGTAGAACTTGAATCGATTCCTCAATTTGTTGCTTTGGACAATCACGCTCTGATTGGTAGTGTAGAGGTTTTTCCTGCCGAACTGTGCGGT
Source organism: Vibrio antiquarius (assembly GCF_000024825.1). Classification (NCBI taxonomy): domain Bacteria; kingdom Pseudomonadati; phylum Pseudomonadota; class Gammaproteobacteria; order Vibrionales; family Vibrionaceae; genus Vibrio; species Vibrio antiquarius. The sequence goes on from NC_013457.1 coordinate 1,007,868, forward strand.
TATGAAGGCGGTCAACTCACTAGCACAGGCATTTTAGGTATTCATATCGATAGAGCGTTCAGAGGAAAAGGGCTAGGTAAGCAGCTATTGTCTGTCGCACTTAAAAGTGCCTGGGAATATGGTTACGACACCATTGTACTTAATGTTTATAAGGAAAACCTTGCCGCGATAGCGTTGTACGAACGATTTGGATTTGAGCACCATGGTGAACTAGGAGAAGTCTCTCTCCCCAATGGCGAAGTGTTGATGAGTCAGAAGATGATGTTAAGCGCGCCTAACAACCCTCAGTAACGTGCCCTCGGACGATAGACTCTGTGGATGCTTGATTTACATAATAGAAATAGCATGCCTCTTCTGCCAAGGTATACCCTTGCGGCCAAATGTACACCACCCGATCCAGACCTGACTGGTCGACAAATTGATAATCGGGAATAGACACAAAGTGGGTACTGTTTGGGTGTTGCTGACCAATAATACAAAAGTCACTGCCTTTGCAGGGAACATCAATTTTGGACACGCCACTCTGCGGCAAATCGATTTCTAATAACGCGCCAATGCTATTGGCGCTCGCTTCTGGCATACCACTTAAGGTTTTTACGTTCCTATCAATATAGTGGACTTGGTTTTGCTCGGCAGCATTGTCTATCACCACTCGGGCGTTAAAAAATTTAAGCGCGGTACCCAATGACGAATTGGAACTGTGTAACATCGACGCATAGGCTTGGCGATGAATGTGGAGTAGTGTTGGCAACGCAGCCAAAGCGATGAAAGCCAAAGTGGCGAGCACTATGGTGATTTCCATCAGAGTAAATCCCTTTAATCTCACTTTTTTATCTCAGCAGAATGAATGGTCGTTTGCCTCACATCCATGTGAGACCTTACCAATATATCTCTGATTTAAAACGTTTAAAGCCCTAGTAGATGACAAACAAGAGTCATGGGCCAAAGTTGAGACCGCTCGCCAAGTTACTATGCAAACGCACACATTTATGTGTCAATTTTAGGACTTTATTTATCAATCACTTATTTACTGAAGTAGATTACCCGAGTAGTGGAACGTTATTACGAACAAGTCCGCGACGTACGTTAGTGCACATCTTCCCGAAACGACGGATCTCATCAAACTGCGGAATCACACCCCGCTCCATGGCTGACTCCCAATAAGTAACCTCTGAATCCACCATTTCCAGTAACTTCTTCGGACAACCGATGCACTGCCCCTCCGGCCCACACACAAAGGTTTCCGGTTCGTAAATCGGTAGTTCAGCTTTTACTTGGTCGATGATATTACGCATCGCGGTCATTCGGTCTGGCTTTGCCGTCATCACTCTGCTCCACGGATTAAGATGAAGCAGAATTGTACTCACTGGCACGTGAATGTCCCTACCTAATTTAGGTATATTCCGTTTTGATAGCCTTTTTTATCGTCAGCTCTGACTTTTTAACCACTAGATAGACCGCAGTGGCCGCCAATGCAAAGCCAGAAATGCCCATCCAATCAAACGACTCACCAAACGCGAGCCAAGCTTGAATCGCGGTTGTTGGCGGCACTAGGTAAAACACAGACGCCACACTCGAAGACGCGCCATTTCTCACCATGTACAGCAGCAGCAGGATGGCCACACAAGAGAGCACGACGACCAACCACAGCACGGTCAAAATAAACTCCAGTTCCCACTGAACTTGCATGGTTTCAAACTGCATCGCAACAGGCAGAAACATGATGAGTGCGGCCAAATATTGCACCGTCGCACCACCAACCATATCAACCTGTTGGCAATGTTTTTTCTGATACAGCGTCCCTAACGTGATACCAACCAAAGACAGTAAACAGACTCCAATGGCTAAGAACTTATGTTGCTCAGACTGCCACTCCATGTTTCCCATCAGCACCATAGCGATGCCGACAAAGCCAAGAGCCAAACCCAGCCATTGCGAGGGTTTAAATTCCTCACGAACAAACACCACCAGCAAAGCCGCGGTTAAAATCGGCTGAATGCCCACCAACAACGAACTCAGCCCTGCAGGCATACCCAAATCAATAGCGAAATAAGTGCCGCCTAAATAGAAGCCATGGATCAACACACCCACCACACAGCTGTGCCAGAAATCGCTTCCTGTCGGCAACCTTCTACGCAATACCGCCACAAGAACCAAAAACAGTAAGACATTGAATGCCATACGGATAGAAAGTAGTGTCGCTGGCTCGGCATACTGCAAACCAAAACGCGCACCAACAAATCCAGAAGCCCAAAGGATGACAAATACAAAAGGGATGGCTCGGATTAACATGATCGCCTCACTCACGCTTGTTTTATGTTTTGAGATACTGTTAATGTAATTAGGTACAGTGTTTTCAAAAAGTGACAGATGGAAGTGTTTTTATGGGTACAGATTTGTTGGAAAACGGTGAAGGGAATAAGTACCTCGTGGTGGAAAAGCACCTTAAACAAGCCATCAATGGTGGCGTTTACCAAGTGGATGATCGACTGCCTTCCATTCGCTCATTGAGCCAAGAATTAAGCGTCAGCAAAAACACCGTGATTCGTGCGTATCAAGAGCTGGAAGCGCAAAACTTGGTGTACTCGGTTCCCAAGTCGGGTTATCGAGTGAAAATCACCTTGCCGACTTCTCGCCCAATTCCGGATCCGACTCGCGTGGATTTGCTCTCGATCTGCAAAGAAATCCTCACGTACCCTGAATACCAAGAGCGTTTGCCCGCAGGCTCTGCCCACCCAAACATTGACTCCCCCGCGATCAAAAGCTTGTACGCCGAGATTGGCCGCCACAGCCGCCAGCAAACGCATGTACCGAGCCATTACCAATTACCACCCGGTGATCACCTCTTAATCAAACAACTGGCGAAAATCACGCAAGATTTGGGCACGCCAGCCAAGTTGGATGAGATCATGGTGACGCACGGCGCGCAACAAGCAATTAGCCTAGCGCTGCGCGCAACGACACAAAAAGGCGATATTGTCGCGGTGGAGTCCCCTTGCTATTTTGGCAACTTATTGATGCTCGAATCACTCGGCCTCAAAGCGGTGGAAATTCCGAGTTGCCCACGAGACGGTATGTGCCCCGAAGCCTTAGCAAAAGCAATGGCGACATGGGACATAAAAGCGATCATCGTAACGCCAAACTTCACCAACCCAACTGGTGCCATGATGCCGCTAGAAAAGCGCCGGCAATTGCTATTGGCGTCTGGCAATATTCCTATTATCGAAGACGATGTGTTTGGCGGGTTAAGTTATAACAAGCCTTTGCCAAGCTTGAGGTTGCTCGATGACAAGCAACGCGTAATTTACGTGAATTCGTTATCCAAAACGCTCGATTCGCGTTTGAGAATTGGTTGGATGTTAGCGGGGCGATATCGAGATCAAATTGAGCAATATCTACTGTGTGAAAACATGGGCAGTTTGAACCTGATGCAATCAGCCGTGGCAACGTTTCTAACGTCCGGTAAGTATCGAACGCATACTTCGCGAATGGGTCGGGTTTATCAAAACAACATGCGCCGATTTATCCAGATGCTTCATCAATACTTGGATGAATACGAATCTCTAAAACATCGATACCAGATCAACGCCGTACAAGGCTCGTTCTTGCTTTGGTTGCGCCTGCCCGAAGACACGGACAGCTATGCGTTGTATCAAGCGTGTAATCAACACAGAATCAGCCTACTTCCCGGTACCGTATTTGGCACTCAAGGGCAATATCGACATTGCGTGCGCCTCAGCGTGGCAAACTTTGGTAGTGAAACCGATTGGAGTAACGCGATGCAAACATTGGCAAAATTGATAGCAAAGCATGTCTGTTAACTCACTCTAAATAAATGAACTTATGCCCACACACGCAAACAGGTAACAACAAAAAACTCCACGCAAAGGTGGAGTTTTCTCGTATCGTTATCGCCCTCAGTGCGACTGAATTTGCCACATTCTCGCGACGTTTTCGGCTAAATTGGCAACGTTGACGTCGGCTTCTTTCATGGCCTCAGGTAAGCTCATCGCCCTTGGTACACAAGCAAACACCGCATCAATGCCGCACTCATAAACCGCCTGATAGTTGTCGCCCACACAGCCTGCTAATGCAATGACTGGTAAATTACACTGCTTAGCCACCTGAGCAACGCCCATCGGCGTTTTGCCATGTGCGGTTTGATGATCGATTCGACCCTCGCCTGTAAATACGATATCCGCATCCGCAACATGCTGAGCAAGTTTGACCGTTTCAAGCACAATCTCAATTCCCGGTTGCAAACGTGCTGGCGTGTACCCAAGCAAGGCCGCTCCCATACCACCAGCAGCACCCGCCCCTTCACGAGTCAGTACGTGCTTACCCGTCGCTTGTTCCGTCAACTCGCCAAACTTGCGCAATGCGTTATCGAGCAGAGTGACGTCTGACGCCGTCGCTCCCTTTTGTGGGCCAAAGATAGCCGACGCGCCTTTGTCACCACAGAGTGGGTTATCAACATCGCACGCTACCAACACTTCGCAAGTTGCTAAACGAGGGTCAAGACCAGAAATATCGATGGACGCAAGCGCCGCTAACCCGTCTCCATTTGGGGTAATTGCATGACCAGATTCATCAAGAAACGCCACCCCCAACGCGGTCAACATGCCCACGCCACCATCATTGGTAGCGCTGCCACCCAAACCAATGATTAAGCGTTGAATACCTCTGTCTAGCGCGTGTTTGATCAGCTGTCCGGTACCAATGCTGCTGGTCAGTTTTGGGTCGCGAGCATCACTCTGCACAAGGTGCAGCCCACTGGCCTCCGCCATTTCAATAACCGCGGTTTCGCCGTCGCCGAGGATGCCATAAAACGCTTCAACATCATTCCCTAATGGCGCGGTCACCGTTGTGAAGACTTGTTCGCCTTGAGTTGCATCAATCAAAGATTGAACCGTGCCTTCGCCACCGTCTGCGACCGGAACTGTAACAAACTCGGCATCATGCCATACACGAGCAAGACCCGTTTTGATCGCCTCGCTCACTTGTTTGGCGGTTAAGCTTTCTTTAAATGAATCAGGTGCAATTACCACTTTCATACGTATTTCCAGAGACTTATAAGAGAACGAGACTCAAAATGTACACCAATGCCATTGCCGTGACACCTTGAACGAGCGTAGCCATGGTTTGCGCGCGGTACGCTAAGCCCACCGACATGCGGCTAAACTGCGAAACTACCCAGAAGAAGCTGTCGTTTGCATGAGAAACCGTCATCGCACCTGCACCGATCGCCATCACCGTTAATACGCGGCCCATTTCTGAATCTAGCCCCAATTGGGTAAGCATAGGCGCAACCAAAGCCGATGTGGTCACCAGTGCAACCGTTGACGACCCTTGCGCCGATTTTAGCGCAGCCGCAACGATAAATGGCATGAAAATACCCACGCCCAGCGCCGATAACGTCGTACCCAAGTATTCACCTAGCGGCGTTGCTTTTAATACCGCGCCAAATGCACCACCCGCACCGGTAATCAAAAGAATAGGCGCAGCAGCCGTAATACCTTGGCTGATTCGCTCGCCAAATTCTTCAATCTTGTTGTCTGATTTGAGTAGGCGAACAGAAAGGAACAGGCCAATCACCAACGCCGTTAGTGGCTGTCCTAAGAAAGTCAGAACATCAAACACAAAACCTTCGCCCAGCGGTAAGCTTGGGAATTTCGCGATAGAGCCAAAACAGATCAATAAGATTGGAACAAAAATAGGAGCAAATGCTTGGCTTGCCGTTGGTAATTTGCCGTAAGACGCTTTGAGTGCTTGCCAGTCATGCTGAATTTCCTCTGCTGCTTCAATGCCATCTGGTTCTACATGCTGGAATCGGTTCGACCACAACATACCCGCTAACGCCGCAACCGCTGCAACAAACACACCCACACCAATCACTAAACCAAGGTTAGATTCCAGGCCTAAGTTACCCGCAGCGGCAATCGGGCCAGGAGTTGGCGGCACAAACGTGTGCGTCGCGTATAGGCCAGTAGCCAACGCCACACTCATCGCAACGCTTGAGGTTTTTAAACGCTTCGCGAGTGATTCTTTGAGCGAGTTCAGAATGACAAAGCCTGAATCACAAAATACCGGAACAGAAACGATGTAACCGATGATGCTCATAGTCAATGTTGGGAAACGCTCACCCAACACTTTAATAACCGTATCGGCCATGGTGATCGCCGCACCACTTTTCTCCAAAATAACACCGATAATGGTACCTAAAACGATAACCAAGCCAATGTAACCAAGGATGCCGCCAAAGCCAGAAGCAATGGTTTTGGCAATGCTATCTGCCGGTAAGCCGTAAGCAAATGCCGCAAGGAACGCCGCGATGATCAGCGCTAAAAAGGGATGTAATTTGAATTTGGTGGTCGTGAGCACAATAAATGCGATCACCCCGAGCAGGATTAATATAAGGTTCATGATAACTCCATTTATTCTTATTTTGCTGAGCGAGTCCGTGTTGACTCACTCAACATGTAGGGACGCATGAATTATTAATCGTTTGCTTTCGAATTCCTTTAGGCGGAGTGACAAATGATGTGGTCAAAAAATGACGCGTATTGTGCGGATGCACAATATTACGACATTTTTGAGAGCCGAGTCGCAATATAAAGCTCCGCTAACCCCACAAAATTGGTGGTTGGTAGCCCCGTTATCTCGGTGATTTTCTCTAACCGATAGCGCAGAGTGTTCCGGTGAATAAACAGCATTTTAGAGCATTCTGTTACATTGCCATTGCATTCAAACAATGCATCTAGGGTTTTCAGCAATTGCCCGGATTTGTCTTTCTCTTTCAACCGTTTCACGCCATCAATAATTTGTTCACCTTGCCAAATATCCGCCAACGGCGCCAACAGCACAGGCAAACGAAGTTCATCGAACAGGTACTTACGTTTCTCTGGGTAGAACTGCTTGCCAATGGCTAATACCTGCTTTGCGCTTTGGTATGACAAAGCAACATCTTTAGGCTCATTAAACAACTGCCCTAGCGCAATGTGAAACGTATGCGAATCGTGATCGCTTAAACGCGACATCAACTTATCAATGCGTTCACTTTCGATTTGGCTATCCCACTGCTTGGCGGAATGACACGGTTTCAACACCACAATTTCATTCACCGAGACAATCGCAACCAGGTTGTTACGCTCTGGGTATTCAAGCAACTCAACAATATTGCGCACGCTCTTCATGCTTTTTGAAGCGGACGGCGTCGAGACTTCAATCACCGTTGCCACCCGTGGTTGAGTCACATCGATAGAAAGACGCATCGCCCAATCTTTCAGCTCTTCATCGGTCAATTTGCCATTGATCCAAGCCAGAATAAACTCTTCGCGATGACGTCTATCCCACTGAAATTTTTCCACCAGCGCGGCTTGTTCGATTGTCAATTCAGCGGTCATTTTGACCAGTTTGGCGAAATCTCGGATTTTCTCCGGCTCGCCTGTCACACCAACAATACCGACCACGTCGCCATGCAATTTCAACAGCATATTGATTCCGGGTTTGACACCCTGCAACGTCAAGCATTGCTGCTCATTCAGCTCTAGTGAATCGCCGTGATTCAACGCCAATACCGCGCCATCATGCACTTGCCCAACGCGTTTGGGATCGCCACTGCCAATGATGATGCCTGCTGAGTTCATCACATTTACGTTGTGACCAATGATGGACATGGTTCGATCGACAATTTGCTGTGCTAGGGAGTGGTCGAGAATAACCATTTCGATTTTCCAGATTGACAATTTAATCGTTCAATAAATCACAAATAGCCAACTGTCGCGATGATGCAGTTAAAAATAACTGAAGCAGCTCAAAGCATTACTCAATTAACCACACGATAAAAATGGATTAAACCCTCATTTTGAGCTGAGAGTTATATACTTAGAACAAAGGTCACCGATGCATTCGTCACTGTGCATCGATACCGCTCGTCTACCTACAGAGGAGGAAACAACATGGAATTACGTAATAAATCGGGTGAAGTCGCAAAAATTGCAGATAATCTCACATTAAAGGAAATCACAGAAATGGGCTACACCGTAGATTTATGCGATGAAGCATTTGACCCCGGTGAGCATTGGAAAGCGGAAGGTAAAACGCAAGGTATGGGCGAGTACCCAGAGGAGTAAGCGTCCTGACGGGCCAGCGCACAAAGCGCTCCATAAACAGAAAAACCGAGCGACTTAACGCTCGGTTTTTTACTTTTGAACTTCTTGAATAAACAAGCCCATCTCTTCAAGATAATTGCCGTTTGAGCATCCCCAATCGGTGACTTCAATCAGCTCGGTAACTAACTGTCCAGATTCATCATTTTGTACTCGCTGCACAAACGCTTCAAAGCGTTCGAACTGCGCCTGAGTTTTAATGCCATGCACAGCATATTCTACAAGCAAGCCGTTGTATGTCTGCCAGCGCTGTTCACCTGAAACATCACTGCTTAAAATTACAGAGCACTTTTGTTGAATGTTCTCAACCGCATCATTTCTTGGCGGCGTGACAGAAGAGCATCCAACCAAAATCGTACCTAGCGCCAATAGAGTAACTTTTGTCTTATTTATCATATCGTTTCCATATGTACTGCCGCGATATAGAAATACTATTACACATGACAAAGATCATCGAGAGCGCCTCGCAGATTAATTAACTGATGAACTGTAAAACCCGTGCTAGCCTTAACACTGCGCACTCCGAACGCGTAACAACTCTTGCTAACTCATTAAAATGTAAACAAATAGTAAAATCACGTTTACGCAGTACACTACCAGCAAATTAATTTGTCCCTCCTTTATTATCAACAAGCGTGCAATAATTAGGGGTCTACTCCCAACCATTTGAAGGATCAAAATGACCGCAACGGATTATCTCAACGACCTCAATCAACGTTACCTCGCGATTCACCGCACCAAAGAAGATTTCTTTTGGGAAACTTACATGGGGATCAGCGATGACCATGATGGCTCGACGCAAGCACAAACCGCATGGACAAGCTTTTTAAGCAACGCCGAGCAAATTACTGCCATCAAACAACAGCTTGAAGCCGCGGACTCAATTACCGACCCACAAGAGAAACAGCAAACCATTACGGGTCTTTCTGGTTGGCTGGCGATGTTTGAATCTCACGCAATCGAGGGCGAAAAGGCACAAGCGTTGAAAAATCAGCTCATTGCCTTTGAAGCTGAGCTATTCGAGAAAAAACAGAACCACGTACAAACGTTTACCGATGAAAACGGCGAGCAAGTGGAAGGTTCACTGCCAGTATTGAGCTCAACCATTCGCACCAACAATCATGAAGAAGTTCGCCAATCGGCTCATCAAGCGTTGCTGAACCTTGAACAATGGCTACTGCAAAACGGCTTTATAGAACTGATCAAACTGCGCAACCAGTTCGCACGCTCACTTGGTTATACGACCTTCTTTGATTACTCCGTGCAAAAAACGGAAAAGATGAGCTCTGAGCAACTATTCGAGATTTTGGAAGATTTCGAACAACGCACGCGAGATGCGCACCTAAACAGCTTAGAAAACTTGGCGAAAGAGAAAGGTGCAAGCGCACTCACTGGCTTCAACTTTGTTTACTCGTTCGCGGGTGACGTCATGCGTGACCTTGACCCATACGTGCCGTTCTCTAAATCTCTGAGACGCTGGGTAGAATCGTTTGGTCGTCTGAATATTGATTACTCTGGCGCGACGCTAACGCTGGATTTGTTAGACCGCAAAGGTAAGTACCCGAACGGGTTCTGCCACGGCCCTATCCCTTCATTCTACAATCAAGGCGAATGGGTCGCAGCACAGGTGAACTTCACCAGCAATGCCAAACCAGACCAAGTGGGCAGCGGCTACGATGGCATTAACACGCTGTTCCACGAAGGTGGCCACGCAGCACACTTTGCGAACGTAAAAATGAACGCGCCTTGTTTCTCGCAGGAGTTTGCGCCGACTTCAATGGCTTATGCAGAAACTCAGTCGATGTTCTGTGACAGCCTGTTAACCGATGCCGATTGGCTAAAACAATACGCACTGGATGATGAAGGGAATCCGGTTCCTGATGAGATCATTCAAGCGATGATCAACAGTCGTCAGCCATTCAAAGCTTATGAAGAACGTAGCATCTTGGTTGTGCCGTACTTTGAACGCGCGTTATATCAACTTAGCGATGACGAGTTAACGCCAGAGCGCATCACTAAGCTGGCTCGCGATTGTGAAAAACAGATCCTTGGTTTGGAATGCAGCCCTCGCCCACTGATGGCGATTCCACATTTGCTATCCGACGAAGCGGCTTGTGCGTATCAAGGTTATCTACTCGCGCACATGGCGGTGTATCAGACCCGCGCATACTTCCTTGAGAAGTTTGGCTATCTGACGGATAACCCAGAAATTGGCCCACTGCTGGCAAAACACTACTGGCATGCAGGCAATCATTTGTCGCACAACGAAACCATTTTCAGCCTGACTGGCGAGGGGTTCAATGCTAAGTACTTGGCAGATGTATGTAATCTATCGCCAGAGCAAGCGTGGGAAGTACAGCAGAAGAAAATCGACTCACTTGCAACACGAGAACGAGCACCAGTTGCTTCACTGAACGCGACAATTAAAGTCGTCGACGGCAGTAAAGAACTGGCAAGCAACGTCATCTCTGACGAACAAATGTGTGACGATTTTGAACGTTACATCGTAGAGACTTACGGTCGATAACACGCCAAAAGCCAGAAGCCACGCTTCTGGCTTTTTGCTATTAAGGCACAACAAAAGGAAGCGCCATGCATCAACAAATCATCAAGTTCTGGTTCGAAGAGCTAACGCCTCAAAACTGGTTTGAAAACAACCCAGAACTGGACAAACATATTGCATCACGATTTGCCTCGGTACTAGAACAAGCCGCTCGTTGTGAACTGTTTAATTGGCGTGACAGCGCACAAGGACGATTGGCCGAAATCATCGTCCTCGATCAGTTTTCACGGAATGTGTATCGCAACACCCCAAAAGCGTTTGCGCAAGACCCGCTCGCATTAGCATTGGCTCAAGAAGCAATTCGGTTAGGACACGATCAAGAATTAGTGCCTGAGCAGCTAAGCTTTTTGTACATGCCTTTTATGCACAGCGAATCTCGCCTCATTCATGTCGAAGCAGAGAAATTGTTTCGCGCATCAGGGCTTGAAAGTAACTACGATTTTGAGCTAAAACACAAAGCCATCATCGACCAATTTGGACGTTACCCACATCGCAACGCCATCTTGGGAAGAGAAAGCACACCTGAAGAGTTAGCATTTTTGCAGCAACCCGGTTCCAGCTTTTAACCATCAATAACAACGAGAACGTTGAATGAAATTAGACGCCATATTGTGGGATTACGATGGGACACTCGTAAACTCTGTACCGAAAAACATCGACATCACCAAAGCGATCTTAGCCATCGTTGCCCCGCATTTAACTGGCGATAATTTACCGAAATATCTCCATTCAGAAGCCAACTATCACTACGCAAACCACGCGGCGAAAAACTGGCAAGAGCTCTACGTGGATTACTACGGCATGTCCCATGATGAAATGCTAAAAGCTGGTGGTTTATGGGCAGAGCATCAAGAGAAAAACCAAACACCAGTAACCCTGTTTGAAGGCATTAATGGCGTTATTAAAGAGTTTGCGCAGCTGCCTCACGGCATTTGCTCTCAAAACTCACAAAGCAATATTCGTCGAGTGCTGTCCGACAACGGCATCAGTGCGCCGTTTAAATCCATCATCGGGTATGATGACGTCTCGAACGGACACCAAAAGCCCGATGCGTACAGTGGTATCAAATGCGTTGAGTCGATTTTTGGTCACGCAGAAAATCGACAGCTGATGTACATCGGTGACCATGAAGCCGACACGCAATTCGCACGCAACATCGAACAGCAGTTGGGTGACCAAAGTAAAGTGATTGCCGTTGCAGCAGCGTACAGCGGCGCGATGCCAGAGCATTGGAGCGTGCAACCAGATTACGTGGCAAGAACGGTTGACGAGCTGTTTTCGATTATTGCTCAACACACGTAATTTTTGACTGCGGTTTAAGGCCAACACCTTGAATGCCAGCGCTCACCTTGCCCTTTCAGACATTGGAACAATTTTAGCCACTACACCGGAGGCCCCATGGTTACATGGCCATGTTTATTGAAACTCGATGGCGACGATGAACTTATCTATTTGCGTTCTCATGCCGATCTTGATTCCGAATGCGAAGCGCTCATTTGGGGGCCAGATGATTACGTAATTGACTCAAATGGCAACACGTTCGGGTTGCAATACAACGATTCGAACACCACCGTTTTACAACCGGAAGAACGCACTCTGTCCGTCGAGGAAGTTACGTCACTCATCCAGTCGCATGAGTTTAGTCTCGCACAAAGATGCATCATCAAAATTCACTTCACCTCGGTACAGCAAGCTGTTGAGGCATTAGCCAATTAGCTCGAACCCCGCTCATGATGATTACACAAAATTATTATTTTTATAATTTATGATAATTTCATGTAATTAAAACCGCGCCATATACTCTCCCACATCGAAACAAAACAACGTTTAAGCACACATGTTGGGAGCAAACAAATGAAAATGAATCATGTCGGTATTATGGTCGGAGATATGGATAAAGCGGTTGAGTTTTACACACAAGCGCTTGGTCTAAAAGTCGTTATGGGTAACACGAAAGTGATTGAAGAACGCGAAACCGCAATTGGCAGAATGTGTATTGCGGTCTTTGGTGAGGGCTTTAAAGGCTTCAACATTGCGCATCTAGTGACAAGCGATGGCATCGGACTTGAGTTATTTGAAATGAAAGAGCGTCAAGAGCGCCATGAAGTGGATTTTTCTCGCATCGGTATCTTCCATTTCTGTTTGCAGACGGACGACTTTGAAGGTGCAATCAAGCGCACTGAAGCGTTTGGTGGCAAAGTTCGTATGGACATCATGCGTTACCACCCAGAAGACGATAACAAGCCTGCGAAAATGGTTTATCTAGAAGACCCATTCGGCAACCTGTTCGAGCTTTACTCGCACACTTATGAAGAAACTTACGCTTCTGAATACGAGTAATTACATCATGCAACACAACCGGGATCAGTGCGTTACTGAACCCGGTTGTTCAAACCGTTTCACCAACCATTGTTACGACTCAATGCCTAACGACTTCATCAACGATTCAACGGTATTGTTAACCCACAATATCAACGGATCATTACGGCGCTTTACGCTGTAAACGTAACCGAAGTTACCCTCTAATTTCGGCAGCGCGTCATCAAATTCGATAAAAGAAAAACGCTTATCTAACTGATTGATCAAGTGACGCGAACAAGGAAACAGCACATCGCTATCCGCAACCAAATTCAAAATGGTGTTGATGTGCGTGGTACGCAGTTGAATTCTTGGGACAACTGAAAAAGGCTGTAATAAGCGCGAGATGTGATCTTCTTTTTCATTCCAATGTTGGATGATGTGAACCGCGTACGCGTACTCTGAAATGTCATCCAAATACATGCGTTTGCCACCATGCGGATGCGTCGCGCGACAGGCCAGAGCAAAGTCGTCCCGCCCGCCTTTTTTCTGAACCAGATGCTTCGGCAATTCCATAGGGAAATAGTTGATGCCAAAAGCGATTTCACCCGCATCGATTTTGTCTGGCGTGGTTTCCGTCCAGTCTTCGATCACCAAGTTCATAAACGGCGCTTCTTTGGCTAGCAGCTGAGTAAACGCGGCAGAAAACCATTGCGCAATGGACGAGTTGATCGCAACACGCAGAACACTGCTTTCGGTCGCGGGATCAAAACTATGAGAAACATTCACCAGCTTGTCGATGTCGTTGATGATCCCAGAAAGCTGCGCTTTGATCTCTTCGGCTTTCGGCGTGAGCTCCATATTGGTGCCCTTGCGCACTAAAATGTCGTCGTTAAACAAATCCCGAATTTTACGCAAGCTTCGGCTCACAGCAGGCTGGCTGGTGCACAAACGCTCCGCAGCCGTTGTGGTGTTGCGTGTTTCAAGAATCACTGCAAGCACCTTGAGCAAATTGTAATCAAAGTTCATCAACGTTATCTCTTTAGCTTTTCTCAAACCATATCACTTTTGATATAGACTAAATACCCACAGTTCATTTCTGTAATAAACGGGTTAACGACTAAGCTTAGCTGGAAATATATCCTCACAACCAAATGGATGAAACCAGCCATGAAACAAAAATTACTCGTTACTCTATTGGGATTATCAGCGCTAGGAGCCAGCCCTGTATTTGCGGCTAACACCAATGTTGATCTTGCAGAAGATGCTTATATCTACGGCTACTCTATTGATGAAGCGTACAAGTTTTTCTATCACACGGCGGTAGAAAACAACTATCCACTGAACCGCTTTCAGAATATTCGTGCTCTAGCTGATGACTCTTACACCGCTCACCCAACCATTAATAACGATACGCTTCACCTTATGGGCTGGTTAGATGTTGCTGCAGAACCTGTCATTGTGAGCGTACCTGATATGGATGAAGGCCGTTACTGGATCTTGCACACAATGGACATGGGCCACTACACCAACGCAGCGTTCAGTTCTCGTACTCGCGGCACAAAAGGCGGCCAGTTCATGTTTGCAGCACAAGATTGGCAAGGTGAAGTGCCAGCTTCTGTCGACGAAGTGGTTCGCGTAGACAGCAACCTTGTGAAGCTGATGGGTCGCATCATGGCAGTGAATGACGAAGATGCGAAAGTCGCGCTTAACTACATGGACCAATGGAACATTCGTACCCTATCGGAATATTTAGGTAAGAACGGTCCCAAACCAGTACAAAGAACGTATCCAGATCCAAAAAATTCAACATGGCTTGAACGCGTGAACTTCGTGCTATGTGATGGCTCGATGGGCAATGCAGACAAACAGTGGTTGGACAAATACCAATCTATCGGCGTTGAACCATGCAAAACTGACTTCACACCTGAGCAGCTAAAACTGGCAAAAGTTGGTGAGAAGAAAGGTATGGAACACCTCGTCGAACTTGCACCTAAAATGACAGATGCTCGTACGTTGCTTGGTACACGCGATACCTTGGGTGATGCGCCACGCGATATTTTTGCAGAAGGTACTTACCTTGGTCAGTGGGGCTTACCACCTATCGAAGCGTCTTACCGTAAATCAGATTTCGACAGCACTGGTCAAAAACTGGATGGTTCGAAGCATGATTACGTGATGCGCTTTAAAGCGCCGAACGTCAGCGAATTCTGGTCTGTTACTATTTACGGCAACGACAACCGTTTGATGGCGAAAAACGACCTAAACCGTCACAGCCGTGGCGACCGAACCATGAAAGCGGACAAAGACGGTTACTACACCATTTACATGAGTGCGAACGAGAAAGGCCGTGCAGACGATCCAAACTTCTTGCCAGTACCTGAAAAACCGTTCTACGCCATCATGCGTTTCTACGGCGCAGACGATGTAATCCAAAGTGGTGAGTATCAAATGCCTGAAATCAAAGTAGTTAAATAATTCGTTTTAACGAACCACTGCTCTGTCGCCTCCTTAGCTCGTAAGTGCGTTAAGGGGGCTTATTTCAAGGTGGGTGTCTAGGGCGAACATCAAGCCCAAAAATCAAAGAGCCACCCGCTCAATCTAGTGATTATTTTTATTTAGGTATCGTATGGATTTTAATCTAATCCAAACCTTTTTAATTGTTGCTGAATATCAATCTTACTCTCGCGCCGCAGAGCACCTAGGGCTAACTCAGCCAGCGATTAGCGCATCCATGAAGCGTTTGGAAAAAGAAACCAACAAATCGTTATTTGTGAAGGATGGGCGACAAATCAAACTCACTTCTGTAGCGCATCAGTTGCTACCTAAATTTCATCAGGCGTTTGCGATGATCAATGATGCCATTTCCGATCAAAGCACTTTCCGCCTGAGCTGTAATGAAGCGCTGATCCACCGCATCACACCAACCAACACGATCAGCATTTGCGCCGATACGGATTTACCTTCGTTATTGAACGATCTACGACTTAAACAGATCGATTTGATTATTAGCCCAACGACCATTCATAACCCATCGTTTATCAGTGAATCAGTTTTTGAAGAGCCAATGGTGGTGATTTGTCGTCAAGATCACCCACGTATCGCAGGAAAAATCGAACAAGAACAGTTTTATTCTGAAAAGCACTGTCGGTTTGTCGGAGACGAAGACTTCCCAGTTAGCAACACCGAAATTCACCAGCCAGGGCTGCAAGAACGTGATGTGGAAATGATGACAACATCACTCTCTGGCATGATGCTTTATGTGGCGAAACACGATTGCTTAGGCGTGCTTCCCCTGTCTTTGGCGCAGAAATGGCAATCGGCTTTGAATCTGCAAGTCATTCAAACTCCAATGTTTTCCGAGCCGGTCAGCTATAAACTGATTTTCCATAAACGAGATGAATCCAGCACTTCCCATCAACGTTTGCGAGCTTGGGCGCGTGACCAATTTGCTACAGGCCTAAACGCCTGACGCGGTCGCACATCAAGGCGTTTCGCCAAAAACTCTTTCTCTCTTCTTAAACGCACTCTTTATGACTAAATGCGCATATGTTAAAAATGGCTTAACGATCAATATGGACGTTCAGGTCGTATACTTTTCCATAACCGCACAAAAGGAGTGAAGCATGCCCACCAACAACCCAATCGCAATCCAAGCACTTGATCATGTTGTGCTAAGAACGTGCAACCTCGACGCCATGTTGCATTTCTATCGAGATATTTTGGGCTGCCCTGTCGAGCGCGAAGTAATGGAGCTTGGTTTAACCCAGCTTAGGGCTGGTAACGCATTGATTGATGTGGTGACGGTAGACAGCGAGTTAGGACAACTTGGCGGAAAGCCACCAGTTCAAAATGGTCGTAATATTGACCATTTTTGCCTGCAACTAGCGCCTTTTTCAGAAAATGAAATGCTGGAATATCTGCGTTCACGCGGCATTGAAACCGAAGAGTTTGCGAAGCGGTATGGCGCACAAGGGTTCGGTAGATCACTCTATATACATGATCCGGAAGGAAATGTCGTCGAGTTAAAACCTCAAGTGATTGATGAGTAAGCTACACTTAACTGTGTTACTGACCATTTGTTTCTCATCATTGTAGAAGGCACAAAAAAATGAACGCGATCTCGTTAGTCCAAGGCGACATCACCACCGCACATGTCGATGCCATCGTGAATGCAGCAAACCCGAGAATGCTCGGCGGAGGTGGCGTCGATGGTGCCATTCATCGCGCAGCAGGGCCTGCGCTTATCAATGCGTGTTATGCCATTGATGATGTCGACGGTATTCGATGCCCGTTTGGTGACGCACGCATTACTGAGGCTGGCAATTTAAACGCGCGTTACGTCATTCATGCCGTTGGCCCGATTTACGATAAATTTGCCGATCCAAAAGCGGTGTTGGAATCTGCATATCAACGTTCGCTGGAGCTCGCGCTCGCCAACCACTGCCAAAGTGTGGCGCTGCCTGCGATTTCTTGCGGAGTGTATGGTTACCCGCCCCAAGAAGCAGCAGAAGTCGCGATGGCCGTTTGTCAAAGACCGGAATACGCGGCACTCGATATGCGCTTTTACTTGTTTAGTGAAGAGATGCTTTCGATTTGGCAACACGCCCTGACCCAGCACTGAAATCTGTATGACAAGAGACATAAAAAAACCGGACTGTTAATACAGTCCGGTTTGTCTTATTTATCACTGAATTATCGTTCGTTAAGCGCTACGAATGCTAGGGGGGTCATCCAAAGCGCTTAATGTGTGCGATCTAGTTTTTGAAGAATCCGTTGTACATCATGTACAAATGCGCCGCAGACCAAGAGAAGTTCGACGCACCTTGTACCGCGCCCGTCTCTGGGTTGTAGTTTTCACGGATTGGCATGTCACCCGTCATACCTTCTGCGTTGTTAAACAACTCATTCGCCATTGCAATCGCTTCTTCTTTGTAGCCGTAGTTTTCCATCGCACGGAAGCCAAAGTACACTTGGTCTAGCCATACACGACCACGCCAGTACACATCTTTACCGTAAGCAGGGTTGGTCTGCGATGCGGTCGGCAAAGGCACACCCGTTCCTTGGAATTTATCTGGCGTGTTGAACTCGTCTTGATCACGCATCACCGCGATCACTTTATCGGCATGCTCTTGCGTTGCTGCACCATTAAACAGCGGCGACCAACCTTCAGGGCCACGTCCACGCTCTACAATCGGCAAACCCGCACAACCATTTGCAAGAGGCGCAGGAGTAGTGCCATCTTTAGCCACATTTAAGTGAATGTCGTAGAAGAATCCTGTGCTTTCATCAAACATACATTGGTTAATGTACGTCTTGATTTTTTCTGCGCCGTTAAGGAATTCTTGCGCACGATCTTTACCTTCTACGCCATCGGACACCAACTTCGCCATTTCCGCTAAGTATTTGTTGTCTGAGTACATGTAAGAGGCTTGATCCACCGATTCTTGCAGCATAGAGAAGCCAAGCAGCTCGCCGTCCGCAGCGTTATTGTTGGTGCGGTTTTCTGCAAAACGAACTTCCCAATCTTTCTTCGCTAGATCGAGTTTCGCTAAGTTTTCCGCTGACGTATTGCTGTACACCCACTCTTCGCCTTCCAGCTTGATGCTGTTATCAAAGCCGTACGCACTTGCCGCGTAGCGACCAAGTTGATCCACATTTCTGTCTGGGTTGCTGATGTCTTCAGCTTGCGAATTCATATTGTGAATATTGTAGATAAAACCAAAACGAGCCGCGTTATCCATGCCCGATTCCCAGCCCGCCGCTTCTTGTGCGCCGACGTGAATCGTCATGTAATCCACTTCATCGAGAATCTTATTGTAAGACGCCATGCCTTTTACTTTATAAGAATTGCCGTTTTGCTCGATGATGTCTTCTGCCGGAATAATGGTCGTGAAGTTAGGATCGCGCGTTTCTACCCAAACGTACATTACGCCTTCTTCCGTGTTGTGTGCTGGGTCCACTGCCGCGCCGTATTCAGGCACACCATTTTGGTTGTGGTCGCGGTTTGATAGCCACCAATCGTGGTATGCCACCAACTTCGGATACATTTCATCAATGAATTTTTGCGCGTCTTCTGGGCGATCAAACTGGTTCACGAGAGCGTGATACACCTCCATCACAGACCATGCCGCCAACGATGGTTTCGTATTGCGTTCGTTCCAGTTTTCAGAGCCAGCACCACCACGACTAATAGGTTTGGTGTACGTCAACACATCCAGCAAGTAGCCTTTGTCTTGCGGACGAATCTTGTCATCAGCTTGAACTTGTTCTTGGAATACCGTGCGAATGTTGTCCATCGCAACATCTGGGTTGAAATGCGCCATCGCGTACGCTTGTTTCCACGAATCCCACGGCCACGTTAAGTTACCAGAGAACCAACGCGCAGTGACCGATGGCGTGACTGTCGCTTGTTCAATATCGCCCGCCGCAGAGCGCCAGTTACCGTTTAGGGTCTCCATCGCTTTTACGGCCACACGAGCTTGGTCTGCTGTCGCTTCTTTGTTGATAAGACCATTCGCTAAATAGCCGTCCCAACGCGCTTTCGACGCTTCCATGTATTGAGTTGGATTCGCCAATACGTCTTGCAATCTCAACGATTCTGACTGCACTTCTTTCGCATTGTGCAGGTTAGAATAGGCCGTATAAACCGCCGATGTTTGCTCTGCTGGTAGGCTCATCTCCGCGGTAGAACTGAATGAGGTTTCGTTGGTGAACGTCTTCGTCGGTAGAGAACGAGTAATGCGGAACTCGGCATCGCGGTCATTACGGATCGCCCAGTTGTCTTTCATCTCGCTAAAGTTAATTTTAATGCTGTTCTCGATGGTCGAAATCTGGCGCTTGTAATCTGGGTAGTACTGCGCCACGGTTTGGTCTTTTCGCGTCGACAGCGCGTATTTCACCAACTCGCCGTCCCACTCCAACGCCAAGTTCATATCACGATCAGTTTTGTTAGTGATGAGCGTTTCTACCAACGAAGAACGGTCAGTTACGAAGCGCAGCACCATTTGCACGTGAATATCGTCCAAGTCCAACACCTGCACTAACGCACCTGGAATGGAATAGACTTTCGCTTCTGCGTTCGATAAGTCGTAAGTTTGGCCACTCACTTTGTCGGTCAACGTGAGCTTGTCGAACGTTTGGCCAGACATAAAATGCGCGTACTCTTGCGTCACTTGCATAATACCGCCGAAAGCGCCATAACCCGCCGCATCTTCAGGTAGCAAATGGCCATGCCACGCGCCGTTATCCGTCAACGCGTTGTACTTCAGGTTCGAATAACTGTCGTAATCACGCAGGTAAGTTGGATTACCAGTACGATCAATCACGTTAGTAAATTCCGAAGTTGGCGCCTGTGGTAAACGGATTTCAGTTTTATCATTGGAACCACATCCAACAAGCGAAATAGTAGCCCCGATCAGAATGGCAAGTGTGCTCTTTTTAAACATACTTTTTCCCTATTATTTACGTTATTTTTATATTCTCATTTATATAAATGAGTGTTTTTAGTGTGCAGAAGCCCGGCTCGCACTAAATAAGCACAAGCTTCCGATAATTATTCTTTTATTTTTCTTTAGCGATAGTGATGGCTTTTAATAAATCGCCATTAATATTCGGAATTGTGTCAGCCAAAAATATCTGATTACCAGGTGTGAAAGTGAGTAAAACGTTTTTTAGTCGTTGACTGTTTTCACTGGTTTTATTTTGAACATCAAACTCAATTAGTTTGTTGTACACTTCATTTGCCAGTTTTTCTTCTTGTTCTTCGGTAATCGCAATACGTCCAACACAAATTGGAGGTCGAATATCGTGGCTAAACACTTCTTCACGAAAGCGCTGTGCAAATAGCGTGTCTAAATTTGAACCTTCTTCAAAAATAAAGCGGCCTGTATCTTTAAATTGATAGTGTTTATCCCCTTTCAGTTCAATGTAATCCATCATTTCTAGTGCACGTAAATAGAGCGCAACGGAAGTATCACTCAGCTGGTATCTCCGAGCGATCTCTTCTAAAGGCCACTCAGGTCGACGCAAAAGATAAAGAAAATCAAATAAGTGAGGATATTGATGAAAAATCTCACTGTTGGTGTCGGTGATAAACTGTTCACTCTCTTGCTGCAGTTGCTTACCTCGCATGGATAACTCAACCAAATCCGTATCAAGGTGCGTGGCGTACAACAAGATTTTATCTAAACCAAGAGACGTATTGTGAAGCTGCCTTTTTATAGTAGAAAGCGGGATTCCAAGTCCAATAGAAAGCTCGGAATATCCAATGCCTTTTTCTTTTATTTTTTCTCGTAAAGCAGCAAGTAAATACGTTGCAGAATTATTCATCTAACAATGCCTGTATTTTATTTATTCAGCATCCATGATGATAAATTCAAGAGAGTCCTACTCTTGTGATTTTGGTCTCAATATTCTATCTTGTTGGCGTAAAACATATCTTATCCATTAAATTTTTTTACTTTTCTTTAACTGGATGTATTTTACCCACCCTGAACAAGTTATGGCCATTGCTCTATGGGCTTATCAAGATAATAGTCAGTATAATTGTTTTGAAGAGTAAAATTAAGATGGCAAAGATTTTTACTAAAACTTTTCTGATAAGAGCGCAAATTTTCAGATGAAAAGTATCAAAAAATGACACCAATCGATTTATAAAAGCGTGAGATCACAATTGGAAAGTGAACCTATGGAAATTTTGAATTTCAATGACCAGTAAAAACCTTGTTATATTCTGAAAATAACAAGGTTAATTTATAAAATAATTATTGAAGTAAGATCATATTATTAAGTCAAAATTATATCTGGCTCACATATTTCTTTTTCTCGCCACCATTGTTTATTTATATGTTCTTGATGAACGTAAAAACTCTCCCCCGGCATTGGCGTCAGCAGCGTTATATGTTCTTTTTGACAATGGGTAAGCAAATCTAAAATCGGTTCGTCCCAGCGGTGAGTAAACAGTTCGTATGTAGCCCAATGTACTGGCAACAGTTTTTTCGCATTTAAATCGCGAAACGCTTGCACGGTATGATGAGCCTGCATGTGCCCCCAGTTTTCGACCGGATAACCTTGGTCTTTCACATCGGCAGCCACTTCCAAACAGGCAATGTCGATTGGCCCACATCGCTGTGCGATCTCAGAAAAGTGCGAATCGTAAGCTGAATCGCCACTAAAATAGAGCGTCTCTTCTTTGCCTTTGATGACCCAAGAAGCCCACAAGGTCGAGTTTTTATCGAAATAAGTACGACCCGAATTATGGTTAGCGGGCGTACAAATCAGTTCGATTCCAGCATAGTGCACGCTATCCCACCAATCGAATTCCACGATGTTGTCTGCGCAAACGCCCCATTTTATCAGATGCTTGCCAACCCCTAAGGGCACATAAAACATCACGGATTTATCGGCGTAGAAACGTATGGTCGACGCTTCTAAATGGTCGTAATGATCGTGCGAAATCACGATAATTTCAGGAATCGGCAAACAATCTCTGGCGTGAGTATTGGGAATATTGCGTTCAAACCACGCTTTTGCGATGAACGGAGAAGCGTAATCAAATACCGGATCGGTCAGAATTCGAATTCCATCGACCTCCACCAGCATAGTGGAATGGCCCAGCCAAGTAAGGCGCATCGATTCACTTCGCTGCGCAAACTGCGTGGGTTGAATTGGGGAATGTGGCAGATGTTCGTTAGGACTCAACGGTGTTCTACCACCAAGATAACTCCAACAAACCTGCCAGAACGATTGCGGACTAGGGACATTTGGCATCTCGTTTTTAACGCGGCCGTTTTCAAATTGAGGCGAGTGGTGAACACGGTGCGCCAACTGCGCATGGTAGGTTTGAGGCGGAATCAGTGAACTTGGCTTTTGTGTCTTTTGTTCACTCGTTAGGTATGTGCGCTTAAGTATCGTCTCAGACATATCGTAGTTTTGTCTCGCTTGCGAACGCTCAACAGTAGGTTTATTAAAACGTGCGTGTATGTCTATTTCGTGACCAAAATGAGGTGTAAGATGAAGATTCAGTTTCAATCAAACGTCTTCTATTTAAGGATACGGTTCTCAAACCTTCTGAATACTGCGTCGGTTTGAAAGGAGAAAACTATGGTGACTTGCAGCCAATACGATTTTATTGAAATCGCCTGTATGTTTAAGCTCCCTATCGAGATCACACTAAAAAATGGTGAAACTCATCAGGGCAACGCGTTCGACACAGGCTACGACATGCAGCGACAAGAGTGCTTGTTTTTAGATATGGATGGTGAGCACACCGCTTTCCCGACTGAACAATTAGTCGCAATGCGCGCGCTCAAAGCCAATCCGCATTTTGACGAAGTGACGTTTGAGTAAACGTTCTTCTTTCACTGACGCCGTCCAATAAAAAACGCCTCTCAAGCTGACACAACTTGAGAGGCGTTCTCTTACACGGTTCACCTGAACTTGTTGTTATTCACGCGACCGGATGAAAACTAGCATCGGCATCATGATCACGAACATCACTCCCACAAGCTGGAAGGTGTGCACAAACGCGACCATTTGCGATTGCTGCTGCAACATCTGTTGGTATTGGTCTAACGCAACCGGGTCAGTAATGGAAAGCCCCTGATTGGCCGCCCAGTCATGCAAGTTGGGGTTATAAGGATTAATACCCTCTCCCAGCGCATGCCATTGCTGCTGACTATCTCGATATTGGAACGTGGTGGCGATAGAAATACCAAACGAACTACCAATGGTACGGAACAGATTGTAAATGCTCGCCGCCGCGACAGATTGCTCTTTCGGAATCGTTAAATACGCCAAGGTGGACAGCGTCGAGAAGGTTAAACCAAGCCCCATCCCCTGAATCATACTCGGCATCACAATCCAAAATGTATCGATCTGCAGTGAGTATTGCGTCATCAAATAACTACCAATCCCGATGCAGCTTAAGCCAAAGACTATTTTGATTCTGGGATCGAATTGCGGATTGAGTTTAATCACCAAAATTAACATCGCCGCTGACGCCAACCCACGCGGTGCCATTAATAAGCCAGTGGTTGAGACCGGATAATCCAGCAAGCTTTCCAACAGCATCGGCTGTTGAGTCGTCAGACCAAACATCGCCATCGACACCACGGCAATCATCAATGACGAGACCATAAGGTTTCGGTCTTTCAGTAGCCACAATGGCGCTATTGGACTTTTGGTTTTCCAACTGCGATAAATCCACATCACCAATCCCATGACTGCGAGCAATATCGCCGTCTGAATCATGCGTGAGTTGAGCCAGTCTTCTTCGTTACCTTTATCCAACACAAACTGCAACGCGCCCACACCTAACGCCATGTAACCGATGATCCACCAGTCAAAGTTAGGTTTGGATTTGTTGTCGATGTGGATATAGCGATAAATTAAAGAGGTACAAATCAAACCGAATGGCAAGTTGATGTAAAAAATCCAGCGCCAGTTGATGTTGTCAGTGATCACGCCACCCACGACTGGGCCCAAAATAGGACCAAGCAAAATGCCGATGGAGAAAATCGCCATCGCTTTGCCTTTTTGCTCATACGGATAAATCTGAACTAACGTCGACTGCGCCAATGGAATCACCGACGCGCCGAAAGCGCCTTGGATAATGCGAAACAGCACCATCTCTTCAAGAGACTGTGCTTGCCCACAAAGCGCACTGGCAATCACAAAACCGACCACGGCAACCAGCATGACTTTGCGTTCACCAAAGCGAGACACCCAGAAACTGGTCATCGGAATGAAGATCGCTTCCGCCATGCTGTAACCCGTCAGCACCCAAGTAATTTGGTCTGCCGTTGCGCCCAACGCGCCCATCATGTGCGATAGCGACACGTTCGCAACGGTCATATCGATTAACACCATGATGGCAGAAAGCATCACGGCGACGGTGGCAATCCCCCGTTTGTCTGCCGTAATTTGATGGCTCATTGCACGCTACTTTGCAAATCAATGGTGACTTCTGAGCTCGCACCAACGCGAAGTTGCGGCGCATCGGCCGGTACTTCTAATGCCAAACGTACAGGGAAACGCTGTTTGATTTTAACCCAGTTACCCGTTGCGTTTTCTGGTGGCATCAAGGAGAACGATGTACCACTCGCAGGCGACAGCTGTTCTACCGTTGCTTTCCACACCACGTCTGGGTACATATCAATCACCACATCCGCATGCATGCCAGCTTTAATATGAGTAAGATCGGTTTCTTTAAAGTTCGCGCGTACCCAATAGCTGTCTTTTAAAATCACAGGGAACAGCGTTTGACCCACGCTAACGACCGAGCCCACGTGCGTATTGATTTCTCCGGCAATGCCATCCACTGGTGACGTAATGTCGGTGTAACTCAAGTTCAGCTCCGCTTGCGCTAACTGTGCGGCCGCTTGTTGAACAACCGCAGCCTCTGCGCCTTCTTCACCACGGTTCGCAATGGCTTTTTCTACCGTCGCACGCGCTTGCTCTAGGCTCGCTTGGGCATTGGCTAGTTTGTTTTTCGCCGTATCTAAATCTTGGTCCGACGCCAGTTTGCGTTTCACGAGGGAATCCGTACGTTTGTACTCCACTTGCGCTTCTGTCAGGTTAGAGCGCGCCGCATCTAAGCCCGCAACGGCTTCAGTTACCTGCTTATCGGCAACGTCATGTTGCTGGACCGCCAATTGGTATGCCGCTTTTGCTTGCTTCACTGCCAACAGATATGGGCGCGAATCAATCTTCAGCAGTAGATCACCTTTGTTAACAGATTGGAAGTCTTTGACATCCACAGAAACCACTTGGCCTTTTACCTGAGGCGCTACCGACAAAATTTTTGCCCTAACGTAGGCATCTTCCGTGCTTGGATGACTGTCAGAATACTGCCAAGACCAATACATCGCACCAAATGCGATAACACAGAGAGTAAAGAAAAGAGTTTTTACCAGCTTAGATCTGGAGGAAGAATGCTTCGCGATGTCGCCGCTCATTTATATTGTCCACTTGTTCAATTATGTGATCAGTGTAGGACTTTTCGATCTTCGGACAATAAAATGATCTGCAAGGTAAAGATCCAATTTTGCGTGTTGCTAAGTTGAGTAAATGATGTGCAATCAAAACGAGGATAAAAAAGAGGGGCAGTCCCCGTAACCGCCCCCAAAGTCATGCCAATAATAGTAATGTGCGTGTAACTACTGGTTTTTCTTAGAACTTGTAACCGCCGCTGATCATAAATACCCAAGGGTTAATTTTGACGTCGGTTTTTTGCTTCGCTCCACCTGCTTTGTAAGTTGCTTCTGTTTCAATGTTTGCGTACCACGCAGCAGCGTTGAGGAACCATTGATCGTTGATCATGTAATCCACACCAATATTCGCTGCTAGACCGAATGAGTCATCCAACTTAAGATCTGAAAGACCAGCGCCTTTACCCGTGCTATTGAAGCCCTCATCAAAGAACATGGTGTAGTTGAGACCTGCACCAACGTATGGACGGAACTTACTTTGTGGCTCGCCAAAGTAGTACTGAACCATAAGCGTTGGTGGAAGGTGTTTGGTGTCCGCGATATCACCAAGACCTAACAAATCTGTTGAGATATCGTGGCTGAATGGCGTTGCTGCTAGAAGCTCTAGGCTGATGTTATCTGTGAACATGTAGCCAAACGTCAAACCAAGCTGCGTATTTGAATCCACTTTCAATTCTTCTTGAGAACCAAGAATCTTATCGCTGCTGTCATTTGGAACGACAGACGCCGCACCAACACGAAGAACGAAGTCACCTTGTTTATGAGCGAAAACACTTGGTGACACGAGTGCAGCAACCACTGCTAGACTGCAGATTGTTTTTTTCATTTTTTATTTCCTTTTATAGGGCTTCGTTATGTCGTACCCAAAGGTGTGCCTGCTGACTGGCCTTAGATTTCAAGTAAACTCATTGCCTTGAAGCACACGGGCATCTATATTTTTTTGAGCTGCGCGCAATCTAGCACATAGAAACCCTACTATTTTGATGGAAATCAATTTGTGAAAAATATAGGTTTTTTGTATAGAGAAACGCCATACCGATCAACAAATTATGCAAATCGGATACAATTCTGTAATGCAAACTGTGCGTGTGAGAAGCTATGCATGCTCAAAAACACGAATCCTCTCGCTAAGGTCCGTAGCCAGCAAAAACTTTTTTCTTCCTCTACGTCTTTTATTTTCAAAAAATAACCCACTTAAAACGCTCGTTTGACCCCTTAAAATCGCGATTTGAGGGGTTTGTAAAACACTGAAATACAAGAAGTTATTTTTCTGGAAAATCAGTCACTTGGAGTGCTAGTCTGCTCGCAGATAAGGAGAAGACATGTTAAAAACCGATCTCATTTTTGAACGAGAAAACTTTTCTCATCACGATTTTCAGAATGCCACCTTTAAAAACTGCCACTTTTATATGTGCAGTTTCGACCATGCCGATCTGCGCGATGCTAAGTTCATCGACTGTCGCTTTATCGAATCCAAAGCACTAGAAGGATGTAGTTTTCGTTTCGCGAACTTAAAAGATGCTAGCTTTACGAACTGTATGCTGGCAATGAGCCTGTTTAACGGCGCAAATTGTATGGGCTTAGAACTGCGTAAGTGCGATCTCAAAGGGGCAAACTTCCAAGGCGCGAACTTTGCTAATCGCGTCAGTAACACCATGTTTTTCTGTTCTGCTTTTATTACTGGCTGCAACCTCACCTACTGTAACTTCGAGCGAGTGTTACTAGAAAAATGTGACCTCTTTGAAAACCGTTGGAACGGAGCGAACCTCGCGGGGGCAACTCTTAAAGGCTCGGATTTATCTCGCTGCGAATTCTCGCCAGAACAATGGGGAACCTTTAACGTTGAGCAATGTGATCTGACTCATGTCGAACTAGACGGGCTGGATGTTCGCCGCGTTTCTCTGTTTGGTGTTAAAATTTGTGATTGGCAACAAGAGCAATTGCTTGCGCCTTTTGGACTGATCATTATCTAAGGAAAGGCCATGAACCTGTTTAAAGACTTACCGAATAACCTCGACGAGGAAGTGTTCGAAGACCTGCTGACCCGCAAAAACCTGCGTATAGAACGCATTGTCTCAACAGGGCAAACCTCGCCCAAAAGTGGCTGGTACGATCAAGAAGAACATGAATGGGTATTGGTTCTTAAAGGAACTGGAGAGCTGACTTTTGAATCAGGTGTAGTGAAACGACTTGAGGCAGGCGATCACGTTACGATTCCAGCTCATACCAAACACAAAGTGAGCTGGACTGACCCAACGCAAGAAACCATTTGGTTGGCAGTGTTTTATCAATAAACACAAAACGATCTTAAATCGAAAAATAGGCGCTGAATTTGCTCGATACTACCAAGCCGTCACTGGCACTGTTTGATTTTGATGGCACCATTACCCGAGAGGATATGTTTAGCCTTTTCTTACACTATTCTGCTTATGGCCTGCGCAAGCGAGTAGGAAAGGTCGCCATCATGCCGTTTTATGCGCTGTACAAACTCGGAGTGTTACCCGCTCGTTTTATGCGTCCGCTCAGCAGTTTTATTGCATTTTCAGGGAAAGAAACGCAGCAAATTGAAGCGATTGGCGCTCAGTTTGCCCATGAAGTGATCCCGCTGTACTTACGGCCAGAAGCGATGGAAAGGTTGGCGTGGCATCAACACAGAGGCGATACCATTGTGGTGGTGTCGGCATCACTCAATGCGTATCTCAAGCCTTGGTGTGAAGCGAACGGTTACCACTTGCTGTGCAGTGAACTGATCTCAGAGCAGCCAAAACTGAGTGGCTTTTACCAGCAAGGTGATTGCAGTTTAGAAAGAAAAGTCTCGCGCGTTAAGGCGGCGTTTTCGCTCGACGAGTTTGAGTCTATTTATGCCTACGGTGATACACACGAAGACATTCCGATGCTCAAACTGGCAGACTACGCGATGCTCAACTGGATCGAGTGGAGAGCAAGCGAATAACGATATGTGCTCTGATTTTCAAGACAACCACTCCGCCAAAGTGGTCGTTTTAGACTGAAAAAACAAACCCTTCTCACATGAGAAGGGTTTTATTGATCAGGGCCCGAATAAATGGCTTAACGCCATACACCCCATTGACCCGTTGTGCCTGGTTCCTCACCAGACGTCCACCACTGGGCAGTCCATTCTTTACCGTTGTGCGTCACCACATCACCTTGGTCGTAAACGGCCGTCTTGTCCCATAAGTTGGTTGGTTCAACTGGTGGCGGTACATCCGCTTTGATCAGTGACAACGCATAACTGAAGTCTGCGCTTGGCGCTAATACTTGGTTCGCATTTACGTTCTTACTATCGAACATGTAGTGGTTCATCTCTTGATGCCAAATGCCCACATACCAATCGCCCGTTTGCTGCGCGTTAAATTGATCCGCAATTTCTGCCGCCCAAGTCGTCGTATTGTTTGCGCTGATTGGCAGTGAAATATCAACAATTTCATTGCCTGTCGCATTAAACGTACGGAAACGGATGGTGTCACCCGCTTCTACTGGTCCAAAACCTTGCTGAACAAAGTAGCCCAGAGATGTCAGATTATTACCCGGTTCGGTTGGATCAACGGGGTCAGTCGGCGGCGTCGTACCTGTTCCGTTTAACGTAATGTCACTACAGTTGTAGAAACCTTCACCAGCCACATCAATGCGCTGCCAACGAGTATAAAGCACTGCATCGCCCGAGCGCTCAGCTGGGAAAGTCACCTGAATACGGTAGCGTTTTTCCGCATCAACATACACATCACCTGCGGTGTCAATCAGCTCTAAATCACTCCAAGTAAGCGGTTTTGAATCATCATAGGTCGGCTTGGTGAGATAGAATTCCCAGTATGATGGGTTGTGCGGCGCCTTGCCGTAAAACACCAATTCAATCTGGTTATTTGCATCTGGCGTAACATTGGTGCGCTGCCAGTTTGGAGAAGGAATGTTCAAGCCTTTCTTAGCCGCATCTCCAGCAGAACACAGTTCGCCGTCACGGACTACGGCTTTAACATGCTCCATATCTCGGTAATTTGGTACGTTTGCTGCAATTTCACTGCGTTGCACAAACGGGTAAGCACCAGATTCTTCAAAAGCCGCTTTACACGCTTGGTTGGGGATCTCATTGGTCCAAAAACCACCGTCTAAATAACACGTATTCTGACGAGCACTTGGAAATTCTACCCAGCCGTGGGCGTTGACGTTAAATGAGCTCAATGCGGCAACAGCGCTTAAGCTCAAAAGAGGAAGTGTTACATGTGATTTCATCGTTCATCCTTAAATTTGCTGACTCGCCGCTCATGAACACAAGCGGTTTAAGCAAAACTAGCAGGATGAGATTATTTCGAAGGTTAGAATAAAGGTGGAAATTGTAAGAGTGCCATCTGCTTTCCAGCATTTGTTGTGTACTTATCTCATACTCGACTGACTCTTTCGAGTCACTTCAAATTCATGTGCCACAAAACCATGACACTCTTGACCGACTAACGTTCGTCTTTCGGTGTGTCCATTACCACCATGGTTGTGATCGACTTAACGTGTTCGCACTCACCCAACACATCAGCGTGAAACGCTTTATAAGCGGCGAGATCTTGCGTTTCCACACGCAGCAAATACTCGTTCGCGCCAGTGATGTTGTGACATTCCACCACTTCATCCACAAAGCGCACGTGTTCTTCAAAACCAAGCTGTGCTTGCTTAGAGTGCGAGGCCAAACCAATCGACACATAAGCGACAAAACCCACGCCAAGTTGCTGATTATCCAGTACTGCTCGGTAGCCTTTGATCACGCCTTTACGCTCTAAATCTTGCACTCGGCGTAAGGTTGCAGACGGAGATAAACCAACGCGTTCCGACAGCTCCACATTGGAGATTCTTCCGTATCGCTTGAGCATTTGCAATATTCTTTCGTCAAATCTATCCATGATGATGTTTCATTGCTTATTTAGTTTCTAATCATCAAATAAAAGCACAATATTGACCTCAGTTCTACTTATAGTTGTTCTCAACTTATCGAGAACTGATTCAAGGAACAATCTATGGAATATCATCAACTGGGCGCTTTGGCGTTGTTCGCTTTTGTCTCCACTTTTACGCCGGGTCCCAATAACATTATGTTGATGACCTCAGGGGCAAATGTTGGCTTTAAACGAACCATTCCACACATGTTGGGCATTACCTTCGGTTTTGGTGCCATGCTAATTTTGGTGGGTATTGGCTTGATGAGCCTCTTCAACGCTTACCCGATTACTCACTCCATTTTGAAAGTATTGAGCTTGAGTTATTTGCTGTACTTGACGTACAAAATCGCCACGAGCGGCAAAACCGAAGCAAAACACGATTTTCGCCCAATGTCTTTTTTAGGGGCTGTCGCATTCCAGTGGGTAAACCCAAAAGGTTGGTCGATGGCGTTGACGGCGATTACGGTATACACCAGCGGCGGTTCTTGGCTTGAACTGACTTTTATCGCCGGTATCTTCTGTTTAGCCAACTTGCCATCGGTAACATTTTGGACCGCGGCAGGCATGCAACTTCAACGCTGGTTGACCACATCTAGGCGTGTAAAAGGGTTTAACTATGGGATGGCAGCGCTTTTACTGCTGTCGACTATCCCAATGATATAGAAGACAAAATAGCCGTAAAACCGTGATCTAATACAAAGTTCAGGTAGATACTGAATCAATAATCACAATCTAACGCCACTTTTGGACAATGCCAGGGTCATAGTAGCGAAGCAATGCGCTATTTATTAAAAGCACACTAATCATAAGCCACAGCTATTTTAATGTTCGTTGCTTGCTCGCAGTAACTGCGATGAATCTATCACCCTGGCCAAAAGCTCATGAGCTTAAGGTCCTTTACACAAGGAGCGTTACACAATGCACACTCGCAAGCTTTTTCTTGCTGCCACTTTTGGATTATTATTGGCGGGTTGCAGTCAAACATCCACCACAACCAATGCTGAAGTCATTCCACCCGAGTATCCAGTGGATTATTTCTTTAAAAACAGCGAAGTTTCTAGCTATCAAATCTCTCCTGCTGGTGACTACATCTCAATGATGAAGCCATGGCAAGACCGTAAGAACGTCTTTGTTTATCCCACAGATAACCCCGATCAGATAAAACGCGTCACATCCGTAACAGGGCGCGACATTGCATACTACTACTGGGTTGGCGAAGACACCGTAATTTACTCTCGTGATACGGGAGGAGATGAGAACTTTTATCTCGTGACGGTTAATGTCAAAACAGGCGAAGAGAAAACCATCACACCGACATCCGGTGTTGTGGCATACGTTATCGACACACTAGACAATCAACCCGATGACATTTTGATTTCGAGTAACGAGCGTAACCCGCAAGTCTTTGATGTTTATCGACATAATCTAAAAACAGGCGAAAATACTCTCGTTGCGCAAAACCCGGGCAATGTGCGCTCATGGGGTACCGATCACGATGGCAACATTCGTGTCATCACCACATCAGATGGTGTTAATACCTCCGTTTTATATCGCGATACGGTTGAAGATGAATTTAAGCCGCTAAAGAATCTCACTTTCAAAGAGAGCTTTAGCCCCATTTCATTCACGCCGGACAACAAAAACTTATATGTGGCATCACGAATTACGCGTGATAAATCAGCCATCGTTGAATACGATGTAAAAGCCAATAAAGAAATACGAGAAATCTTCTCTCACCCGGAAGTTGACGTGAATAGCGCTCACTACTCTGAAGCGCTTAATAAGCTGGTTTCAGTCTCTTACGTGACAGATAAAAACCACTATCACTTCTTAGATGATTCCTACCAACAAACCTTCGAACGCCTCTCAGAGAAACTGCCAAATGTAGAAATTTCTGTAACCAGTGCGACGCGAGATGAAAGTAAAATGATTGTCGTCACCTACAGCGATGTCGATCGACCAAATTACTACTTCTACGATCGTAAAGCAGATAAATTGGAGAAATTGGCAGAAAACGCTCCATGGCATAAGCCAGAACATATGGCGAAGATGACGCCTATCCAATACACCGCTCGCGATGGAGAAACCATTCATGGGTACCTAACGCTGCCGAAGGGTCGAGAAGCCAAAGATCTGCCTTTGCTTGTGCTCCCACACGGTGGTCCATGGGCTCGTGATCACTGGGGATTTCAGCCTGAGGTGCAATTATTCGCTAACCGCGGTATCGCGGTGCTGCAAATGAACTTCAGGGGCTCAACTGGTTATGGTCGCGAGTTTTGGGAGAAGTCGTTCAAGCAATGGGGACAATCCATGCAGGATGACATTACCGACGGTGTCAAATGGGCTACCGAACAAGGTTACGCACAAGATGGCAACGTATGTATTTATGGTGCCTCTTATGGCGGCTACGCAACTCTGGCGGGGGTGACATTCACTCCTGATTTGTATAAGTGCGGAATCGACTACGTTGGCGTATCTAACTTATTTACCTTTATGGACTCCATTCCACCTTATTGGGCACCATTCCTTGCAATGTTACACGAGCAAGTAGGCAATCCGAATGATCCTGAAGACGCGAAAATGATGAAAGCCTACTCACCAGTGTTCCATGTCGACCAAATTAAGGCACCCTTATTGGTTCTACAGGGAGCACAAGATCCACGCGTGGTGAAGAGCGAGTCAGACCAAATCGTTGATGCACTGCGCGAACGAGGCGTCGAGGTCGAATACATCGTGAAGGAAAATGAGGGGCACGGATTCCGCTCTTTGGAGAACCGTCTTGATGGTTACCAAGCGATGGATAGATTCCTAAAAACACATTTACTTGAGCAGACTCAGTAAGCCTTTACATCGTTAAGTTCGAAAGGGCATGTTGGCGTGCCCTTTCTTATTTTTTCTACGTATTTTGCTCGCCCCAGTCCCCAGTACCACTGCAATACTCCAATAATCCAATAATCCAGCTCAATTCACAGTGTAAATTTATATAAAGACACTACCCTCTTATGAGAGATCTTGATAACCTTAAATGAGAAAGAGAATAATTATCGAGTAGAGTCAAAGATGAAGAATAAGCCTCAACCTAAAACGATTGTTGTCACAGACACAGAGACAATTACTCCAAACATGCAGCGCATTACCTTGCAAGGTGAGGCGCTGAGCCACTTTCCTCGTGACTGCGAAGGCAGTTACATCAAATTACTGTTTAACGATATGGGTGGCTCGGATCTGAGCATCCTGTCAGAAGACGACCGACCAATCATGCGCACTTACACAATTCGACGCTTTCATCCAGAAACCAGCTCAATCGAAGTGGATTTCGTCCGACACGTAACGCAAGATCTGCAATGCGGATTTGCAGCACGTTGGGCAATGGCCGCGCAAAAAGGCGACACGATCAGCATCGTGGGGCCGGGTAGCATCTCCAACTTAAATACGGAGGCGGATTGGTTCTTCATGGCTGCCGATATGACGGCACTTCCAGCGCTTTCTGCGAAAGTTCGTACGTTGCCAGAAGAGGCCAAAGGCTATGCAGTGATCAGCGTGATGTCTCCAGCCGACATCCAACCCCTACATGCGCCAGCAGGCATGGAGTTGATTTGGTTAACCGAAGGGCAAGCCTTGGCTGATAGCGTTCGCGAACTCGAGTGGTTAGATGGTAACGCTTCGATATGGTGTGCGTGTGAGTTCGATTCAATGCGTGCGCTGCGCCAATATTTCCGCAATGAGAAAGAAGTCGATCGCGAGAATATCTACATCAGCAGCTATTGGAAGCAAGGCGTGTCGGAAGACGGGCACAAAGTGATTAAACGTGAAGACGCGGAATCCAATCAATAGTGGTTCATGTCTTTTCGATTCCAGCTCTCATCCCAATAAAAACGCCCAGCATCACCGGGCGTTTTTCATCATCATGTTTGACGTAATCAGTGTTTCTAAGACTCCGGCACGTCCGCAATGTAAATCGCAGGAACGCCTTCAAAGTCACTGGTAAACAACACACCATCATCGTTCGGTGTGAATGACGGATGCGGGTGAGTAATTTGGCGATCGCCATCCAACACATCCCAAGATGTGCTGTGCTTACACAGTTTTTGCGCCGATTTCGCTTTTGTGTTCAATACATACAAGAACGGGTCATTTTCGATGTTGTAGCTGTCCGCGTCTGCAACATCAACTGGCGCATCGCAACCATCACCAACCATCAAAGAACCATCGAAGTTACTCATAAGGTGAGAACAAGGTGGCATCACCATCACTTCTTCATTCTCTAATGTCTCTGGGTTGGCTTTGTAAATCACGCGATCAGTTTGACCTTTGAAGTAAGAAACGTACGCCATTGCGCTGCCATCTGGAATCCAGAACTCGTGCGTGCACGATTCACCTTCTGCGTGCTCTTTGATTTTACGAACGTTGCTGCCATCTTCATTGACCAGCCACATGCGCGCATCCACCAAATCATGCGGACCTTCATGACAGAAACCAACCATTGAGTCATCAAACGGACGGTAAATTGGGTGACCTAGCCACGCAGTGTCTTGATGGATCACCTCCAGCTCACCGGTTTCGATATCCACTTTAATTAGGCGACAAGTTGGATTGGTGTGGTAGAACTCGGCAAACTTTTCCCACGATGTCAGCGGTTGCCAATCACGTTTTAGAATCTCGATGCCGACTAACTTGGTACAGTCAGAATTTGCCACCCAAGTACCGTAGCCTTTCCACTCTTCATCGACCGTATAAATGACTTGTTCTTCCAGCGTCTCTAAATCGACTTTCATCAAATTCAGTTCGTTTTTCACGTAGAAAAATGCACGCTCATCCGTCGAAATGAAACCGCCAAAGGTGTTGTCACCTTTACCTTCCGTCAGTTGGACTGCTTGTTGCGTTTCAAGGTTAAGCAGGTAATAGTTGCGATTTCCGTCGAAATCACCTGCAAACAGCAGCTTTTTTCCATCCTGAGTAAAGCACTTCTGGTAAAAGTAGTTACGGTGACAAATCACGTCCGTTGGCGTTAATCGCGTCACTTTCACTTGGGTATCACTATCAACAAACGTTTCGAAGTTGAGAGTAATCACATCACCTTTAGCCATAATATATCTCCACAAAAGGGCTGCCCAAGCGAGGGCAGCCAAAACAAAAATTCAGATTATTGGGTCGTTGTCGCGGCTACTTTAGAGGGCTGTGTGTCTAGCTTGGCACTCTTCTTCAAGCCGTAGCCCACAGCAAAGACTGACGCTGCACAGGCAAGGAACAATAAGCGGCCCCATAGTGGGTTTGGAATCAACACCATCAGTGTTAAACCTGCGGCCATGTAGATAACCAGCGTACCCAATTTCGCGCGTTGCATGCGGTCAACAATGTCTTGGCCTTCTTCTGCAACACACTCGGTGTCCACATCTTTAAAGAATTCCGCCGTTGTCTCTTTGTGCGTGTCTGTTTCTTCTTTGTAGAACAGAGTCGATAGGCAGAAGAAACCAGCAGTAAAGACAAGGTGAGCAGCAATGGTGATCATTGTGCGCATTTCACCTGCTTCGCGGCGTGTTAGCTCATCCATACCGAACCAGCTACCAACAAATTCTGGAGTGAAGATTTTCACCACTGACCAAGAGACAAACATACCAACCACAACTGTTGCCCATGGTGCCCATTTCGGCGTTCTGCGAATGATGATGCCAAGGAACAATGGAACTAGGATTGGTGATTGAAGTAGCGTCGCCACTTGCATCATTAGATCAAACAAGCTTAGGTGCTTCAGTGAGTTGAAGAACTGAGCCATCATGATAACGAGGATGCCGTTCACCAAACATGCGATTTGACCAGCACGCAGTAGCTCTTTATCCGAAGCTTGGCCTTTACGCACAATGTTTGAGTAGAAGCTACGAACGAAAATACCTGAGTTACGGTTTAGTGCAGAGTCCATCGAAGACATGGTCGCCGCAAACAGACCTGCCATTAACAGACCAACGGTGCCTAGAGGCATTGTTTCACGAGCGAAGACAAGGTAAACCGCATCGCTTGCTTTCGCACCCAATGATGAGTATTGCGTTGCTGCATCTGGGTACAGGATTGCTGAAGCCCAAGGTGGGATGAACCAAATTACCGCGCCAAATAGCATCATCACAAGCGCCATCAGCGCAGCTTTACTTGCGTTTTTCGAATCTTTCGCGTTAAGGAAACGGTAAGACTCCTGCATGTTGTTGATACTTTGCAGCTGTTTCACTACGAAGAAGATGAACGTACAAACTAACAGTAGTGGGTAGTTCATATCTGGGCCCATGATGAAGCCACCAGGGAAGTTCTCAACGATCTCGCCAGGGCCGCCAACGACGTACAATGCAACTGCCGCACAAGCAATGGAGATAACCGCAACAACCAGCGTTTGAATAAAGTCCGACGCCACTACGCCCCACGCACCACTCAACAATGAGATAGCCAATACCGCAAGGCCAGTCACCCAAATGGTAGTCACGATGTCGGCATTAAATACCGCAGAAGCAAACACACCCAAACCGTTTAGCCAAACGCCCGCGTTAATCACACTTAACGGAATGATTACCCACGTGAAAAACTGCTCGTTAGTGTTACCAAAGCGGCGTTTTACCCCTTCAGTTGGTGTATCAACTCGCATTTGGCGGAAGCGGCGAGCAAAGTAGAAGTAAGCGAAAACGTACGCCACCATGTTGCCAACAAACACGGCCAATACCGCGAAGCCATCGTTAAACGCTTTACCCGCTGCACCGGTAAACGTCCATGCAGAGAACTGAGTCATAAATGCTGTGGCACCAACCATCCACCAAAGCATCTTACCGCCCCCGCGGAAATAGTCGCTGGTACTATTGCTTGCCATTTTTTTGAACAGCAAGCTGATTGCCACCATCAGGGCAAAGTAGCCTGCTATTACTAAGTAATCGTATTCCATAATAGAAACCTCGAAACGCTGTTTTAATTTAGATAAATTATATTTTCAAAAAACAAAACTAACTGAGACAAAAATCAAAACAACGGTTCATTTTTTATTTTTTGCGCTCAAACGTGATGAAGATCAATAGTGAGCGTCTTGTAAATAACTGCGGATCCATACTCGTCACTGCTGCATTCCCTTAGTTAATCTTAGAACCAAAAAGAGATTGTCACTGACAAGTCGAAAAGCGTAAAAATGCGACCGTTGTAAGGTGAGTTTTGACGAAAAAAAGGGCTCCTGAGAGCCCGTGGTTACTCGTTAGTGAATAAGTTGCTTAAGCTGCATCACCTCTTGCTTACCCGGAATGGCTTGTTGGGTATCAATCACCGACGCTTGCTTTAATGGCGCGAGCGTTTTGCTGTCGACCGCTTTGCCATCACTGGTGTAAGTCGTGCCATTTTCGACCAACGCATTGCCAGTCGATTTCGCACTGTTGATCACGTCGTCATATTTGCTGCTGACGTGGAATCGGTAAGAACGGTTATTGGTGAACGTGCCTTGCTCAATCTCGCCGGAATATGGGCTCTTACGGAACAAGTAGTTGAAGCGCTTGTTATCAATCGACACGTTGTCGCTCAATACCAGTGCACCAGGGTTAAAGTTGTCCGTAAATCCGTCCATGTTGTTATTGAAAGACAGGCTGTTTTTCACCACATGTGGAACCGGAATCCCCTCGCCGCCTAGCTTGAAGCCGTTACCAATCGTGCCACCCTTGTTGGCAACATCGAGTGTGCGCCCGTTGCTGAACGAGATGGAATCCAAAATGGTCACCGCACCGTTTGCGCCATCTTCCACTTTGTTGAACAAGTCCCAACCGTCATCAATGTTGTGGTGAGACAAACAACGGATGAAGGTGTTGCCATCGCCGATACGCATCTTGGCCGCAAAACCGTCTGCGTTGATCTGCGAAGGATCCATGTTGTTGTAGCTTTCGCTTTCAATCACTTGGTTGTAACTTGCCCACAGTGCGCGGCCAATGTTTTCAGGAGAGGTGATCACGAAACCAGTATCTGGCGCGCCGTGTGTCACCATTTTTTCGAAGGTGTTGTGGCTACCATGAACAATGAACTGCGCACCCGCAACTTCAATACCTTGGTAATGCCAGTAATTTGCCTCGTGACGAAGTTCCGAAACAAAGCGAACATTGTCTCCTTCCGCACGTAGGTGCTTGAGCTTGTCGACACTGCCACTCGCCGTCAGCGGGATTTCCATCCCTTGGTAGTCGCCATCTTTCAAAATGATGGTGCCGCCAGCAGGAAGCAGTTCTACTGAGGTAGCTAAATCAAGCGGTTGTGCTTGAGATCCGTTGCCTTTGTCGCTGCCGTTTGGTGCAACATACAGCGTCATTGGGTCTGGCAGAGAAACAACGTCAACGCTGTAAAGGTGCGCTTGTGTCTCTTTGTTTGGGCCGTCAATGGCGGTGAATCTCACTTCCATTTGATTCGCGCCGCTATCAAGTGTCAGCCACTGGCTGAACAGCTCACCCGCCGTCACGGTTTGCTTCGCTACCACTTTGCCATTGTGCAGAACTTCAAATTCGCCCGAGTAGTTGGCACGAGCTTGAACCGGATACTCCTTGGTTGCAGAGCGAGGTGAAGAAGCGATTTGGAATACCAATTCGCCCTGCTTGGCCGCGTATTTTGGAGCGTCCACGGTATCCGCCGCAGCAAGCTGCAAATCGACATTGCTCACCGTCATTTTTGCATTGCGTGACGCAAAGAATCCGACGTATTGCGAGTCTGAGTTTTGCATTTCGACGATATTGGCATTCGCGCCTTTTACCGCTTGCTCAATGAATTTTTCGCCATTACGGTAGCTGACTTTGAAACCATCATTGGTGCGTGTCAGCGTCATGCGGTAGGTTTCAGCCGTGCCGTAAGGCACCCCTTCCACATAATCGACACGGCTTAAACGGTTACCCGGCGTTCCCCAAGGTTGATAAACGCCTTCACGAAACGATGCGTTGATGTTGGTCATGCCATCGTTCGTGCGGGTGTGAGAACGCATTAGGTTCATCACCATGTTCGATGCAGACGGAAACTCTTCATGGCCCTCAGGTTGTGGCACTAAACGCTCGGCACCTAGAATGTCGCGCACCATCAAACCTGCGCCTTCTTGGCGGTTGGGTGTCGCGCCCGTTTCTGGGCCAAGCTGTTCAAGCACCACATCGGCACTGAGGGTAAAGTTCACATCGGTTGGTAGCTCGGTGTAGTAAAAGGTGAGTCCTTCATGCGAGTTAGCTAACTTGCCGCCGCGGCTTTCAATGGTAAATGTGGACGCTAACTTGCCAGCAGCGACAGCATCACCATTGACCGTCACTTGGTTCACGCCGACTTTTTCCGGCAAAATGGTTGAGCCAAAGTTCATGTCGGTCGATTGACCAAAAGTGATCGCTTTCCAAGTCAGGTCTTCGACCTTAATCTCAGCAGCGTGTGCGGCTGGGGCCAATATGGCCGCCAGACACAAGGCTAAAGTGTGTTTTTTCATGGTCACTTTTCCTTGTTAGAAGTTGTATTTCAAACCGACACGGAAACGAGGAACATATTCATCTTTAAACTCTGAGCCGTCACCCTTGTGCGTGATCGCCGCGATAGCGAAGAATGGAATCACACCACTTTCTAACTTGGTGTATTCGCCTTTAAAGTCGATCAGCTGATCATGACCTTTGTCTTTCCAGCCACCTTCACCGCCATGAATATCTTTGTACTCCGCTTCTACGCCAAGCTTGCCCCATTCAAACTTACGGTTTGCGTAAAGGTTGAGCTGGTTGTAGCGCGAGTCGTCCGTGTTTTTGTACCCATGACGAATACGCGCAGCGACATCCCACTCGTCATTGATTTTGTACGCGCCCGTCAAGTTGTACTTGAACACTGACGCACCCGATGGGCTGGCATCAATGTTAATGCCCGGCGTTAGAGAGAAATTGTCGGTCGCTTTCCAACGGTAGCTCACGCCAGTTTCATGGCCTGCATTGCCCATGTGACCATCTTTGTAGTTCCATTTTGCTTCCACGCTAAAACCGATTTGGTTGTCGAAACGGTGAGAAACGTAAATACGATCTCGATGTTCGTCACCATCACGATCAGGCACATATTCATGACGAATATCCACCGATGCGGCAGCCGCTAAACCAGAAGTCATTGCAAGTAAGAGTGCAGAAGTAAGGTATCTAACTTTCATTTTGAAACACCATTTTATTTTATAGTAAATCTTGTTTTAATATATTCATTGTTACGTACTGATAAAGTTCTTATCGGTATTTTTGTGATCTTTAAAACGGCATTTTAATTTTTTCGTGAGCTATGACACATGACTTTATTGGATTCGATGATCGTAAT
Organism: Vibrio antiquarius; assembly: GCF_000024825.1. Lineage (NCBI taxonomy): Bacteria > Pseudomonadati > Pseudomonadota > Gammaproteobacteria > Vibrionales > Vibrionaceae > Vibrio > Vibrio antiquarius. The sequence continues at coordinate 1,049,125 of NC_013457.1, forward strand.
GATCTATCTGCTCTTTATTGGGATCGCTGCGTCGCTATTTCGCCGCTTTTCCACCTCGTCGAACGACTTCCTTCAAGGTGGAGGAACCATGATGTGGTGGATGGCTGGCGCGACCGCATTCATGACGCAATTTTCAGCGTGGACGTTTACGGGTGCCGCAGCCAAAGCGTATGAAGATGGCATCAGCGTGATGTTCATCTTTTGGGGAAATGCGTTGGGATTTTTCGTCGCGGCAGCATTTTTTGCGCGTCGCTATCGAAGGTTACGCGTAGAAACCGCCATGGAAGTGATTCGAGTGCGGTTTGGCCACACATCAGAACAGCTATTCACATGGTTAAGCTTTCCGCTGACTTTGATCGCCTGTGCTATTTGGATGAATGGATTGGCGTCTTTTTTCTCTGCTGTTTTTGCCATTGAGATGTCGACCACCATTCTCGCTATGGGGGGGTCGTCACTTTGATCGCCGTGAGCGGAGGCGCGTGGACGGTGTCTGTGACGAATGTAATTCAATTAATTTTGCTGATCGCCATTACTCTAGTGATCGGCTATACCGCACTGCAACGCTTTGACTCACCAAGCGAAGTATTTGCGCACGCCACGCCAATTTATGGTGAACAGATCAGGATGCCGTCTCTGTTTGTGATGTGGGCGATCGCCATGCTGCTGCAACAAACCATGAGTAATAACCACACCTTGAGCTGCTATCGCTTTCTGACCACCGCCAACGATAAAGACGCCACCAAGGCCGCATTCGTTGCTGGTGTGCTGTTTGTTTTTGCCCCTGTACTGTGGTTTATGCCAGCGTGGTTCGTGGCAGCACAAAACATCGATTTACTGGCGATCTATCCTGCACTAGAGCAGAGTGCGAACAACGCCGCTTATCTTTACTACATCCAGCATTACATGCCTCAAGGTTTACTCGGATTGGTGATGGTGGCATTGGTGGCCGCGACCATTGCGCCGCTTTCATCAGCACACAACCGCAACGCTGGCATTGTGGTCAAAAGCCTCTACCAAGTGTGGTTCAACCCAAATGCGACCAGTCGCCAGCAGTTGATGGTTGGAAAAATTGCGACGATAGTATCTGGCGTATTAGCCACGGTCACAGCTTTGCTGCTGGCGTCTGTTGAGTCGTACAGCTTGTTCGACATGATGATTGTGTTCGCGGCGTTCATTCAGATGCCAATCAACATCCCATCTCTGCTTGCACTCGTCAGTTTGAAAACACCAAACTGGTCGGGGTGGGCCACCGTTATGGTCGGATGCGCAGTATCGCTCTTTATGATGTTTATCTTTGATGTACAGTGGCTCTCTTCCTTGCCATTAACGCCAAGAGAAAGCAAAGACCTGTCCGTGGTCGCAACGCTTGCCGTTCATTTACTGGTGACTGGAGGCTTCTTCCTGTTTACGCGGGTCTTTTATGCCAAAGAGTCACCATCAATCCAGCAAAGTCGCACTGCACTTGCGATTCAACTAGCCACACCGATCAGCGACGAGGAGCTGTCCCCTATCAATCATAAGCAAGGACTTTATGTCGGCTCCATCACAGCGTTGGCGGGCATGTTACTGATTCTTGCCGGCGTCGTGTTAACGGGCTCTTCTCAATCCATCTTTGTCGCAATTGGCTGCATTGTGTTGCTGTTTAGCTTGTTCCTACTACAACCTACCCAGCACTCTAAACGTGCTTGGCAGAAACAAAAAACTAAGTAAGTAAATGGGTAAGTAAACCGTATTGGGCGCGTTGTTTTGTGTCGCGCCTAGTGGAAAGCTGGTTTTTAACTCGCCAAAACTGCACATAAAAAAACGCCTACGGTGGAGCCGCAGGCGTTGGCAAATTGCTCAAAAGATCGTTCGACTATCTACGATAGTTCTCGGCGCTAACCGGGGTGAGGAATTATTCGATAATTCCCGCAACTTCACGAACCAGCTTCGCCAGTTCATCCCATTGCTCGTTGTCAATCAAATCGCCGGGTACCATCCAAGTACCACCACACGCTAAGACTGAAGAAATAGACAAGTAATCTTTAACATTGCTTGGGCTCACGCCACCGGTTGGCATGAATTTTACAGGATAAACCGCAGATAATGCTTTTAGCATCGCGACGCCGCCTGACGGTTCTGCTGGGAAAAACTTCAGCGTACGCAGACCCATTTCCATTGCTTGTTCAACCAAGCTTGGGTTGTTGACACCAGGGACGATGGTCACGTTACGCTGTTGGCAGTATTTCACTGTAGTTGGGTTGAAACCTGGGCTCACAATAAAGTCCACGCCCGCATCAATCGCTTCATCCACTTGCGCGCTTGTCAGCACAGTTCCCGCGCCAATCAACATCTCTGGGTACGCTTCGCGCATGTTTTTGATCGCTAAAGCGGCATCCTCAGTACGGAACGTCACTTCAGCACATGGCAGGCCATTTTCAATCAGCACCTGTGCCAATTTCACTGCCTTGCCTGCGTCTTTGATCGCGATAACAGGGACTACTTTAATTTCTGAAAGTTGTTGGTTCAGATCTTTCATTTCATCGTTCCTTAAATAGTTGGCATCGCTTGGCTTGGAATGATCGCGCCGCGATGTTGAATAACCGTGCCAGCCACTTTGTGCCCAGCAAGCGCAGACTCAGCAACGTCTCCGCCTAAAATTCGTTTTGCAAGATAACCCGCACTAAAAGAATCACCCGCCGCCGTAGTATCCACCACAGCATCGACCTTCAAGGCCGCAACGGTGTGTTGTTGATCTTGTGTTACAACAAAACAGTCGTCCGCGCCACGTTTCACGATGATCTCTTTCACGCCAAAGTTTTTCGTACGACTGATCGCTTCATCTTCGTGCTTATCTCCCCACAGCATGACCTCGTCATCGAAGGTCAAAAATGCCATGTCGGTGACGCTGAGGATCTTTGAGTAAAAATCACGAGCTTGCTCGATGTTAGGCCAGAGCTTAGGGCGGAAGTTGTTATCGAATGCGATTTTCACACCTTCTTTACGGCACATTGTTAGCAGCTCAATCAACATCTGACGACAATCGTCCGAGATGATCGCCAAGCTAATACCACTCAGGTAGATCATTTGATGCTGACAAAGATCTTTCACCAACGACAACAATGCTCGTTCACGCAACCAGTATTTTGCTGCCGCATCATTACGCCAGTAAAAGAAGCTACGCTCGCCATCTTCGGCGGTTTCAATCGCGTAGATGCCTGGCAATTTACCTTCAGAAAGGTAGACCATGTCCGTATTGATCCCCTCTTCACGCCATGCCGTTAGCATTTCACGACTAAACGGATCATGCCCTAATCCCGTCACATACGAAGTTTCGACCCCGTGTTGTTTGGTTAGACGAGAAAGGTACACCGCGGTATTGAGCGTATCACCGCCAAAACCTTGCTGTAGCACGCCGTCATGTTTTTTAAGCTCCACCATACATTCACCGATGATGGCGACACGACTGATTGGGTTCATGGGAAGTCTCCTCAGTATTTGATGTCGCCATTATTGCAATTACAAAACCAGTTAACAATAAAAATAAAACAACGGTTCATTTATTTCGTGAACTTGATCTATCTGCGTGCTTTCTCGGCCAGATTTTGTAGCCATGCAGAGAGCAATTGCGGCCACGCCGCGACAGGCAAACCTTGCGCATCGCGAATACCAAAACCGTGTTTACCTTGCTCAAACAAGTGCATTTCGGTCGCGATTTCGTGCTGGCGAAGTGCTTGCCAAAACACGATGCTGTTTTCCACGCTCACGGCAGTATCGTCACTGGCATGTAAAAGAAAACAAGGCGGCATGTCTGACGTCACCTGTTTTTCTAGCGAGAATCGGAGAAGGTCAGATTCACGTTCCAAATTCGCCAGTAACTCGGCACGCGAGCCCATGTGCGCAATGTCGGTGTTCATACTGATCACCGGGTACATCAAAGCGCAAAAATCGGGCTTGGCAGATACACGGTCCGCCTCATCTTGAAGAGGATAAATATCCAATGCGTGACTCGTCGCTAAGCTCGCTGCAACGTGTCCGCCAGCCGAGAAACCTAAAACACCAATCGATGATAAATGAGACGCCAAAGGCAACTGACGCACCAAACGCATTGCTCGCTGCGCGTCCGCCAGTGGCGTCCAAGCTCCAAATTCATGCCCTTCATTTGGCATGCGATAGGTCATCACAAACACGGTAAAACCTGCTTGGTTCAACACGCGTGCGCTGTCCACCCCTTCTTTATCCACCGAGACTCGCTGATAACCGCCACCAGGCATCAATAAAATACCAATCCCGTTGGATTGCTCTGGTTCAAACACGACCATTTCTGGATGCGTGATCTCAAACACTGCGCGATCTGGTAACAACTCGTTCGGATTTCTTTCTTGATAACTTTGCACCAGATGGGAGGGGATTTGAGGCTCAGACCACAAAGGCAAAACGAGATGCTCAGGAAACCAAGTCTGTAGTGAAGTAATCGGCGCAACGTGCATGGCATTCTCTCCGGCTTAAAAACAAAAAAAGCCAGCACAATGGCTGGCCTTAACCTATTTCCCGATAAAATGAGTGCTTAGTCTAGTAGCGACTTCACATATTCTGTAATTTCAGGTACTTGGCAGTGCGCAAAGAAACACTCTTGGAATTGCGTGCTGCCTACTGCAGTTTTCACTAGCTCTTGGTCGATAGCACGTAGACCTTCAACCACGTCTTTTGCTACCGCTGATTTCACGTTGTTTAGGATAGCCGCGTTCGCTTGCTGAGGTGCTGCACGCTCAATTGGGTAACCTTCGCCGCGTTTGCCTGTGAACGCTTTTTCGAAGATGTAACGAACGTTCAATTCACCCGCCCAACCAAAACCTTTAGCAAATGCTAGAGAAATCGCGTTGCCGTTATTGATTTGATTGAACAGGAACGCGTCTGATGGCTCTAGGCAGTAACCACAAACAACGCCAGGGTGTAGGTTGCAAGACATCAATGCACCTTGGCCAGTACCACAACCAGTTACCACGAAGTCCACAGCTTTTGAGTTCAGCAGAATGCTCGCCATGATACCTAGGTGAATGTAAGTTAGGTGATGGTCGTTTTCATCCGTCATACCAACATTGAAAACATCGTGACCAAGGCCACCTGCTACAGAGTTAAGCTCGCCAGCCACCATTGCGTTTTTCGCTGCTTGGCTGTTTTCCATCATTAGTGCAATTTTCATGTGTTACTCCTGCGGAAACTCCGCATTCAAATTTCAATTCTTAAACAAAATCAACAAAATCTTTGCGCATTGGGGTGAAAGTATCGATAAGTACACCCGCTTTCAGACAAACGCAGCCATGCTCAATGTTTGGTTCTTTGTACATAGTATCGCCCGTTTTGACGATTTTTTTCTCATCACCGATGGTGAATTCAAACTCACCAGAAAGCACGTAAGTCAGCTGCTCGTGCGGGTGTGAGTGCATCGCACCAATTGCACCTTCTTCAAAGTGCACTTCTACCGACATCATGTTGTCGCTGTGTGCCAGTACTTTGCGTGAAATCCCCTCGCCGAGATCTTCCATCGGAATGTCTTGGTTAAATACGAACATGGTTCACCTAATAACTTGATTGATTAATCATGGATTCTGATTGCTGACGATGTAAGCGATAAATCGTCAATAAATTCATCACGATCACGGTCATTTCTAACAGCGTTCCACCAATGGAACCCACCAGAATATTATTGGTTAGCCAGCAAGACGCGCCGAGCAAAAAGCCAATGCGCATCCTGATCCCTGACAAGCAGAACACCGAGTATGTACCAATCACCGTCCCGATAATCGGCCATAAATCACGCCATTGCTCTGCTACCCAAAAGCCACTGACTAAACTGATCACAATAAAGACAGCAGCGACTCGTTTCGACGAGACAAAAATCGCCGTGGTCGTTCTGAGCGCCGACAGCAATGCGCTCAGCGCAGAGACCATCGAGCCCAGCAATAAAAAGTGGAGAAGATGATTGAGGTTAAAAATCAGCATCAAGATTTTTAGGTGCCTGTCATTCTTCTGGTAGAAGACGGAGAATCCCAAACCAAAACTAATAAACCCTAAAGCTTGCGCTAATATCGAGGTATCCACCATCACCTTCTCGCAACTCGATTAGCGCGCTAGCCAGCCACCATCTACTGCGATGGTGTAGCCGTTGATGTAATCCGCAGCTTTAGATGCTAGGAATACACAAGGGCCAGCTAGATCTTCTGGCGTACCCCAACGAGCAGCAGGAATACGGTCTACGATTTCTTTGTTGCGCTGTTCATCGGCACGCAATGCCGCCGTGTTGTTGGTTGCCATGTAACCCGGAGCAATCGCGTTTACGTTGATGCCGTGGCTTGCCCATTCGTTCGCCATTAGGCGAGTCACACCCATTACGCCACTTTTAGACGCAGTGTAAGAAGGCACGCGAATACCGCCTTGGAAAGAAAGCATTGATGCGATGTTGATGATCTTGCCGCCTTCACCTTGCGCGATGAACTGTTTTGCAACCGCTTGAGACATAAAGAACACAGACTTCACGTTGATGTTCATTACGTCATCCCAATCTTGCTCAGAAAACTCGATGGCATCGTTACGACGAATGATGCCCGCGTTGTTCACTAAGATATCAATGCGACCAAGTTCGGTTACTGCGCGGTCAACGATAGTTGGGATGTCGTCTAGTTTCATTAAGTTAGCGCGGATATCGACGAACTTACGGCCTTCAGCCTCTACTTTCTCAATCGTTTCTGTTGGTTCGCTGATGTTTACGCCAACAATGTCACAGCCCGCTTTTGCTAGACCAAGCGCCATACCTTGACCAAGACCAGTGTCACAACCAGTAACAATGGCCACTTTTCCCTCAAGGTTAAATGAATCAAGAATCATGTCGTTTTCCTCAATAGTAGGTAATGTCGTGATTTGGCGTCTTGGCCATGTCACTTTGTATGCATTCATCCTGACCCAAAAAGAAACTGTTTGCAATTTTTTTTGAAAAGGCGTTTTAAAAATATTGATTGCGATCTTGTTTTTCTGGATTCTTTAATTGCGTGGTTTCAAATTTTTGAAAAGGCATTTTAAAAATACTGGTTCTTAAATTTTTCAGCGATATAATGCAGAAAACTAAGAATGAAAGGGGCAACAATGGAAAAGTCGACTCAGCCTGAAGCGGTTTCGTCAGTACTTAAGGTTTTTCATATTCTTCAAGCACTTGGTGAACAGAAAGCCATCGGCGTTTCAGAGCTTTCACAACGTCTAATGATGTCGAAAGCGACTACTTACCGTTTTCTGCAAACCATGAAATCGCTCGGTTACGTGTCTCAAGAAGGCGAAGCGGATAAGTACTCTCTAACACTTAAGCTGTTCGAGTTGGGCGCAAAATCGCTTGAGTACGTCGATCTGATCGAACTGGCCGACAAAGAAATGCGCCACATTTCAGAACAAACCAACGAAGCCTTGCACCTTGGTGCGCTGGATGAAAATGCCATCATTTACATCCACAAAATCGACTCTGGCTACAACCTACGCATGCAATCGCGCATCGGTCGTCGCAATCCGCTCTACAGTACTGCGATTGGTAAAGTGCTGCTTTCTGAGCGCGATGAAAGCTTCGTTCGTGACGTACTGAGCGATGTCGAGTTCATTAAGCACACAGAAAAAACATTGGAAAACACCGATCAAGTGCTAGAAGAATTGGCGAAAGTGCGCGATTTCCACTATGCAGAAGATAACGAAGAGCAAGAACCAGGTCTTCGTTGTATCGCTGCGCCGATTTATGACCGCTTTGGTCAAATCATTGCTGGCTTGTCTATCTCATTCCCAACCATCCGTTTCGATGAAGAGAGAATGGAATATTACGTCGGCTTACTGCATCAAGCAGGTAAAAACATTTCTGAGCAATTGGGTTACCACGATTACCCGGCATAATCAGAAACAAGAGGCAGCCGCGAGGCTGCTTTTTTTGCCACTTAGAACAATGTTGAAACACCGGTTCATTTTAGAGGTAGACCATGGGCACATCCGTCACTCCAAACATCTTCGACTTTTTAATCAAAATTGACCCCTTTGATAAACTGCCAGAACCTGTGGTTGAAAGCATCGCGAATTCCGTCAAGGTCAAGTATCTCGTGAGGGGCGAAACCATCGGTTTTAGCGCCTTGTGCGATCAACGTTACCTCTACATCATCCGAACCGGTGCCATTGAACAGCGCACGCCTAACGGCGAACTGCGTGCGCGCCTTGGGCAAGATGACCAATTTGGTTTTACTTTCCTCGACCCACTCGAAAATGCCGAAGATGGTTACCAAGCGGAAGCGATTGAAGATTCATTGCTCTATTTGATCCCCCATTCTGAGCTAAAACTGGTCAGCGAAGAACACCCAGAATTTGCCGACTATTTTGCCGCCCAGGCCAATGTGCGCTTGAGTTCTGCGGTGAAGTACGTTTGTCGGAAAGAAGAAAAAGGGCTGTTCTTTCGTACTGTTGGCGAGATCGCCAGCGAAAACATTGCGATTGTCGATGTGAACGACTCTATCCGCAGTGTGGCGCAAACCATGTGCGGCAAACAACGCAGCTCCTGTGCCGTTGTGATGAAAGAAGGCGAAATTATTGGCTTAGTCACCGACCGAGATATGACGAAATCGGTCGTCGCGCAAGACATGGATACCAATCAGCCCATTGCCGACGTGATGACGCCAAACCCTGTGTTGATCGAAGACGATGCTAAAGTGATTCAAGCCATTTCCTTGATGCTGCAGTACAACATTCGCTGTTTGCCCGTGGTACATGGCAAGCAAGTGAAAGGACTTCTAACGACAACACATTTAGTGCATAACCACCGCACGCAGTCTTTGTTCTTAATTGAGAAAATCAAATACGCGAGTTCACTCAACGCGCTGGCGGCTTTGAAAGAAGAACGTCAAACCATTTTCCAAGCGTTGGTGGAAAGCGGTGTGAGTGCGGAAATTCAGGGTCGGGTGATGTCGATGATCATGGACGCTTTCACGCGCCGCATCATCCAGCTCAATGAAGAACTGTTGGGCCCACCGCCATGTGATTACGCGTGGTTGGTTGCAGGCTCTCACGCCCGTAACGAAGTGCACATGCTGTCGGACCAAGACAGTGCGATTGTGCTTTCCGATGACGCCACCGAAGAACATAAACTGTACTTCACTCACCTTGCCATGCGGGTGTGTAATGGTTTAGCGGCGTGCGGTTATCCGCTTTGTGACGGCAAGTACATGGCAGCGTCACCAAAGTGGTGTCAGCCAATTCGTCGTTGGAAAGAGTACTATCAGAAATGGGTGGCCAGCCCAGAATACAACAAATTATTGAGCATTAGCGTATTCCTTGAAGTGCGTGCCATTCACGGCAACCGCGAGTTTGTCGACCAAATCCAACAACACTTGCATGATTGTATTCAAAAGAGCCCGAGCTTTATTCCGGCTTTGGTGCGAGACGCGATTGACACTCAGCCGCCACTTGGCATTTTCAACAATTTGGTGTTGGAAAAAGGTGGGGAAAACAGCAACACGTTAAACATCAAAAAGTACGCCTTGAATCTGATCATCGATCTGGCGCGTATTTTCAGTCTTGCTGCTGGCGGCTCGTTAACTGGCACAGAAGAGCGTTTTCGCTACGCAGCCCAGCACGGCACATTGTCGAAAGACAGTGTTGAAAACATCATTGGCGCGTATCGCTTTATTACTCAGGTACGTTTCCGTCATCAACTCAATGCGATTCTGGCAGGCACCACACCTGACAACCACATCGCACCCGATGATTTCAGTAGCTTTGAGCGCAAGCACTTAAAAGATGCATTTAAGATCATCAGTGAGCTGCAAGATGTCGCGAAACTGAAGTTTGTGAAAGGGGCGTAACCATGATTAAACGTTGGTTTAAGCGGTGGGAAACGCCGCTCTCTCCTGAGCAAAAACGCCAAGCCATTCACGTTGTTGACGATTGGCCAATCGTGCTGAAAGACTATCTTCAACAGCCTTTGGTGGATGACTCAACGACCTTGAAGGATTTGAGTTTTGTTGCGTTGGACTTTGAAACCACGGGCGTGGACGCGCAAGGCGATAAAATCTTATCGATTGGCGTGGTTGACCTAACGCTGGACGGCATTGATATCGCCAGCTCCAAAGAGTGGTACATTTGTCACGGACAATTCATCAAACCAGAAACAGCGAAAATTAATGGCTTAACTCCGCAAGATCTCGCCAAAGGACTGCCACTGGATGAAGGCATGAATCGGTTGTTGGAACGCATCACAGGAAAAGTGGTGCTCGCCCACGGATGCTGCATTGAAAAAGCCTTCATTCACGCTTACTTTTCCTCTCGCTACCAAGTAGAGGATTTCCCCGCGTATTTTATCGACACTCTGCAAATCGAAAAGCAGTTTAGCTATGCAGGGAAAAGCGGCGCGCACAGCAGTTATCAGTTGGACGATTTGCGCCGCTACTATCACCTGCCGGGGTACTTATCGCACTCAGCCGCCAGTGATGCCTTGGCGTGCGCGGAATTGTTCTTGGTGCAAAGTAAAAAACTGACCGCGCTTCCGGATGTCACGTTGCGTCAGTTGATGCGCTGATCATGCCAACTCTTGCGCCAAAAAGTCGATCAATAACCGCACTTTTGGCGACAAATTGCGACTTTGCGGATACAACGCCCAAATGCCTTCGCGATCGTCGCGGTAATCGGTTAGCACCTCGACTAACTCACCACTGTCTAATGCTTCTTGAACGTAATAATCCGGCAGCTGCACCAAACCCAGACCGCGTTTCGCTGCGTCCACCAAAGCAAAACCGCTGTTGCATTTAATCCGTCCCGACACGCGTAAAGATTTATCGCGTTTATTTTCCTTAAAGTGCCAATAGTCGACAGAGCCAACTAAGCACTGATGCCATCCCAATTCCGACAACGTATGTGGCTCACCAAAACGCTCCAAATACATCGGACTGGCACACACATAGTTTTGGCGCGACGAAAGACGTTTAGCGATCATGCTGGAATCTTGCAAGCGGCCAAGACGAATCGCTACGTCTACACCTTGCTCAATCAAATCCAGCTTTTGGTTGGTCAGCACTAAATCAAGGTCCACACGCGGGTACTTTTCCAAAAACTGATGCAAAAGCGGCGCGAGGTTCATTTCCCCATACGTCACAGGAGCCGTCACGCGCAGCAAACCGCGCGGTTCGGTCTGCATTTGCGTTACGGCAAGCTCGGCCAGTTCTAACCCTTCCACCAAATGTTTACACTGCTGGTAATAGAGTTGTCCGGCTTCAGACAGGGAGACTTTTCGCGTCGTGCGATGCAGCAATTTCACCGCAAGTCGTTCTTCAAGAGCTGATACCCGACGACTGATTTGTGCCACCGATGTTTTCAGCTTAGCTGCTGCTCCGGTAAAACTGTTGGTTTCCGCCACAGCAACAAATTCGCTGACCCCTTCCCAATTCGCCATGCTGTATTCCTGTCGACCTCTTTTAGACAAATAGTGATGAAAATGTTCTCGTCGCGCTACGCTTTGAAAACGGGAGAATTTTACGCGTCAGGCAACGGACGAAGATCGCCGTACTGCGCATCAAGCTCAATGCCGAAGTATTCTTTCAATGCATCCAGATAGGCTTGGCCCGGCTCTAACTCCAATTCTGTCTGCTCACCTTGGCTGGTGTATTTCAGTGTGTAGTTAAGCAATGTCACCAACCCACTTTCTGTTGCTTTCGCCGCGACTCTTGCGCTGGTAAAACGCGAGTGAGGAGAAGTGGAGGTAAAAAAGTTGCCACACGCGATGTCACCCGCAAACACAAACTCTAAATCGAAGCTATAAAGGTTGTTCCATGTGTCCGTTCCGTCCGTTGACAACACTTGAAGGAAGTAACCAAACTGAGCATCTTCGACAAAGCGGAAGGTTTGTAAATCCGTCTGAATCACTTGGTTGAGGATAAACGGCAATGGCGCGCGCGGCGTATTGGAGCCAAAGCCTACATCGACAATCCATGCTTGTTCATCCAGCGTCACCAACGTGATTTGATGGCTGCGACCTGTCGGCGTCCCCATCACGTGAACACGCCCAAGTAAGCTGCGCGCTTCAAACCCGAGGGTCTTGAGCACATCGAGCATTAAGCCATTCAGTTCAAAGCAGTAGCCACCACGGGAGTGATACACGGTTTTTTGAATGATGTCTTCAATCTCAACAGAGATGCCACGCTGCAACGAAATATCAAAGTTCTCAAACGGCAGGCAACGGTGCTGCGCTACGTGAATCTTGTGCAATGACTCCAAATCGGCGGGTAACTCACTCGGCAAACCGAGCTTGGTTAAATAGGCATTCAGATCCGTCTTGTTCATAATCACTCTTACTTCGCTGATGGGTTGATTGCGTTCTACTCTAGCCCCTCTACCTAACTTCAGGTCAACTGCCTTTTCCGCTTTCCCTTCCGCGTTGAGGAGGCATCACACTCTTATAATCTGCTTACCTTACCATTATTACGTATATGTAAAAATCATTTTCAAAATGGACGGATTATCATTTTTATTGAAACACCTAGAATGGACACCAACAAAACGACGCAGCGCAGTAAGCAAACCTTAACTACGCTTATTACGTCACTCCATATACTGAGAATATAAAGGAAAATCCAATGACTGTTGAAATCAAACCTGGTCAAACTCACATCAAATCCAAGGCAATGGTTGCATGGGCCGCTGGCGAACCACTGAAAATGGAAGAAGTGGATGTACAGCTTCCTAAAGCGGGTGAAGTGCTAGTGCGCATCGTCGCAACAGGTGTTTGTCATACTGATGCGTTCACTCTGTCAGGCGACGATCCAGAAGGCATCTTCCCTTCGATTCTTGGTCACGAAGGTGGCGGTATTGTTGAAATGGTGGGCGAAGGCGTTACCAGCGTTGAGGTTGGCGACCACGTGATTCCTCTTTACACCGCAGAATGTGGCGAGTGTAAGTTCTGTAAATCGGGCAAAACCAACCTTTGTCAGGCCGTGCGTGAAACACAAGGTAAAGGTCTGATGCCCGATGGTACAAGCCGTTTTTCTATCAACGGTGAAACCATCTTCCACTACATGGGTTGTTCTACTTTCTCTGAGTACACAGTACTCCCTGAAATCTCGCTAGCGAAAGTAAACAAAGATGCACCACTTGAAGAAGTGTGTCTGTTAGGTTGTGGCGTAACAACCGGTATGGGCGCAGTTATGAATACGGCAAAAGTTGAAAAAGGCGACACGGTTGCGATATTCGGTCTGGGTGGTATCGGTCTTTCAGCGATCATCGGTGCACGCATGGTGGGTGCAAGCCGCATCATCGGTATCGATATCAACGAAAGCAAATTCGATCTTGCAAAACAGCTAGGCGCAACCGATGTGATTAACCCACAGAAATTCGATAAGCCTATCCAAGAAGTGATTGTTGAAATGACTGACGGTGGTGTTGACTACTCATTCGAGTGTATCGGTAACGTAAACGTGATGCGTCAAGCACTTGAATGTTGTCACAAAGGTTGGGGGGAATCGGTGATCATCGGTGTTGCGGGTGCAGGTCAAGAGATCTCAACTCGTCCGTTCCAACTAGTAACTGGTCGTGTATGGCGTGGCAGCGCTTTCGGTGGTGTTAAAGGCCGCTCTGAGCTTCCAGAAATCGTAAACCGTTACATGGCTGGTGAGTTTGGATTGCAAGAGTTCATTACTCATACAATGGGATTGGCTGACGTAAACAAAGCGTTTGATCTGATGCACGAAGGTAAGAGCATCCGTACTGTTATTCATATGGATCAATAATGCTGCCTCAGGCTCTCCTTTTGGGGAGCCTGAATTCATTCTGTTGTTAGAGAGTTTATTCATGACCATTGAAAATGTAAGCCAGGCCAAAGTGTTTGGCGGTTGGCACAAACAATATACACACGAATCCAAAGCCCTAAACTGCACGATGCGCTTTGCGATTTTCTTACCACCGAATGCAACTAAATCGAACCCCGTACCCGCTTTGTACTGGCTATCTGGTTTAACCTGCACCGATGAAAACTTTATGCAGAAAGCGGGCGCATTTCGTATGGCGGCCGAGCTTGGCATTGCGATCATTGCTCCGGACACGAGTCCAAGAGGCGAAGGTATCGCTGACGATGAAAACTATGACCTGGGTAAAGGAGCTGGCTTTTACCTTAATGCGACTCAAGCACCTTGGTCACTGCATTACTTCATGTACGATTACGTGACTAAAGAGTTACCAGAGATCATTGAAAGCAATTTCCCTGTCTCAGAAGTAAAATCGATTTCTGGGCACAGCATGGGAGGTCACGGAGCATTAACCATTGGTCTGAAAAACGCAGAACAATATCGCTCAATCTCGGCGTTTAGCCCTATCTGTAACCCAGTCCAATGCCCTTGGGGACAAAAAGCCTTTACTGCTTACTTAGGCAAAGATATTGAAAGCTGGAAGCGATACGATGCAAGTGAGCTTCTCAAGCAAAAACCATCACCACTTCCTATTTTGGTTGATCAAGGTGATGCTGATGGCTTCCTCAACGAGCAACTTAGGCCAGAAGCGCTGGTTGCTGCAGCAAAAGTTCATGATTCAAACCTGAACTTAAGAATGCAATCTGGTTATGACCATAGCTATTATTTCATCTCAAGCTTTATTGACGATCATCTCAACTTCCATGCGAAGTATTTGTTTGCCTAATTCATAGAAGTAACTTGATGAATTAAAAAATAAAGTCACCTACCTAGGTGGCTTTATTTTTGGTGCGTATTAACATACCAATCTTAAATAACATTGGAATAAAGATAGAGAACAATGTGAGGATGAAATCGGGTTTGCTTATACCTCAATCATTAACCCTTCTAATTCTCATTCACAATACAATTCATCGGTTGAAAATAGGATTAATTTCCATTAAAAATCTGCGAACTGACACGAATTCGTTATAGAGAGAAATAATAACGCATATTTCTGACCTTTTAATTAAGAAGTCACTTAATAACCTTGACGTACAGTAAACCGACAGTTACTTTTCAAACATAACATATTATAAAATCTCATCCGGTTGGCTCTATTATTACAATTACAAATAAAGTACCGCTAGCACCTTTGTCCTAGCTCAGCAAAAAGAATAAAACTCAAAGGGCATATGATGAAAAAGATAGTCGCGCTAGGTCTGTTTTTTGTTGCGCCATTCTTATCTGCAAGTACGATCGTATTTAGCAGTAGCCAACAACCTAGTGTCACATTAAAACTGGAAGAGATTCAATCTTTACCAACCACCAGCTACACAACCACGCTGCCTTGGATCCCTGCTTCTTCTGAATTTCTTGGGGTCAAACTTAGCACGCTCCTCACCCACGTCTATGGCAAAGTGCCAGAACAAGTTGATGTCAGTAGCTTGAATGACTATCACTCGACACTGTCTCGACAAGACATTCTTAGATACCAACCAATACTGGCTTACCAACAAGATCAACACTATATAAAAGTCAGGAATAAGGGGCCATTTTGGGTAATATACTCTCTTAGTCTCTATCCTGAGCTCAACTACAATAAATATCACGCGCAAATGGTCTGGCAAGTAAATGAGATGAAAGCAAAATAATAAGAATGAAGTTATCAGAACCCACCTATCAAAAGCAGAGAGCACCACAATACTCTACAACCAGTAAAATGTTGCTTGTGGTGTTTGCCACTTCTTTGCTTCTCGCAAATGTATTGCTTCTGCAGCAGACACGCGCACTGTCACAAAACTTTAATAATGAGCAAAAACAAGCAACCTGGTTTTTATTCCAACTCTCTAAAGAGCTTTCGGAGCTTGTCGGAGAAGCGAGACGAGTCGATGAAAATGTATTAAATATCGAAGGTGCAGAGCTGCAATATGAATTGGCCTGGAGTAGATTCGATTTATTAATTAGTAGTAATGAAGCCTACACTTTTTTCTCTCGAAATAATATGCATCAGTATTTCATTGATCTTTTTGAGGAATTTCAGGGGCTGGAAGCGCAATTAGTTGAAGCAAGAACTGGCGATAGCCAAGCTGCGGCTCAATTTTATCGATCCACTCAAACACTGTACTTAAGCTTGGTCGATTTCGTTAATCAGAACTTTCGCCTAAGCAGCAAAGTCTATGAGGCACAGAAAGGAGAAACGCAACGGTTAATGCAAGCGCAGTATATGCTGTTTGCTACATTCGTTTTGTCGATCCTGTCTCTGACTTATTTCTTTTATCGTGAATCCCATTTCCATAGAAAACTGGCGCTCAGCGACCCACTGACTCATCTTGGAAATCGCAATGCACTATTTATCAACCTAAATGAGCTCACTCAAGAGAAAAGGCCTTTTTCTCTGTGGATTTTAGATTTAAATGGTTTTAAAAGTGTCAACGATACACACGGTCACCAAGTGGGAGACACCGTACTGCGTGAAATTGCTAGACGGCTTAAATCTATGGCGTTGAATGATTTTACCGTCTATCGCATGGGAGGCGATGAGTTCGCCGTCATCCTCGAAGGGGAGCATGTTGATGAAGAAGGCGTTCGTGAGCATATCAATGCGGTATTTGATGCGCCAATACTAAATTCCGACAACGTCGCAACACTATCAACCAGCATGGGCTTAGCGCAATACCCAAAAGACAGTAACAATGTTGACTTTCTTATCAGCATAGCGGATAAGCGCATGTACAAAATGAAATTTCAACGTTAAACGGTATTTATGATGAGAAAGTTCATGCAAATACTGCTTCTACTGGCAGTCATTGCGGCAGGTGTGTTGGCTTGGGTATTTATTCCATCGCACGAAACCATCGGGCAAAAAACGCTTGAGCAGGCACTCAACGACGACTACAGCCTCGTTGGGCATCGAATCTACTCAACCGATCCGGATGCTGGCAACCGATTCGGCTACTTCGTATTGGCAACTGGCCAGAGCATTGAAGAGCAAGAGCCGTTTTTGGTCACTTCGGATCAGTTTATTCGCATGGAACAAACGGGTGATAACACCTTGTCTGTGACCGTCAATGGCCGTATCTACCAATACCACAACGACTTGTGGGTACCAAAATCGAATGGAAAGTTGCAGCACTTTTTGGTCAGCGCAACCGCTAAGTACGTGCGCTAAAAAACGGGAACATTACTACCCCCTCCCACCACACACACAAAAAAAACAAAGCCCCGCATGCACTGCGGGGCTTTTTACGTTAACAAGAAAAGAACATCGAAAGGATGAGCGTTACTTCGCTAACACTTTCTCTTTAATCACTTTTAGTACCCCAGCCTCTTGGTTGCTTGGCGCAGAATAACGAGCGATTTTCTTAATCTCTTCATGCGCGTTAGCAACCGCGTACGAATGCTCACTGACTTGCAGCATTTCGAGGTCGTTGAGGTAATCACCAAACGTCATGGTTTCTGCCGGAGTAAAATTCATCGTCTCTTGAAGGTGCTGAATGGCCGCGCCTTTAGACGCCTCGGCATTCATCACATCCAGCCAAATTTTTGCGCTCACCACAACTTTATGCGTTGCGCCAAACTTCGCGTTCATGGTCGGGAACAGGAGCTCTTCCGAACCGTCAAAGTGACAAATTGCTACCTTGATTAACTCGTCTTCGACCTCAAGCAAATCCGGCACATATTCACAGCGGTGGTAGTACTTTTGAAACTCTTCCAGTGATTGCTGATCATGCGTTTCGATGTACGCCGAGCGCTTGCCACACAATACGATGTTCGCTCCGTCAATTTCACGAGCCGCTTTCACAATCTCCGCCACTTCCGCTTTAGGCATGGTGCAACTGTAGAGCTCTTTATCTTGGTACATCACCAAGGTGCCGTTTTCGGCCACATACAACACTCGATCTTTGATTGGCGCGAACGTGTCACGCAGGCTGTAATACTGACGACCAGACGCAGCGGAGAACAAAATACCTTGCTCTTCCAATTGCAAAAACAGGTCGAAAAACTCTGGATCCAAACGACCATATTGGTCAAGCAAAGTGCCATCCATATCGGAAGCAATAAATTTGATGCGAACTTGTGACATTAACTAAAACTCTAAATGACGCTGCGAAAAATATATCCATGTAAGGTACAGGATCTTGTATGAATCTCAAGTCGGGATGACGAGGCCTTTCGCGATTACCAATGGTGCTGTTTAAAGTAATCTTCACTGTGATCGATGAAGGCTCTCACCGCCGGAGACAAGTGTTTACGCGATGAATATAGCGCGTAAATGTTGAGATCATTTGGCTTCCAATCCGGCAACACCGACTCAAGCTGACCCGATTGCAGATAGATATTGCTCAAATAGGTTGGCAGCATCGAAATACCCATGCCTTGCAAAGCACCATGCAATAACGCCGTGGCCTCATTGCTGGTTAGGCGACACTCAATTCCCACCGACTCGAACTGCTCGCCCTGAGACAAATGCCACACGTGACGCTCAAAGTTTTTGTAACCCAAACAGTCGTGTGAAGATAAATCTCGCGGATGCGCGATCGCGCGATGAGTTTGCAAGTATTGCGGCGATGCCACCAACACCGATTCACACACCGCAATCGGCTTACCAATCAAAGAAGGATCGGGATCTGACGCAATTCGGATTGCCAGATCGATGCGTTGCTCGGTTAGATCACTCACTGAATCTTGCAGATCTATGTCGATATGCACTTTGGGGTGCTTTTGCATAAAACTGTTTACTGCTGGGATCAACTGTGAGACCCCAAATGAAGTGCTAGACGCGAGACGGATTTTTCCGGACAGCTCACCATCAACGGCAATGTTCGACGTCAACGTATCGGCCTGTTTTAACCAACGCTCAATCTGAGGCAAGCTGCGTTCCCCTGCGGTGGTGAGCGACACCTTGCGCGTGGTGCGGTGCAACAAACGAGTTTGCAACCAGTTCTCCATCGCCTCTACATAACGAGTCACCATTGGCCGAGACATGTCTAACCGCTCGGCGGTCGCGGTAAAACTGCCAGAATACACCACATCCACAAACACTTTTGCTGCCGTTACTCTGTCCATACATTTGCTCGAAATAAGAAATAGTGATGCACATTATTGTGTATTTTTCCGAGCGTATCAATTTCCTAATATAGCTCCCGTTCCCAAGCCATCGTCGCTTGGCCCCAAATTCTTTAGGAGCTTATTATGAAAAAATTCACTTTGATTGCTGCATCCATTTTAATGGCAAGCCCTGTCCTAGCGGCAAACCACTCTCCCCTTACTCTTGAGGTTTACAACGCCGACGGTAACAGCTTCCACGTTAACTCAACCTTGGTATACGGTGAGACTGACGCCATGGTCATCGACACTGGCTTCACCAAAGCTGATGCGATGCGCATTGCCGCTAAAGTGTTGGACTCAGGCAAAACACTTAAAACCATTTTTATCAGCCAAGCGGACCCAGATTACTACTTTGGAGCAGAGGCCTTACACCAACAGTTCCCTGATGCGCAGATCATCACAACGCCTGCGGTTCAAAAAATTATTAAAGAGAAATTGGCTGGAAAGCTGGCGTACTGGGGGCCAAAGCTTGGCGCAAACGCACCGGTAAAACCAGTGATCCCTGTCGCGTACGATAAAGCATCATTAGAGCTAGAAGGTCATAAGATTGAAATCCGTGGTAACCATGGCACATCAGCACACCGCCCTTACCTATGGATTCCAGATAACAAAGCGATTCTGGGTAACGTAGCCGTGTACTCAAACGTGCATTTATGGATGGCAGATGCCGCTGACCAAACCGCTATCAATGCTTGGGAGCAGCAGCTTAGCGAGATGCTTGCGCTTAAACCTCAAGTGGTCATTCCTGGTCACATGAAAGCAGGCACAAAGCTGAACGCAGACACCATTCGCTACTCGCAACAATACTTGCAGGATTTTCAGCAAGCGAAAAAACACAGCAATAACAGCGCTCAACTCATTGACACCATGTCAGCGAAATACCCAGAAGCTCAATTGCCAATCGCGCTAGAAATCGGTGCAAAAGTGCATACTGGTGAAATGTCATGGTAACCGTGCATTACTTCTTCGATCCCATGTGTGGTTGGTGCTACGGGGCATCACCACTCATCGAAGCCTTGATGGACACCTCTCAATTTAAGGTAGAGCTTCATCCCGGCGGCATGATTGAGAAACGCGCGATTGAATCTGAATTTCGTCAGCACATCATCAACAGTGACGCTCGTATCGCAACCGAAACCGGAGCAACGTTTGGTGAAGCATATCTGCAACGCGTGAAAAGCGAAGATGCGTTTGTTCTTGATTCTTATCTACCCACACAAGCGATCTTGAGTGCGGAGAAAATGGGGCTGAATCCATGGCACATGCTAAAGGCCATCCAATCCGCGCATTATCAGCTCGGGTTAAAAGTGAATGAAGCATCGACGCTCAAAGCCATTGCAGAATCGCTAGGTTTAGCAAACGATGCGTGGGAGCAAAACATGACGTTAAGCGAAGCCGAACTAAACGAGAGAATTCGCTCTAGCCGACAGTTGATGCGCCAGTTACACGTTGGTGGTTATCCAACCCTGATTGCAGAAGTAAATGGCGAGTACTTGACCTTGCCGCACTCGACCTACTACGACAAACCGGCACAGTGGAAGCTTGCATTACGAAAACTGCAATAAGCTCTTCCCCACTCGCTCTTGTTCTTAAGCCAAGAGCGAGTGCCAACACCGACATGGCAATCCTGACTCAAACAGGTACAATCCTCGCTCGAATTTTTACTCGCGCGGATACCCACCATGCACTCGCCTGAACATTGTTTTACACGTTTTACTGCTGATACTTCTGACTATGAATTACCAACGCAGTTTACGTTTCCGTTCTACTACACGCCGCATCCTCTTTGCGTTATGGCCGCAAAGCAATTGCAACAGCACTTATTAGCGCAAACCGACTTCGAACACGATTTTGGTTTGGTTAATGAAGAAACGGGGCGAGGCAAAATGTTTGGCGTATTGCTGGTAAAAAGCCCTCAAGGCGAGCTCGGCTTTTTAAGTGCGTTTTCTGGCAAAATTGCCGACCAAAACTTGATTCCAAGATTTGTCCCTCCTGTGTACGACATGCTGACCGATGAAGGCTTCTTCCGCGCAGAAACGGATGCCATCAACGCCGCCAATGCGGAGTACAAAACCTGTGCTGCGAATCCGGAATTGGCAGATCTTAAAGCGCAAATCCAAGCCGACCGAGCCGCTTATCAGCAAGAAGAGCAAACACAGCGCCAAGTGATGATAGACGGCCGCGCCGCACGCAAACGACAGCGCCAACAGGGCGAGCAAACACTCAATGCCGATGACCTCAAAATCTTGTTGGATGAGTTGGGTAAACAAAGTGTCGCCGAGAAAAACGCTCTCAAATACTTAAAGCAAGCGTGGGATGAAAAGCTTGCAATCAAAGAAGCACGATTGGCCGAGTTAGAGCAGCAACTTGCTCACCTTAAAGAGCAGCGCAAGACGCTCTCCAACGCTTTACAGCACAAACTGCATAAACAATACCGCTTCCTAAACAGCCATGGCGAAGCACGCGACTTGGTGGACATTTTTGCGGACACCACAAACCCAATACCACCAGCAGGTGCAGGGGAATGTGCTGCGCCAAAACTGCTCCAATACGCGTTTAAATACGGATTCAAACCGCTGGCGCTGGCAGAGTTTTGGTGGGGTGTTTCGCCAAAATCTGAAGTTCGCCAACACAAAAAATTCTACCCATCGTGCAACAGCAAATGTCAGCCGATTTTGGGCCATATGATGCAAGGGCTGGATGTCGAACCTAACCCATTGGCGGAGAATTGGGCAGAAGACAAAGAACTAGAGATAATCTACCAAGACGACGCTATGGTCGTCGTCAACAAGCCAACGGGCTTACTTTCAGTGCCGGGTAAAACTATCAAGGACTCTGCTTATACGCGCTTACAAGCGATGTTCCCTGATGTGGAAGGGCCGTTTGTGATTCATCGCCTCGACATGGCGACCTCTGGCATTTTGGTGTTTGCCTTAACTAAGCGCGCGAACAAAAGCCTGCAAAAACAGTTTATGGCTCGCGGCGTACAAAAACGTTATATGGCACTGCTCGAAGGCGTATTGAACGAGCCGGAAGGGGAAATTTCACTGCCAATGCGTGGTGACCCAGATGACCGCCCACGTCAACTGGTGTGTTTTGAACACGGGAAACATGCAGAAACCTACTGGCAGCTGATTGAAGTCAAAGATGGACGCAGCAAGGTATACATGTATCCGAAAACCGGGCGAACTCACCAACTACGTGTACACAGTGCTCATCATATGGGATTAAACATGCCAATGGTTGGTGATGGTTTATACGGCGAAAAAGCGAATCGCTTACACCTGCATGCTGAGATGCTAGAGCTGGATCATCCATACAGTAAAGAGCGCATGGTGTTCAAAGCTGGGTGCGAATTCTAACGTCTTCCAGATTTTAAATAACAAAAGGCACTGACTAACAGTGCCTTTTTTGGTTTCTAACAACAGAATAAGCGTGATGCGCGATACCGAAAACCGTTAGCTCACCTTAAACTTGGTCCACACCTGAGAGCGCCAACGCCTTGCCATGATGATACCACGTACCCATTCATCGAGTGCGATTGCCATCCAAGCCCCTAAAACGCCATAACCCAAGTGGATGCCAAAGATGTAAGAGAAAAGCACGCCTAGTCCCCACATACTCAAAATCCCCATTTGCACTGGGAACTTGATGTCACCCGCGCCTTTGAGCCCCGCGATAAAAATCAGGTTAAACACACGTCCGGCTTCGAGCAAAATTGAGCCCATGACTAACGAGCCTGCCAATGCGAGTATTTCTGGTTGATCGGTAAATACGCGCAGAATCTCTTCTCTAAACAGGTAAATCAGTGTGGTTGCCGCCGTTGATGCCACAAATCCCACTAAGAAGTAGATTTGTACACGTTTTAAAATGCTGCTCACCCAACCTTTACCGATGTAGTAACCAGTCTGAATTTGCGCTGCCTGACCAATTGCCAACGCGAAAGCAAACGAGAAACGGGCAATGTTTTGCGCATAAGTGAAAGCCGCCAACGATGCCGTCCCCATTTGCACCACAAAGTACACAATGCAGATTTGCGCCACGTTGTAAGACAGCACTTCACCCGCGTTCATACCGCCGATTTTTAAGATCTTTTTGTAAATTTCTGCGGGCACTTGTTTCATGGTCGACATTGGTAGTTCAATGCTGCTGCGAGCGAGAATAAACCATAACATTAACGTACCGATGACTTGGCTGACGACGGTTGCTATTGCTACACCTTGCACACCATACACAGGTAAACCGAATGGCTGGTAAAGCGCAATATAGTTACCAATGATGTTGAACACACCCGAGATCAAGTTCACCACCATTGGAGAGCGTGAATAGCCATGGCTACGCAGAATGGTCGTAAAGACTATGCCTATGGTGACGTTGAACGTCATCGCTCCGCTGATCAGCAAATATTCACGTGCGTATTGCTCGACTTGTGCCTCCAAACCGTAATACGGGAGCAGGAATATCGCGCCAAGCACGGCAATCACACTCAAGAACGCACCGACAATCACGGACAGCGCAATACTTGCAACGCCGACGTTCACAGACTCTTGCTCGCGCCCAGCGCCGTTGTATTGGGCAATCAAAATCCCCGTTCCGCTGCTGACAAACGTCGAAACGATGATTAAGAAAAAGGTAATCTGCGTGATCACACCAACAGCGGATACCGCTTTGTCTGAGTAGCCACTCAGCATGAACACGTCACTGGTTCCTAAAGCCGTCCGTAGCAAAATTTCGACAAGAATCGGCCAAGCCAATGCCACGATGGACATTCGTTGGTTGATGTTTTGGCTTTTAGGCATGTTTTTAACCTTTCCTACAACTAAAAACTGCCTCACAAAATGTGTGAAGCAGTTTGGAAAAAGAGTAACTCGAATGAAGCTCGATATGAGGCCGTGATTTAGCGCGGATTCTAGTCGCATATTGGGCACAACGACAACAATATTTCGCTCTGTTTCGGAAAAATATTTCTAATGCTTTTTCACAACGAAAAACTCATTGCCGGAATTTAGAGATCGTCGATTGACGAACAATGAGCTCAATAGGTAGAAGGTGCCATTCATGCGACTCCCAACAGAGTTGAGTCAGGATAGATCCTGCAAATACGGCGGTGGAAATGCATTACTTTGAATTATTAATCGAACCATCTGAAGCCATAAAGATCCGCCATGGAAAACTTTATAAGCCTTTGTTGCGCTTTGAGCACTCTCACCAAACCACACTTCTAGGCCCATACTAAAAATGACTGACATCACATTTGGAAACTTTGTTGTTCTATTCATCGCTAAAATACCGCCTAGAATAAGCGTACACGTTAATTAAGCAAGGATACGTAATGTCGACATTGGCTGGAGCACGCTTAGAGGAAATGGCGGATATCCGCTCAACAAGAAAAAAGAAAATTGTCTTTTTATGCTCCAGTATCGCCGCGGCATGTTTAACTTATGGCTCCATTGCTCAATTGTTTGAGGATAATTGGGGATTAAGCTTTTTCCATGCTCTGTGTGCCTTAGCCTGTTTAGGTATCAGTTATGTGATAAAGGTTCAACGACATCATCAATATGCCGACCTATGGCTGAGTGCAGTCTTGATGTTCGAAGGGTTATTGCTACTTCTGTATAACGATGCCCCCTCAGGCAAACTGCTATGGCTATACCCTATTGTCGCCACTCTGGTGCTGATCAATGAGTTTAAAGTCGGTCTGCTGTTTAGTGGCACCTATATCTTACTGATCTTTTTTGGCGTCGTTTTTTTAGATCGGCTACCAACAGCCAGTGACATCATAGAACGACGATTTATGCTGACCTTGATAGCAACTGCATTTGTGTGTCACACATTCTCGTATTACTACACAAAAGTCCTCAACTACATTCAAACACTTTATCGTGAAGGGATTGAAGAGTTGGCGTATTTTGACCAACTCACAGGGCTTGCCAACCGCTGGAGCTTTGAAACTTGGGCGCGAGCAAAGCTCGATGAGATCAACCATTCATCTGATGACAGTATCACTGCTCTGGTCTTCCTTGATATTGATAACTTCAAACATATTAACGACACCTACGGACACGATATTGGTGACCAAGTGCTTCAAGCCTTTGCAACTCGATTAAAAAACAATGTTCGCCATAAAGACAGAAAAACCGACAAACACGACTACTCCATCGCTCGATTTGCGGGCGACGAGTTTGTGCTCATGCTGTACGACATAAACAGTAAAGGTGACCTAGACAGCATTTTGAAGCGTATTGTGAATCTATTCCCAAAAGGCTACCGAAGCTACGATATGATTAACGAGTTAACGATGAGTGTGGGCGCTGCTATCTACAAACAAGATGCGAAGGATTTATCTGAATTGACTCGGTGCGCAGATAAAGCAATGTATGCGGCTAAACACACAGGGAAAAACCAATACGCGTATTACGAGCACTGCAATACCGAAGAGAAGTCAGCCTCTGAAACGCCGGCTGTGTCAGAAGCTTGCTAACGGTTAAGCGAATACATGCATCACCCATAGCCCCAGCACCAGAAATACGATTAGCCACACAGCTTGCAGCACTCTGCTCGGCTTATCTTGCTGGCGACCGAATTGGCCTTTAAACGCACGGTCCTTCACTTTGCCCATTAAGCCTTTTCCTAGAGCACGTCGATAGAATTCACGTCTCTTATGGGCAGCATTGGCGACCTCGGTAAAACGATGTCTTTGCTCATTGGTGAGATCTTTGTCCTCGTAACGAGGAGGGAGATCAGAATGCTTGCGTTGTACTGCCATCACTTCCTCCCTGGTCGATGGGTACATTTTTATTAAGTATATACCCAAATAACCAAAAGATGCGTTATAAGTGAAGCACATAGACGAAAAAACCACCCGAAGGTGGCTTTATTACAGGCAAAAAGGACGCTTTAGAAGTACTCACATAAATACGCAGTCGCGTCTTTCACTTGAAGCTCAAATGAAGAGTTCCCTTCCACTTCAAAAAACTCACCACTTTGGTAAGTCGTCCAATCACTTTCGCCGACACGCTTGACCACAAGTGCACCTTTTACAACCGTCATACGCTCAGGCGCTTGAGTGCCGAACGTGTATTCACCAGGAAGCATTACACCAACGCTAACGTCCTGATCATTCTGGTTAAAGCCTAGTGATTTTACACTACCTGCAAAATAGCTGTTTTCCTTAATACTCATTATTGGTTTCCTTATCAAAAGTCCGCTCTTTTTTACCTTGTTTCTTCCTGTTACTCAAGCTCTGAAAGTCATTAAGCTCAACGTTATAAAGCACATCCTTTGCTACTGAGCGAGGCCACCTTTTTCTAGGCTTAACCAGACGACGTAATTAGTGAGATAAAGTCGGTGAATTAGTTAACGCTAGCAATCAATAAAATCATCAATAAGAGTGTATCTGAATGTAAAAGTGGACATTAGATCATAATTTCTTAGTCTTAATGGCGGGATTGTTTGTTTTTGAGAAGGAAGGTTTCCACCATATTAAAAAAGGGAAGAAAAGTAGACCAATGACGGACTCAGCTCGCCGAAGGCGGAAAACAAGACAGGAACCAAAACTTTCATTTTGGGCTCGCCACCAATCCAAAGCCCTCAAAAGCGCATTTGCCGTTTTCGGGGTGGGTCTTTTGGCGTTTTTCAGCTATCAAATCCACCTATCCTATCAAGACCATATTGACCCGGAAAAAGTCTACGGCGAGTGGATTGAGATCGGCGCGCCACCCTACCAAACAGAACGTCTGACTTTCACAGAGGATGGGGTATATCGAAACCATCGACTCATCACGACAGAATTTGAATTCGATGGAAAGGTCATCACGTTGAACACTGGATTAGGAAAAACCGCGTACCAGATCTCGGGCTCTCACCTTTCACCTCAGATTCGCCGTATTGAGCCTCTTATTCCAGACCAACGATTCATCCGTAAGGGATTTGAGCATACCGTTCAAGGCTCAGAAACCGGAGCGGCTTCAAAACGTCGCGCTGCATTAAGTGAACATTTCAGCCGTGACTAGCACGTCTTCACGGCTATTTCTCCTTTCAATTATCTTTCTACTTCGATGAAACAAAACCTTAATAAACAATGAAATAAGGTATTCATCGCATTTATCACACTCGCTACTGAGTAAACAATAATTTTAGTTTCTGCTGAGATTTTATAAATTATTGACTCAGTCTGACACTTTCTGTGTAACAGAGTGCGAGTTTTAGTTAAGTTCTCTCAAGTGCCTCGAAAACCGTCTTAATTTTTTTTGACGAAAAAAAACTCTCTGAAATGCTGAGTGTGATGCTTTTGCACATGGAGTAAATCCAATCATCTTATCTGGTGCAAGAGCAGCCTATGTTCTAGGTAGAACATGAATCCAAGGATTGAGAGAGAAGTTATGATTCGATTTAACCTATGTGCAGCTGGCGTTGCTTTAGCACTATCAGGTGCTGCAGTTGCGGCTCCAACCGCACCAAGTATCGATATGTACGGTTCCAACAACCTTCAGTTTTCTAAAATTGAACTCGCGATGGAAACCACGTCAGGCTACTACGACATGGTGAAATACCATGAGCAAGCGAAGATCACTGTTAAGTTTAACCAGTGGAGTGGCACGCCAGGTGATACTTACAACGTCTATTTTGATGGTGCAAAAGTAGCAACCGGCCCAATCACTGGTAGCCAAACAACAGCGACATTTGAATATGGTCAGGGCGGCCTATACCAAATGGAAATCGAGGCGTGTGATGCGACAGGTTGTGCGAAAAGCGCACCAGCTGAAATCACGATTGCAGATACCGATGGTTCTCACTTGAAGCCACTGACGATGAATGTTGATCCAAACAACAAAACGTACAATACCGATCCAAGCGTCGTGATGGGTACGTATTTTGTTGAGTGGGGCATCTATGGTCGTGACTACACGGTCGATAACATGCCAGTCGACAACTTGACTCACATCCTTTACGGTTTTATCCCAATTTGTGGCCCAAATGAGTCTGTGAAGTCTGTTGGCGGCAACAGTTTCAATGCACTACAAACCGCTTGTACAGGCGTGCCTGACTACGAAGTCGTGATCCACGACCCTTGGGCCGCTTATCAGAAGAGCTTCCCACAAGCTGGTCATGAATACAGCACACCTATCAAGGGTAACTACGCAATGCTAATGGCATTGAAACAACGTAACCCTGATCTAAAAATCATCCCATCTATCGGTGGCTGGACGCTGTCTGACCCATTCTTCGATTTCGTAGACAAGAAAAACCGAGACACATTCGTCGCATCGGTTAAGAAGTTCCTGAAAACTTGGAAATTCTACGACGGTGTTGATATCGACTGGGAATTCCCAGGTGGCGGCGGTGCAGCCGCGGATAAGGGCGACCCTGTAAACGATGGCCCTGCTTACATCGCACTGATGCGTGAATTGCGCGTAATGCTTGATGAATTAGAAGCTGAGACAGGCCGTACTTACGAGCTAACGTCAGCTATCGGTGTCGGTTACGACAAGATTGAAGACGTAGACTATGCAGATGCGGTTCAATACATGGACTACATCTTCGCGATGACTTACGACTTCTATGGCGGTTGGAACAACGTTCCTGGTCACCAAACTGCGCTTTACTGTGGTTCATTCATGCGCCCTGGTCAGTGTGACGGTAGTGGCCTTGATGAGAACGGCGAACCGTACAAAGGTCCTGCTTACACAGCAGATAACGGCATCCAGCTTCTTCTTGCTCAAGGCGTTCCTGCGAACAAGCTAGTACTTGGTACAGCAATGTACGGTCGTGGCTGGGAAGGCGTAACTCCAGATACGCTAACCGATCCAAATGACCCAATGACAGGTACTGCAACAGGTAAACTGAAGGGCAGCACAGCGCAAGGTGTTTGGGAAGATGGCGTAATCGACTACAAAGGCATTAAGTCATTTATGCTAGGTGCCAACAACACTGGCATCAACGGCTTCGAGTACGGCTATGATGCACAAGCAGAAGCACCATGGGTGTGGAACCGCACAACGGGTGAGTTGATCACATTTGATGACCATCGCTCAGTGCTAGCAAAAGGTAGCTACGCTAAGTCTCTAGGTCTAGCGGGTCTATTCTCTTGGGAAATCGACGCGGATAACGGCGACATTCTCAACGCAATGCACGAAGGTATGGCTGGCGGTGTAGTTCCTCAACCAAACCGTAAACCAACCGCAGCTGCTGGCGCAGATCAATCTGTAACTGGCCCAGCAAGTGTGGTTCTAGATGGTAGCCTATCGAAAGACTCTGACGGTACTATCGCGAGTTACGCGTGGGAACAAGTATCTGGTACAGCAGTGGTACTAGCAGGCGCAGACACAGAGAAAGCAAGCTTTGATGCAGCAGAGGTTACTGTTGAGGAGCAATTAACTTTCAAGCTGACAGTGACTGACAACGAAGGTGCAACGGCATCTGACCTTGTTGTAGTAACTGTGAAGCCAGCAGGTGTGGTTGACCCAGCGAACAATGCGCCAGTAGCGCAAGTTGTTGCTCCAGCAACAGCAAACGCTGGTGACGTTGTGGTTGTAGATGCGTCAGCCTCTAGCGATGCAGACAACGATACTCTTACTTTCAACTGGACGCTTCCTCAAGGTTTGAACGCAACGGTTGAAGGTTCTAAAGTAACTTTCACTGCTGCTGAATACCCGCAAGACACTAGCCTAAGCTTTACCGTAAGTGTGAGCGACGGCAAAGCGTCTTCAACGGCAAGCGCAACTGTTGTTGTTGCACAGCATACAACCGATCCAAACCCTGGTACCTGTGACAACGCATGGGATGCAAGCGCAGTGTACACTGGCGGCAACCAAGTCACTCATGCAGGTAAAACTTGGGAAGCGAAATGGTGGACTCAGGGTGACGATCCTAGCCAATCTGGCGAATGGGGCGTTTGGAAAGAAGTTGGCGTAGCTAACTGTAACTAAGCCCAACCTTGCAGACTTTCTGTAAAGTTAACGATCAAAGGACAGCTTCGGCTGTCCTTTTTTGTTTTTATCTCATAACGAGAAAAGCGATACCATAGACGAAAAACAATCCGAGGTATTACTTTCAAATCGAATTAGCCCAAAACGGACCGAGCCAATTAGCAAGCATGAAGATTACCAAGCACGATCGAGTAAACGGTCAAAACTACTGAAGACTTGTCCACACTTCATCACTCGGCCATGGCCTTGACCTTGCGTTGTCACTAACTCAACATTTTCAATCTCTTCAGCGGCTTGTGCAGAAATACTGTACTTAGTGAACTTATCCTGCTCATCATGAACAATGATGGCTGGAGACGAGCGCTCAGCCAAACGCTTCAGCGGATCAATTGACTGTAATGGGTAACCAAATTGATCTTCAACTTCTGAAACCACAGCATTAAAAAGCTTCATCGAATAACCTGAACGCGCAATGCTACCGAATAGGTTCTCTACGTAATTCAATACCGGTGCAATAAGCAGTAAAGGCTTGTTTTCTAATTTGCTATGTCTGCACTCAAGAGCAGAAGCGGTGCCCATGCTGTGCCCAACTAGACCAACAATATCGTCTACCGTATCTAACACATCTTCTAACCCTTTGACAAAACCCGGAATGTGCCCATACTGCCCTTCACTCTCACCATGTGCTGGATGATCGTATGCCAAAGCGGTGAACCCTTTCGACGCAATATGTTCCATCAACGGATAAAACTGACTTGCGGTGCCAGACCAACCATGAGTTAGCACCCAAATAGGTCCAGAGCCCAAAGTGTAGGTTTTGATAATGCCTGCATGCCCTTTAATTTCACCCTTGGCAAGTCCTTGAGGTTCGGTGTTTTTAGGTGCTGTGCGAGCAGGTGTCAGGAGCAACTTACGCGCGGTATTCTTTGCATGTGACGGGGCAAGTGTGTGGTGTAACCGAGTACTAATGTTCACCAAACTGCGCTTAATACTGAAACGTTGCGATGTATTAAAGTAAATTTTTTCACTCATGATTATGTCCTTAACTATCAGCCACGCACAAAAAATAGAACGGTCGTGCTTTTTATGCTGATAAGAAAGAGCGAACTCAGCCGCTCTTTATGATTTTATGTCTACAAATCTGGAAAGCGAATAACTGGTATCAGCCTTTCCAGCGAGAAAATAAGTTGTCGATCCCTTGCCAAAACAGGCGCAAGCTTTCTTCCTCACCTTTAATTGAGTAAAAAACATGCGCACTCAAATAAAGACCGTATAAATCAAACGTTGCTTGGCGTGTATCTAAGTCTGCTGCAAATTCTTGCTTCTCTTTGCCTTTCGTTATTTGGATCTCCAAGTAGCTCAGCCAAGTGTCTATGGATTTACGCAGTCCGGCCTGAAGTGGGCAATCTTTATCTGCCGTGTCATTCCAAGCGTCTAGAAACATACAACTTCCTTGAAATGCGTGGTTCCAAGTCATCCAAGAATCGAGCAACCCTCGAATTTTACGTTCGATATTGCCATCCCCTGCTTCACGAACAGGCTCAATAACCCGAGCAGCGAACACTTTATTGGCGTGCTCCAATACCGATAGTTGTAAATTCAACTTCGAATTGAAGTGGGCAAACAGACCACTTTTCGACATACCGCATTGCTTGGCTAACTCACCAATCGTAAGACTTTCTAATCCGTCTTCGCTGGCAATCTCAAAAGCCCGTTGCAGAATAAACTCTTTTGTCACTTTTCCTTTTTGCATAATCTTATTTTTAGCACGATCGTTCTTTTTTGCAATCTAGAGTTAACTGGTCTAACCATACATTAGTGTCATTTTCGACTCGCTAATCACGTATTGAGTTGGTTAATGGGTTAATAATTAAGAAGTTTGAAGTAAGTCTTAAATTTAAACACAGCTTCAGTGTAAGCGCGAGTCTGTTGACTTTTTCACGCATTAATTCAGCCACAACCTGCTACTTTCACCTAAGTTTTTTTATTTAGGTAAGTAATGTAATGGCAAAGAAACAAAAAATAGCCAGCTTAGAGTTTGCGCGTATTATTGCGATGTTTGCAATTATAGGATTGCACTGCCAGATGGCCCTGACATACTGGCAATGGGATGGAATACCGTGGGTTGGCTATATGCTCAACCAATTGGCTCGTTTTGCTGTGCCACTGTTTTTTCTCATTTCTGGTTATCTTATCCAGCCCAAGCTAAGCCGCGCACCTATCGAAACACTAAAAAACTACGCCAAACCACTGATGAAGGTTTGGCTCATTTGGAGCGTGCTCAGTTTATTGATGCCATTCCAGTGGCAAACTGTCGCTGAGGCGGGGTATCTCGCCGAAAGGCAGGGCTACTGGGGCTACTTAATGTCGACCCCGCTCAATTCACTCGTCGAAGGCGGGCTCGTTCACCTGTGGTTTATTCCAGCTCTGGTCATTGCCGTTGCCTTAATTGCCTTCCTCGTGCATATCAATATGGCTCAATTGGTACTGCCAACCGCTGTATTGCTATACATATACGGCGTGTTTGCTGGCAGTTATTTGACCATTACCGATCTGCCAGCGCCTTTCTTTACTCGTAATGGGCCGTTTTTCAGTACGTTGCTGGTAACACTGGGTTATCTAGCACGAGAAGAGCAGTGGCGATGGTCGCGAAACAATACGATTCGATGCATTCTTCTTGGTACGGCGCTGCATTTTGGTGAGGCTTATTGGCTAATGCAACACGAGGTCGCTTTTAATTCTCACGACTTCCTGTTTGGTACTGTTATCTGGGCCGTGGGTGTCTTCATGTGGCTCTTAGTCCACCCACATTTTGGCGATATGCCTTGGGTATTCAAACTATCTCCTAGCGTGTTAGGCATTTATGTTAGCCATCTGCTTGTGATAATTATAATGATGAATGTCGCTGGATTTATCGGGTTGCAACACCTCGCGAAAGACGCATTTATTTATCCTGCAACGATTGTCGCAACCATAATACTTGTGAAAGCAATTGAGGCTTCGCCGTTGAGAAAATGGCTGCTGCGCTAAATCCATTCAGCGCTCGATATAGCTAGCTCTAGCTCAAAAGGGTTAGAGCTAGCCAGTTAAAAATGAGATTTCTCTCTCACTGACCAATTTTTGACTTTCTAATCCTTCAGAATTTGCCGTCACTCACAAAAAACATTGTTCATTTCCTTTAAATTGGCTCGACTATTACAACATTGCTCATTAAACGGAGGCTGTATGTGGGCAGGTCAAGGACTCGTTCCTTTTTTAGAGATTAGCCATTGGTTAACTTACGGTTTGTATGCCGCTGTGGTTTTATTTGGCGCAGCAAGCATTGCGTCACTCAGAAAATAGTGGCGCACACTATCATTTCCTAACTCCTACTGTTAATTCGAGCTCTCTCACAACTAACTCATTAATTTGTGGCTAATATTTCTCCAACCAGACAAAGGAGAAATGTCTATGCCAATCTATCCAATTGTAGCTTTCTGCTGTTTGTTGTTCTCTAGCGCCACCTTTGCTGCCCCCACCAATGAACTGAACCTTGTTAATTCTGGTGTCGGTTACGCGGCTCTCATTATCTTTTCGATTGCTTACATACTGGTTATGTTGGAAGAGTATCTGAAAATGAGAAAATCCAAGCCTGTGCTGCTCGCTGCAGGGTTAATTTGGATTCTGATTGGCTACACCTTTGCTCAACACAACCAGCCAGAAATCGCCAAATCCGCACTAGAACACAACTTGTTGGAATACGCGGAACTGCTGCTGTTTTTATTAGTAGCGATGACTTACATCAATGCTATGGAAGAGCGCAAACTCTTCGATGCCTTACAGGCGTGGATGGTCGGCAAAGGCTTTGGCTTCAAAAAGCTGTTTTGGCTGACAGGGTTTCTCGCCTTTATTATTTCACCGATTGCCGATAACTTAACCACAGCCCTCTTGATGTGCGCTGTGGTGATGAAAGTCTCTGGTGATAATCCTAGATTCGTGAATCTTGCCTGTATCAACATTGTTATCGCTGCCAACGCTGGCGGTGCATTCAGCCCATTTGGTGACATTACGACCCTGATGGTGTGGCAAGCCGGGCATGTCAGCTTTGCTGAATTCATCCCGTTATTCGTCCCGTCACTGGTGAACTACTTGGTTCCTGCATTTTTGATGTCACTCTTTGTTCCAAACACCAAACCGAATACGATTCACCAACACGTAGAACTGAAACGCGGCGCGAGACGTATTGTCGCACTATTCATTCTGACGATTGCCACCGCAGTCTCTTTCCACGCTTTGCTGCACTTCCCACCCGTTATGGGCATGATGATGGGCTTGGCCTACTTACAATTTTTCGGCTACTTCTTACGCCAAACACTCAAACATTCCTTGGCAAAAAAAGCGGCCATGGCAATTGCCAATGGCGACGATCACGCATTAAAACGCTTAGGTTCAGTCGTTCCGTTTGACGTGTTCCACCGTGTATCTCGCGCAGAATGGGATACCTTGCTGTTCTTCTACGGCGTAGTGATGTGTGTCGGCGGTTTGAGCTTACTTGGCTATCTCGAACTGGTTTCAAACGTCATGTACAACCAATGGAACCCTGTCTGGGCCAACGTGATGGTTGGTGTTCTGTCTGCCATCGTCGATAACATTCCGGTTATGTTTGCTGTACTGACCATGGAACCAAGCATGTCGATGGGGAACTGGTTACTTGTCACATTGACTGCGGGTGTGGGGGGCAGCTTGCTTTCAATTGGCTCTGCTGCTGGTGTCGCATTAATGGGAGCCGCGCGTGGTCAATATACCTTCTTTGGCCACCTAAAATGGGCTCCCGTCATCGCCTTGGGTTATGCTGCCAGTATTGCGGTACACTTGTGGATGAATAGCGGTTTATTTACTTAAAAGCACCTAGAATTAGTCACTTAACTTGCAATGCAACCTAACGGTCGGATGGATGGTTAACGCCATCCATCACTTCGATAGTTCCCAATTCATATGGGTTGACGCCCTCTAAACAGCCGACATTATAGCCGTACTCACTCGGGTCAGAGCGACGCTGATGGTGCGTATAAATACCACATTCGCCACAGAAAAAGTGCTTCGCTGTGCGAGTGTTAAATTGATACAGCTTCAAAACGTCTTCGCCTTGCACGATACGAATACCATTCAGAGGCACAGATGCCACAATCGCGCCGCGACGTCGACACATGGAGCAATCACATCGTCTCGGCTTCTCAATACCATTAGGTAATGCAAGTTCCAGCTCAACTTTTCCGCAGTGACAACTCAGTCGATGTAATGCGTTGATTTGGGTAGTGCCGACTTTCTTAATCATAACTTTTCCTTGTTGTGTTTCTACCTGTGTACATTATGTTAAACAGGCTAGCATCAGCACAATCTTGTCCAAAAACTCGACATTCATCACTTTTCGCGACATTTTATTGGCCGATTTGTTAGTTGCTATTTTGGCAACTGTTTATCTCGTTGGATGGACGTGTTGTCTCCGGCGAGGTTTTTAAACCAAGGAAAAAAATTTTATGGATAAAGATCATAGCCTAAGAGAGAACCTCTTGGCTCTGACGCTCGGCAGTGCGTTAGTGTCGCTTGGGGTAATATTTTTCAGCAAAGTAGGATTGCTCACCGGCGGTACGGCTGGTTTGGCGATCTTCCTTACCAAAGTGAGTGACTTCAGCTTTGGTCAGATATTTTTCGCTCTCAACCTCCCTTTTTATATTTTGTCTGTAATGCGCATGGGATGGCGCTTCACCATTAATACCTTCATTGCGGTCTCGATTGTTTCTTTTGCGGTCGATCATCTGCACCATGTGATTGAAATTTCACGAATCGAACCTTTCTATGCAGCACTTCTAGGTGGTGGGTTAATTGGAATAGGTATGTTGGTGATTTTCCGCCACAAGATGAGTTTAGGCGGTTTTAACATTTTAGCGTTGTACCTTCAGGAACGTTTTGGGATTCGAGCAGGTAAAGTTCAGATGGCACTCGATTGTGCCATCGTAGTGATGTCGCTGTTCATTGTGGATGTGCACCTTATCGCTCTATCCGTCCTAGGTGCCGTGGCGACAAACTTGATTTTGGCGATGAACCATAAACCAGGACGATACCAGGCAAAAGCGCAAATAGCTTAATCAACATCGTGTAATGAGTGAACTTACAAAATATGAGCCCCGAGCCATTCGCTCGGGGCTTTTTTATTCAACGTTGAGATCATGTCAACGAACTCGTTGTGCAGTATTGCTGCATCCCCACATCCACTTGAGCTTTATATTTCTGGCTAAGATGGAAGTGCACTTGCATCAGCAAATCATGCGCATGGAACAGCTCAAACGCGTCACCACCATTTTGCTGACAAATGGCTTCGCAGCGCTCGGCATGCTGCTTGGCTTGTCCGGCTTCACCCGCTTTGAGTAAACTCATCGCTAAGCGATACTCAGCACGTTCTTCTTGCATCCAACCACCCGCCACTTTCCAGTAATCCAACGCGAGCTTCGCCGCTTCTAGCATCCTCGATTTTTCCACATCCGTGCGCTCAGCCAGCGCTTCATACTGGCACGCCAAGTTGTTTGCTGTGATTGCGATAGAGCGCGCTAGCGGCCCTTCAGCATCTTGTGGTGTCATACCTAGCGCGGCTTTCGCCAGCCATTGGCTCGCCAGTTCAAGCTGAGCAAGCGCAGAAAGTTCATTCGAAATCAGAGCGTAAACTCGTCGTTGGTCTTGCTCTTCCAATAATTCCATATTGACAGTGCCATCTACGAAGTAGCGCGCAACGGCAATATTGCGTTGCAATGCCGAACTCTCGGCAACCTTGCGTTCATCAAAGCGCTCTAAACAAACAAGAAACGGTTCTGGACGCTGGAGGTGCCCAATCGCGGTGTGCAGCATCAATGCGAATATTCGCTC
This sequence comes from Vibrio antiquarius, assembly GCF_000024825.1. NCBI lineage: Bacteria > Pseudomonadati > Pseudomonadota > Gammaproteobacteria > Vibrionales > Vibrionaceae > Vibrio > Vibrio antiquarius. The sequence continues at coordinate 1,085,981 of NC_013457.1, forward strand.
GATGTGGTTAACGTTTTCCACCTCACTCAGAGCCGTTTCCAATTGAGCATAAGTTTGTTCGGGCTGTGTTTCGTGATGCTGCCAACACTCACTCATGAATGCATCAAAATCCGTTTTGAAAGGCATGTCCTTATTATCCTTTTTCTATTCGTATAACGAATATGAAACTCTACACTATCGTTTCCCCTGTGTAGCACGCTTAAATCGCCTCACTTAAAGCGGTGTACCTTGCTCCAACGCAAGTAAACGTTGCTTGCGCTCTACTCCACCAGCATACCCTGTCAATTTACCGCTTTTGCCAATAACGCGATGACAAGGCACCACGATAGAAATAGGATTTTTTCCGTTTGCCAACCCAACAGCGCGCACAGCTTTAGGGTTGCCAATCGCGTTGGCGAGATCTTGATAGCTCCACGTCTCGCCGTATGGAATGGTCGTTAGTGCCTGCCAAACTTGATTTTGAAAATCCGTGCCTGTAGCCGCCAAAGGCAGCTCAAATTCATTGCGTAGGCCAGAAAAGTATTCATTCAACTGGGTAACAGCTTGGCGCAAAATCGGGTGTTGATCGTCTCGCGCTCCCAGTTCACTCGGCTTAGTGGTGCATGTTTCAAACCAAATGCCAAGCAAGCCCTCTGCGTTAGATTGGATGGTCACCGTTCCTAATGGGCTCGGCATTTCGGTATAAAATGTTTTCATGATTGATTCCATAAGTGAAACGTCGCGTAGCTTCCCCAAGGGGCCGCAGTGTGCATATTCAGTGATGGGTAACGCTGCATCGCCTTTTTCACCACCAAGTCTTTATCTAAAAAGCAATCGGGTTGAGATTGCCCTCGCAGTTGAGCATAACTGACTGTCCAAGGTCCAATGCCTTTCAAAGCTAGCCACTGCTGGGGGTCGGTTTCTGAGTTGTCCTGCATGAACTGGGCGAAGCGCACTAGCGTCTCTTTACGGCTTTGCGGCATGCGCAAAAAGCTCACGTCGGTATTAGCTATCGCATCTGGTGTCGGGAAAAAGCGTTTTTCTGACTCTCCACTAAGTGTGGTCACCAATAAGTTAAGTTGACCAATCGCCGCTTTAACCGACACTTGTTGGCCTAAAATCGCTCGAACTCCAGCCTCCCATGCATTCCATACACCAGGAATCCGAATACCTTTACTCGACACGAGCCCGGGAGCAACATAATCCAAATGCTGCTCAACAGTACAAATATCGGCGTCAAGATCGAACATACGACGAATGTCAGACACCAAGTTTTGCAGCTTCGTTACGTCTTCAATTTCAAACGCTAGCTCTAGGTACCCTTCACCTTTGGTTGCTTTAAACCACGCTTTACTGGTATCCAGACAAACGTTGCGCTGATAACTCTCATCACTCACCAGCTCAACCCCCTCAATCGCTCGTAAACGGTAGAAGTCCAACATGTGCTGCCAATTCAATTCACCTCGATAAGGCAAGGCAATTCGATTGCTACCCATACCGTCAAACTCTTTGCGACGGACTTGAGAAGGCGTCAGTTTGAGAAACTTTTGGAAAGCATCGTTAAAGCGGCGTGTACTATTAAAACCGGCGGCAAAGCCTACTTCCGTGACCGACATAGAACTGGAATGAAGTAACTGTTTGGCGAACATTAATTGTTGATATTGCGCATACTGCTTGGGTGACATGCCTAGATACTGCTCAAACAACATACGTAAGTAGCGATCCGAAATCCCAACACGCTCTGCTAGCTCAGACACCGAGTGGTGATGCAACTCCCCTCGATCAATTAACGAAATTGCTCGTTGAAAGGTCGTTTCTACGCCTTTCCATGCCCAAGAACCCGGCGCGCTATCAGGTCGACAACGCAAACAAGGACGGTACCCCGCTTGGAGAGCTTGCGCTTTATCGGTGAAGTACTCTACATTTTCTTCTTTAGGTAAATTAGCCGGACAAATTGGGCGACAAAAGATCCCCGTTGTTTTCACAGCCACATAAAATCGCCCATCAAAGCGGCTGTCTCGCGCGACTCGCGCCTTATGACACTGCTCGAAAGTCAGTGAGGTATGGGGGTGAATAAACATAGTGCTTTCCTTGCTCATGCCTTTTGTCATTTATTGTTCATAGGCATCGTTCAATATAATGTTATTGTAGCTTGCTTAAGCGTCTACAATTAGCCATTTTCGGAACTCAATATTGAGATTTATTGGCATTAGCGCTTTTGTACACTAAAGTTAGATTCAGAACATCACAACAACGTCGGCTAAAGGGAATTGGCATGGACTTACACACTTGCGTAATTGTACTAAGAAACCAAAAGGTTATTACCAGTAAATCCGTAGATCATTCAATTGGAATTATCGAACGAGACTCAGATAACGAGATCTCAGAAATTCAAATTAATGCCACGGATGGGCGTAATATTCGAACCTATCACTACAACAATGTAGAGGAGTCACTAGAGAGCTTAATGAACCTCTGACGGTTTTCTTTAACACACCTTTCTCCCTTGTTAATAGCGAAAGCAATAGAGCACAGCAACCTGTGCTCTTTTTTTTGTTTAACAGCAAAAATGTTTATCGAAAATAATGATGGAACCTGATTTAAAACACGACAAAACTGGCATAAAAAAACTCATAAAAAACACTCAAGCAACTGATTAAAAATAACAAAAATCCATTATTCAATTTTTTAGAACGAGTTTATCAAAATACTCCCGTTATTTTTATTCTCACCGCCACCTAAACTGTTCTCAACAGCACGGGAGCACACGCTTCCCACTCATTGAAAAGAGTCAGAGGACAGAATCATGAAAGCACTATTACAGAAAATCACCACTTCAAACGCAGGTTACAGCGCACTATCACTTCGCATTCCAATCGGCATTATCTTTATGGCGCACGGCGCACAAAAACTGTTTGGTTGGTTTGGTGGCTATGGGTTAGAAGGTACAGGTCAGTGGATGGCATCCATCGGTTTAGGTCCTGGCGTGCTAATGGCATTCCTTGCTGGCAGCGCAGAGTTCTTTGGCGGCTTGTTCATCTTGCTTGGCCTGCTAACTCGCCCAGCAGCCGTTGCTTTAGCGTTCACGATGGTGGTAGCGATATTCTCCGTCCACTTTGAAAACGGTTTGTTCATGGCAAACAACGGTTACGAGTTTGGCTTAGCTTTACTGGCAGCAAGTGTTTCACTGGCGTTTTCTGGCGCAGGTAAAGCAGCATTAGATAACTTCTTAAACAAAAAGCTCTCTTAAGGAGGCTCTATGATTACGGTAAGACATGCAGCAGACCGAGGTCGAGCAAACTTTGGCTGGCTTGATAGCAAACATACGTTTTCTTTCGGTAGCTATTACGATCCACAACATATGGGCTTTTCTGAGCTGAGAGTCATCAATGACGATGTAGTCCAACCTGGCGCAGGTTTTGATACACATGGCCATCGTGATATGGAGATCATCAGCTATGTGCTGGAAGGTGTTATCGCGCACAAAGACAGCGAAGGTAACGTGAAAACATTACCCGCCGGGGAATTCCAACTCATGTCGGCAGGGAAAGGGATTTACCACAGTGAGTACAATGCGTCGAACCAAGATACGCTGCGCTTTCTACAGATTTGGATTCAGCCAAATACATTTGGAACCAAACCAGGTTATCAGCAAAAAGACTTTGGTCGCACGCCTGGATTAACAACCATCGCGACTCCAACAGGAGAAAACGGTACGCTACTTATTAAGCAAGATGCCACATTACATCAGTTAATTCTTGAACCAAATAGCGAACTTAACTTTGAGATAGAATCGGGTAGAAACTTATTCGTTCACCAAGTAACGGGAAGCCTTAGCATCGACAATACCACCTTGACGGCGGGCGACGGCGCGAAGGTCGAACAGCAAAGTAAGGTTGTTTTACGCAATACATCAAACGAGAGCACAACCGCCCTGCTATTTGACTTGCCATAACTATCGATTCATCGAGATAAAAAGAAAGCCGCCTGGATTTTCCAAGGCGGCTTTTTAATTTCTCTGACTTTTCACTCAACGCTATTCGTCGGAAGTGCCGGAACCAATTTGCTGAAAACTGTAAGCCGTCAGTGGATCAATCTCTTTGACAATTTCTTCCACTTGCTTAATCGCGTCTACCGACGAGCTAGCTTTACGATAGCTCAAATAGATAGGGCGATACCAATCTTCTACGCCAGACACCTTGTGAAGCTGCCCATTGGCGATAAAGGGCTCTACCAGAGAGATGGGTAAGTAAGCGGCACCGCCCTTCTCTAAAATAAAGTCCAATGCAATGCGCGCCGTTGACGTGCGCAGATACGGAGCCGGGATCTTAGGGTGACGTTCAGAATGTTCTGATGAGAAGCGCGTTCCCCAATCCACATACACGTATTTGTTTTCAAAAACGGTGTCTAAAGAGTCTTTCTCAGTCGATACCAGAACGAGAACAACATCGGCCACTTTTTTGCAGTTAAGCTCATCAGCTTTGATTTGGTCGAACGCAAATGCCATATCTAACGTGCGCTCTAGCAAGCTGCGACTGAGCATTTCCCGCCCCATCACTTCTGCCATGAAGCCATAGCCTCCAAATGAATCAGTGACGACACTTAAACAGTTCTGCAAGTAAGCGTCCCAAATATTTGGCGTACCGCCTAACGTTAATTGCAGCGCTTTGCCATCTTCAAGCGATAACTCTAGCTTCGCTTGTTGCAATGTGGTGACCATCACCTCTGCATAACTGATTAAGCGCTCACCTGCAGAGGTCAACTTTATGTTATTTCGATCACGAATAAACAATTGCGTATCGAAGTAACTTTCCAATTGTTTGATACGTGCGCTCACTGCAGCTTGGGTAATATAAAGATTCTCAGCGGCGCGTCCGAAGTGACGAACCCTTGCCAGCTCTAAAAATGTTCGAAAGACTTTTACATCCATAAACCATCTCCTGGTTAATATAAAACCAGATTAACAACTAATTAAAATCATGACGACAAAAAAGTTTTGTTTTTCTTTTGTTAGCTTTACGCCTAATTTTCGCCGTAGTTCACTACATTCATCAATAACGGTTACAGAGGCTGTTGACATGTCTGACACTGAATTCCGTCATGGCAAAAAACGTTTTTACGACAACGTAAAATTCCCACGCGGCTTTGCAAAGTCTGGCGATTTTACTCTCTCGGAAGAGGAAATCCTAACAATTTATGGGGATACTATGCTTGGCTTAGAGTCAGGCGAATTAACACCTGAAAATAGCGAAGAGAAACACTTCATCAAGGTGCTAGAAAACCCAGGCAAAGCAAAAACAAAACTTGAGCGTACGTGGCTAAAGTACACCCAACTTGCTCGTGGTCGCAAGCGCTTCCACACGCTAAATGGTCGTAATAAGCCTGACGCGACAGAAGATTACATTGAAGAGAGTTTGGTCGAAGACGATTAATAACCAAATAAACTAATTCTCGCCTTTTTCTAGCAGTAGGTAATAGGCGAAAGCTCGTTTGGTTTGACTGAGCGAGCAAAACAAGCTCATTTCTTCTCCTAAAGCCCAAGGGCGCGTTCTCCCAAGGGCTTTTTTAGTATTTAGTGCTAGTCTACTTGGCAAGCATCGCGATCTTTTTCAAAAAGCTCTCTTTCAAGTGCTCTTGGTCGTACTCCAATTGATAGGTATTGTGGAAGCCAACCTTTAGCTCAACACCATTCCCTCGTAAGAAAACGTTGTACCCGTCGTAATCGGAAAACGCTTCTACACCTTCATACATTTTGCCAAATTCGGTTGGTGTACCGTTGTTCATCACACATTCGTAAGCCTGTAGTACTTTGCTCGGATCTAACTCATTTTTCATACCGAATTCCTCACTGGTTTACACATTTCAATTATGGTTAAGGAATGAGCGTCGTGCCATGTCCATCCCATAATATTTGAAGTTCGTGTGCGGTTTCACACTCTGTAGGTTGTTAAAAAACAAGGTTAAGTGCGAAGACAGAACTTAATTTAGATCATAAATTTTATCTATCAATTCGTCAGTTTCATAATGCAATTTCTTTGTAAAAAATCGGCTTATAAAAGCATTTAGATATAAAAACAGTCGATAAAATCAACACTGGTTAAAGAAAAAGCAAAATTTTGACCTAAAACAATAGCAGTTCGTCATTACTTATTTTATAATGCGAATTAATGTTTCGGTACATCGTAAATTCCAATAACTAGGGGCACAAAATGAGACTTATCCCGTTAACTCGAGCAGCACAAGTAGGTAAGTGGGCAGCTGCGCATATCGCTAAGCGTATCAACGACTTTAAACCTACTGCTGAGCGTCCATTCGTTCTGGGTCTACCAACTGGTGGCACTCCTCTAGCAACCTACAAAGCCCTAATCGAGCTTTACCAAGCCGGCGAAGTGAGCTTCAAAAACGTCGTGACTTTCAACATGGATGAGTACATTGGCATCCCTGCAGATCACCCAGAGTCTTACCGCTCGTTCATGTACAACAACTTCTTTAATCACATTGATATCCAAGAAGAAAACATCAACCTACTGAACGGTAACACTGACGATCACGACGCAGAATGTAAGCGTTACGAAGACAAAATTAAGTCTTACGGCAAGATCAACCTGTTCATGGGCGGCGTGGGTAACGACGGTCACATCGCGTTCAACGAGCCAGCGTCATCTCTATCTTCTCGTACTCGCATCAAAACACTGACTGAAGACACTCGCATTGCGAACTCTCGCTTCTTTGACGGCGATATCAACCAAGTGCCTAAATACGCACTGACTATCGGTGTGGGTACACTGCTAGACGCAGAAGAAGTGATGATTCTGGTAACAGGTCATAACAAAGCTCAAGCACTTGAAGCAGCAGTAGAAGGTTGTGTAAACCACCTATGGACGGTTTCTGCACTTCAACTTCACCCTAAAGCAGTGATCGTATGTGACGAGCCAGCTCAACAAGAACTGAAAGTGAAGACTGTGAAGTACTTCTCGGAGCTAGAAGCGGAAAACATCAAAGGTTTTTAATCCATAGGATGACAGCCTAGATGCACGCTAAAAATACGAAACCCGTGATTGATCACGGGTTTTTTCTTATCTGAACAGCGGGCTTAAGTCGTTAATAAGCTTTAATACCAAACTGACGAAGACGCTTAGGCAGCACTTCATCTAACTTGTCTAGTTCACTCGGTTCGACTTCGATAAGGTTAAAATGATGCTGCTCATAAACAGTACGAATGGTCTCACGGTCAGCCTCAGCCATCTCCCCAGTATCACTTCCCCAAAACTGTAAATAGACTTTACCGCCTGGCAAATAAAAATCACTGGTGACATCTTGGTCAATCGGCAGCTGACGTTCATAAGCGTGCACCACACCAGCCAAGTACAGCCAGTTGTCGATGAGCAACTCCCCCTTAGAGCGCACGTAATGCCCATCTAATGTTCGGTGTTTGGCTTCAAACTTTTGGCGAAAGCTTGAGTAAGATTTATCCGTGGAGTGTGACTCCGCATCTTGCCCTAAAAATTCAATGACAGACCGCTTAAGACGCTTATTACGCAGCACCACATCGTGCCATACGACAAAGGTATTTTGTGTCTCTTTATCGGTTCTTTGCTGGCCACCAGCGCGTATACCAGCTTCAGTGACACTCCAACCTTCTTCAGATTTGGCGATCCACCCCAACTCACTCAACAGTTGGTTCATGCGCTTCGCATTCAGTTTCAGCTTTTCACCCAGCTGCGTGGCGCTTAATGTTTTCCCTGAGCTGGAAGTCAGCTCAATATGTAAATTGGTCGGCCAGACGATGAACTGGCCAAATTTAGGGTGATCCACATACTCGCCGCCAAACTTGGCGCCTTCTTCCGTCAGAATCCATTTTTCGTCTTGGCGAACAATGTAGCCAGCACGTTTGAGATCGGCAAACAACAGCTTGGCTTCAACCTTACGCATTTTCGCTAATGCCGACGTCGATATTTTTTCAGACATGTGGGTACCTCATGCTGCTGTAAAACTGAACACTATGTCATCATAGTAACGTATTGATTTCACGGCTTGAAGTCAGAGAAACAAGATTTCGTTTTACAAATAACAAAGCCAATCTCAAGGGACTGGCTTTGTTATGTTAAGTTGAAAGAAGCGGGGCTATTTAATAAAAGCAATACAGCCTTGCAAAATCACTAAGTTCACAATGTCGATGAAGAATGCACCGACAATTGGTACTACCATAAATGCTTGTGGTGATGGACCATAACGACTCACGATAGAGCCCATATTCATGACCGCAGTCGGTGTGGCACCTAAACCGAAACCACAGTGTCCACTGGCGATCACCGCGGCATCGTAATTACTGCCCATCATGCGGAATGTTACGTAATAAGTGAACACCGCGAGTACGGCAGACTGAATAGCAAGAATAATAAGGAATGGGATCGCAAGATCAAAGATATTCCACAATTTCAAGCTCATCAGAGCCATGGCAAGGAACAGCGATAGCGAAACCGTACCAAGAATATCAACGGTTTCTAAATCAACCTTGCGCACCTTGGTCACTTCCATGATGTTGGTGATGACAACACCAATAAACAGCGCATAAACAAAATCTGGGATCATCAACCACTTGATGCCAAAACTGCTCACCCAACTCTCCAGATAGCTCGCGCCTGTCACGCAAAGCAAAATAATGGATAAGCTTTCTACAACTCTTTTCGCCGTGACACGATCTTCTTCATGTTCGTTATAGGTCACCAATTCAGGGAAACTCTGATGGCTTTGGTTGGTGCGTCCGTATTCCGATTCTAAGTTGTGCTTGTTGAGTAACTTTTGCGCGACAGGGCTGCCAATAATCCCGCCCATGACCAAGCCAAACGTAGCAGAAGCCATCGCCACTTCTAGGACATTGTGCAAACCATACATTTCTTGAAAAGTTTGCGACCACGCCGCACCAGTTCCATGTCCGCCAGAAAGCGTAATAGAGCCGGCGATCAACCCCATGAGTGGATCTAACCCCAATGCGGTAGCTAAGGATACGCCGACCGCATTTTGGATAAGAATGTAGACCGATGCCACAACAAGGAAGATGAAAACCTTCGCACCGCCTTTAATAAGTTGGGTGTAATTTGCCGCTAAGCCAACCGTCGCAAAAAACATCAGCATAAAGGTATTTTGCAGTGGTAAATCAAATGATACATCCACACCATTTAAGTGCATCGTCGTGATCACGCAAGCCACCACTAGACCACCAACAATTGGCTCTGGGATATTGAATTTCTTTAAGGTTGGTAATTTGGTGTTAATGAACTGCCCTAAAAATAACACGCAAATTGCGACGAGAAACGACTCTTGTGGGCCGATAGATATTACCTGATTCATGAGACCTCTTTACTCTCCTCTTTCTCATTCATTGAGCAAGCGCTCAACGTGAGATAGGTGCCTAAGTCAATCAGATTGCCTCTCGAACCTTTTGTTTTCTAGGGTGTATTTACCACAAATTCTCATCAAGTAAGAAATGGATGCCCCCAAAATCCCACTGATTATCATTATATGAGAATACCAATACCAAGCTGGTGGTAAATACCTTGATTGGATTAGAAAAATAACACTTCTCAACTTATGAGAAGTGTTTAATTTATGCTCAGAACAAAGTATTCAAAATAGCTATCACATAGGTAGATATTTAGGAAAAGCGAAGGCTAGTACATACGCTTTATTTTAAATTATTACTTTCTCTCCGGCACACTAGGTGTTATACCTATATATAACACCATTTCAGCCAAGAGATTCACTCATGACCAATTGGCATGATCGCCAACCGATTTTTCGACAGTTGGCTGACCAGATCACTCAACAAATACTGCAAGGTATCTGGCAAGAAGGCGATGCTCTGCCCTCCGTTCGTAGCATCTCTGCGGATATGAAAATTAACCACCTCACCGTCATGAAAGGCTATCAATTGCTTGTTGATGAGGGATTAGTGGAGAAAAAACGCGGTCAAGGTATGTTTGTCGCTTCAGGGGCAAAGCTCAAATTGCTCGCAGACGAGAAGGCACGTTTTCTTCAACAACAAATTCCGCAGATAGCCGACACAATACAGCGTCTGGATATGTCACTCGACGAATTCATTCAACAACTAAAACCACACTTGAAAGGTGACCAATGAGCGCATTAGTCAGTGTAAACAACGTCTCCAAGCAATATCAGCAACAAGGAGAAGCACTGCATGAAGTGAGTTTCGACCTACATGCAGGACAAGTACTTGGCTTACTCGGCCATAATGGCGCAGGTAAATCAACGCTTATTAATGCCCTACTCGGCGCACATGAATATCAAGGCACTGTTCGTATCAACGGATTTGAACCCATTATGCAACGCGACAAAATAATGCAGAGCTTGTCCTACATCTCGGATGTGAACGTTCTGCCAGATTGGATGACTGTCGCTCAACTGCTTAACTATACCGAAGGCGTGCATCCAGGGTTCAATCGCGCTCAAGCAGATACGCTGCTTCGTCAAACGGACATCAAACCTCGTGCGCGCATCAAATCTTTATCCAAAGGGATGAAGGTGCAATTGCACCTCGCGATTGTAATCGCGACTAACACCCAAATCCTCATATTGGATGAACCGACACTCGGGTTAGATCTCGTGTATCGTGATACGTTTTATCGTCACTTATTGGAATGGTTTCACGACGGCGAGCGCGTGTTGATCATCGCCAGTCATGAAGTATCAGAGATTGAGCACTTACTGACTGATGTGCTGATTCTCAAGCATGGCCGCCCTGTACTACAAACCTCGATGGACAGTATCAGTGAAGACTATTTCATTCTTGAAGCCAGCGACGAATACCGCAAACAAATTGAAGCGATGAACCCACTGTCGTCACAAAAAGGGCTCGGTTCAACGAAATGGTTACTCACTGCCCAGTATGCCCAACAAGCAGAAACAATGGGGGCCATCCATGGGGTGAAGTTAGCGGATCTATTTTTAGCATTGCAGAAGGAGGCAGCGTAATGCGTTCAGTTGTCGCGATGTTGCAAAAAGAGTGGTTAGAAAACCCTCTTGTTTTACGTATTCCACTGTTTGTGTTGGCGTGTGGACTTATTCTCTTTGTCAGTTTAATGAGTAACGACACTCTACAACACAATATGTTTTTCCAAATGAGCTTTGGTGGCGATGTCAGTGACATTCATAAAGAGCTTGGTGATGACGTCAATATGTTGATTACCGGAGGAGCAGGACTGCTGTCTATCTTGTTAGCCGTTCAATACTTCCCGAGAACACTGCGCAAAGAGCGCGCAGAGGGCAGTATTATGTTTTGGCGTAGTATGCCGGTCAGCGATATAAAAACTCACTTAGTGAAGCTAGGGTTTGGTTTATTGGTGATTCCGCTCGTTTGCTCGGCGCTTGTGCTCGCAGCAGATTTGATGTTGTGGTTGCTGAACATCTCTACTGATCACCAATTGGCTTTGTTGTACCGCCAAGCCTCGTTAGGTTACGTGCTGCTGCATTGGGGAGAGTTTTTAATCAGAATGTTATTCGCCGGTATTCTACTATTACCGCTGGCATTAACCGCAATGGCTATTTCTCAGAAAGTGAATTCACCACTGGTCATTTTGTTTATCGCCATTTATGCGCTGCGCTGGATGCCAATCGCACTATTTGGCTATTACGGCCTAGATCAGTTCTTCTCCGAAGTGCTTTACCTTCCACTGCACGCCATTGTTGCACCAAGCCCATTTAATGCAATTCCTCAGGCGAGCTGGTTAAACGTTGGCATTTACGCTTTCATCGGCGTTCTTGGTTGGACAGCTAGTCTCAAATTCAGCCGAACCATTCAATAATCCGTCGTTCGATAAACGGCCAAAATCGAGCCATAAAAAAACGGTCACAACCTGTGTTGTGACCGTTTTTATTTCGACCTTAGGAGATCATGAACTTAAATTTAACCAAGGAATGAAATGTAACCTTGTAAAATGATTAAGTTAACGATGTCTATAAAGAAAGCCCCCACAATTGGCACCACCATAAATGCCTGCGGCGACGGGCCAAATCGGTTAACGATAGAGCCCATGTTCATCACGGCTGTTGGGGTTGCTCCCAAGCCAAAACCACAGTGACCACCCGCAATAACCGCAGCGTCATAGTTGCGTCCCATCACTTTGAACGTAACGTAGTAAGTGAAGATAGCTAAGACCACAGACTGCACAGCCAAAATGACCAAGAATGGAATCGCTAAGTCAAAGATATTCCATAACTTCAAGCTCATTAATGCCATCGCCAAGAACAATGACAAAGAAACGGTACCGAGCATATCGACGGTTTCTGCGTCTAACTTACGAAGCTTGGTCACCTCTAAGAAGTTCGTGATGATCACACCAATGAACAGCGCATAAACAAAGTCTGGAATCATCAACCATGAGATTTCATACGTGCTAACCCATTGCTCAACATACTTCGCCCCCGTAACACAGATCAGTAGGAAGAAGAGTTTCTCCACCACTTTTTTCGCCGTTACTTTATCTTCTTCGTATTCGTTGTAGGTCACCAACTCAGGGAATTTTTCGTGAGTTTTGGCATCCCGACCACCACGACCATACTCCGATTCAATGCTATTTTTTTCTACGAGGCGCTGTGCCACTGGGCTACCAATGATACCGCCGATGATCAAACCAAAAGTGGCTGATGCCATCGCAATTTCCAAAACGTTATCCAATCCATACACGTCTTGGAAGGTTTGTGACCACGCAGCACCTGTACCATGGCCACCAGACAGAGTAATCGAGCCAGCAATTAACCCCATCAAAGGATCTAAACCGAGCGCCGCCGCGAGTGAAACGCCAACGCCGTTTTGTATGATGATGTAAAACGATGCGACAGCTAAGAAGATAAAAACCTTCGCACCTCCTTTCATCAACTGAGTGTAATTTGCGGCCAAACCAACCGTCGCAAAAAACATTAACATAAACGTATTTTGTAACGGCAAATCGAACTCCAAGTCGATGCCGTTGAAATGAAGAGCAGTAATCATGCAGGCCACAATAAGGCCACCTACAATCGGCTCAGGTATGTTGAACTTCTTTAAAATCGGTAGCTTAGCATTAATAAAATGCCCCAGGAAAAGCACACTGATTGCGACCAAGAAGGACTCCAGTGCACCTACAGATATTAAATGATTCATATCGCCTCTTATTATTGTTCTCTTCATCCTCCGTAATGATCGAGTGTTAATTTAACCTTCATTCAATAGCAAATGTTCTCGCTTTACTGTTTCGAAAATACTCAAAAGTTGGTGTAGATGCGCCTTAGGCTAGTTTAAGGAACGCTCCTTTAGCGATGTGTCAGTTTTCCGCTGTTAGCCAGCCCTTAAATGTGAAAGGAGCCGATATAGCTCCTTCAAATGCCCCCTCGCAATACCTGTGCGTTACTGCTTGGGGTATAGTGTTGTGAGTAAATTCTGGGTGACACTTTCTGAACCACATTGGGCTCCCTTACTTAAACAGAATGTGTCAATTACTATCAAACAAAGTTCCTTCCCGTTGTAACCTCTAAACGCCGAGATCGCGTTCAAAACAATTGGGTTTGCTTGTTCCTGTCGTAGTTTTTTAACTCTGGCTCATGGTGTGTAAACGAGCCGAATCCAAGGAAACTCTCAAGCTGCAACAAACGTTTTCGTCACAACGGAGCCGGATTATAACATATTGCTGATAATTTTCTTCAATTCAGTGACATTCACCAACCCTATGGTTTCTTTCCATAATGATTAACTGCTGAATAGCATTTTTACAGACAAAAGAGCGAAGCGAATTCAGCTTAGCCTCACCAAGAAATAAACCTTAAAAGCCAATCACTTATCTATCGTCTCCTGAGTAAAACGTGTTTTGATAGGCTTTCTTGAGGGCCCAGCAACCAAAATGTACGGTGTTGTCATGGTAGTCTTTCGAGGCTAACTACCCGATTCAGGGTGATAAAAACAATCCCAATTATGCATCACACAAAAACATGTATAATTTTTATGTAAGTTATTCAAATAACAAGAGCCCTACATGAAAATTCATTCGCTTTTCCCTGTGCTATTACTCTGTGCCATCTCATCTGCCACTGCAGCGGAAAATATCCGTATTGAATATTCTCCCGTGGAAACAACCCATGAAAACATCGCCCTGCAATCTATCCAAAACAGCGATGTAAACCCAATTTTTCTTGAGCTATCTCAGATCCACTTTCCATTTCGCAAACCACTCACACTGATTTACGGCGGAGAAGATGGCCCAATGTACGATCCCGATACGCACACAATACACATTCCTTACACTTTTTATTTGGAATCACTCAATTACTTCTCCAATAACCAGTATGAAGGACGCCTTGGAAAATCCCCAAAAACAGGGGCGTTAGATACGTTATTACACACCTTGCTGCATGAAGCCGGGCATGCTTACATCGAAGATCAAAACATCCCTGTTCTCGGAAAAGAAGAAGATGCCGTCGATAATTTTGCCACGATCTTAATGATTGACTTCCTAGAAGATGGCGCAGAGATGGCCATTAGCGCCGCCGACATGTTCGCATTTGAGTCCGATGACAGACCGGACTACTACGACTTCGGTGAGTACATTGATGAGCACAGTTTTGATTTGCAACGCTACTTCTCTACCTTATGTTTGGTGTACGGCAGTGATCCGGAACAGTACAAGTCGCTTCTCGATGAAGTTGAAAAAGACTACCTACGAGATCGCAAAGACTTTTGCCAATATAACTACGAGAACATACGCGCGAATTGGAACCACTACCTGCAACATAATGAACCAAAAGAAAAATCGCCACGTAGAACTCAGTAAGCCAAATCAAATAATAAGACGATCGCAATGACAAAACTCACCATATTTTATGACGGAACTTGCCCACTGTGCGCCAAAGAAATGCACGCACTTAAGCGACGAGATGTAAAACAAGCGATAAAAATCGTCGATATCTACAGCGATGACTTTTCTGATTACCCACAGATAGACGCGCAAAAAGCCAATACGATTTTGCATGCGCTGAATGACAACAATGAACTGATACTTGGTCTTGATGTGACTCACCGAGCATGGCAGTTGGTAGGACGAGGTTGGCTATATGCTCCACTACGTTGGCCATTACTCAAGCCAATTGCAGACTGGCTTTACCTGCGCTTTGCCAACAATAGGTATCGTGTCTCATACTGGCTTACTGGTAGCTCCCGCTGCAACTCGGGCCAATGCTCTCGCTAATTGTGATCCTGCTTAAAAATGTGAG
The DNA here is from genome assembly GCF_000024825.1 of Vibrio antiquarius. Taxonomy (NCBI): domain Bacteria; kingdom Pseudomonadati; phylum Pseudomonadota; class Gammaproteobacteria; order Vibrionales; family Vibrionaceae; genus Vibrio; species Vibrio antiquarius. The sequence goes on from NC_013457.1 coordinate 1,101,218, forward strand.
TCTCTCTCGTCCACGATCACCAACTTCCTGTACTTCTCACCCGCCAACTCGGTTAATCTGCAATCAGTACAAAAATAATTATTAACTCTTTTATTTGGTAAAGCTATTGAAGTTTACCAGTTTGTAACGCTGCGCCGAGACGTAAGGAAGTACCTATGAATCTAACGATAAGAAAGCGACTTTATATTCTTTCCATCATTCCCGTGTTAACGATTGCTTTGGGTATGATGTGGTTTACCTACCTCCAAACCAGTACCTACAACCAACAACAAATCAATCATACGCACACGACGATGATGGCGATGAAGAAAGCGGAACTGAAAAACTATGTGCAGATGGCTCATTCCGCACTCAAACCGTTATTGGATCGTAATGCCTCATTGCAAGAAGCTATTCCAGTGCTCAAAGAGCTAGAGTTCGGCCAATCAGGTTATATTTTTGCGTACGACTCAAAAGGCGTGCGTGTTGTTGTCGGAAAAAACAACAAAGGGGTTGGAGAAAACTTCTATAACCTTCAAGACAAAAAAGGCAACTACCTGATCCAAGACCTGTTGAAAAACGCCAAAACGGGTGACTTCACAACCTACTACTTCCCTAAGTTAGGGCAAACCGAAGCATTACCAAAACTCAGCTACTCCATGTTCATTCCCAAGTGGGATATTATGATTGGCACAGGTTTTTATACTGATGATATCGATGCGATCATTACAGAGATGGAAAACACAGCAAACGATGAGCTAAACAATACCTTAGCCGCTATTGCTATGTTTTGTGTCTCTATTGCCGTTGTCGTGGCCATTTTTGCCGTACTCGTCAACCGTAGCATTATGCGCCCTATCGAACAGTTTGACAGCTCAATCCAATCTTTCGCGCAAGGTGACGCCGACTTAACCGCGCGTATGGAAGAATCTAGCGTGCCAGAATTTAAGCAGCTCGCGCATAACTTCAATATCTTCGTTGAGAGCTTGCAAGGAATTATTAAGAGCGTCAGCCATGTCGGACAAGAGGTAGTATCAGAAACGAACAACATGTCTCAACGCGCCTCACAAGTGGATGAATTGGCTTCTGGTCAACGTGAGGAAACGGAACAAGTCGCGACAGCAATGACAGAAATGACGGCCACCGCTCACGAGATCTCTGGCAATGCAAACCAAGCCGCCGATTCCGCTAAAAACGCCGATGACAACGCACAACAAGCGAAGCACATCGTAGACTCCGCCGCTAATTCCGTTGAAGCGCTAGCGAATGAGGTCTCTGAAGCAAGCACTGTAATTTCACGTCTAGAGAGTGACGTGCAGAACATCTCATCCTCACTTGAAGTCATCCAAGATATTGCTGAACAAACCAACTTGCTTGCGCTAAATGCCGCCATTGAAGCGGCACGAGCGGGCGACCAAGGACGCGGATTCGCAGTTGTCGCGGATGAAGTGCGTAAGCTTGCAAGCCGCACTCAGGACAGCACAGGTGACATTCACAAGATGATCGATCAACTTAAAGCAGGATCGGATGCCGCAGTAAAAGCGATGGAATCTAGCCAAGCACGTGGCGAAGCGACAGTAGAGGAAGCACGTGCTGCATCGGTTGCGCTGCAAGATATTCAAGCAGCTATTGCGAATATCATGGACATGAACACGCTGATCGCTACCGCGACCGAAGAGCAAAGCCAAGTTGGACAAGAGATTTCACAACGCATCGAAGTCATTTCTCAGCAAAGTAGTCAATCGGCGCACCTTGCCAATCAAAATCGCTCGGGCAGCCAAAACCTCAATCACAAAGCCAACGAACTTTACGACTTGGTGGGACGCTTCACAGTTTAACTTCCTTAACCATACTTAATAGTAGAAACAGCGACGCCTTAACGTCGCTGTTTTTATTTCTGCTATCCTCAAACGACTTAGTTATAATGCCGCCAACTTCGCACCCACAGGGGCAAAACAAAATGATAATTATGACCACCAATTTCGGTGATATCGAGATTGAACTGAACCTAGAACGAGCGCCAGTTAGCTCAAAGAACTTCAAAAAATACTGTGAAGATGGCTTCTACAACGGCACCATTTTCCACCGCGTTATCGATGGTTTTATGATCCAAGGTGGCGGTCACACCGAAGACATGGCAGAAAAGCCAACGCGCACCCCGATTGCGAACGAAGCAAACCGTGGTCTAAAGAACCTTGTTGGCACTATCGCAATGGCGCGTACTGATGCTCCGCACTCTGCAACAGCACAGTTCTTCATTAACTTGGAAGACAATGATTTCCTAGACCACACCGCAACCACCAACCTAGGCTGGGGTTACGCGGTATTTGGTAAAGTGACCGCGGGTATGGATGTCGTAAACCGCATCGCGAAAGTAAAAACGACCTCTAAACTTGGTCACGATGATGTGCCATGCGATCCAATCATTATTGAGAAAGTGACAGTCAGCGAATAAGCCCATTCGCCTCTTGGTAGAAATCGTCGCTACAAAACGAAAAAAGCGCCTAATGTCTTATGACTTAGGCGCTTTTTGTTTTTATGACTCAATCGATGAGTTTGGCTTGTGCCGGAGTTATTGATAGAAAAGCTCGGCTTTTGCTCCGACTAAATCAAGCTCAGAGCCTTGAAAGTCCACCAGATATTCAGCGACAAGGTTATACCCAACCCAATACCCCATGTATTTCGGCCAGCGGCTTTCATCGCTACCAAGAAAGTAAGCGTCGAAGTTGTAATCTAAGCTGGTCAACTTGTCTTTCATCTCAGCATAGAAAGGGCGCCAATCTTGATCTTTGATTTTCTCAAACAAGCTCGGTGTGATGCCTCCATTCACTTTACGTTCGAAATGACAAGCTAACCCTTCCATAATCAGTACATCACCAAGCGCAACGCCATTCTCTCCCGCTCGCATACGGAACAGGTGATGCAACTCATGCGCTAACACCGCAGCCAGTTCTTTCTCAATAACATTTTTAATATCAGCACGTTGGGTATCAAGCAAAATCTCTACACGATTGGCACTTAAGCAATAGCCACCAATCCCCGTCTGCGGTACGTCATTGCGATCAAACGGGCTAACAGTCAGGTCGACGTTACTTAAATCGTTGCTACTTAAATCGCTGTTACTTAAATCAAAGTAACTAGAAAGTAGTGAGCTCAGATCATCAAGTTTCTGATGCAAATACTCAGAGATTGGAGACAACTCTCCCGTCGCATTTAACAGGGTTACGCGATAACTCATTTATCTTCCTTGATAATGTAGGTTAAGAGCAGCGAGTTTACAGTGTAAAGAGTGAGCAGTTCTAGCAATTACATCCCTTTGAACAAACTTTGAGATGCACGGCTCACAGCGAGCTTGTTTTCTCCGACGTGAACAAACATTCTGCCTGCAAAGTCTTTGTTTACTTTGCTAATTTTGCACACTTGCACCACGCTTGAACGGTGCACTTGCCAGAACTGTTCTGGGTTAAGCTGCCCTATCAACTCTTTCAACGAGGTGCGAATCAAATACTCCTGCACTTTGCCTTGTCCTTGTTGGGCATATACAGAAACGTATTTTTCTTCCGCTTTGAAATACAACACATCAGACGTAGCAATCAGATGAATATCTTCCCCTTGCGTCGCTTTGATCCACTGAAGATATTGCGGCGTTTGTGGCGCGGATAATTGTTGTAACTGTTCTAACAGGCTGCTCATCTGCACATTACTGCTTTCTTGCTCTCGCTTAGCAAGGCGTGCTTTCACTCTTTCACACGTCGTCAGCAGGCGCTCATCCGAGATAGGTTTGAGCAAATAATCGGCGGCATTTTGTTCAAAGGCTTTGATGGCGTAATCATCGTACGCAGTGACAAACACAATCAAAGGTGGATTGGCGAGTTGATTGAGTTTTTGCGCTAGTGTCATGCCATCCAAAACTGGCATACGAATATCAAGAAACGCAATGTCAGGTTGGTTTTGCTCAATGGCTTGCAACGCTTGTTCACCATCCGCGACTTTGGCTATCACCTCTAGCTCTGGCCACACTTCAGCTAGGCTTTTATCAAGATGACGCCTCAATAGCGGTTCATCATCAGCAATAATGGCTGTAAACCCTGTATTCATTCCACTATTCCTTGCTTGTCATTGGCCAACTCAAACGGACACTCACGCCACCTTCAACTGGTTCACTGATCGACACTTGTCCTTCGCCTGCAAACAACGCATCGACGCGTTGTTTCAGGTTACTCAGCCCTACCCCTGAACCACAATGCTTGCTGACATGATTCAAGCCAACACCTGTGTCTCTAACTTCAATCTGCAAGTTCTGTTGTTCGCGCTTTATGAGTAAACTGACTTCGCCGCCTTCTCGCTTTGGCTCAATACCGTGAACAATGGCATTCTCCACCAAAGGTTGCAACATCATTGGTGGCAGTTCTGTTGTTCCTAAACCGTCTTCTACTTCAATTTTGTAGCTTAGACGTCCATCCAGACGTATCTTCTGAATACTCAAGTAGGCTTCAATTAAGGCAATTTCATTCTCAACCGTGGTGTGCTCTTCACGTGAGCTTTTTAGCGTCGCACGTAATAGTGCGGTAAGTTGATCCAACATCTGCTTGGCCTTATCAACGTCCTGGGACATCAACGCGCTGATATTTGCCAAGGTATTAAATAGGAAATGCGGTTCAATCTGGCTTTGCATCTGTTTAAGCTGACTTAGCAACAGTGCACGTTCCTGCTCTGCCTTTTCACGCTTGATACTCTCTAATTCACGCTGAGCAATCGCTTCTTTCTCTCGTGAGTGGAAATAAAAGTAACACATGCCGCTGAATAACAAGCCCATCAGCAACACTGGCAGCATGCCCGAAATGCCGAAGTATTCACCGAGCCAAAACTGCGCATTAATGACGCCAAACAACAAACAGGCGGTCAGTGACAAAGCAATTTCTAGTCTACGAGGGATGCTAGGAAACAACTTGTCGACTAACCAAGAGAAGAACAAGGCGGAGTAACCAAAACCAAAGCTCACCAATACATGTACATAGTAAGGACCACCCCAAACAGACAATGTCATTACCGAGATAAACAAACAGAATAAAGTCGTGACAACCACACTGCGTAGCCATCCACTTTCTACCATTAACTTAGCTGAATACATTTAGAAGTTCCCTTTGATGTTAAATACAATCATATGCTTATCATTGGTTTGTGCGTAAGCAGATTGGTCGTCTCCGGTTAAAAAGCGTGCGGCAACTTCCACTTCTACACTTTGATCGCCGGTATCAATCCATTGGTAATTAAGCCACTGCGTGACAATCACACCGCCATCTTGTGGCGACAGCATCACATCCAACGTAGGGGTTACATCACTTAACCAGCCCATATCCGCTTTGCCGCTCCATGCAGCCCACGCTTCCAAATCCCAACTCCAGTGCAGCATTACGTTATGCTGAACGATATTGGCATGCTGAAACCCTTGGGCGTAGCTTGTTGCAAGTAGAGACGTTTGGGGATTAAGGGGTTGAGAGAGAAATTCGCCACGTTCGATTGCTTGTTTCCACTCGCTTTTCGACCATGCCCGGCTGTCGTACCAATACTCAGCAATCACGTTGTGTCCGGCTTGGTTTGCCCAATTCAACCCAATTAAGGCTTGGAATGCGCTGCCCAGGTCCTCAACCGAAACGGGTTGGTAAAGATCATCCTGCTGAAACTGATAGCCGACACTTTGCTTTTGCCACAGCATGGAACCGTGCATGGCGATGGATTCATCCCACACAGCAATGGCACTGGCTCCGAGTAAACCTCGGCGCACATCATCGCAATAACCAATAAGTTGATACTCGGTGTCACCCACCAGCGCATAACGACGAATACCAACACCTTGTTGCTCTGCGGCTTGATCAAGTGCACTTTGGTCTTGTTGCCCCCAGCTTGAATCCGTTGCAATCACCGTCCACTCGCCTGCCATATCGTAGTGTGAAAGTGAAAACACACCCGCGCCCTCTTCTGCGACTAAGCCAACAGGATTTTGTCGATAAGGCTTAAACAGATCCAAAGGTCGGTAGCCATAACCCACTCCCCAATCCACGCGCAACTTACCCAAACTCACATCAAGAGTGGTGTCACCGACTTGCCACTCTCCTAGCCAAGCAAGCTCTCGAATCAACAGTTGGTTATCAGCTTCACTCCACCAGTCACTCTCTCCTTGTTGGTTGAGGTACAACCCTTGGCTGTACAGAGCAAACAAGCCACTGAAGTTCTGATAATTCACCTGCACATCCAAGAGTGCATTAAGTGAATCACGAGAACTGCCCTGCGCCTGCATAAACGCGCTATCACGCTGCTTGGCCCTTTCGTAACTGACAGCCCAATCCCACTCAAAACTCAGCTCATCATTGGCAAAAGCAGGGACTGCTGCGCCCACACACAATGAGGCTGCAATCAACAAACTGGTGCTTTTGTTAAGGTTAGGCTGGTGCGGTTTCATGTGACTTCCTTGCTCGTTTTCATACTTCTATTTGCAAAGCTCAGACTAAAGCTGAGTCATGTTGGCTTTCGGCAAATAACTTGGGTTGTAGAACTTGTTATCCAGTTGCCAAGGCACGATTTCTTGATACTCGATAACGGTCTTTTTGCTCGGCTGAATGCTATCAAGCAAGGTCATCTCACTGACGTAGTCTTCACCGTTGTCAGTTGCACGTCCGTATTGCGCTTGCTTGGCGAGTTTGCCAGAGCGCAAGTAAAGATCGGCTTTGATTGGAAACGCATCTTGCTCAGACAACCACAAGTCGATCTTCTGATAGCTCGCCCCTTTGGTTTTCGCGGTTAAGGCAAGGTGATAAGCTGCAACACTTTCTCCATTCACCGAAACAGTTTCTGTCGCTTTCCATTCACCTTGATAATCTTGGCTCCACGTCAGGGTTGAGATGTCGCCGATAGACGCTTCACCAAGCAGCTTCTGCATTGGGGTAATGCGAATCGGACGGCGGCTCTTTGGCATTTGCAGCCAGTAGTTGTCGCCCATCATCAGCATCTTTTGCCCAGCCTCGACTGCCGATTTAAACACCACCAACGATTCACGATTTGGACGTGTGTACACGTGGTAGAGACGGGTTTTATCTAACTCTTGGTCTTGATATAAGCGCACCAGTGACACCACTTTGGAGGAATCATCTTGCAAGCGGTAGCTGTCTGCTTTTTCAATCAATTGCGCGACTTGCTGTGCATCTAGCGCTGTTTCATTCGCACTGGCATTCATGCTTGCAATGCCGCTTAACATCAACAGTGAAATTGGTAATAGTGATTTGAAATTAAACATAAATCAGTGCCTCCGTAATTGGCTTATTCACCCCCTTGCGCGCCGAGAAAAACGCCGCAACCAAACAAATCATCAATACTGCAAATCCTGCGACAGCCACCAACTCCCAAGAGAAGTAAATCGTCAATGGGTAACCTTCTGTGCGTCCTGGTGGTGGCGGCATTTGCACATCCACGACCATCAGTAAGACGGTAACTAACGCAGTAAACAAAGCGCCGATTAAGCTGCCAATCACGGCAAGTAAGCCTGCTTCGCGTAAGAACCCAGCAATGATTTCGCGAGGGTAGCTACCAAGTGCTGACAAGGTGCCGATTTCACGTGTACGCTCGGTGACCGACATGGTCATGGTGTTGAACAGCGCGACAAAGACCACCAACGCCATTACTGCGCCCATGATGCCGAAGATACGGTCGTACAAATCTTTCACTTTGAGATAGAAGAACGCGCGTTCTTGCCAAGGCGTAATCTCAATATCTTGAGCACCAAGGTTCTGTTTTTGCTTACTCAGAACCGAAGCCACTTGTTGCTCGACTTTGCTCGTTAAACTGGTATCGAACAGGAAGACTGATAACGCACTGACTTTATCGGAGCCCAACAACGATTGCGCACTGTTGATGTGCACGTACAGCTGGCGTTTATCAAGCTCAGGCACGCCGGTTGAATAGATGCCACGAACTTTGAAGTCATACGCGTTCAATGCACCGTCGGTTGTGGTCGCCAGCAAGGTAATCCAGTCGCCAACATGCACGCTTAGGTTGTTCGCTAAATCAACGCCAAGCATCACTTCTGGCTCTGCAGGGTCATAACGCGATGCATGAATGTTGGACAGCGTTTGCCCTTCGCGCACATCCAAAAATGGTCCTTTCATATCGAATTCGCGTTCGTTGACGCCAATGCCGATAAAGATCGAGGACTTGTTGCCGTTGGAAATCAAACCGCTGAACTCAACTCGTGGCTGCACGCCTCGCACTTCATTCAATCCAATCAATTGCTTGGTAATGTCGTCGGCGTGAGTTAAACCGTTACTCAGCGGCATCTCTTCTTCTTTGGCGAAGTAACCCGGCGTGGTTAACGTCAGATGCCCCGTGTCACGCGCTGTCGATTCTTTCAAACTGTCATAGGTGTACAGACCAAAACCACCCGCACTGGTTAACGCAAACACCGCAATGGCAATGATCAGCATCGACAATAAACTGCGACGGCGATTGCGTTGCAGGTTCAACCAAGCAAGGCGAACGGAAACAGGAATTAGCTTGCCCATGAAACCTCCTCCACACTTGCGTGCGTTTGGGTAATTTTGCCGTCCACCAACTCAATGGTGCGGTCACAGCGGGATGCCATACGAGGGTCGTGTGTGGCGACAATAAAAGTGGTGCCTAGCTCGTGTCCGAGCCCTTTCATAATGTCGATGACCTTGTTGGCAGTTTGGCTATCAAGACTTGCGGTTGGCTCATCAGCAATCACCAACGCTGGTTTGTGCACTAAGGCGCGCGCAATTGCCACGCGTTGTTGCTGACCGCCTGATAGGTTATCGGGCATGTGATGAATAAACTCGCCCAAGCCAACGTGTTCTAGCATTTGTGTAGCGAGCTCAGTTTGTTCTGCTTTTGAAAAGCCGTTGAGGTGCAGCGGATACGCCACGTTCTCTAACGCCGTCATCACGGGCACAAGATTGAATTTTTGAAATACAAAGCCAAGCTTTTCTCGGCGCATTTTCGCAGCTTGCATTTGTCCGGTTGGGTATGGGCTGCCTGAAAATGTCACCTGACCTTGGTATTGAGTATCCAGCATGCCAAGCACGTTAAGTAAGGTGCTTTTGCCTGAGCCAGACGGTCCACACAGTGCCACCATTTCTCCCGCAAACACTTCACCAGACACGTCTCGCAATGCACGTACGGTTTGGCTACCAAGGGCGTATTCGCGGCTAAGTTGATTAAAAACGATCATGACGCCTCCCTAATACTTGGCTAGCAGCGCTTTCGCGGTTTGCGTTTCTAGGTTGCTGTCGCCCAATTGCTCCATTTGCACTAACCATGTTTTGGCTTGTTGAACGTCTTCAGCGCGCAGTGCCGCTTCAATGGCGTAGCGATAAATCCAAGACGTTGCCGCAAAAGGTTGCTGACTAAAACTCGGTTCATCGAGCAGAGAAAGGTACAGCTCGTAGCCACGCTCAAAGTGATTGAACATGTCAGGTAGAGAAGTAAAGGTGGTGGCTGCCATGGCGGTGGCTAGTTGGTATTCCGGCAAGCCTTGTAAACGTTGTTGCTCTTGCAGTGGTACTGGCTGATTCGCCATTAAATCCAAACCCTTTTGGATTGTGGCAAGACCGCGCTCGGTGAACTTCATCTTGTTCCAAGGCATAAACGCCTCACGACCTTGCAACGTCTCAGCACTGCCTAAATACACCAAGGTCACCGGCGTTGCTCCCTGCTCTTCGAGTTGTTTGGATAGTTCGCCGTAAACGGTATCAACCAAACCAGAGTCACCTTGCGCCGCTTGGTTGAATTGACTGAGTGTGCGCTCGCTTGGGTTAGCCAGAGCCAGATTGCTGCTAAGTGCAAATGCGGCGATAAACGTACTTGCCAGTTTAAGAGCTTTGATTGAGCGAGATTGAGAAACCATCATGTACTGTCCTTAGTTGAACGTGATTTGATGGTTTCAGATTAAGGGAGAAGATCGCACGCTGCTTTTGCATGCGACCAATGGCAGTTATTTAGAATGAACTGTTGTTTGCTGCGATGAATGACATTCCCTTCTTAAAGAGAGCATATATCCCTGCTTGTTTGTAAGCATCTGTCTTTCACCACAATAGGAATAAAAATACTGGCTTAAAACCTGCGTCTAGTGTATTTATCCATTCCACAGCTTTCCAAGCAGCTTACCCATAACAGACGACATCGACGCTCCTCTCATACACACCTTTGCATGGTGTCTGTTATTTCCAAATAGGATTCTTAGCATCGGAATAGTTCGAACTCTCGAGTTCTGGTTGTTTTCGCGCTCGAACTGGGTGCGTTATTAGGTCGTAGAAAATGAATAAGCGTTTTTTCCCCAGGGTCGATTTGCCACTGCTGATGGCGATCATTCCGATCATGCTATTGAGTACACTAACACTTTGGAGTGCCAGTGGCTTTAATGAGGCCATGCTCTTCAAGCATTTAGCACGCTGCGGACTGACCTTGGTTTGTATATTGGTCATGTCATCGATTCCCGCCGCTAGCTATCAACGCTCAGCTCCATATCTCTACATTATTGCGGTTGCGCTGCTACTTGCTGTCGCTTTGTTTGGCGATAGCACTAATGGCTCTCAACGTTGGCTCGATATTGGCTTTTTTCGCTTTCAACCCTCGGAGCTAATCAAACTCTCGATTCCAATCATGATCGCGTGGATGCTACATATTGAAGGTGGCAGACCAGATAGTAGGAAAATTGCATTTTGCTTACTCATCACTATGATTCCTGCCGGATTAATCGCGCTACAACCGGATTTAGACGGTGCGGTTTTTACCGTCATTTACGCCTTATTCGTTTTATTTTTAGCTGGCATGAGCTGGAAAATAATCGGTGGCTTTGTCGCGAGTATATTAACGTTGGCGCCAATTTTGTGGTTCTTCGTCATGGAGACGTATCAAAAAAGCCGCGTTACTCAGTTCTTGCACCCGGAGTCGGATCCGTTAGGTTCGGGCTACCAAATCATCCAATCTTTAATTGCGATAGGCTCCGGCGGAATGAAAGGCAAAGGTTGGATGAATGCTACGCAAGGAACACTTGGCTTTATTCCAGAAAGTCATACGGACTTTATTTTTTCGACTTATGCCGAGGAGTGGGGTTTTGTTGGTAGTTTAGTCTTGCTCGCACTGTACTTGTTTATTACCGCGCGCGTCATGTTGCTTGCATGTCAGTCTGATCACTTTTTTAGTCGGCTTGTGAGTGGTGCATTAGCGATGAGCTTTTTCCTGTATGCTTTTATCAATACAGGCATGGTGAGCGGCTTGTTGCCAGTAATGGGAAGCCCTTTGCCGTTCTTTAGTTACGGCGGCACGGCCATGCTGACGCAAGGCATCTGCTTTGGTGTGATCATGTCACTGTGTTATTCCAAATATCGCAACGTATAATGCTGCTAGCAAAGAGTGCGATCAAAAAAGGCTTCCCGAGGGAAGCCTTTTTACAACGGTGGAAGCTAAAAAATTATAGCTCTGCGTTGTGGTAAACCTGCTGAACGTCGTCACAGTCATCTAGAAGATCTAGGAATTTCTGGAACTTCTCAGCATCTTCACCCGCTACTGGAGTGTGAGTTTGAGGAACGAAAGTGATTTCTTCCACATCGATCGTTAGATCTGGGAACGCACCATTTAGTGCTGTCTTCGTCTTGAAGAACTCTGTATGAGGAGCGAATACAGTGATCACACCGTCTTCTAGCTCAACGTCAGTTACGTCTACATCTTCCATCATTAGCGTTTCTAGGATGATTTCATCATCGTCGCCTTTGAACTGGAATACCGCTTGGTGATCGAACATGTGAGAAACTGAGCCCTCAACACCAATTTTCGCACCCACTTTAACAAAGCATTGGCGTACATCTTGGAAAGTACGGTTGCCGTTATCGGTCAGACAGTCAACGATAACACTAGTACCGCCAGGGCCGAAGCCTTCGTAGCGCGCTGGTTGGTAATCTTCACCACCGCCGCCACTCGCTTTGTCTAGTGCTTTGTCGATAACGTGCGCTGGTACCTGATCTTTTTTCGCTTTCGCGATCAGGTGGCGAAGAGACAAGTTCATGTCTGGGTCACTACCGCCGTTTTTCGCGCACATGTAAATTTCTTTACCGTATTTGGAATAAACTTTAATTTTCGCGCCTGCAGTTTTCGCCATAGAGGCTTTGCGCACTTCAAAACTTCTTCCCATCGGGATGTCTCTCTAAATTCAAATTTAATGCGAAGGATTTTAGCAAAAAGCGAAACCTTTTCAATTTCGCTTAGCAAAGGAATAGGGAGGTTACCTCATTCGCCACATAGTTTTATACCGTTGTCACGATTCGCGTTAAGCGACACCCATTACTCGTTTGTACTTTTCGACCGATTGCTGAAAAAACGCTTTTTCATCAGCATCGTTAATCTTGGACAACTGTTCTTCTATTGCTTCAGGACCAGATTTGGCCTCTCTGAGCTTCCAAACCAAAAACGACGCTTGTTTATCCAGTTCGATTTTGTTTTTTTCATCAGGCGGCAATAGGGATAGATTGAACGACATTTACAGCCTCAAGGTACTTTAAATACTAGCCGCGCACTATAGCATACAGAGTTACAATTGCAGAATAGAAACGCACTTAACTTGATCAATTTCAAGTTAACTATTTGGGACCCGCACTGATTTTCAGCGCTTTTGGTAAAAACTGCTCGAATATTTGATGCAACCGATCTTTGGTCACAGGTTTGGCGACAAACTCATTCATACCGACGTCAAAGCAATGTTGTTGATCTTCTTTAATAACATTGGCACTCAACGCAATAATGGGAACGTGTTTCCCCCACTCTCCCATTTGTCGAATACGCTCAGTAGTAATGAAGCCATCCATCACTGGCATTTGGCAATCCATAAACACCAAGTCAAAAGCTTGCTTCTCACATAGCTGAAGCGCTTCTTCACCATGATTTGCGACGCTCACTCGAACGCCGAGCTTTTCCAACATAATACGCACGACTTTCTGGTTTACGATGGTATCTTCAACAATCAATACCCAAGGTTGATTGTCATGCTGGAGGCTGGTTTCATTATCTTCAACTTTTGGAAACGTCAAAACATTAGGTAGTTCCGAGTAGGTAGACCGTGCTTTTACTACAACTGGAATCGAAAACTCAAAACAACTACCGAGCCCCAACTCACTTGTCAGCTGGATTTCTCCTCCCATTAAGTTCACCAACTGAGCACCAATCGCCAAACCAAGGCCGGTACCACCGTACTTTCTGGTTGTACTGCCATCGGCTTGTTGGAAACGTTCGAAGATAGCTTGTTGGTTTTCTTTCGCAATACCAATGCCAGAATCAACGACGCGAAATCGAATCATGGCGACATCATGCTCTTGACGTGTTAACTCAACAAGAAGCTTCACATGACCACGATCAGTAAATTTGATCGCGTTGCTCAACAAATTGTTCAATACCTGTTTTAAGCGTGCAGCATCACCTTGCACTTCCGCTGGCAAGTGAGGATCAATATCGCTAAGCAATTGCAGATTCTTCTGCTTGGCTTTGACGGTATGTAAGCTGATCACATCATCCAAAATACGGCGCAGATCATAGCTTACATTTTCTAATTCGACTTTACCTGCTTCGACTTTAGAAAAGTCGAGAATATCGTCGATGATCGTCATTAAAGAGTGAGAAGAACTATCGATGATCTCTACAAACTCTTTTTGCTGAGGATCGAGTTTGGTGTCACCCAGTAATGAAGCGACACCAATAATGCCATTCATCGGTGTTCGAATTTCATGGCTCATGGTGGCAAGAAATTCACTTTTTTTGCGGTTGGCGACTTCCGCTCTATCTCTTTCTTCTTCAAGCTCAGTCTGATGTTCACGGACTTTCTCAACGCTTCGGTTGTATTTCTCCGCCAACACGCTCACTTCATCAAAACACCAACGCTTTGGGAGCGTAACTTTGCTTGGGACCTTCCCGCCACTAAAATCGCTCACGGCGCCGGAAAGCAGTTGGAGAGGATTGACCAAGAGGCGGAAGGCGACCCAAAGCACGCCAATTATGAGCAATAGGATCTTGATCGCTTCTGTCGTGAGCAAGAAAAAAAATTGTTGCCAAAGATCTTCATAAATCGAGCTCAGATCCGCCTGAACAGTCAATGTCGCCAGATCATAGGTTTTATCACCAACACGATATTGCATCGGCCAACTTCTTTCTACGACATCCCCAGAAAGTGCGGTGCCTAGTTCGACGATAACTTCATCTTCATTAGCGATACGTAAATAATCCACAGAGGGCATGCGCATTGCGCCCTCTGCTTGAGTGAGTAACAGCTCCCTATCCTCCACCCATAAGCTGGCAGAAAAGCTCGATAAGTAACTGGATTCGACCTGCTTTAGCTCGACGTGCAAATGGGCTAAATCTTCGTTAAAAACTCGATATAAACTCACAGCGGAAATGATGACAGTAAAGATTAAACTCAACGTTAACACCGCCAACATAAGTTGGTTGCCGATACTAAATCGACGTTGAGATCGCTCTTTTTCATCCATATGAAATCGCTCCGATAAACTTGCGCTACTCTAAATATAGCCACGCGCAAATAATAATCGAGGATACGATGAAAAGACTTCTACTTAGATTGGCTTTTAGTTTTATTGCGATAGGAACTTATGCTACTGCCGCTGAAGTGAACTATTACGTTATCGCCGACCAAGCAAGGCCATTTCAAATAGAACAACAGGGGCAAATGCATTCCGGGATTGTGACTGACATCGTCAGTGCCATTTTCGCTGAATCGGATTATCAGGTGAATTATCATACTTATCCGTTTAAACGAATGATCTCCATATTAGAAGAAGGTGGCGAACCAAACTGGCTAACTTACGGCAGCCCAAATTGGGGCAAGGTGCAATCAGAAAACTTGTCTGAAGAGCCCATTTACACTGTAAAACATGTATTGGTCTCTAGTAGTGAGAAACCGTTAGAGTTCAAGAATATGGACACCATGCATGGCCGATCTATCGTATTACTACTCGGTTTTGATTATCCTAATTTAATCCCATTCTTTGAGGATGGTAGTGTGAATGAAATACGCGTTAAAGATTATGATGCCGCATATAGAGTGATAACCCGAACACCAGGAGATACAGCCTTCGTCGAAATGGAATCACGTGTTATGTACAACTTAAAACGCCTCAATTTGTCGCTAGAAGATTTTCAGATCCAATCTTTCGACTCAGTTATCCCTGACTACTCGATCTATTTGGCCTTTTCGCCCCAAATGCAGCCAGAAACTCAGGACTACATCAATACACGTTTGGCTGAGTTAAAAACATCGGGTGAAATTGATGAGATCATTCAAAGGTATCAATAAATGACCTAACGAATGAAAACGCCAACGATTCTATCGTTGGCGTTTTCATCTATTGAGACATAGATGATGCTTTACTTGGTGTGATTGACAAACTTAGGATCAAACATGTGCCCTAATTTACTCGCCTTAGTTTGCAAGTAGTGTTGATTGCTTGGATTATTACCTTCCTGCAAGGGCACACGCTCAATGACGTTGATATCAACCGCTTTTAACGCAGCCAGCTTACGTGGGTTGTTCGTCATTAGTCGCACCGCATCAATGCCCAAATGCTCTAACATCCCTTTACAGAACGCGTAATCACGCATATCGGCAGCAAAGCCCAAACGTTCATTGGCTTCTACAGTATCGGCGCCATCGTCCTGGAGGTGATAAGCTCGAATTTTATTAATCAAGCCAATACCACGTCCTTCTTGACGCAAATAAAGCAGTACACCACATCCCTCTTCGACAATATTTTGTAGCGCCCTGTTGAGCTGAAAACCACAGTCGCAACGCGTACTAAACAAGGCATCGCCAGTAAGACACTCCGAATGCAACCGAATAAGCGGTGCTGCGCTGTTTGCAGGCTCTCCATACACGAGGGCAAGATGCTCTTTGTTCGTGGCAGTTTCAACGAAGCCATACATCATAAATGTGCCCCATTGGGTAGGCAATTTGGCTTTATCGATGAACTTCACGAGATTGTAGGGCTCGACATGTCTCAGCTCAGCCCGAACGTTCATCAGAATTTCTCCTAAATGATTTTCTCCTTTACCGTCTCCCCCATCCCCCCAAAAGGCATCTTTGTGAGAATGCTCTGTGAGACAAGCGTTACCCGTTCTCATTAACTGCTGCGCTAAAGGTGGATTTTGCAGAAACTTTTCTCTAACGATGAAAGCCATAACGGCCAACTTCATATCCTCCCAGTCACTTCTGACGAAATGTTCGTATTTTCGGCTTAAGGCGAATGCTTCATCGGGAGTGCTCGCGTGTTGAATTTTGCTTTGTAACTGCGCATCGAGGAACTTTTGGGCTTGATAATAATGTTCGCTGGTGGGCCAAGTTTGGGAGGATATATTGACTGGGGCATGGCAAAAATTGGAAAGAAAACCGTGGGGCTCATCGGGCTCATAAAAAAGGATTTGGTCAACCATACTCGCGCTCCTTGCTTTGTGGTCGCGATAATCAACAAAAAGCATATCGCTATTGATATATCTTTTAGTAACGCTAGGTAAGATTGTCAAACTTCTACACAGATGAAAATGAGTTTGGATCTAGAACTTTTTAGGTGAAAGAGAGGTGAATTAGAACGTTTGGATAAGAAAAATAAAGAGATGTGAGATGTTGTAGTGAGACGCTATGGCTAAAATGGAGCGAAAAATAAAAAGGGCAGCCCGACGACTACCCTATGGATTGCTATACCAAACTAGAGCAATCAGTGTATCAAGCCAAGCTCCCTTGCTTCTTCAATGGTCAATCCACTTTCACGGATTTCACGTAGCGCTTCAATGCGTCTTCTGGCTTCTGCTGATTTCACTGTTTTCTCAGGCTTCACAACGGCTTCTTCATCAGGTAATTCCCATTTGTGAGCGATGTTGGTCATCTCGTCATGGTCGATAGAATTAATGGACATATTTCCTCCGAACACACCATGTTTTCGATGCGTAATCTATAGCAAAACAGGAACGAGGTGGTAAGAAAAACTGTAGGGAAATGTGACCCCTCCCGCCCTTTCGTTAACTCCTTAATAGATCCATCATTTAAGTTTTGCCAAGGGGCAAATTTACGATTAGATTTGAGTAATTCCCCCTAAGAAAAGTGAGCTGATCCAGCTCTCAATTCTCGTCTTCCTTGACCTCATTAACAACGCCGGATACCACTTTTTATTTCGCCTAACTTTCGAGTCACTTCACTGATTCGCCGCTTGCCACTTTCTAAAAACCATTACACCTGATAATGATAATAATTATCTTTTACATTGGTAAGGTGTTTATATGGATGGTATTAACTTAAATCATGCATACCACAATAATCCGGTCATCCAGATCCGAGATTTATGCGTCGATTACATCACCGATAATGGTGATTTCAATGCGGTAAAATCCGTCAGCTTCGATATCGGCAAAGGGGAAGTATTTGGGCTTGCTGGTGAATCGGGATGTGGCAAAAGCACGATCGCATTCTCGATCAATCGTCTCCATAAGCCGCCAGCGTTCATTTCTGGCGGTAAAATATTGTTTGATGGCAAAGACATTCTTAGCCTCTCAGATTCTGAGCTAACCGCTCTGAGGTGGAGTGAAATCGCCATGGTGTTTCAAAGCGCGATGAACTCACTCAACCCTGTCTTAACGATCCAAGAGCAATTCGCAGATGTATTGCGTCATCACCAAGGACTCACCAACGCTCAAGCGAAAGATCGAGCAGAAAAACTATTGGACTTGGTCAATATTCCACGAGAACGGTTAACGGAATACCCTCACCAATTTTCAGGTGGAATGCGTCAGCGCTTGGTGATTGCTATTGCTTTGTCTTTGAACCCTAAGCTGATCATTATGGATGAGCCCACAACCGCTTTAGATGTGGTGGTACAAAGAGAGATTTTACAACAAATCTATCAGCTTAGAGATGAATTTGGCTTCTCAGTACTCTTTATTACGCACGACTTGGCGCTGATGAGCCAATTGTGTGATCGCATTGCCATCATGCGGCATGGAGAAATCGTCGAAGTCAATCAGGCATACGAAATTCGCAATAATCCTCAACATCCCTACACACAAAAGCTATGGGCTTCTTTCCCAAACATCCACGATGTCCACAAACAACCAGAGCAACCAGAGCAACCAGAGCAACCAGGAGCGTAATCATGAATCAGCCTATCATCCAAATGAAAAACGTGATTAAAGAGTTCAGAGTAGGCGGTGGTTTAGCGAAAGAGGAAACCTTCCGTGCGCTCCAAGGCGTGAGCTTTGATCTGTATGCAGGAAAAACGCTGGCTTTGGTTGGAGAATCAGGCTGCGGTAAAAGTACGTGTGCTCGCTTGATCACTAAAGTCTATCCGGCAACAGAAGGCGAGATCCTTTTCAATGGCACTAATATCAATGAGATTACGTCACGCTCAGCGCTCCAAGAGTATCGCAGTAAAGTACAAATGGTGTTTCAAGATCCGTTTGGCTCACTCAATCCAACTCATACCATTCGCCATCATCTCACACGCCCTTTAAAGATTCATAAGCAAATCAAAAGCGAACGTGACATTCCTGCCCGTTTGGAAGCGCTTTTAAATTTGGTGGAACTACCTGAAGAGACATTAAATAAGTTTCCTCACGAGCTTAGTGGTGGACAACGTCAGCGAGTAAACTTAGCACGTGCTCTCGCCGTCGGTTCGCAAATCATTCTTGCGGATGAGCCAACATCGATGCTGGATGTCTCCATTCGCCTCGGGGTACTGAATCTAATGCAGCGCATGAAGCAAGAGCTAGGAATCGGCTTTTTGTACATTACTCATGATTTGGCGACCGCACACTACATCGCGGAAGAAACAGCTGTGATGTACAAAGGGCAAATCGTTGAATGGGGTGATACACACTCAATACTGAAGAATCCGCAGCACCCGTACACCAAACTATTGATTTCAGCCGTTCCCGATCCAGATCTTCCTTTTGGTAACTTAGTGAAAAGTGAACCAAACTATTCGATAGATGCCGATGAAATTCGTAGTCGTAGCAGTATCATTGTCGACGAATTTGATCAAATAGGACCCAATCACTATGTAAAACAATGGACTGAGGCTGCGTAATGGAATTGAGGACTTGGCAAGATCAGATCGCCATGTGGTATGAACATCGGAAGCATGATCAAGTTGAAAACCTGGAAGCGATCTTATATCAAGCGCCCGATGGCGTGTTTGGCCCAGAACTGAACGAAGTTCAAAGCAAAGCGATTGCTTGCTGGCTAGACGGTTGTTTACGTGTGTTTCAACATGCTAGGTACCAAGATCCTCAAAAAGCGTATCAAACCTTGCTTTACACGAGCGCAAAGCTCGAGCAAGCGGCATGTCAGGTATCGACCGATATTCTGATCAAAGATTGGTGTTTAAAGCGACTTCAGCACCTTACCGTTTTAGCGTTAGAGTTTTGTAATCAGCAATGTGATCAAAATGAGTGGCAACAACAAGCACATAACTTGATCGAGTCGCATGTTGCTTTGATGCGTTCTTTACACTGGAATGAAGTCAAGAAGCATGATCAAGGTTTATCTCATTAATCTGGAAAAATGATCAAGGCTTACTTTGAGGAATTTGAGGTAAAAAAAAGCGAGTTTCCTGAGGAGAAACTCGCGAAGTCTATTCAGAATGAATGTAACAATATGAGCCAATCTATTAATCATCAGAAAGGACAAAAGGTTGTCTATTCGTGATAAATAGTAGTCTCAGGCTTGGCTCCTAATGTCAGTGATTTGTTAGAGTTAAGTCTGTTTTTTATCATCGAAAGACATTGTTACATTTCAAATCAATACGCCACGCCTATTGCTTGATGTGTATCAAGCAACGCTTTTAAATCGCCATTTCATCCAGAGCGCGGAATACCATTTCATCCATGTGGCCATCGAAGATTTGACGGCACACCTTCCGACGTACCGCTAATCCAGCAATCAAGCGCTCAATGGTAAGATGCTTGATATCATTTTGAGTGTTAAACAGCTCGACGGTTTTGCTTAATGTCTCATAAGGAATTGGCTCATCCCCTACCCTTAGCCAATCAAGCTTCTCTATGTAATCAGAGCACTCTTCTTTGATTGAGGCATACGAGTGCCCTGTCATCGCAGATAAAGCCGTTATACTGCGTTCTAGGGCCTCTGGTGAGGTATATTTAGATAAAGTAATGGTGATCTCGTCTGCATTGATCTCTACCAGGTGTTTTCTTTGCTTCACGCGGCGGCCTAAATTCCCTCTTGGAGATGGCGCTTTGCGTTGGATAGGCTCAAATTCGCCGTCTATGATGCCTGAGAGCTCTTCAAGCTGTTGTCGGGTAACCATCTCATTACGAAGTGGGTTTGGCAGCGTAGGCGCCATGTTACGCTTTCCTGCGTTGGTTGTTCGCGCACGTGAATAACGTAAGACTTCTTCTACATCGCATTTTATATCGATCTGGTAGTCCATCACTTTGTCATTCTCGATCATAGTTTCGATCGTCAGGTGATAACCCCACAAATTCACGACAAACAGCTCATCCGTTCCCTTACCATCCGATAAACGCTTCAGCTCTCGGATCAAATCCATCGAGAATCGTCGCCATTCGATGTTACGTGCCAGCTTCTGGTTTAATTCACTCAGCAGCATGCAGTCAGTATGACGACGCACCATGCGGCTACGGAAGAAAGAATACAGTTGGAATACCAAAGTATGTTGCTTCAAGATCTCTGGTGGGAACAAGAAGAAATAATCACGCGTTAATAGTTCTTCATAAAACGAAGGCTCCCAAACCAAAATGTACAAGTTTGGCTTGATACGAATTTCACCATCGCTTCCCTCTACAGGCGCTTCTTCAGACGCAGTGATGGTTCGAGCAAGAAAACGAAAACGATCACTTTTGAATCCTTCTGGCATGTTTTCACTTAGCCAACGACCAGTAAGTTCATGCAGCTGGAAATCGGTAAACTCAATACGATCAATGCTGTCGCGAATAGAGTCACGTGCTGGACCACTGTCTTTTTTGCCTCGAAGCGACAAAATATCAGTAATGTATAACGGCGTCTTGTTCGGCACGTGTGCTGCGTCGAGTTGATACTGATCTTTGTGATGATCATGGTATTGCACGGTCAACGTGAACAGAGCAAACAAGGTCATCAGATCATCCACAGTCATGATATTTTTGGATGATCGCGTTTCAATAACCGCTTTGGTACCAGAGATCGACACCATGGATTTCTGATAACTTTTTCGAGTTCTTGGTGGTGCAAGTGCTTGGTCAATGATCCCAGCCCAATTCGTTGGAGATACGACAAATTGATCGGCTTCATCTTTCATCGTTGGAGGGGTATTCAACCCATGTTCATTCAACAAACGCTTGTTCACTTGGGTTTGAGCCAATGCTTTTGAACGTTTTTGCTTTTCGTTTTGGCGTACTTTGTCTGTAACAAGACTTGTTGCACCCAACACTGAAATAAGCTGATTAGGATTAACAAACTTATGTAACATCGTCTTACCAGCAAGTCCTTCTTCAAACCGCACTGGAGTTTGAGTAAACAAACCAATGTTTACTGCTGCACGTAAGCGTTGTTGCAGAGCTGCACGAGTGAGTTGTCCGTCCGTTGCTTCCACAATCTCTGTGGTTGAAACCAATCCATCTTTGCTGCTGAAACCTCGCAATGAGATCAGATTAAGCAACTCTAAGATGCTTTTGGTCACCCCTTTGAAATGTTGGTACTGCTCTACCCAATCTGCAGAGGATTCATGTACCTCAAAAAGATGGCCATCCTTATGGCTTCTAGGTGCTTTAATCAGAATTTTTTCATCAGCCGTCATTTTAGATCCAGATCACACTAGCCGTAGTTGTGCTATGGTTCCGAAGAATAAAGAAAAACAGATCATAAATAAAGAAAAAAGATTGTTTTTTAAATAACTGATCTTTTTGATTAATCTGATCTTAATTGATTATATGATCTAATGATCTGGCTATCGTTTTGCCGCTAAGTGCATGTTCTATAAAGTGATTATTTTCATGCATGTCGGAACTATGATCATGTTAATTCTGAAACTATGATCAACAATAGCCTGAAAGCATGATCACATTTGCTCGTAAGCATGATCATTAAGTTTATGAAAAGATGATCAAAAGAGTCATGAAACGATGATCATGATGTTTTTACAGGTTATCCACAGATGCTGTGTTTAATAATGATCTTAATGAGGATTTTATTGAGCATTGTCGATGTTATTGATACTCGGATCGATGATCAAGAGCTGAGATAGCTATCGTTCTGGAGATAATATTGATGATAAATTACGCATGTGATGAAAATACATCCAAGTAGCTCTTATTCCGCAGTAAAACCTAGTTTCGGGCTATTCTTGGGAAGCATGATCATGAGAGTAAGATTTATCATAGTCACTTGAACAATTTCATTGTTCCGGCTTCTCTATCCACTAATTTCTTCTCCATCCCCCATTCTGACTGCATTCAACCGTAAATTAGAGACAAAAACTCATGCTTCCGAGAGATTCTATAGCTTGATCATATTTCCGATTGATGGATCTTATTTAATTCGCGTGTTTACACCCTCGTCTACTCTATTTTTCCATGATCATGCTTTCGTATTTGTGTTTTATCATGGAAGCATGATCATAAGCATGCCTTGATCATACTTCCATAGGAACATCACTTGAACAGCCCTTTTTGGCTCGGATACATGATCAAGGTTGTTATTAGCGTTCATGTTGAAAGATTACTTTCTATTTTTTGTATAAATTAGGTTGGTCTAACATAATCCGTAATTTAGCTTAAGAATATAATCGTTCCGGTAGAAAATTGATTTACATTGTAAATGAGTGACGCTGTAACACTTTTATTTTTAAGTTTAAGGTGTCCATTTATTCGAAGATTATTTAATTAAAAATAGTTATGTTTTTTACTATAAATCATAAAAGCGTCGATTTGAGTGTTTTTTTATGTGATGGTTATTCAAAATGTTCGTGCACCTTTTTGTTGTTTTTGGTCTTTACTGCTGTACAATTGCAAGCATAAATCCTTCCAACGGAATTTGGCATGAAAAGAGAAAAAACGATTGAAAACCTTCTTGAGTTGGCGGAGCTGACTCAGCAGGTTCAAGCTGACCGTATTGAAATTGTTTTAGAAGAGCGAAGCGATAACTACTTCCCACCAATGTCTAAGGCGATGATGGAAACCCGTTCAGGTTTAACTCGCCGTAAGCTCGATGACGCGATTGGTAAGATGGAAGCGGCTGGCCATCAATTTACTAAAAATAACGCGAATCACTATTCAATTACGTTAGAAGAAGCACATATGCTTATGGATGCGGCTGAAGTGCCTAAATTTCATGAGCGTAAGAAGAATTCAGGTAACAAACCTTGGATTATTAACGTGCAGAACCAGAAGGGTGGTACAGGTAAATCAATGACAGCGGTCCATTTAGCGGCATGTTTAGCGCTAAATTTGGATAAACGCTACCGTATTTGTTTAATCGACTTAGACCCACAAGGCTCGCTACGTTTATTCCTCAACCCACAAATCAGCATGGCAGAGCATGACAATATCTATTCTGCTGTAGACATTATGTTGGGTAACGTGCCTGATGGTGTAGAAATTGACAGTGAATTTTTGCGTAAAAACGTATTGCTGCCAACGCAATACCCGAACTTAAAGTCGATTTCAGCGTTTCCAGAAGACGCAATGTTTAATGCTGAAGCATGGCAAACGCTATCTGAAGATCCATCACTCGATATCGTTCGTCTGCTAAAAGAGCAACTGATTGATAAAATTGCTGATGACTTCGATATCATCATGATTGATACCGGCCCACATGTTGACCCACTAGTATGGAATGCGATGTATGCATCAAATGCGTTGTTAATCCCTTGTGCGGCTAAGCGTCTGGACTGGGCTTCAACAGTAAACTTCTTCCAGCATTTGCCTACGGTATATGAAATGTTTCCGGAAGACTGGAATGGTCTTGAGTTTGTTCGCTTGATGCCAACCATGTTTGAGGACGACAATAAGAAGCAAGTTTCTGTTTTAACTGAAATGAACTATCTTCTAGGTGACCAAGTTATGATGGCTACTATCCCTCGTAGCCGTGCGTTTGAAACCTGTGCCGATACCTACAGCACAGTATTTGATCTGACAGTAAGCGATTTTGAAGGCGGTAAGAAGACGCTAGCCACCGCACAAGATGCTGTTCATAAAAGCGCACTGGAATTAGAGCGTGTGCTGCATTCTAATTGGCCGTCATTGAATCAGGGGTAATAAGTAAATGGCTTTGAAAACGTCTGAATTAAACGCGAAATTATTTGGCAAAACGAATAAACGTCGTGTTGTGACTCCACAAGAGGCGCAAACCGCGGCAAAAGAAAAAGCTCAAACGATTGAGCTAGCTGTCGCAGGTGAAAACATTGTTCAGTTTGAACTTGTTCGTATTCCTGCAGAGAAAGTCGCGACAGAAACAACGGTGTTTGTTGATAACGCTCGTGAGCAATCGTTCTTAAACGAACATGCTTTATCTGATGTTTTAGTCACACTCAAAGAGCGTGGCCAACAATATCCAGCTGTGGGTCGTAGAACTAAAGATGGCAAGATTGAAGTTTTAGATGGTAGCCGTCGTCGCATGTCTTGTATCCTCGCTGAACAAGATTTTTTGGTTTATGTTGCTGACAACATCAATACTGACCATGCTAAGTTTTTATCTGATGTGGCAAATGCTCATAAGCCGCTCTCTTTGTACGAAAAAGGTAAAGAGATGCAGGCTAAACTAGATAGTGGTGAAGCTGAAGATCAGAAAGCATTGGCGAAAATGTTCCAGTGCAGTGAAGCGTTAGTAAGTGGCGCTTTAAAAGCGGCGGCATTACCGTTAGAACTGCTTCAAGCGTATCCCAATGTCGGCGATCTTGGTCGTCCAACTATCGTGAAACTGCACAAACAGTTTTCAACGTTGACGCCAGAGCAGCAGCAAGAGCTGTTAGATAAGTGTCGCTCTAGCGAAGGCTTTTTATGGCAGCGAAGCACAGCTCAAGGCGTTGCTCGTCTGACAAAAGAAGTCACGGAAAGCATCGAAAACTGGATTGCTGAGCTTGCACCAGCAAAACCTGGCAAGAAGACCGAAAAAGTCGACTTAGTAAAAGGTCGAGCAAGCTACAGCCGAAAAGGTAGCAGTCTGGCGTTGAACTTGAAGAAAGTTGACGACAGCTTGATGGAAGAGATTCTTGCCTTTGTGCAAAACAAGCTGCAATAACAAAAGATGATTGAATCAACCGCCTCCGGGCGGTTTTTTTATATCTGAGAAGCGTCAAATTAAAGATGTGATACCATTGCGTCAGTTCAACGTTGGATAGACAAAATGCAGACACAATCTGATTTCCTTTCATCACTTCAACAACAAGCTCACCAATCTTTCCAAAGATTCGGCATCGTCATTCAAGGCGAGTCTTCTTGGCAAGATGAATTGGTGTCAGAGTTCCATAAAACACAGATGTATCAACGTTGGTTTTGTGTCGGCGATTTTGGTTTGGAAAACGCATACAGTGTTTCGCCTAAACAAGGGCACATGTTGTTAGGCAGAGAGTGTGACGTTCTATTGTTTGATGCTCGAAATGGTTTTGACGCAAATAGCTTTACCGCCGCGCTTGGCTCATTGGTTGGCGGTGGTCTTCTTATTATCATTACTGAGTCGCGACAACCTACGAATTTTGCTCAGCAATGGATGCACAAACAATGGGAGAAGCTCGTTGTTATTGAGCAAGACAAACCATTGCCAACGGCTCCAGACATCAAGCAAGCAGAAAAAGAAAGCCACTACACGGAACAAGAACATGCCATTTCTCTAATTGAAAAGGTGGTGACAGGACATCGAAAGCGACCATTAATTTTGACCGCTGATCGTGGGCGTGGAAAAACAAGCGCACTTGGTATTGCGTGTGCGAACTTACTACAGCAGAAGCCATTTAGAATCTTAATTACGGCACCATCTATAAAAGCTGTTGAGCCTGTTTACCAACATGCTTTGCGGTTACTTCCTAATGCGCAGCGTATTAGGAAGGACAGATTAGAATCAGGGCAGGGAGCCATTCAATTCATTGCTCCTGACGAACTTCTATCGAGCCGACCTGAATGTGATTTGTTACTTGTCGATGAAGCGGCTGCAATTCCAGTTCCTATGCTTAAAAGCATTACCGAACATTATCATCGACTCGTTTTTTCTACGACTATTCACGGTTATGAAGGTTGTGGCCGGGGCTTTACGATTAAATTTGTTGATTGGCTTCAGAAACAGCGTTCGGGAATGAAAACATGGCACATGACACAGCCCATCCGCTGGAGCATGAATGATGCGCTCGAATCATGGCTCTATGACGCGTTTTTGTTGGATGCGGAGTTAACGCACCATCAACTTAACCAGGTCGACTCAATTTCCCTTTCTAAAGCCGATAAGGACGATTTGATATCGCAGCCTAGTTTGCTGCGCGAGTGCTTTGCTCTTTTGGTTAATGCTCATTATCAGACCTCGCCGAATGATTTAATTCACCTTTTGCAGGATGACAATAGTCATCTCTATTTTGCTAAACAAGACAATATGGTTGTGGGGGTAATATTAGCGGTCGAAGAGGGTGGGCTTGACGATGAATTGGTTGAAGGAATCCAGCTTGGTAAGCGTCGTCCTAAAGGACACTTAGCCCCAATTACGATTGCAAACCACCTAGGATTTCCGAATGTCGCGAAGTTATCGACGCAGCGAGTCATGAGAATTGCTGTTCATCCAGCATTGCAAGGAAAAGGCATTGGTCAAAAAATGCTGCAGAAACTTGAGCAAATGGCTGCTAAACACATTGCTTACTTATCCACGAGTTTCGGTGCGACTGAAGAATTGGTCCATTTTTGGCGACAATCGAACTTCCGTACAATTCGCTTAGGATCAATGCGCGATGCTGCTAGCGGTTGTTATTCAGTCTTGATGGTCAAAGCTTGTGATTCCAAACAGACGGCTTGGGTCGATGAATCTCAGGCGCTATTTGAAGAAATGTTGTCTAACAATGTGGCTGACGTCTATCCAAAATTAGAAGCCTCAATTTTTCGAGCTCTATTACCGCAACCTTTGGGAATGAGTCCACTTCATCCCGCTAAGTTATTACTAATTGAATGCTATGCTGATGGTGGTAACAGTTATGAGTCCGTGTCTGCTTGGCTTCAGCAGTGGTTACTTAACTTAGGTTTGAACTCCGCTTCCGACTTGATGATCAGTAAGCTTTTTCTTAACCGTAGTTGGACTGAATGTGCTCAGCAATTTGGGCTACCTGGAAGAAAGCAAGTTGAGCAGCAGCTAAGGGACGAAGTAAAGCACATTTGGAACGATTTACACTGTAAACAATAAGGTGAGATTTACACTGTAAATGAAATTATTAGGAGCTGATTTTACACTGTAAATCCAGCTCCTTTTTATTTCAGTGTGTATTTTGATTGAGCTTTAGGTTAAATCGAAATGCTCTCTTAATATCTGTTTAACCGTTATTGATGGATTACTTTCTTTAGTGACGTGAGCCTTATAATAAGAAATGCGAGGTTTGTTCAGAAAATGGATTTGGGTAGACTGAAAGTGTTGATGGGAAGCAAAGTGGTAAGGGTATGTGGAAGCTGTGTCTTGAGTTATCTGAAGATAAGACCAAGGTGATAGCCCGTCTTCCGGGAGAAGTGGACCTCGGTGGTGAGCTAAATCAAAATGAATTAAACGAGCAGCTCGTCGCAATGAACGCTGAAAAGATGTTTGTTGTTGAGGGGGAAGTCGTGAGATTCATTAACTGCGCCAAAGAACGTAAAGCCGAGGCCTACGAAGGCATCGTCATTGCGGAAAAACGCAACGCGCAAGTTGAGGTTGAATTATCGAATAATGACATGCTCGCCAGTATGAACGTTGTCGGCGCGTACGGAGGCCGAGGTTTACGTGGCCCCGAGATTGTTCAAGCCCTTGCTCAAGCGCGAGTTTCGAAAGGCATCAACAAACTGGCTTTGAAGAAAGTGTTGGTTGTCAGCACTCAGCTCAAACCAGGCGAAACTTTTTCTCAACCTGTAGCGGTTGGTAAGCAACCTATCAAAGGCAAAGACGCTCTTTTTACTCCTCTCGTTAAAGACATCACCAAACGCATCCTCAAACCCAAAGACGGCCAATCTGCTAGCGACAAAATTGATTTACGTAACCTCGGTGAAACTATCGCGGTTGACGTAGGCGATGAGGTGATGCGCCGCACGCCTGCGACCAAAGGTACGCCAGGTTTTACTGTTCAAGGGCGAGTGATTCCTCCACAAGCTGGAAAAGGCAGCCCAATAAAGCCAGGCAAGGGCACCGAGATAAGCAAGCACGACCCAAACCTATTGATTGCATCGGTATCCGGTACGCCTCTAATTAAAGACAAAACCATTGAAGTTGATAACGCACTCTGTCTCAATAGCGTTGGCGTGAATACAGGTCACGTGAAATTCAAAGGGAATGTGATTATCGGTGGCAACATTGAATCCGGAATGATTGTTAAAGCGACGGGCTCTATTACTGTAGGCGGCTTCATTGAATCGGCTGACGTACAAGCACAAGACGACATCCAAGTCGGTAAAGGGATCATTGGCCACACCGTGAGTGATGGTCAGCCAAAGAGTTGTCACGTCAAAGCCAAAGGTTCGATTCGTGCCAGCTACGCCCAATATTGTGATTTGCAAGCCGGCGAAGATATTGAGTTGGCGGTGCACAGCATGAATAACGATATTGTTTGTGGGCGCAATCTGACGGTGCTGGATGCGAACGGTAGGAACGGTACGCTCAGCGGCGGGGATGCAAAAGTCGGTGACAAAGTGGTGTGTTTACAATTGGGCGTAGAAGGCGACACCGCCACTAAGGTAGAAGCGTTCGCGCGATATTCTGCATTTAAGGAGCGATTAGCAGAGCTCAAAGATCGATACAAACGTGCTCAAGAAGGAACGATGGATGTGATTCGTAAAGAGCTCGAATTTAAGAAACGTCCTAAAGCCGAACGTACCGACGAAGAACAAGCTCAGATTGATGTGATGAAAACACAAAACAACGAGCAGCTTGAAGCGATAAAGCAAAAGTTAGAACAAACGGAACATGACTTTGAAGTCGCGTTAGAAGAAAATATTGTCGAAGCCAAAGAGCATGTCTTCACTCGTGTGACGGTGCAGTTTGGCGACGAGCAAGTAACGACAAAGCGTACTCATGGCGGTTGTTCGTTCCGTTTCAATCAATACGAAATTCAAGTCTCGGCGAACTTGGAAGAAGAGGACGTCGCTGCGGTTTAAGCTTTCTTACTTACTGAGCCCACATGTCGAAACAAGATGTGTGGGCTTTTGTTTAACTAAAAATCGACAATGTGCTCTTGATAGTAGTCCGCAAGCGCACCGACTTGGCTGCTACACATTACTTTCATTGCTTGTTTAATGTGTTCTATTGGCCAGTTCCACCATTGGATATTGAGTAGAGTTTCAATCTCTTTATCGCTGAATCGTTGACGTACGACTTGGTTGTTTCCAACCACCACCGAATAAGGTTGGATGTCTTTCGTCAGTAGGGCGCGTGCTCCGATGACTGCTCCATCGCCGATGTTTACTCCGGGCATGATCATCGCCTCACTGCCAATCCAAACATCGTTCCCCACCACCGTGTCTCCGGCACGCTCGAAACCGTCTTGTACGCCTTCTCCAAATTCTTCAGGAGAGAAGGGGAAGGTCGAAATCCAGTCAATGCGATGACCTTGATTTCCTGCCATCATGAAGGTGGCTCCAGAAGCGATGGAACAAAACTTGCCAATGATTAATTTGTCGATGCTATCGGGTTCCCTACTTTGCCATTCTTGAAGTGTGACGGGGTCACCCAACAAGTAGCGTACCGCTTGCTCTTCGAAGCTTTTTTGATGATAGAAGCCCGAGTAATAGCTGTAATCGCCAACGATGATATTGGGATTAGTGATGTGATCTTTAATGATTTGACCTTTTAACCACGTGTCGAAAACACTCATAACTCATCCTTTCAAATTTAGGTTGTACAGAGTTTAGATGCTTTCTATTATTTCCAGTAGTTTGATTTTAGAGATTCAGAATTACTGTATGGAAATAAAATGGCTCAGCTACGTACCACTTTACGTCGCTTTGTGCGAGGAGCGAAGTATTGCTGGCGCGGCAAAGCGCCTGAATTGTTCGAATGCGCATGTAAGTCGGCAACTTAAACAGCTTGAAGAGATATTGTCGGTGCAGCTTATTCAGCGAACTACGCGCCAGTTTAATTTGACCTACGATGGTTTGCGGTTTTATCAGCAGGTAAAGCAACTGCTCGAAGGCGCTGAGCAGATCAATGAGCAAGTCATGGCAAACGAGATCGTATCGGGAAAATTGAGAATAGCGGCGTCTGCTTCTTTTGGAGCCGCGTTACTCAGCCAAACATTGATCGAGTTTCGATTGCAACATCCACAAGTGAGCGTCGAAGTGATCTTCACAGAGACACCTCTCGACTTGATTGAGGCTGGGTTTGATATCGCATTCTACTTTACCGATACTCCTCCAGAGGGATACGTCGGCCATCAGCTACGCACTTTACACTGTAAACCGATCGCTCATCGCTCGTATTTAGCTGATAAACCAAATGTAAGTACGCCAGAGGATCTTGGTGACTTAGAGCACATCCTTTATAAAAGTCGCGACTTGGGGTTAGACAAGTGGACGTTTACGCATAAGCAAACTCAACAGCAGTGCAGCATTGAGTTAGAAAGTACGCTGAGTTTTAATCTTGTCCAGTCCATGTTGGATGCTACTTTGGCTGGCTGTGGTGTAGCCATGTTAGATGAATTTGCACTGGCCGAACTTGAACCTGCACAAAAAGAACAACTCGTGAGTTTGCTGCCAGATTGGCAAACGGATGCGATTTTGCCGCTTTATCTGCTTTACCCAAAACGTGAGCACTTACCAAGAAGAACGCGAGCATTCATTGATCACTTTAGGAACATATATTCTGTCGGCGAATATCGATAACAAACTTAGCAACAATTGAGGAAGCAAAGGAATGCGAAAACACTGTCACCAGCTTTCCTGATGTAGGCGTGTTGGTCAAAACAGGTAACGAAGAAAACATATTACGAGGGTGAGCTTCTTCAAATCAGCATTAAAGGCAATAACTACTGACCGGACACAGAAGAAGCTCATGGATTCAGCTAACTTACATTAAGTATCGTGCTTACAGCTCGTAACGCAGACCTAAGTGGTAGTAGCTTTCGTCTGCGTGCGCACCGCCAAACGAGACTTCTTGTCCATTGCTGTAGCCACGCGAGCCGTTACGATCAACGTAGTTTGTGTAGATAGAAGAACGAGGCGTCAGTTTGTATTGCACTTCTAGCGTTGTATCTTTCAGCTCTAGCTCGTCACCATCACTGTTTTCTAAAGAACGATAACCAGCACGCAGTGCCCATTTGTCATTTACACTGTAAACCGCCGTCAGTTCCATCACTTTGTCGGTACTAGTTTGTGAGTAATAACCCTCTAGTTCATCTTCCGAGTACAACGCACCCAACATCAAATCTCCTAGGTAGTAACGTGTACCTGCGCCCCAGAATGTGTAATCGGTGTCGTTGCTTTCACGTGCATCACCTTTATTTTTCTGCATCGCCACCACTGGTGCCAAGGTACCCAAATTCCCCATGTCTAGCGTATAACGCAGTGCAGCGTTGTAACCGTAGTCAAGCTCAGAAGTGTTGTTTCCTAAAATGTACGCGACAGAAAAGTCGAAATTACCTAGGCTGTTTTGGTATTGCAGCGTGCCATCTTGACGGAAAACTTGCGTCGCGGTTTTGTCGACTTTATTCGCTTGGCGCGCCATAGAAACATCGGAAGAGGCGAACACATCACCAATGTCGGTAAACATAATCAACCCAGAAGCCACGCGACCACCAGTAATGCGACCATAATCTTTCGCATCAATACCCGCCCATACATAACGTGCGGTCAGAGACGGTTTGTCGTTTACTTGGTTTGCGTATTCAGCGGCACCCACTTGGTATTGCGCTTGGCCGATGATCGACGCGTACTCGTTGATAGTTTGTGAACCGTTTAAACCAATACGGCCATCAAACTCGCCATTTGCATCGCCGTGCTCATCATTTTTACTGGTGACATTGAAACCAAGACGAGAGTAAATATTTAAAACTGACCCATCTTCCGCTTGATACAGCTGCGCTGCCATTGCGTTTGATGCCATCAATGTTGGGAGAAGTAGAGTCAAAATGTGCTTTTTCATGATTAACGACCTTTCATTTCTATTGTTTTAGGTACGACAAAGCCCCTTCCGAGTAACGGAATAAGAAAAATTGTCGTGAAGTAGAGAGGATGCGCCCTTGTTTGCCAAGGGCGCGAGCTAGTCCATTCCTATAGGGGAAGAATGATTTAGCTTAAATCGACGTCTTTGCAGCCAAAGAAGTAAGTCGCGAGGAAGCCGACGATGTAAGAGATAAGCAGGCCGGCAACAAACACCATCATGCCCGGGAAGATGCCATTTTCAGATGTCATGAGAGGAATCGCCACGATACCGGACGGGCCAAACACCGTATTAAGACCAACTGGCAAGCCAAGGTAAGAAACTAAGCCGATAAAGAAGCCGCCCGCAGCGCCACCAATACAAGCGGTAACGAATGGTTTTACGCGTGGTAATGTCACGCCGTAAATCAATGGTTCGCCAATGCCTAGAAGGCCCGGAATAATAGCGCCTTTAACTTGAGTGCGCAGTAGAGCGTCTTTTTGGGCTTTGAAATACAGCGCCATTGACGCGCCAACCTGACCGCCACCAGCCATCGCCAGGATAGGGAATAGCGAGTTAAAGCCCTGTGCTTCCATCAATGCGAAGTACACTGGAACGAAACCTTGGTGGATGCCAAATACCACAGAAATTAAGAACAAACCTGCCAAGATTGCAGCGCCTAATGGGTTATCGTTCAAGTTGAGGAACAACCAAGACATCCCTTTAAACAGCTCGCCGCCGATCGGCATGATGATCAAGAAGGTTACCGCACCCATGATCAATAGAGTGATAACGGACGTTAAGATCATGTCCAGATCATCTGGCATGTATTGACGAACCTTACGCTCGACTTGCGCACCGATGATCGCCGCCAAAAGTACGCCGATAATGTTGCCGCGCGGATCAATCGCAAAGCCGAAAAACTCGTTCATGCCAGAGTAAATGCCGGATGTCGCCTCTGGGTTGTAACCCAGCACAAACAAAGAGGCGAGAATGGCACCATTAACACCAGAGCCGCCAAACGCTTGCTGCGCGTTGTAACCAATCAGAATACTTAGGAAAGCAAACAGACCCTTACCAAAGACTTTCATGTAGGCGATCAAATCCAACATAAACTGGCTTGGTGTCTGGTCGAGAACAAACATCTGTTCCAATAACGTCGCAAAACCTAGCAACAAACCAGCGGCAATAAAGCCAGGGATCAACGGCGTAAAGATGGTGGCAAACTTGCTTAAAAAACGCTGAACTGCACTGGTTTGTTTGCTCTTCATCTGTTTTTTCTGCTCGGCCGCGACGGCAGAAAGATCTTGTTGCGGCATATCTGGTTCTTCACTGTCACCAGAGGTTAAGCTGTCGATCAATTGATTCATCATCTCAGCCGCTTGTTGAGCTTTTCCGGGACCGAGAATGATCTGAAACTGCTCATCGCTTTCCACCACACCCATTACGCCGGGAATTTGCTTGATAACAGACTGGTCAGCCAAGCCATTGTTGGCGAGCGATAAACGCAAACGCGTCATACAGTTACCACATTTGCTTACGTTGCTGCTGCCACCCACTGCGGACAGCAACTGCGATACTGTGTTTGAAGTTATTTTTGCCATAGGGTCTATCCTTCAGAACTCGGATTATTTAGTTATTATTTAGTGCTGCGCGAATAAAGCCGTTGTGCGCGGCGAGGCGTGATTTGGCTTGTTCGGCATCCAAATTGGCCAAAATCATTAAGATGGCGGTTTTACAGTGGCGATCGCAGGCATTTAATGCTCGCTCTGCTTCTTCTTTTGAGGCGTCGGTTGCTTCCACAACAATGTTGGTTTGGCGTTGAATGAGCTTGGCGTTGGTGGCCTCTACATCCACCATTAAGTTACCAAACACCTTGCCGCTACGAATCATTGCGCCTGTTGTAAGCATGTTTAACACCAGTTTTTGTGCGGTGCCGGCTTTCATACGAGAAGATCCAGTGACAACCTCTGCGCCAACTATCGGCAGAATCGCGATGTCGGCCGCTTTTGCCATGGCACATTCTGGATTACAAGCGATAGATGCGGTCGTAGCTCCGATGGATTTAGCGTACTCCAAACCACCTATCACATAAGGTGTGCGGCCACTTGCTGCAATGCCTACAACCACGTCATGCTTGGTGAGGTGAAGCGCCTTTAAGTCGTCTTGACCCATTTTCGCATTGTCTTCTGCGTTTTCTACCGCTTTCAAAATCGCCTGATGTCCACCAGCAATTAAGCCAATTACCATATCTGGATGCGTGCCGTAGGTAGGAGGACACTCGCTCGCATCAAGAATGCCTAAGCGACCTGACGTACCAGCTCCCATGTAAATTAAACGGCCACCATTTGCAAAAGCTTGGGTAATTGCATCAACTGTCTCTGCAATTTGTGGTAGCACCGCTTTTACCGCGAGCGGGACTTTTTTATCCTCTTCATTAATGACTTGCAGCATCTCGATGGTCGAAAGCGTATCGATCTCGGCACTGGCTGGGTTACGGCTTTCTGTCACCAATCGGCTTAAATCAATTTTCATGTTTTACACTCTTCGTAATGTTCAATCTGAGGGCGATTCTATGGAATAAAATATTCTGTTTTGGTGATAAAAATCACACTTGAGGTTATTCTTTGTGCAGGGGAAATTTGGAATAATGAGAGAAAATATACGTCCATTACATCCGGTATAAACTGGCTTGGTTAGAATAATCATGGGGTTAAATCAAACTCCAATTATTTTTGTTTTGGAATAATTTATTTAAATTTTTTGAGGTTTTTGTTGTGTCAGTTATCAATAAGATAGTCGCGAGGCGTACTCAGCTTTCGCAAAGTGGTCGTTTGGTCGGCGATTGGATTGTTGAAAACGCAGAAAAGGCCGCGCTGCTCACTAGCCAAGAACTTGCGGCGCAAGTAAAAGTGAGTCAATCGAGCATTGTGAAATTTACTCAGCGTATCGGCTTTAAAGGTTACAGCGAGTTTAAATTAGCTCTGAATGAAGAGATTGGCCGTAAGCATGCGATGCAGTCGACACCGCTGCACAGTGATATTTTGGCTGACGACCCCATTGCGGTTATTTCACAGAAACTGGTGAAAGCGAAAACCGATGCTATGTTTCAAACCACCAATACGCTGTCTTACGAAGCGTGTCACCAAGCGGTGAAATGGTTGAGTGAAGCGCGTCGAGTGGAAGTGGTCGGGATTGGGGGCTCTGCACTGACCGCGAAGGATTTAAGCTTTAAACTGCTTAAACTTGGTATTACGGCGCTTTCTGAACAAGACAGCCACGTGCAGATTGCTGTTGCCCGCACGCTCTCTCCAGAAGATGTTCAGATTGCAATTTCGTTTTCGGGTGAACGCAAAGAAATTCTCGTGGCAGCAGAAGCGGCAAAAGAGCAGGGCGCGAAGGTGATTGCGTTATCAGCGCCCGGAAGAAGTCGCTTGCGCGGCATTGCCGATATTACGTTTGATACCATCGCCAATGAAATGGAGCATCGCAGCTCATCCATTGCTTCGCGCACCGCGCAAAACGTGATCACCGATTTGCTGTTTATCATCTTGGTTCAGCAAAGAGACGACAGTGCCCGTCAGTTGATCAGCGATATCAGTACCGACATCAAGCAGATCCTCACATGATCGCTTGTTCAACAGCGGACTAAAGATCCGGATCGTGCCTCAGCAAAGCAATAAAGGCGGACAGATGCTTTTCAATGGTGAGATCGGCAGAAATCGCGGGCAATTCCAACGTGATGCAAGGTAAATCACGTTCACTACACCAAGTGCCGAATGAGCCGGGTGTTTCGTAGTCGACATCGTCTACGATTGGCAGTTGGAACTGCTCGCTGAGCCATTTGGCAAGGTCGGAATGTTTGGGATCATCCACAAACGCAAGCGGTTCATGAAACGACACCACAAACTTTGGCTTGCGCAGTTCAATCAAGTTAATTAATGCGCTAACTTCAGGCTCTAGTTGGTTTTTAGTGCCAGTTTTCACCTTTACGTCTCGAACGGGTGTGTGAGAGCTCCATCGATACACGGTGCCATGCTCAGTCCAATTTTGGGTTGGAAACGCGCGATTGAGATCCACTTGGTTTGCATTTGCACGTGTGCCTAGCTGGTTGCCGTCAGGATTCATTGACAGAATCACATCATGTCGTAAGTTTTCAGCAGGCAAGCTTCTTAGCGCGCAGGACAAACCTGTAATCGAGGCCGTCTCATCCCCGTGAGTGCCTGCCAAAATCAAACCTCGCGAAGCACTTTCGACTTGAGCCGGAAAATACAGTAATGGCGCACCAAGCACGGATTGACCGTATGATGTTGGTCGAATTAAAAATGCCGCTCTTTCCGTTCTTGGAATTAGACTCACCGTAATCTCCTGATTGATGAAGTAGTATCAATATCTAAGCTAATTACACCTAGCTAAACTGAACCGTTTAAACTCGTCAACGGTTGAAATGTTAATTGTGGCACTTGCTTCACAAGACGCGTTAGGAGAACGAAAAACGATATGGATTTTAAAAAACATTCAACGGCGTTGCTGATTTCCTCTTTATTCACCCCTTTTCTTGCTACATCAGTTGCTGCGGAGACCTTACCTAAAGGCATTCAACTTGCCGCAGAACAGCATTTAGTACGTGCGAATGACGCAGAGGCGGCGACGCTTGACCCTGCGAAAGCCGAAGGTCTGCCAGAAATGCATGTGATTCGTGACTTATTTGAAGGGCTTGTGATTCAAGATCGTGACGGAAACATCATTCCCGGTGTGGCAGAATCATGGGAAACCAACGACAACCAAACCTTTACTTTTCACTTGCGCAAAGAAGCGAAATGGTCGAATGGCGAGCCTGTGACGGCGGAGGATTTTGTCTATTCACTGCGCCGAGCGGTAGATCCGAAAACCGCTTCTCCAAATGTTTGGTATCTCAAACTCACCAAGATCAAAAACATCGCCGATGTAGCAGAGGGCAAAAAGCCTTTGGACGAGCTCGGTATCAAGGCGGTGGATAAATACACCCTACGTTTTGAGTTGGACAGTCAAGTTCCGTACTTTGTCGCCATGACTGGGTACACTTCCATGATGCCAGTGCATCAAGCGACAGTGGAAAAACGCGACAAGCCGTGGAGCGATCCAGACCAATTTGTTGGCAATGGTGCATTCACACTGGATAAGTGGGTCGTGAATGAGCGCATTGAACTGGTTAAGAGTCCAAGTTACTGGGACAGCGCAGATACGCATCTAAACAGAGTGACTTACATTCCGTTTGAAAACCAAAACGCGTCGATCAATCGTTATGCGGCAGGAGAGTTGGATATCACGTCAGATGTGCCGACTCATATGGCGCAGAAGCTTAAACAAGATTACAAGCAGGCTTACACGGTGGTGCCATTGTTGTGCACGTATTACTACGCGTTCAATACCACTCGTCCGCCATTTGATGATGTGCGAGTGCGTCAAGCGGTGTCGTACTCCATCATGCGTGATGTGATTACGAATGGTGTCACGCAAGTGGGTAACCTTCCTGCTTATACCTTTGCGCATCAGTACACCGCCGGGTTTGATGCGACGCCGCCTGAATACAGTAAGTGGAGTCAGCAACAACGTGACGAGAAAGCGCGTCAGTTGTTAAAAGAAGCGGGTTACAGCAAAGACAAGCCGCTCGATTTTAAATTGCTGTACAACACCAGTGAGGCAAACAAATCGATCGCGGTTGCGATAGCGTCGATGCTACAAAAAAATCTCGGTGCAAACGTGGAGTTAGAAAACCAAGAGTGGAAGTCGTACTTAGTGGCGCGTAAACAAGGCAATTTCGATGTGATGCGTGCTTCCTGGTGCGGTGATTACAATGAAGCGTCTACTTTCCTGAGCTTACTTCGCTCAGGTTCTTCGGGTAACTTTGCACGTTACAGCAGTGAAGCGTATGACAACGCGATGAACAGTGCATTGGCTGCAACTAATGAGAAAGCGCGCCAAGGATTTTACGATCAAGCTGAACAGTTGCTGGCGACAGATATGCCTATCGCGCCAATCTATTACTACATGCAAGCACGTTTGGTTCGTCCAACCGTGGGTGGCTTTGCAAAGAATAACGTAGAAGGGCGCATCTACTCGAAAGATCTCTACATCAAGAAGTAGCGCTCAAAACAAGCGATAAATACGAAGCCCCGAAGATGTGTCTTACGGGGCTTCTTTTTATTGTTAGCGAGCGGAGAGCTTGTCCACTAGCATTGCGATTCGTTTGCCAAGATACTCCGCCGTTGCAACATCAGAGGCATGCAACTGACCACCTTCACCACCTTGTGCAACAATACCACCTTGTACACCATAACGATTCAGGTTTTGCTCCCCAGAATTGCTGATCTTATCCAACCCGACCCACATCATGCCGTGTTGGTTAGCGAGCGTTTGTAGATATTGTAATGTGCAAGATTGGTCGCCATTCATTGCTCCACCACTGGTAAAGCCAGCCGCGATTTTGCCCGCCCATTTTTGGTAATACCAAGATTCACTGCTTGCATCTGCAAATGCTTTAAACTGCGCTGCTACACCGCCCATGTAGGTCGGTGAGCCAAAGATAATCGCATCACACTCAGCAAGCTCATCCATTAAGTGAGGGTTCACAAAACGTCCCTCAATAATCTCACTGCCTTCAATTCGGTGAGAGAGGATTTCACATTCACCTTGCTGCTTAATGCCTTGTTGTTCAACGCCTGCAGCAATCGTGCGAGCAAGTTGGCCAGTAACGTCGGTTTTAGAGAAATAAATAATCGCAATTTTGGACACTATGGTTCCTTTTGTATTGTTGATTTTGAATCGTGCGAATAAGGCTAAAACCTCAAGATAAGTTGAGGTCAAGAAGAGATTTGAGATAGATAAAGTACGAATTGGTATCTAAAGAGCTTTCTTATAGGATAAGTCGACGGCATAACTACAGTGAATGCAATGATGGCGAATGTCGTGTATAAAAGCGTTAAAGGAAGACCTTAAAGATGTAGAAAACTCTCTTGGAAACAATGATAAAGGTACCGATACTAGTGATGATTAATAGGCGGAAAAATAGATTAAAATATGTAAACTCAGACCTGATCCAAGGCGGGAAAAGTACATTTCATCGTTTCTTAAGGCGAGGGATTATTATCATTATGGTAGGAGGCCTTTCTACAGCCTTTTCCACGGCATTTGCACACTTTATAGGGGGGGTGTTTGATGTGGATATGAATGTTCATCCAGAGAGCTTAGAAGAAAAAGTGCATGCACTACTTTTTGTTTCGGTCAGTCTTGTTTTTTACCTCTTTTCTGCCCTTATCTCGCTAAATATTAGTGGGTGGCTCATAATGAAGCTAAAAATATAAGCTTAACTAAAACCATGTCCTTGTATTTTAAGGAAGATGGAACTAGTGACGATTTTTTCTTTGCTTGCACCATCTCTATTTTTTGTATTTATTTAAGGTTCGTAAAGAAGAAGCTTACTTTGGTTAAAGTGGCGCTTTTGGTTTCGGCGATGTGTCATGTGTTTATCATGAAAGAATACAGCGGTGACCTTTCAGTTTATACGTTTTGTCTCTTCACTGTTGTTCTCCATTAACTTTGGGTTATTTGTGACTACCAAGTGATATTAAAAAGCCGATGTATCTACATCGGCTTTTTAGTGGGTTATTTCTTTCTGCGAGTATAAATCCGAGATTTTGCTTTACTTGGCTCTGGCTTGTTTT
This sequence comes from Vibrio antiquarius, assembly GCF_000024825.1. NCBI lineage: Bacteria > Pseudomonadati > Pseudomonadota > Gammaproteobacteria > Vibrionales > Vibrionaceae > Vibrio > Vibrio antiquarius. The sequence continues at coordinate 1,141,244 of NC_013457.1, forward strand.
TCGCCAGCTTTAGTACCGCTTTTTGCAAAATCTGGTTGTTTGGGTAAGTGATCAAGTTACCGTTATCGTGCTTAATTAACACGTGAAACATACTGATTTCTTGAATCTCGCCGCTGATGTCTTCGTCTTTGTCTACGACTTTAATGCGATCGCCCACTCGGTATGGGAAGACAAAAAAGATCAAAAAGCTGGCAGTGATGTTGCTCAGAATTGACCACTGCGCAATAAACGCCACACCCAATACGGCGAAAATGGACGATAGGAACAATGACACATCGCCATAGCCAATCCCGGTGATAATGGCAAAAACAGACGCGGTTAAAAATAAAAGCACGACGTTAAAACAACGCTGAATAAAACTCAGGCGGGCCTTTTTTACACCTTTTGAGGTCGCTAAGTTTAAAATGGCTCGATTGACGATTCTCTTCAGAATGCGATAAGCAATCAGGACAATAATGCCCATTAAGACTTTGTACCCGAGAGAGCCAGCGGTGAAATACTGGCTCACTTGATCTAGATGGATCCAATCATTCATTTCTTCAACTCGACGATATTAAGAAAACCGCTGTTATAGCTGATTTTCTGATGTAAGTAATCACAAATTTTTCTCTCCATTTTCGTCTCTCTACCTAGGAATTTCGCCCTAGAGCCTACGGAGAGTTGTAGAGTTTTATCAATAGTGTGCAGAGCTTTACTTCTGTTTGCGCTCACCGCATATATTCAACCAAAGTTGATGCGGTTTTAAAGTGTTTAATGTTTGAGCTGTATCTCATATCCGGTATTGTATGAGGCTAGGATCGTATAAACGTGCTGAATATGATTTTTGTCCTGATAACCTAAGACGTGTTGAGTGAAATGGCTTGCTAGGATATCTATCAAATGGAAGAAGATGAAAAGGCGATTATGATTTTATTCGTGATTGTTGGCCTTGTACTCGTTTGGATAGTGCTTGAAGAGCTTAACTATCTTGGATTCTCAATAAAATAAGCCCCGTTAAACATGAGTCAAACGGGGCCTTTCTCTTTTCTAAATGCTAATTTCGGTTAGCTAACCGCACGTACTTTGCCTTGCTTCAGGTCATTCAGCACTTGCGCTTTAGGACCATCAGCAATGATGCTGCCTTTCTCCATCACAATTACTCGATCAACGATGTCGAGCATCGACGTTTTATGCGTAATCAGTATCAATGTTTCGCTCGGTTTGAGCTGAGATAGCTGGTGCTTAATATGCATTTCAGAGCGGTTATCCATCGCGCTGGTTGGTTCATCCATAAGTAGGACGGGAGGACGGCCCAAAAATGCACGAGCGATCGTGACGGCTTGACGTTGACCACCAGAAAGCATCGCACCACCTTCACCTACTTGACGTTCTAAACCTGCTGGATCCGATTGTGTAAATGCGGTCACGCCTGCACGGTTTGCTGCATCAAGCACGTCTCGGTCATCGGTTAGTGGACGACCCAAGGTAATATTGTCGCGAATCGAACCGAAGAATAGATTCGAATCTTGAGGCACACAGCCGATGTTACGTCGAACATCAACGTGGTGAAGCTGTGCAATATCAGTATCATCGATACGTACGTGCCCCTCTGTTGGCTTATACAAGCCCATAATCAAGCGCTCTAACGTTGTCTTACCCGAACCAATCCGACCGATTATCGCGACTTTTTCACCAGGATTTATCGTGAGAGAAATGTTACGTATAGACGCGACAGGAGAGTCTGGGTAATGAAACGTTACGCGATCAATTTCAATCTTACCTTGGATGATTGGGCGATGGATATAGCGTTTCCCTTCTTCTTGCTCGTCCGGCATTTCCATGACTTGATTGATAATCGTCATAGAAGACTTCGCCTGGTTGTAGCGCGTTGAGAGCAAAGACAACTGAACCAAAGGCCCTATGGCGCGACCACTCAACATGGTTGCGGCAATTAAGCCACCCATGGTGAGTTCGCCTTCTGCAATCAGATAAACACCGAGAATGATCATCCCAACGTTACTACTTTGCTGCACGAAGCCAGCCGCGTTCTGGATGCTGTCGGTAATGCGGCGGCTTTTGATATTCCAGTTCGCCATGTGCGCCACCGCTTCTTCCCAACGGTATTGGAATTGGCTTTGCGCGCTGAGCATTTTTACGGTTTCTAGCCCCGCTAGACTCTCAATTAAGTTGGCGTATTTTTGCGATGCTAAGCGTGACCCTTCCTCTATAGAGCGACGCAGCGGTCCTTGAATCAGTAGTGAATGAACAATCAAAATGACCACGCCGACCATTGGAACATACACAAGATCGCCAGCCATTAGCCATATAATCACCAAGAACAGAATGGCAAAAGGCAGGTCAATTAGGGCACTGACGGTTGCAGACGTGAAGAATTCTCGAATAGATTCAAACTCTTGAAGATGGCGAGCGAATGCGCCGACTGAAGGCGGCTTGGACTCCATTCGGATGCCCATCACTTTGCTGAACAGCTTGGAGGAAATCAGAATGTCAGACTTCTTTCCTGCGACATCAATAAAGTAGTTTCTCAACGATTTGAGTATGAAATCGAATAGAAAGACAACAAAGATGCCGCTTGCCAATACCCATAAGGTTTCAAACGCGAGATTCGGTACCACTTTGTCGTACACCAAGCGAGTGAACAGCGGGGCGGCAACGGCAAAGAGGTTGATGAGAAGTGAGGCGATTAAAACATCGCGGTAGATACGTTTTGACTGCCACAAGGTTGACCAAAACCAGTGACCTTCGTTGGTTTTGAGCACCTCGGGAGAGCGCTCATCGAAACGGAATTGCTTTTTAACTAAAAAGTAGCGACCAGTGTACTGCTCAAGTAGGTCTTCTAATGGAATGGAGATTGGCACCATTCCACTTTCTAAGGTGGTGACTTCGGCTTCGCGTGTCTCCGCGTTAATGCTGTTGAGAACGCATGAGTCACCGCCTTTAAGAACTAAGATTGCCGGCAGAATCAGGCTGGAGATGTTCTCCAGCTCTGCACGGTTTTCCTTGGCAACCAATCCGGCCCTTTCCGCTGCTCTTGGTAGCAAAAATGGAGTTAGCTTGCCGTCTGAAAGCGGAAGGCCATTGACCAGCGCTTCTGGCGAGTTAGCTAACCCATAGTAACGGCTAACATAGATGAGCGAATTCAGTAAAGGGTCTTTCATCTGTGGTAAACCTTTTTATTCCTTGTCGACGATGAATCCTTGGAATACCTCAACAAAATGCTCGGTGAGGAAGTCCAACTGGATTTGAGTTTCAATACGCGACGCGATAGTCGTAATGCCTAGGTTATGGGCCGTACGAGAAATCGACGTTAGCGTGAATTTCTGTTTTTCGTCGTGTAAGTTGTGTGTGAATAGGTAATCGAGCTTCACATAGTTAGGGCGGAACTCTTGGATGTACTCCAATGACTGGAAGTTACGTCCATAGTTATCTACGCCAAACTCAGCCCCGGATTGGCGAATGGCATTACATAACAGCGCCGTGTGGTGAGGCTGATCAATAAAACACTCTTCTGGAATTTCAAAGTGTAGCTTAGAGGCCACTTTTGCGTGTTTTTCCAACATGCTGGTGGTCCAGCGAATGAACGATGGCTGAGACAAGCTACTTTGCGCAATATTGATCGCGACAGGATCAGTTAGCTCGCCACTTTCTAGCATCTTAATCATCGACTCAATAACGTATTGGTCGAAAATATTGGTGGCGTCTAGCTGCTCTAGTGCGAATAAATATTGGTTGGCACGGAACGTTTCGCCCTCTTTTTCGATGCTTGAGAACACTTCGTTATGGAACACTTTACCCCAAGTGTTCTTCGCTGCTTGGAAGCGGAATTTAACCCAATCGCTATGAATCGCTTCTTCAACCAGCGCTTTCCACTGCTGTTTACCCATTAAGTTAGAAGGTGTGTCACTGCCGATAAAGCCGTAAGCTTTGTCTGGTTGAGCTTTGGCTTTCGAGAGCGCATTATCCACCATAGATAAGATTTCAGAGCGCGTTTTTTGGTCTTTACTATGCGCAACACCTAAGGCTGCTTTTGGTTTGGCTAGACCTGTTGGATCAGTGTTCAACCCGTTAACGCAGTTCACGATGCTGTCCGCCAAAATGCGTAGTTCGCTTTCATCCATGTGTGGGAAAAGCAGACCAAATTCATCACTAGACAGGCGTGCAATGGTAGCTCCCGGCACATCAATGGTGTTTTTCAGACGTTGAGACAGCTCTTTTACGTGGGCATCGGCGCGTTGGTAGTCTTTTGTCTCGTAAATGTCACCAATGTATTCTGCATGGAGTAGCGCGATACCCCCTTGCGTTTGCTCTGCCAACCATTGGTCGATTTGGTTGATGTAGAACGAGCGATTACCCAGTTTGGAGATAGGATCGAGGTAAGCTTGAGCACGCAGTCGTTGTGCCTCTTTCGCTTGCTCTTTGAATGACAGCTCAATTTGAGCAGACATCATGTTAATGCCATCTACGACCGCGATCAGATCTTTGGTTCTTGGACGAGCAAGTGGTTCACCAAATTGGTTATTAGCGATTTCATGCATTTTTTTCACGATGGCCGCTAATGGTTTTAGTGAGCGACGGAGGATGTACGAAATCGCAATTAAACCAGCCAGGAAAATGACACTGAATGCAGATAACAAACCAATAAAGCCTTGCCAGAGCTGCTCGTAAGCTGCTCCTGGGTGGCTAATGATTTCCACTTCAGCAAGTTGCATCCAACCACTGGTTACTACGCGCTTATCGTGAATGGCTTTGAATAGATTCATGTCGATAAACCATTGTGGCACCGTACTTGGTTTAACCGGGTAAGTGCGCACGATTTGGTAGTCAGAATCTAAAGCGGTAAGGCGAACAACCGAGTAGGTGCTGCCGTCAAACAGAGCATTAATCACGGATTCTACCGCGACTTTATCTTTGTCTTTAAGGTAAGGAGCCAATGCCAAACCTACGGTGTTAATGGTGTTGTTGACCTCTGAACGTTGCTGTTGTTCCAAGCTGTCTCGAGTCGTGTTGAATTGGATTACGAATACTGATGCCAACAAGAGTATAAAGACCGTAACCATTCCCACTACAAGCTTCTTATATAGGGTCATGTTTCTCACTCGTCATAGTTAATTTTAGGTTTATTTAACTGCAACTTACGTTCGCGCGAGCGTAAGTCATTCCAAAGGCTCAACCGTGATGCTTTCCCTGCCAGCTCTCCAGTGCTAGCAGAAGACTTCATCAACCACAGGTTTGTACCATTAAAACTGTATATCGGTAGCAAGTCGCTACGTTTAGAGGCTCGGACAATATCAGGGTTGATATTGTCGAGAATGAGCGGCTCAGAGCTTGGGGTTGGGTAGTAAGCTAATACCATGTGAAACTGATTCAGTTCGATGGCTTTTACGTAGATCAAACGCATCTTAGAATCTGGTATTCCTAGCTCGAGTAACGAGAAGTACTTGGCGATGGTGAAATCCTCACAATCCCCTGCATTACTCCCTAAAAATTCGAGTGGCGTAGCCCAATAATCTGTCTTTCCCCACAGTTTTATGTCGTCAACAAAATACAGCTGGTTAAAAAAGTCGTTGACGCCAGCGAGCTGTTCATGTGTCTCTAATTGTTTAAATAAGTCGAGGTTTTTTCGCCATGTATTTACGCGCAATCCCGCACGTTCGCCGTACACCGCTGTGACCGTATTGACCCATTGTTGTTCTTTACTGCTTAACGCACCAATTTGGAACGAAAAACAACTTAAACTGATTAATAATGTAACTTTACGCTTCAAATTGGATCGCATATTCGACTCATATCACAAGTATACTCTTCTAAAGGGTTCGTCAGTGAGAAACAAGTGCTTTTTATTTAATCACTTATCGCTCAATACTCGCCGTTGTGAGTACCTTGGTGTGATTTACTCCTTCAAGGCGTTCGTTTTGGCACTTAAAATCGGTTTAAGTAGATATTCCAAAACGGTTCGCTTCCCTGTGATGATATCGACCGATGCCGTCATTCCTGGAATGATTGGTAAATCTGCATCTTGACCAAAATTCGTTTTATCGGTGCGGACACGAACGATGTAAAAGCTATTTCCTTCTTCATCTTGGGTTGTATCTGCGCTGATGTGTTCCAATTCACCCTCTAAGCCGCCGTACTTAGTGAAGTCGTAAGCCGTAAATTTCACGATGGCGTGTAGGTCTGGGCGCAAAAATGCAATGTCTTTGGGCGCAATTTTCGCTTCTACTAATAACGTATCTTCAGTTGGTACAATTTCGACGATATCCATGCCTGGCTGGATAACACCCCCAACGGTGTTGATGTTCAGCGTTTTGATTTTGCCTGTGACTGGCGAGTTCACAACGGTTCGATTAACTCTATCTTCTAAACCCACTGCTGATTCAACCAAAGCAGATAACTGGTCTTGGGCGCTGTTGAGTTTCTCTTGCTGTTCTGAACGGAATTTGAGCGCAACATCAATGCGATTAAGCATGGATTCTCGAATCGCTGACTTTAATACCGGGATTTTGAGCTCACTGGAAGTCATTTCGCGGCGGGTGTCGTTGACTTGGCGTTGTAACTTGAGTAATTCAATACGAGGCACAACACCTTCATCAGCCAACGGTTTGGTGATGTCTAATTCTTTCTTCGCATATTGATAGCTTTGACGTAAGTTCCTTACTCGCGCTTCAATCTCTACCAAGTCCTGCTGCTTTTGCTGAACTTGTTGGTCAATCACCGAAAGTTGGTTGCGTAAATTGTCTAAATCTTCGCGGTATTCAGCTTTCTGGCGCTGAGTGAGTTTCGGTTGAGTTTCTTCTAAAGTTGGTGGAAAGGTCAGTTTTCCATAATCGAGTACTACGCTTTGGCGCCAGTTTTCCGTTTTAAAATCACGATTCACGGCAACACTGTTGATTGAAGCTGAGAGTTGCAGCACAGACGCAGTTAGGTTGGCAACTTGTTGTTCACGCTCACGAAAATCAGAGCGAAAGCGAGTGTCATCGATAAGAAGTAACTGCTGACCTTTTTCAACCAATTGACCTTCTTTGACTAAAATTTCTTTGACTAAGCCACCTTCTAAGTTTTGGACAACTTGAATCTGTGAAGAGGGAATGACTTTTCCCTGACCAACAGTGACCTGGTCGATTTCAGCCCAAGATGCCCAGCCTATTGCAGCAATAAAAAACAACACCATCACCCAGAGCATCAAACGTGCGCTGTTGGGGGTGTTGAGGAGCAATGCTGCAGTTTTGTCGTCAACAAAATCCAACTCTTCATTGTTGAGTTTGTTGTAGTTATCTCGGCTCATCACAGTCCCTGCTTATATAAATGCTGATTATCTTTTTGATCTTATTATTATTAACCGATCATGTCAGTATGCTCGGCGAATAAAAATATGAGACGAAGACCATTCTCTCTCCGAATGAGCGTTTTCAATGCTTCTCTAGCAAAAGAAAAGTGGAGATACCGTCAGAGTATGGCTATTGCGCCTTGAACTTGGTTTTATCCAACTGATGTTTTTTTAGTTTGTCGTACAAGGTTTTGCGTGATACCTGTAATTCTAGTTGAACCTCTTTGAGTCTGCCTCGGTGTCTTTGTAGTGCATCGAATAATAAGCAATATTCAAAGTATTCTGTGCGCTGAGTCATACTCTGAATTTCGATACTTTTTTCACTGTTCCAATCTTCCATTCGGAAGGTATCGGGCTTGAGTGCGCGAAGTTCTGCAAATTGGCGCAGCTGCTTAATATTTTCTGGCCATTCTAAATCGGTCAGATGTTTGACTTCTTCTAAGCTAATGTGTGGCGGTTGAAGCTGATAACGGCTCGCTGCGTGGCGTACAAAGTGCTTATATAAAGGTCCAATGTCTTCTTTTCTTTCATCGAGTGTCGGCAAGTGAATTAGACTAGCCAGGGCTTTGATAGACGGATCAACTTGGGTTGTTGCACCAAAAACACGCTCAAGTTTCGGGTGGTTAAATAAGCATTGCCATTGTTCATATGAGACATGCTCAGCACTATGTAAGTACAAGCTGCAATGGCTTTTTCCTTCAATCAAGCGATGTATGGCTTTATCGAGGGCTTCTAATGAAAGCTCATAGAGATCCTCACCAGAAGCGGCGATTAACTCGCTGTCTGGCGTTGCATGTATGTCGTGGGCAAATTGCGCGGCGAGCCGGCGACCTGTGCCATCTTGACCAACAAAAATGAGCGGCTGGTTCGTTGGTGCGCTGATCAAAGCGCGACGAATGCTCACCATGGCTTTACTGTGACCAATCATTTTCGGACCAACGTGAGTTTGCATGTCGAGCTCTTTTTTAAGCCAGATGTTTTCCTGCAATAGATTCAACTTATCACCAGCGTTATTGAGCGACTTCATAAGTTGTTCCGTTGAAAAAGGCTTTTCGAGAAAGTCGTACGCGCCGCTTTTCATCGCATCTACCGCGGTTTTCACATCTCCATGTCCGGTAAGTACGATAAATTGAAAGTGATCGTTTTTACTTCGCAACGTTCGCATGAACTCCAATCCATCCATCACGGGCATATGGATATCGGTGATGATGATCGCTGGCGTATTTGGGTCGATAACGCGTAAGGCTTCCACGGCGTTTGGTAAGCAGGTGACGTCTATCCCTTCAATAAGCAGTGCTTGAGCGACGGCATCACGAATATGTGGTTCATCATCAACAAAGAAAACGGGATTATTCATGGTTGTTTTCCACTTCTGGGTTGCGTTGGTTTTGGATAGCGATTGGCAGTGTCACGATAAAGGTCATGCCTCCTGCTTGTTGTTCCGTGTTCTGATGTTTATAAGCACTGAGTGAACCGTGATAGCTTTCTAAAATGCGTTTGGAGATGGTCAAACCTAATCCTAAGCCCTCTGGCTTAGTCGTAAAAAATGGGTCAAAGACTTTTGCTAGGGCTTCGTCCGACATGCCGGGCCCGTTGTCGGAAACAAGAATGTCACAGCTGTCATCATGACACTGAACGGCAATAGATATTTGCGGATCAATGCAGTAGTTTTCCATCGCTTGTGCAGCGTTGTGGAAGAGATTGATCAGAACTTGCTCTAACTCAACGCTGTGAATTGCTAGCTTCACATTATAATCGATGGCTGGGACTTTTAATGTCACCCCTTGTTTAATGAGTTTGTTGCTCAAAATGCTGGTGGCAGTATGTACTGCGTCGTGCAGTACCGCGATTTCATTGTGTGAATCGTGCGTGGCTTTCCGAGTAAAGACTTTTAAGCGAGCGATCACTTCCGAAATGGTGTCATTGAGTGTCAGCATTTTGCCCAAGTTGTCGGCGACCATTGGGTATTTTTCCATTGCCAACAAACGCTGCGAGTTTTCGGTATAGGTTCTTAGTGCGGAAAGTGGCTGATTTATCTCATGATTAATACTGGCAGAAAGTTCTCCCAACAATGCCAATTTCGTGGCTTGAGTCAGTTCTTGTTGTGTTTGTTTAAGCTCTTGTTGGCTTTGCTCATATTGGCGGATGGTCTGTTGTAGCTTTTGGTTGGCCTCACTCAACACTAAGGTTCGTTGCACCACTTTTTCTTCTAGGCTCACATTAAGGTCGGCTAGGCGTGCCTTGTTCACGAGTGTTTGGAACCACGCCAATGCAATCAGCGCAATGAGCGCATATAGAATCAGGAAGACGATATCAGCCTGTAAAACGGCGGCAAGGACGGTGTTGTGGTTTATCAAGGCAACGACGCGAAATCCTTTATCCAATAAATGTGTCGCGTATGCGAGGTAATTGGGTGAGAGGAGCAATTGATTATCAGCAAACTCGCTGACGCCACTTTGCGCGGTAAGCTCACCAAAATACTCTGGTAAGGTATCGCCATACTGACGCGTTTCGGTAAGCTCGTTTATCGCACTCGGTGACAGCGGGAAAAGTGCACGATAGCGCCAGTTAGGCAAATTGCTCATAAACACGACATTGTGTTTATCCGTGATGAGTACGTCCGTCGTGGTTTGCGAAAGACGCTGTTCCAACTGCTCCAAATTCACTTTTACCGTGATCACGCCAACGACCTCATCATTTACCCAAAGCGGAGATGAGAAGAAGTACCCACGTTTATTTGAACGAACGCCTAACCCGACATATTGAGCAGGTTCACCGCGTCGCGCATTTTTAAAATAGGGACGATAGCTAAAGCTGGAACCAACAAACGTATCTTCTTGCTGAAAGTTACTTGAGGCAATGACCAACCCTGTGCGGTCATGAACGTAAATCGTATCGGCCAAACTTTGTTTCAACCAATCTGCTAACAATAGGTTGAGCTCGTGAGAGGGCGCTCCGCGTTCTACTGCTTTGAGTAATCTCGGATCGTGACTTAATAGGTTTGGTATCTGTTCAAACTTTGCCAGTTCGTAGTCGACTTCTTGCGACACTTGCGCTGCTTGTCTCTCTAGCTTTTGTTGCCACTGATCATGTTGGTATTGAGTTGCGTAATGATGAGTAAGCGCAAGCCCTGAAATGCCAACGGCACACAGTAGCAATAGAAAATGGCGTAGGGCTTTAGGGTTGAGTAAGTTCACGATCAGCTCACTGGTTTTTTGTGTCATGGTATCAAATGACACACTGTGATGCTGTGAGCGGCAACGATAACAAGCACAATGATGTCCTTGTATTTCCTCAGTATCGGGAGCACAATCGACAAAAACGAGTGAAGGAGTAAAGATGGAACTTGCTGATATTCGTCGTGAGTACACCAAAGGTGGGCTACGTCGTAAAGATTTGAAAGCTGATCCTATTGATCAATTTAATCTGTGGCTAGAGCAAGCAGTTGAAGCGGGTTTAACGGATCCGACTGCGATGACAGTTGCAACGGTTGATGAAAATGGCATGCCGTTTCAACGCATTGTTCTATTGAAAAACGTCGACAAAAATGGCTTTGTATTTTACACCAACCTAGGCAGTCGCAAGGCCCAGCAGCTTGAGCATAACAGCAATATTAGTTTGCACTTCCCTTGGCATCCGTTAGAGCGCCAGGTTCATATTACAGGTGTGGCGGAAAAGCTCACCGCCGTAGAAAATATGAAATACTTTACTTCTCGTCCAAAAGAGAGCCAATTAGCCGCAATCGCGAGCAAGCAAAGTAGCCGTATTTCTGCTCGAGGCGTATTAGAAGGTAAGTTTTTAGAGCTAAAACAGAAATTTGCGAAGGGTGAAATACCGGTTCCAACCTTCTGGGGTGGCTTTCGCGTAAAACCACAGAGCATCGAGTTTTGGCAGGGTGGTGAACATCGTCTTCATGACCGCTTTCTTTTCTCCCAACATGACGGAAGTTGGGACATTGACCGTCTAGCGCCATAAACTCTCGTGCCTCATGAATAAACAAACACCGCCCACTTGGGCGGTGTTTTTGTAGGTGGAAAGTGGCGCGAATTATCGCTCTCCATTCAACACTACCGATAATTGATGCTTAAGCAGCGTTTTGGGTACAACAGAGCCGTAGCCAGCTTCCATTGCTTTATCTATTAGTTCGTTCTTGCTGTTCGCTGCAAACTTATTACGTAAGCGTGCGACGTGACCTTCAACGGTTTTTGTTGATATGCCCATGACCTGAGAGATGAATTGTGGCTTCTTGCCGTAGAGCAGGAGGAAAAGCGTTTCTTGCTCGCGACATGTGAGCTTCTCTGGTTTTGGCTGTAAGTCAGAGAAACGAAAGATGGATTGCTGATTAGGGTTGGTGCTGATTGCACGACAAACCCAATACCCGACTTCAATCACGGCGGTGTCGGTGAGTTCTCTTCCGTAGAAAATGGTCCCTACGATGCTACCATTGTCATCTCGCCACGGTGTTTTAGTAAAGATATGGGCTCGCCAGCGGTCATCTGGATAAGGGTGGATATCAAGAATTTTGAGTGACTCACCAGTTTCGATAACGTGTTTATCTTGGCGTTGAAATTCTTGTGCACATTCAGTGGTTGGGCTTGCCATCTCAAAATCAGTTTTACCGACGCACTCCTCGGGCGACGTGTGTCCCAACAGTTCTGCGTATTCCTGATTTACGTAGCGGAATACCGAATCTTTATCTTTGCATCCCCAACAACCTGGTAGCTGTTTAAGGAGGGATTGTTCTATGGTATCGACTGAAATATTCACAAAAGGACTCACTACATACTGCTTTTACCAATACAGAGACGTTTGTGTTGCGTTGTTAATATTGACATTGCCAAGTAGGCAGTCACATTGCTAGAACACGTTCGTTGATTGGCGCTCAATCCAATTAAGTTCATGGTGTTCGATATTTTCGTCACACAGTGATAAACAACAACGAAATTGAACGAAGAATTTAATTGGGAAAATGGTCTGTTTCATTACAGATATGTGCGCTCACGGATGTCCGCCTGATGTTCGGCTTACAACTCGTATCGTCCTTGATCATGCTTCCTACAACTCAGTTGTAATTTAGTTAGCGTTCATATCACTCATCGAGAGGGAGAACGGCGCCTAAGTCATATGAGAGGGACAGTGAGACGAAAGCTATAATATCAGCTTATGCTATTGTTTTCATTGTTGAGAAGCGAAAAAAAAGCCAGCCTGAAGACGGGCTGGCAACACAAGATATAATCTTGTCGACGTGTAGAAGAGGTTCTAAATTACCTAGCGAGGGTCTGCTAAGTAAGTTAGAGGTATCAATGAGATACCGAGAGCTTTAGATCGTATGCATCTTAAAGCTCGAGGACTAATGTATTGAATCAGAGGCATATTAGTAAGGGGGGAAATCCCTCTATGTTAACTTTAGGAGGTGGCTTTGATCTGTTTATGAAGCGATTTATCTATTTTGAACCGCAGTGTTCTACCAAATAACGGATTGTTCGGTAACAAGGATCTTTATATCTATTGGTTATGTATACGTAAGGTGCTTCTATCTATCCGTTTTTGTTAATAAAATTGGTTGCTCATTGACCGTAAGTTAACCTCGCATGATCATCGTTCCGGAACTATGATCATGTAAACCAACTTGATCATGCTGTTTTGATCTTGTGCGATTGAGTTGGGGAAAAGTTGCAACCCAACAAGGAAGGTATATGATGCCAAGACGTAAGCTGACCGTGTAAAGACGACTGTTTAAAATGAGTGATTCAGATAACCCCAAAGCCCCGCCATATCAAGAGATTATGCTGCCTAAGCCAGCAGAACTGATCACACTTCCGTCTTATATGGACTGCCATGATCATTCTTACACACAGATCGTGATTGGTTTAAAAGGACAAGCCGAATTTGAAGTGCGTGGACGAGGTAATCTTGTCGGTCCTGGCCAAGGTTGTGTGGTAACCGCATGCTCTGATCATGCTTTCGGTGGCGTCATTAATCAATCGGATATTTTGGTGCTGAATATGCCAAAACCGACAAATGATGATCCTGAAATGCTGCAGAAAATCAATAATCTAGAAAGAGACCATGTCTACTTTCAGTTAGACGGTCAAATTCAGAAGCTGATACAGATGTTGGTTCAGGAAATGCGAAACCATCCGGATGATCTGCTGTTAAGTCGTGCGTGCAACGACACTGTGATTGCACTGATGCAGCGCCATATCTCGGCATTTGAGACTAGCCGAAAAGAGTCACGCTTTGATTTGGAGGCGATTGATCGCTACATCGAGCAGCACCTTAGCCATAAGATCAGTGTGGCTCAGTTAGCGGGACGAGTGTTTCTTGGGGAAAGTCAGTTCCATTGCTTGTTTAAGGAGCAGATGGGGATTACACCTCATCAATATGTTCTCGGAAAGCGTATCGACATGGCTCGTGAATTAATCGAGCAAGGCCACCTTTCTTTAGGGCAAATTGCCGAATTCACTGGTTTCTCAAGCCAGAGTACGTTTACTCATACTTTTACTCGCTTACAGGGAATATCGCCATCCCGTTATAAAAAACAAGTTGGATAACAACGCGTATTTTTAGGTCAAATTAGCAGCAATCAGAACAAAGCCATGCAATATGCATGGTTTTTTTGTGTTTTATTCACGTGACCTATCTCTCGTTTTGTTAAATTCTCTGTCCTTTGGTGTGACTGATATGCCACTTGATCCTACATTTTCTCTTAGAACGAACGCTTCACAAAAATCTTATTGATATTCTTGACATTTTGTTGTGATTGCAATGAAAAAATTAAAATTTACAACACAAAATATTACCTATTTGAATGTGACTATGTGGATGTTTTGTTATAAAAGCGAGTTTTTGGCAAAAATGTCGTAGTTTTTGACAAGTATTCTTATCGGCCTCAAAATACACTGCCAGCCATTGATAATCCTCGAAGCGGTTTTCGAGGAGTGAGATTGAGGAACACACATGTTTACAGCTACGAACGTGTTGACACCGGAATTTATCGGGCAGCCGCTTGATAAGTTGTGGTCACTGATCTCGCCATTGTATATGGTGGACGAGTCTCAATGGCTAGAGCAACTATTGCCACTAGCGACGCCGACAGAGGATGAAAAATCGGCGATCACTACCCAAACGACCCAACTTATCGAAGCCATTCGTGCCGATAAGAAGTCAATCCAGATGATTGATGCTCTATTGTTGGAATACAGCTTAGATACTCAAGAAGGTATCTTGCTGATGTGTCTTGCAGAAGCATTAATGCGCATCCCAGATGCCGCGACAGCAGATTCTTTGATTAAAGATAAGTTGAGCGTCGCAGACTGGAAATCTCACCTGAAAAACTCTGACTCTGTGTTTGTTAACGCATCAACATGGGGCCTCATGCTAACAGGTAAAGTGGTTGGTCTTGGTGAGCAAGGCACCCAGAGCCCAGGTCAGGCTGTAAACCGTCTGGTAAATAAATTCTCTGAGCCTGTGATTCGTAAAGCCATGTATCAGGCAATGAAGATTATGGGTCACCAGTTTGTTCGTGGTCGTACGATAGAAGAAGCGCAAAAGAACGGTCGCCCAATGCGCGACAAAGGTTTCACCTACTCATTTGATATGTTAGGTGAGGCGGCGTTAACTACAGCGGACGCGAACAAGTACTTCAAAGATTACCTAATGGCGATCGAAGCGGTAGGTCGAGAGACTTACGGCAATGACACCAGTCCTGCGCCTTCGATTTCCATCAAGCTTTCTGCATTACATCCGCGCTACGAAGTCGCAAATGAAGAACGTGTAATGACAGAGTTGTATGACTCACTAATGCAACTACTAAAACGTGCTATTGAAGTCGACGTTGCAATCACAATCGATGCAGAAGAAGCGGATCGCCTTGAGCTTTCTCTGAAGCTATTTGAGAAAGTGTACCGTAGCGATCTTGTGAAAGGTTGGGGCAAGTTTGGTTTGGTTATTCAAGCCTACTCAAAACGTGCTCTACCAGTCTTGGTGTGGCTAAACGCACTCGCAAAAGAGCAGGGTGACCTTATTCCGCTGCGTTTGGTTAAAGGCGCGTACTGGGACAGCGAAATCAAGTGGTCTCAACAAGCGGGTTACGCTAATTACCCGGTATACACTCGCAAAGAAGCGACGGACGTTGCGTACCTAGCTTGTGCTCGTTTCCTACTTAGCGAAGGTGTTCGCGGTAATATCTACCCGCAATTTGCAAGCCACAATGCCCACACGGTGACGGCAATCGCCGTTATGGCTGAGCACAAAGAGTACGAGTTCCAGCGTCTGCATGGTATGGGTGATTCACTGTATAACCATGTTATGGAAATGTATGGTCAGCCAGTACGTATTTACGCTCCTGTCGGTAGCCATGCTGATCTTCTTCCGTACTTGGTTCGTCGTCTGCTGGAAAATGGCGCAAACAGCTCGTTTGTACACCGTCTGGTTGATGCGCGTTGTCCGATTTACGAGTTGACTCATCACCCTGTTGATGTGTTGACGGGTTTTGACACGCTACACAACGACAAGATCCCATTACCTGCCGACATCTTCCCTGAGCGTAAGAACTCATACGGCGTCAACATTGATATCGACAGTGAGGCGAAGCCATTTGAAGCGCAGGTAGAAAGCTTCATGGACAATCAGTGGGTTGCAGGCCCGATGATCAATGGTGAGCGTTTCGCCGAAAGCATGATCAAGGAAAATGCGGCTGAGATCATCACCGCACCGTACGATCGCCGAATTGAAGTCGGCAAGGTGGCATTTGCAACACTTGATCATGTTTCCGCTGCAATTGATGCGGCGCAAACTGCTTTCTCTGATTGGAAAGGTGTTCCTGTTGAGCAAAAAGCGGCTTGTTTAGAAAAGCTTGCTGACTTAATGGAAGAAAATCTGGCTGAGCTGGTGGCGATTTGTCACAAAGAAGCGGGCAAGACGATTCACGATAGTATTGATGAAGTTCGTGAAGCAGTGGATTTCTGTCGTTATTACGCGAAACAAGCGCAAAACCTACAGCCATTTGAGCTAGAGGGTTTCGATGGTGTGAAACGCATTTCTAGCCGTGAAGGTCTTGGTGTGTTTGTGTGTATCAGCCCTTGGAACTTCCCTCTGGCTATCTTCCTTGGTCAGGTAACGGCAGCACTGATTGCGGGTAACACTGTGGTTGCAAAACCTGCAGAGCAAACAAGCTTAATCGCCGCTCGCGCTATTGAATTAATGCTTGATGCTGGCTTCCCTGCTGGTGTGATTCAGTTACTTACTGGTCGCGGCGCTGAGATTGGTCATGCACTGACTTCTCATGATGCTATTGCTGGTGTGGCATTCACTGGTTCAACGGCAACTGCGCAACGCATTAACGTCACGCTTGCGGAGCGCAGCGCGAAACCGGTTCCGTTTATTGCGGAAACAGGTGGTCAAAACGCAATGATCGTGGACAGTACTGCATTGCCAGAGCAGGTGGTGCGTGATGTGATTCGTTCGGCGTTTGCATCTGCCGGTCAGCGTTGTTCTGCCCTTCGTGTTCTATTTGTACAAGAAGATGTAGCAGACCGTATGATCAACCTGATTCAAGGTGCGATGAATGAGCTGCATGTTGGTTTACCTTACCTACACAAAACGGATGTTGGTCCGGTTATCGACAGCAATGCAAAACAAAAACTCCTTGCTCACCTTGAGCAAATGAGCAAAACACAGACTAAAGTCGCTCAGCTACAGCTGGATGAATCGTGCCAGCATGGTGACTTTGTCTCACCAAGTGCGTTTGAAATCTCGGGCATCGATGTGCTGAAAGAAGAACAATTTGGTCCAATCTTGCACATTGTTCGCTTTAAAGCCTCTGAATTACCGAACGTGGTTGCGCAGATCAACAAGACGGGTTTTGGCTTGACGATGGGTATCCATAGCCGTAACGAAACCACGTACCGTTGGATTGAGAAACACGCTCGAGTGGGTAACTGCTACATCAACCGAGACCAAGTTGGTGCTGTGGTTGGCGTACAGCCGTTTGGTGGTCAAGGCTTGTCGGGTACTGGCCCGAAAGCTGGTGGTCCACACTACCTATTCCGCTTTACTCAACATCTTCTTGCTCAAGCAGAAAACGCATAAGGAGTCGCATTATGGTTCATCAGATCACCTATTTTAAAGATGCATTCTCTGCGTGGGAGCAGTGGAATCTGACTGATTTTGATTACAAATGCGAGCATGTTCTGGCATTTAAATCTGCATTAGAAGGGCAGCAGTCTACCGTTGCCAAAGTGGTTTCTTACCACTTGCAACAAGCATCAACTCTTCTTGCAGAAACTCACCAGTTAGTTGGCCCTACAGGGGAAACTAACGAACTGTATGCCGCAGGACGCGGTGTGGCTTTGGTGATTTGTGAAAACAACATCGAGCCTGCTGATAATGCGTTATACAGTGCTTTTGCGATGATCACCTGTGCCTTAATTGCAGGCAACAGTGTGGTCGTTTGCAGTGACAATGCAGAGCTAAACCAACTGGTTAAGCAAGCTGTAGCGTTGGCAAACTTCCCATCTAACTTAGTCCAGGTTGTTGCGTACGATGCGTCTGCCCCGTTGCTTGAGAGCGATGTACGTAGTGTGGGTTATGTTGGGCGTTCACAGGTTGAGCATGCGCTCAATCTTCAACTAGCTAAGCGTGACGGTGCAATCGTCGGCTTAGTTTCTGAAACGGATTTAGAGTCACCGAAATTGGCTCATGATCCTCATCTCTCGTTGCGCTTCATTACCGAGCGCACTCGAACGATAAATATTACCGCGGTGGGTGGTAACGCGACTCTACTCGAGTTGGGGAACGAAACTCACTAACCTGACTTGTGATACCAATCTGGAGTAACTGGACTGAGAGCCGGTCCAGATTGGTTTCTTATACTCTGATGTATTGCTGAGACGGTAAAATATCAGGGCAGGCAAGGAAGGAAATAATTATAACGAGGACTATCTAATGATAGAAAATAGCTTTGCTATCACGTCCACTTTTGTGGCGTATTTACTGATTATGGTTGCTATTGGCGTTTACGCGTATAAGAGGACTTCCAATTCATCTGATTACTTCCTAGGTGGCCGTAGCCTAGGTCCGTGGCCTGCTGCATTATCTGCAGGTGCTTCAGACATGAGTGGTTGGTTGCTGCTAGGCTTGCCTGGCTATGCGTACGCTGCGGGTATCGAGGCCTTCTGGTTAGCCGGCGGTCTACTTCTTGGTACATGGGCAAACTGGCTCATCAGTGCAAAACGCCTACGTACCTACAGTATCCAAACTGACGCGTTAACGTTGCCAGAGTTCCTGTCACGTCGCTTCAACGATAAGTCGAAACTGATCCAGACAATCTCTGCGTTTTTCATTCTTCTATTTTTCCTTTTCTACACCAGCTCAGGTTTGGTCGCAGGGGGCAAACTGTTTGAGACGGTATTCGGTCTAGATTACACCTACGCTGTTATCATCGGTACGGTGTGTGTGGTTTCTTACACACTATTCGGTGGTTTCCTTGCGGTATCTTGGACTGACTTAGTGCAAGGCTTGCTAATGGCGGCTGCGCTAATGATTGTTCCTGTTGCAGTAATGGACGGTGGTCTAGGTCAGCTAACTTCTGATCTGCATGACATCAACCCAGAACTTGCAACGCTATGGAATGACGCCAAAGGCGAACCACTGTCTGCGATTGCGATCATCTCTTTAGCGGCATGGGGTCTTGGTTACTTTGGCCAGCCACACATCCTAGCGCGTTTTAAAGCGTCTCGTTCAAACAAAGATCTAACGACTGCACGTCGTATCGCTGTGATTTGGACTGCACTATCTATGGTTGGTGCAATGCTTGTTGGTCTTGTTGGTCTGGTTTGGGTTACGGGTCATCCGGGTACTCAACTAGAAGACGGCGAGAAGATCTTCATGCTATTGGTTAACGCAGTATTCCACCCTGTCGTTGCGGGTATGTTGTTAGCAGCAATCCTAGCGGCGGTAATGAGTACAGCAGACTCACAGCTTCTTGTTTCATCTTCAGCGCTTGCAGAAGATTTCTACAAGCAAGTATTCAAGCCAGAAGCGTCTTCAGAAGAAATCGTAATGATTGGCCGTATCGGCGTTATCGTTATTTCGCTTGTTGCGCTATTCCTAGCAATGACACCAGATAGTTCAGTACTTGGTCTTGTTTCTTACGCTTGGGCTGGCTTCGGTGCTGCATTTGGTCCTGCGGTTGTACTTAGCCTTTACTGGAGCGGTATGAACCGTAACGGCGCACTAGCAGGTATCCTTGTTGGTGGTATCACTATCGTAGTTTGGAAGCAGCTAACTGGCGGTTGGTTTGATGTGTACGAAATCGTACCGGGCATCATCTTCTCTACGCTTGCTATCGTTGTTATCAGCAAAGCGACAGGCGGTGCAGCGCAAGACGTATTAGACCAACATCAATCGTACGAGAAGAAACTAGTTGAACTAGACTAATTATTTCCTTTTACGAACACAAAGCCCGCTTATACAGCGGGCTTTGTTTTATCTGAACTTAATAAACGTTAATGGTGATTGCTTGAGGCCAGACTGTCACGTTGCTTTATTCGTTGGGAAGTGTGTTAGTCACGACGAACTTTGGCGTAAATGACGGTGTTACTCAGCTCGCCAGAAGGCGCACGCCGAGCATTGCGTAGCTCACCTTCAAACTCATACCCACAGCGCTCAGCAACCGCACGACTTTTGCGGTTATTCGCATCGGCTAAAATCGCGATTCTTTTCGCGTCCAACGCTTCGAATGCATAGTTTTCAATCGCCGCTACCGCCTCAGAGATATAACCGTAGCCTACCGCGCGATCATCAAGCCAATAGCCAATCTCAAATGCCGGTATCTCTTGATCATGGATCATTAACCCAATGGCGCCGAGTAAACGATCGCTTTCCTTGTCGATTAGGTAGTAGCGTAACTCTTCTTCGAAGTTTTCAAAGTTTGCGATGGCTTTCTCTGTCCCTGCAATCATAGCTTCTAAAGTGAGCACGTGAGGTACCCATGGCAGGTAAACTTCAAGCGTTTTTTGGCTACGAACAACGGCCTGATGTGCTTCTTCTGCACGTTCCAAGCAAGCTGGGATGAGCTTTAAACGTTTGGTTTCCATGTCGAATCTCCTAGGCTTTTATACTCCAATCGTTTCGTAATGCATGATTCAGAGCGTTATCACTAAAAATCATTTAAACAGAAACACTTAGAGACATCTAGCCTTCGCAAGAACATTATTCACTTGGTTTGTAAGGGAGAAGCTGAGAGAATTGAGGCGTTATAAACATAAAATGGTTTAATATGAAACTTCTAGTAAGAAACTTAGCTCGTGAGACGACAGAGCAAGACATCCGTACTCTGTTCTCAAACTACGGCAAAGTTGAGCTTTGCACCGTCGTGCTTGATCAAGAGACGGGTTTATCAAAAGGGTTTGGTTTTGTGATCATGCCGGATGAAGCCGAAGCCGTTGCGGCGTTGGAGGCACTAAACCTGTCTTCAGTACACAAGAGCAAGATTCGTGTGAAAGTCGCACAAGACTAGTATTTTTGCCTTTCAAGGTGAAAGATAAAACCAGCTGAGAGGCTGGTTTTTTAGTGCCTTAATTTTGAGAGGTTGCTACGGTTACTTGAGGCGAAAATATTTGCTGGTATACGCAGACTTCTCGTTCTTTTCCCTGCATTTTGATGATGTGATTGTCGATATACGTCATGCCCAACTTTTGAATGACTGATTGGGATTGTCTGTTTTCGACCAAGTGCATCGCTTTTAGGCCCGATAACTCAAAATGTGTTCTGGCAAATTGAATTAAAGCCATTGACGCTTCTTGAGCAAACCCATTACCCCAATAATCGACGCCAAGCCAATACCCTAATGTGCCGACTCCCTCCGAGATGTTTAGCAGACTAACAGCACCAATTAACACTTCGTCTTGACGCAGGGTAATAGCATATATGACCCCGCTACGCTTTTGATATACGCCAACATGGCTCTTAATCCAAACTTGTGCCATCGGCTCTTCATAGGGATGAGGAATATTTGCCGTCATATCTGCAATGCTCTTGTCTCCTGCGAGTCGTGCGACTGTTGCGCTGTCTGTCGGATGAAATGGGCGAAGAATAAGCCTTTGTGTCGTGAGCGTTGGTTGAAGCGTCATCGTGCGTCCTTGAGATGAGTCAGTATCGTGGAAATTGCAGATTCACACTGTAAATCAGGCATGTTTAAACAACCAAGTAATGCCTGAATCGAAAATGTGAGTGAAAGCCATATTTAAAACGCCATAAAAATGATCATTGCAGATTGAAATAGCGAGTAGCAACAATTGCTTATGTGTTATGTATCGTATTATTACACATAAGCGCGTTCGTTCATAATAATGGTACAAAAGTTGAGGTCTGACCAATGTCTCAATTTTTTGATACTTTCGTCCAATTTTTTGAAGATAGGACACAAAAAATTAAAGGGGCTTTTTTATTGTGGAATTATTTTGAACAAAATATGTCAATTGTCAGTAGTACTGAAAAACAGGGAGAAGAGAAATGCCGGATATATATTGCGCAGCTTGTAGAAAATCAACGCAACATAAAGTGATCATGAAGCGTTGCGAGCCACAGCCCGTTGATTCGTTGACAGGTAAAGTGGTGAGTTTTACACAGCTGATGGCGAAATTTGTATCAGGTGAACACTACTACGAGATGGAACCACAATACTACTGCCGATGCTGTAATCATCGTGCAATTGGAGAAGTGATTCCTCATCCTACCAGGCATACGTCGGCAGCTCTCTAATTCAGAGCGATAGCTATGATTAATAGCTAAACAGGGCGGCTTGCTTGCCCCGCACGCCAGATCTATAAAGGCGTATCACACGCTTTCAAATTTGCGACTCTACGGGAGCCGCTAGATTACTTTTGTTCTTCATACTCGGTTATGGAGAGAGCGGCAGTAATCGCAGCCCTTTCCTTCCTTAGTTATTTTCTAATTATTCTCTGCTGAATTTCACATGCTGTGCATTTGATGGTTTGCAATTGTTTAAGCAACGATTAATGTGATGCTTCCTGAGTGGTTACAAGGATGTGGTTAATGAGTTACCAATTGGACCGGATTGATTTACACATTTTGAGAGTGCTTCATTCAAGAGGCAGAATTCCAGTTGTTGAACTCGCAAAGCAGATCAACTTAACGACCTCGCCGTGTTCTGACCGCGTGAAGCGGCTAGAAAAAGAGGGGTATATCAATGGCTACCATGCTGAGCTGAATGCGGAAAAATTAGGGTTGGATGTGCAAGTATTCATCCATATTCGCTTAGACCAAACCAGTTTTTCCATTTTTGAAAAGTTTGCGAAAGCCGTCGAATTGATGCCGGAAATTGAAGAGTGTTATTCGCTCTCTGGGGACTTCGATACCATGATAAAGGTTCGTGTTAAGAGCATGAAAGCGTATCAGGAGTTTATGTCGAGTAAGCTAGGCACGCTTCCGGGCGTGATCCAGACTCGTAGTGAAGTGGTAATTGAAGAACATAAAACAGGATTTGGCGTGAACCCGGAGCTCCTTGGTTAGGCGAGGCTGATGTCTATGACTGCAGCGCTTATGCGTTGAGCATATTATTTAGCGTGGCTTGGCGTATTACTTTTTCAAGATCAAAAAAGGAGCCGAAGCTCCTTTTTGATAAATCGGTGAGCGACTATGCGCCGATAAAGGTGCTGATAACGCCAATTAAACCGCCAAAAACACCGCCCCAAACGACTAGCCAGCCAAGGTGTTCTTTAATCATTTTTTGCACCATTTCTTTGACCAGTGCGGGTGTTAATTCGCTCAAGCGCTGATCAATGATGCCTTCAATGTTCTGCTTTATCTCATCCATCATAGCAGGAGATTCGAACTGCTCTTTCAGTGCTTCTTTGATGTTATCGCTCTTGCTCAACTCAATAATGGATTCTTGCATCTTTTCGACGAAAGGCTGCCGCATAGGTTGTAATGCCTCCGCGCCGCCAAACATCGCTAGCATGCCGCCAAATTGAGAGCCTTCGATCACTTCTACCAAAGAGTCAAACGCTGGGTTTAAATCCACTTTCTCAATCACAGGTTGAAGATCGATGTTTACACCGCCCGCCATTTCTTTGTTCAAGAATCGATCGATGTTCGCTTCGGTAAAGAACTGCTCCATCATCAAGTTTTTGATAGCCAGTTTAAACTCTTCAAATCGCGCGGGGATCACGCCAGAACCGTATAATCCAGGCACTTTTTCAAACAGCATGTGGATGGCAAGCCAGTTAGTGATGGCGCCTGAGAACGCAAACAGCCCCGCATACCAAAGGTAGTCGTTTTGTAATTGATGACCTCCAGCCATCAAAGCGATAGCGAGGACATTCGTTAGCAAACTTTTGTTCATAGTGACCAGTTATATGTGAATATCGGAATAAATAAGTGGGCCTGATTCTATACCTAAGTCACATTGAGATGCTAGGTTTTGCCGTGATGAGTGACCGTGTTGCGAAGGGATAAAAATGGATGTACAGAAAAACAAAACCCGACAATTACTGTCGGGCCACTGCTTTTTCTTAGAAAAACTAAGATTCTATTTTTAATTTTAGATGCGGTAGATCTTACAACAAAGTTGGCATTTCCATCTTTCTGAGTAGCCGAATAGCTTGTCAGCCCAACTTGGTTTGAGTTGTACGATCTGCATTGAACCACATTTACACATAAGCTAATTACCTTATTGTTAATCTAATAACTAAGCCATCTATTGAGTATAGCTGTTTCTCAAAAAGTGAAATGACAAATGAAGACGGCTCAACACTCTGTATTGTGTTCATTGCAATGGATACGCAACGAGGCGGTATATTAGCAGAAAAAATGTGAGCTTTATCATGGAGGATGTTTCATATATGAGAAACTGTAATGGCTATATGAGTATAGGATTATCAATAAAAATGAAAAACGGCGCTTCATGCGCCGTTTTTATTGGGTTTCTCGCTAATTAAGAAACGTGTTGATTTTCTAACTCTTCAGCGATAAATCCGCCAGTTTGATGGGCCCAAAGCTGGGCATAAATACCGTTGTTCGCGATGAGCTCTTGGTGAGAACCTTGTTCAACAATACTGCCTTTATCTAGCACGATGAGGCGATCCATTTGTGCTATGGTCGACAATCGGTGCGCAATCGCAATAACGGTTTTTCCTTGCATTAACTCATTCAAGCTTTCCTGGATGGCTGCTTCGACTTCTGAATCCAGAGCCGATGTTGCTTCATCCAGTACCAACAATGGTGCATCTTTGAGTAGCACACGAGATATTGCGATACGCTGACGTTGGCCGCCAGACAGTTTCACACCACGTTCACCAACTTGCGCATCGTATCCGACATTACCAAATGGGTCGGTCAGAGTTTCAATAAACTCATGGGCATGCGCTTGCTTAGTGGCTTTCAGCAAATCTTCTTCTGTCGCATCTGGGTTGCCATACAAAATATTGTCGCGAATCGAGCGGTGTAGCAGAGAAGTATCTTGGGTCACCATACCGATCTTTGAACGCAAAGAGTCTTGTGTGACTTCTGAGATGTTCTGTCCATCGATCTTAATGCTGCCGTCTTCGACATCGTGGAAACGAAGTAACAAGTTCACCAAAGTTGATTTTCCGGCGCCGGAGCGCCCAACCAAGCCGACTTTCTCTCCTGGTTTGATGTTGAGATCGAGGTGGCTAATCACGCCTTTGTTCTCACCGTAATGGAAGCTGACGTTATCAAAGTGAATGCCACCTTCAGTGACTACTAAGTCTTTTGCGCCTGGTTTATCTTTAATATCAATAGGCTTAGAGAGCGTTTTCATTCCATCGACTACGGTTCCCATATTTTCAAAGAGGGCGCCAACTTCCCACATGATCCACATCGACATACCATTTACGCGTAATGCAAGGCTAACAGCAATCGCAATCGCGCCAACGCTGATGGCACTATCCAACCACAGGTAAATCGATAAAGCAGCAACGGAAAACACCAAAATATAGTTTGAGATCTCTACAGCAACGTCAAAGCCGGTCACTAGGCGCATTTGACGATAGACCGTATTCAAAAATCCCTTCATGCCTTGCTCAGCATATTGGGTTTCGCGCTGGCTATGAGAAAACAGTTTGACCGTTTGAATATTGGTATAGCTGTCGACGATGCGTCCTGTCATTGTCGAACGAGCATCGGCCTGCGCTGAAGCGACGTCTTTGAGCTTAGGAACGAAATAGATTTGGATAGCGATGTAAGCGAGCAGCCAGACGATCATTGGGATCATCAAACGCCAGTCTGCCGTCGCTAACATAATGATCATACTGGTGAAGTAAACCGTAACATAAACAAATACATCCATAGCTTTCATGACGGTTTCGCGCACAGCTAATGAGGTTTGCATGACTTTAGTTGCAACTCGGCCTGCAAAATCATCTTGATAGAAGTTTAAGCTTTGATTGAGCAAATACCGGTGTGCAAGCCAGCGGATAGACATTGGATAGTTGCCCAATAATGTTTGGTGAACGAGCAACGAATACACGATCACCAAAATGGGCATGACAACCAACAATAAGGTTCCGTAAAAAATCAAATCTGCTTTATTGTCTTGCAAGAACGTTTCTGGATTGCTGGTGGACAACCAATCAACCAATTGTCCCATCGCGCCAAACAACATAACTTCAACGACAGCAACAATCGTGGCCATCAAAGACATGATGATCAAAGGCTTTTCGTAGCCGCGGGTGTAATAACGTAAAAAAGCGAGCATCCCTGAAGGAGGCTGATCTGGTGTGGATTTGGGGAACGGCTCTGTAAAGCCTTCAAATCGTTTAAACATAACTCATCCTAAAGTTAAAACAGTGCCATTTGGGGTGGCTAAATCCATCGATTCACGCAGCTTTGGACGAAGCCGCGTGTATAAGAGTTTTTGGCTGCTCTCGAGAAAGCAGACGGATTGACGAGAGGGGCGAAAAAATAGTCTAACCGATTGTGTTTTAAATGTAACTAGTTGGTTATGGGTGTGGTTGTCTATGGTTCTGATTCTTATGATGAATTCTTCGCATGTTCATCGCGATGCCATAAAACCTTAAACCTGCATAGTGACAATAAAATTTCGGGATAAATAAGCTAAGTACAGTGAAAATTACTTCTAGATAATTAAATTAATTGTGAAAACAGCAAAACTGAAGTTAACAATAAATTTACAATCTCCTCATTCTAGTGATAAGGAATGTATTGGATGCTATTACACGAATCAGTGACCCAATTTGCTAATGGGAAAGAAGAAAGCACGCAAAGTGCTCAGCGCCAAACCGCAAACTGCGTAGTGATGGTGCCACCGAAAGAGTTTCGTTTTAATGAAGAAACCGCACAAGATAATGAGTTCCAACATAAAGTGGCACTCAGCCAAGAAGAAGTCTCGCGTAGAGTGATGGCCGAGTTCGCGAGTATGGTAGCTACGCTGCGTCAAGAGGGCGTTCAAGTTGTTGAGTTTGATTATCCAGCTTCAGATGTTTCGACGCCAGACGCGGTATTTCCAAACAACTGGTTTAGCACTACGCCAGATGGCACGTTGTACACCTTTCCAATGGCCTGTGAAAACCGTCAAAAAGAAGTGCGTCCCGATGCGCTTGTGGCGGCACTAGCGCAAGCTGGACGAGAAGTTCATCGACGTAGCAGCCTAACTGAATATCTTGATGAGCAAGCGTATTTAGAAAGCACGGGTGTGATGGTCTTTGACCACTTAAATAAAACGGTCTATGCCGCACTCTCACAACGTTGTGATCGTCTGGTTTTAGAAGATTACGCCGATCGTATTGGCTATGAACGAGTGATCTCATTCCAAACTCGTTTGCCATCTGGTGCGCCTATTTACCATACCAACGTGATGATGGCTGTGGGTGAGCAGTTCTGCGTGATTTGTGACGAAGTGATCCCAGAATTTGAGCGTCGTTTTGTGATGAAATCACTCGCCAAAGATAAGCAAGTGATCTCTATTTCGATTGAGCAAATGAACCACTTCTGCGGCAACATTCTTCAGTTGGAAACCATCAATGGAGACAAAGTCATTGCGATGTCGCAATCGGCATTCGATGCTTTCTCTCCTGCACAAAGAAATCAACTTGCGACGCACGGTAAATTGCTGCCATTCGATGTTTCTACCATAGAATCTATTGGTGGTGGCTCGGTTCGCTGTATGTTGGGTGAGGTATTTTTGCCTAGTCGACAAGCGGTGTTATAAACATATTGTGCAGTTTTGCTTGCAAATGCAGGTGACGTTCATTCTATCCCAAATAATAAAACCGTTAGCCTCGAGGCAGTACGAGGCTGACGGTTTCACTTTCTAGCTTCTTCCTAGGATATTCCGAGCTTAACCCATACTCTCGCGCAAAGACTTGATGTCTTTGGATGGTGGCGCACCAAATAAACGGCTGTATTCACGGCTAAATTGAGAAGGGCTTTCGTAACCCACTTTAAACGTAGTCGCCATGGCATCGAGGTTTTCTGTAAGCATTAAACGCCGAGCTTCGCTGAGTCTTAATTTCTTTTGAAATTGCAGTGGCGTCATAGATGTCATAGAACGAAAGTGGGTATAAAACGCCGATTTACTCATGCCACTGTAGGCGGCTAACTCACTGACACTTAACGGCTTTACGAAATTATTCTTCAACCAATCAATGGCCTTCGCGATTTGATGGCTGTGACTTCCTGCAGTTACGATTTGATTAAGACGAGCGCCCTGTTCGGTGATTAACAGTCGATAAAAAATCTCTCGTTTAATAATCGGCGCTAAAATTTTGATGCTTTGTCCTTCATCCAGCAGCTCTATTAAACGCAGAAAGGCGTCAAGTAATGGCTCCGACAACTCTCCAACCGCTATGCCTTTTTGTGCTTCTTTGCTTTGATTAAACGTCAGCTCACTATCGACAATAAGTTGAGATATTTCAGTCAGATCCAGCTCCATAATCACCCCTAAATAAGGTTTATCTTCACTGGCTTCAATGATATTGGCGATAATCGGCAAGTCGACAGAGGAGATTAAAAAGTGGTTCGCATCGTAAACAAAGCTATCTTCACCCAACAACACGCGCTTTCTCCCTTGAGCAATTAAGCAAATACTTGGGTTGTGGGTGTAGCTTGTCGGTGGTGTTGGGGTTGCCCAACGACTGAACCTTAATCCTGGAATTTCTGTGTCATATTGGTTCGCGCCATTTGCCCATTTCTCAATGTGCTTGGCAAGCTTTTCTATTGCACTGGCCAGGGTTGACGAAGTGTTTGACGGTACCTCTTGCATAAGTCAGTGCTCTCCTCTGGTTGGCCTCAGGTTCGGGGTTAACGGCATGCGATTTCTGCCTTTGTAGTTAACGCCTCTTCGGAATCAATTAAGCGACTTGATTAAGCATAGTTATAACAGTTCATTTCTTTAAGTAAAGAATATTGGGCAAGTGTCTATTTCGAGGTTAAGCGATCGAAGATTGATCTTTCTGCTTGATTGTTGAGCGGGCTAATTGTCTTCCATGAGTTTATTCTTTAAAAATCAGATTATTATGTATTTCTGAGTTTTTATTCCGTTTTTTCTAACCGGTCTCAAGTATGGTTGTCTTTTGTATTGGTTTGGAATATTGGGCAAGTATTAGCAAAGAATAGGCTAACGGTCATCTATCAAAGCGCAATACAGTGAACCCATGGTTTGGTGAGTTGTAAGCACTCAAGAACACTATTTGGAGTCATGATGAATAACAAAAGCAATACTCAAATCCCTGACGTACTGCAAGCCGGTGTATTTCAAGGTCGAGGCATTTTCGAGTTTGGTGAAAAGAATGAAGCGTATGCGGATTACTTTACCGGTACGAGTTATCTGGCGTTGCTCAATCAGCCTGGTCTTATCGTGGCGAACGTAACGTTTGAACCAGGTTGTCGCAATTTTTGGCATATTCATCATGAAGGTGGGCAGATTCTGTTAGCGACAGGAGGGCGAGGTTGGTATCAAGAATTTGGCCAACCAGCAAAAGAGTTGAATGTTGGCGATGTCGTGCATATCGCGCCAGGTACTAAGCATTGGCATGGCGCAGCTAAAGACAGTTGGTTCTCACATGTAGCAATAGAAATACCGGCTGAAGGCGCAAGTAATGAATGGTGCGAACCAGTCTCTGATCAAGAGTACATGCAACTAAAGTAGCCCGAGCAAGTTTTCAGTGATAAAAGGGAATCTCGATGAGACAAGCATACCGTTTCAATCAGTGGGTGAGATGCGTTTTGGTGAGTAGTGCCTGGATGTTCCCCTGCATTGTGAACGCAGAAGTTAATAGCGCTGGATTGGAGGAAAATATAGTGAAAATTCGTTTTATTTTCGATGATTGCAGTGTTTTAGGCACATTGAAGAGCAGTGCGAGTACAGACGATTTTGTTCGTCAATTGCCTCTAACATTAGATCTACAAGACTACGCAAATACAGAGAAAGTTGCTTACTTACCGAATAAGTTAACTCGCGAAGGCGCACCTTCTGGAACTCAATCAAAAGCGGGTGACATCTCTTATTACGCCCCTTGGGGAAATTTAGTTATCTTTTATAAAGACTTTGGTTACGCGTCTGGGTTAATTAAATTAGGTCAAATCGATGATGGGATTCATTGCTTTATTTCGAAAGAAACAAACCGTGTCACGATCGAAAAAGTAAATTAATGACCCAGTTAACAATGTGAATTATTAATGTAGAAATCAGAACGCTAATAAATATATTTCTAGAACTTCTATGGATTAGAACACCGTTACATAATGGAATTTTGATATGAAAGCATTAAACAAATCTGTTAAATCAATATTAATATTGGTGCTCACTATGACAACGCTATGCACAACGAATATCGCTTCAGCATCAGAAATATTCAGTGATAAAGAGCGAGCTATTATTCCTATTTCTGCTTTTACTGCGAGTGGTGAAATAGAAAAACTAACACAAAGCCTTAATGATGGGTTAGACGCAGGCCTAACGGTCAACGAGATAAAAGAACTGCTGGCTCAGTTGTACGCGTATGCTGGATTTCCGCGCAGTTTGAATGGACTAGCAACATTTATGACGGTGTTGGATGAACGTAAAAGCCGAGGTATTACCGATATCTTAGGGCGAGAATCAAGCGCGTTACCTAACGATAAAACCAGCTTAGAATTTGGCGCTGAAAACCAAACACAACTTGTTGGTGCAGAAGTAAAAGGCGCGCTATTCGATTTTTCTCCGCAAATTGATGAATACCTAAAAGCACATTTGTTTGGTGATATTTTTGAACGCGATGTGCTCACTTGGAAAGAGCGTGAAATTGCTACGATTGCAGCATTAGCAAATATGAACGGTGTTAATAGCCAATTAGCAGCTCACTATAATATCAGTCTGAATAACAATGTTTCTATTAAAGAGTTAGAGGAATTTATTGTTGTATTAAGTGAGTGCTGTGGTGAAAGTGTGTCTAACAATGCTCAATCGGTCCTAAAAACAGTTTTGGAAAAATAAATATTATTTGGCCAATCATATCAATTAGAAAGGAATTCGTTTTATGAAAAATAAATCATCATTGCTTATTTGGTCTGTGCTGTTGTCGACGGGATTTATGCTTCCAATCGCTCAAGCAGCCGATGGTAACTCATCTTCGCAGCAAGTTTATCGCTCTGCTGATCAGAAATCGTTTCAAGGACCTGAAAACCTATTTACCGGGAAAGTTAACGTCGAGATGTTGTTTCCTGAAAACGAAGTTGCAAACTACAGCGCCGCCTATGTCACTTTTGATGCAGGAGCTCGAACCGCTTGGCATACTCACCCAGCAGGACAACACATGATCGTCACTTCTGGTACCGCACTTACAGGAACGCGTGATGGGCATGTAATTCGATTTGCTGCTGGTGATAGTGTTTGGTGTCCTCCTGGTATCGACCATTGGCACGGTGCAACACCAAATGTGCCAATGACTCATCTAGTGGTTACGGCGTCAAAAGACGGTGAAAACGTTATCTGGAAAGAGCAAGTTACCGATGGTCAGTATGCAGCAGGACAGCAATAACAAAGGCCACGTTTTTATAGCGAGCGCAGAGCTTTTACTCTGCGTTTTTTATTGTCTTGTTGGGCCAACCAAGCGCATTTCCCAATCCTCGACTTCGCCAGTTTCTAGGCGGCGCTCGACCAACTTGCCCCAAGACTCGACTAACGGCAGTTCAGACAGCTTAGTGAGTTCTTCTCTATCTAAACAGCCAGTGAAAACCGCGCCCATGATGCGAGCCAGTGGCCATTCTGGATAAGGTCTTTCACACAGAATAATCTCGTCACCTGCACCGATATCGCCTTCTTCCAATACTCGGAAATACCAGCCTGTTCGAAGCGTATCTTGCAGTCTTCTCGCCATGTCGTGTTGGTCAAATCGTACGTTAAGTTTCCAACAAGGCATGCGACCTTGCGACACTTCAAGTAGTGTTGAGCCGATACGGATTTTATCTTTCAAGCAAATCGTGGATTCGGTGACGCCCTCGGAGCTGATGTTTTCGCCAAAGCCGCCAGCGGATTGGAAAATAGTTCTTTCGCCTAATTGTTGTTGCCAGATTGGGTAGTGCTCGTTTGGGTAAATATGAAGCGCTTTTTGAATGCCACCATGAAAGCGCGGATCACCTTGCTCATCATTGGTAAAACCAAGTTCTGTTGCGCGCTGGCGCTCAGGCAGCACTTGTTTGTTGATTGCGCTTTGCGCACCATGAGCATAAGGGACGGTTTTCCCTGCTAGCACAGCTTTTACGACGCCGATTTTCTTCATGTAACCTCCTTATTATTTGAATGAGAGATAAAGTGTTAACCTTCATTCGCGATGCGGAGCATGATAGCCTAGTGAACTTGTGTCGGAATAGGGATGAAAAGACAACTAACAATGCTAACTCGCCAAATTGATTCGAAGTCAGGCGTCGTCACCTCCAATGAGATGATGGCTGCGAATCCCCATTCCCCTGTTTTGGTGAAAACCATCGACATGCCAAAAGGTTACATTGATGCGCTGCATCAACACACTTGGCATCAAATCATCTTTCCTATCAAAGGGTTATTGCAAACGCAAACGGAGCATTATCAGCATTTGGTTCCGCACACTTCTGCATTATTTGTTCCTGCGGGTGTTCAACACGAGTCGATTGCTCTAAGCAACACGATATTTGTTGGCATTTACCTCAACCCTGAGTTTGGCGCAACGTACGAGCCACAAGTGAGAACCATTGCTTTAACGTCGTTTTTAAATGAGCTTTTACAAGAGATCCGTAGACAGTGTGAAAATGAGACAAGCCACGAAGAAGTGCTGCATTTGCTAGCGGTGTTGCATGATCAAATTTTGAAAAGCAACGTGCAGACATTTCAGTTGTTGCTGCCACAAGACAGACGACTAAAACTGATTTTCGAGCAGTTGACCGACGAGCCCGCGTTGAGCTGTTCGCTAAAAGAGTGGGGGGAGAAAATTGGGGCGTCTGAGCGCACTTTATCACGGTTGTTCGCCAAGGAATTCAACACTTCATTTCTGCTTTGGCGGCAACAAATTCGGCTAATTTACTCGCTTTCTTTGTTAGATGAATCGTTGCCAATCCAAGCCATTGCAGACCTAGTGGGTTATCAAAACGACTCATCCTACATCAAAGCATTTAAAGCCTATTTTGATATGACGCCACAACAGTTTAGAGTGAACGGCGCATCGCGCAGGTAGAAATACAGAGCTTCGACTTCACTTAATGCTTTTGAGTAGAAGTTGTGAAACTTCCTTTTTGAATTTCAATTACATGGTATGAATAACAATGGCACCAACGATAAATACTCGAGTGAACCAATTCTGCTTTGGTCAGCCCAAAACGTCGCTGTCGTTGGAAAAAGAGCCCCTAAAACCGCTTGATCAGGGCAAGGTTCGGGTGAGACTCGAAGCTACAAACATTAACCCAAGTGACTTGCTTTCCATTCATGGTGTTGGGCAATACCGCCGCGTTCACGTACCACCTCGCGTGCCGGGATTTGAAGCGGTTGGGCGTGTGGTGGAAGTCAGTGCAGTTGGTCAAACTGACCTTCAAGTTGGGCAAAAAGTGTTGGTGGCGATGAGTGGTACTTGGCAATACTACATAGATGCTTCGCCTGAGAATCTGTTTCCGCTACCTGAGAGTTTGGATAACGGCTATGCCTGCCAATTGTACATCAACGCGTTAACCGCGTGGGTGATCACCACTAAAGTGGCTAAGTTGAACAAAGAGGATGTGGTGATCATCAATGCGGCAGGGTCAGCGATCGGTAAGATATTTGCCCAGCTCGCTCATTCACTGGGTTTTACACTGATTGCTGTGACTTCAAAGACAGAAGAGTATCCGTACGATACGATTCCAGCGTTGGACGCAAAACAAGACTTACACGCGCAACTGCAAACGCGCAAACTGCCACAACCAACGGTCGCTTTGGATGCGATAGGCGGTGAGGCTGGCACGGATCTCATTCGTACCTTGAAAGAAAATGGCCAATACATCAACTACGGAACATTGTCGTTAGCGCCTTATACGCCCGCGTTTTTTGAATCGATGAAGACCAACAACATCGACTTTAGCTCCTTCTTTTTGCGGTATTGGGAAGAATCGGTAGGCAAAGGCGGGAGAAAGACGGTATTCGCTGAAATGTTAGACCACTTTATTGCCAACGATATAAAGTTAAGTGTAGAGTCTGAGCTGCCGCTAGAGGATTTTCAAACTGCGATTGAAATGGTTGAGCAACGCTCATCGGCGGTGTCAGGAAAAATCATTTTGACGCTATGAATTACAGTGAGTCTGTTGAGAAAAGGGAGGATAAAATCCTCCCTTTTTTGATGGGTTATTTGCAATGATGGGACTATTTTAGATGGAAAATTTGTTCTGTTTCGAGCGATGTCATCGTACGTACTTGACGCCAAATGTAATAAAAAATACCGAACATCATTAACATGCTTGGAATTGCAATCATCGGGTAGCTGTAAAGCGTCATCTTACCCAACTCTTCATTAAAGGCAGCCGTGCCCGAAGGACTGGTCACGATCCAAGTCGCAAGGAAGTAGTTCATCGCGGATGAGAACGCAAAAGTACTCGCAAACAGATAGTTTGATGACATTAGACAACGTTCAAATGCCTCTGATTGACCGTTCTCTTTCAAGCGTTCGTTAATCAGCGATAAATTCAATACCGTTTCATTCAATACTAACTTCTGCATCAGTGGGTAGCGGGTAAACGTTGAGCCCAAAACCGCTAAACCGATCAGGCCAGGGATCAGGGCTTCTTTCAAGGCTAACCAACGTGTATCAAGCTCTAACAAGCCAATGCCGCCAGTTAATAAAACACTGATAAAGCCAAGTGCAGAAATAAAGTTAAATTTCTTGTTCCGGACAAGGTCCATACCGCCGTAAATGATAGGAAATAGCAAAGCGACAACCAGCGCCATTGCTGTTCCTAGGTGTTCAGCGCCGCTAAACTTCATCAAGATAAAGGAAGGGATGAATACGTTAAAAAGAATCTCGAATAGGGGATTCGGCTTTTTCGCCGTTGTGTTACTCATAATGTTTTACTGACTCTACTCTATGTCGGCTGTTATTGTACTTTGACGAGAAGTGTTCATCTAGTCGCGCTTGATGTAAAGCGTTAAAGCGCCGAGTTGTGTAACGACTTATGAAATAGACCGGAGCATAGCCAGTTAGTTGACATGATTGACTACTTTTTTGTGTCTTAATCGCGCTCCCTCTGCGCAATGATCTGATTGCGTGCTCTGAATAATCGAGTCGCCACGGTGTTGTGATTAAGCTCTAATACTTGAGCAATTTCATTATGATTAAACCCGACTACGAGTTTTAAGACCAATGGCTCTCGATATTTGGGTTCGAGAATCATCATTTGTTTTTGAAGCCAATCTTGTGCCATGTCGTGGTCACTGCCAGGGTAGGTTTTTGCCTGTATTACACACTCATCAATATCGACAAAATCGTACTGCTTTTTATCAAAGCGCCGAGCATTCTCACGACGCAAAATGGTGATGAGCCAAGGCTTCGCGGCATTGGGATCATTTAAGTTATCAAAGAATCGCCACGCTTTCAGGAAGGTGTCTTGCGCCAAATCTTCAGCAAGGTGATGATCTTTGCATAGCCAATATGCGAGACGATAGATATCTTGGTATCGCTCCTTCGTCAGTGCTTCGTATCGTTTGTGTTTTTCCATAGGATTAAGATCAGAAGTGTAGAGCTGAGTAGCAAGGTAACCTCTGAAGCTCAAAGGTTACCTGCGGTTTCGTTCTTGCCCGCTTAAAATGGCTGGGTAGAAAAACGTGAGTATTGAAGGGCGTCTGCGACTTCTTGAGCTTTAGATTCTGAAGTCATGAGATGCAGCAATTTAAGGGCGGCTTGATAGCTAACTAGGCTGCCGTTTGAGGTGATGACGCCCTCATCAACAACAAAATTCTGGTCGACCTGTACATCAACTGCTGGATAGTCTTTTTGTAATCCGTTTTCACCTCCTGCCCATGTCGTCGCTTTCTTACCGTTTAAAAGGCCAGCCTCGGCCAATAGATACGCACCAGAGCAATTACTTGCCATCCAATCTGCCGCCTTTGATGTGGTTTGAATAAAGTGAATGAGATCCTTGTTTTCGATTAGCGCATCCATGTCGTAGCTGGATGTTAAAACCAGCACGTCGAGCTCCGGCTGATCGCCAATCCAAGCATCCACACCAATTTTTAATCCCTCTTCAGTGGTAATGGTTTTCTGATCAGAGACGGAAATAGTGACTACTTCATAATCGCTAAACCAAGTCAGACGACTTGCAACGCCAAAGACCTCTAAAGGCGCAGTGACATCAGAGGTCAGTACGCCGTCGTAAACCAGAATGCCAATGCGTTTATCCGCCGCATGTGCCGTTTGAAGCATCCCAAAGAATAGGACTAAGGTCGCTATCAATAGTTGTAGTGCATTCTTTAATCCATTTTTACCCATTGTTTTTTCCTCGCTAACAGAGCATCAAGTTATTGAGATTCATTATATTTGGGCTGATTGGTGATTGAAGAGCCACTTTGTCTTTACTAAAGTGAATAAAGTTCACGAATGGAGTGCACGAGTTTTATGGATAAGATACGGTCCCTACGATTTTTTATTGCCACTTTAGAAGGTGGCAGTTTTGCTGCGGCCGCCAAAGCGTATGGCACAGACCCTTCTACGGTGAGTAAGGCCATCCATCGTCTTGAAAGCGACTTGGGAATACAGCTGTTCCAGCGTTCTACGCGACAGATCCGTCTGACAGAAGCCGGTCGTCGATACGCAAATACCGCTAGGTTTGTACTGGACGAACTGGCTGCGTGTGAGGATTCCTTAAAAAGCCACAATGATGCGCTTTCAGGGCTGCTTAAGATTAATGTGCCGGTCTCCTACGGTCGCCTTTACATTCGCCCTTTATTAAAAGAGTTTTGTCGCCGCTACCCCAGCATCACTATCGATATTCATTACGATGACGCCTACGTTGATATTATTGAACAAGGGATTGATGTGTCGATTCGTTCTGGTGTCGTTCAGGACAGCCAGTTGATCGTGCGCCAGCTGAGTCCTATCGATTTTATCATTTGTGCCAGTCAGGATTACTTAGCGCGCCATGGTGTTCCGAGTGGCCCGGATGTATTCAATGACCATTCTTGGGTTCGTTTTCGTTTTAAACAAACGGGGAAACTGTTGCCGATTCGGATGCCAGAACCAGACGGTGCAAGTGAGTATAACCCCG
This sequence comes from Vibrio antiquarius, assembly GCF_000024825.1. Classification (NCBI taxonomy): domain Bacteria; kingdom Pseudomonadati; phylum Pseudomonadota; class Gammaproteobacteria; order Vibrionales; family Vibrionaceae; genus Vibrio; species Vibrio antiquarius. The sequence continues at coordinate 1,178,307 of NC_013457.1, forward strand.
AGAGAAATTTTATTGTAAATGACGGCGAATCCATGGCAGAGCTTTGCGCAGAAGGCTTAGGGTTAACTCAGATTCCTCACTTTATCGCGAGAGATTGGCTCAAATCTGGGCGTTTAGTGCCGATATTTCCGAGTATGCGCCAAGCAGGAAATGGCGTGTATCTTCTCTATGCTAACCGGGAATATGTGCCTGCCCGAGTGAGGGTGTTCATCGATTTTATCACTCAAGCAATACAATATATGGATGAAACGCCATTCCATACGTGGGCTGAAACGTTGCCGATTTACCAACCGAACCAAGGAGATTGAAAACTTCATGTGAGTCTTTGGTTAAAACACTCCAAGCCATATGGTGCTTTTATGGGTTTTTGTTAGGTTATTGGGCGTTATTATCGACAAGCGCAGTTTGCTCTTCGTCACTCATAAAGGAAAGACAATGCCAACTAAGATCTTAGTGCCAGTTTTGGCTCTACTTCTCAGCGCATGTGGCGGCGACGGGGAGTCGTCAGCACCTGTAGACAGCGGCTCTCAAAACACAGGTTCCACATCGTCACAAGGCACATTTGCCGAGCAAATGCTCGCAGCGGTCAACAGTGCTCGCTCTACTACACAGCAGTGTGGGGCAACCACCATGCCACCTGTTGGGGCCCTGACTTGGAGCTACGATTTGGAAAGCGCCGCTTATCGACACTCAAGCGACATGGCGAACAGCGATTTCATGAGTCATACAGGCTCTGACGGCAGCAATATGTCAGATCGAGTCAACGCAACGGGCTATGCTTGGAGCGCCATTGGTGAGAATGTCGCCGTAGGGCAAAGTTCCATCAACGCCGTCGTTAATGCTTGGTTATCGAGCGAAGGTCACTGCCTCAATATCATGAGTGCGGATTTTGATCAGATGGGCGCGTCGCTTGTCGAAAATCACTCGGCAAGCTACGGGTATTACTGGACTCAGGTTTTTGCCAAACAGCGCTAATGCGATAAAGAAACCTGATAGATAAACTAAAACGCCAGCAGTAACCATCTGCTGGCGTTTTATTATTTACGTCTCTTTTAGCTTGTCAGGTTACGAAGTTTTGGATCATCCGTCAGGTATTCAACGAATTCGATCTCAAAACCTGCCGGGTCAACAAAATACACATTCTTGCGATATGGCTCATCAGCCCCAGGTTGGGCAATCGGATAACCTGCATCGGTCAGTCTTTGTATGATGGCTTCGACGTTATTGGTCACATAAGCAAAATGCGCTAGCCCTACTTGGTGGCCACCCAACTCGCGGTTCTCTCCTTCACCGTGGTCACTCATCGCAATATATTGATACTCGTCGCCAAAATGTAGCCAGTTTCTTGGCTTGCCACTCCATTCGCCTTTCCCCTCATCACGCACGTACCAATGTGGAAATGCAGTTTGATAAAACTTCAGCATTTCAGGGATGTTTTTCACGACTAAATTAATATGTTCTAGTTGGATCATGATGTGCTCCTTTTTGTCATTTCCTAGCCAACGATGAACATGCTAAAACCTCAAGTTAAGTTGAGGTAAAGAGCTTTTTTAAAATTTTTTAGGGTTGATATCTTTGGATCTTGATACATGGAGAGATTCGGTGGGGTGGTACTTGAATCTGCGAGTTGGGTTAGGTGCTTGCAACCCTCTTTCATCTTTTGTTCGTGCTAATCATTTTCGAGCGAGTTTGTGGTGAGTAGATTCCCAGTCTCACCTAGGTTCGCGGGAATGACGCGAAGAGAGCGCTACACGAACAGCGTCATTCTGAAGGAGCCTAAGCGAGTATTCAGAATCTATTTGCAGCGCGTTTTGATGCTGGTGGTGTGAATTGAATTATCCGTGACTGTAGAACTTGCCACCTTAAGCACGGAGTGCTGGGGGATGTACTTACACCCCTCCCCAAAAACCAAAAAAGCCAGCAGTTAATAGTTAATATCTGCTGGCAAAGTCTTTGGGCTTTTAGGTTTTTTGATTTTATTTCTTGTTACTCATCGCTGTCACGGTGCCCCGATTGGTTTTCCGGGGAAGAAAACACCGCACCGTGCGCTTTGTGCTCAAGAAATTGGAGATTAACCTTGCTTACGGATTAGGTAGTCAAACGCGCCTAAGCTTGCTTTTGCACCTTCACCCATCGCAATGATGATCTGTTTGTAAGGAACCGTCGTTGCGTCACCCGCTGCGAAGACACCTTCTAGGCTGGTTTCACCACGGCTACCAACTTCAATTTCGCCGCGCTCAGAAAGCGCTACTTCTGAATCTTTTAGCCATTCTGTGTTTGGTACTAGACCGATTTGAACAAAGATACCTGACAGTTCAATCTCTTTGATTTCATCTGTGTTGCGGTCTTTGTACTTCAAGCTTGTTACGCGAGTACCGTCACCCACAACTTCAGTAGTTTGCGCCATCGTGATGATGTCTACGTTTGGTAGTGAGCTCGCTTTGTCGATAAGCACTTGGTCTGCGCGAAGTACGTCTGCGAATTCAAGAACCGTTACGTGTTCTACGATACCAGCAAGGTCGATAGCTGCTTCGATGCCTGAGTTACCACCACCGATAACGGCGGTTTTCTTGCCTTTGAACAACGGGCCGTCACAGTGTGGGCAGTACGCGACGCCTTTGTTGCGGTACTCTTGCTCGCCCGGAACGTTCATTTCACGCCAGCGTGCACCAGGGCTTAGGATGACACTCTTACTTTTCAGCGTTGCGCCGCTTTCAAGTTGGATATGAATCAAGCCATCTTCTGTGTGCGCTGCGCCCATCAGTTTTTGCGCTTGTTGCTCAGTCACGACGTCTACGTCATATTCTTTTAGGTGCTCGGCTAGGTCAGTCGCCAATTTTGGACCTTCAGTACGTTTTACCGAGATAAAGTTCTCGATTGCCATGGTGTCCATCACCTGACCACCGAAGCGTTTAGCGACAACGCCAGTGCGAATACCTTTACGCGCTGCGTATAGTGCTGCTGCACTACCACCAGGGCCACCGCCGACAACTAGCACGTCGTATGGGTCTTTTTCGCTCAGTGCTTTGGCTGCTTTCTCGCTCGCGCCGTCATCCACTTTGTTTAGGATTTCAGTCAGAGACATACGACCTTGGCCGAATAGCTCACCGTTCACGAATACGCTTGGTACTGCCATGATGTCACGTTGTTTTACTTCATCTTGGAAGAGTGCACCGTCGATCATGGTTGCTTTCACTTTCGGGTTGATCGCCGCCATCATGTTGAACGCTTGAACAACGTCTGGACAGTTTTGGCACGACAGTGAAATGAACACTTCAACATCCAATTCTTTATCTAGCGCTGCGATTTGTTCAATCACTTCCGGCTCTAGTTTGATTGGGTGACCACCAGAGTGCAGCAATGCCAATACCAGAGAGGTAAATTCGTGACCCATTGGTAGGCCAGCAAAGCGAAGTGCTGTGCCTTTTACTGGGTTGGTCACCGTCATCACTGGTTTACGTGCGCTTGCGTTGTCGTCACGTTCAACGGTGATAAAGTCGCTCATCTCTGCGATTTGGTTCGCCAGAGACAGAATGTCATTCGATGCTTTGCTTTCATCTAGACTAACCACTAGACGAACGTCTTCTTTTACATTAGCCAGATATTGTTTGAGTTGTTGTTGGATCGCTTGGTCTAACATAGTTGTTGTTACCTTAAATAAACAAAAGAGTGGTTACTCTGGATAAAATCAGTATGGAGAGAGCAAACCAGGCAGAAGGTCGTCAAGGTATCTAACCTGGAATGCTCTCTAAGTTAAGCGTCAATTAGCATGTCAAATTGAGCTTAAATTCAGTGGCTTAGATTTTGCCTACTAGGTTTAGAGAAGGAGCTAGCGTCTCTTCGCCTTCTTTCCATTTTGCTGGGCAAACTTCGCCTGGGTGCGCTGCTACGTACTGAGCTGCTTTCACTTTGCGTAGTAGGTCTTCTGCGTCACGACCGATACCTTCAGCAGTGATTTCCATTGCTTGGATAGTACCTTCTGGGTCGATTAGGAACGTTGCACGGTCTGCAAGACCTTGACCTTCACGCATCACACCGAAGTTGTTTGTGATGTTGCCTGTTTGGTCGCCAAGCATGTAGTACTGGATCTTGCCGATGGTTTCTGAGCTATCGTGCCAAGCCTTGTGAGTGAAGTGTGTGTCTGTTGATACTGAGTACACTTCAACGCCGCGTTTTTGTAGCTCTTCGTAGTGGTCTGCTAGGTCACCTAGTTCTGTCGGACATACGAATGTGAAGTCTGCTGGGTAGAAGAAGAATACAGCCCATTTGCCTAGAACATCTTGTTCTGTTACTTCAACGAATTCGCCGTTTTTGTATGCTGTAGCTGCAAATGGTTTGATCTTTGTATTAATCATTTTTACTTTCCTCAGAATGTTTTAGGGTGAGCAGTTCTTGCTTTCGGAAAGTATATTCGCATTGGATTGTATTTAAGGAAAATTGCTTGTAACTATCCTATTGATAGTCATTTCCTATCTTTCTTAATAGAGAAACCCGATGTAAGTGAGTTTGCTTTGATAGGTTTTATTGAAGAGGAAGGCCAAGTGGTAATAGAGAATACTGATGATGACCTTTAAGATATCGTCTGGCTAAGATCGAAAGAACCTGCATCTCGGCAGGCTCTTTCTAATAGGAAGTGGGGAAGCTGATGCTTTTATTTTTTAGTTCAGATTGTCGAGCACCTTGCCGCACAACTTCTTCAGCATGATCATTTCATCCAGCTCTAACGTGATTTTACACATCATGGCGTTTGGCACTGACTTGGCTTGCTCTTTGAGGTCAAGACCTTGCTCTGTAAGGTTGAGTACGCGAACGCGCTCATCGGATTCACTACGACCACGCTCTACATAGCCTTTTGCTTCTAGGCGTTTAAGCAGCGGCGTGAGCGTGCCTGAATCCAAATGCAGTTGCGAGCCCAGTTCTTTAACGCTGGCACCGTCTTTCTCCCACAACACCATCATCACTAAGTATTGCGAATAAGTCAGATCAAGTTCGTCCAGCAAAGGGCGGTAAGCTCGGATCACCGCATTTGCTGCACTATAGAGCGGAAAGCAAACTTGGTTTTCGAGTAAAAGTTTATCGTCGTCGGTCATGGTGTTGTCGGTGTAACACTGGCTCATTGGCGTTGCCTACCTGCTCACAGAGAAAGAGAGTAACAAAATAAATTGTGCACAATATAGTTGCAAACGATCTTTACTTCGATATAAGATTGCAAGCAATTAAATTGCGCGCAACTTAAATTAAGAAGGACAATCGCATGACTACTCTATACAAAACTCAAGCTACTGCTTTGGCTGGTCGTAATGGTCAAGTAAAAACAGATGACGGTCTTCTCGATCTAGAGCTGTCATACCCGAAGGAAATGGGCGGCACAGGTGCAGCAACTAACCCTGAGCAGCTTTTCGCAGCGGGCTATTCAGCATGTTTTTCTAACGCGATTCTGCACGTAGCACGTGAAGGTAAAGTAAACCTGAAAAGTGCACCTGTGACAGCTGAAGTAGGCATTGGCCCGAATGAAAACGGTGGCTTTGCGTTGACCGTTAGCCTTGCGGCAGAGTTAGATCTACCACAAGAACAAGCATTAGAGCTAACGCGCATTGCACACCAAGTTTGCCCATACTCAAACGCCGTTCGTGGCAATATTGATGTTGCTGTTACAGTAAACGGCGAAGCGATCTAATCGATTTAGACATTATTTCTAATAGAAGGAAAGCCTGCGAACGTGCAGGCTTTTTTCGATTATTTGATGGCAGTGCAGAAGCTGACGTCTGCATGGTGCGTTTGTGGATCGTAGCTATGATAAAGTTCGAAGCAAGGTCGACAGTCGTTTTCAATACCAGATTCAACCACTTTGCTCATCAAATCATCCCATGCTTTAGGGTATTGGCTGAATTCGGTAATTTGCTGGCGCATCACCGCATATTGACCGCCGGGGAAGTCTTGCAGCTCAATGCCTTTTGGTACTTCGGTATCTTCTGGCACCATTAGACAGATATCAGTACGACACTTCTCGTCTGGCGTGATTTCTGGGTTATCGTGATAAATGAAGATACAGGTATTGCCCGCCAAACCTTTCATTCCTGCCCATTGATACAAGCGACCTGATGGTTCTTCATAGCCTTTGCCGTAAGGGCCGTTAACGCGAATGTAAGCCAATTTTGCTTTATCAAAGTTTTGCGTTTCCATATTGTTGCTCCATGTTGTGAGTTCAGAGTCAGTATATGAATCGCTTAGGGCTCGTTCGTTTCCATTCTTGCGCAGTGCGTGTCCAATCTTGCTGTTTCGCGCGAGCTCAGAAAATTGCTGGTAGTTTTTACAGTCGCGAAAGGCGGTTGGTGTTACGCCATAATGCTGCTTAAACGCCTTAGCTAGGCTTTGCGAACTAGAAAAACCGTACTCTAACGCGATGTTCAGCACTGGTTGCTTTGATTTGAAAAGGTCGTCTGCTGCCGCCTCTAGCCGTAAACGTCGGATGAAGTCGGCTAATGTTTCGCCTTGTACCGCCTTGAAGGTACGGTGAAAATGATAGGGAGAGAGGTTGGCTAGCGCTGCCACTTCGAGCAAATTGAGAGGAGCGTTAAAGTGCTGTTCCAGATAGCGAATGACAGGAACGAGTCGTTGGTGATAATCGACACGCATGAGAGGGGCCACCCTTGTTTGATTTGCTCAAAGCGTACCGCAACGAAGCAAGGATTCAAGGCTAGTATCGAATAAATGCGTCGTAGTCATTTATTTCTGATTGTGATGCATTCTGTTGCGGGTAGGAGATGGTTCTTAAGATGGCTTCTCAACGGTAATTGAAATCCGTTCAGAGCGCTTAATATCCCGTCAGCTCCATATAACCAGTCCCAGAATGAGAGCCCTCAATACGCACAGGGCCTTCCCAATAAGGCACAGAAAGGGGCATTTTCGCGTTCGGGTTGAGTGCAGAAACGGTAAGATCAACTTGCTGGTTAGGAATCGACACTTGCCACTGGGTTGGATACTTTCGCCCTTGGATTTCTGTTTGCTTGGTCGCCTCTAACTGAATGTCTTTTTGTGGGATAGCGATGCCAGAACCATCTTGCTGCATCAGCCTTGCGCTGGCGTAACTGGCTGCTCCGGTTTTGGAATCCCGCAATTGGAACACCACCAAACAGGTGTCGTCACTCAACCTTAGGGCAAACCAGTCCCAGCCTTGTTGTGAGTTGAGTAAGAATTGCGAGCTCCACTCTCGGTCTATCCAACCTTTGCCCGACACTTGATGGGTTTTGCCGTCGATCGTGACTTCACCGGAGACATCAATAAACGGTTGGCTGTAGTAATACGAAGCCACCTGACCATCGGCGCTTTTGGTGCTGTAACCTTGCTCACCTTGCTTTTGATAAGGCGCGTTGCTGGTAAGCGTCAGCGAATAGCCAAATTGTTCGGAGTTTGCATTCAATGTGGCAGGGAAGAGATCGTTGGTTGAAGAGAGCCACTGCCAATCATCGAGATAAACCCGAAATGGTGAAGTGTCGACGCCAGCTAGAGAGGCTTGGTCACGTGACCATTTTTCATCAGCATAATGTTTGTCTTGCGTTGTAACCGCGCTGTGCGCCATGTAGATTTGCTGAGTTTGCCATTCGGTTTTCTTCACTTCATCTTCGCCTGTTGGCGGCGCAGCAGCAAAGCGAAATTGTGTCCATTGAACGCCAAGTGGATTGCCGTCTTCATCAATTAAGTTAGCGGTTAAGTACCACCATTCATGACGAAAGTTTGGGTGTGCTTGATGATCGGTAGGAAAGGTGAGTTCAATCCCTTTTTCTACGGGTGTGAATCGGTTGCTCTCGCTTTGCATATCTCCACTGCCCAGCAACGTGCCCATATTTTGTGTGCTCATATTTTTTTGTTGGGCATCTTCACATCCAAATAGGATCAAGCTGCTTATGAGCAGAGTAAGTTTGCTTGCTAATCGAACCATCACAACACCTCGCTTTGCAAACTGGACACGACAGGCTTACTGACCAATCGCCACAGCGGAATCAAGGTTGCAATCACCGCCACCAAGATGGTGATCGCCGCAATACTGAGGGCATCGCTCCAATTCCATAGATAATTTAAGCTCCAACCAAAAGCGCGCAAGGTGACTATGTCTGTCAGCACATAGCCCACCATAGCACCGAGGGGCAGGGCAATCACCAGAGTAAAACTGACCAAAGCGACGATCTGTCCAACCACCATGGTCATTAATTTACGACGGTTGACGCCAAGTGCATACAGCCTTGCAATGGCGGCTTTGCGCGCATCGAGCAACATGAAGCAAGCACTGAACAAACCAATCACCGCGACCATCAAGGTCACGCCGTTGAGTGCCCGCGTAATGGCGAAGGTCTGTGAGAAAATATCCAACGCGATGGATTTGATTTGCGCCTGATCGTAGAGCTGACTTGGATGCAGATTCAATTGCTCGCGCAGTTGGTCGTATACGATTTGTGGGTCACCAGATACTTTAATGCCAAGGCTTGTTGGCAGGTCGGTAAAGCCACTCTCTTGCCATAATTTGGGTGCCAATAACACTTCACCATTGGGTGAACCGTAATCGTGAAATATCGCCCCCACAAGCAGGTTCTTATTTGGAACAGCATCAAGTGTGAGCTCGCTACCCAGTGATAAACCCAGTTTGACCGCGGTTGGTTCACTGATGGCGACTAATTCACCTTGGTAAAAACGTGACCAGAAGTTCTCCAAATGCGATTTGAACACCATGGTTTGCTCTAAGGTGTCTTTGTCTTTGGTGCCAAGTAAAATCGGTAAGCCTTGCAGGTTATCGTCGACGTAGTATTGCTTGTAGACGGTCTCAACATTGTCGAACTGTCCTAATGCGCGCTCTACATCTGCGATTTCCCCTTGGGCAGGGCTGACGTAAATATCGGCGTGCAACCTTTGTTCTAACCACTGTTTTAGGGTGGATTCAAAGCTGCCCACTAAGGTGTTCATCCCCATATTGGCTGTAACAGCGAGTAGCAGTGCCATCATGGCGAGAGAAAGCGGAGAAATCAGCTCGCGCAGCTCAGCAAACAGATACTGCATCAAACCGGAAGTGGTGCGCTTTTCACACCAATTGGCTAAGACGCTGAGTGTTTTAGGTAGATACAAAGGAATCGACACCACAAGCACGCCGAGCCACGCCATGGTAAAGCGATGATGCTCACTCCGCCATAACCCTGCAAGTGCGAGAGCCGTCAACGCAGCACCTATCAAGAACAATTGGTTTTCGTTAGAGGCTTCAGGTGCTTGATAAAATCCGCCATGAGAGGAAAGCGGCTGGCGCACTCGCTGTTTAAAATGCTGCCAACATGCCAATATGGTTGCGGCTAATGTGAGCAGCAGGGCTTGCGCCCACCATTGCCATTGCCAAGTGCCGGGCAGCAGTGTCGCACCATAAAGTTGTTCTAGAGTCAGTGCTACGGTCGGATGCAACCAATGGCTGAGCTGCATGCCCAATACAAAACCGAGGGAAGCACCGATGGTAACGAGAAGAGAGAGTTCAACTAACAGCGCAGAGAACACAATGCTCGGCGCAACACCTGCCTGTTGGATTTGTACTAACAGACGATTGCGTTTCAGCAAACTGTATTTTACGCCGTTGTAGGCAATGAACAGCCCGACTAAAAAGGCAAGTAAGCTCATTGCTGTGAGATTGAGGTGAAAGCTGTCGGTCAGCGAACCAAGGTCTGTACTTTGATTATTGGAAATCCATTGTCCTTGCTCACCAATGATGCTTTGCCATTTTGTTTGCTTGTCTTTATTCCCTTTATCACCCGAATGGAAAACTGCAATGTAACTGAGCTGTCCTTGTTTATTGAGCAGTTGCTGGGCAAAGCCAATGTCCAGCAACATTCGGCTACCTAACTGCCATTCGTCAGGTAGCACCACCACTTGGGTTGGGATATCGTCCAGAGTTAGGGTGTCCACCTCTCCTAGATTTTGATGTTGAGATTGGCTCATCATCACGATTGGCTTGCCAGCTAAAAGCTCTGGCAAAGGTAAAGCACTGTCGAACAAAGACACGTTCTGCTCATTATCTGATAAGTAGCGCGAACGTGAGGAAATTGCGGCAATCAACTCGCTACCTTGCACCGACCAACGTCGCCCTTGTTCATCTCTCACTCGCCCCTCGATCACAGGTAGTGTTGCACTGAGCCCATTTTGTCTAAGGGTGAAGTAGAGCGATTCGGGCAGATAGTTTTGCCCTGCTGGTGGAATAATTAAGTTCTGAGCTTGTGCGCTAAGCTGCTCGGTAGACTCTGCATAACTGCGCTTGGCATTGAGGTTGATGGCTTGCACCGCAACAAACAAGGTCACTGCCAGCACGATACCGATCAGAATTGCGGCGGCTTGCAGTGGCGCCTGCCGATAGTGCGCTGCAAACAGATTCAGTGCGAGTCGAGTATGTGTGAATCTGGTGTTTGAGAGCCTAGCTTGCTTCATGATGTTGCTCATTTACATCGCGCTGATTTTGCGTCAGTCCGTTTTGCAAACGACCATCCTTCAAACGCCCATCTTTTAAACGTAATTGGGTTTGCATGAACTCGGCACACTCAGGGCTGTGGGTCACCAAGAGCACGGCGGTATTGCCTTGGGTGGTGATTTCATTCAACAGTTTCATCACTTCCAAGCCAGCTTTTTGGTCTAGGTTGCCTGTGGGTTCATCGGCAAGCAGAAGTTTGGGTTTGTGTGCCAATGCGCGTGCGATAGCGACTCGTTGCTGTTGACCACCGGAAAGGGCAGAAACATGTCTGTCGAGAAGTTGGCAGATCCCTAAAGTCTCGACCAAGTAATCGCACCAGTCGTTCCATTTCTGCTGATTCAAATGCAGAGGGAAGGCGATGTTTTGCTGCACGTTGAGCGGCGTTAACAGGTTGAATTGCTGGAAGATAACACCGAGTTTTTGATGGCGAAATCGGCTCCATTGTGGGTCTTTCCAAGCCGCTGCGTTGTCGCCGTCTAGCCACAACTCACCACCGGAAAGTGGCTCAAAGCCAGCGATGATATTGAGTAAAGTACTTTTGCCGCTACCACTTGCGCCCGTCAGTGCAACACTCGCTCCTGTGTTCAACGTGAAGTCGACCCCTTCCAGCACACGATGGCTCTCTTTGCCATCGACAAAGCTTTTGCTGGCGTGTTTCAGTGTGACAAGTGGGCTTTCCATTTCCTCTCCCTGTATTCAAAAGGTGTCGTTTCTTTTGGCAATGGCTGTTTAAGTAAGTTCTATAAAAACTTTAGCCAACAATCAGATAAAAACAGCGATTTACATCGATTTCTTAATAACTTGTACTGAAAATAAGAGGGAATAGATTAAACGAGGAGGGTATATGACAAGCATTAAAAAAGCCCGAGTCAGACTCGAGCTTTCAAAGAAATTCAGCGTGGTTAGCTTACACGTAGTACGCTTCAACTTCGCCTTTAAGTTTGATTAGCATTGGGTTACCGAAACGGTCTTTTGCTTTAGGAGAAGCAATTTTTACCCAACCTTCGCTGATGCAGTATTCTTCTACGTCAGTACGCTCTTGGCCGTTGATACGAATACCGATTTGGTGCTCGAAGCATTCTTTGATGAAGAATGGGCTACGTGGGTTACCTGCTAGGCGATCTGGTAGAGCTGGTTTAGCTGTATCTGTCATGTTTGTGACCTAAATTCCGTAAAAAGTGCGCCATTGTAGTCAGTGCACAGTGAGTGTTCAAGATATGTTGAGAGACTTAATACTAAAGCCTTTTGAAATAATGCAAAGTTTCCCGCTTTCAAAGTGTGGAATAAAAACACGGTCTCGTTGCTCAACGGTGTTTTGCTCTCGAAACTTCTCCTGCCACCCCTTATTTGGTTTTGAATCATGACTATACTCATTACTGGCAGTTCTAACCTTATTCATACAACTTAATGTCTCAGAGCATGCCACTAGTCGAGAAACGATTAACAAGGAAGGGTGAATGGAGACTGTTGAACAGGTTAATAAACGTCATTTATCGGATAGAGATACTACCTCTAGCACTTCTATTTTTCTTTGTATTCTAATCGTAGTGGCTGTAATCGCTCGGTTTTTTGTTGCGTTTAATTACGAAGTAAATTGGGACGAGTTTTATTACCTATCTTTTGTGCATCGGTTTATTAACGGCGAGGTGATTAATAGTTTCCAAACCTTTCACATTCACTTCTTTACTTGGCTGAGTGGTGTATCAGATAACGATGTTGACCAGATCATTGTGGCGAGAGTCGTTATGGTCTTCTTTCAATTACTCACGGGATTTTATCTATACAAGTTATGTCGATTGTACTGCAGCAAATCGGCGGCACTTTTTGCGGTGCTTGCCTATTTTTCTTTTGTTTATAATGTTCGTATGGGGGCCAGTTTTCGTACTGATCCTATCGCGACATGTATGATCATGGCGGCGCTGTATTATGTGTTTAGTACAACATTTTCTTGGCGTGTATCCATTCTTGCTGGTGTCCTTACGGCTGTCGCCTTGCTCGTCACTTTAAAGACCGCTCTGTATATCCCGACTTTTATAGGCATAGTTTTAACCTCGCTTTATTGGTCGCGAAATCGTAAGCGTTATTTTAGGCAAGTTCTCATGTATGGAGTCGCAATACTGGTTGCCTTTGCGATGCTATACAGTTGGCATTACTTCTCTATACATGGAGCGAGTTCGGTTGGTGATGCAGGAACGATGTTCGGTGCTGCGGATAAGACACTAAACCAGCGCGAGCTTTTTCCTCGATTGTTTTACTTTGTTCATTCAGTTTCGACGAACTCATGGTATTGGTTAGCTCTTTTCATTGGTATTGGTACTGCTGTTTATGCGTGTTTTTCGCAAAAGCTATTAAGCCGTGAGTCATCGATTAAGTTTTTGTGCCTAAGTTTATTACTCTTCACTTTGCTCTTTTATCGCAACGCTTTCCCATACTATTACGCTTTTATGCTTGCTCCAGTGAGTGCTTTGTTTGCTGTGGCTTGGGTTGGTATCCAGAATTTCACTAACGCAAGAGTTGCACAATTTTTTAATTTTATTGTTCCTTGCTTGTTTGCGGTATCCATTGTGGTGAATGGTTTTGTTTTACCGATAAAAAGCAACTTGGCCTACCAGCGTCAGTTTCTTGATGAAGTACATAAAATCTTTCCTCAGCCTGTTGCTTATATTGATCGATGCTCCATGGTTCCGACTTTTTCAAAACAAGGTTTTTTCATGAGTACGTGGGGTTACGAAGATTATATTGCGAGAAACATCCCCGTTATTCGCAATGCTATAGAGCAAGACAATCCGGCTTTTGTACTGGTTAATTCGCACTATTTAGATGTGTTTGGCCCTGACAAAACCGATAAAGGGCTATTAAGGCAAGATATTCAAGCGTTAAGGCAGAACTACATTCATCATTGGTCGCATCTGTATGTTGCAGGAAAGACGTTTGAACTGACGCCCAACTCTCTTAATCGGGAAGTTAAGGTCAACATCGAGGGCCTATATACGCTTGAAGCTAGCAATAGTCTTCTGATTAATGGCAAGGTTTGGTTGGCAGGTCAAGCTCGGTACTTGGCGCGGGGTGTCTATGAATTGGCGTCGAAAGAGCCAGGTAAAGTCGTTCTGCGTTGGGGAGATAACCTGTACCGACCTCGCAACCTTGAAGAGAAGCAGAGGTTATTTACCGGCTTCTAATACGCACAGTAATGTTGATTCAGAACATGAGGAGCAAGCATGAAGTTAATTGTTCAAATTCCGTGCTTTAACGAAGCGGACAATATTGCTGATGTTATTCGCTCAATACCAAAGCGCGTTGATGGTATCGCTAAGATAGAGATTCTAATCATCGATGATGGTTCTACGGATGGTACTTCAGAAGTCGCACGCAAGTGTGGTGTTGAGCACATTATTACTAACCAGGGCAATAAGGGGCTTGCTTACTCATTTCGAAGAGGGATTGAGGAGTGCCTTCGTCTTCATGCTGATATCATTGTGAACACCGATGGCGATAATCAATATAATGGGGCCGATATTCCGCACTTGGTTAAGCCTATTATCGAGCACAAAGCAGAAATTGTTGTTGGTGACCGAGGAGGGTATAGCAATACACATTTCTCTGTATTTAAACGATGTTTACAAGTGTCGGGGAGCTTTATTATTGCCAAAGCGACGGGATTGGATGTTAAAGATGCTGTGAGTGGTTTTCGCGCAATATCGAGAAGTGCGGCACAACAACTTAATATCGTATCGGATTTTAGCTACACAATAGAAATGTTGATTCAAGCAAGTGCAAAAAGGATTGGTGTGGTTTCGGTGCCAATCCGAACTAATGAAAAAACGCGAGAGTCCCGTCTGTTTAAGAGCATTCCGCAGTTTCTAAAAATGTCGCTCTCTACCTTGGTCAGGGTTTATACCATGTACCGACCTCTGCAAGTGTTTTTGTTTATTGGCTCTGTGGCGATGATTTGCGGTGTGATTCCCATTATGCGATTCCTGTATTTCTTTTTAAATGGAGCGGGAGATGGCCATATTCAGTCATTGGTCTTGGGGTCAACGCTACTTATCTTGGGTTTCATCACTTTATTGATGGGGTTGGTGGCCGATCTAATAGGGTTCAATCGAAAGCTGACCGAAAAAGTATTGCACCGAATTGAGGTATTGGAAGAAAAGCTGGAGCATCAGGAAAAGTTGCCCACTTATCAGTTTGAAACCAAGCGAAAACGATCTGGAGAGTAATAGCGAGTTACCTCGATACTTTAAAGAAGTGAGTTATTTGATACGGCTTGCTTAGGCCTAAATAAACTCGAGATAGCGAAGAACAACATATCCCCTAGAACCGTGACGATTCTGGAAACAAGGACGGCAACTAAGAGTGTATCTTCAATACTCGGCGAATCTAGAAGTGTGATTAAAACAGCCTCTCGGACACCCAACCCTGCAGGAGAACCTGGGGTGGCAAACCCTATTAACCATGCGATGATGAAGTAACAAGATGTTTGTAAAAATGTCTCTAAAGTTGGAGTTAGATTGTCGTTTAGCGTAAAAAATATGAGTGAGAAAATGCCGCCCGATACCAAAAAAAAGCAGAGATAAAGCCCACAAGCTTTTAGGTAATTGCGACTGGCTATCAAGCTTAATATTGATCCGGTGATCACGATAAGTCCAGCGAATAAAGTCATCTCGTACCCCATTAAACTAGGGAAGTACTCATTCAGCAGAAAGACGCCAAACGAACCAGCCGCAATACCCATCAACCCTATTTCCCATAAGGTCGATTTCAGTAATACATTATTCTTAATTCCGTGTTGTACGCCAATTACTTGTCGGCTAGCGAATTGGAAAATGTTTCCAGGTAGATACTTAGCAATTTGAGATCCGCCAAACACCCAAATGGCAGTTGATGCAGACAAAGTATATTCACTGTTCGCGACTAAAAGTCGCCACGCCATAGAAAGAACATAATTGCCAAAGGCGTAGAGGCCTATGCAAAAAATAAATACCAGATAGGAGTAAGAGGGAATATCCTGAATATTCAGTTGCTGCGAGTATGTAGAGAGCTTGATTAATACAAAGGCGATGGAAAATATAGTAATGATTCGCCCAACCCAACTTAATATGAATTTACTCTTATTATGTTTCATGATTCACACGCTGGCATAAAACCATGGTCCAAGGAATGGGAGAGCGTACTTCGAGAATCTCAAAGTGTTGATTGAGCAAAGTCAGAAAGGCATTCTTGGACCAGTGTTGGATATGTCCGGGAGTATTGCCCCAACTGTTTAAATATTTACCTCTTGCCATGTTTAACGCACACCACAACGGCTCTCTTGGCACACTAAAAATGTAATAGTCAGTATCGAGATCTTGCAATGTTGCTAGTGCTTGCTCGGGATGCTCTAGGTGTTCCAAGACCTCACAACAAACAACAAGGTCAGCAGAATCAGTCTCTCTAGCAACGTCATACACACTTTTTTGTTCAAACAAAATGTCTTCCAAGTTGTGTGCTTGGGCATTGTCTCTTGCTAGTTGAATCACTTGTTGGGAGAAGTCACTCCCTTTCACACGGATCCCTTGTTGATGCCATTTAAGTGCCCAGACTCCTTCTCCGCAGCCGATTTCGTGTATCGACTTTGGTGTGACCATATCAACCAGTTGCGATAAATGATGATCGAAATTGCTCATCATTTTTCTGGCGATGGGGTTCTGAGTATTGTATTTGTCGTAATAGTTTCCGACAGGGATCCCCTGCTCTTCGATACCTTTAGATATTTTCATGGCGTACTCAAATAAATTATCTCAAATGGCCAGGAAGTTCTTCTATTGATGAACTATGTTCTTCAGCCAACCATCTGACTTACAAAGCGTTACGCTTCCCTCTAGTAGAGTGTAGGATAATTTATTGTTTTGTTTGCCTCGTTAGAAAAATTCTACAACCCCTTTAAATACTGCGCGTTGGCTGTTGGTTGAATCATGGCATTCAGCGTTTGGACGGTTTGTTCGCTGTGTTCTTCAAGTAGAGCTAAGAACGCGTCAATCAACTCAGGTTTGCTTGCTGAGACTGTCGTTTCGGTCTGGATATCACGCAGATCGATCAACACATCGGTAAACAATTGCGGCAGATCGTGCAGTACTTGCAGGTTTAAGACGTTGTGCTCGCTGTAGATTGAATTGTGGCTGCCTTTTTGTTTTTGCACCACGTAAGGATTGTCTTTTAAGTTGATGATAGACGTGCGTTTATCACAGCGTTTCAAACAACCTTTGTTGATCTTCACCTTACGGCATCCTTCGGTTTGTTGGAACAAACATTGGCGGCTCGTGAGTAGGGTATTTGGATGATAAATGCTGTAGAAGCTGCGCATGTTTTTCGGACGCTTGATATGGCGCATCTGCTTCATATTCAGCTCGTTAGAAACAAATGCGCCACTTGCCGCGAACTCGTCTTGAAGGCATTTAAACGCATATGAGTTCACCGTGTTCATTTGTGGGCCTGCCACCCAGCCTAAGCCGAGCTCTTTTGCGATCATGCCGACGCCTGAGTTGTTGGTGATCAACAACTCAGGTTGGATGGTTTCCAAAAATACGCGCGCGGCGTGGTAGTCTTCGCCAATCAAAATGGCTGGGAACCAAGGTTTGAGCATTGGGTTGGCTTGGAACAACTCAATCATCGCGCTCAGTTCGCCAGACAATCCCATTGGCAATTGATAGTAAACATCAATGTCGTGGTATTCGCACAGCATGGCTTCTTGTGCTGACGAGATCAGAACCGATAATTTTGGCGCACCTTGGCGAGGTTCTGGTTGAGGTAACGCTGGCAGAGTTGGCACATCAATCGACCCTTTCAAGCTGCTGCCGGATACTTGTGTCGAAGCGACATCGAACGACTTAGTTTGCTCAGCCACTTTCTCAATGATCGCGGTTTTGTCGTCGTAGAGTTTCTTTTTCACCGCTTGCACATCATCAGCAGACTGGCATTGATAAACCTTCGAAAAATGCTTTACAGCGTGGTCGCGCGGGTTGTCGATGTACATCGCCTTGCCGAAATCACCTTGCAAAAATGCGTTGGAGAAATCACGGTTGAACACCGTGTACAACTCTGTGGTATCTTCAGAGAGTTCCAAACCTTCGCACAAGCGATCGATTTGCTGACGCCAATTGTCGACCACGGTATAGACATAGTGCGACTTCTTGATTCGTCCTTCCACTTTTAATGAATACACGCCAGCATCGGCAAGCGCTTTCAAGTCCCCAAAGGCGGAATTGTCTTTCATATTGAGTGGGTAGTTGTTGCCCGTTTTGGTCGTTTCGTACTGTTCGCGACAAGGTTGACTGCAGCGTCCACGGTTTCCTGATGCGCCATTGCGAGCGGAACTGATGTAGCAAATTCCGGAGAATCCGATGCAGTATGAGCCGTGGACAAACACTTCCATCATTACGTTGTGCTCGCGACCAAATTGCGCCAGATGTTTTATTTCATCGATGTTAAGTTCGCGAGATAAGTTTACTCGGCTTGCGGTGAGCTGGTTGAGAAAGAGGATCTGGCCTTCGTTATGCGTGTTCAGTTGCGTTGAAGCGTGCACATCCAAATCGGGGAAGTGATGTTTGAGAATGTAGGCCAGACCGAGATCTTGCACGATCACGCCATCGATTTTGGTGGTGTTCAGTTGGCTGAGTAAGCGAACAATCGCTGGAATTTCACTTTCTAAAATCAGCACATTCAACGTTAGGAAAATCTTACAGCTGTGCTGATGGGCCAACGTTAACACGCCATTTAAGTTATCTAAGGTGAGGTTGGTCGCTCGGTTACGAGCATTGAAGCGGTCGAGCCCACAGTAAATTGCATCGGCGCCAGCGGCAATGGCGGCTTTGATGGAATCTAAATCACCGCCGGGTGCTAATAACTCAAATTGATCGCGTGTCACTACTTTTCTCTTTCTTACTAAAATAGGCTGCAAATGTTACGTATTTCACGCTTTTGATGCTCAGCTAGTTAATGCTTTATTAATCTGAATCAATTAATCCGTGTTACACGGTCGACTCTTGAGTGGGTAGAGTGCAATTCGCGATAGCGGAATCTGACTTCTATAGTTTTCCTACACTTGGTTTTTCTATATTTAGTTTTCGACTCAGAAAGAGGAAGGGACGACAAATGAAAAAAGTAATCATCGGGTTGGTCGTGGCGTTGACGTCATTGAGTGCGTTGGCTGGTGAGGGTGTGGTAACCGTTGCGAGCACGCATTCAGCAAAAAATACGGCGGATAAATTTGTCGCTATCGCGCAAGAAAAAGGGTTGAACGTCTTTGCGCGCATTAACCATCAAGAGAATGCCACGAAAGTCGATATGACGTTGCGACCAACCGAAGTTATCGTGTTTGGAAACCCTAAAGTGGGCACACCGCTGATGATCTGTGCGCAGCAAGTGGCGCTCGATTTACCCCAAAAAGTGTTGGTGTATGAAGATGCTGAAGGCAAAACGTGGTTAGCTTACAACGATCCGATGTATTTAAAACAGCGCCATCATATTGAAGGCTGCGACGAGGTATTGAACAAAATCAGCGGCGTGCTGGGCAATTTAACCAACGCGGCGGCGAAGTAGGGCTGGTTGTTGGCTTCGCTTTTTTTACCCCAAAAACGAAAAAGCCAACCTCACAAGGAGGTTGGCAAATCTTACCTAGATTGGGGGAGGTAAGATCAGGAGGCGGCGAGTACGCTGTGCACTTCTGACTTAATTGAGTCAGACTGCGTGCCGAAAATCGCTTGTAAACTGTCGCCAATCACTAACACATCTCGCGCGCCAAGTGCTTTTAGCTTAGCAACATCAACGTTGGCAATGTCTTTCACCGAGACACGCAGACGAGTGATACACGCATCGACTGACTTGATATTGGCTTTGCCGCCCAATGCAGCGACTACATCCACAGCAATTTCATCAGGTTGTCCGGCAATCTTCACTTCTGCAATGTCGGTTTCACGGCCCGGCGTTTTCAGATCCAACTTCACAATTAGGAAGCGGAACAAGCCATAGTACAACGTCGCCCAGATTGGACCGATGATGATGAACATCCACGCGTTGGTCGACATTGGGTAGTAAAGGAAGAACTGGATCGCGCCGTGCGCAAAGTCCGTACTGTGTTTGATTTCCAAAAATGCGGTGATCGCAAACGCAATACCGGTGAGGAAAATATGGATCACGTACAGCACTGGTGCGACGAATAAGAAGGTAAATTCGATTGGCTCAGTGATCCCAGTCAACCAAGAGGTCAACGCCGCAGACATCATCAAACCGCCGACGATTTTCTTACGCTCTGGAGACGCGCAGTGGTAAATCGCCAGTGC
The DNA here is from genome assembly GCF_000024825.1 of Vibrio antiquarius. NCBI lineage: Bacteria > Pseudomonadati > Pseudomonadota > Gammaproteobacteria > Vibrionales > Vibrionaceae > Vibrio > Vibrio antiquarius. The sequence goes on from NC_013457.1 coordinate 1,198,113, forward strand.
CGCTGCTGGTAGTGCCCACATGGAGTACATAAAGCCACCAGACAGATAACCTGCGGTTTTATCGCCCGCGAAGAAGCGAGTGAGCTCACCAGTAAACTCTTTGCCGGTTTCTGGGTCTACATAGCTGCCGACTTCAAAGAAGAACGGCGCATTCCAGATGTGGTGCAAACCAACCGGGAGTAATGAACGTTCACCCGCGCCGTAAACCGCCCACGCGAGTACAGGGTTTTGGTACGCTGCCCAATGAGAAAATGCATCAAGAAGTTGTCCGACAGGTGGCCATGCAAACGCGAGAATCGCACCAACGACGATCGCCGATAAACCGGTAACAATGGGCACAAATCGTTTACCTGCGAAGAAGCCCAAATACTCCGGCAGTTTGATGTTGTAGAAGCGGTTGTACATAATTGCCGCGACCGCACCGATAAAGATGCCGCCAAACACCCCGGTTTGCAGCGTCTCAACGCCCATGATGGTGGCGTCAGTTTCTAAACCGCGCAGGCCTGTCACGATACCGAGCGATGCGTTCATAATAATTAGGCCAACTAAGCCAGCGAGCGCAGCGGCACCGTCATTGCCTTTTGATAACCCGAGCGCCACACCGACCGCAAACATCAACTGCATGTTGCCGAACACGCCTTCACCGGCGGCGAGCATCACTTTGTTGACCGCGTCTGGAATAAACGCAAAGCCCGCGTTACCAATACCCAGCATCAAGCCAGCCACTGGTAACACCGCCACAGGCAGCATCAACGACCGCCCTATTTTTTGTAGTTGTCCAAATATACTTGCAAACATGGTTTCCTCCTGACGAATGCCAGTGTTGTAGGACCTGATTCCTTCAGGTCATGTTGTTTCACGTAAGGTCAGGATGATCATAGCGAGCAAGGTGGCGCCTAAGGTTACAAAAGGCAATCAGTTTGTAAGTGGCCGCTTACAAATCTCTTACACCGAGAAGTGAAAATTGCAATCGGCTCGATTGTGCATGGGCGTTTAAGAATGCATCATATTGGCCAGCGCCAAACTCAGGGGCAGGCACAGGGACGGACACAGGGAAAGTAGGGTGGAAAACAAGCAGATACTGGTCGTCGATGACAACCTCGACCTTCGCGAAGCATTGTCAGATTACCTTGGTCGCGCAGGGTTTGAAGTGCTTTGCGCAGAAAACGGCGGCGTGATGTGGCAACTGCTCAACGATCACCATCCTGATTTGATCATCCTCGATATTATGATGCCCGGTGAAGACGGTTTTACCCTGTGCCAGAAACTGCGCAAAAACTCCGATGTTCCGATCATCATGCTGACCGCCGTCACCGAAGAAGCCGACCGAGTCGCAGGGCTAGAAATGGGCGCTGACGACTACATCACCAAATCATTCAGCCCGCGTGAACTGCTCGCGCGCATCAAAACGATTCTGAGACGCAGCCAAACGACCGCCAATAGCAAACTGACGCGTAAAGTGCGTTTTGACGACTGGTTGTTAGATACGGTAACCCGGCAACTGACCCACGTTGCTAGCCGCGAGGTCAAACAACTGAGTGGCGCGGATTTGTCGCTACTTGGTTTATTCGTCAACCACGCACAATCGATTTTGTCGCGCGATGATATTGCGCGCGAGATCTGGGGACGCGATGCCGACCCGTTTGAACGCGGCATTGACGTGCAGATCAGCCGCTTGCGTCATCACCTTGAAGATAAAGACCGCTCGCTGATCCTAACGGTGCGCAACAAAGGCTACATGCTAACCACGGACGTGCATTATGAGAATTAAACGCTGGACGGGATCACTGGTCGTTCGTACCAGTGTATTCCTGTTGCTGGTGATCATTCTGGCGCAGGTATTATCCGGAATTATCTGGTATCAACACGCCAGCGAACGCGATAAAGAAGGCCTGACCACCACAGTCAAAAGCTTAGCACTGAGTGCTTCTTCTACCATCGCTTTCTTTCAAACCCTCCCTTCGGAATACCGCCACTTGGTGCTCAATCAACTACGCAATATGGGCGGCACGCGCTTTTTCGTCTCACTCAACAATCACCAGATTGACGTCGACCCACTGCCAGAGAGCGAGCGCAAAACGTTGGTCATCAACCAAGTTCGCGAGGTATTAGAAAGAGAGTTGAGCGGCATTCCTAATATCGAGGTGGAGTTTACCCAGCGCGACAAACTCAAAGTGTTCAACAACGAGCTACCTATCGACGAACTGCCACTATTGTGGGCGCATTATTCGCTTTCGTTTGGTGACCTCAATCCGCCTATTCTGGTGATGCAGGTCGAAGTCGCGCAGAACGAATGGTTTTATCTCGCGGCGGTGCTGCCCGCGCCTTACATCAACCTAGAGACTAACTATTTTGAGCTGCGCCAATGGCTGACGCTATTGGTGTCCGCGCTAATGCTGTTGCTGTGTACCTGGTTTATCGTTCGCAAAGAAATTCAACCCATTCGAGAGCTGGCAAAAGCCGCAACCCTGATGTCGAGCCGACTAGACGTGCCCGAAGTCTCTGAGCGCGGCAGTAACGAACTGAAAGCGGCGGTACGTGCGTTTAACAAAATGAACCGACGCATCGACAGCCACATTAAAGACCGCGAGATGCTGTTCAGTGCCATTTCACACGATCTGAAAACGCCGATAGCCTGCCTAAAACTGCGGGCGGAAATGCTGGATGACGACGCCGACCGAGAACGCTTTATCCGCCTGAGTAACGACCTAGATTTGATGGTCAAAGGCGCATTGCAATGCATTAAAGAGACCGATATCCACGAGGAAATCGAGCCGATCAATTTCACCCAACTGATTCAGCACATTTCCGCCAATATCGCCGATGCGCCGGACACAATTCGCATCCACGGTGAAATCCACACCCACTTTGCTGGTAAACCGTTAGCGATTAAGCGCTGCATTCAGAATCTGGTCGATAACGCGCTCAAATACGGCCATCAAGCGGACATTACGCTGAGTGAAAGCCCAGAGTCGATCCAGATTGAAATTGAAGATCACGGTGACGGTGTTGACGATTTATTACTTGAAAAGCTCTGCCAGCCATACTTCCGCGCTAGCAACGATAAAGAAGGCAGTGGGCTGGGGTTAACCATTTCACAGAGTATTGCAAAGGCTCATGGCGGCGACTTGTTGCTGAGCCATTCTCAGTTTGGCGGCCTCTGCGCCACACTGACTTTCCCGAGAGACTGACTATGAACAAACTGGCATTCTTGTTCCCACTGTTGCTCGCCCCTTGCGTCGCTCACGCTGAGTCGCCACAAGGGGTAGAGTTTTTACATTGGTGGACTTCTGACGGCGAACAGCAAGCGCTGCAAACACTCAAAGCTCAGCTAAAACGGCACGATATAGAGCTGCTGCAAAGCCCGGTGTTAGGCGGTGGTGGCGACAGCGCGATGACGGTACTGCAAGCTCGCGCGCTGGCGGGCAACCCACCGAGCTTCGCGCAAATCGAAGGGCCAAGTATTAAGGCGTGGGATGCCATCGGTATTTTGCACAACGTCAACGCGGTAGCGGATGAGCAGCGCTGGGACGAGGTGCTCTACCCGCTGTCTATCGAAATCAATAAAACACAAAACGGCTATATCGCCCTGCCACTTACGCTGCACCGCTTGAACTGGTTGTGGGTCAACCACAAGCTGCTTAAACAACTGAATCTTTCCGCGCCGAAAAATTGGCAAGAAATGTTCGCCGCCATGGAGCTTGCGAAGCAAAATGGCATCGTGCCAATCGCGGTCGGTGAGCAGCCGTGGCAAGTCGCCCAACTTTTCGAGAACTTAGTGATCTCCACTGGCGGCGTTGAGTTCTACACCAATGCAATGGTTAAACTTGAGCGAGACAGCATCGACAGTGATACCTTGCGCCAGGCGTTGACGCAATTTCGCCGCCTGAGTTTGTTGATCGACAACCAATTACCCGACAGTAAGTGGGATACGGCGACCCAAGCGCTAGCCGACGGTCAAGCGCTGTTTCAAATCGGTGGAGATTGGATTTTAGGTGAGCTGCTCGCCAATCAAGTCCCGGTTCCGCAAGAGATCGGCTGTTACCCAACGCCGGACAGCGATGGCGTATTCCTCTACAACATGGACAGTTTGGTGTTTATGTCGAGCAAGTCGTTTTCTGCCGAGGCGGCTCAGCAAACCGCCAGCGCGCTGGCAGACGTCGAGTTTCAAGCTAAGTTCAATAAGGTAAAAGGCTCGATTCCGGTACGCACCGATATCGACATCAGCGATTTTAATCCGTGTCAGGTCCAGTCATATCAAGACTTTCACTACGGCGTTAAACACAACCTCGCTGTGCCGAGTATGATTGATTCGATGGCGGTCAATCCGGTTGCTCAGCAAGCGATAAACTCGGAAATCTTCCGTTTTTACCGCAATCCCAAGATGGAACCCGACGAGCTGATAAAACGCATTATTGCTATTTCGCAAAGCGGTTAATGGCAATGAATTTGTGCCGAGTGGAATAAAAAAGCCCCAATGATTGGGGCTTGAATGAAGCGAAGTATGCCGTTTAAAAATAGTGGAAGATCGGCGGTTCATGCATCAAGAAGTTTTGATGGGAGATGTTCCACGCATACGCGCCCGCTAAGGTAAACACAACGTAATCACCAATATCGACGTGGGCGACGTGTTGATTACGTGCCAGCACATCTTTGGGCGTACAAAGCTGGCCGGCAAAGGTCGCTTGTGCATGCTGAATTGGATGAGAAATCTCATGGTGTTGCTCGCTTTTCAGGATGACGAATGGATGATCATGGCTCTGCGCTGCTGGTGTGCGGAAGTGGTGAGTTCCTCCGCGCGCGATGACAAAGTTTTCGCCAAGATTTTGCTTAATATCCAGCACTTCCATTACGTAGTAACCGCATGCCGCCGTGATGAAACGTCCGCATTCAAAACGCAGTGTCCAGTCTTGCACTTGCTCTTTGGCGATGAGGAATTCCAACTTGTCGCAAAACTCCATCCACGGAAAGTGTTGCTCAGGGTTTTGGTAGTTAATCCCCATGCCTCCACCCAAGTTGATCATCAGCTCACCGAGTTCAAACTCTTGTTGCCACGCCTTCACGACTTGGAAATAGCGCTGCATTAACGCTAAGTGACGTTCAACATCGAGCTGATGCGACATCAAGTGAAAATGGAAGCCTTTGAGTGACACTTGCGGGAAATCGCGCAGCAACATCAAAGCATTACTCAGTTCGGACTCGTCCAAACCAAAAGGAGTTGGCTTGCCGCCCATCGCCAACTTGCTGAGCGTGATGTCGCCAATATCGATGTTCATACGCAAAAAGATCGAAGCAGGGCGGTTGAGGCGCTCGGTTAGTGCACCAATGCGTTGCAGCTCGGTGAGGCTTTCGACATGAATTGCATCAACATCAAGCTCAATCGCTTGTTGCAATTCACTTGGCATTTTTCCTGGGCCACCGAAGATCAATGGCTTATCGAGTTGTTGCTGGTGGAGGTGTGCCAGCTCCCCGCCAGACGCCGCTTCAAAACCATCGACATACGGCGCGAGCGTTTTGAGAATCGGGCCCGATGGATTGGCTTTGGCTGCGTAAAATAGCTCGACATTTCTCGGCAAAACGTGACGCAGTTGTTTGATGTGTTCTTCTAAGGCGTTTAGGTCATACACGTACGCGCACAAGGGTTGATTTTGCTGCTGTGCGAGCGTGTGAACTTGCTGGCTAACGCGTGTCGGTAGGGAGAGTGAATTAGACATGTTGCGCTCCTTTTTCGTGTTGCTGCCAAGGCGCGGCGACTTGGGTATAGCCCGACTCTTTATCGGCTTTTTGCATCAAACGTGTGGTGAAATTATTTTTGCTTGGGAAGTGACCGCCATTCAGCAACGCTTCTAGTTCTGGCTGTTTTCCATTCACTGACTGCCAACGCACAATGGCACTTTGCACCGCATTCCATAGCGTTTGCTCTAGTGGCTCATCACCTTCTGCGATGAAGAAAATCGCTTCGCTGATGTTGTTGATAAAGGTGCAGTATCCGATGCGATTCCAGCCTTGTTCGCGACTGTAGTAAACCGATTGTCGCGCGCGTTCAGACAAGTCAGTTAATGTTTCTGCTGGCCAGAACTCCGGCAGTAATTTAGTGCCTTCCAAATCACGAATCCAAACACAACACGGCATCTCTTGCTCAAAGCCAATCAAGGTGTTTTGCAAATGCGGCTCAAACGCCACCCCGTGTTTGAAGTAGTAGTTAAACACACCCGGAATTAGGCAATGCAAATAGCGTTCAAACCACAGTGTCGCGATGTCGGAATAGCGATTTTGCGTAGTACGCGCTTTGTTTTTAAGGCGTTGAGCAATGCAACTGTTGCCGTTTTTGTCGTAAGCAAACAGAGCGCCAGCGAGGGTTGGTTTTAAGATATCGACTTCGCTCAGCGAGAAATTTTCGCGATACAAAATCCCAAACGATTCGCGCGCTTTGGTGTTGTCGTCCCAATTACGCTCAGCGACGCTTTCTAGATTCAACGTGGTGGCGTAAGGCTCTGTCATCACTTTAAATACGGGGTTGTGCAGCTGTTCGTTTTCTCTAATTGGTTTAAGAATCGACGTGAGCTGCACGGCGCTGTCGAGTTCGTACCACGCGTTTTTGCGCACGCAATTGGTTAATCGTACGTTGATGGAGAATTTCGCAAACCAGTCCATGTCTGGGTGGTAGAGGGTACGAACCGAAGAGGTCGGCTGCATCTTTTCACCACCTAAACCCAGTGGCGTGATCTTGCCTTGTTCAATGGCACGCTTCACGCTTGGGTTGCTCAAAATGGTGTAGCTTTCCCAAGGATGACAAGGGTAGAGGGTCTTCCCATCGCTGGTGGCGTGTTGTGGCGCGAGCTGTTGTAGCATGCGTTGCGCAGGGTTAGCTTCTCCGTCGGAACTCAGCACATCAAGTAAGGACGTATCCACTTCAAACCAGTACAGCGGGACTTGCGCGCCGACTTCTGGAGAAAACGCCAAGAGATCATCCATGGTGACGCCCGAACGACTTTTTGGGGTCGGATGGAAAGTGTGCCCCCAAATCAGAGACTGTTCCGAAGCGATAAATTCGTTGTGATGCGATTTGGGCGCGACGTTGAGAAACTGCTCGGTAACCAGCACGCTATTTTCCAGTTGTTCGATCAGCTCATGGTTAAACGGGATCGCCAACACCTGCTTGAGATAGTTAAGCAAAAGCGTAAGAGTTTGCGTGGCATCCAATTTCGCCCAGCCAGATCCCGGCATTTTCGCCCACGGCAGTTCTGCCAATTTGATTTTGCCCAGTTTGCTCGCGTAGTGAATCGGCAAAACCAGCACGCCATTTTGTTGAGACAGATGAACGGCTACCCGTTGCTTGGCGGAATAGTTGCGTTTTAACGTTTGGGGTAGCGATGTCGATTGGTAGCGCCATTCCACTTGTTGATTCGGTAGCGCAAATTCACGTAAGTAACAATTAAGAACACCCATTATCGTGTTGAGTTGGGCCTTCTCCCGATTGAGCTGCACATCATGCGCGCGCAACTCGCTAGTCTGAGAGGATTGAGTTTGTAACATGTTGATTTCCAAATTTTGAATGGAGAACCAGCGCGATCAAGGTGATTACGCTGACTATCGTAGAAAGTAGGAAAGGAACCTCAAGTAGCCCCAAGCTAGAAATGAAAGAAGCGCAAAATCCCGCCGCCACGCCACCCCATTTGGACATGGCATCAAAGCGAGAAAATACTTTGCCACTGAGTTTGCGATCCAGATTGCTCGCAAGATGCTGATGCAATCCGTGATAGCAACACACCATCGCGATGCCGAAGATAATTCTCGCAGCAATGAGTGCGGTTTCGGACGCAATCAAATGCAAGGCAGAGCTCACGGCAAGCAATGCAAACCCGAGCCACAACGTGCGCAGCGGTTGATGGCGATTCAGCCCATCTGACAACACGTGGATTTTGCCTGCCAGCAACAGATAGAAGCCATGCGGCAGTGCGTACAAAAAACCGATCCATGCGTGGTTAGTGATGCCATATTGCTGCACAAACGGCGAGAAATAAGGAAAGGTCACCACCATGGAAAATGCAAACCCGAACTGAGCAAAGAAGATCCAACGAATGGCATGCATTGCGTTTTTCTGTGCAACCGGTTTTTCTTGCTGAGATTCTGAGTTTGGCTTTTCGAGGTTTCGTTCGGCGGGTTTATCCGCAGGCAGTGTTAGCGTGATGCCCATAGCAATTAAAGGCAAAACGCATAACCACAGGTATGCGTTGAGCGGGTTGGTCTCTGACAAGCTCCAGCCGAGCCCAATGGGCGCAACGATCAGCGCCAAGCGAGCAGATAGTTGGGTTTTATTGAGTGACTTGCTGAGTGTTTTGGCTTCTTTAATTTGACTAGATAAGTAGCTGTTCGAGGCGGCCATGGTGCCGCCAAAGGTTCCTTGAACAATAAGACCAAACACAAACATGGCGAGGTTGTCTGCCAAGCCGCACAGCGCAAACCCTGCTGCAAGGCCAAGTTGCGCACGCAAGAGTGAGCGGCGGCGACCGTAGCGATCGGCAAAGCTGCCCCAAAATCGCGCCGCCAACGCAGTACAAAACGTGGGTAGGATAAACAATACCCCTGCCCAGTCCGCATCAATGCTTGCGCCTAACGTTGGCAACACGACGGGTAGAAATAGCGGCATACCTAACGCGGCAAACGCAGCGATAAAGTGGCACAACAACACACTGTAGATGAGTTTGGTCATAATCGTTTAACGTACGCTTTTTTTGATGGCTTCTAAGTAGGCGCGTTGCGCTTCTTCGCTAGAAAGCAGCAAGAAATTCGGAGCCGACAAACCATAGAACTTATTGATGTCACTCGCGCCGGAGGCCTCTTTCGAGAGCAAACTGCCAGAGCTCAACAAGTACTTGGCGTACAAATCAGGCGCATCTTGCAGTAACTCGCGTGCCAGTTTTGTTTCTAACCCTTCGCCTTCCAATCGGTTGAGTTGCTCTGCAATGCTTTTGGCCACGATGGCGTAAAGCGATGCTGAAGAGCCAATGCCCTTCGTAGCCATGGCTTCTACAATCGCTGCAATATCCAGTTGTAATGTGATGGTGGTAAACATCTGACCGAGCGCTAATTCACTGTCGACTTTGATGCGTTGATCGAGCAGTTCATCGCAATCCACTGGAAGTGTTTCTGCGCCGTGGTTTTGAGCAGCATGCTCTGTTGCAAAGTGGAAGCGCTCTGGCCAAATTCGCGCCGCGTCGTTGTCTTTCATCGCGAGCGTCATTTTGCCCTGCTGATCAAATGCAACGATGGCGTTTTGTTGGTTGGACTCCAATGCGATGCCATAACGAAGCCACAAGGTGAGGTGCACTTGGCAAAGAAGGTCGACGTAATCTTGGAACCACGCCAGCGTATCTTGTTGATAGTACTGCTCTGCCAAATGTTCTAAGAACAAGCGGTCGTCAGGCATTGGGCTTGCCAGTGCTGCAACCGGAACTAACGCTTTGTCTTCGCAATGAGTAAGTGGGTACTCACGTACGATGTACGCGAAGGTTTTACCCTCGCCGACGTGTCCACCGTGTTTTTCGTTGCAATGGAACAAGCGAGTGTTTAAATCGGCGTCCGTTTGTTCAAGGTGGCTGAGTAGACGTTCAAACCAGTGGCCGTCATACAGTGTTGAAGGCTTGATTAAGCGAATGTTTTTCGTACCTAGCGATCGCATGATCAGCGGAACTTTGATGTGAATATGCGGCGCGTCGTTGACTACCACAGTACGAACGGAAAGCGTTGGCGTCACGTCTAGGTACGTAAACGGCGCTTCTATCATGCCTTCGGGTAAGGCTTCTAAAGAGCGAAGGGTGAGCGGATGCGCAGGGAACAGTACGTGGCTCAGTGCAAAATCAGCAGGAAGCCCCACTTGCTCCATCGTCGGCCAGCAATCAGGTTGTTCGCTGGTTAATGTCACCAGTGATTTTTCAATCGCAATCCAATGCAGAGCAAAGCTTTGTGCAAACTCGGGCGCGTACTTAGCAAGGTCTTCATCGCTCAGACCAAACTTCGCACGCGCAGTTGGATAGTACGGGTGGTCAAGGTAAGAAGCGATCTGGTCGGCAAGCAGCAGTTTTTGATGCCAAGAACCAAGCTCGGATATTGGTTGAGAAATGTGGTCGGCGTGGTGACGAAACGCTTGGTCACACAGCGCTTTGTGTTTCTCTGCACATTCCAGTTCTTGAAGATACCCCGCCAACAATTCGTGAGAGCTCTCATGCGCCAGTGTCGTTAGGAGTGCAATCCACTCTTTGTAATGTTGTTGATGCTCGACTTGGCCATTTTTCTCCACCCACCAACCTTGTGGTGTTTCGTCATAGGCGTGGCCGTAGCGCCAGTGCTGCATGTAATACGTTGGCGCAACGGGTAAATACAACGTGAAATCAGAGTTGGCAAATATCAGCCAGACTTGCTCGCCTTGAGGAACAATTACCCCTTTTGGCGCGTCGCTACTGAACTTGGCTTTCGACAAAATGCCAAACATGTCTTCGCGTAAGCAAGTGTCGATCAATCGTTGCGTTAGATACAAAGCGTTGTCATTCATGCTGCCACCTCACGAGTCGGAGCTAGATCGAAATTGCTAAGCGCGTTCTGCAGCGCTTGGTCGAGGTTTCGCCCTGATGGTGAGACAATCGAAATTCGGGCGAGATAATCCTTATTGGAATAACTCTGTTGGAAGTGTTCTCCAGCGGTTTTTAGTACCTGTTGCTGGGTGATGATATCGTCATCGTGTTGGATGAACGACGTCGAATCTCCATCAATCACACCACTGTGTTCGGCAACCACGTAGTGCACGTGCGCTGAACCATGAATTTGGTAATCGCCGTCCAATCTTCGGCCTAAATGCAGACCTAAAATCGTGCTAAACCAACCGAAGTGAGCGAGATTGTTGAGCAAGAATTCGCGACCATCTCCAATGCTGCGGTAGTTAATTTCCACTAGGACTGGGCCGTTTTCAGTGATAATAAATTCGCTGTGGCAAACACCAAAACCAACGCCAAACGCTTTCAGTTGAGCCACGCAAGCTTCTCGGTGAGCAATGCCGTTTGGTCCGTTCCAGTCTGCGGCCGTTTCGATAAAGTAAGGCGGCTCTGAGAGCGACACATCAAAGCCGCCCACGGCGATAAGGCGCTCACCATCTCCCAGAGTTTCGAGCGTAACCAACGGTCCTTGAAGGAAATGCTCCACCAGAATGGCGGCGTTTGGGTGTTTTTGCCAAAACGCATCGCAGTATGCGTCGAGCTCGCTTTGGGAGTCACAGCGCTGCACATCTAAACTTGCCACGCCTTCTTTGGGTTTTGCTACGACAGGAAAGGCCATGCCTAATGCCATATTCGAATGGCGGTGCAGCAAACAGCTTTGTGTGTTGGGTAGGGCTTTTTCATTTAACACTTGTCGAGTTAAGTGTTTGTTTTTGGCTTTTAACGTGACAGACCAATCTTTGGATGGGAGGCCAAAAAATTGCGCGCAGATGGCGGTGGAAGTTTGTAAGTGATCACTATTGCTGAAAATAGCGTCTGGCTTTAATTCATGCTCCGTGATGGTTTCGATGAGTTCTAATGGGTTGAAGACATCACATTCTAGAATGGTATCCGGATTAAAGTGACTATCACGACTCGCCAGCTCTAAATGGCTGATCTTGTGGTCGGTGATAAGAACGACGTGAAGGTCCATCGCTTTAGCTGCAGGCACGAAGCCGTGAGTGACTGCATCGTTAACGACATGACTTACGATAATCATCGTAGATTTCATGAGCTTTCCTAATTTTCTAACATTTTCTTCTAACGTTGATAAAGTCGCTCACGGTCGTCTTCCAATGTGCCTCTCGCGAGACGGAAGGCAGAAGTTTTAGTGTTTATTGTTATTATGTTTGGTTTTTTTTGTTGTTAGTTGTGTTTTTAGGGTAAATAAATATAGAGCATAAAATTAATATTGCAAATAGAAATAATATTTGTTCTTATTTCCATCCGTTGGCTTTATAACAACTAAACGGAATTATGGAATGAATAAATTATTGACCCTGACCCCCTTGGCGGTCGCGATTGGTTCTTCACTAGTAGCACCAAGCGCAGTGGCTTCAGAAGAGACGAACTCAACCTCATCAGCAACTGAAACGATTCAAGTCTTCGGGCATAAGTACGAAGGTTATGCTGAGCACATGCCTCAATCAGGCACCAAAACCGATGTGGAATGGCTTGATGTGCCACAAGCAGTATCCGTAGTAACGAAAACAGAAATGCAAGACCGAGGCGCGGTGCGTTTAGTGGATGCGCTAGATGGGGTAGCCGGGGTCAATAACACCTTGGGCGAAGGCAGCCGCGATCAGTTCATGATCCGTGGTTTTGATTCACTCAACGATATGTACCGTGATGGCTTGCGAGATGACGGTACGTTGCAGTCTTACCGCAGCTTAGCGAACGTTGAACGCGTTGAAATTGTGAAAGGTCCTGCGGGTGCTTTGTATGGCCGTGGTTCGGCTGGGGGCATCATCAACTTGGTGACGAAACGCGCTAACGGTGAGAATTTTACTCACGTAAACGGCAGTGTAGGTAGCAACAACCAGTATGTCGGTCAGGTCGACAGCTCAATGGCGTTTTCAGATAAGGTCAACGGGCGTATTAACTTGGAATACCGTCAAGCCGACTCGTACGTTGATCATGTTGATTCAAACGATTTCTTCATTGCACCGACCATTCGTGTGTTACCAGCGGATGGTCACACCATTGATATTGACGTGGAATACGCCCATCAAGAACTAGTGCCATATCGTGGTGTGCCATCAAAAAATGGCAAGCCAGTTGATTTGCCAGTAAGCACTTACTTTGGCGGCACAAACGACTATCAGGAGTCAGACAGTCTCCGTATTGCGGTGGATTACGAATGGCGTCTGAATGATCAATGGGTATGGAACAACCGAGCGGCGTTCAACCATATTGAACTTGAGCAAAAAGGCACGCGTCAGGGCAAAGTGACGGGCAATGAAGTGTCTCAAACCGTTAACAACTTTGGTTACGATCCACGTACTACGACCACTTTGCAATCTGAGTTGGTTTGGGAAACCAGGGACAATCAATTGATGGTGGGTGCAGATTTCAACCAGATCGATATCGACCTAACGTTGGCAAGTGATAAAACGCTTCCTCCGCAAAATATCTACGACCCAGTCGTTGGTCCAACGACTGATCCGGGCTTTAAGCCATTTCGTGACAATACCACCACCACGACAGGTTTGTATGTGCAAGACGTCTATACGTGGGGCGACCTTTCTTTGATCGGTAACGTGCGTTACGACTCGATGGAGCTCGAACAACAAAAAGCGGGCTCAGATAAGGAAAAGTTGGATGATGACAAAGTCAGCTACCGTGCTGGTTTGGTATACCGTATCAATTCCGACACATCCGTATACGCCAGTTTAGCGCGCTCTTGGCAGTTACCGTACGCTGGTATCTACATCAATCCAAAATTGGCGGAATTCTTCCACACCGACTTAAAAGAGGTGGGTGCAAAAGCGTACCTTTTGGATAACGCATTAATGTTGAATGCGGCACTGTTCCAGATTGATCAAGAGCAACCACAAACCAACGTGGACGGCGATGTCATCGACAAAATTGAAGTACGTCACCAAGGCATTGAGCTAGAAGCTCGTGGCCAAATCACCAAACAGTGGGATATCTCTGTTGGTTACAGCTACTTGGACGCAGAAGACAAAGCCACAGGTAAAAAGCCGAACGATGTGTCAGACCACTTGTTCTCCCTTTGGAGCACTTACCAATTGGATGACAAGTGGCGTTTAGGCGGTGGTGTGAAATACGTGGGCGACCGTTATGCAGGTAACGACGAAGCCGTCGCACTTGGCGATTACACCACGGTGGATTTGATGGCGGCGTACACCACTGGTCGTCACAAGATCCAAGCGAACGCTTACAACATTTTGGATGAGAAATACATTCTTGGCGCAACAAACGGCACGTCTGGCCTAAACCAGATTGGCTACGGCGCACCAGCCGAGTTCATGCTCAGCTATGGATATCAGTTCTAGGCTTGTTGTGCGTAGTTGATGCACGTTAGCCGATTTTTACCTCTTATTGAGGATGTTTTAGCCCCGAGAGCCTACGGGAAATGTTCTGCCCGAGGCTCAATTTCTCGCAAAGGAGACCTTAATGTCTTACCAGAATTTGGATGGTAAAGTGCGTGTACGTGCTGGTTTGTCTACCACTTACAGTGTGCTCGCGATTGCTATCGCTTCTGCCACCTCCATGAGCGCAGTTGCCGCTCCTGCCGCAAAAAACGAAACCACCGTGATGGAAACGGTTGTTGTCACTGGCAGCGTGATTGGCAACTCTGACATTGAAGACGTCAAAGAGTACCCTGGTGCTCGTACCGTCATTACCCGTGATCAAATTGAGAAAACTGCAGCTGGTTCGATCGATAATGCGCTACAGCGTGTTCCGGGTATTAAAGTTCAGGATGAAAGCGGAACGGGCGTATTGCCTAACATTTCCGTACGTGGTTTGAAAGCAAGCCGCAGTGGTCATGCGCAGTTCTTGATGGATGGTGTGCCGCTAACGCTCGCGCCATACGGCCATACTGGTCAGTCTATCTTCCCAGCAACGCTGTCGATGCTTGATCGTATTGACATTGTACGCGGCGGTGCCGCAGTGCAGTACGGTCCAAACAACGTCGGTGGTGTGATCAACCTAGTGACCAAACCGATTCCACACACTTGGCAAACTGAAATCAGTAACCGCCTTACCGTGTTTGACGGTGGTGATGCGCCGCTGAATGATTTTTACCTGCGCACGGGCGGCTGGTTAAGCGACACGTTTGCACTGCAGTTGGAAGGTAACTTCCTAAAAGGTGAAAGCTTCCGTGAACATTCCGATACGGACGTGAAGAACTTTCAAGCTAAAGCACAGTGGCTATTGAGTGACACTCAAGAGATTCAAGCATTCCTGCAACGTTACGATGCTGAAACGCAAATGCCGGGCGCACTTTCGCCACAAGATTACGAGCAAGATCGTCACCAATCGAAACGTCCTTACGATGATTATGAAGGTAAGTCGACGCGCTGGAGCGTTAAGTACATCCACGATTTGCCATTTGCCGACAGTGCTGAGCTAGAAGTGCTAACGTTTGGCCATAAGTCAGAGCGTCTTTTCAAGTGGGGCTTTAACAGCGCGGGTGGCCATTGGGCGGATCCGGCTCTGCCAGCGACGGACGTTCGTACCTCTCCACGTGAATTTACCGTGTATGGTATAGAGCCAAAAATGGCGATGTACTTTGGCGAAGGTAAATCCGTTACTCAAAACTGGATCGTGGGTACCCGTTATGTTAACGAAGACATTGACTACAAACTCACTCAGACTCCAATCGCCGGTGGTGCAACCAGCGTTCCGCGTGATTGGCATCTAGATACGGACGCGTTTGCTGGATACGTTAGCAACGAAATTGGTTTGTTCAATGATACATTGAAGGTAACGCCTGGGTTGCGTGTTGAGTCGGTTCGCATGACGTTTACCGATCGCGGTAAAGAGCAAACGGCAGACAACAAGGTGACCGAATGGCTACCGGGTTTGACGGTGGCATACAACGTGACTGACCAATGGGTAACGTATGCGAACGCGCAAAAATCACTTCGTGCGCCACAAATTGCCTACATCCGAGGCTTGGGTGAAGAAGGGAGCGAACTGGCTTGGAACTACGAAGTCGGCGCGCGTTACACCCAAGATGCGACCAGCTTTAACGCTGCACTTTATCGCATCGACTTTGAAGATCAATTGCAATGGCAAAGCTCAACGCAGACCTTCGATAACATCGGAAAAACACTTCACCAAGGTTTAGAGCTTTCTGCTCGTTACGTGCCTGAAGCACTGCCTGCACTGAGTTTAGGCGCAAGCTACAACTATCTAGACGCTACGCTTGAAGAAGAAGGCGCGAATAAAGGTAATCAACTGCCTTACACCTCTAAGCATCAGCTTGGTTGGGATGCAACCTACGCATTTTACGGCATGGACACCACGCTATCGGGCTTCTACTTCAGTGATTCGTATACCGATAACGTCAACACCAGTGACGAAGACGCAACAGGTGCAACGGGCAAAGTGCCGTCTTACATGGTGTGGAACTTCAACTTAGGCACGGATTTATACAAAGACGACAAAGGCAAGTTACGCATGAATGTTGCGGTGAACAACTTGTTTGACGAGGAGTATTACTTCCGCGGGATTGATACAAGCCCAGTTGGTCGGTACCCAGCTCCAGGACGCTCTTACACACTGGATCTGAACTATCAGTTTTAAGCGTTTCGTTCACCGAGTTTGAAAAGAAAAGTCGCCAATTTACCTTGGCGACTTTGCCGATCTGAGGTACTGGAAAACTCTTAGCACTGGAAAAAAGCAAGATGAAAAATAAAAAACAATTTACGATCAAACACTTTTCAACCGTTTTGTTGATGCTACTGAGCTCAGCTTTGATGTCATTTAGCGCATTTTCTCAGGCGCGCAGCGTGCAAGATGAGCAAGGCACGTTTGAGCTAGAAGCGATACCTCAACGTATTGTGGTTTTAGAGTTTTCGTTTGTCGATGCATTAGCGGCAGTCGATGTCTCACCGGTAGGCGTTGCCGATGATAACGATGCAACACGAGTTATCCCTGCTGTTCGTGCCAAGATTGAACCTTGGCAATCGGTCGGCATGCGCTCACAACCGAGTTTAGAGGCGATTGCGGTGCTCAAGCCTGATTTGATCATTGCCGATACCGAACGTCATCGCGCGATTTATCAAGATTTGCAGCGAATTGCGCCAACTTTGCTGCTAAAAAGCCGTGGTGAGACATATCAAGAAAATCTCGAATCCGCACACAAAATCGGCGTGGCGATTGGCAAACAAGCGAAAATGACACAACGAATTGAGCAGCACAAAAAGACAATGGCGGAGTTCAAACAGCATTTTGCGACACAAGAAACCATTCAGTTTGGTGTGGTTTCTGACAAAGGGATGTGGCTGCATAGCCCGGTTTCTTACGCTGGGGGCGTTTTGAGTACGCTGGGCATCCAAAGCCCGTTGGCTCCATCTGAGCAAAAAGCGTATATCCCAACCAGTTTCGAACTTTTACTAAAAACCAACCCTGATTGGTTGTTAGTTGGACTTTACTCTCAACCAAATATTGTGGATGAGTGGCGCAAAAATCCATTGTTTAAGTTGCTAACTGCTGCGAAAAAACAGCAACTTGTTGAGGTTTCTCCTGAACTGTGGTCGTTAAATCGCGGTATGTTGGCGGCGGAAGAAATTGCCCGCAACCTTGAAACGTTATTGGGGCGCGCATGAGTGCGTCGATAATCTCAGAAAGCCCGACTTCGGTTAGCAAATCGCATTGGAAAGCGAGCTTGTTTGTCTGTGCTATGACGTTGTGTACGCTCTCAGGCTATGCAGCCTCAATGATTGGCTGGTCCAACTTTTCTTTGAGCGTTAATGATCTGACAAGCTATTGGTTTGCGTTTGATGAGGGCAATATGCTGCATCAAATCCTCGCGACGCTGCGTGCGCCTCGTACCTATGCTGGGTTATTAATTGGCGCTTCGCTTGCGGTATCCGGAGTGCTGATGCAAGGATTGACTCGTAACCCTTTGGCGTCGCCATCCATTCTCGGCATTAATGCTGGTGCGGCTTGTTTTATGGCCTTGGCGTCCATTGGAGTACCATTCTTTAGTCAATTGAACCCAATCATCAACGCAGTACTCGGCGCGCTACTAAGTGGTGGTGCGGTCATGTTGTTGGGCGGTTTTTTCTCCGCGCGTTCTCACCCATTGCGTTTAGTGCTAGCGGGCATTGCCATCAGTGCACTGCTGATAGGGTTAACTCGTGCGTCGGTAATTTTGGCGGATGACATGGCTTACAGCGTGTTGCATTGGTTAACGGGTTCACTCTCTGCGGTAGATTCTGAGCAGTGGCAGCAACTGTGGCCTTTTGCGACTTTAGGTTTGGTGCTCGCCATGGGCTTAGCGCGAAACTTAAATTTACTCGCGTTGGGGGACGAAGTTGCTGTCGGGTTGGGTGGTAACATTCGTCTTACGCGATTAATCAGTGGTTTAGCGGTTGTGCTGTTGGCAGGAACTAGCGTGGCGATTGCTGGACCAATTGGCTTTGTCGGGTTGTTAGTGCCGCACTTGGTACGCCCGATTGTTGGTCACAACTATCACATTTTCATTCCGGTTTCCGCTTTGTGTGGCGCGGCATTGGTGACGTGGTCAGATGCTTTGTCACGCGCGATTGCCTTTCCGGCCGAAACGCCGGTGGGCGTGATTACCGCACTGTTGGGCACACCTTGCTTTATCGCGATTGCAATGAGGAAATCATCATGATGAATCAAACCAAACTGTTTGCATTACTTGGATTGTTGCTGATTGCGTCTTCTCTGACGCTGTTTGTTGGCGCGGCGAATCTGTCGGCTCAACAGGTTTTTGCATTGCTGTTTTCTTTTTCTGATTCGGACTTTGTGATTCACCAATATCGATTGCCGAGAATGTTGCTCGCCATTGGCGTGGGCGCTGGGTTGGGGCTGTCTGGCATCTTAGTTCAAGGCGTCATCCGTAATCCACTTGCCTCCCCAGATTTGATGGGGATAAGCGCAGGGGCAGGGCTGGCGGCTACCGCTTGCTTGGTGTTGTACCCGAATGCGCCAGTGGCAATGTTGCCGATGGTCGCCATGGCGGGAGGCTTGCTTGCCGCAGGCTTTATTGCTGTGCTGGCTTATTGGTCGAAGCCAACACCTGCGCGTTTGGCGCTGATTGGTGTTGCTGTCAGCGCATTTTTAGCCAGCGGTATCGACTTTCTTCTGATTGTGCACCCTATCGAAATCAACACGGCGATGGTGTGGTTAACGGGCAGTTTGTGGGGACGAAACTGGCAACAAGTGCCGTTTATTTGGAGTGCTCTAATGCTGCTACTGCCATTGGCGTTTTGGCTGGCATGGCGGTTAGATGTGATGGGACTGGGAGAAGAAAGTGCCACTACACTTGGCACGAAACCAAGACAGATCCAAATTCTTGCGTTGATTGCTGCCGTGTTATTGGCGAGCATCAGTGTGTCTGTGGCCGGCACGATCAGCTTTGTTGGCCTGCTTGCGCCGCATCTTGCGCGTTTGTTGTTTGGTCACAACCACAAGTTATTGATTCCTGCTTCTGCAACCCTTGGCGCGCTGTTGGTGATTTGCGCCGATGGCTTGGCGAGAGGCTTACAGCCGCCAATTGAGCTGCCAGCGGGTGTGCTGACTTCTGTTATTGGCGCACCATATTTCATTTTTCTTTTGTATCGTTATCGAGGTTGGTAAGCATGTTACGAACGCAGAATTTATCCGTCGCGTACGGCAAACAGACCATTATTCCGGATCTCTCTTTGTCGATTCCTCAAGGTAAAATTACCGCGCTTGTTGGCCCAAATGGTTGCGGTAAGTCGACACTATTAAAAACCTTGGTACGCATCAATAAACCAGCGTCCGGCCAAGTGTTGTATGACGACAAACCACTAAGCAGCTACGGTGATAAACGCTTGGCACGCTCGTTGTCTTTGCTGCCGCAGATTCTTGTCAGTCCTGAAGGTATTACAGTCAGAAAACTGGTCGAATATGGCCGCTCGCCTTATCTCTCTCATTGGGGTCGGTTAAGTCAACAAGACAAAGCCTTGGTCGAGCAAGCAATGCAAGATACTGGCGTGATTGAGTTTGCTGACCAGCCAGTTGAATCGTTGTCTGGCGGTCAAAGGCAAAGGGCGTGGATTGCGATGGTAATGGCGCAAGATACCGACGTAGTGATGCTCGACGAGCCCACCACTTATCTGGATCTCTCCCATCAAGTTGAGCTGATGAAGCTAATGAGGCAGATGAACGACAAAGGCAAAACCGTGGTCGTAGTGCTGCACGATCTAAACCAAGCGTGCCGTTACTGCGATCATTTGGTGGTGTTGGAAAAAGGTCAGCTAGTTACGCAGGGAACGCCGCAAGAGGTACTGACAGAAGGCATGTTGGCATCGGTGTTTGATTTACAAGCCAGAGTATTTAACGACCCAATCTCGGGCACGCCGATGTGCGTGGCGGTGTAAATCGTCCCAACACTTTCCGCGATAAAAACGCAGCGTCATAAAAATAAACCCCGCTAGTAATAAATTTGCTAGCGGGGTTTGTTGTTTTAGAGAGTGTTGTAGATTTGACCGTTTAAGCCAGTTTAAACGTCGCCACTTTCGAGTTGAGATCTTCTGCCTGCGATTTCAACTCAGCAGATTGATTCATCGATTCTGCTGCGCCAACCACCAACTGATCGGTCACATCTTTAATTGACGTGACGTTTTGCGTGATTTCATTGGTTACGTGAGTTTGTTCTTCAGCTGCGGTTGCAATTTGCGTTGCCATATCGCTGATCAACGCAACGGCCGCGTTGATTTCATCCAGAGCCAGTGCTGCGCGATCGGCATCTTCCACCGAACCTTGCGCGAGCTGAGAGCTTGTATCCATGATGGTCACAGCGCGTTGTGTGGTC
Source organism: Vibrio antiquarius (assembly GCF_000024825.1). NCBI lineage: Bacteria > Pseudomonadati > Pseudomonadota > Gammaproteobacteria > Vibrionales > Vibrionaceae > Vibrio > Vibrio antiquarius. The sequence goes on from NC_013457.1 coordinate 1,218,648, forward strand.
TGTTGCAAAGTCTCGATCGTCGAGCGAATCTCTTCGGTTGAGGTGTGTGTGCGTTGTGATAGCACGCGAACCTCGTCTGCAACAACGGCAAAACCGCGGCCTTGTTCACCTGCACGCGCCGCTTCAATCGCCGCATTCAGAGCCAGTAAGTTGGTTTGCTCCGCGATGTCTCGAATCGTTGATAGCACGGTTGAGATGTCTTGCGCGTGCTGATTGAGCTCACCGATGACAACGCTCGCTTGGTTGACTTCGGAAGACAAATTATTGATGGACGATTTGGAGTTGATCACCAATTCATGACCATTTTGTGTGCTCGCTGAAGAGTCTTGTGCGGCTTTGGCCGTCTGCTCTGCATGCGCTGCAATCTCTTGCGTTGCCGATGCCATTTCGGTCACAGCGGTTGCCACCATAGTGATTTCTTGTTGCTGATGGTTCAGATCAGAAACCGATTGATTTGCGCGAGTCGTGCTCAGCTCCGATTGTTGGCTCAGTTCTTCCGCTTGTTGACGAATGTGGCCAATAAGTTGCTGCAAACTTTCAACGAACTGGTTGAAGTTTTCAGCCAGTTCACCAACTTCGTCACGGTTTTCTACTTTGATGCGTTGAGTTAGGTCACCGCTACCGTTGGCGATTTGCGCGAGCGCATTCGAAACATTGTAGAGCGGACGGAACAAGATGTTACATAGCAGGTTAAACAAAGCCACACAGATGACGACGACGATAGTGGTTGCGATGATTTGATCCCAAACGGCTTCGTAGAGAGGGGCAACTAACGAGTTTTGATCTAACACTGTAACCGTTGTGAGTTTGGTGCCCTCAATATGGCGCGCGTAAACCACATATTCGGTGTTGTTAATCGAGACACGACGCTCTGTGCCGGAACGTGCGGCAGAGGTAATATCGCTGTTGTTTAGGCCTAGCTTGCTAACAGGTTGGTTCAGCAGCTTACCGTCGTTATGGGTGAAAATATTGCCCTGTTCATTGGCAATAAACATATAGCCTTCACCCGGTAGGATCACTTGGTTGAGGCTGTTTAAAATATCTCCAATTTCGACATCTGCACCCAGAACGACGGTTTGACCATGTAGTTGCAGTGCTTTACCAAGCGACACGACGTTGGCCCCCGTGGCCGCTGCGACGGTTGGGTTATCCATAAAGACTTTCGATGGATTGGCAATGGCGTTGGTGTACCAACCCCACTTGCGTGGGTCGTTATTACCTGGTGGCAAAACCACCCCATTAGCGTTGTCTTGTGAGCCGTCTGGGTAAGCGAGAAAGACGTTATCAAACGCGCCAGAGTCTCGGACTTGTTTCAAGTGCGTAACTAGAGAACGCTTTTCTGAATCGGAAGAGAGTGACGTCAGTGCTCGCTCTTTTGAGAGTAACCAGTCCTTTACGTATTGATTGTAAGATGCGCTGGTGCTTTCTAGTCGTTGCGCGACTTCGACATCCAGTCTGTTTAATGAATCTCGAAAAGACAGCCCTTCTACCAGCACTCCCCCGAGAATGATGGCAGCACTGGCAGAGATCGCCAGTTTGTTTTTTAATGATAGATTTTTGAACATAAAGCGAATAATAGATCTTTGAATAATAGTTGTTGTGTTTTTATTCTCATCAGGACTCACCGAGCCGTTGAATATGCAGCAGAAAGTCAGATTCGAATCTGTTCAATAATTATATTTTATTGCTCAAAATAAATACTGACTCCATGTCGCGATTTTGAGTTTTACATCAAATAAGAAAAAGGCTTTTAAGCTGTGTTATTTATCTATTTGTAAAGTAAGGATTTGTCTATTTTTGTAAATGATAATTGATTTCATTAAAAGGTGATTTGCGTCACGTTTGAGTGGTAAATAATCCATTAAAAATGTGAAGGTCATCGAACGAGGATTATATTGATCGGCTTAATCATTGTTATGGGCAATAGTTATGCGCAGTATATTGTTAGTCCCCGCGTTATTACTGTCAGGGTGTGCTCTGACACAACAATCGACGCCGATTCAGCCTGACGCCAATTGGCATGTCGACCAGTTATCGAACGGTATGAAATACCATCTTTACCCAACAAAAGACCAAGAAGTATCGGTCCGCTTGGTTCTGAATGTCGGCTCATTCCAAGAAGAAGCCAATCAAAAAGGTTACGCTCACTTTGTTGAGCACATGGCGTTTAATGGCAGCACGCATTTTACCGGCAACGACGTTGTTAAACTTTTCGAGCAATCTGGTGGTAGCTTTGGTGCCGATATCAACGCCTTTACCACTTATCAGCAAACTTCTTACCAACTTGATCTTGCCAATAATACAAAGCTGGAAGATGCCCTGAAGTGGATGAGAGATATCGGAAACGGACTTCAGTTTGCTCCCGAACAAGTAGAGAAAGAAAAAGGGGTGATTCTTGGTGAATGGCGACGTGCTAACCCGGATGATAAGTCCTTTTCTATGCATGCTTATCAAGCGTCGATTGAAGGCACTATGTATGGTGAACACGACCCAATTGGTACTCGCGAAGCGATTCAAAATGCCTCATCAAGCAAGCTAAAAGCGTTTTACGACAAGTGGTACCAACCACAAAATGCCGAGTTGGTTGTGACCGGTAATATCGACGTGGATTCACTGTCCAATATTATCAAAAACAAATTCTCGAACTGGGAAAGCACCTCGGATACCGTAATAGAGAAGCGCCGCGATATTCGAGTGAACAACGAAAACAGAATCTTGCCAAGTAGCACGATGGAATCACCAAGCCTTCATTTAGTGATTGAGCGTGGTCTAAGTGGCAGCACTACGATTGAACAACAGCATCAAGTGTGGCGTGATGAAGTCGCAACACAGCTAATTCAACAACGTCTGATCCGTGTACTTAATGACGCCGCTGAACCTTTTCAGTATGCTTATGCCCAGCCTTACTACTCCAACTACCAGCGCATGATGTCGGCAGGTATTTCGTTTGCGCCTGAGCGTCGTGAACAAATGCATCAAACTTTCATCAGCACGTTGGCGTCACTGAGAGATTATGGTGCGACTCAATCTGAGTTAGAGAGCATCATGTCAAATTGGCAAGGTGAGCTCGCAAATATTGATTCAGACTGGGACCAACGTAAGCCAAACAGTTATGCAGAAGCGCGCGTTTTTCAAATTGACCAAGGCAGTGTGAGTCAATCAAAAGAGAGTTACGCCCAGAGTTTGTCTGAATTCATCAACAACGAGAATCTAGAGAGCATTAACACGCAATTGAATGCCTTGTTGTCTGAGCAACCAATCTTTGTGATTGGGTTAGGGAAAAGTGAAACGTCAGCTCAGTTCAATGATGTATTTACCGATCTATACAGTGCCTACCTCCAAACTGGCGAAAAACCGTTAGAGATGTATGACAAAGTGGATGGATTCTTACAGCCTACTCAAGAAGGTACCATCACCAGCATGCGTCAGGAAGCGGGTGGCTTTCAAGTTTATACGCTATCAAACGGTGTCGAAGTGTGGTTCCAAAAAGATGCCAAAGCGGGTGGTCGAGCTTATATTTACTATGCGAGCCAAGGTGGTAAAGCCGCCGTTGAACCAGCGTTATATGCTGCGTATGAAATCGCTGCAACGACGGCGATACGCAGTGGGTTAGGGGCATTTTCTGGTTCAGAGTTAGACAGTTACTTACGCAAAAATAACATTGCGCTTAGCGCGATTCTTGATGCGACCAGTCACGGTTCACAAATTACCGCGCCAACAACGCATTTAACTTACGCGTTGAATGGACTATACAATCTAGCGACGGAGATTAAAGTCGACGAGCGCCAGATGGCGGCAGCGAAGCAAGAGTTTAAGCAGCAGAGCGGTGCTTTTTTTGAATCACCGATGGGAAAACTGATTCAAAAAGCAAACGGCAATTCTTATTTGCCAGGTAGTCGTCATCGTATAGTGTCCAGTGATGATGTTGAACAAGTGACTTCCGAGCAGATACTAGCGGTGCATGAGCAACTTTTCAAAACCAACGATGGTTTTAAGATGGTCATTGTGGCCAATGTCGAGCCGGAAGAAATTACGCCACTCTTGCGTAAGTATGTGGCCTCCATCGAGATGCAACCGAGTCGTTCGATTGATTACCATGTTGCGTTCAACACCGACGTGCCGGCGCGAACAGTCGTTGCGGATGGTCATGAACCTTCATCGTTGTATGTAATGCGTTTGACTAACACGAACGATTACCAACGTACGGCAAGGGATACGGTTATCGAAGATATTTTGCAACGTATCAGTAACGCGCGTGTCTTGGATATTGTGCGAGAAGAGTCTAGCCTTGATTACAGCCCAAATATTTACACCGTGACGCAAGATCGCGAACCAATCTCTGATTGGCTCTTGGAATCTCAAGTTGAGCCCGAAGACGTGGCAGTTTTAGATAGCAAGTTAGGCAAAATGTTTGATGACTTGGCTTCGAACATCACGCAAAAAGAGGTGGATACGGCAGCGAAGCAATTGGCGGTAGCGATGCAAGGATTAGATGATAACCCTGCTCAGCGCGCATGGTCGTATACTCGATACTTAGTGCATGATTACGGCGTCGATGTGTTACTTGACGTTGAGAAAGCGGCTAAGAGTGTGACATTAGAAGAAGTGAAAGCGCATGCGAAAGCGGCTTTTGGTCCACAAGCAAAGCGCTCGGTGATGATTTTAAACCCGGCCGAATAATCACTGTAGCTTCTGACGAAGCTCGTGTCTCTAGTAATAAAAAAGACGGCGTGAAAGCCGTCTTTTTTATGCACTTTAACCAAAGAGTTTACGCTGATTTACGCGCAGGTCGCTTTTCATTGTTGGTATTGTTTTCTTTCGTGCTGGCGTTTTCTTGAGCCTTTCCTTTCAGTGTCACCACTTCTTTTTCAGGTAATTCGGCCGCTTCACCAAAGAATTTACCACCAGGTTCGATGCTGAGGTTATTACTCCAGATCCTCCCACTTACACGTCCCTTGGCAAGTACTTGAATGTGTTCTGCGTGACAGTTACCATCCATCATGCCATTGATGATCAGTTGTTTAGCGTAGATCTCACCGTTTACTCGGCCGCTTTCTGCAACGACGAGAGTGCCTTCTACATTAATTTGACCATCGACGATGCCATCAATCTGGACATCGTTTTCTACTTTGAGTTCTCCGCTAACAGCACAGCCTTTGGCGATGAGAGTTGAAGCTGCTGAGCTACTCGTTGTTCCACGGTTTTGATTAAAGATTCCCATCGTATTCTTCGCTCCTTAGTAAAAATGTCTTCGAAATCATTGAGGCTCCAATCGACAAATGGCTTCGGATTCAGTGCTCGCCCAACAAAACGCACCTCGTAGTGAAGGTGAGGGCCAGAAGAGAGCCCACTGTTGCCGGAAATTGCAATCAGTTGCCCTTTTTTGACGAACTGACCGCTTTTTACTTTGAACTTTTTCAAGTGCGAATAAGAACTCGAAAAACCGAAAGAATGTTGCAGCCTGAGGAAGTTACCAGAGCCTTTATTGCTGCGGCGGGTGACTTCCACAACCCCATCTGCTGGGGCATAAACCTTAGTACCGGTATTCACGGCAAAATCGAGCCCGCGATGCATCTTAGCGACTTTTGTCACCGGATGAATGCGCTTACCGAAGCGAGAAGAGAGCCGCGCTTTACCGACCGGAGACCCGCTTGGTATTTGGTTTAACAACACCATGCGAACGTTCGACGTAATCGCCGCCGCATCAAGTCGGGCATCCAAATTATCCGTGGTAGTATGTTCTCCAACTCCAAGGACTTTCTCTAACTCTCCCAAACGCTCCGAAACAAGTTGTACTCGTTCTTCTCGCTCTGAGAGATCACTTTCCAGCTCGGATTTTAATGCTTTCAGTGTGCTGAGCTCTTCACCCATAGTGCGCGAATGTTCTGTCAATTCAGCTTGTTTTAACGCGGCATTATCGACGCGAGTGTACAAGTGATGAATTAAGATCGCGGTTGCGGCCAGAGCAATGACAAAAAAGCATAAAAACGTTTTTAGATTGCGTTGCATCCTTTTACTGAAGTACCAATGTCTGGAGCCATTGATGGTTGATATAGAGATCGTCAACTGGTCTTTCATCGTCTTCTACTGCTCGTATCTGGTATACGTCTCGTCACTGAGTTAACGGGAATGTAAGGAAAACGAACGGGGACCGCTAGAGGCAAATTGGAAAGAAGTGTCAGGCCGTGAGGCGTTTTCAGATATTAGATAAAAGACTCAATAAAGATTTAATATCCTAGCGCTTTTGGTCGTAGTTACTCCAAATCGCTTTATTGAACTGAAGATTTTGATTTGTAAGGTGGTTATCCGAGAAATTAGATTGTGAATATTGCCAATAGCATCCTCACGCAATTCAACTTACTTCACGGTTTACCTTATAAATGTTGGATAATTTATCAAACCGACATTCATTATATCGATAACTTGTTTATGATAGCGGTCGATATAAAAGTGCTATTCAAAGGCTTTAAACCTAAGCGTGATATTTCGCTTAGGAACACATAACTATGACAACGGAGTTGGTCGTGAAAAAACTACTATTGGCTACAGCAGTGGTCGCAGCTGCAGGGGGCGCTGGCTACCTGTACCAAAACAATACTACCTCGAGTGATTCAGTATCACTACTTTCGCAAGTTCCTGCGGATTCGCTCATGGTGACGTATCAGACGGAACCTTTTAATCATTATAAATACATGAATGCATTTGGCACGGCTAACCAAGGCTCGATTGCTGAACTTTTTGCCGATGAATCACTTTCTCCACAGCAACAGTTTGCCGTTAACTTGTTTGATGGATATCTGGAGAGCGCTGCATCGCCAGAAACGTTAAAAGCCTATTTAGGTACCGGAGAAAACATTAATCCTGTGTTGTACACAATCGGTATGGTACCGGTGTACAAATTGAAGATTGAAGACCCTGCCGCGTTATGGAAAACATTGGATCACGAAGAGCAGATGAGCGGTGCTAAGCACGAGCTGGTTAAACTCGGTGAAGTTGAGTTTCGTCGTTACGAGATGACAGATTCGGTTGACCCGCAAGATGGCATTGGCTTGGTTGTTGCCGTGGTTGACAACGTACTTACGTTAACGGTTGATATTCCGCAACTGGGTGTTCAAAACCCGCTTAAAATGGCATTGGGACTTGAGTCACCAAGTCAAAACATTGCGGAGAGTGGACGCCTAGCGGCGTTGCAGGCTAAATACGGCGAAAACAATAACTCTTTCGGTTACTTTGATCACCGTGAATTGGTTAAAGGTTTGACGACGAAAGATGGCAATATCTTTGCGCGTCAAGTCAGCATGCTGGATGCCATTGATCCTGAGCCAACTATTCAGGAGATGCGCTCACCAGCTTGTCATACTGAACTTACTCAAGTTGCAGAAAACTGGCCTCAATCCGTCGCATTTGCGGAATACAAGTTGAAAGGCGAGCAGGCATTCATTAAAGGTGCTTTTGTTGTTGAATCGAAAAATAAAGTGATTCTAGATGCGCTTAAGTCGATTCGTGGCGTTTTGGCAGAATCGAACAATGATAAGAGCTTCTTTAGCATGGCGCTTGGTTTAGACATTAATACGCTAGCGCCATCGATTGGTCAGATTTGGAGCGACTTGACTCAGCCTCAGTACCAATGTTCTTTATTGACACAAATGCAGCAAGAGATGGGTGGCCAAAACCCAGCCGCAGCTGTGAGCATGGGCTCCGGCATGGTTAACGGCCTGAAAGGATTAAGCCTGCAAATGTTTGATATCCACGTTGACACTAATGCTCAGCACGGTGAAGTATTTAGCCAGCTAGATGGTATGTTGTCTCTATCTGCCAATGATCCAATGATGCTGATTCAAACCGCGCAAATGTTCGTCCCTGAGCTTGCTCAATTACAAATTCAGCCGGATAACCAGCCAGTTAATGTCAGTGACCTGCTCGAAATGCACACAGGCTTGAAGATGGATGTGTTTGCTCGCTTAAACGAAAACCATTTTACGCTCTACAGTGGTGAGAATGCCGAAGACGCGAGCAAAGAAGTGATGGCACAACCACTTTCTCCAAATGGCTTGTTCAGTTTTGACTTCGATTCAGAACGCATTTTGGAAGTGTTGGAAAGTGCGTCAGCCGTGACTGGTGAGCCGTTACCTGATGATGTTATGAAAAGCTTACAAGGCGAGCTTGTTGGTGGTATGACGATGGATGTAACAGATCAAGGTATTGGTTTTGAGTTTGATTACCGTGGTGCGACCAAACCCGTGACGGTTGCACAGCAGTAAAACATCGAGTAGAAAAAGGCGGCACTGTGCCGCCTTTATTTCATCGTCGAACTCAGGTTTGTTTACCATCGAGTCGGACATTCATCAAGACTATGACTGCAACCAAACAGGGTTACTCCAGGCCGTGCTGCCGTCTTTATCTTCGACTTCTAAACTTATCCATCCCTCTGCGTCGCTAGGTATAGGTAGCGACAGCTCTATGCGTTGAGTATCAACTTTCGGGTTAATCGTCAGGGTATTCAGCACGTTGCCGCCTTTACCGATCAATCGAATTTCTTTTAGACCATCGGCTGCAACGACGTGGATGTCCCACGTATCGCCAGCTGTTGCTGTTTCACCAAACATAATGTTTTGCGGATAAAGAATAGGGCCTTGTGTTGCGTAGCCATGGCCGGCTTTAAGTGCTTGCGCAAACTTCGACGGCGTTAGCTCGCCATCGACTCTTGCCATCATTCGAATCTGCCCCGTGAGTTGGTTCCACGCATCGTGGGTGTCGGTTCCCGCTGTAAAGTACATTGCTTCACCCAGGTCCCAGAGTTTATGCGCTTTCTTCAACGTTGGTTCATTGTCTACGCGCGCATTAAGCTCCATAAGGTCGAAGCGATCCGTTTTACCACCAGGGACTGCATTTTTAGCGATATTCGTAAAGTAGCCATAATCGTTGTATGGATGGTTCATCGGTACGACTTCAGCCCCCATCTCATGTACGGCGTTAAGTAACGTGTGAACGTCAGCAGTGCCAGGATCGACCTTTAGCTCGGCGCCATTATCGATAGGAAATGGGTTCATATGTCCCCATGATGGCGAAACTTCGATTGACGGGATGAAAGGCACGCCACGTTTCGCAGATAGTTCTGCAAACTTCTGGTGGTTAATGGTTGAGTCATGATCGCTAATGAAAGTCAGGTCAAGATCCGTTGCCAACTGAGCGCGCACAACAATTTCTGGCGGAGTAACGCCTTCCAACACGTTGCCATGATGGTGTAAATCTGCGCCATACCAATGCTGACGGTTAGGAAACGTCACTTGAGGCACTTCTACTCGTTGCTTCGTCGTTTTACCGGATGTTAGGGTTACGTCTAATGTTTGGGTTTTAGCTGTAAAGCCTCCACCAGAGTTGATACCTAATTTGTATTGACCGGGTGCCAGTTTTAGCTCCGCATGACCTGCAGGCAGCAGATCGGTAAAGAAGGTGCGTTTACCCAAAAATTCAACCGGTGGCGCTTGACCTTCAAGGATGGCGATTCTCGCATCTTTGGCCAGACCTGATGTTGCCTCTTCAACTTGAAGTGAGAGAGTTGCTGGGCGTTTTAGAGACGTAAAATCGAGTGTTTGCTCGCTATTTCTCGCCACTTGAATCGATTGCAGCTTGCTGTTTGCGTGACCAGTCGCTGTGCCGTAGATTTGGTACTCACCCTCAGGCAGCGCCATGCTGTACTGGCCATCTTTGGCCAATGTCCAGGCATAGGGTTGTCCTTCTTTTTCGATCATCACGATGGCATCTTCAGGAACACGACCATTATCTGCGCGTAATTGGCCGTTGATGGTGCCTGTCGCTTGTCCTAGTCGGTCAGCTTCTGCCTTGACAATGGGGGCCATGTCTCCATTTGGAACCACTTGTAATCGGGATTGGAAAGTGCGGCTTTCACCTGCTTTCAAGGTATGCCCTAGGTACATGTCACGACCATTGTATTTGACGCGATCAAAATAAGGAGCATGAAGTGCAAAGGCCCAGTCTCGATCATAAGCGACCATGCGATCGGTGAGGGCATTGTCGGCCATGGATTCTTCTTTCCCTTCCAATCCCGGCACGGCAAATTGGTAGCCAGTGTCTGGCCAAATGGTGTGCCCTGATTCTAACGCGAGATCTTTTTTACCTTGGTTGGTCATGACCGTTTTAAGCGCAATTGAGTCAGATCCAGAAGCGAGTGTATACCATGTTGTGATATCAACGTTATCGAAGTTGCGGCTCACTTTAATGACCGCTTTATTGTCGCTGTCTTCGATAATTTCAATGGATTTGCGATCATTCGGCCATGCGGACCAGCTGTTAGGAATGAAGTCAGCAAAGGCAACACGGTCAAGGTCTACTTTGCCATTCTTTACTGCTGCCAAATCGACCAATGTTCCTCGCGGTACGCCCCATGGTGGTGCGGATTCAACAGCGAGAGCGAAGGCGACATGTTTGTTTTGAACGGTAATGTCTTGAGCGTGTGTAGCTTCGCCATCGGGGATCGTGGTCTTTCCTTGTGTGATACTCACTCCCGCATTTGCTGAAGTTCCAAGCAAAAGGCCAGAGATTAAAGTTGCCACTGCACTTTTTGAAAAATTATGCATGAAGACACTTCCTTTTTTTCATGATTTATTATGTGAGTTGTCGATGGCATTGTGCGTTAACTTGATTAGACGTTCAATTAAAAAAGTGAAAGAAATGAAGAGGTCAACTCGTTTATATTATTGTTTTACAATTGATTTCTGAATATTAAGTTTTGATTTTAAAGGTCTTTTGTTGTTTGATTCGTTTTTGTATAGAGTGATAAAAATATTTAGAACACTAATTATTTTGGGAGAGATGTGAACGATTTTTGGCAGCATTGAGCAAACAAAATGATAACAATTACACTGTATATGTGAGAAAAAAGGTCAAGATAGTTCTGAGAACGCATATAATATTTTGAGTTTAATTTGACTTTTTATTCTTTATGTTTGGGTTTTTATCTTTATCTTGTCTCTGACTAAAAGGCCTTTAATAAAGATTAGAGCAAACATAGAGACACTATGTTTTTTGAGTGAACTATATACGGTGGCAATATGTCGAAAACATATCAATTGATTGCTTGAGGTTTAGATGGGGTTTATTCGTAAATATAAACTGAGCATAGTTTTGTTTTTGAGTGGTGTGGCATGTTTAATTGCGTACCACGCTCAGGGCTCTTACGTAGATGAAAATGGCTTATTAGTAGAGTCATTTGGGTTTATCCCTTTGTTTTGGCTCTTTTTAGGGTTAGCCTTCGCCTCTTTTGTGGGCACTTTTTTCAAACACCGTAATCGTAATTAAAGAGCAAACGTGAAGTTTACTCCTTTATCTGAGGATGGGAGTGTTGCTGATATTTTGGTAACTCTTTCCTTAGATTACTAAATGTTGCTCGTGCACTTTGTTTTGATAGTTTGTTGATTAGCCAGATTGGCAAAAGGCCTCCGGGGTCAGCAAACGCTTTGTAGTCAATGAGTGTCGTGCCATTAGTGAGCTTTTGTAATTCCCAAGTTGCAGCAACCGAACGAATGCGAACATAGCCCTTTTGTTCAGCAAGATATGAGTCTGGTGCGCTTTTGATTTTTATCGTGAACCCAAGTTCATCGACCCAATATTTAGAGTAGGTGAGCATATCACGATTTTTTGCAGGCCATGGCGCCGTAAATTGGGTATAAACGATGTTTTCGGTGGCTGATATTTGATTTAAAACCCGGCTATGACTGGCATTGTCAATCCAGTTCGGGATATTGTCACTATCTTCCAGTAGCGTTAAAAATGCGCCATAGCTGGTGGGTGTGAACATCCGAGCACGAATCTCCACCAAACCGTCGGTATGCTCTCGAGAGTAGATAGTGATTCCGTTATCGTCACTATCAAATTGCCAGTACTCGTTGGCTTTCGCGGTGGTGCCAGCGGATATAAAAGTGGCGAGTAGTAGTGCGCCAATTCGTAAATGCAACATCATGTTAGTACCTGCCAACTTATCCTTAGCTAAAGCTTATACGATGTGTTCTTAATTGTAAGAACAATAGTAAGTCTTTTCGTTACTGTTCTGAAGGTTGCTCTGCTCCAAAACCTCGTTGAATATTGGTGAGCGTTATTGCTGCAAACACCACAATAACGATTGATAGATGCCAGGCTTGGCTTAAACCAAGCTGTACCAATGTTAAGCTGACCAATGAGGATACGATCATTTGTCCACCTCCAGACATGGCTGCTGCAGCACCAGCCTGCTTTTTGTAGGGTTGCATTACCATGGCTTGCGCGCAAGGTAGGGCAATGCCGTTACCTAAGATCATTAATAGTTGCCCCAACATTAAATACAGTGGTTCTACCGGGCAGAAGAACAACCATATTGCAGCACTGAGATGCAAGAATGGACTACAAAGTAGCATTCTTTTGTTGCCGATAATTGGCCTTACTCGGTTACAAATCGTGGTGCCGCCTAACATACCTAAAGCGGGAATGAGTGCCCACATTGCGTATTGATCGGATGTCATGCCAATTTGGTCTTGCATGATAAATGGCATCACGGACACGGTCGTTATCATCAGGCTGAAGTTTAACCAACTGATGCTGGCAAAACTCATAAAGTAACGTGACGTCACCAAGTCTCGATACTGGAAAAGCATGTTGCGTGGTGACGGAATAACAGATCGTTTTGCTATGGTTTCTGTAAACTTAAAGGCGATGATTACCCAAGCGAGTGAGACATAACCTAGCAGTGAAATGAACACCATACTCCAACCAAAGTGGAAGTTGATAAAGCCGCCAATCACAGGCGCAATGAGTGGCGTGATCGAAGCTGCCATAGCGATATAAGACATGGCGACAGGGAGCTCATCACCGCTAAATCTATCTCGAGTCGATGCTCTCGCGAGTACCGCGCAGCACCCAGTTCCTAAGCCTTGTAGAAAACGCCCCATCACCATGCCTGTGAAGGTGTCACTGAGGAAAATGATCATTAATAGACCAGACATCGCGATGAGCAAGCCCGTCAGCAGCACTTTTTTTCGACCCAAAGCATCCGATACCGGACCGTAAATGAACTGAGAGGGACCAAAACCGAGTAAGTAAATACTCACGAGCAGTTGGGTTTGATCAAGGGAGATAGAAAAGTCTTTTGCGATCCATGGCAAAGAGGGCATAACAAGCCCCATGCTCAATTGGCCAACACTGATAATAAGACAGGCGAGTAAGATAGTGCGAAAGTTGATTGGGCGACTCATGATGGATCACCATCAGAATAACCTCTTTGCTTTCGTGTTCTGAGGCAGCCTTCATCATCCACTTCATTTAACTTAGATTTGACGCGTTTTACGGTAGATAGGCTGACATCACACTGCTCCGAAACACTCTTCAACGTATAGCCTTCTAACAGCAGCGTTGCGATCTGTTGGTGTTTAGTTTTGTCTGCTGGGCGCCCGCGAAATTTCTGTTTCCACAAATCTGGTTGATCTTTAATGGCTTGCCGTCCTTGCTCTGCGGCAAACAGGCGGTGCTCAGTCTGCACTTTTCCATATCCAGACAACACGGTGAGTAGCGTTTGAGTTTGAACAGAATCCGGTTCAAATGTGAGTGGTTCACAAACGGTTTTCAGTGTGACCCCTTTTGCTAGTAACACTTTGATTGTATTTAACGCCTGACTAAAATCTCGACCAAATGCCGTTAGCCACCAGAGCACCATCGTATCACCTGCTTTGACGATATTGAGTAGCTGTTGGAAAGCTTCTCGTTCTGCTGGAGGCATGCAACCGCGAACCTTATCCTCAAAATGTTGGGCATCAGGCACGAACGCTTTTAGGACACCGAGGTGCTCTTGATAAGCTCGATTCTTTGGCGAGTAACGTGTGTAAAGATAAGTAGCCATATGGACTATACGCCTTTTTAATTTGGTTCATATACTGTAATGGCTCATAAATATACAGAGGTTCATTAATGCTTACAACACTAAATGGACCCGAAGTCGTTAACGGACTTCGGGTCTTTTACTATTAAAGTCGTGTATATAAGCTTTCCGGGTTATTGTTCTATGATTGATCTGATTTCGGGTGGTAATGCAAAATCACCATCGAAGTAGGTGATAGCAAAACCTCGCCTTCAGCATGCCCTGGGTTGAGGTTACGTACGTTTGTGTCGCAGATCGTTACCCATTCTTGCTTTCGCTCATTAGGGAGCTTAAAGCGCGCTGTGGCGTTAGTTTGGTTGATGAGATAGACCAGCTCTTGTCCTTCTTTACCGATACCAAGGTGAAGTGCGACAGAGCTTAAACGGTTCCAATCATCGTGCTCCATTAAGCGACCGTCTGTACGGCGCCAGAAAATACGGTTGTTATTGCGGTTTTCGCCACTGAAAGCTCGGATAAATGGCACCATGTATTGATTTCGGTTGGCGACCATTTGTGACATCCACGTTTTGAAATGTTGCTTACGCTCCGTTTCTCCCCAGTGAAGCCAACTGGTTTCATTATCTTGGCAATAGGCATTATTGTTACCGCCTTGGGTGTGAGACAGCACGTCAGCAGTGAGGATGTGTGGGATTCCAAAAGCAAACAGCAAGCTGGCAATAAGGTTGCGTTTTTGCTTCTCACGCGTGGCGATGATCATCAGATTTTCTGTCTCGCCTTCGACACCGTAGTTTTCTGAGCGATTGTCACCGTGGCCGTCGCGATTTTCTTCGCCATTAGCTTCATTGTGTTTGTGCTTGTAAGACACTAAATCTTGCAGTGTGAAGCCATCGTGATACGTGATGTAATTCACCGTGAGTTTGTATGGCCAGTTCGCTGCACTATAAATATCACGAGAGCCCATTAATCGAGTGGCAAACTCTTTTAAATAGCCTTGATCACCGCGCCAAAAACTGCGGGAAATATCACGCAGTTTGTCATTACATTCGTTCCAACCAAATGGAAAGTTACCCACTTGGTAGCCATTTGGACCAATATCCCAAGGTTCGGCAATCAATTTGGTTTCACGCAAAATAGGGTCTTGCGCAACGGCTTTAAAGAAAGCTGCTTCTGGGTTGTAATCATCGCCTTGACGCCCTAACGTTGCGGCTAAGTCGAAACGAAAACCATCGACTTTAAATTCGCTAACCCAGTAGCGCAATGTATCCATCACAAGGTTTAAAGCGGGTTGATAGGTGAGATCGACCGTGTTGCCACAACCAGTGTAATTTGCGAAGTGGTTGCCATGTTTGATGTAAAAACGGGAATCGAGCGCTTTCAGGTTGAAAATTGTAGGCCCTTCCCCCCCCTCTGCGGTGTGGTTGTAAACTACGTCGAGAATCACTTCGATGCCGTTTTTGTGCAGTTCTCGAATCGTTGTTTTGAGCTCTGTGACGGCGTCTTTTTCTGCATAGCGCGGATCAGGCACCATAAAGAGATAAGGGTTGTATCCCCAATAGTTGACCTTTTCCATCTCTAGTAGGTGAGGCTCATGCATGCACGCAGCGACAGGTAGCAATTGCAGCGTGTTGATATTTTGCTGTTCATAAAAGGCCAGCATTTTAGGTGATGCAAGACCTAAATAGCGCCCCTTCAGCTTGTCCTCAACTTCTGGGTGAAGTTGGGTAAGCCCTTTGACGTGTGTCTCAAACAACACCATCTCTTCTCTTGGTATACGCGGATGATCCGTATCTTGCCAGTCAAAATTATCTTCGATAACGATGCACTTCGGCATATCGAAACTTTTGGCTGGAGAGTAGGGAGGGTGGTAGTGGAGGGCTTTATCAATTGACTTTGCGTAAGGGTCAGAAATTAATAGTGGCTCTTCCTTGTGGGAGACAAGGTAACCGTATTTTTGCCCCGGCTTAATATCCGGAATAAAAGTATGACGTATGTCAGCGTATTCATTCGGTAAATCATGAAGCGCGTAACTGCCATCGTCTGCAAACAGGGCGAGTTTTATGTCTTTATTCCCTGGTGCGTGAATAGAGAAGTTACAACCTTCTTTATTTACAGTTGCACCCAAGGGGTAAGGGCGAGAGAGAAGTCGTGTCATCGGAGATACTTTATTTAATATTTATTGCTACCTTTAGGAAACTATAAGTTAAAAACTTTGTCTTACTAAGGTCAACCACCCTAAATATAAAAATATTCATGTAATTTAATTACTTTATGTGACGGCTTAGAGTCAAAAATATGAAATGGCTATCACTTTGTAGCGGCTCAAAACCGAATAAACTTACTAATTCCTCCCTAGATTGGTGATCTGACTCGAAAAAACACCATTCGGTAAATTTTCTACTCCCTTCTCATCCCCCCTAAATTAGTTTGGGGCGGAGGAAGTCATCCTTGTACGCCTCGGGTAATCTCATAACTGTTGAAACAAACGGGGATTCGTTCCCATCTTACCTCTCTTTCTTTAGGTGTGTTTTTACTGCCTATATTCACCTAAAAGAGTGAGCAGGGAAGACAGAATTATAAATACCCTTAATGGAGTTAAGAATGAAAAAAGTAAGTGCAATTGCTGCTGCTGTGGCTGCAACTTTAGCTGCTGGTTCTGCGTTCGCAGTGGATTTCCACGGTTACATGCGTGCTGGCGTTGGCGTGAACGCTGACGGTGGTCAACAATTAACATTCGAAAAGAACAAGATCGGTCGTCTAGGTAATGAAAGCGATATCTACGGCGAGATTCAACTAGGTAAAGAAGTTTACAACAACAACGGCAAAACGTTCTACGTAGACTCTATGGTTGCAATGACTTCTAATGGTTCAAACGACTGGGAAAGCACTTCTGCTAACTGTGGTTTGGATAACGGCGAAGTGAAATGTGTTGACGATGCACAATTCGCACTACGTCAATTCAACGTTCAAGCTAAAGGCCTACTAAACTTTGCTCCAGAAGCAACACTTTGGGCTGGTAAGCGCTACTACCAACGTCACGACATTCATATCTCTGACTTCTACTACTGGAACATCTCTGGCGCGGGCGCTGGTGTTGAAGGTATCGAAGCTGGTCCAGGTAAAGTTTCTTTCGCTTGGGTTCGTAACGACCGTGGCGATATCGCAGATCCAGGTAACGATGGCGGCGATACAAACGTTAACACTCTAGACGTACGTTATGCAGGTCTTCCTCTGTGGGACAACGGTTCTCTAGAAATGGGCTTGAACTACGCAATCCTTAACGAAACTGACGCTGCGCCAAACGGCACTAAAGATGCGAAAAACGGCGTAATGTTCACAGCAGAATTGACTCAAGGTCTAGACGCTGGTTTCAACAAAACAGTGCTTCAGTACGGTACTGAAGGCTACTCAAAAACAATGGCATTCTACGGCGACGGTAGCTGGTACGGCGCAGAAGCTGATAACGGTGCATCTGGTTACCGCCTAATCAACTGGGGTGTAATCGGCATGGGTGACAGCTGGGAAATGGGTCACCAGTTAGTTTACGGTGTTGGTGAAGACATGTGGGCTGGCCAAGACAAGTGGGAAACAATGTCTGTTGTAGTTCGTCCAATGTACAAATGGGATGACAACCACAAAACTATCTTCGAAGCTGGTTACGCTATCGATGATAACGACGGCGACGAAAACAAATACGGTAAGCTAACTGTTGCTCAAGCATGGTCTGCTGGTTCTAGCTTCTGGGCTCGTCCTGAAATCCGTGTTTACGCTTCTTACCTAACGGCTGACAAAGAAGACAACTCTAACACATTTGACAACGGTCGTTCAGACGATACGTTCCAATTCGGTGTACAAGCTGAAGCTTGGTGGTAATCATCTAACCACTAAGTCCTAAATTGTCCTAGAATGATACAGCCAGAACTTATCTGGCTGTATTTATTTAAAAAACAATAAAGAGTCGAGGTAGACAGTAATGAAAAAATGGCTTGCTCCCGTACTGCTGGGCATGTTGGCTACTGGTTGTGCGTCTGTAGAACAAGTAGAGATGAGTCCAAAAGGTCAGCAACAAGTGATCACTCAATCGGGTGATATTCAATGGGTAACGGTTGATGTACCTGTGGTTACTGAATTCGCTTTGACTGATAAAAGCCAAATGCTGTTGGATGGTAACAGTGCTGGCGCTATTGCAGCGTTTGCTCTTCCGGGCAACCGTGGCAGTCTCGATATCAAATTAGAGACATTCGTAAGTAAAGAACTTCAATTTTATGCTCCTAATGTCGCAGTGATGAACTCGGCAGGAGAAACCATTTACCAAGCAGATTTCTCAAAGTTTAAGTACGAACCAGCAAAACTGTTGGACAACGATAAATTCGTACTTGATCTCAATGTGATTCCAGACATGACAGGTAACGATCTGCATGTATTGGTGTACACGACTTCCGCTGATCTAAAAGGCAGTACGCAAGTTCTGCATCCTGCAAAAGCCTTCGCCATGGCGCGCCACACTCAGCCGCCAGATATTGCAGACCCTTTAGCGAATCACAGCCCACTGGGTCAGTTCCGTTTGTCGGTATCCGCAAATGATATCGTGAATACCAAGATTGTTGCGAAAAACGACAACATTCCTCAAGGTACGGATCTCACTAGCTACTACCACAGCTCAATTGAAGCGGCAGTGGCAGCGAACGATATTCCGAAAGCACTCACCTTGCTCGATGAAGCAAAAGAACTGGGTATTGAAGGTGCACAACAAGTGTTTGTGAAAGCCGTAAATAAAAAATAACTGAATATAAAAGGCCAGCAAAATGCTGGCCTTTTTTCATAGAATATAAACCAATAAAAAATACCCCTACATAGAGTTATCTTATTCACATAATTATTTTTATTGTTTTGTTTTTTATATTGGTTAGATCAATAATTATTGACAGTTCCTAACTTATTTTTTGTACTTAGGAAATAAATAAACTTCTCGAAGTAATTTAAATTCGCAATCCGACGATATTTATTTAGCGTTTGATATTTCCATTTTAATAACGATTAATATTTCTTTTAAACGTTGAGTTTATTTTGCTTTGGATATACTAAAAAGGAATTACGTGAAATGAACATGATGAAGACCTCTCTTGCTGCTGCCCTACTTGTTGCCTTAGTGGGTTGTCAATCGACTGCAGAACCAGAAGCGGCCGCAGAGCCCGTTGTGAATATGTCTCAAGACGAAGTGGTTGCTTTCATGAAAGCGTGTGACAACCCAGATAGCACGGCGAAAGGACCAATTTCTAAACCACTGTTTGTGGTGGGTACGTTTGCGGATTCCGACTGGAAACACGTGCCTCAACGTCAATACACCTACAAAGGGAATAACTTCTACCAAGCTGTAGTTCAAGAAAAAGTAGGTTCCTACAAAATGCAGTATGCGACCGAGTTGTGGTTCCCACAATTTACCGCTAAAGGGAATCGAATGAACGTTGGTGAATTAACACCACTAACATTTGGTGGTTACGGTACAGATACTTCAGTTGATATTAAAGAAGATGGTAAATATGTCTGGAGCCTTCAATTTGAAGGAAAAGGCAAACCGCTTCATGTTATGGTAAATAAGTGTCAATAATATTCCATTCAGTTATTTAAAATCTGTTTTTATTTATTAACCCCTACATGGGAAGCATGTTGGGGTTAATTTTATTACTCAACTTTTTTTACTTAATTTGAGTAAGTTAGGGAGAATAAAATGCGTAACGTTCGACGTAACCATCGCCTGTATCGATCGCTGCTTGCATTAAGTATGATTGGTGCTTTATCTGCGTGTAATTCTTCTGGTGGTGGCGATACTAATAGCAGCACTCCGCAACCGGATACCAGTTATGCTTGCCAAGCCAATGTCATGGCGCAAAGTAACCAACTTCGTACTTATCAAATCATGGTCGAGAGTTTTGTGGATGGCGATGCGAGCATTGGTCACGGTACGGGCTATGGCACCAGTCATCATAATGGCGATTTGCAAGGGGTGATTGATTCACTCGATTACATCCAAGATTTAGGGATGAACGCGATTTGGTTGACGCCAGTTTTTGAGTCTGAAGCGATAGCAGGACAAGATCACTGGGCCGATCGTTTGGATGCCACGGGCTATTTTGCTACAGATTACTTTAAGATCGACCCAAAATTTGGTGATTTAGCGACCGCGAAAACCCTAGTTGAAGAAGCACACAAACGTGGTTTGTACGTATTTTTTGATGGCGTATTTGGTCATTACAAAGATGGCTTGATCAAACCCTCACCTTCCGGTTTGCTGCCATCTGGATCAAGCAACCCGGTTGATTATCCGGCCAGTCTCGATTTCTACAAAGAGGTGGCGACGTATTGGATCAAAGAACTCAAAATTGACGGCTGGCGTTTAGATCAAGCCTATCAAGTTCCGACAGACGCTTGGACACAACTTCGTAAAGCTGTCGATGAAGCCTCGCAAGGTGTCACGTACACCAATAGCAAAGGCGAACAAGTGAATCCGTTGGGTTACATGGTGGCAGAGATTTGGAAAGGGGAGTCTGAGATCGCGAATGAGGCGTATGGATCGAACAGCGATCCAGCATTGTGCTCTGCATTTGACTTCCCGATGCGCTATCGCATCGTAGAAACTTTGGCCGTGAATGAGAGCGGCGTGGGTGGTCGCGGTGTGGATTGGCTAGACAACGGCTACAGCACACACAACCAATATCCAACGCATGCGCAACCGAATTTGATGATCGGCAACCATGATTTAGTGCGCTTTGGTGACTTGTTGCAACGCGGAAACTTGGCGGATGTGAATGATGCAGAATATTGGTTACGCCATAAAGCTGCGTTTGCCTTCCAAGCTGCCTACACTGGGCCAATCACGCTGTACTACGGCGATGAAATCGGGGATCAAGTGGATGGTTTTGCCGCAAAAGAAGACAACAACACCTGCGCCATTCAAGGTTTGTGCGATGATCACGTTGCGCGCAGCAGTGCAAAAATTGAAGGTGTGACGGCGACACTTGACGCAAACCAAGCCGATCTCAAAGCTTACGTGAAATCGCTGATGACGATGCGCAGTGCGCACCCAGCATTGTATCAGGGGTCACGCACGAATTTAGTTGCGAGTAACGGCAGTTATTTGGACTTGAAACAATCTGGTACAGACAAAGTCTTGTTTGCGCTAAATACCTTAGAGAGCGCGAGAACCGTCACTCTTACTCAGGAGAGTGTTGGTACTGGTGAGTTGGTGGATTTGCTCACGAATGAAAAAATTACTCCGAGCAATGGTCAATATCAGATTCTGATGTCGCCACTACAAGGACGATTCTTTGCGGTAAAACCTTAAGGAATTATCCAGAATTGATGCTCACCAGTTGAGCTGACCACAAGCTTTCTTATAAACAAGCCAAGTGTTGTTGCTGACCCCCATGGGCGCACACTTGGCTTTTTTCTGTCTGTTTTACTTTTCCCTTAATGGTTTTACGACGATGTAGCCAACAAGTTGCTTCGCTTTTTGTATT
Source organism: Vibrio antiquarius (assembly GCF_000024825.1). Taxonomy (NCBI): domain Bacteria; kingdom Pseudomonadati; phylum Pseudomonadota; class Gammaproteobacteria; order Vibrionales; family Vibrionaceae; genus Vibrio; species Vibrio antiquarius. The sequence continues at coordinate 1,240,026 of NC_013457.1, forward strand.
GGCATTTGTTTTCAGCAGATGGATATTTGTGAGATAAGCTGCACATTAAAAAGTAAATTAACACTTGTGCAACGTAAAAATGTGACTGAAGGATTACTTATGCCTTACTAATATGTTTATCGTGTTTGGGATTTACATAACTAATGGAAAAGTATAATGAAATCCATAACGAAACCCCTCTGTCTTCTTGCTGTTATTAGCTCTCCGCTTGCATATAGCCAAATTCTCAATGGTGACTTTGAACAGTGGAATGGCAGTGCGCCTACGCAGTGGTCAGTGATTGACGCTGGCATCGCGGTGTCGCCAAGCAGCGAACAAATCAAATCGGGCGGCCTGGCTGCTCAAGTCGTCGTGAATACAGGTACCCAAAGCAACACTGACCTTTTGCAAACCATTAATGTGGAGCAAGGGAAAACCTATCCGTTTTCTGTCTCGGTTTATCACACCGAAGGAAATGTAAAAGCACGTCTGGTGGTTGATGGTTATCACAATTACTCAGATCCGCAGCAGGTAAACCAGTGGCAAGAGCTGGCGCATAACTATACTGCGAGTTCGAACAAGACCATCAATGTCGGGTTGCGTTTTTATGATGAGGCCGGGTTTGATGGCTCAGAAGTTGTCTACGTCGATAATTTTCAACCGACCGAGACAAGTACACAACCTCCTGTAGAAAGCTGTAGTGATCATGAAGTGGTTCTTACACTCACGACGGACAACTATGGCTCAGAAACTAGCTGGGAGTTGAAAAATAGCCAAGCGCAAGTGCTTTTCTCTGGTCAGGGGTATGAGTCGTCAACCACTGTTGAAAAGACCATGTGTTTAGCCGATGGTAACTACCAATTTACGATTCAAGACAGCTATGGCGACGGCATTTGCTGTGGCAATGGTTCGGGGTCTTACGCGTTGAAGGTGGGAGATAAGACTCTTGCTTCTGGCGCTGAATTCTCGAAAAGCGAAACCACCGACTTTACGTTAGGTGACTCAACCTCAACCCCACCAGTGGTTGATGGTTACTACCAAGCGGCGTCTGGCAAGACGGGCTACGCTCTAAAAACGGCGCTGTTTAACATCATCAACAACCACACTAGCCGAGGTTATTCTGCGGTGTGGACCTTGGTAAAAGATGCCGATATTGATCGTTATTACGAAAATGATGGCTCTATTCTCGATATGTATTCAGAGAAACCTGCGGGCACTGATGCTATCAGCTTCACGAAAGTGACAGACCAATGTGGTCAATACAGCCAAGAAGGGGATTGCTACAACCGTGAACACTCGTTCCCGAAAAGCTGGTTTGGCGGCAAAGTTGAGCCGATGAACTCAGATGGTCACCATTTGTTTGCGACCGATGGCTATGTGAATGCGAAGCGCAGTAACTGGCCATTTGGTGAAGTGGGCACCGCGACGTACGTGTCTAGTAATGGTTCTAAACTTGGTCAAGCAAGCACTGGCCTAGGTTATTCCGGTACGGTGTTTGAGCCGATCGATGAGTTTAAAGGCGATTTTGCTCGTGCCTATTTCTACATGGCAACCCGCTATGAAAATGTAGTAGGTAACTGGGAAGGCAATTCAAGCAATGCGGATGCTGTCCTTGATGGTTCAAGTTCAACGGTTTTTGAACCTTGGGTGTTAAACATGCTGAAACGTTGGCACAAAAATGATCCTGTTAGTGAAAAAGAACAAAACCGCAATCAACAAGTGTTTGAGTTTCAGGGCAATCGCAATCCATTCATTGATCACCCTGAGTTTGTTGAACAGATTTGGGGAAACTAACACCTTCTTGATTTTGGTATCCACCATTTAGTGACGCCAAAAAAACAAAGGGGAAGCGTGATGCTTCCCCTTTTTCATTACGGATGTTTTTAAATGAAACTAGTTTTTCGTTACCGTCACGATTGGCGCCGACTTGTCAGCCGCGTTGAAGTGGAAGTTGTAATTTCCTGCTTCTGCAATCGCAATTTTCAGGTTTGCACTACCGCCACCGACTTCCATCGTTAGCGCTTTACCAAGCTCAACACTGCCTTCGCCACCGAAGTTGGTGTCTGCTGCCCAGTCTGCGCTCGCCACTTTCATCTCGTAGTTGCCCGCCGCTAGGTCAATGTCTAGCGAGTAAACGTCATTTGCTACATAGCTGAACTTCGCAGTTGAGTCTTGCGCTGGCGTATCCCATGTGGTGATAGTGCCACGTAGGTAAAGTGCTCTTTCACCGAACGTTGGTGCATCTGCTGACTTGGTCACTGAAACGACAGGTTTTTCTACGCTTTCATCTTGCACATGTAACGCGTTCAGAGTGAAGTTGTACTTACCAGTTTCAGCGACAGACAACGTACAGTTCCCCGCAGAGCCTAAGTCTAGTGAGCCAGAAGCCAAATCCGCAGCATCACAACCGATGTTTGGATTTGCCCATCCTGAGTCCGCAAATTTGAACTCGTGTTCACCTGCTTCAAGAACGCCAGTTACAGAGTACATGCCGTTGCCAATAAAGGTCATCGCCCAGTCACTGCTATCTGACCACTCGTTCATGGTGCCTTTGACGTAAACCACAGTTTCGCCGTAAGGAGGAATGCTCGATACGTCTTTGTTATCCGTGTTTACTGGTAGGCCTGCACCTTGCGCGCCGTCTTGTGGCTGTACGAATACCGCTGTTGTCAGTGCTGGTACTGTGAATGTTTCATTGGCGAAGCTTGCACCTTTCACGATGTCATCCGCAGAGTTTTGTTGAACTTCATGCAGCTCGAAACCAGTAGCGCCAGCAACTTTGAAAGATTTCTCAGTTGATGTTGAGTTCACAACGGCCACGATCGCATCGTAGTTCGAATCCAAATCGGCACCTGCTGATGTGCCATCGTCGATAGACATCACAATCAAGCCTTCCACTTGGTCTTTCCCTACGTTGCGGAAGTCAACACGGTTCATCACTTCTTGCGCGGTGTCTAAGCGGAACAGTTCGCTTGTACTGCGGATTTTTAGTAGCTCTAGGAATTGTTGCTTAGTCAGCTCGATGTCCGTTGAGTCTGGTTTCGCCGTGCTGTCACCGACGATGGTTTTGATCAACTCCCAGTTTGCACCGTCTTTGTCTTCACGTGGTAGACCAACGTTCCAGTTATTGTCGCTTCCATCGAAGAATACACGGTTGAACCAGTCACCAGAATCGTACGAGTCACGCTGCATTGACTTAGAGCGCAATAGCTCAGAACCCATGTGAATGAACGGAATACCTTGACCTAGCATCACCGTTGATAGTGATACAGACTGCATTCGTGCGCGTTCAGCAGATGAAGTACCTGTCGCAATCTTGTAAGCGTTGTTGTCCCACAGCGTTTGGTTATCGTGCTTAGACACGTAGGAAATGTTCTCTGATGGCACTTTTGTGTAGCCTGCTGGAGCACCATTGTAATCAACATTCTTACCAAGTTTGGTTTCGCCTTTGTAATCCAGAAGGACGTAGTCAGCTAAGTTACCAGCCATACCTAGACGAACCAGATCTTGGTTGTGTAGGCGGCCATTCACAGATTCTGCATCAGTTTTAGTTTCTTCGTTCGGGTAAGCGGCGTTACCAAAGCCTTGGTTGAAGCGAAGTGGGTGCTTACCTTCAGAATCTACACCACCATCAAACGGGCTTCCGCCACGAACTGCGTCACGCAGACGATCAGAGAAAGTACCGATTTCTGTCCCCGCCATGTTGACTTGTGTCGCTTGATCGAAGCGAGCGTTTTGCGCAACTTCACCGAAGTCCCAGCCTTCGCCGTAGAACAAAGTATTCGGATCAATTTCACGGACTTTTTCAAGTGCGTAGACCATGACATCTTTCGGCTGGTGGCCCATAAGGTCAAAACGGAAACCATCGACTTTATAGTCATCCGCCCACACCATCAATGAGTCAACCATCAGTTTACCCATCATTAGGTTTTCGGTGGCGGTGTTATCACAACAGGTTGAGTTTTCTACGCCGCCAGTGTTGACGTTTAGGCGGTGGTAGTACCCAGGGACAATTTTATCCAGTACTGATTTTTCGTTCACACCGGATGCATTCGTGTGGTTGTACACCACGTCCATGACCAGTTTCAGATCCATTTTATGCGTCGCTTGCACCATTTCGCGGAACTCAAGGATACGTTTAGAACCGTTAGGATCGGTCGCATAACTGCCTTCTGGTACAGTGTAGTGGTATGGGTCGTAACCCCAGTTGAAGCTGTCTAGCATGCGAAGATCGTTCATCAACGCTTGTGCTTTGCCCGTTGTTGGGTCGTAGCTATTTAATACCTCTTCAATCACTTTGCCGTCATCTTCGGTCTCACAAATGGAGGCTTCTGGCTTGATGCCACAAAGTTTACCCACGGTGTCGGTGATATCGACTCGCTGGTCAGCGTCTTCATCCACGGTTGCAATATCAAATGCTGGCAGGATATGCAGCGTTGTTAGGCCTGCATCTTTTAAGGCTTGTAAGTGAGAAACAGACTCACGCTCAGATTCTGTAAGGGCAAGATATTTGCCATCAAGACTTGGCGTGCCTTTGCTGTCGTTAAAGCTGAAATCACGAATGTGTGACTCGTAAAGGACGTGGTCTTCGTCTTTTTTAACCATTGGGCGTGCGTAGTTTTTCCAATCTTGAGGCATTAAGCTTGGATCATCTAAATCAACCACTTGCGAGTATCGCGAGTTTTTAGACAAGCTCATTGAATATGGGTCTGTTACCAAACGCGTTTCAACGACGCCAGTTGTTGGGTGGTATACCTTAACTTGGTAGCGATAGTATTTGTTGACAACGTTGCTTTGTGCCTCAGAAACCCAGATACCTGTTGCTGGGTCTTCCGTCATGGCAACGGTCGCTTCTTCTGCTAAGTTTTCATCGTAGATTATCAGATCAACATCTTGGGCAGTTGGTGCCCATAGTTTGAAGGTTGCGGCACCGCCTTCCACAATTGCGCCGAGTTCTTGACCAATCGCGTTACCTGCCTTGGAATCGGCAAATACTGCATCGAGAACGCCCGGCTTTTGCACTTCAGTTGCAGAAATGACGTCACCATTTGCGTTGTAAGCTACCATAACGATTTGTGATTTCAGGATCGTGCGTAGAGTCGCGTCATCGACATCAATGCCTGCAGCTTGGAGGCTAGCAAGGTGACGGAAGCGTGATTTCAGACCATCAGATAAATCACCTGCTTTCGTCAACTCAACCGCCGTGCCACCGGAGATTTGCTTGTCTTCATCCATTTTAATGTCGTTGCTGAGGCTGTAGAACAGCTTCATGGAATCCGCATTGGCCACCGCTTCCCACGCGATGGTGTTGGCATCTAGCCAATGCGCTTTTTGACCATCAATATCAACAGGGCGTTCTTCGATTGGCTCGTAGTAAAGCTCACTGCTGCCGTGGAAGCCAAACAACCCTTTAGATTCGCCGATTTTCGTCAGCTCCACTTTTGAGTTTGCACTGCCGAATGCTTTCTCATCACCTTTGTGCAGAATGAAGTTCATGCATTCGTGTGGGTCAGAGGCATCTGGGTTCACTTTCAGTACGTAGTAAGCACCGTAGGTGTCGTTGATGCCATCGAATGGATGCGGTGCCGACCAATCCGTTCCTGTGCCAGGAATGCCCATTGCGTCTAAATCTGTGCTGGTACAGCCTTCACCGTTCCACAGGTGCAAGCCCCAACCTTCGTAGTCGCTGGCCGTTGAAGCGGACGCCACATCGCGTTTGTAATAAATGACGACCTCGTTCTCTCCCGCAGGGTACAAGCCTGAGCCTGGGTTCGTCGTATCTTCGTTCGTGCTATCACTACCACAACCGCTGATGACTGCGACGGAAATCAAAGGCAGTACGGTTTTGGCAATTGTTGATAATTTAAATGTCTTATTGTCCACGTTTACAAATCCATTGTTATTGAATTGATATTGAGCTGCGCGCTGCCTTCGCTGACTCAGTCATCAAGAAGGTTTCGCACACGCTAGAAAGGCAGATGCCGAAAAAGGAAATGTTCAACTAGATGCTAATACACTGAATCATCAGCAAAATGTGAGAGCAGGCAGTTAAGTTTTTTACAAGTGAAAATTTTCTGTCACAGTCGATTTTGTTCACAAATTAAATAATAAAACAGACGCATAGTGAGAGCTTCTGCACATCATTAAAATGTAAATTTTTATAGGAGGAGCAAGGGGGGATGATAGGGGAGGAGAATATCTCAGCCCCAAAACCGTGATTAAGTTCTATAAAATTCGCAGTGATATTTTTTAATTAAAAATAAGTTGCAGTGATATTGAATAAAATAGCGCCATTAAGTCTTGGCAAGCTTCAGATTTTCGCTAAGTGGTCGTTATATAATGAAGGTAGTCGGCGTTATGTCGACGCGTAATCTTAAGATTTCCCTGAGAGGGAGATGAATTGGGCCCTGAAACCAAAAGAGGCTATTTATGAGTAGTATGGGCATTGCCATTGCGGCAACTGGCCTTTCACTCGTCCTGATATTTGTGTGGATGATCTCGTTGTCGATGCGGAAACAGAGACTCGAGGCAGAGAGGAAAGCTCGCGAAGCCTCTTATCGAAAGGCGATGCAAAAAGCGCGAGAGCAAGAGCGTAAAGAGCGTGAGTTCAAAGCAGAAACCGGACATATCCCCACCATTTTATTTCTAGCGAAAGAAGCCGAGAAGGACAACATTCGTCAAGCGCTGTATTGGTATGATAAAGCCGCTAAGTTGGACAATGTGACGGGAATGTACGGTATTGTTCGCTTGAGTGAGCGCATGCGTGAAGATGTGATTTTAAAAGAGCAGGCAAACTTTTGGCGTACCGCCATTGCCGGAATGGAAGGGGATACCGAAGCGAAATTTGCGACAGGCAAAGCGTTGGTTTTTGGCCGCGGAACGGAAAAAAATATTCCCAAAGGTAACCAACTGATTGAAACTGCAGCCGAAGAAGGCTGCATTGATGCCATGCTTTACATGGGTGAATGGCAACTTTCACCAGACAATAGTGCAGGACGCAGTGCAGATGCGCTTTATTGGTTTATGAAAGCGGCTGAAAAAGACAGTGCGGACGGAAAAATCCAAGTTGGCTTATGTTACCTAAATGGTGTTGGTACAGAAAAAAGCATGGTCAAAGGCTGCTATTGGCTTGAAAGAGCCGCAGAAGGTGGCAGCGCCGAGGCGATGTATCATGCTGGCGAAGCGTGGAAGGACAAAGGTAAAACAGGCAATGCGATTGCTTATGTTTGGTTGTTTCTTGCTGCCAATATGGGGTATCAGCCAGCGCGTACGTTGCGTGACGAAGTGGCAACCAATATTGGTGTTGATGTCGTCGTTGGATTGCAATCCATAGCGAAACCGTTGCAAAGAAAGCTTGCGTCAGGGATGGTGAGAAAGCATTCCATTATTCGTGCGCTGAACAAGGTGTACAAACGCGAAGCGTATTTTCCTGCAGAGGAGGAGCTTAACGCGGTGCTGAGTGACGAAAATAAAGACGATGCTAACGCATGGGATGAAGCATCGGCGCCGAACTTCCAGCCAGACATGACCACAGCAACGACGGAAGGGCAGACAACCACATCGTCTACCGAAAAAAAGCTCTCTAAAGAGGCGCTCGATTTCACGCAGAATTTCCTTCAACCATAATTTATCTTATCCATAAGCCTCATAATTGAGGCTTTTCTTTTGCCTTTCTGTCTCAGTATCTCTGTCGATCACAATTACAGACTGTAAACTTATCTAAGCGATTCATTTACTGGGCTGCATACTATTTATTCGATTTTTCAACACATTTTTAGTGCTTCGCTAAGATGGGATATGTTTATCTTCAAATAGAGGGATTTCCCTCTTTATCTACTTCTCCTGTTGGGCTCAAATCAAGTCTCTTCAATTGATAGTAATAATGATTGAAGAGCAATACTTGATGCCCAGAGTAATAGGTGAATAGTATTCATTACTTTATCTAATAATGTAAATTAAAAATTGTATTATAAATCTTAAATTGTGTTTTTATATTTAGGCATGGATTATTGATTTTATAATTAATTAGGCGCAAGATGACGTACAAAATAAAATAGCATAGATAATATGCAGAATTACACTAGGAAGTAACTTTTTCATTACATGTTTCAGCAGAAATGGAGCGAATTAGTTTGCTCTGTTTTTATTTCTATTAGAGATTTGTGTATGTTGAGAATCATTAGTGCAGATAAATTCATCTCTTCAAGATTTATCTTAGAGTACAGTAAGGCTGAGTTCGCTTCTTTATTAGGCGTTTCCGTTGCTAAGATAAGTAATATTGAAAGTGGAAAATCTTCAATCCCCCCGGTGTACGATTACGCCATTAATTATTTACTTAGTGAGCATCCTTTTAAAGATAGTGCTGTTGACGCTTTATGCTCTCACGAAACGTTAAACTTTGCTCGGCGTATTGACGTCAACACCAAAGTAAAGCGCCTGTCCTGCAAGCGCTGCGATAGCCGAAGGCTGCACGTTATGGCAGGAATGAGTGGGTTGTATTTTGTTGAGTGTATGGATTGTAAACATACCATGTACTCGTCAGGCATGTCTGTAAAGCGTTATCAGCAATGGTCGAATGGTGGAGTCAAGCTAGATAGTCATTTATTCAATTAAGTTGTTTTTTCTTTATATCCAAAGTAAAGAGCCATCAATACATGTGTTGATGGCTCTTTTATTATGTGTTTAAATTTGGTTAAAAGCGGGGTGTTTTAAACTGCAATAATATAATTTAACTTATTATATAGTGATGTAAATCTCAAAACTTTATTTTATTATAATAACCTTCTTTTTAATAATGGGCGTTGTCACATAATTATTGAAGGATCTTTCCTTTTAGGTGCGTTTCAATATCATTGAGATAGAAATTGGAAAGTGATGAAAGTCTCTAAATTTTAATTCGATAAAATAAGTCTTTTAAATATGAAAATTTAATCACGAAATTTGTAATTTGAATTTTAAATAAATATTTCGTTTGTAATATCTGTCCTTGTCATTTTTAAAGAACAAAAAAAGAGATATTTCAAATGAAACGTTTAATTATAGGTGTTAGTAATTACATGCCTGAAGACTTTAGCTTATTAGCTGAATCTTTAGATGAACAATTTAATCGTCACTTACTGCCTTTAGAACAAGTTGAATTAACCGACGTTGGTGCAGCTATTATTACGTCAACAGACATTAAAGCGGGTCTGCACAGAATGATTTCGGAAACAGGGTACGGAATCCCTGTTTTCTTAGTGACCGATGAAACTCCAGTTTCGGCAGAAGATTACGTTTGGTTAACGGGGGTTATTGATTTAGAAAGACAATCTATCGATTACTACTGCCGTCAAATTAATGAAGCCGTGACTAAATATGAGTGTCGTCTGCTCCCTCCTTTCTTCAAGCAATTAACGCACTACGTTGAGATGGGTAACTCGGCGTTTGACTGTCCAGGGCACCAAGGTGGTCAGTTCTTCAAAAAACACCCTGCTGGTAAACAATTCTACGATTTCTTTGGCGAAAACCTATTCCGTAGCGACTTGTGTAACGCGGACGTGGACTTAGGTGACTTACTGATCCACGAAGGTTCTGCACACCAAGCGCAAGCACACGCTGCAAAAGTATTTAACGCTGACAAAACTTACTTCGTACTCAACGGTACTTCTGCTTCAAACAAAGTTGTGTGTAACGCGCTAGTAACTGAAGGCGATTTGGTATTGTTCGACCGCAATAACCACAAGTCGAATCACCACGGCGCGTTAATCCAAGCGGGTGGTATGCCAGTTTATCTAGAAACGGCGCGTAACCCTTGGGGCTTCATTGGTGGTATGGATGAGCACTGTTTCGATGAAGAGTATATTCGTGCTCAAATCGCGAAAGTATCTCCAGAGCGTGCACGAGATGAACGTCCGTTCCGTCTGGCCATCATCCAGTTGGGTACTTACGACGGTACAATTTATAACGCTCGTTACGTCATGGATAAGATTGGCCACCTTTGTGACTACATCTTGTTTGACTCGGCATGGGTAGGCTATGAGCAGTTCATCCCTATGATGAAAGACTGTTCGCCACTGCTACTGGATCTGAAACCAGAAGATGCGGGTGTGATCGTGACTCAGTCTGTTCACAAGCAACAAGCTGGCTTCTCTCAAACGTCGCAAATCCACAAAAAAGACCGCCATATCAAAGGCCAAGCTCGTTACTGCAATCACAAACGCTTTAACAACGCGTTTATGATGCACGCATCGACATCTCCTTTCTATGCGTTGTTTGCTGCATTGGATGTGAACGCGAAGATCCACGATGGTGAAGCAGGCTTACGTTTATGGAGCGACGCGGTTAAGACCGGTATCGAAGCGCGTAAAGAAATTCTCAAAAGTTGTGAGTTAATTCGTCCGTTCATTCCAAATGAAATTGAAGGTCAACCTTGGGGCAGTTACGACACTGATGTGATCGCGACCAACAAGAAGTTCTTCATGTTCGAGCCAGATGCAAACTGGCACAAGTTTGAAGGTTATGGCGAAGGTCAATACTTTGTTGACCCATGTAAATTGTTGCTAACCACGGCAGGTATTGCAGAAGACGGCAGCTACGCAGATTTCGGTATTCCGGCAACGCTATTGGCGAACTTCCTTCGAGAAAACGGCATCATCCCTGAGAAGTGTGACTTGAACTCCATCTTGTTCCTACTCACTCCTGCTGAAGATATGGGTAAGATCCGTCACCTTGTCGCGCAAATCAACCGATTTGAAAAATTCATTCGTGATGATGCACCTCTCAGTATCGTGCTACCAGGCGTCTACGAAGCGAACAAAGAGCGCTACCGTGGTTACACCATCCGTCAGCTATGTCAGGAAATGCATGACATGTACAAAGAGCTGAACGTGAAACAGCTACAAAAAGCGATGTTCCGCAGTGAATACTTCCCACAAATGGTTCACAAACCAGACGTGGCAACACGCAAATACTTCCGCGGTGAATGCGATTACCTACCACTTAAAGAGGCCGTCGGCCGCGTAGCCGCCGAAGGTGCGCTGCCTTACCCTCCAGGCATTATCTGTGTGATCACTGGTGAAATCTGGACCCAACAGGTGGTGGATTACTTCTTATCTCTAGAAGAAGGCATCAACCGATTCCCAGGCTTCGCGCCAGAAATTCAAGGTGTGTACCTTGAAGATGTCGACGGTCGCACTACCGCACATTGCTATGTCCTAAAAGATTAATCTACCCGTTCGCACCACGCTCCGGCGTCGGTGCGAACCGCTTATTCGTGGAGAATAATTTATGAGTACTGAAACTAAAAAAATGTCGGTGGTGCAGTTAACCATTCTGACGTTCATCAACATGGCTGGCTCCGGTATTATCATGCTGCCAAGTAAACTGGCGCAAGTGGGCACCATTTCTGTGTTATCTTGGCTGATCACGGCAGCGGGCTCTTTGGCGTTGGCTTATGTGTTTGCAAAATGTGGTCGCTTTAGTAAACGTGACGGCGGTATGAACGGTTACGCGTCTTACGCATTCGGTAAATCGGGTGCGTTTATGGCGGGCTGGACTTACGGTTTGTCGCTCCTTATTGCGAATATTGCGATCGCGATTACCTGTGTGGGTTACGGCTCCGCATTTTTTGAAGTGACCCTATCTCCGGTCGAAACCTGTTTGTACACCATCGCCATTCTTTGGATTTGTACTTTCGCTAACTTCGGTGGTGCGAAAATCACAGGTCAAATCGGTACCTTCACGGTATGGGGTGTGATCCTACCGGTATGTTCGCTAGGTATTGTTGGTTGGTTCTGGTTTAACCCAACCATGTACATAGAAGCTTGGAACCCACACCACCTACCATTTGGTGAAGCTGTGAGTGCTTCTATTGCCATGACACTATGGGCGTTTCTTGGTCTTGAATCGGCTTGTGCGAACTCTGAAGCAGTAGAAAACCCAGAGAAGAACGTACCAATCGCAGTATTGGGCGGTACGTTGATTGCTGCGGTGGTTTACATTGTATCGACAAACATCTGTTCTGGTATCGTTGCAAACTCTGAGCTTGCCGCTTCTACCGCACCATTCTCAACCGTATGGTCTGTGATGCTTGGCTCAGCAGCAGGTAAAGCGGTTGCTGGTATGGCGGTATTGGCTTGTGCGGGTTCTCTATTAGGTTGGCAGTTCACTATCGCGTCAGTGTTCAAATCATCTTCTGATGCGGGCTTCTTCCCTAAATTGTTCTCTCAAGTGGACAAACGTGGTACGCCAATCAAAGGTATGGTGGCCATTACGGTTATCCAATCGGTGCTGTCTTTAATGACTATTTCTCCAACGCTGAACGAGCAGTTCGAAGCGCTGGTTAACCTAGCGGTAGTAACGAACGTTATTCCTTACATCCTATGTATGGGCGCAATTTTCATCATGCAGCAAGTGGCGCACGTGCCAGAGCGCGAGATGAAAACCACCAACATTATCGCTCTGATTGGTTCTCTATACAGCTTCTACGCGCTATATGGTTCTGGCTACGAAGCGATGATGTGGGGCTCAATCGTCACCTTCCTAGGCTGGAGTGCTTACGGTCTGATTGCTGCCAAGCATGAGCCTTTAGCAAATTAAAAAATAATAATGAAAGAGCCTTCCCAAACGCGGTGTGGAAGGCTCTTTGTTTTTAGGCGCTTATGCCAAGCCCAAGTCAGAACAAGGCTCTGGGGAATAAATATCCAATGATGTGAAAACTCATTTTCGACATTTGGAGGACGAAAGATGATAAGTCAACCTGTTAAAATCGGTGACGATACTGCCGTAGTCATTCCAAGCGTAATCCTGACTCAACTCGGGATAAGGGAAGGAGATACCCTAGAAATCGCACTGAATAAAGACAAAATGGAAATCAAGAAGATGGTGTTGAAAACCAGCGCTCCAACTTACTCTGAAGAAGTTAACGAGAATTGAGTTAGAGAATCTTGGTTTGTCGGATACACTACTGGTTTCGCAAAACTGGCGCTTGCCGCTGTCTTTGAACTATCGATAACAACAATAAGAGGTAAGGTACTATGCAAGGTATCCTCTCTATACAATCTCATGTTTCTTTTGGTCATGCTGGTAACAGCAGTGCCGTTTTCCCAATGCAACGCATGGGCTTCGAAGTATGGCCGATTCATACCGTTCAATTTTCTAACCACACGCAGTATCAAGAAGGTTGGACTGGGCGAGCGTTTGCGGCTGAAGACATCAGCGAGTTAGTGCGTGGTCTTAGTAACATCGGTGCATTGGAAAAGTGCCAAGCGGTGTTGACGGGCTACCAAGGCAGCGCAGAGCAGTGCCTTGCTGTCGAAGAAACCGTGACGAAGGTGAAGCAAGCGAACCCGAAGGCACTGTATGTTTGCGACCCTGTGATGGGCGCGCCAGACAAAGGCTGTATTGTGGCGCCGGGTATTGCAGAAAACTTGTTAAACCGTCTGATGCCAATGGCAGATGTGATCGTGCCTAACCAGTTCGAGCTAAGCCAATTTGCAGAGATGGAAATCCACTCGTTAGACGATGCGATCACGGCATGCCAACGTGCACTAGCGAAAGGTCCAAAAATAGTGCTAGTGAAGCACCTTTACTGCCTAGAGAATGGCAGCTTCAACATGTTACTGGCAACGCAAGAAGGCATTTACTTAGCGAAGCGCCCTCAGTTTGAGTTTGTCAAACAACCTGTGGGTGTAGGCGACCTTATTTCGGCTATCTTCACCGCTGGATTATTGAAGGGTTGGTCTCCTAAACAAGCTTTCCAACACTGCCATGACGCGTGTTATGGGGTATTAAGCGCCACTTACCATGCAGGGGAGTGGGAGCTGCAAACTATCGCGGCACAGCAAGAGTTTGTTGAGCCAAGTAAGCATTTCTCAATTGAAGAGGTGGCTCTGGCCACCGCGTAATTGAGCGCAAATAATTAGTATATAAAAAAGGGGAGCCATCATCGGCTCCCCTTTCTATTTATTCTGTCAGTCTTACTGAGCTTTTTGCTGTTCTGATTTACAAACTGCTGCTGTGAAGACAACGTCTGTTGAACTGTTTAGTGCAGTTTCAGCAGAGTCTTGAATCACGCCGATGATGAAGCCAACCGCTACAACCTGCATTGCTACGTCGTTTGAGATACCAAACAGACCACACGCAAGTGGGATAAGTAGTAGCGAGCCACCTGCAACACCTGATGCGCCACATGCAGAAACCGCAGCCACAATACTTAGCAGTAGCGCAGTCAGTAGATCAACTTCAATACCCATAGTGTGCACAGCTGCAAGCGTTAGCGTTGTGATAGTGATTGCAGCACCAGCCATGTTAATGGTCGCACCTAGTGGGATAGATACTGAGTATGTATCTTCGTCCAGTTTTAGCTTCTCACATAGTGCCATGTTTACTGGGATATTCGCCGCACTTGAACGAGTGAAGAACGCGGTTACACCACTTTCACGTAGGCAACGGAATACAAGTGGGTAAGGGTTTTGCTTAGTTTTAACGAACACGATCGCCGGGTTTACAACGAGTGCGATGATCATCATAGCGCCAAGAAGAACCGCCAGAAGGTGTGCGTAGCTTGCTAGTGCGCTAAAGCCTGTTGTTGCGAACGTTGAAGCAACCAGACCAAAGATACCAAATGGTGCAAGACGAATGATAAAGCGAACAATGTGAGACACGCTGTGGCTGAGATCTTCAAACACGGCTTTCGTTGTTGCAGATGCGTGGTGTAGCGCAAGACCCAGACCCACACCCCAAGCAAGAATGCCAATGTAGTTTGCTTCTACTAGTGCATTTACTGGGTTGTCGACCAGTTTAAACAACAGTGTGCGTAGAATTTCAGCAATACCTTGAGGCGGCGTTGCACCTTCAGCGCCGGTGACAAGCGTTAAATTGGTCGGGAAAAGGAAGCTTAGAACCACTGCTGATAGCGCCGCGAAGAACGTACCCATCAGGTACAGTACAACGATTGGACGCATGTACGTGTGCTGGTTTTTCTTTTGGTTCGCAATTGAAGCGGCAACCAAAATAAACACAAGGATTGGCGCGATCGCTTTAAGAGCACCAACAAAAAGGCTACCAATTAATCCTGCACTTTCGGCATGGCTTGGGGAAATTGTGGCGAGCAAAATACCAAAGACAATACCGACAAGGATCTGGACGACGAGGTTACCACGAGCAAATCGGGCAACGAGGCTGTTGTGTTGCATACATCATTCCTGCAATTTTATGCCAGAGCGAGCAGGGCAATAGTCCATCATTACACGGCGATAATGCCCTTGTATTGCAAGGGGTGAGCATTGCTTCTGGTCACTAAGACACATGATTATCAATTATCCTGTTTTTATAAATTCAGCCATTTTCTTGCTGAATATCACATATCTTAGCTTGGTAATATTTTGTGTCTAGTTTTAGTTTGTTTTTGGATTAAATGTTTGCTCAATGTTATTTAAATAGGATTTTTATGTTGAAAATTATCATTATTTATGAGTAATGGTTTTTAATAAAGTTGTTAAAAAGGAGACTTTCGTCTCCTTTGATTTTATTGACAACTCAAACGTAACAAATCAGTAACTTTGTTGGCGCCTGCGCTTATCACTCATGGCATTTCGAGTGAGTTTCCCGAACTGTCGACTTTGAGCTCGTTGCTCTGCCAAAGTCGCGCCGTTAAAGGCTTGTTCTCGCAATAGTTTTTGATAGTTATTGAAACGACGAACCTCCAGTGTGCCATTTTCAATCGCAGCTTGAACTGCACAACCCGGCTCAGTTTGATGCTGGCAATCACCAAAGCGACAACGTTGAGCGAGACCCTCAATGTCAGAAAATGCCTCACTGACGCCCAGTTCGCAGTCTGCTAGTTGAAGCTCGCGCATTCCCGGAGTATCAATCAAGATGCCGCCATCAGGTAATAGATGGATAGAGCGCGATGTGGTTGTATGTCGCCCTTTGCTATCGTCTTCACGAATATGCCCAGTCGCCTGTTCTTGCTGCCCGAGTAATGCATTCACAAGAGTTGATTTGCCAACGCCTGAAGAACCGATAAAAGCGACGGTTTGTCCTTCTTCGCACCAGCTCATGAGTTTAGAAGCACTCTCTGTTTCTAAGCCGTTGACTGTCTCTATGACTAATAGAGGGTCGAGCTTCTGTACTTGGCTTTTTAGTTCATCAATGTTGTCACACAAATCGGCTTTGGAAAGGACGATGACGGGTTCGACTTCGGCTTCATGAGCCAAGGCGAGATAGCGTTCAATACGACTTAAATTGAAGTCGTCGTTAAGGGAACAGACGATAAAAACGGTATCCACATTTGCGGCGATGAGCTGCTCTGCCACTTTGCTGCCTGCTGCTTTGCGGCTAAAGAGGCTCAAGCGATCCAGTAAGCGAACAAATTGCTGATCGTCATTTAAGATAACCCAGTCTCCGACGGTCATATTGGGTAGAGCGTGGTGGGCATTGAGGTGGACTTGCCCCGTTTCTGTCGCCAATAGGTAACCACTTCGGTGATGCGCAATCACACGTGCAAAGATAGTGTCGTCGTAATCGTCTAGTGTCAGTTGTTGCTGAAAAAATGGTTTCCAACCCAATCGTTTTAGTGGGTTTGAAGTTGAAATTAATGTGTCACAAAAAGTATGTGTTTGATTCATTGTTGAATTATCCCAGACGCAAAAAAGCGCCTTAATACAAATCGCATTAGGGTCTAATTCGGATAGAGTTGACCCCGGTGAAGACCGGGCAGAGAAGGGGAGTTGTGGCTATGCCACGTAATAGGTGCGGTTAGGGTTACCCTTGCGATGCCCAGTTAGTGTTATTCAATACAATCATCATGTGTCCTCTTCGTTGGTTAATAAGTAAGTGAATTAATTAAGCCAAGAGAGTATAGCCGCCCTTTTTCTTAGAGGGTAGCTATACTGCGAAAATATTAGCTTTGTTTGTTGATGCGCTCTTCCATTACCTGCGAATACGTGTTGGCTTTTAAGCCGTATATGATTTGGACATGACGCTCATCCAGTATCACGACGCCATGTGCGCCATGATTTTTGAGTGCATTTTTATCTATGATGGACGTCGTTCTGAGGGTAAGACGTAGCCGAGTCGCGCATGCTCCAGTTTCTAGCAGGTTTTCTATCCCCCCAATGGCGTCAATGATCGTATCGACGTCTTGTTCGACATTGGGGTTGGTTTGAGTTAGGAAACTGAAAAACTGTTTCAGCACTGACTTAACTGTCATTTGAGGAGCCTTCAGTCGTCAGTTTTGAAATGGCTTCAACAATCGGTGCCGGCGAGAGTGTATGCGGTACCTTGGTGATTAACGTGCCATCCGGCTTCAAGAAGTAAAAGTAAGAGCTGTGATCAAGCGTGTATTTGAGCTCCGAGCCTTCCAATTCGGTTTTGCGGAAAATAACACCATAGTTGTGTGCCAAAGGTGTGGTTACATCAAGCGGTGCCGATAGGCCTTCAATCATTGGATGGAAGTAATGGGCATATTTCGCCGAGGCATCGGCCTCATCACGCTCTGGATCTAAAGAAATGAACATTGGGCGCAGTTGCGCTTTTTGCGCTTCATCGATCTGATTTAGGGCTCCTGCCAGCATAGCAAGCGAAGTTGGGCAAACATCTGGGCAGCGAGTAAAACCAAAATAGACGACTCGAATGCGAGGGTCATTCACATCGAAGATATTGACGGCTTGGTTATTTTCCCCAAACAATACCGTTTGTTGAGAGGTGGAACTATCCACTTGCTCTGGCTTCGTTTTCTGATTATCTAAATAGCTTTTTACGCCAAACCCGAGGGCGAAAGCAACTACGAGAAATAGGGACCAATTGCGGCTCATAACGATTCCTTATCTTTGCATTTTTATAGCAGGGTAAACGGTATTCTCTCCATCACTGAGTTCACCAACCCAGGTCATGGCGTCTTGAGTGCAAACCGGCAGGATGATGTCACCTTGATATTGACCGGGAGCGACTTGCTTCAGTAAAAACTTGGGTTCTCCCATCTCCATTTCTCTTCCTGAAAGGCTTAGGACGAGTTGCTCAGCATCGCTTGTGTACCACTCAACATTCAGAGTAGTAGGGACCAAGGGTTGAGCAGTATCTGCGTTGAGCGTCATCGTAACATTCTCTTGAACGCACGAGGCAGTAGAGAGAAAGCAATACTCATCTATCGGTTTGATCGGAGTGGATGAAGAAAAGCTTTTTAGTAAAGTCGGGGCATAAAATCCCGCAACCAGTGCGGCTGAAACAGCGGCGATTTGTAACACTTTCATTAAGGTTCAGCATTTATCACTTAACATTACCTGCATCGTAGCACAGAAGCGTCATTCGCCAACTCGTGGCCTAGATAAATTGTGCGTTGTGCCTCGATGCCAGAGATCAAAATAACCGCGCGGTGTAGGGGTTGTTGAATCAAGCCCTAAAGATTTTCAATTGCGATGATTTTCTCTTAGCCAATAAACAAAAACGGAGCCAATTGGCTCCGTTCTTGTTTGTTGATTCCGTATTGATTTGATACCGCAGTTACTTGTCTGAATCTGCAAATTTTTCGAGACTCAAAACCAGCGCAATGGCAGCAAGCATCATCACAACGGCAAGCACTAACTGAGAAGGTTGTGATGTTACGTGTTCAAATTCAAATGGTGATAGGTTGTGCTGTAGCAAGGGCACTTGCTCACCCTTTGAATTGGTGCGCCAAGTAATGGTTTCTTTCCAAGGCCAAATCTTTGGTAACGTACCAATCATTAAGCCTGTCAAAAACATCAGAGTGAAATCGCGGAACTTGCGTAGTAACCACGACAATAGATGCGAAAAGGACAGCAAACCAATCACACAACCTGACAAAAACAGCGCTAATGTATCGACTTGGAAGCCTTTCACGGCGGCTAATACTGGCGCATACATCCCAATCAATAACAAGATAAAACTGCCAGAGATGCCCGGTAAGATCATCGCGCAAATCGCGATAGCACCAGCAAACAATGTGTTAATGGCCGTTGGTTCCATGTGTAAAGGTTTAAGCACGGTGATGCTGTAAGCAAACCCGACACCAACAAGTAGAGTCACAAAGCGGATAAGATCACGTTGTTCAACCTGACGAATAATGTGATAGACCGATACCAAAATCAGACCAAAGAAAAATGACCAAAGTGGGATGGGGTGTGTGTCAAGAAGCCAAGTGATCAACTTTGCTAGCGTAGCAATGCTGGTGAAAATACCGGCAAACAGAGCGATAAGGAAGAAACCGTTGATGTGATTAAAGGCGGCTTTAACCCCTTTTTTTCGCCAAATAGAGAAAAGTGATGGGTTAATGCGTCGAATGCTCTCAAGCAGCGTATCGTAAATGCCGGTGATAAACGCGATGGTGCCGCCTGATACGCCAGGAACAACATCTGCTGCGCCCATGGCGATTCCTTTGAAGAAAGTAATTAAGTAGTTCATTGCTCTAATGCTAAGTCGTTTCGATGGCACAGAGTATACAAACATTGCGACGAAAAAAGTATGAAATAGTGCTGTAGCTACTGGGTTTTATATCCAAGCAATTGCTTATTTTTGTTACAGGTTATGAGGTGATTCAAATACAACGATATCTTAATATTTGGTTTACATTATTGAGATGATTAACTGTACTATCAATGGCTACGCCTGTTGCATTATGCAAATGCAATTTGATAATTGGATTTGCGTTTTGCTATATTTTATATAGACAAATTCACTTTATATGAGATCCTGTGCCCAAAAATAAGTCTTTGCATTTTGGCATGATTAATGCATAATACGGCTCGACCCTTCTTAAGCCGAGGGTCACCTAGCCAACTGACGTTGTTAGTGAATACAATTTGTTCACACTAAATATAAGCCAATCGCGATTATTGCGGTTGGCTATTTTTTTATATGAACAACGTTACTTACGTGCTTTGCAAATTGCACTTCCCTCGTTCTAGACTCATAAAAAAGGGCTGACGCATCACGCCAACCCCTTGTATTTCACTTTAGGTTTTAATCTGTTTTCTTGAGCTGATCAGTACCCCATCAACTGGAGTAAATTTTCAGCTGTCACAATGGCCTCTTTACGATTGGCGATATTGAGCTTTTGGTACAAGTTGCGAATGTGGGTTTTAATCGTGGTGCCTGCCACATCAAGCTCTTGCGCGATTTGCTCATTACTGAAACCAGAATAAATCAAACCAAGCACCTGCCACTCACGTTGAGTCAGTGGGCTTGTGCGAACTAGTTCCGGTACGTTAGGGTGGTTTACCAGCTTCTCAATGAAGTCTTCATCAAAGTGAATAGAGCGGCTGCGCTGATTGGAGGAAATATCCTTCATCAATTGTTGAGCGCGGTGACGTTCTAGATCGCCTAACTCATGGCGGAGGCTTAACTTCTCCAGTAGCCCGCCAATGGTGGCGCCATCAATGAGGAAATTACCTACCATCCCCGTCTGGTTTGTCATCACTAACGCTTCTTTTAGCAAAGCTTTTGCTTGCTCTTCGTCTTTTTGACGAGCAGCAAACACCGCTTCGACCACTAAGTTGCGATTAGTATCTGTGATCAGGTTGGTTCGACGAGCTTCACTTTGGAGGAAATCCAATGCTGCGCGCGCTTCGGTATATTGACCTAAGTTGATGTGTGCGCGTGCAATGTTACGCCATTGCAATTGTGAAAAGTGGTTGCATGCCGATTCAGGACGAACCGCAGTGTTGAGCCATTCTTGCATTGCATCGGTGTTACCGCGCGCTTGCCAAAACAGGATCAACGATAGTGAAGCGTTTGCTGTCCAATCTACGTGGTAAGTCGACTGCTTCATCAAATGTTGAATGTGCTCAATGAATTTACCGGCTTTGTCTAGCTCGCCACGGCCAACCGCAATACGCGCCAGCATCGAGTAGCTGTGTAAGTGCTTACTTGGCGAATGGTTTTCGAGAATTTGTAGACCTCGGTAGGCACATTCTTCTGCTTCATCAAGTCGGTTCCAGCACCAAAGCACTTGCGCTCGAATACGCAGCAAAAACTCGTGCAGAGGAACATGTTGAAGTTGCTGATCTTCAATCAGGCGGAATGCGGAATCTTGCAGCTCAAAGGCGGCTTGTACGTAACCTTGCGCAATCAAAATCTCGCTTTGTTGTAAAATCGCCCATAACGCTTGGTGGTAAACTTGGTACTGACGAGCCAGCTTCTCGGTTTGTTGCATCATCGGTAACGCGCGGTCGAGTTTACCTAGCACGTGGTTAACTTCGCCAACAACCGAAGTTGCCACAATGCGGCTACGGTAAATTGTGTTATCAAGTTGGCTAAGTGCTAGCTCCGCTAATTCGAGTGCTTTCTCTGGTTGGTTGCTGTTGATAGCTACTTGAGCAAGCAGCGCGTTTGCTTGACCTTGATAATGAATATCTAACTCAATGTTACGCTTTTTATGCTCCTCTTCCGCTTCTTCAAGCAGGTGGCCTACTTGGTTATAACGATGCTGACTTTGAGCCAACCAAGCTCGGAGCATCGTAAGTTTTGGGTGGCTGAACAGAAGCTCAGCATCCAACTTATTAATTGAGCTTTCCAGTGTGCTGAGCTCGCCTTGGTTAAACATCTTCCAGCCGAATTCGTTTAGAATTTCTACCACCAAGTCTTTATCGTTCGACTTTTGTGCATGGTGAATCGCTTGGTGCGGTGCTTTTTGTTGTAACCAGGCAACAGCTGCATTGCGGTGAAGATCTTTTTCTTGCTGAGGAATACGCGCTTGGCGCTCATGAGACAAAAACTCGCCAAATAAGTTATGGAATCGGAACCAGTTTTGCTCCCCTTCGAGTGGGTAGATGAATAAGCCGTAGCGGTTTAATGATTCGATCAAACCAAGCGCATCTTCGCGTTGGGTAAGGGCAAACACTAACTCATCATTGAAGTGGTCAAGCACGGACACTTGCATCAAGAAATGACGAGTTTCGTGATCGAGTAGGTCAAACACTTCTTCGACCAGATAATCCCACAAATGCGCGTGATTGAACTGCGATACCGACTCTACGGTTTGTGCCAATGTACGGTTTTGATGTTGCGCTTGCAACGCGATCAACTGCATCGCTGATGGCCAACCTTCCACATAGGTTCTGAGGCTGTTTGCCATGTCTTCGTCGATGCCATCGGCAATACGCTGATTAAAGAAGCGAGTCGTTTCTTCGGTATCGAACGCCAACATCTCGTTGCCTATTTCGATCATTAAATCACGAACACGTAAGTTTGCAGTACCCAGAGGCGGCGCTGCACGACTTGTTACCACAACGGTGAGGTTGTCTGGCATGTGTTTTAAGAAGAAACGCATGGATTCATGAATTTCATCGTTGGTGATCAAGTGATAGTCATCAAGCACCACATAGCACTCTTGATGAAAATCAGCCATTTCCGCGAACACTTCGCTGAATAAAGAACGTAGAGAAGAGATCTGGCGTTTTTCCGCCAGTTTTTGTGCGTTAGAGCAACTGAAGTTGGTGGCTTTGTTTAATGCTTGAAGCAGGTAATTTACAAAGCGAAAGCCGTCGTTATCGCTGTCATCAATGCTGTACCAACCGACGTTTGGTTTATCGGATAGCCACTGCGCTGCCATGGTGGTTTTTCCGTAACCTGCTGGGGAGCGGAATAAAACCAATTTGTAGTAAGGCGCTTGCTGTAGTAAGTCCAACACTCGTGGGCGCACGATGGCATTGTGCAGGCGTCCTGGTCGAGTAAGCTTAGATGGAATCCACATTAGTAATTATGTCCTTATTTATGTATACCCAAGTGATTGCGACGTGATCATTTCAGTAAGGCACCCTCGAAAGCTTCGTCTTACTGAATGATGTCATCAGCATCAAAAACTGCTTGAATGCCAGTTAATGTCGCCTCTTGTTGGGGCTTGCATCCGTCTGAAAAAGCATTCCATACGGTCACTTAGATATAAAAGCTAGCGAAAACTAGAAATAACCCACACCGCCTAATTCTAGTTTGTATAAAAAGCGTACAATCCTGTGAGCCGTGTGGGATGTTACGACATCAGAAATGTCCGTTACTTTGATCCACTTCCTAATTCTCAAGGGTTGATGGATTTACCATCAACTACGCCCTTTATTTGTGATTCTTGTCACTTAAATATCTTTTGTGTCGAGTGTATTAAGATCTCGTTGCACATCGATTATGAAAAATCTTTCCATGTTAACCAAGTTAATGTGACCAATATTACAATTTTCACATCATCAGATTAGTGGGCTATAAAAAGAGTCATGAACGGGTTTTAACCTTTCTCATATTCCATTGTGATCAAAATCACTAAGAACTGGAGCAAAGCTCACTTTGTTGAGATTTGGATCACTAACCTAGCAATGGTACCCCCTCTACGCCCTCAGCCCTCCTCCTTCAAAGGATGAGAATTAGGAGGATGTTTATTCACAGAGGTAAATGCACGATGTATGGCAGATGAATTACCAAAAGACGTGAGAATTTCGTAATGAAACCTACTCAACAAAAACAATTTGACAAGAAGTCGTTCCAAGAAAGCGTAAAGAAACACCTATCTGTAACTTACGCTCACACGATTGAAAACGCAGACAGCCGCGCTTGGTACCTAGCAATGGGTCATGCACTGGCTGAGTTCACTACTTTAGATTTGCTTGCTACTGAAGAAGATCCACGCATTAAAAGTGCGAAGAGCGTTAACTACCTTTCTCTAGAATTCCTTATCGGTCGTTTGACGGGTAACAACCTAATCAGCATGGGTCTGTACGAACAAGTAACAGAAGCAATGGCTGAACTGGGTTACAACCTAACTGACCTGCTAGAAGAAGAACGTGACCCATCACTGGGTAACGGTGGTCTTGGTCGTCTAGCGGCATGTTTCATGGATTCATGTGCGGCACAAGAATTCCCAACCGTCGGTTACGGCTTGCACTACGAATACGGTTTGTTCAAACAGTCTTTCAAAGATGGTCGCCAGCAAGAAGCACCTGACGCATGGCGTGGTGTAGAAGGCTACCCTTGGGAAATTGCTCGTCCAGAACTTGCACAAGAGATCGGTTTCTACGGTCACGTTGAAGTGGTTAACGAGAACGGTAAAGAAGTTCGCAAATGGGTTCCTGGCATGTCTGTAAGAGCAATGCCTTGGGATCTACCAATCGTAGGTTACGAATCAGACACGGTTTACCCGCTACGTCTTTGGGAATGTCAGGCAATTGCACCATTCTCGCTAGCAAGTTTTAACAACGGTGACTACTTCGAAGCGCAGCACGCACTGATCGACGCGGGCAACATCACTAAAGTGCTTTACCCGAACGACAACCACGAGAAAGGTAAAACACTGCGTCTAATGCAACAGTACTTCCACTCAGCTGCGTCTGTACGTGACATCCTACGTCGCCACGAAGCAGCTGGCTACTCGCTAGCGGATCTACCGAAGCAAGAGACTATCCAGCTTAACGATACGCACCCAACGATTGCGATTCCTGAGCTAATGCGCATCCTGATGGACGAAAAAGGTCTAACTTGGGAAGCGGCTTGGGAAATCAGCTCTCAAACATTCGCGTACACAAACCACACGCTACTTCCAGAAGCACTAGAGACATGGCCAGAGTCGCTAATTCAGCACCTACTACCACGTCACATGGAGATCATTTACGAGATCAACCACCGCTTCCTACAAGACGTACGTGCAATGTGGCCGGGTGATGTCGCGAAACAACAGAAGCTTTCTATCATCGAAGAAGGTTTCCACCGCATGGTTCGCATGGCAAACCTATGTGTAATTGGCTCTTACGCAGTAAACGGTGTAGCGGCACTTCACTCTGAATTGGTTAAGAAAGACCTATTCCCAGAGTTCCACGAAATGTACCCAACACGTCTACACAACGTAACGAACGGTATTACGCCACGTCGTTGGTTGAAGTTCTGTAACCCAGGTCTTTCTAAGCTAATCACAGAGAAAGTCGGTCCAGAATGGCCAGCGAAACTAGAGCAACTAGAAGGCATCGCTAAGTACGCCACTGACGAGAAATTCCAGAAAGAATTCATGGCAGTGAAGAAAGAGAACAAAGAACGCCTAGCTAACTGGGTGAAAGAGAACATGGGTATCGAACTCGATACTAATGCGATCTTCGATGTTCAAATCAAGCGTCTGCACGAGTACAAGCGTCAGCACTTAGACCTTCTACACGTACTGTCTCTGTACCATCGCATTATTAACGAACCAGGCTTCGAATGTGTGCCTCGCGTTGTGTTCTTCGCAGCGAAAGCGGCACCGGGTTACCACCTAGCGAAAGAAATCATTTTCGCTATTAACAAGATTGCTGAGAAAGTGAACAACGACCCTCGCATCGGCAACAAGCTGAAAGTGGTCTTCATTCCTGATTACCGTGTGAGCATGGCTGAAATTATTATTCCTGCGGCGGACGTATCACAACAAATTTCACTTGCGGGTAAAGAAGCATCAGGTACTGGTAACATGAAGATGGCGCTTAACGGTGCCCTAACGATCGGTACGATGGATGGTGCTAACGTTGAGATTCGTGAAGAAGTAGGCGATGAGAACATCTACATCTTCGGTCTAGACGTTGAAGGTGTGAAAGCGCTGAAAGCTCAAGGTTACAACCCATTTGATTACTACAATGCGGATCACCTACTCAAAGCGTCTATGGACCTACTACTGGGTGAAGAATTCACTCCAGGTCAACCAGGCTTACTGCGTGCAACGTACGACAGCCTACTAGACGGCGGTGACCCGTACTTATGTCTTGCGGACTTCGCATCTTACGTGAAAGCGCACGAAGACATGAGCGAACAATACAAAGACCAAGCTGGCTGGGCGAAGAAAGCCATTCTGAATACCGCCCTTGTCGGCAAGTTCACCTCAGATCGCTCAATTCGCGACTATGTGAACAACATCTGGAAACTAAAAGCGGTTCACCGTTAATAGAACAGACTTAAGACCGAGGTAGCCAAGCGCTACCTTTGGTCATTTTCCAAAAGAAGTTATTGATAACAATAAAACCCTACATGGAAGGTGTTGGTATTACCTTCGGAGAAAGCGATGAAAGAACAAACAGCATTAAAGAAAGTCGCGGAAATGGCGAGATTGGCTGATAGCTATGTCAGTGCTTGGGGAGATGAGGCAAAAGTGTCTGAGGAGACGCTACGCCGCTTGCTCGCTTCGCTTGGCTACGATACTAGCAGCGATGAAAAACTATTGGCTTCTGCTGAAAAGAAACATAAAAAAGACGTACTAGCCCCTGTTCTTGTTTTACGCGACGGCGAACCAGTCGAAGTGGAACTAAACCTAGGTACGAGTGCTCGTGAGAGTGAATTCAGCTGGCGTTTAGAAACAGAACAAGGAGAGGTACTTGAAGGCTATCTTCAGTCTCAAATTGTTCGTGATGAGCGTGCTGAGGGTGGCCCTCTAGTGTTTGCATTGCCAAAGAACTTGGCATGGGGTTACCACAAACTGATCATCAGTCGCAAGCGTCGTAAAACGCCTTACGAGATGTCATTGATCATCACGCCAAAAGCGTGTTTCAAACAAGACGATCTAAACCAACATAAAAAGCTATGGGGTCCTAGTATCCAGCTTTACACACTGCGTACTCAGCACAACTGGGGTATCGGTGATTTTGGTGACCTAAAACAGTTGGTGAGCGATATCGCTTCTCGTGGCGGTGACTTCATTGGTTTGAACCCGATTCACTCGCTGTTCCCAGCGAACCCAGAAGGCGCGAGCCCATACAGTCCGTCTTCTCGTCGTTGGTTGAATATCATGTACATCGACGTAAGTTCTGTACCTGAATTCGCACTGAGTGCTGAAGCTCAGCAACGTGTTGGCAGTGCAGAGTTTCAACAGCGTCTACAAAAAGCACGTGACTCTCATTGGGTGAACTACACAGAAGTTTCGCAACTGAAAATGAGCGTTCTTCCGCTGCTGTTTAGTGAGTTTAAAGCTCGCCATTTAGACAAAAACACCGACCGCGCTCGTGCATTCTTGGACTTTGTAGAAAAAGGTAGCGACAGCTTGTTACACCAAGCTGCATTCGATGCGCTTCATGCGGATTTACACGCAGAAGATTCAAACATGTGGGGTTGGCCTGTATTCCCTGAGAAATACCGCACATTCGACGCAGCCGGTACTCAGAAATACATCAAAGACAACCAAGACCGCGTTCACTTGTACATGTACCTACAGTGGATCGCAGACGATCAAATCAAAGAAGCGCAGTCACTGGCAGAAGAAAAAGGCATGGCTGTGGGCTTGTACCGTGACCTTGCTGTCGGTGTTGCCGACTCAGGTAGTGAAACTTGGGCCGACGACGGTAACTTAGTGTTAGACGCAAGTATCGGTGCGCCGCCGGATGTACTTGGTCCTCTGGGTCAAAACTGGGGTCTGCCACCGCTTAACCCTCAAGTTTTAGAAGCGACGGGTTACGACGCGTACATCAAGTTGTTACGTGCCAACATGAAGCACTGTGGTGCACTGCGTATCGACCACGTACTTGGCCTGCTTCGCCTTTGGTGGATTCCAAAAGGCGAGAAGGCGACAGAGGGCGCTTACTTGTACTACCCAGTGGAAGACATGCTCGCAATCCTAGCGCTTGAATCTCACCGTCATCAGTGCTCTGTGATTGGTGAAGACTTAGGTACTGTGCCAGATGAAATCGTCGATATCCTACGCGATGCAGGTGTGCACTCATACAAAGTGTTCTTCTTCGAAACATCGAAAGAAGACGGTGGGTTCATTTCTCCGAAGCACTACGCAGAGCAATCGATGGCGGCACTGTGTACGCATGACATGCCAACCCTGCGTGGTTTCTGGCACTGCGATGATTTGAAAATGGGTCGTGAGATTGGCCTGTACCCAGATGAAAAACAGTTGGAAGGCTTATTTGCTGATCGCTTGAAGTGCAAACAAGGCATCCTAGACAGCGTTCGTTGGCACGGTTACTTGCCAGAAGGCATTGGCCATGATGCGCAGTTCGTACCAATGGATTCATACCTAAGCGAAGCGCTGCAACTGCACGTAGCAGCGGGTGACTCTGCACTGCTTAGCGTTCAGCTTGAAGACTGGCTAGAAATGGATCAACCGGTCAACATTCCTGGCACCGTGGATGAGTATCCAAACTGGCGTCGTAAATTGTCGATGAACCTAGATGAAATCTTCAGCCGTGAAGATGTGAATCGCATTTCCAAACGCCTCACTGAAGTTCGCGCACAGGCGAGCAAATAAGATGCGTAGAGTGACGTAGATGAATGAGCGGATTACCAATTTTGTTAGCTCAGAGGTACGAAAGTTCCGTCTAGGTCACTCATTCCGAAAACACAATCCGTTAGGATGAAGTACCGTTATTATGCCCGCGACAATAGCGGGCATTTTTTGTTTTTGACATCGCTTGATGCATACATGTTTTAAGCGAAGTCTTTTGTGAGTTCACAACGTTGGCTGTGGAGAAACCGATGTTTGATTCAGATTTCTGGTCTTGAAAAGGATATTGGCTCTAGGGAGAAAGATTTGAAAACCACCAAAACCAAGAAAATAAAGAAACAACACGAACGCGCATACGAACTGCTTGCTGAGGCGGCTTACTCAGACCCATTTTCGGCGTTGGGGCCATTCATTGATGATGGCGAAGGATCGCTGCGAGTGTGGATGCCGGGCGCAAACAAGGTTGAACTGCTTGTTAATGGCGAACCTCGCGTGGCGCTTGAGCGTGATGGCGACAGCGGTTTCATCTTAAAAGAGCAACGCGATTTACACCTGACCCACTACCGTTTGGCGGTCGATTGGAATGGTGTTGAACAAATTATTGATGACCCGTACCAGTACCACAATATTTACCAAGAGTACGAGCATCTGCATACGCCCAAAGACATGTATCACTATATGGGCGCACACTTTGTCACGCTAGAACGTGGCGGTGAAAACATCTCCGGTGTTCGCTTCCTTGTCTACGCACCGCATGCATCGGCTGTTAGCCTTGTGGGTTGCTTCAACCAATGGGACGGTCGTCGTCACCCAATGCAACGTTTAGATTATGGCATTTGGGGCTTGTTCATTCCTGGCTTAGAAGAAGGCGTTCAGTACAAATTTGAGCTCAAAGGGCCAAATGGGGAAGGGCTGCCACACAAACAAGACCCTTGGGGTTTTTACTCTGAGCAGTACCCATCGTTCGCATCCATTACTTACGATCACAAGCGTTACCAATGGCAAGATGCGAAATGGCAAAATCGCGCAGTGACACAAAAGCGTGATGAAGCGTTATCGTTTTATGAGCTGCATGCTGGGTCATGGAAGCGCAACGAGAAAGGCGATTTCCTCAACTACCGCGAACTCGCGGAGCAGCTGGTGCCATACCTTGTGGATATGGGCTACACCCACGTTGAGCTGATGCCTGTGTCTGAGCATCCATTCTACGGTTCATGGGGCTATCAACCCGTTGGCTTGTTTGCGCCAACCAGCCGTTTTGGCTCACCTGATGATTTCAAATTCTTCGTGGATACATGTCACCAAGCTGGTATCGGTGTGGTGCTGGATTGGGTTCCGGCGCACTTCCCATCGGATGACCACGGTTTAGCAAACTTTGACGGCACACCGCTGTTCCACGACCCGGATCCGCGTCGCGGTTGGCACCAAGATTGGAACTCATACATCTATGATTTAGGCCGTGAGCATGTGCGTCGCTTCCTTGTATCGAATGCGCTGTATTGGTTTGAACAATTCCATATTGATGGCATTCGCGTGGACGCAGTCGCATCGATGCTCTATCTCGATTATTCACGTAGTCACGATCAGTGGGTACCGAACGTCGACGGTGGTAACGAAAACTACGACGCAATCGCAACCTTAAAATGGATGAACGAAGAAGTGTACAAGCACTTCCCGAATGCGATGACGATTGCGGAAGAGTCAACGGCGTTTCCGGGTGTGTCTGCGCCAACCTTTATGGGTGGGTTAGGCTTTGGCTTCAAGTGGAATATGGGGTGGATGCACGACAGTCTTTCATACATCAAAGAAGATCCTGTTCACCGCAAATACCACCACAATACCATCACATTCCCGTTAGTTTATGCGCATAGCGAGAACTACGTCTTGTCTCTCTCTCACGACGAGGTGGTGTACGGCAAAGGTTCTATTCACAACAAGATGCCGGGCGATGAATGGCAGCAAACCGCAAACCTACGTGCATACTACGGTTACATGTATGGTCAACCGGGCAAAAAGCTGAACTTCATGGGCGCGGAAATCGGCCAAACGGCGGAGTGGAACCACGATGATCAGTTGCAATGGTTCTTGCTGGAATACGAACGTCATCAAGGCGTTCAAAAGCTGATGCGCGATTTGAACCACTTGTACCGCAATGAAGCGGCGATGCACGATCAAGATTGTGTTCCTGCTGGTTTTGAGTGGCGTCTACAAGACGAGGCAGATGCAAGCATCCTAGCGCACGAGCGTATCAGTAAAGAGGGTGAGCGTATTCTCATCATCACCAACTTTACGCCCGTACCACACGAGCGTTTCCGTTTAGGTGTTCCAAATGCAGGTCAATACGAACTACTGCTGAACACGGACGACAGCAAATACGGCGGCAGCGATTTTAAAGTGCTGACTAGTGTGAAAACGGAAAAAGTCGAAAGTGAATCACTGCCTCAATCACTTGAGCTTCGTTTGCCTCCACTTTCAACCGTGTTCTACAAGCTGAATAAATAATTCAGTCTAATCAAATTCTAAGCCCGTTTTACATTGTAAATCGGGCTTTTTTTGACCTATTTTTTACCTCAAAAACTTGTTGTTCCTGATTGAATCAGGCAAGCTCGCTGGTTTGTTTATCATCAATCGCTAATGCATTGGGGAACTACACATGTTGAAAAGGCTTAAGTCATTTCTATTTAAAATGGTGTTGATATTGCTGATCGCCCCAGTCGTTTTGGTTGGTGTGGTGAAATATGTCGATCCGCCAATATGGGGATGGAAGTTAAGCCGCATTGTTGTGCCACCAAAGAACTATCCAGACAGCAGCCAACACGAATGGGTACCCTTGTCACGTATTTCAAAAAATATGCAGTTAGCGGTGATTGCGACCGAAGACCAAAAATTCCCTCATCACTATGGATTGGACTTCGAATCGCTATTCGACGTGATTGCCGAGGCAGGTGACAATGGCCCGTCGAGAGGCGCGAGCACGATTACCCAACAAGCCGCGAAAAATGTGTTTTTGTTTCCTTCTCACTCCTACGCTCGCAAGGCTTACGAGCTTTACTTTGCTTTGCTGATGGAGCTGATGTGGAGTAAAGAGCGCATTCTCGAAGTGTATCTAAATGTGATTGAATTTGGTCCCGGTATTTACGGTGCAGAAGCGGCGGCGCAGAATTATTTTGGTGTCAGTGCAAAGCAACTCTCGAAGTGGCAAGCAGCGCGTTTAGCCGTGGTGTTGCCAAACCCATATCGAATCAAAGTCTACCCACAAAGTGATTACACTGCTCGCCGCACAAGATGGGCGATGAACCAAATGAGCAATCTTGGCAGCGTGCAACTTTAACTCCCTCAATCCATTGCGCTTAAATAGAACTACGCCCCTATATCAATAAAATGTGAAGCGTCACAACCTTTGGGGCGTAGGCAATTAGAATGATGTGTTCAGTTTCTTATCTAGGCACAATTAGTGTGAATAAAACTAATAAATGTGCATGGTTACCATGTGCTGCCAATGGACTGAACGATGAAACTGAACCTGATTACCACTACTTTACTGCTTGCGTCGGCAGGTGCCATCGCCGAGCCTAACATCACCATTTCTACCACGACCAACAGCCGTGACTTCCCGCTAAGTGCAGAGCAGCCTTTGGTTGTGCCTCTAACCAAAGACGGATACACGCTTAAAATCACGGGCGTTGAAGGTGATTGCGTTGCACCCGATGGTCAGAAAGTGAAGTTCAACAAACCTCTTGCGCTGAACTGCGGAAAACCAACGGAACTGCCGTTAAAAATCCGCTTTACCGGCGATTACTCTTTTGCTTTTGATGCAGAAGCCAAAACACTGCGTTTTAAGCGTGAACCTAAGAAAGCCGCCAAAACTGAATTTAAACGCCCAATCCCACAAGTGCAATGTGAGGTTTACCAAGGCGGAGAAGTCACCATTGCGTTAGGTGATAGTTTCCCAGATGGTACCAAGTTGCGTGATGCCTATTCTGGTCAAATGGTCGAAGTAAAAGATCAGCAAGTATCGCTGACGCCAAGCAAAGACTCTGGCGGCCTAGTGCTTTTAGAGCCTGTACAGAAAACCAAAGAAGCGGTGCTATTTGATTACCGAAACGCGAACATTTACTTCGTGATGGTTGACCGTTTCAACAACGCAGACGCAAGTAACGACAACAGTTATGGTCGCAAAAAAGACGGCAAAGAAGAGATAGGTACTTTCCACGGCGGTGACCTTAAAGGCGTGATTGAGAAACTGGATTACATTAAGAGCCTAGGTACAGACGCGATTTGGTTGTCGCCAATCGTTGAGCAAGTGCACGGCTTTGTCGGTGGTGGCGATAGTGGTTCATTTCCGTTTTATGCATACCACGGCTACTGGACGCGCGATTTCACCAAGATTGATGAGAACTTCGGTAACGAAGAAGATTTGAAAACGCTGGTGGAAGAGGCGCACAAACGTGGCCTCAAAGTCTTGATGGATGCGGTTATCAACCATTCTGGTTACTCAACATTGGCGGATCTACAGTTCGATGGTATCGATGTGTTAAAGCCTAATGCCGATCTGCCCAAGAAATGGGGCGACTGGCAACCAAAAGCGGGTGAAAATTGGCATAGCTATCACCAGAATATTGATTATCAGAGTCCGAACTGGGCTAAATGGTGGGGCGGTGATTGGGTAAGAACCGGCTTGCCAGGTTACCCAGCTCCGGGCAGTAGCGACATCACCATGTCATTGGCGGGGCTGCCTGACTTTATCACTGAACAAGGCAAAGCTGTAAAACCAGCTCAGTGGCTATTAGATAACCCTGGCACTCGCGTAGAAGCTCGTGACAACTACACCGTGGCGGATTACTTGATTGAGTGGCAAACCGATTGGGTGAAACGCTTCGGCATTGATGGCTATCGCGTCGATACGGTGAAACACGTCGAAGGTGAAGTTTGGAAGCGTCTAAAAGAAGAAGCATCGAACAGCTTAGAACAGTGGCGTAAAGAAAATGGCAAATCAGGTCAGCCGTTCTGGATGATGGGCGAAGTCTGGGGACACACCGCGTATCGCAGCCCTTATTTCGATGATGGTTTTGACGCGTTGATCAACTTCGATATGCAGAAGAAGCTAGACAAAGGCGCGGCGTGCTTTAGCCAAATGGCAGACACTTACCAAAGCTATGCGGAAACTATCGCGAACGAGAAAGACTTCAACCCAGTGAGCTACATGTCTTCCCACGATACCGAGTTGTTCTTCTCTCGCTTCAAAGACCACGGCATGCAGCGTAACGCCGCGAATGCACTGCTTCTGAGCCCAGGTGCTGTTCAGGTTTACTACGGTGATGAAGTGGGTCGTAACATTGGTCCTTACGCGGATGATTTCCACCAAGGCACACGTTCAGACATGGTTTGGAAACTATCGGATGAGAAGCAAGCGCTGCTCAAACATTGGCAAACCCTTGGTCAGTTCCGTCAAGCACACCCTGCCATTGGCGCAGGTCAGCATCGAGTGATTGAACAGGAAGGCGCGTACGTTTTCTCTCGTTCGCTTGGCAATGACAAAGTCGTCGTGGCGTTTGTAGGACGTGATAAGTAACTAAACGCTCTTTATGTCGATAAATAAAAAGCCCTTCCTTGAGTTATCAAGGAAGGGCTTTGTTGTTTTAGTTCGCCAGTTCTTGGTCGATGACTTTTTCTAGCTCGTCAAACGGCACATAGCCAGGAATGACTTGATCATTAATGATCAACGCGGGCGTGCCGCGTAAACCAAGTTGCGTGAAATACTGATAGTTTTTATCAAGCAGCGCTTTGGTCTCTTTGTCGTCGACAAGCTGCGCTTCTGTCCCCGTTTTTTTCGCGATTTGTTTTAACGAACGTGCATCATGTGCGCCCGGTTTTTTCACCAGTAACTCATGCACTTGTTCGTACTTATCTCGCTGGTTTTGCCAAACATTTAATGCGTAACTTGCCGAGTTGTAGCCGTTTTTCTCGTATTGTTCTTTAAAAGAGACATTGAGGTTAAGCACTTTTATCTGCGGATATTCTTTGCCAACTTTGACCAGTTCTCCTTCTAAACGTTTACAAAAAGGGCAACTGTAGTCCGTTACGTTAATAATGGTTAACTCAGGGTTTTCAGCTCCAAAAGAGGAATGTTTGCCATCACTTAGATAGTGACGAACCTCCTTCAAGGTGTCTCCAAATGACTGTTGATACGCAATGTACTCTTGAAGGTTTTGGTGCAATGAATCAAGAATTTGAGGATTCTCTTTTAGTATCTGAGTAACTTCCTCTAGCTTTTGTTCTGCGGTCTTTTCTGATGCGAAAGATACGGCAGGTACGATAGCCATCATTAACGTCAAAAGTGTACGAGTGAATGTCATAATATTTCCTAAAACTTTTAGATTTCGTTGTTTGTTATGTGAAGTGAATAAAATACGTACAAAAGTCAGGCGATAAGGTCTTTCGCCTTGCTAGGTTTATTCTCTAAACACGCAAAGTTTTAGGTGAACCCGATACTTTTCCGATATCGGTTCTGTGTATTCCAGATAATGAATTGCTGTGGATGCCATCGGCAGCGCCACAATCAAAGCAAACAGAAAAAATGGAATAAGAATATGGTCCAACTGGTGTTGGTACGCTTGAACCAGCTTCTCTGAAAGGTCGCAAGATGGTGATAAATTCACACTTTCATCTTGCTGACTCTGTATTTGGTGAGCCTTAGGGCAGCTTTTCGAGAAGCCGGAGTTTTGGCTTAAACATACCATCACCACCCAAAACACGAGGGCGAGTGTCCACTTGGCTATTTTAGGTTGTGAGCGTAACAATGGGCTGCCTAGTCCTGTTGATTCTGGTTTAATCCGTTTGCATATGACCGGACAATCCTAACCTAAATTTCATTATGGAATGTTACTTTCGAGTTAATCGATATCGCCTCAATGCCAAAGTATGAAGTACGTCATGAATGTTGTAGAAAGCAATATTCGTCAGAATCATTGGTCGGGTTGATGAAGAAGTCCTGAGGTATCGATATAGATTAATATACCTAATTGTTAGCACAAATTTTTATTATCTTTCAAATGTGATTAAAATCATAAAACAAAACTTCATAACTGAGTCGCTAGAATGTTCGGCAGGCGGATTGATTTTGATCATCTCTCTAGCACATTATTCGAGTGAACATATGTGTCCTGTCCCACATGTGTAGGTAATGTTATGAAAAATCCTGTTCAAACCGAGCGCAAGGTTACGCTGGGGTGCTACGTTGCACTGGCGTTTGCTGTCGTCTTCTTTTCTGGTCTCATGCAATCGAATGAATGGTATGGCGTATTTGATTTCACCACGTTGAATGGCTCTTTCGGCAAGGTGGCTTATGGCGTCACCGAAACGGCTGACGGTGTGCAAGTTGCAACAACGTCGCTTCGTGGTACTGGTGGTAGCGGTGCACGTGACGGTTTCATTTTTGCACTTACTTTGATTCCTACCGTTATGTTCGCACTGGGTATGATCAATGTACTTGAGCACTATGGCGCGCTTGAAGCAGCTCGTAAGCTTCTTACTCCTCTTCTACGTCCTCTAATGGGCATCCCAGGTAACTCTGGTCTGGCTCTGATTGCTTCTCTACAAAGTACCGATGCAGGTGCGGCGATGACTCGTCAGCTTAAAGATGAAGGCCATCTTACCAAACGCGAAACCGATGTGTTCACTATGTTCCAGTTCACCGCTGGTGCCACCATTGTTAACTTTTTCTCCTCAGGGGCGGTGCTGTTTACGCTGACGATGGCGGATGGCTTGCTTGCCGTAACGTCTTCTATTGGTTTGGCGGTTGTGGTGATGTTCTTGTTCAAAATCGTGGGTGCGAACTTATTCCGTATCTACCTGAACATCACAGAAGGTAAAGAAGACAAGCAAGATCAAAGCAAATCTGAGAACTTAAAAGAGGAGACGGCGTAATGAGTGACGTAAAAGCAAGTAAGCCGATGGTGACGGATATTTTCGTTGAAGGCGCTAAAAAAGGCTGGGTTATTGCGACAACATCAACCGTGCCTAACGTTCTTATGGCGTTTGTCATCATTAAAGCGTTGCAGATTACTGGCGCGTTGGATTTGATGGGCTCGGTGTTTTCTCCAGTAATGGCAGTTTTTGGTTTGCCAGGTGAAGCAGCTGCGGTGCTGATTGGTGCTTGGATGTCGATGGGCGGCGCAGTTGGCGTGGTTATCACATTGTTTGACCAAGGCATCTTGAATGGTACGCACATCGCGATTCTTGCACCTGCAATTTACCTAATGGGCTCACAGGTTCAGTACATGGGTCGAATTATGGGACCTATCGGTACTGAAGGTCGTTACATCCCAGTCATGATTGCGATTTCCGTATTGAACGCATTTGGCGCAATGCTAGTCATGAACTTGTTTGTTTAAGGAGCAATCATGCAGTTTTCTCTCAATGAATATCTCGAGGAACTTCGTCCTCTCATTAATGTCGATTGTGGTACGTACACCACTGATGGCATTGAGTTCATCGCTTCTCAATTTGAAGAGAAGTACCAAGCGATGTCAGGTTGGAGCGTAAAACGCATCGACTGTGGCAGAGCGGGTATCGGTCTTGAAGTTCGAAACAAGCCTGAAGCTGAGCAAGTTGACGTGATGCTGATTGGTCACATGGATACAGTGTTCCCTGTCGGTACCGCTGGATTACGTCCTATGTCTCAAGACCCTGAAAAAGCGTACGGTCCGGGTGTCTCGGACATGAAATCTGGCTTGCTGAATATTGTGTACGCGATGCGTAACCTCGACCAAGCGGTGTTGGATAAACTGTCGATTTGTATCTGCATGAACCCAGACGAAGAAACCGGATCGTTAGATTCGGTCGACTGGATTCAATCTGTTGCAAAAAATGCGAAGAACGTATTGGTGGCAGAAGCAGCACGTGCAGACGGCGGTTTAGTCAAAGCGCGAAAAGGCATGGCGCGTTACAAAATCACGTTTAACGGCGTGGCGGCCCACGCTGGCAACGAGCCAGAAAATGGCCGCAGTGCAATTACCGAGATGGCGAACTGGATTCTCGCAATCAATGCCATGACGAACTTCGAATCTGGCACCACATTAAACGTGGGTATTGTGTCTGGCGGTAACGGCGCAAACATCGTCCCTGAACATGCAGAAGCGATTGTGGATGTGCGTTTCTGGAATAACGATGAGTACGATGATGTCGATAGCAAGCTAAACGGCATGCTGGAAACACCATTCGTTGATGGCGTTAGCATCGAGTTGGTTCGTGAAGCTTACAAGCCTTCTATGGTGCCAAGCGCGCGAACTGAAAGTCTGATGGCATTAGTTGAAGACGCAGCAAGTGAACTGGCTATCGACATCAACTGGAAAGAAGTGGGTGGCGGCTCTGATGCAAACAATACGGCAATTCTTGGCATTCCAACTTTGGATGGTCTAGGACCTATCGGTGCAGGTTTCCACAGTGACCAAGAGTACTTGTTGCTTGAGTCTATCGAACCACGTATCAAAATGCTGATGCGTGTACTGGAGAAGATAGCTCAGTAGCGCACTCAACAACTTAGTTCCCAACATCACGATCCCCAGACTTCGGTTTGGGGATTTTTCTATCTGTGTTTTTGTTTCACTTTACTATCATTTCTTGTTATTAATCTTGCGTTCAGGTTCGATTTATTAATATGTTGGCCACAGTCATAAATTTCGGAGGCAACGATGAGCACAACAATGTCTGTAAAATCGGCGCCGAAAGACGCCAAAGATCAAACGATGCAAGCGCCAGATGAGAAAACATTCTGGCGCAAAATGAAAGGGTCGGTTAAGAAAGCGGGTGAAGAAATTGCCGTTATGGGCATCAAATCATGGCTCGCGATGACAGATTCCAACACCGCCGTTCGCCATAAGGCGATTTTAGGTGGCGCATTGGCTTACTTCGTATTACCCACCGATATGGTGCCAGATGTACTAGCAGGAGTCGGCTTTACCGATGACATGGCAGCGCTTACCTTAGCCGCCAACTCTGTTGGCAATGCCATTACTGAAGAACACGAAGAGCAAGCTAGAGAAAAACTGAATTCGATGGCGGATTAGAAAGAGCATTTCTAGACGCGGAGAAAACAAAAGCCCCGATGTTTCCATCGGGGCTTTCTTTTAGACAGGACTATATAATTTCAGAATGGTAATCGTAGAACGATTTAGGCGTCAGCGCGTTTAAGATGCACTTCTTCTTCGGCTACGCCTGCCATTGGATCGTTGAAGCGAGCTTCATCCAATGCACCTTCTGATTTTGCGACAATGACGGTAACTGCACTGTCACCAGTGATGTTTACCGCGGTACGAATCATATCAAGAAGACGGTCAACGCCCATGATGAGCGCGATACCTTCAAGCGGCAGACCAACTTGGTTCAATACCATGGCTAGCATTACAAGGCCAACACCAGGGACACCCGCAGTACCGATAGATGCCAATGTAGCTGTCATGATTACCATGAGGTAATCGCCCATAGTTAAATCAATATTGAAGGCTTGAGCAATAAAGGCGGTTGCGACACCTTGCATGATCGCCGTACCGTCCATGTTCACGGTTGCACCAAGTGGTACTGTGAACGATGATACGCGGTTCTCAACCCCCATACGGTGCTTAGCCGTTTCCATTGTCACTGGAATCGTCGCGTTTGATGATGCGGTCGAGAAAGCAAACATGATCGCGTCTTCCATCTTACGTAGGAACGTAATTGGATTTAGACCAGTGAAACCTTTTAACATTAAGCTGTAAGTGACTAGGCCGTGCAGGACAAGCGTACCCGCCAGTACTAAGAAGTACTCTGCCAGATTGACGATCGCGCCCAGACCAAGGCCTGTAAATAGCTTCGCCATTAAGAAGAACACACCATAAGGTGCCAAGTTCATCAAAATCGCAACCAGTTTCATGATCACTTCATTCAGATCAGAGAAGAACGCTGCAATACGTTCACCAGGTTTGCCTGCTGCGCTGATCGCGATACCAAATAGCACCGCAAACACAATAACTTGCAGGGTTTTACCTTCAGCCATCGCACTGATAGGGTTGGTTGGGAACATATCGATGATCACCTGACCCAAAGATGGTGCTTCTGCTGATTTGAATGAACTTGCTGCGGTTAGGTCAGCGCCAGCACCTGGCTGGAACAGAGTACCCATAGTTAGAGCAAGCGTAATCGCGATAGCCGTTGTCGTAACGTAGAAAGCGAGGGTTTTACCACCCATGCGACCCAGTGTAGAAAGGTCTTTGAGGGAGCTAGTACCACAAACTAGTGAAACAAACACTAGAGGGACTACGAGCATTTTTAAGCTGGCGACGAAGATCTGTCCACCAACTTCAAATAATCCATTAACAATGTATGCGTCGACAAATCCGTTGCCGGCAAAAAGTGTGCGAATTGCAAATCCTGTCAAGATACCCGCTACCATACCCAAAATTACGCGGCTGGTTAGCGACATCGGTTTCTTGGTATTCATGAGAACACTCCTTATAGTTATGCACCTTGAGTTCACTTCAAAGCGGCGAGCAGAGTAGCAGTGGAGTGAGAAAATACGAAAGAATAATCCTCTAAATGGTTAATAGATGTGAACTTTATCACTAATAAAAATAGAGTTTTAACCAAACCTTAACTATTTGACTGGCCGAAAAGTTTGTATTTTAACACTTTTATCGAACATACAACCGATACGAAGGAGTGTTTACATTTATTTTTGGTAGTAAATGGAGTGCATATTATCTCTAAGGAGTGTTGCTCTTGCATAACTATCTAGATTTTATTCAGGCTAGAAGCCGTCTCTTTTTGACTGTTTTTGTGTTGGGCTGAACACAAGGGGCTAACGAGCCGTCTATGCCCCTGCTTATGTTACCTATCCGCTGAACCAATGATGGTTGGTCAATGTAGATAATTGGAGGTGATCCCAACTCCAATAATTCTGATTGGTATTGCTAATACCCCCAACCCAATAGCATTGCTTCGCTAGCATGAAGCCTTCCAAACAATGCTGACCAGCCTCAGTTATATGGACGCTCTGTTCCCACCAGTCCCTTTCACGTGACTCAATCGTGATTAAAGGCGTTTGACATTGTGCTAGAGGGAGGAGTAAGGCGTAAAACATCACATCGCCCAAGTAAGGTAGAGGTTCACGTTGTTGATATTGCTCAAACCAATCTTTGATGAGAATTGAACGATTTTGAGAACTTAGGACCTCTAATGCAATCTGCTGAGTCAAGCTTAATCCTGTTTGTGAATGAGGTAACTCTTGCATATGGCGTATTAGCACGTTGAGCATATTGGGTAAGCAATCTAGATCATGCTGCTCGATCAAATTAACCATAGAGATGGGTGTCGGTGATGTGACAGCGTGCCAGGAATGTTTAGCCTGACTGAATAATTTGGCTGTCACGGGTTTACGGTATCGCCAACAAGAACGAATAGCTTCTTCAGGCAACTGCCCAAAGCCGATGAATCGCTCAGTGCCCGGAAACTGGTTCAACTCAATGATCTCTATCACCTTGTTTTCTACATTCTCTAACAACGTTAGGGCACGAAGCAGCATTAATTGGTCATAGCTGTCATGTTCGACCCAAAAGACGATTCGTTCAAATGTATCACTGAGCAGCGTATCAATATTAGCTTGCTCAAATTTGACAATATCTTGCACTGAATCCTCACGCTTCATCACGGGCAGCAGAGTCTCTACGACATATTGGGCACGAATGGCAAGGAAGTTTTGTGGTGTTGCTGGGATTGGACCCATACAAAGCGGATCTATCAGGGCTAAAAATGTCCCCTCGAATCCGCTGTCTTTAAGCCGTTGCTGAATATCATGCCCACAGCGGACATGGAGCGTTTTTAGTTCGCTATCAAGAGGAGGGAAGTGTTTTTTGATGGCGTCTTTGTGAGCTTCTAACTCTTCGACATGCGCTTTTAATTTACTCCAACTTGGTAAACCTAATTCTCTGGCTAGCGAATGTTGAACGTCATCTAATTGAATTGTATTGGGAGCTAATGATTCTGGTTTGGAGTGAAATCGCTTAACTCGATCCAACATCTCATCATCGTGTTGACGTATAGCTTTGAGCCTTTTTTTAGCAACGGATTTTTGTTGGTTAATGTTGATTAAGAAGCTATTTGTAGAGTTCATTTTTCACCTTTCTTATCTCTTCCACACTCGCCTAAATAGAAGCTAAAAAGAAGGTAAAAACAGATTGTGCCTGCTACACCGAGCAGGGTAGAAGAGTTGCCGTGAACCAAGTTCTTTCCGCAAGTGTTGGGGGCTTTAGGCGTGAGCAGGCTGATAGTAGAGTTTCACAATCCATCATGCAACTGTTCATGAGAGAGCCGCATCACAAAATATCAGCCCCATTAAAGAAGTGCTGAATAGTTTGACAGCCAATGCCTATGTAGATGCTAACAACCATCCGTTTTCTAGTAGATATGCATTACAGGATCCAGTAATAAAAAAGCCCTGCTAGGTCTAGCAGGGCTTTGTAATACATGTAGATATTAATTACTCGCTCTTGTAAGCGTAGTTATAGTAACCGTAACCATATCCGTATGAGTTTGACGCTTTCTTCTCTACGGCGTTTAGAATTACGCCTTTTACTTCCACGCCGGATTGTTCAAAGCGACCTTGTGCGACTTCAATTTCCTTCAAAGTCGTTTGATCAAAACGAGCTACCATCAGTGTTGTTCCAGCGATTGCACCAACAATGCTTGGGTCGGTAACCGCGAGTACAGGCGGCGTATCGATGATCACAAGATCGTACTGCGCCGACATTTCGTCAACAAAACTCTTAAAGCGAGGATGCATCAAAAGCTCTGACGGGTTTGGTGGTACTTGGCCACGAGTAACCACATCTAGATTGTCGATGGATGTTGATTTAATGATATTGCTATGGGATGTCTTGCCGCTCAAATAATCAGAAAGACCGTTATCCCAACGTAAACCAAAACATTGCTGCAAATAACCTTTACGCATATCCGCATCGATAAGCAGTACTTTCTGACCTGTTTTTGCAGCGACGGCTGCAAAGTTTGTCGATACAAACGTTTTACCGATAGATGGTGCTGGACCTGAAATCATAAGAACATTGTTCTTCGCTTCCATCATCGCAAAGTGCAGGCTAGTACGAAGACTACGCAGGGCCTCGATGGAAAGATCGGCCGGGTTAGCTTCAGCAAGAAGGACTAGCTCATCGTTGCTGCCTTTGTTTCGTTTAAGCTTGTTTGCAAATTCCAGTTGTTGAATAGATTTTGGAACGCTAGCGTAAACAGGCATACCAATCTGCTCAATTTGATCTGGTGTTTCTACACCTCGGTGGAATGCCGCACGAATTAATACGAAAGCCACGCCTGCCATGCCGCCAAGCAGTGTTGCTAGCACAACGATAAGCGCTTTTTTCGGCTTTATTGGCTTAGAGAACGACTGAGCGTTATCTAAGATTCGAACGTTGCCAACAGTTCCTGCTTTAATGATGTTGAGCTCTTGAACCTTGTTCAATAGCTGGATGTAGATTTGTTGGTTTACTTCTACATCGCGCGTCATGCGTAGAACTTCACGCTGTGTTTTCGGTAACTTTTGAACTTGTTTATTAAGACGCTCTTTCTCTTTGAGTAGCGTCTCACGTTTATCAAGCAGAGACTTATAAGCCGGGTGATCTTGTGTAAAGCGCTGGCTGATTTCACTCTCTTTGAATGTAAGCTCATTTAACTGCGCTTCTAATTCAACCAT
Organism: Vibrio antiquarius; assembly: GCF_000024825.1. Taxonomy (NCBI): domain Bacteria; kingdom Pseudomonadati; phylum Pseudomonadota; class Gammaproteobacteria; order Vibrionales; family Vibrionaceae; genus Vibrio; species Vibrio antiquarius. Next base: position 1,282,889 of record NC_013457.1, read on the forward strand.
CACTTTCAGAGTTGATTGAGCTTCAAGGCCTAAGTCGATAGATTCATTTTCTTGACGGAATCGATTTAAAACGTCTTCAGAAGCGGTCAGTTTTGTTTTGATGTCTGGAAGGTGGCCTTTCAAGAACTCGAGACTTTGCTCTGCCTCTGCTGAGTTTCTTTGAACGTTTTGCAAGAAGTAGTTCTGGCTAATGTCGTTCAAGATAGCTTGAATCTTAGCGCGATCTTCACCAGAGAAGCTTAAAGAAATAATCCCGGTTTGCTTACCACGTTCGCTTATCGATAAGTTTTCTTGAAGTTTATTAATTGCATCTAACTTGCTGACTTTACTCACGGTAAACGATGCGCCGTCTTGCGCTATCATTTCTGTAGCTAAGAATTGATAGCCGTTCTTTTCAATGAGCTCGCCAACCTTACCTTCTAAAATGACGTTATTGTCATCTTCTATAAGTCTGAACGTCTGTTTTTCAGAATCAATAACTTCGAGAGTTAGAGGAATTCCAACTGCGTAAGAAGGGGTATTAAATCGTGAAACGCTCAGACTGATTTGTTCGCCTTGCAGTCGAGCTAAGCCCTTACCGACGATAGGCATGTAATTCGGAGAGACGACCGTGGTTAAGTTGAACTTATCAACGGTACCACCCAAAATCATACGAGATTTAATGATCTCAATTTCTGTTGTCGCTGATGACTCTGCTGAAAACAGCTCTCCCATATCACCAACCATCGCTGAAATACCACCGGAGCTCTTACTTTCAATTTGGATAAGAGCGTCAGCTTTGTAGATAGGTGTTGATAGAATGGCAACGCCGACGCCTATAATTGAAAATAGGACTACGGTACATAGAATGAGCCATTTGGCATCAAGAATGATCCCAAATAACTTTCCCAAATCGATCTCATCGTCGGCTTGACGTGATTGCTTAATAGTTTGTGTTGTCATTACTTTAACTTCTTAAATACCTTGCCATTGGCGTTTATTTATTTAGCCTTGCGGCTTATAGTTTTTGAGACCACGCTTTTGCTGCTTTTTCTATAAGCGTATAAGCATGTTCGAAGGCTTCTCTACTTTGTCTGTATGGATCAGGAATGTTTTTTTCACTTATCCATTGTCCAAACAGCATCGTTTTGCCTCGTGCCTCAGGAGCGACTTTGGTTAAGGCTTCTAAATGACCTTTTTCCATAACCAATATCAGATCGTATTGAGCGCAAAGCTCAGGTGTTAATTGTCGTGCTTCGTGTCCATCTAAGCTTACGCCATGTTCGTTCGCGATGGTGGTTGCCATATCATCAGCAGCTTTTCCTGTTAAATGACTTTTATCCACCGCGATTCCCGCTGACGCGACATGTTTGTTTGGTAGTAAAGACTGCAAAAGCCGCTCTCCTGTTGGAGAGCGGCAAATATTACCTACACAGACGACAAGAATATTAGAAAACAAATGCTTACCCTATTTTAAATTGTATGCCTATGATCCCAACTGAATTGCTTGCTTCTTTATATTGCACAATTGAGCTACGTAACTATTGAATGCGTACCGCAAGAGATAACTTTCTTGCGGCACGTCGTTTTTACGGCCAAGTGCGTACTCGTAGTACACCTTCGGTTAATTCGTTAAAGCCGGAAATGGTTGGAACAAGTTGAGCAATAACGCGGTTCCAACGGCTAACAGGCGCAGCTGTTACGTAGACTATGTCGTATGGGTTGAGATCAAACTCTGTTCCAATCACCAAAGCAGAAGCATCAGAAACATCTAACTGATAGATGTCCGCCATTTTAGCTTCTTCTTTTGAACGTCTGATGACGAAAACGCCAGTAGCATCGGCGGAGATTTCATTAATACCACCAACGCTACTTAGAGCCTCAGTAAGGCTCATACCGCTGCGATCAATTTTGAGTAGTTTTGGATCGTTAACTTCGCCCATAACAAATACTTTTTGTGCATCGTTACGGGGAATATGAACAATATCACCTGGCTTTAGAAGACGGTTTTGAGTTAAGTCGCCTTGTTGCATCAGAGCATACAAAGAGACATTTTCAACGACACCGTTTCGCGTCAGTGTTGCATTACGCCAATCGGCTTCGGCTGCCAGTCCGCCTGCTCTATTCACGGCATCAAGAAGTGTAAGAGGAATGTTTGTGATTGGTTGTTGCCCTGGCTTGTTCACTTCGCCAGTCACATAAGTCTTTTTAGAGCGAAATGCTGCAACGCTTACATCGACTTGCGGGCTCTCAATGTATTTTGCAAGACGGTTGGCAATGTCTGCACGAATTTGGCGAACGTTTTTACCTTCAACGTGTACAACGCCAATGTAAGGGTAGAAGATCGTGCCATCCGAATGCACCCAGTTACCTGCTTCGGCTGAACTACGATATGAGCCAGCTGGGATCGTGAGCTCTGGGTGGTCCCAAATAGTAATATTTAAGATATCACCAGGTCCTACTTCGTATTCATACTTGGCGATTTCAATATCTAACTCTGGATTTGGCTTTGAAAAAGGATCTATTGAATTTAAAGAGGTCACTCGCTCCAAAGTTAAAGGATAAACCGTAACCTGCGATTCTATATCACTCGATTCAGTGCTCATTACTGTTTTGTCACTGACCGAAAGGTGGCTACCAGGCAGAGTACACCCTGTAAGAAGGATAGGAAGTACTGATATCCCCAAAAATTTATTAAATGTGTTCATTGGTTTATAACTACCGAAAGAAAGTTTGCCGACTGAAATTGATTCATTCTAATTGAACTGCATTTCATCAATGTTGACGATTTACTGCAGTTTTAAGCCTTTAGAAAGCGAGTCCATTCAGAATTATTTGTGTAATAAACACTCCAAATGGCTGCTAGCGACTTAGAGCTCTTAGTTTCATTTATGAAGGTGAAAAATCTACCCCACAAAAATAGTCAACCATTATCCATCTGGTTGCAATAAAGGCAACTACATACTTAAAAAATACTTACGAATACATGACAAAATTATGTCTATTTAGCGTTATTGAGATGAATGCATGATTTTGCACATGTAAACAGGCAGGAATGTGAAAAAACTCATGCCAAAGTTGTATGCATCCTATTTACACCATATGCAACTGCCGTTATGCTTCCTGTTGCGGTCGGATATAACAACAAATATTGGAGCTAATTTTGAAAATCAAACTTTTAACGGCAAGTGTGGCTGCAGTCCTACTAGCAGGTTGTGGTAGTGACAGCGATCCTGAGGTAAAAACATACTCAGTACAGGCTTATGATCCAGCTGTTATCGGCATGGAAGTCTCTTACGACTGTGGTGGAGATTTAAAAGGTAAGGCTGATGAACTGACAACAAACTACAAAGGTATGGTTGGCTATGCGCGCATTAGTCACATAGACGTAGTTAGTGCTCCAAGTGAGTGTACTTTCACATTAAAGCACACTGATAAGAGTGTAGATGCATCTAATGGTAAACGTATTACAACTGATTACAAAATTCCAAAAGGTCTAGCGCAAGCAGATGCACCTGTAACAGGTTCACCGTTTACTACTCTAGTAACGGATACTTTGGAAGAAGGTGCAATTTACACGCCAGAGGTTGCAGAGCAAGTGTTTGCTGATTTAGGTCTTGATGTCAATGCGATGGGCGTTTCAGTTAATGATTTGCTTCGCAATACTGAAAGTGTAGTTAAGCAGTTAGATGAGAGTGGTGATGCTGCAACAAAAGCATTAGCGACTAAACTGGTTGCTACAGCGAATGTAGTTTCAGATGTCATTAAAGCGAACCCTACGGCTTCTCCGAAAGCAATTTCAGTAGCAGCCAAAGCTGTAACTGAAGAGGTAATTAAGAAGAACCCAAATTACCCTAAAAATGATTCTGGTGATGTTATTTACGTAGAGGTATCTGAAGAAGATACTAAAGATGTTGTTAACCAGGTTGAAAAAGAGATCGAAGCAGGAAAACCTGTAGATGATTTCAAACCGGTAGTGCCACCGATTCCAGATGCGAAGCCAGGCAAACCAGTTGATCCTGTTGATCCGCCATCAGGTGGTTCAGGCGGTAACTAATTAACTGTACTGATAATTAAAAGGCCTCTTCAGAGGCCTTTTTTGATCCTATTGTACTGTGTTCATCACCTTTTAGTGAGCCCTTTACTGTTTAAGTAAGGCAGGATGTGCGGACGTGATTCGCCAGCTAGTTTACTGGTGACTTCTTGTGACCAAGTGCTTTGTTTTTGATTGCTCGAACGGTTTGCATAGTAGTTTTGCATGGTTTGGTCATAAGCCTGAATATCATCCAAATTTAGGTCTTGATACTGATTTTCATGCACCACGACATGAGCAGGTAGACGTGGCTTAACTTCAGGGGCTTGATCTGGATGACCAAGACACATACCAAATAAAATGGCGGTATTTTTAGGTAAGCCTAATAACTCGTCGACTTTTTGAGCATTGTTTCGTAAGCCACCAATATACACGCCTCCTAGTCCCATAGACTCTGCCGCAAGTAAGCAGTTTTGTGCCATGATGCCAGAATCAACAGCACCGATAAGTGTTAACTCGGTGAAATCAGCTTGAACATCAGGATTGATGCTGGCGTGGCGCTGGTAATCAATGCAAAACACCAAAAACTCAGCAGCGCTTTCAACGTACCCTTGATTCCCCGCATATTGTGCCAATAGCGTACGCTTTTCTTTATCAGTCACGCGGATAATTGAGACGACTTGCAACATACTTGATGAAGACGCCGCAAGGCCAGCTTGTAGAATCGTTTCTAATTGTTCGCTCTCAATAGGTTGTGAGGTGAACTTTCGAATTGAGCGGTGATTGAGAATTGTTTGTATCGTACTGTTCATGGTGACTTAACATCCCCTGTTACATGTAAAGGCTGAAGCCTCACCTTAGCGATATTTAATGAGTCGGTAAACTATCTCAAAAGAAAAACAATGCTTAGCGCATAAGTGTGAAGATGAATAGAGAATACATCACTCGTTCTGCTTGAGAGCGTATATACTGTTTTTAGAATCAACAATTTAACTGCAGTGGAAAATATGAAAGAACTCATCGTTCATACAGTCACGGTGTTTATGGGCTTCTTTGCGATCATGAACCCCATCGCCAATATTCCTATCTTTTTGAGTTTAACGGCAGATGAGGATAAAGAAACCGTGCGTTCCATGGCGCTTCGTTCTGTTTTTATTGCATTTGTCATCATTGCGATATTTTCGATCGCCGGTAAATTAATTTTTGATTTGTTTGGTATCACGCTGTACGCCTTGCGAATAACGGGCGGTATCTTGGTGTTTTTGATCGGTTTTAATATGCTTCAAGGTGATTCGACGCATCAGAAAACTAAAGAGAAAGCGTATTCTCCAGCGCAGCAGCAGGCGGCGTTGAGCATCGCCGTTTCTCCACTTGCAATGCCGATATTAGCAGGGCCTGGAACGATTGCTACCGCGATGAACTTTGCTACGGCGGGTGGTTTTGATCAAACCATTATTACCATCGTTTCTTTTGCTGTGTTGTGTGTTATTACCTATATATTGTTTTTATTTGGAGACAAATTGGTCAAAGCAGTTGGACCGAGTGCTCTGAACGTCGTGACGAAAATGATGGGCTTAATCCTAGCGGTTATCGGTACTCAAATGTTTATTGATGGCGCGGGCGAAGCCTATAAAACTGTTTTCTCATAGGCGTCTCCATCTCGTCTAAATCCACAACTACATTTCTAGCTGGTGTGGATTTTTTGAACTTTAGTTTTCACTTTCTAAGAAAGAAATAAATAGACTTCACCTATTTCAATAATAAGAATATTCAATTGTTTTGATTGCACGAATTTCATTACTCTTTTGGCAAGAATAATGGGGGAAATATGGCAACAAAAGCAATTGTAGTGGAAGGTGGCGCGATGCGAGGTGTCTTCGCAAGCGGAGTGCTAGATGCGTTTTTAGAGCAGAGTTATAAACCGTTTGATTTTGCCATTGGTGTATCTGCTGGCGCATCAAACTTGATTGGTTATTTGACCGACTATCCGCATCGCAGCATTAATGTCATTACTAAGCTGGCAACGAGTAAACGCTTTTTTGATCCGACTCGATTCGTTAAAGGTGGAGACCTCATTGATGTGAAGTGGCTGTTTGAAGAGTCTAATCGTTTGTATCCCGTCGATGAAAATAAACTGTTTAATGGCATTCCTTTTCTGGCAGCGACGACGAATGTAGATACAGGACAGGCAGATTATTATCGCGTGACGCGTGATAATTTTCATCATGCGATTGAAGCGACAACAGCGTTACCCATTGCATACAAGCATACCCCTTGCTTTTCTGGAGGCTGCTATACCGATGGTGGGGTTGCAGATTCTATCCCAGTGCGTGAGGCTTATCGTCGCGGGGCTCGCGACATAACCGTTGTGCTTTCTCACCCGCTGAATTATGCCAAGAAGCCAGTAAAAACCACATGGCTGATGAAGAAGTTATTTGCCGAACATCCTAAAATGGCGGACGCGATGTTAAGACGTGCAGATAACTACAATCAATCGTTGGAATTTATTCGTAATCCTCCACCGGGAACGCATGTCAGAGTGATTGCACCACCAGATAATTTTCCTGTTCAGCGCTTATCAATGCGACAAACCGTCCTATTGGAAGGTTATGAAATGGGGCTGATTGAAGGGCGGGCTCATTTGGCTAATTTGTCAGGTGTTCATGGTTTAGATCGGGAAAACTGCCATTTTTGCGTTTGATAATGAAAGAGCCTCATAGCGAGGCTCTTTTTACTTAACGTTCAAAGGGCGATTTAGTTGACTTTATCCCAAGCCATTTCCCAGTGTGAACCTGTTCCTGGTTCGTATTGGTTTGCGCTTTCTTTCCACTGTACACAGTAACCAGAGTATGGGAAGGGTTTACATTGGTAAATGGCACCGTCGCTTGCAAGCACTTTTGTGCCCGCCGTGTAGCTAGATAGCCCTTCAGGAAAGACAAAATCGTACTCGCCAGATGGTGGTGGCGTTACTGACTCTTCTTTTAAGTGAAAGTCGAGCGTTTGCTGATCCACCAAGTTGCCATCTTTGTCTTTAATACGAGTCACGAGCATATGGTGACCAGGCTCTGATTTGGTTAAAGCGAGCGATACAGCCTCCACCGAGCCGTCTTTCATTTCGTCTGCCCAGCTTGCAAGTGGCTCACGGTGGTGATTGTACACGGTGAGTTCTGCGTTTAAATCGCCTTCAGCAGTTAGTGTCAGATCCAACGTTGTCGGTGTTGACTCAATGATATACTCGTCTGCTAAGCCATCTACTGTGAGTGAGTACTCTGGAGCGGGAGTTTCTATCTTGTAGCCGATTTCTACACGCTCAAGGCCGCTATTAGCTTGCAGATACACCGGATTAGTACCATAAACAGGAGTGAATTTATCCTCGGTATACTGTCCAGCTTGCAGTTTAGTTTGCTCTTGGTTGATCTTCGTTGCTAGAGCGTAAGACCAGTTTTTCGCTTTGCCCATGACTGCATCGGTAATTTCTAGCTCGGTTCGATAAGCTATGTTTTCACCCGCCTGATCAAATACGCGCGTATAAACCGAATCTCCAACATTTAAATCCATCGTCGGAATAATTTGACCGCCTTGCGTCCAATCTGGAATGACTGGACTGTCGCCATCAAATTTCACATCGGTCACGTTATAAAATGAAGCCGCTGTGTCGCCAACATCCCATACCGCCAGAATGACGTGATACCCCTCGCGCGTAGGCACATTACATTGATGGCTCACCTGTTTTGGAGGTTGAACCATATTGCCATCGACTACACAGAAAGGAGTCAGATCAAACGAGTCGCGTGATAGTGAGGCATTTGGGTTCCAATCAGGTTTGGTGATGTAATATTTCCAGTCACGCGTCACATGGTTAGCGGTAAATGTCCATTCAAAAGTCTGTGTACCTGATTGAATAGGACGTTTAACCCAGCGGTCGGCAGTTTGTTCATCAAGAGCGGCAGCTAGAGCGGTTTCAGCACTTGCTATTTTTCCATCGCGAGGCCCTGTTTGTGGAAAACCATCAGGACCTTCAACACTTTGTGGCTCGTATTGAATGGCACCGCAGTTATTATTTTTTTCGTTAGTATCAGGTGTTGGATACTTACATAGTGCCGCGCGACTTGCAGCGACACCATCATTGGTTTCTGATACGTAGCCGTGAGCCGCAGCACTTGAGCTAATGCTTGCAAGTGCTAATGCAAGTACGGATTTGGTTGGGAAGGATTTCATCACATGTCCTCTGTTATGGCTGACAAATTAATGTCACACCTCGGCGCATGCTGAGCATGAAGCAACGCTGCATGAATCCATACTTTGGATAATGTAGTGTTGCAACATGGCAACCCCGCTATCATGAGCATTACTTTTGATGATGGAATGCTGACAGACCGGAAGCTTTGCGTCCCACCCTTTCGAATGGTTTGCCGAAATGTGATTGAGCAGCCAAAATTTAGCTCAAGAATTTACATGTGGAAAAGTAAACGACACTGACATGGAATCATGTTCTCAAATTGAAAGGTAACGGTACGCCAACCTCATTGATATTGTGCTTTTTTGTTTCTAAGATATTGGTTTTGATGTTGTTTTTGTCTTTTTGATAGTTGGAGTGAATGAGTGATTGGTTGTTGGGTCGAAGGTAGGGAAGGGGCAGTATTAAGGATAGAAGAAGCACCGTTTAAAGGGCGGAATATACCGCCCTCTGAATCATGTTATTTAGGCATAATGACGGTATCAATAACATGAATGACGCCGTTTTTAGCTTTCACATCGGTTGCCATTACATTTGCATCGTTGACCATGACTTTGTCGCCCATGGTTTTAATCATCACGTCTTGCCCCTGAACCGTAGTTGCTTTGTCCAGCTTAACAACATCGGCAGCCATTACTTTCCCTGGGACGACGTGATAAGTCAAAATGGATACTAACTTGTCTTTGTTTTCCGGCATTAAGAGCATATCGATTGTACCGTCAGGCAGTTTTGCAAAAGCGTCATCCGTTGGTGCAAAAACAGTAAATGGGCCTTCTCCTTTGAGTGTATCGAATAGATCAGCCGCTTTCACTGCAGCGACAAGTGTATTGAAAGAGCCGTTTTCAGTGGCAACGTCGACAATATCACCCTTCATCATGCCATGCTCATGAGCCTTGACGGGAAGCATAAAAGATAAAGTCGCCATCAATGTAGCCGTGATAACCAAGATACGTTTAAACATAATGTGTTCCTTACGAGTTGGGGGTACAACGGTTTCCCTAGAGAATGTCTTCGTTTGTACGCATCTAAATGAAAAGATGATCAACGAGCCCTGCTTTCTTTCGATGGCCTCACGTGTCGCGTTAAAATCCGTTTGCCTTCTTGTTTTACATCGGCCCGTTTCCGCCATGCCCATAGACGCTCCCTTGCGTCTTTAGCTGCGCTATTTAGGTCGACAATAGGCGCTAGGTAACGGCTATCCGGTTTCAAGTGGTACATGACGGTTTCCATCTGTGTCATTGTCCAGGGCTCGAACAATAGTGGGGTGGGGACCATTTGCAATTCAGGCACCCATTTATAGATGAACGCGCCATCAGGGTCATGTTCTTGGGCTTGCTTAACCGGGTTGTAAATCCGGATTGTATTGGTCCCAGTTACCCCGGCTTGCATTTGGAATTGTGGGTAATGAATACCAGGCTCAAAGTCGAGGAATAGTTGCGCTAAATGCGTCACGCCAGTTCGCCAATCCATGTTCATGTGATGAGTGAGAAAACTAACCAGCATGGCACGCATGCGAAAGTTTATATAGCCAGTCTGATGCAAACAGCGCATACAGGCATCGATCAAAGGTATGCCAGTATATCCAGATTTCCATGCTGCTAACTTTTCTTCATCGAAAGTGCTACTTTGTTTAATCAACGATTCGTAAGCCCGGTTAACACAGTAAAACTCCATGTCGTATTCCGACTCGAATTTCTGTATGAAATGGCAGTGCCAATGCAGCCGTGAAGACAACGCAATTAAGCTGCGACGAAACCCAACAACTTGCCAGTGTTTCAATAGGTACTGATAAACTTCACGCAAGGATATATTACCCCAAGCGAGGTATGGAGAAAGGCGAGTACAGGCTGTACGTGAGGCTGTGGGACTAGAAATGCTTCGATAGTAATCACGACCTCGACGATTGAAAAAGTCCTCCAGTGTTTTCCAAGCGAGTTGGCTTCCTCCCGTTTGCATTCCTTTGCATTTTGATAGCCAGGATGAAGGTGGCGAAAACGCGCAGCCGAGTGATTCTGCATCCAATGAATGCAACAAGTTGGTCTGCAGATCAAGAGGGCTTATGGAGGATCTCATGACCAAATCCCAATGTTTGTCCCAACCCTGCCGGTCTTTTGCTCCTCTAATAACAGCACCGTGCTCGAACTCAAACCACGTGATGTTCTGCTCATGCAGCCAGTCGGCAATTTGCTTATCGCGCTCAAAGGTGCAGTTGAGCCCTATTTCCTGATGAGAAAACACAGCGTTGATTTGATATTGCATTTGAATTGATTGAAAACATGCTAAGGCATCGCCAAACAGAACCGTGATGCGGTGTCCATAGGCTTTGAGCGTCTCATTCATGTCTTGCAATGATTGCCAAACAAATCGCCAGTGACGCTCAGAATAGTGAGGGTTGTTTAACAGCAACGGTTCAACAATATATAAAAGTACCGTTGGGTGCTTTGACGACAATGCTTGTGTTAAGGGCTGGTGGTCAGTCAGTCTTAAATCTCGCTTTAACCACACGACATTGATTGTTTGCATCGGAATCCTCTTTGTTTCCGATGTTGTACGCAAATGATCCGAAGAGATCTCACCTAATGATCGGTTTTGTTCATTAAAACGTAGAGGTTGCTCACAAGGAGGTGAGATATGTCGATACCACTGAGTAAGTTAGAAAAGTTCTTCTACGTAGATAAATTGATCATTCACTCGCTTGATCTCGCATTGTATCAAGCATCTGTCGTAGTTGATGGGAAAGCGCAATTCATCACTGACGACAACGGTATCTTTTTGAGGGCTCATTCCCTTATCGAGATGCAAAAGAAGTGCAAGAATATCAAAGCAAATAAGCAGGTTTTAGTACATCAAAGTGCTTATGATGAGATGGTGGGGCTACCCGAAGGCAAAAGAGACAATCAACTAGAGGTTTTGGTGAGAGATACAAAATTGTATTGAAAGAGTGTTGGTGCATAGTAAAAGCGAGCCACCTTACGGCAGCTCGCTTAAAATAGAATTAGGGTCGAGCTTAGTCTTGTTTACGCTGAGCGTCTTTTTGTGCATACTTAGCGGCACGTCGAGCTTCTCTTTGCTTGGCACTTTCGCCACCAACATGCTGCTCGCCTCGTTGTTCTGCAAGAACAATTTGTTTTTCACGTTCGCGGAATCGAGCAATTTGTTCTTCTGAGTGTGTGCCGTGACATTTCGGACAGCTCACGCCTTGCTCGAACATTTCTGACTGTTTGTCTTCTTCAGTGATCGGTAGACGACAAGCGTTACATAAATCGTAATCTGCTTTTTCTAGCTGGTGGTTGACTGCAACACGACCGTCAAACACATAACAATCGCCTTCCCACATACTCTCTTCCTCTGGTACCTCTTCAAGGTACTTTAGAATGCCGCCTTCTAAGTGGTAGACCTCATCAAAGCCCTGTTCTTTCATGTAAGCAGTTGATTTCTCACAGCGGATACCACCGGTACAGAACATCGCCACTTTCTTATGCTTTTCCGGGTCCATGTTTTCTTTTACATAGTCTGGGAATTCACGAAAGGTTTCAGTATTTGGGTTTACAGCGCCTTTGAATGTGCCGATCTCGATTTCGTAATCATTACGTGTATCGACAACAAACACTTCAGGATCAGCAATAAGATCGTTCCACTCTTGAGGTTTCACGTAAGTACCCACTACGTGGCGAGGGTCTATGCCTTCAACACCTAATGTTACGATCTCTTTTTTCAGTTTCACTTTGGTGCGATTGAATGGCTGGGTCTCAGAGTACGACTCTTTGTATACGGTGCCTGTCAAACGAGGCTCGTTGTTTAGCCACTCCAGTAGCGTATCAATACCTGCACGATCAGAGGCAACAGTGCCGTTGATGCCCTCACTTGCCAGCAGTAATGTTCCGCGAATATGGTGTTTTTCCATCAACGCAAGTAATGGCTCGCGTAGTTCTTGATAGTTATTCAGCTCAACAAACTTGTACAGCGCACAAACTACATACTGACTCATGAGGTTTCCTTTAAAAATACAGCTGGTCAACGACCTTAAAATTTTAGCGGCACGAAGTATACCTGACTAAATTAGTCGGAAATACGGACAAATTATATGGATATTATGAGTAGGCGGGGCCTGGCGGTCTTTGATAGGGGGAGCATGTCCGCAGGTGAAGCCGCTATGTGTTCAAATTATAAGCATTAATTGTAGAGAACAAGGTAAGTTGAACTCGACACTTTTGGTTTAAATTTGTACTGTGACTCCTTCTTCGGCTCTTCATTAAAGTTGTGCGCAAGAGCCACAAAATAATAATCGGATCAGTTGGCAAGGAAAGGACATGCAGCAGTTTTATATCAGGCGGCTGAGGGAAGAAGATGCTCCCTTGCTCAAACAATTACTCGTTGAACTCGATACATCGCACTATGAAGCTGAACCGAACTTCTATCGTCCACCCAAGGAATTGGCGCAACTAAGAGAATCATATAGCACCTTCGAAAAGTATTTTGACGGGAGCGTGAGCGCTTTTATTGCTTGCTCGCAAAGAAAGGTCGTCGGTTTTATCTCTGGTTCGGTTCGTAACGTTCAGTCGCTGATTTCACCAGAAAAACGCGTTGGCTTTATTAATGAGCTTATTGTTTCAGAGAACCATCGAAACTTAGGAATAGGTTTATCGCTGATGGATAAGATGGAAAGTGATTTGTGTGCTCAAGGAATAGAAGAAATCGGCTTAACCGTGGCGTCATTTAACCATGAAGGTGAGGATTTCTATCATAAAATGGGCTACCGGGTGATGACGAAACGTATGACCAAGCGCGTAAGAGATTCGTAAAAACAAGATGGTAGGAATGAAACGCCTCTTACCTCTAGAAGAGGCGTTTTTATAGTATTTATTTCAAATTAGCGGCGGTTTGATTCCCCATCGCAATTAACTTATCTAAAACGCGCTCACCGTCGGCACGTAAACCGTTGTGCTCGTACTCGTTAGTGATCCACGCTTTTGAGTTTGGGATTAACGCGAGCGTTTCTCGGCTGATATCCATTTCCACAAACATATCATCGGCGTAAACGGCGCAACTGACAGGCACTTTGTTTTGAGCCAGTTGTGTTTGATCGTACAGCGCAGTCCAATCTTCTTTCGCGGCCAATATTTCAGCGGCATCTTTTAGTGGCTTGAGGTTGACGTATTGATCGAACATCCATGGGAAGACCATTTCCCCCGTAAAGTAAAATGGCTTGCCAGGTTCATAATTAAACTCTGGTCGGGTTTGGCGAACACGGTGTGCACTCCAATTTGACGCAAAGCCTTGGCAATAAATCGATTCATGCAAAATGGCGTAAATCGGGTTGGTTTGGAAGTTTTGCTGCGCCAACATATCGTTCAAGAACTCATAACGAAGTTGTTGTTTGCCGTTCACTTCAATCAATGCACTTTCTAGCCAGTAATAAGTTGGCAAGAAGGTATCACTGACACCAAAGTTAATCCCAATTTGTTGGAACTGTTCGACAGTAAAACGCTGACCATTTGGCAGAAACTCTTCTTGCTCCAATAAGTGATTGGCAATGTTTTGGCAAAGTTGCTGTGCATTGGGAAATTGTTGGAAGAACGCTTGGTTTTTCTCCATGGTGCGTTTGAAGGTGGCTTCATACACATCGTCGGCATGACGCGAGACTGATGGCACGCCACCTGTGATGTAGCTTTGTAGCAAGCTGTCTGGGAACAAAGACAAATAGGTGAGGGAGCAAAATCCACCAAAGCTTTGACCTAAGATCGCCCATTTTTCGACGCCAAATTGCTCACGAATGTATTCCGCGTCGCGCACGATGTTATCCGCTCGGAAGTGGCTTAAGTACTCGGCCTGTTGTTGCGGCGTGAAATGAGCCAGAGTCTGATGATTAACCATCGAACTATTGCCCGTACCGCGCTGGTCGAGAAGCAAAACTCGGTACTCTTGCAGCGCGCGTTTTACCCAGCCGTTATTGCCGTTTTGACGCGGAGAGGGAAAGCCTGGCCCGCCCTGAAAGTAAACCAACCAAGGTTTGGTCGATTCTTCATCGCCAACTAGGCAAACCGCACGAGCGAAGACTTCAATGGTGCCTTTACTCACGTTTTGGTAATCCAGAGGAACGGTAAAACTGTGGGGAGTGTAATGCAATCCTGCGTCGATAAATGATTGAGCGTTCATTGTTATCTTTATTTCCTTATTGATGGGTAGCGCTACTTTACTGCGAATGGCGTGAAGAACCAATGCTATTTCCAAATCGCTTCGTCAGTTCTATACCTTGGTCAAATCAATGTAAGTTCAAGAAAATGAAACGATTAGCGACTGGTGCAACTGGTTGAGTGAGCTATGCTCAATAGAGTTGCGACAAAGTGAGAGCATGGAGGAAGTCGGATGAAAGTGTCACTGGCTCGATGGATTATTGTGACTTGTTTAATAAGCGTACCTACTTTTGCCGTTGTTACGCCCAACCCACCTCAATTAAAGGCGAAAGGTTACGTATTAATGGACTTTCAATCCGGTGCCATTATTGCCGAGCATAACGGGCGAGCAGGCCTTGCTCCGGCTAGTTTAACCAAGTTGATGACCGCTTACGTCGTTGGACAAGAAATCAAAGCGGGGCGTTTGAAATGGGATGATGTTGTCACCGTGAGCGAAAACGCGTGGTCGGCCAAGTTTCCCGGATCTTCTAAAATGTTCATCAAACCGAAAGATGAAATTAGTGTTGCGAACTTAATGCGCGGTGTGATCATCCAATCGGGTAATGACGCGTGCGTTGCACTGGCTGAGCACGTAGCTGGCAGTGAACGCGGCTTTGTCGCCTTGATGAATGGTTGGGCTGAGAAGTTAGGGCTGCAAGACACTTATTTTGTAAACTCCCATGGTCTCGATAGTGAAGGCATCCAAACCTCACCCACCGATATGGCAAAACTCATGCAGTCGATCATCAACGATGTTCCCGCTGTGTATGCGCTATATAGTGAGAAAGTCTTCAAGTGGAACGACATTACGCAGTACAACCGCAATAAATTACTGTGGGACAATTCCATTGACGTCGACGGGGGCAAAACCGGTTACACCAGCAATGCGGGATACAGTTTGGTGAGCTCCGCCAAAGAAGGGAAAATGCGGTTGATTTCGGTAGTGATGGGCACGCCAAGTAAACAGGCTCGAACGAGCCAATCCAAGAATTTGCTCAGTTATGGTTTTCGTTTTTATGACACCAAACAAGTTGCCAAACAAGGGCAGGTTGAGTCTAAAGTTCGCGTTTGGAAGGGAAATGCCAATCAAGTTGAGGCGATCTTCGCTAATGATGCCTATCTCACTCTGCCTCGTTCAATGACGGCTGGGCTTGATAAGAGTGTGGTGTTAAATGAACCATTGATTGCACCGATCGCGCAAGGGGATGAGATTGGTAAGGTCGTTTGGAAAAGCGATGACAGTACCGTGGCGAGTTATCCCTTAGTCAGCAGCCAAGCGGTAGAAGAGGGCTCGTGGTTCGCTCAGCTTTGGGACAGTCTGGTGCTGTGGGTGAAATCGTTCTTTAACTAGAATAAAAACTAGAGAAGTGTCTTTCTGCATTCTTTGGTTGATGACCGCCCAGCTAAACGCTGGGCGGTGTCTTATTTAACGGTTTATTCCGACAAGGTGATGATTGGTAAATCGTCCCAAATCTTACTTTCATCCGATGCGCCACCGGAGAAGTTCCAAGGGCCTTTGTTTTGTTCTAGCGGACGGTAAGTTGCCGAAAGGCCGTCTAAGTCCCAAGTCGTCACATAGAATCGAATGCCATCCAGTGAATCAGGTCGACCCAGCGCGTCACTCGCAAAGTCCATCGAAATAGTGTTATTGGCTTTGTCTACTGTCACTGTTGGTGCTGGCGTGACCGCTTCTCCCCATGTCGTCGCATTTGCTCCTTTGGTTTTGTAAATCGAGCTTTGCCAGCCAAAAACAACCGCATTACGACTCCAGGTTCCGCTTGGCATAGAAGCGTTGATCTTCGGTAGCTCAGACAAGTTAGTTGCGGCTTCTTCAGGTAAATCAATAAAGATGGTGAAACCCACGTGGTCGAAGCCGTTTGGTGGCAACCAAGTGTCGGTGATGTTGTCCATGGTGAAGGTCAAACGTACGTTACTGCCAACGGTAAACACCTCTGCTTTGTTGATTGCGAGTTGGCTGTTGTCTTTGTCGAACGTTGGATCGGTTGGTAATGAGTAGTTACCGTTAGGACCGCCAGTGCCGTCTTGCGCATCACCTGCGTCATCAATGGTGTCATCCGGCGTGTTTGACCAGTTTAGGTTCGAGACAAAACTCACGTCCTCGATGCCTGCTTTTTTCTCGGTGGAATAAATCGCGAAGCGGTGCTGTTGCTCGCCAATCGCAAAATGACGAGTCGACAGCGTGACGCTAAACTGACCATCAGCGCCTACAGTAATGGTTTGCGCTGTTTCCAAGTTACCATCGATGACGAGGTTCAACTTCTCGTTGGCGTTAGCAGTACCAGCAATCACGATGTCATCTGTGATGGTTTGCCCTTCCCAATCCTGCGCTAGTTGGATGTTGAGGTCTGGTGTATCTACCGATTGGGTGTCGTTAGTTTTCGAGTAAATCACGGCAGATTTGGCTGGTAGCTCAAGGGTTACGTGACCGTTTTCATCTGCGATTAGCTTCTCCGGAGCGTCTGCCCAGTTCGACATGATTTGTTGTTGGAAAACAGTGCCGCCCGCTTGCTCTACATCGAGTTGGTTCATCAACATCGGGGAATTCGATGTGTTCATTACCACTAAGACTTCGTCGTTATCCAACGTTCGGGTAAAAGCGAACACACCGGCGCCGGCTTTATCGCTGCCAATCACTTTCATTTCGCCGCGTGTCATGACTTTGTTTTCGGTACGTAACTTAGCAAGCTCTTGGATGAACAAGTACATCTCGCTGTTTTGGTCGAATGAGTCTACGTAGTCGCCGTCTTCACGGTAGCCGCCAGCAAACATCGCATCGCGCGCCGCTGACATCGCCTGTTCTGTACCTTGGTAAATCACAGGAATACCCGGCACGCTCATCATGGTGATCAGTGCTTGTTTCATGTCATTCACGCTACCTTGCGACAGAAAACGCGGCATGTCGTGATTATCAATGAAGTTCGGCATGATGTATGGATTTGGGAACATCTCCATCATTTTCTCAAGACGGAAACGTAAATAGTCGGTCGGTTGTCCTGATGCAAATACGCGCGTCATGGTCGCTTGCAATGGGAAGTTCAGTACCGAGGTTAGCTGTTTCGGTGAGCCACTTTCACCGATGTAAGTCAGCATCTTCTCTTCGCCTTCGGTGTTGTATGGCGTAGATGTTTCGAATACTTCACCAAAAGTGAGGAAGTTGTCACGACCGGTATCAACCGCTTGCGTCATCACACCATCGTCGGCGTGTAGGAAATCGTTCCAGAAATCGTGTTCAACAAACTTCACCGTATCGATACGGAATCCGTCGACGCCGACTTCGCGAATCCATTTTCGGTAGCTCTCTTTTAGATAAGCGCGTACTTCAGGACCGGACGTATTAAGGTCATCCAAATCAGAGAGCTGCCAGGTTTTTTCTTGTACCGGATCGTTGTGGTCGGTGATGGTTGGCGTCCAGTGGTAGCTGCCTGTGCCGTCTGTTTTACACTCGTTCATGTTGAGGGGGTACGGCAGCTCTTGCCCGGCGGGTAGTGCATTTTTAATCAAACGGAAGCCTTGGCAAGGTAGGCTTGGATCATAACTGTAAGGATCATCGTAGGTAAAGAAGTTGCCTACATGGTTGGTCACGATGTCCTGAATTAAGAACATGTTACGCGCATGCACTTCGCGTGCTAACGCTTGGTAGCTTTCCATGTCACCAAAGTGTTTATCCACTTTTTGGAAATCGCGCGCCCAGTACCCGTGGTAGCCGCCGTAGTTTTGCTCTGCATCCCACCATTGGTTAGCAACTGGCGGAGTAATCCAGATCGATGTGGCACCGAGATCTTCGATGTAGCTTAACTTATCACTCACACCAACGAGGTCGCCGCCGCTGAATTTTTTATCCGAAGTCGGATCGAATTCGTTTTGCCCTTGCTCATTAAGAGCGCTGTCGCCGTCGTTAAAACGGTCGATCATCAGGAAGTAAATGATTTGATCTTGCCAATCAGGAGATGCCACGTGGCTGCCTGTATCGATTGGTGTGGTTTCGTCGCTTCCACAGCCAGAAAGAGCAAGAGCGATCGCTAAAGGAAGTATTTTTATTTTATTCATTGGGTTAGGTAGAGTTTCAAACACAGTTTTTGCCTCCGTTATGCAGCAATGCAGAAACGATAAAGCAAAGGTTTGAAATTGAGGGTGTCATTTCACGCCAAAAAAGACGTGAAATGATGTCACGAAGCGGCGACTTTGATCTGACCGACAGTTTTAATTGAGCGGTTGCACAATAGGATATTGTATCGGGTAATGCTCTTTCGCGAGCTCGTTGTCGGATTCATCATAAAGGCGGAAACGGCACTGCTTTGCAGTTTGAGTGAGCGATAATTGCAGCACCCAACAAGCATAATGTAGCGAGTGTTTGGTCAAGCGCATTGCGTGAGGTGTGGGGTCATCATCGACGTAACAGTCAATCCTCGCAACGTTTTCAAGTCGGCATGCCAGTTCGATAAAGAGCGTGTATTGCGCCCCAATGTTAATAAGCTGCCGAGTCGGGACAATGTATTCCGTTGCGCCAATTAAAAGCCCTTTAGAAACCACATAGTCACGCTGGTGGTTATTCTCAATGTAACGTTCCCCATCGACTTCATAACACAGGCGAAAGGTAAGGGGATGCGCTACCGGAAGTTCGGTCGTTGCCCAGAGTTCGGTGCCATGACTTAAAAAACGCTCGAAGAAGGCGGGGTAGCGCCGCCATGCGCCATCACGGTCACGGCATTCTACCGAGACCACTTTCTCAAACGCAATATTGTCCACTTCCATCCAGATTTTGCCGACAGGTTGGTCGATGTGGTTATCGTCGAAGGTATTGGCTTTGGCGTAGTACAAGCGGATCGGTTGCTGATTTAGCTGAGTTCGGTTATCCAAACATTGTTGGCGATACTGCATGGGTGAAAACGGATACCAACGACGAAAAGTGCGGTGAAAGTTCGATGGTTCTTCGTAACCAAGTTGATAGGCGATTTGCTGCGTCGTGAGTTGGGTGTCGGCGAGCAAAGTGAGTGCTTGCTTTCTTTTAGCGAAATCAACGCATTGAGAGTAGCTCATTTGTTTTTCTTGTAGTCGACGTTGCAAGGTGCGTTTGGAGACGCCCAGTTGCCTTGCCGCTTGCTCTAACTTGAGCGCGTAATTGCTGTTTTTGATGAACAAGGCGTTCAAAACACTCAGCAATTCTGGTTGTTCAATTGGCTGGTGAGAAAGCAGCAAATAAACATGTTTCACCAAGTCAAACACGCTTGAACTCGTTTTAGAATCTCGCGTTTCCCCTAGAAAAATATCGGCCGCGAGTGGATTGTTGGCGTGAACCTGTACCTGTATTGATTCGCTTAGCTCAAGCATTTCCAACTGCATTTTGAGCAAGCCAAACACCGACTCCGCCCAATTTGGCATATCGGCCGTTCTGCATTCTACTTGCAGATGGATTTGGGCATCACCATGTTGAAATGTGACGTACAAACGGCGGTCGAATAATGAAACACTTTTACTCCACCACAGCAGGCCTTCTTGGAGGTCAGGCGCTTCCTTCAACATCATGCATTGCAAGGCAACCAACTTCTCAATGTGCCAATATTCGCCGGCAATTCTCAGGTGATTGTGACCGAGCTTTTTACACAGAAAGGATGTAATAACGTTATCTTGAGGCTGCATGAGTTGAGTTTGGTTGCGAGCAAACAAGCATTATTGCCGAAAAGATGAAGAAGTTCAGTGAGAACGCTCAAAGCCTTTCTTATCGTTTTATTTTCAAATTTATTTTGAAAATGTTTTTAATCGAAATCGGTTTTTCCCTTTATCTCATGAGGTTATGCTGTTACACAGCTTAAATTCATTAATTGGAGAACCTCATGGATATCGTACAAGCTGCAAAATCTCGTTACTCAACGAAAGTGTTTGACCCAACGCGCAAGCTACCTCAAGAAAAAATCGACGCAGTTAAAGAGCTGATTCGTTTTAGTCCATCGAGTGTGAACTCCCAGCCTTGGCATTTCATTCTGGCAAGCACAGAAGAAGGCAAACAGCGCATCGCTAAAGCGGCGCAAGAGAATTACGCGTTTAACGCGGCGAAGATTCTCAACGCTTCTCACGTATTGGTGTTTTGTGCAAAAACAGGCATTGATAACGACTACATTGAAGCGCTAATGGCGCAAGAAGAAAAAGATGGCCGATTCCCAACCGAAGAAGCGAAAGCGGCTGTGCGCGGTGGTCGTAGCTACTTTGTGAACATGCACCGTTTTGATCTGAAAGATGCGAACCATTGGATGGAGAAACAAGTTTACCTCAACGTGGGTACGTTGCTGTTGGGTGCTTCGACGCTAGAAATTGATGCAGTGCCAATTGAAGGGTTTGATCCCAAAGTGCTGGATGAAGAATTTGGCTTGCGTGAAAAAGGTTACACCAGTGTTGTGATCGTGCCGCTTGGCTACCACGCGGAAGATGACTTCAACGCGAAAATGCCAAAGTCTCGCTGGGACGCAGAAACCGTATTCACCGAGATCTAATTCGAGCTTACTTACAGGTGACGTAGAACCCTGTAATCAATATATAAATCGCAAAAGAGTGATAAAACGATGATCCACTTAGTTGCAGAAGTGAAAGCCTATCCAGATAGTAAGGATCAGGTGGTGAATTTGCTTGCTGGTTTACTAGAGCCAACTCGTCAAGAAGAAGGCTGTTGCCAATACGAGTTGTATCTCGACGAAAAAGTTGAAGGCCTATTTATGTTCCAAGAGATTTGGGCATCGCAAGAGGCCTTGGATAAGCATTTGCAAAGCCCGCACATGTCGACGTTTCTTGAAACATTAGAAGAGAACGATTGGGTTGAATATACCCAGATTCGTCCTCTTCGATTTATCGCCTAATGACAGAAGGTTGCCAGCACGTTGGCGCGTTGTTGGCAGCATTTTTGTTGGATAAAGTCGCGGAAAGTCCGAATCGTTGGCGTCAGTAAGCGACGATCGGCACACACCATGTAGAGTGGCACTGGGCCGCAATCCCACTCTGGTAACACTCGCACCAATCTTCCCTCGATTAAGTCTCGGCTGATGTCCATCAATGATTTATTCGCAATGCCTTTGCCTTTGATCGCTAACCGGTGTGGCAAGTCACTATCGTTGCTCATCAAGTTACCGCTGACCACGATTTGTTCTTTCTCGCCGTCACGCGTGAGCGTCCATTTGTTGTAGACCGAATCCGCGACCATATAGCACAAGCAGTTGTGTTGCGTTAAATCGGCAGGAGAGGTGAGTTCTGGATGTGTAGCTACGTACTCTGGCGATGCACATAATATCCGTTCGTTTGACCCACACAAAGCCAACACGACCAGATTGGAGTCGGCCGGCTCGCCGTAGCGAATAGCAATATCGACAGGCTTGGTGTACATATCCGTCAAGCTATCGGACAGCTCTAGTTTAATGGAAACATTTGGGTAGAGATCGATGAACTCATCCACCCAATCGAGCAACATATTGCGACCAAAATCGGAGGGTGCAGTAATGTGCAGCTGACCAGACAACTCCCCGCGCGCACTTGAGATCTGCTCCAACCCCTCTTGCAATGTTGCCAACGCTTGCGTGGTTTTGTCTAAAAATAGTTCGCCCTCTGAGGTTAAACGCAGGCTTCGGGTAGAACGCACAAACAGCGGGAAACCGATTTGCCCTTCAAGACGCTTAATCGATGCGCTAATGGCGGCAGGTGTCATGTCCATGCTGTTAGCGGCTTTTGAAAAGCTGCCTTGGCGCGCTGTTTCGACAAAAATATTGAGGTCGTTGAGGGCTTTCATCGTGAAAAGGATGTTTGTGAAGTTTGAGCTACTATAGGGGAGATGAGCAAAGTAATTCAAGCTAAACGCCTTTGAAGGTGAAAACATTAGGTTAAGTGGTCACTTTGAGTTAGATTAGCCCGCCACTTACATCGTTACTGGATCAACAACATGAGCAACGAACAGCCGAATAACCCTCTGCATGGGTTGAGTTTAGAAAAAATCGTCACCCGACTTGTTGAACACTTTGGTTGGAATGGCCTGTATGAGCGCGTTCGAGTGAACTGTTTTAAGAAAGATCCGTCGATCAAATCTTCTCTGAAGTTTTTGCGTAAAACGCAATGGGCGCGGGACAAAGTCGAAGCGCTGTATATCGAGACGTTTTGCTAACTGCTTTATGGTCAGCAGCAAGCGGTAAGTAGATTCTTAGTCTCACTTTGGCTCGCTAGAATGACGCAGCTTTTCTTATCGTGTGGGCTTGAAGAGTCGCTCTGCTGTTACGTCTAAAGCGTGATTCAGAATCTACCCTCAGATTGTATTGAGTTTATTCATAGCTCTATGGCCTGCAGCAAACGGTAAGTAGATTCTTAGTCTCGCCTTGGCTCGCTAGAATGACGTCACTTTTCTTATCGTGTGGGCTTTAAGAATGGCTCTGCTGTTACGTCTAAAGCGTGATTCAGAATCTACCCTCAGATTGTATTGAGTTTATTCATAGCTCTATGGCCTGCAGCAAACGGTAAGTAGATTCTTAGTCTCGCCTTGGCTCGCTAGAATGACGTCACTTTTCTTATCGTGTGGGCTTTAAGAATGGCTCTGTTGTTACGTCTAAAGCGTGATTCAGAATCTACCCTCAGATTGTATTGAGTTTATTCATAGCTCTATGGCCTGCAGCAAACGGTAAGTAGATTCTTAGTCTCGCCTTGGCTCGCTAGAATGACGCCACTTTTCTTATCGTGTGGGCTGGAAGAGTAGCTCTGCTATTACGTCTAAAGCGAGATTCAGAATCTACCCTCAGATTGTATTGAGTTTATTCATAGCTCTATGGCCTGCAGCAAGCGGTATGTAGATTCTTCGTCGCGCTTTGGCTTGCTAGAATGACGCTAGTTCTCTTATCGCGTAGTCTAGAAGATTAGCCCTACGTTATTCCCGACAGCGATGAAGAATCGCTGTCGAGAACCTCGCCTTTAATCTCTCGTTTCTTGCTACTCTAAATGATGCGTGCTACCCACAGTTCCTTCCAAGTCTAAAATCGACTGGCGAACGTGGTCTGGAATCGCCGCTTTTACGTTGTTCTTAAAATCAAACATCACACCAGTAGCGGTCGCGATGGTCGCAATCTTACCCCACTTCTTACTCAGCACTTGGTATTCCATCGTGATGCGATCTTCTTGCATGTCGATCACGCGCGAGCCGACTAATAACGTGTCTGGGTAAGTGACAGGCAGCTTGTAGCGGCATTGTGTCTCGCTCAGTACTGGTCCAATTTGTGAGGTTTGCAGGTCGACTAGCAGATTAATTTTGTTGAAGTAATCTAAACGCGCCGTCTCAAAGTAGCGAAAATAGACAACGTTATTGACGTGTTGCAGAGCATCCATTTCACCCCATGCGACTTTGATCTCTGTGATAACGGGAAAGTCCTTTAACAGTGTGTCCATTTTTAGTGCTCCTTTTTCATCTGCATTGCCACAAATTGCGACGCGACTTATCACTTTGAGCATTTATTCTAGATGTAATCATTTAATATGTAATAAAATTGTTTTTAAAATGTGAAATGAAATGGCAATCTTATTATGTAAACTAGAAACTTTACATAATCGAGTTGAAGGCGTAAGTTTAACTAAGAGTAACCAAATAGGAGGTGTCTCATGACTGAGCTGAAAGGTTTCAATCTAGCCAAGGTGGAAAAACGCATTGACTGGACTGGCGAGCTGTTCAGTTTAAGGGTCTCAGGCGCGCCTCTTACCTTTAAAGCCGGCCAGTTCACCAAGCTTGCTTTGCTTGATGATGAAGGCAAGCCGATCAGCCGTGCTTACTCTGTGGTTAATGCACCAAGCGAACAGTTCGATTGGTTGGAGTTCCTAATAGTAGCGGACCCTCAAGGACAACTTTCCCCAAGGCTCCAAAAGCTTAAATCTGGTGATAGTATTTATGTTGGTGAGACCGCACATGGTGACTTAATCCACGACTCTATTCCTAAACAGGCTCATGATCTGTGGCTGCTATCTACAGGTACAGGTATTGGACCGTTTTTATCGCTACTGGATGATATAAACTTACCACCCCATAATGAGCGAATTGTGCTTGTTCATGCGGTTCGCTACGAAAAAGATCTGGTCTACAAATATCTGATTGAGCAACTACAGCAACGATATGAAGGCAGATTAAAGTACATCCCGATAGTCAGTAGGGAAGTGGTGGATGGCCAGTTACAAGGTCGAATTCCCGAACTCATCGAATCGGGTAGACTGTCCAACGCTGCTGATGTGCCATTCTCTGCTCAAAGTAGTTTTGTCATGATGTGTGGGAACCCGCAGATGATCAAAGATACCTTGCCAGTCTTACAAGATCTTGGGTTGGAAAAGTATCGTCCTAAAACAGGAGGCAATATCATCTATGAGCGTTACTGGTAGCGTTTGGTTAAATTGATATAACCATATTGAACACATGATGATCACCAATACCAAAGTCGTTCAAACGTCCTAGCTTGTTCGATCAAAAAAGCCACATGAAGTGGCTTTTTTAATATCGATAGAGTCAATCAGACTTATTGTTGATTAACGTACGCTTTAAAGCGAGCTTTGGTTTCTGCGTCTGCTTTTTGGTACCAGAAGTGCAGCATCTCTTCTGCTGTCGAATCTGATTTAACCGCAGTCGCTCTTGCTTGTTGCATATCTTCAGGAATCTTTGCTGGTAGTGTGACTGGTTGAGCAACGGCTGCACCAGCAACAGCGATAGCAGCAACGCCGCCTGTTTTGTTGTAGCTTTCCACTTCACGCACGTAATCACGACCGATTTGCATACCCGGTTTGATCAATTTGTCTTGCTCAACGGCGACGGTGTTGCCTGAATCATCAACCAGTTTCCAATCTAAGTCCTTGATCTTTTCTTCCGCATCGCGAAGGTTGCGGTATTCTGGCATTTGTAGCGTCAGCTCGGCATTGGCAGCGTCAAATCGTGTAACGATAACATCGCTTTCAACACTTAAACGGTCATTACCTTGGTTAAAGTAAGGGGCGAAGCGAAATACGACTTGGTTAACGCCATCAGGTAACGTTAGTGTTCTTTCCGAGGCGAAAAAACCACCCGAAAGGTCTGCTTTTTCACCGTTAGCCGCTAATACTGAAACGTCGTCAGGAACACTCACGGTTACATCTGCGAATGCCATGCCACTCATTGCGAGAGCAAGCGCACAAGTTAAAGGCTTGATCAATTTCATTGTTTTTATCCTAAGCAAATTAGTGGTCATCGAGAGTGCATCGTTCATTGCCCGATTGCAACTCCCAAGTGTAAGAAGTATGAAAATTTAACAAGAACGTCATTTTTATCGCATTTATTACGGGGAAACTGTGATCCAAATAGAATCAAACCGCTGCAATAGAGCGGTTTGATATCATAAGTTATAGATTAAATTTCTTTCTAACTTATTGATTTATTATATGCCAGCACCGTGTCCAGGCTCTGATTGGTCATCAGAAGCGTCTTGTTGTTCTGCCATTTCTTCTTGCTGTTGTGCTTTCTCAATGCTCAACCACCAAACAAATAACTCATACCAAATCGCCAGGATAACAGCACCTAAGAACAGACCAACGATGCCGTAGAAAAGCATACCACCGATGGCACCGAGCAGAATCACAGGCATTGGTACGTCGACACCACGTCCCATTAACATTGGTTTGAACAGGTTTTCAGAAAGAGCTGCAACTACTACCCAGACAGTAAACATGGTGGCTGTCGTTGTATCTTGAGTCATGTACATAAAGCCAATCACTGGTAGTACGGCAAGCAGCGCCGGTAGCTGAGCGATACACAAGATCATCAGAATCAGAGTGAGCAAACCAGCTGCCGGAACGCCAAATACAAAGAAACCAGCACCGATCAATAGCGCTTGAATCGCCGCCACACCGACTACGCCAAGCAGTACGCTTTTAATGGTTGCTGCGATAAGCGTGGTCCAGCTTTTAGCGTTTTCACCAGCGGTACGAATAGCGATGGTTCTTAGCCCTGATGCTGCAGATTCAGAGTACGTCATAAAACCTGCTGCAATCGCAAGTGATAAGATTGAAAGCAGTAAACTTCCCAATACACCGCCAAGTGTGCCGAGCAAAGAAGTGAGCGCGGACTTTATCTGCGGCATAAAGGTTTGAATCGCTTGTTCAAGGTTAGTCGCGAATAGGGTCCACACCTCATAGAGCTTATCACCTACGACAGGCCAATCCGCAACGGAAGGTTTTGGACCTGGGATCTTCACTTGCCCGTTTTGCAATACTTCAAGCGCATGCGTTGCACCATCCACAATGGAACCTGACACCATAACAAGTGGTGTGACTAAGAGTGCAATACCAAGTAAAGCAATCGTCGTGGCTGCCAGGCCTCTGCGACCGCCATATGCACGCTCCAGCTTTTTTGTAAGTGGCATTAAAGCGACGGCTATAATTGCACCCCAAATAACGGGAAGAATGAAGGGTTTGATGATGTCGTACGTAAACATCAGCAAGACGAAGATCAAGCCAATGCGTATTGCCGATTCCACCATATTACTGATGAAAAGCTTACTGTCGATTTTTACCGATTGTTTATCCATTTTTGTTTACCTGATGATCAATGTTAGAACTGACGAGACTTGAAACAACAATCGCCATATAGAACACACCTGTAATGGCCTCTAAATACACCACGACTTGAGCCAGAGGTGTTAGAGGGCTGATATCGCCATAACCAAGCGTGGTTAAGGTGACGAAACTGAAATACGCCGCATTAGAGAAATTCTGCCCCCAAGAAATGGCTTTCATCCCAGTGAATGAGGTTGGCGAGAACTCTAGAAGAATGAGATAGGCAATTGCCCACATCAGACCAAGCAGCAAGAAAAGCGCGACTGAGCCAATGACTTTGTTGCTATTGACGTGACCAGTGAAAAGAATCTGTCTTGCGATGGATTTAAAAGTGCCGAAAAAGAACGCGAAGGTGAGGGCAAGCATCACTACATTCATCTCTCGGATGTTGAAAACGGTCTTGATCACAATCACAAGAACCCAAACGCCAAACAGGGTATAGAGGAAACGAGACCACATTTTGTCGAAGCGAAGGCTGGCAAAACAGACAATGAACGTGAGAACCGTGAACGCCTGCAGTATGTGTTCAATCGTGCCTTCACCCACCACTTGTGCCATCGCACTCCCTAGCAACAAAATCACCAGCGCTAAAGTTAGATAGAAGAAGTTGTTTTCTTCATTAATGTTTTTGAGTTTTTTACCAATGACCATGGTTCTTCTCACTTAGTTACTGTTCATTTTCTGCCGATGAATCTTTCATCACCATGATGGACGCAGAAAGCCCGAATCGAAGATCAACATCTTCTGGAAGTTCTTGGATTGAGATTCGCACCGGAATACGTTGTGCCAAGCGAATCCACTGAAAAACAGGGTTCACGTTTGGAAGAAGGTTGTAGCCGACCGTGCCGTCTTTCGGCGCAATACCCCAACCGATAGAGTCAACCGTTGCGTCAATTGGTGTGTCTGGGTGAGACATCAAAGTGACACGTGCTTGGCTGCCAGGTTCGATTTGCGCGAGTTGGTTTTCACGGAAGAAACCAAACACCCAGAAACTGTTCTTGTCGATCAGCGCCAGCAGTGGCTGGTTTGCGACCGCTTGCGTACCGTTTCGAATATCGAGGTTAGACACAAAACCATCGACGGTCGCATAAACTTTGGTAAAGCTGAGGTTAAGGCGCGCTGACTTTAATTGCTCTTCTGCAGATTTGATTTGCAGTAGCGATTCTTCGTAAGCGATTTCACGACGAATCAGATCCTTGTGAGAAACTGCGCCGCGGTCTTTCGCGCGAATATCTTTAAGGCGGTCGTATTCGATTTTTTTACCGCGAGAGCTAACAATGGCGCGCTCTAGTGCCACTTCGGCTTGAGACAAAGCAACTTCGTAAGTCGCAGGGTCGATTTCAAACAGTAAATCGCCTGTTTTCACTTCTTGGTTGTCTTGCACCGCGACATTTACAATTGGGCCTGATACACGAGGAGCTACTTTGATGACGTTCGCGCGCACTTGGCCGTCGCGTGTCCAAGGGTTATTAAAATACTCTTCAAATTTTTGATAGCCGAGCCAAGCTGCGCCACCAAGAATGACAAGATTGAGTGCGATTACGAATAGTTTTTTCATCTTGTTTGGCACCTAAAATTGAATATAAAAGCTGTCGATGGCCACCACATAACCGACCATGATGGCAATAAACGTCAGAGACGGAAAAGCAATGAAGCGAGACAGACGTGTCTTGTTCAATATCATCACCGTTATCCACGTTGCCGTGACGGCGAGAAAGAGCACCAGTAGCGTGGGAGAAAAGTAAATGTCTCCCCAAGAGAGTTCATGAGGCATTAGAGATCCTCCGTTTTGTTCTTATCGCCGTTTTCCGTCGGTGTTTCGATAGGCAAAGGTGGCAACGTACGGTTTTCTTCATCCAGATAACCGTCCCAATCGGTACGATCTTGCATCTGCTTGGCGATGGATTCTTCAAGGAATGGTTTCCCCGTTTGTGCCTGCCAGCCGCCGCCCAACGCTTTGTACAGCGCGATCACTTGGTTCGCGACATTGCCTTTGATCGTTGCGTAGCTGTCTTCTGCAAGGGTCATTTTCTCTACCGAGTTGAGCAGACGTTCAAAAGAGATTTGGCCGTTTTCGTACTGCGTCATGGAGATGTTGAATGCACGAATGGAAGAGTTGACCGATTGCAGACGTAAATCTTTTTGCTGCAAATACAGGTCATACGCTTCGATCGCATTGGTCACTTCGTTCACGGCTTGCAGCACTTTTTTGTTGTAGTTAGTCAGTGTTTCTTGGAAGCGAGCATCTTCGAAACGAATGTTATTTTTCACGCGCCCGTATTGGAAAATGTTCCAACTGAACGTTGGGCCAACCACCATGGTGAGCGAATCGCTAAAACTGAAACTGCTGCCATCGGGAACCGTACTGTCGATACCGATAGAACCGAACAACGAAAAGCTTGGGTACAGAGCGGTTTCCGCCACGCCAATTTGCGCACTCTGCGCGCGAGCTTGCATCTCAGAG
Source organism: Vibrio antiquarius (assembly GCF_000024825.1). Taxonomy (NCBI): domain Bacteria; kingdom Pseudomonadati; phylum Pseudomonadota; class Gammaproteobacteria; order Vibrionales; family Vibrionaceae; genus Vibrio; species Vibrio antiquarius. The sequence continues at coordinate 1,312,369 of NC_013457.1, forward strand.
ACTTGCAAATCTGGACGTCGCATCACTAAGTTTGCGTCCACTTGGGTATCCAACAGCGGTGGGCGCGGCACAATGGAGCGCTCGTCGGTGCCCGATAACGCCGATTTTCTGCCTGTCGATTTGAACTGCGCTTCATAGTCAGCAATTTGCTGTGTCAAACCGTCCGATTGCAGCAATTTCTCTACTTCTTCAGGCAGTACACCCAACAGCAAAGCAAGTGCCGTGCGCGACTGCTTCATCGCCACTTCGAGGCTCGGTAGCGCTGCTTTGGTGGTGTAGAGTTGGTTTTTAGCTTGTTGAACGTCCAATTCTGTAACGTTGCCAGAGTCGAACTGCACCTGAGTAATACGTACGACACGCTCTTGAATCTCGATATTGCGGCGAGACAGCAAAATACGTTCTTGGAATGTGCGATAGTTGATGTAATTGCGCGCCACTTCGGCGGTTATGGTGACCATGATGTCGTGATACGATGCGATGGATGCGTAGTAACCCGCTTCTGCCGACTCAATACCGCGAGCATACTTGCCCCAAACATCCATTTCCCAAGCAGCATCAAACGACAAAGTGGCGTTATTCACGCCCTGATCATTTACGTAGGCACGCGCTAGGTTTCCTGACACGGTTTGAACTTGCGGGTATTGCAAGCCCGTCGAAATGCCAAGCAATGAACGTGCTTGTACAATTCGTAGCCCTGCGGCTTCTAAATCGAGGTTTTGTTTGCTCGCCAACTCAACCAGCTGATTAAGAGTTGAGTCATTAAATTGCTGCCACCATTGTTGTAGCTGTTGCTCTGATTGCTGCGTATCTTTGGCTGCTTTTTGCACCGACCAGTCACTTGGCAGTGGCGCCTGCTTTGGATGAACATAATCTGGTCCTACAGTGGTACACGCACTGAGTCCGATCAGAGAAAGTATGGCGAGGCTTGGTTTAGTTAGTTTTGGAAGCATCATATCCCCACCTTTAAAAACGCTTCTGTTGTAAGTTCACCCAATCGATATCCTCGTAGGTTTGCTTGCAATGCTTGATTGCTTCGAACACGTTCCGTTTTAAATTCAGCAAGATATAAAAACCGGCTATCTCAGAATAAGCGTAGTCAGATAAATCCAACTCACTAAAAAAATCTTCCAGTTTATCTTCGAATGTTTGGTAATCCTGACTGTATTGGTCGAATACGGAATCGAGTTCTTGTGTTGCTTGATGGCTGGCTAAAGCGCCCGCCATCAAAGGAATGATGGAATCGCGGTGTTGTTGGCGAAGTTGAGTAATCAACGGATTGGTCAGCAACTTTTTCTCGGCGGCCATTAAGATGTTGATATGACTACTGAGTACATCACACGCTTTGCTAAACTCGCCAATCGCTTCTGGCGTGGTTTTGTCAAAGTGTTTGTGGTTGATTTTCGAACCCCAGACTTTGAGCTTTTTCGATGAGACATTGAGCGTCACCAAGTGCAAGGCCCGTTTGAGCAGCGTAATAACCGAGCTAGACTGCTGTTGATAGGTAGTGAACAGCTCTCGGGTATGTCGGAAGTAGCGTTCTTTTATGGTCAAAAAGAGGTGTTCTGGTCGTGAGCTAAACGGGAAGTAGTGCGCGAAAATAATCATGAACACCACCATGTAGAACAACAGCATGATCGTCATGAGGATCCCGAAGTGATAGAACATGTTGTTGTCTAAACCGAGAACAAACAAGCCCACCATGTAGAAAATCGTCACTGGCCCGTTGAACAGATAAAAGCCGATAAAAGTGTAGATAAAGATGAATAGGCCAAGCTCTAACCCGAGATCCAATTGGGGAAGAATGAAGACGTAAGAAGGCACCGCGAACAAAAAGCCGAAAGTGAACAGCACAAGCAACAAAATCGGGTGCACAGGCACGAACGACAGCAAAGACATAAACATGGTCGAGAAGACCACGAACGAGTAGCCGCCTGGTGGATTGAAATAAATCCAAATCAGTCCTGCAACCCAATAAGTGACAAAGGTTTTGACCGCGGTTTTAAAGTTTTCTGCGTCCCACCATAGAAACTTGCCTTTCGGTTTCGGCAGCGGCACGTCAAAGGAGACATTGTTCGTCACAGAGTCAATGCAGCTAATGCTCTCCGCTAAACGCGACAAGTTTTGATGCATGAGCCCCAAGAGGTGCCCCAGCATAAGCGCAGAGCCTTTCTCTAGGTGCGCCGCGTCTTCAAGCAACGCCTGGTTGTATTCGACTTTGAACTCTTGAGCACGAAAAGCGGGCTCTTTTTCGTCCCAGACTTGTTGGCAGGTATCAAATAGCGCGTCAATTTCCGCAACGGCTTGATCAAAGTTGCTGATGCTTTCACGGTCTTGCTGGTGGCTAAAGTGGCTGTGCGCCGCGACGGTCAATTGTTGCGTTACTTGCTTGTTCAAATGAACCGCCAAGCGCCACTCTTTCATGTAGGCCGACACGTCGCTGCATTCCACACTGACTGTGGCAAAACGCTGTTCGAGCGCATTTTGGGCGGCAAACATCTGTTCGATAAGAGAATCCACGCTAGGTTGTGGCTCTTCAGCTTCTGGATTTTCGACTCCCTCTTCTTGAGGAGAAACTTGCCCTGCCGATTTTTGCTCGAAATTTTGCAAGACAGCGGTGAACAGCGCGCGTTGTGCTTGGTTGAGTTGTTCGATGAGTTGTCTTAGGTTTTGTTCTGTTTTGGTCGGGAATAAGAAAGTCCCCACGAGTGTGTAAACCACCACCCCAAACACCGTCATATAAGCGCGGTCAACGCCATAAAGAAACGCACCTTCTGCGTCACCGCCATTGGACATCATCAGCGTCATGACGCCGGTCAGCATGAGTAGCGTTGGATCTTTTTGGTAGGCATTACGGAAGTAAAAAATGAAAGAGACCACAACCGACACGCTCAGCATGTACAGCAAGCGGTCTTGAGCAAATAATCCCACCAGTAACAAGCCAACGACGGCGCCAACCAACGTACCGAACACACGTAAGGTACCTTTGGCGAGGGATTCACGACGACTGCCTGTGGATGCAATCAGCATCACTGTGGTTGCGGCCGTCGATGCTTGCGGCCAACCCATGGCAAACGGGATTAGATAAGCCAGAGTCAGGCTAAGCGATACTTTAATAGCGAATTTTATTTTGTCGTTCATAGTGTCAAAGTTTGCTCAGGCTTATCGTTATAAGTTGATGAATTTCTTATGTGAATAATCAGAATCTTGTTCTGAATAAATTCGGGGGGGCGGAATATAGCGGGTGAAAAAGTGTGCTTTGTAAACCCTTTGTCAAAACACAAAGTGCGTATTTGGCTCGATCTCGCGCTAGCCCTTGGCGTTATTGATGAAACGCCTAAAACGAGCAAAATCGCGATCTGTGACGATTCTCACTTTTGAAACAAAATCGTCGTGTTGTGTGAGCCAATTCTCACCTTATATCCTTCGCCTGATACTAAAGCAGGCCACTCGTACCATCTGCAATGAGCTTTGCTGCTTTAAAAAGCATAGATGATGAATGGGTATTTGAGAGGGAAAGTTATTATTTTTTATCGGCTTGCCGATTGTTCGCTTGTTTTTTTGGATCGAGATAAAAAAACCAAAGCGATACCACCAAGAATGATGCCACTGGTTAAAAGTGTATGCAGCGAAAGAGACTCGTGGAGTACGATGCTGCCGAGTAGTAAAGCAATGGCTGGCACGGAAAGTTGGCTGACGGCGGCTTGAAGTAAAGAGAGCTTACGCATGACTTGATACCAAAGTGTATAACCAAGGCCAGATGCAATGGCGCCAGACGTGATAGCGAGCAAAATTCCGCTCAGAGAGAGATGGATTGAGGACAGCATCAACGGTGATAGGAGTATGCCAATTATAGATGCAGCGATAAACCCCCATGTGATGCCACTACTTGGAGAAGGCGCTTGTTTGCCGAGCGCAGTAAACGCAGCCCAACAAATGCCAGAAATCAACATGAGAAGTGCAGAACTGATATCGGGGCGAGTGGCAGATGGCAACATTAACCAAACAAAGCCAACAATCGAAAGGCCGATACCGATGATTTCGAGAAACTGAAAGCGCTCACCTTGCCACCAATAGATTGCCAGTAATGTAAGTTGCACGGCACCAAACAAAAGCAAAGCACCGGTTCCTGTCGCCAGTTGTAAGTACGCGAAAGAGAAAAGGGCAGCATAACCAAATAACGCCACGCCAGCAAAAAAGCGAAAGCGAGAAGTTGGCCGATCGGTTTTCCACTGACCTCTCACGACAAGCAATGCGATTAAGGTAATCGCGCCAGATATCAATCGAACGAGAGTGAAGCTTCCTGCATCAATCAACCCTTCGGCCAATGCAAGTCGGCACAATAATGAATTGGCAGCGAACGCCAGCATCGTAATAGCAGTGAGTAAAAAGGTCGACATCCTTGGCCCTTAACGCAGAAATATGGATTGAGTGTAGCGTCAAACGACCTTTTTCATTAGTTGATAAAGTGATTAGTTATAGCTGTCAGAGCGAGAAAATCAGCAAAAATCACCAGAGAAAACCTGATCTTAGCCTAAGTGTTACTGTGGTAGGGAAGGTTGTTCATACAATGACTTGATGGTGTTTTTCAACCATAGCAATTTGGGATTGTACGCATTGCGTTTATGCCAAATCATGGTAAATGGAATCAGTAACTTGTCTTGTTGAGTTTGGTCTAACGGAATTGGCAAGCACACCAAATCGAGATGCAGCTTTTCTGTGTAGCTTTTGCAATAGTGCGGCGCGGTGGTGATCATGTCATGCGTCGGCTGCGCTGCCATAAAAAGGGATTGCTCAAAGTTGGACATCGTCAGCCCGATAGAGCGCTGTAGCCCTAGTTCCGTTAACACTTCATCCAACGCCCAAGTTTCACTTTTTTCCCAAACAATATTGATGTGTTGGTAGCTCAGAAAGGTCTCGAGATTCCACTCTTGCTGTAATGCCGGATGATTTTTATGTAAATACACCATCGGCAGGTCATAAAATAGAATCTCAAAATCCAAGAAATATGGCAGAAGATCCAACGACTCTTTCGATCTCGGGTGACTTTCTCGGCCGGTAAAACCGATATCCGCCTCGCCTCGAATGATGGCGTCGAGTGAATCGTAATCCCAGTTACTGGTTTTTACTTTCGCTTCAGGGTATCGCTGGTGGATAGCGACGATGAGCCTGTCCAGCACCGTGAGCACTAATGGCGACTCAATCGTGATATCAAAACGCACTCCTTTAGGCGTAATATCGCTGCGTTTTTCTGCAATCTGGCTGCCAATTTGCAGCCATTCTGCTAGATCTTGCTCCATGCTTTGCGCCAAAGGCGTTGGCGCAAGACCTTTAGGTGTTTTGACAAACAAAGGATCATCGAACCAATGACGAAGTTTGTTGAGCGACTTACTTACGGTAGAGGGCGTAACGTTCAGCTTTTTCGAGGCTTTCGAGACGCTTTGCTCTTGCAGCAATAATTGCAGAGTGAACAGTAAGTTTAAATCAAGTCGCGCTAGGGATTTCTTCATAATGGGTATCGTGAACAGGCTTTGGAATCAATAGTATTAGAGCAAGGCTGATTACGCTACCTAACACTAAGATAAACACCAACATATTCAGTGCACTAACGCCGATGAAACCCATAAACCAAATATAGAACGCGGAACTACAAACTTGAGCAATGCCCAGTAGTGAGCTCGCCACGCCAGCTTGTTGAGAGAATGGGCTGAGCGCTTGGCTCATGGCCACGCCAAAGCCACAAGCGAAGCCAGCGCAAATCAGCCCAAGTCCGAACACATAGTAATGAGATTGTCCATCATGGAAATGGGCAGCACTGAGCACGATGGCTGCACAAGCGAGCAATACTTGAGAGGTCATCATTAAGGTTCGCTGCTTAAAAATCCCCAATGCCAATGGCGCCGAGAACGAAATCAACATACTGATCGTCGCAGTCCCTGCCATGATGGAAGAATAGCCACCGCGATCAAAACCAAGCATGCTCATCACGACAATTGGTGAAGCGTTAACAAAGGTCAGAATGGTGGTCACTCCAAGTGCAGTAATGATAAGCCTACTGATAAAAAATCGCTCGAAGAAAGTCTCTTGATGGATCTCTGGCGCTGTCTGTTCTTCACCTTGTTGGCTGGGTAGTGATTCCTTGAGCACAAAAATGGCCAATACACTGACGAGAATGCCCATTCCTGCCATCGTGGTAAACAAACTCGGCCAAGGAAATTTCAGCATAATCAAGTGACCAATCACGGGTGCGATCACTGGAATGATACAGGTGATGCCATTGAGCATCGACAATACTTTCGCGCGGCGTTCATCGTCTAACGTGTCGCGTAAAATCGCGAACGCGACGACATAGCAAGATCCAGCCCCGATGCCTTGGCAAAAGCGAGCAATCAAGAAAGCGTTTGGTTGCTCAGCCATTCCGCCGAGAAAAGATGCGAGCACGAAGATCATCGCGCCGACGACGGCAACAGGCTTTCGTCCCACAGAGTCTGCAATTTTTCCCGCGAATAACATGGTGGTAGCCATGCCAGCTAAATAGATCGAAAACGCAATATGCAACTGAGATTCACTGGCGTTGAGATCTGACGCAATTTGAGGCAAACCAACAAGATACAAATCAATGGCAGTAGGGTAGAGTAAGACGAGTGCAAAACTGCAAAGTAAAAAACGGGACATGGAAACCTCTCTATCGAATGGGGAGGATAATAGAGTGCTAAACGTTTGCCTACGAGTGGGAAATACGACACCAGGTATTTCTATTTACGACATACCCTGTATGAATTGAGCGTAAAAACAACAAGGAAGATTATGATTACCATTGAAAAGTATTCGCCTGAACGACATGAACAAACTTGCGAACTTAGCGTGCTAGAAGAGCAATCGCAGTTTACGGTCGCGGATGTGGGTGAAATGCTTACACGTCTTGAACCTACAGAGCTTCCGCATCTGATTTTGGCAGACGATGACGTGGTTGGCTTTTTTCTATTTGATGCAGCTTACAGCGAGAAATACGATTTTTGCTCGAAAAACAGTTTAGGCGTGCGTGCTTTGCTGGTGGATCACCGTCATCAAGGCAAAGGCATCGCCAAGCAAGCCATTCAACAGTTTGCCGATTTCGCCAAACGCCATTATCCCGAGTTTGATGCGCTTTATCTCACCGTTAATTGCCGCAACATACCCGCTTATCAGTGCTATTTAAAATCAGGGTTTGAAGATACCAATGAGCTTTATCACGGCGGCCCCGTTGGACCGCAACACATTATGAAACAGCCGCTTTAACTAGGAAAACACCAAGGATGGAAATATGAGAATTGAAATTGACGATTTAGAACGGCCGCAGGTGCTTGCGTTGTTGGAAGAGCATTTACAGGACATGTACGCTACATCGCCACCAGAGAGCGTGCATGCGTTAGATGTAAGCAAGTTGAAGCTGCCTTCAATCACGTTTTGGACGGGCTGGGATGGTGAGCAGCTATTGGGATGTGTGGCAATGAGCCAACTAGAAGATGGTCACGCAGAGTTGAAATCGATGCGTACGACGCCGTCGGCGAGAAAACAGGGTGTGGCATCCCGCTTACTCAATCACGTGATTGAGCAAGCGAAACATCAGGGGATACAACGTCTAAGTTTGGAAACTGGGTCGATGGCATTTTTTGAACCCGCGCATCGCCTATATGAAAAACATGGCTTCGCGTACTGCGAGCCGTTTGGCGACTATCAACCTGCTCCAAACAGCCGCTTTATGACCCTAGCGTTGTAGCCCGTCGCGACTAAAAGTTAAAGTAGTAATTAGCTCCTGGCGAGATGAGTGATGCACGCTCACGCGCCAGTTGTTTTCTTCTCTCTCTAATACGCTTCGCGTTGTCTTTATCTAAGTTTGCATCCAATTGATGATCAAGGCGTGATATCTCCGCATCTAATGCGTTAATGCGTTGTTGACGCTGATATTCTTGATGGCCTAACTGATAGTTTTTAAGGAAAAGATCGTTAGAGCAAACGCCATAGTAGGTTTTTCCTTCTACACCCACCGTGTAACCATTGTCTGGCGAACAGTAAAGAATAGTGCCTTTATCAAAACCGTCTTGCCACTCAACGTGATTTGGCGTTACGCCTGCTTCGCGACAGTCTTTAATGTATTCGTACAAAATGTTTGGGTTGTTGCCTGTGCGGCCATCTTGGTAGCCGACGCGATACCAATCTGCGGTTTGGCATTGTTCTGGCGACATGCTGCTACAACCAGAAAGTAATGCAAACATGGCAAAGAGAAGCGCAATGCGTTTCATGAAGTGGATTCCTTGTTACTGCGTTAGGTTCGCTGATTATAAATGAACAGTGTTCATTTCCAATAGATAAAATTAATAATTACCGACTTATTGATGCGTTGAGATTGTGAGTTTGTCGGCTTGAAGCAAAAATTTTTTGCTTGTGGAACAAGCGTTGTTCGTCAGTAGTGATGTTACGAATAGAGTACTTTGCGTGAAGGTAGAGGCGAGATTAGTGAGGTGGGAATCTCTTCGTAAGCCGCATCTATAAACAGTTGCCTGCGCGAATGTTACTTTTTCTCAGAGATTCCCATATCAAAAGCCCCTCGATCGAGGAGGAATGGGATTTTCGATAATTTTATGCTTAACTTTCAAATGAAAGTTTGTTGCCAAACGCGGATTTCCAGTCTTTATCAAATTGATCGACAGCCGGCTGAACTGCTGGATGAGAAAACATCTGTGCGGCCACATCGACAGGTAAGGTGATCGCTTCAATACCTAACTTCATCACTTCCATCGCTTGTTGGGTATTCTTAAAACTCGCTGCCAAAATTTTTGCAGGCAGTTGGTTTTGATCCAGTAGCAATTGCAGGTCTGCGACCACTTCTACACCGTTTCCGTTCATCGCATCAATACGGTTCACATAAGGCGCAAGATAGTCAGCGCCACACAATGCCGCAAGGAAACCTTGCTGAGCAGAGTAAATAGCAGTTGCGAGCACTTGAATTCCCTCTTTTTTCATTAACTTAATTGCCGCTAAGCCCGTTTCGGTTGCTGGCACTTTGACGACCATATCATAGGGTAATTCATGGATTTGGCGCGCTTCTTCTACCATGCCTTCTACAGTTGTGCTCACCACTTGAGCATGGAAACGGGGTGTGCCCCCTAACGCTTCTTGCATACCAGCTAAGGTTTGGTTCAAGCCTTGTTTTGACTTCGCCAAAATACTTGGATTTGTGGTTACCCCTTTCAGAGGTAGGCATTGGTTAAAGCGTTTTACTTCTGCCACGTCAGCAGTATCTAAATAGAGTTCGATCATGGGTTCTACCTTATACAAAATCTTCGTTTTGATGATGGGATCACTATAGATCTGACAATCCGTCGAGATCTTGATTTTGATCAATTGAAATTTCAATTGAAACTATAATAATTTCATAAAGCGAAAGTTAAGTGCCAATATTTCATTATCAAATGAAGCTTTCAGAAAAAGAAAAGCGTGAAAAGTAGAAGAGCAAACCAAGAGGCGGACAGCAATGTATTTCAATATTCAGAGGTTCTCGACCCACGATGGTGATGGTATTCGCACCATTCTGTTTCTGAAGGGATGCAGTCTGTCCTGTCCTTGGTGCCAAAACCCAGAAAGCCGCAGTGAAAAGCACTCTCTGCTGTTTGATGAGCGCAGTTGTATGGCGGACTGCCAGCTTTGTGTGTCGGCTTATAAACAAACCGTAAACGGCGACATGGCGAGCGATGGTATCCGACGCATTGACGATCAAATCATCATCAATCGAAAAGCCATGAGCGAAGCGCAGATCATAGCGCTGCGAAACGTATGTCCAACACAAGCGCTCAGCATATGTGGAGAAGCCGCGAAATCGGACGACCTGTTTGAAGTGTTGATGAGAGACAAGCCTTTCTACGATCAAAGCCAAGGTGGCGTGACGTTTTCTGGTGGTGAGCCACTCATGCAAGCGGATTTGGTGGCAGAACTCGCGCAGCGTCTGCATGACAACCAAGTCTCTACCGCCATTGAATCGTGTATGCATGTGCTGTGGAAGAACGTCGAAAAAGCCGCGCCGCATATTGATTGCTGGTTGGCGGATTTAAAACACACCGATGAAGAAAAGTTTCTTAGCTGGACGAAAGGTTCACTAAAACGCATCAAAGACAATTTCCGAAAACTGGCACCTATCGCGAAACGCATTGTGATTCGCGTGCCGGTTGTGCCGGGCTTCAATGACACCATTGATGAGCTCAAAGCGATCATTGATTTCGCTGCTTCTTTAGAAAGCTGTCAAGAACTTCACTTGCTGCCGTATCACACCCTCGGCATCAATAAATACCGTTTGCTCGATATGCCTTACGAGTGTTCTGACAAACCATTAAACAAACCAGAACTGCTAGAAAACGCAATGCAATACGCAAGCGAACATACTCAACTTAACGTGATTGTTAGAGGTTAACCATGGACCTACATACCCTTCCTGAGCGGATCAAAGCGCACAAATCTGCACTGGTCAACATCGTAACGCCGCCTATCTGTACTGAGCGCGCAGAGGCTTACACTCGGGCGTATCAGGCAAATGAAGACAAACCTGTGATTGTGCAACGAGCGTTGGCGTTACAAGAGCACTTAAGCACTCGTACCATTTGGATTAAGCACGACGAGCTGATTGTCGGTAACCAAGCGAGCAAAGTACGCGCTGCGCCGATCTTCCCTGAATACACGGTGCGTTGGATTGAAGCGGAAATCGACGAACTGGCCGACCGACCTGGGGCTGGTTTTGCGGTAAGTGAAGAAGACAAACAAAGCATTCACGCCATTACGCCATACTGGCGCGGTAAAACGGTTCAAGATCGCTGCTATGGACTCTTTACCGACGAGCAGCAAGAGATCTTAGCCAGCACCATCATTAAAGCCGAAGGCAACATGACTTCGGGCGACGCGCACCTTGCGGTGGATAACGAAAAAATCCTGAAAGTCGGTATGAACGGTCTGCTGGATGAGGTTCGTCAGCATCGCGCTAATAACGACGTGTCGACGTATGAAGGGTTGAAGAAAGAGCAGTTTTATAAGTCCGTCGAAATTGTCTTGCTTGCGATTCAGGAGCACATCGTAAGTTACGCCGATCTCGCTCTGGAAATGGCACAAAACGAAACTCGACCAGAGAGGAAAGCGGAACTGGAGACAATCGCAGAAAACTGTCGTCATGTGGCTTTCCATGCGCCAACCAACTTCTGGCAAGCTCTGCAACTGAGCTATTTTGTGCAGTTGATGTTGCAAATTGAATCGAATGGCCACTCTGTTTCATTCGGTCGGATGGACCAGTTCCTAAACGACTACTATGTGCGTGATCTTGAAAGTGGTGCGATGAACAAAGCGTTCGCCCTTGAGCTATTGCAAAGCTGTTGGTTGAAATTGCTTGAAGTAAACAAGATTCGCTCTGGTGCGCACTCAAAAGCATCAGCAGGTTCTCCTCTGTATCAAAATGTCTGTATCGGTGGCCAAAAGCTGAATGAGAATGGAGAACCTGAAGATGCCGTAAATCCGCTATCTTGGGCGATTTTAGAGTCTTGTGGTCAGCTACGTTCCACACAACCGAACTTGAGTGTTCGCTATCATGAAGGTCTGAATCAAGAGTTCTTGATGGGCTGTATTGAAGTGATCAAATGTGGATTCGGTATGCCTGCATTCAACAACGATGAAATTGTCATTCCAGAGTTCATCAAGCTTGGCGTTGAGAAAGAAGACGCTTACAACTATGCGTCTATTGGCTGTATTGAAACCGCTGTTCCAGGCAAATGGGGTTACCGTTGCACGGGTATGAGCTTCATTAACTTTGCGCGTATTTTGCTGGCGGCGCTTAACGAAGGTGTGGATGCAACCACGGGCAAAGCCTTCTTGCCGCATGATAAGTCGTTGGCAAAAGGCAACTTCGAGAGTTTTGATCAAGTCACCGCTTCTTGGGCGGAGCAAATTCGCTACTACACACGTAAATCGATAGAGATCGATACTGTAGTCGACAGCGTGCTTGAGCAGCAAGCGCAAGATATTTTCTGCTCATCGCTGGTGGATGACTGTTTGGCGCGTGGTAAAACAGTAAAAGAAGGCGGAGCGAAATACGATTGGGTATCTGGCCTGCAAGTGGGTATCGCCAATTTGGGTAACAGTTTGGCGGCGATCAAACATTTGGTGTTTGAAGAAGCACAAATCAGCCAAACGGAATTGGCAAAAGCATTAGAAGAAGACTTCGATGGTATTGAGAACGAACAACTTCGCCAACGCTTAATCAACTTCGCGCCAAAATACGGCAATGACGACGATTATGTCGACCAACTGCTGGCCGATGCTTACCAAGTTTATATCGATGAGTTGGCGCAATTTGTCAACACACGTCATGGGCGCGGACCAATTGGTGGTGGCTACTACGCGGGAACATCGAGCATCTCTGCCAACGTGCCATTTGGCGCATCCACGATGGCAACACCAGATGGTCGAAAAGCGAAAACGCCACTGGCGGAAGGCGCAAGTCCAGCATCGGGCTCTGACCGTTTGGGACCAACGGCTGTGTACAACTCAGTCGGTAAAATTCAAGCCAATAAAATCTTGGGTGGTGTGCTGCTTAACCAGAAGTTAAGCCCAGCGGCTGTCGCTTCAGAAGGAGATAAGCTCAAGCTTTCAATGCTGATTCGTACCTTCTTTAATCACCACAAAGGTTGGCACGTGCAGTACAACATCGTCTCTCGTAAAACCTTGCTGGCAGCGAAGAAGAACCCTGAGCAATATCGTGACCTTGTCGTACGAGTCGCGGGCTATTCAGCTTTCTTTACCGCGCTATCACCAGACGCGCAGGATGACATCATCGCTCGTACCGAACACGAGTTGTGATGGCCTCAACCCCTGTTAATGCAGAAGGCACCGATAGGTGCCTTTTTGTTTACTCTTCAATGGTTATGTCACTAGAACCGGGAAGCTGCGACACAAAACTGGAGCCCATGAGCTTAGAGGGTGTGTATACACCGGCTTCAGGCTTTGTATGTAGCAGGTGTTCTACAATCGCCAGAGATCCCGTTACGGTTAAGCTGTAGCCATTGGCCGTTTGTACTCGTGCTGTTTTGCTTTGTCCGAGTTTGTTGCTTGCTTTACCCCACACATATGTGGGTAATTGGTTTCTTTGCTCCTCATTCGGCCCTTTTACGGTTCTTTCAATACGGCTTTTTATGAGGCTTTGTACCCAGGTTATGCCGAGAAGGGGGCGAACCCAATTCGCTCGTTTAGCGTTTTTTATCATGTTCGGCGATCCGGGAACAAAAACATCAATATTCTCAATCCCCGTGGTGTAATAGGCGGTTGAAACATCGCCCCACGGAATGGTCATAGCAAGTTTTTCGCCGTCACCAAAATCAATGTTGCGAACTTTATACGCTAGCGGAACGGTGGTGATTTTTCCGTTAAGTCTCACTTTTCCGCCTTGAGCCAAACCTTCGACAGACGTTTTCGCTGTGCCCGGAGAAAAACCAGAGCGAGAGTCAAAACCGAGAGACAAGTGTGTTGCATCTGGTAGCTCAGCTTTCAATGTGGCTGCAATACAATCCGTTGGAATAACATCAAAACCAACACCAGAGCACAATACGACACCAGCTTCCTTTGCTTGTGATTGCAGCGTTTGTGCAAACTCAAACACAGAGATCTCACCTGTAATATCGAGATAATGTGCGCCTGCTTCTAGGCACGCTTTCATCATCGGTTTTGCCGTCGAAGAAAAGGGGCCTGCGCAGTTTAATACCAGTGAGGAACCCGAAATATGTTGGACCGCGCTGTTTTTATCCTCAAGAGAAAAAGCAAGACTTCGCAGCCCTAGTTCAGCCGCTAGGCTTTGTACTTTCTCTAAACTTCTACCTGCAAGGATTGGGTGGTGACCCCGTTTTACGGCCTCTCTCGCAATCAGCTCGCCGGTATAACCATTGGCTCCGTATATGATCCAACGCTCTGGGGATGATGCCGGTGTGTTATCTTTCATCAAAAAGCTCCTATCAATGCCTGCTTAAAGAAGTTTCTGGTCATTGGCTTTTTCTTGTTGAATTGTGGTCAAGCCTTGTTCGAATGTGGTGATTTTAAAATCTGGAAAACGAGTCTGAAACTTATCCGAAACGAAAAGGTTGTCAGATTCGTAGCGGGGCAAAAGCTCGGCTGCATCTCGAATGGTTTGATTAAATCGCCCAGCTAGCCACAATTGCCAGCGCTTGATGACTTTGTATTTCGGTTGAACGTTAAAAACCTTTGCTGCAACAGCGATAAACTCCCGATACGTCAGTCGACAATCATCGCAAGGCAAATGCCAAGTTTGTCCGTAAGCATCGGGCGTATTCCCAATTAGCGCCATGGCTCGGCTTGCGTCTGGCGTATAAATTAAGCTGCGTTTGGTGTCATCACGTAAAAACACTTTTGCGCTCTTTTGGTTAAGTAGATTATCTATAATGGCGGAATTAGTGATGCTTTGCGTTTTCCCCGGGCCGTAAAACTCCGGAGCGCGACAGATAACGGCTTCGATTTCTCCTTTATTCATCGATTCTAGCAGCATGTCAGTAATGACCGCACGAATTCGACCTTTTTCTCCATTGGGTTGAAATGGTGCATCTTCTTGTTGAGGTGTATCTGTTTGCGGGTACATGTAGGTATTATCAAAGTAAACAAGCTTTGCTTGATGAGTTTTACATGCGGCGATGACATTACGCATTATTGTTGGCCACTGTTCCACCCACAGTTGGGTATCCATTGGTAGCCCTGCAGTAAGGTAAACGATACTAGAACCTTTTACGGCATCTGATGTTTGTTTCGCGTCGAGCAAGTCCGCTTTTACCAGTTGATCCGTCTCGTTGACTCGATGCGGATTGCGGCTCACTAAACGGATGTCGCTCGTAAAGTCTCGTTTTAGGCTTAATGCTAGCTCACGGCCAATTTGCCCACTTGCACCCAATATCGTTTGCATTCACCAATCTCCTGCTGTGTTGCTTTGATATTCATCCTAAGATTAAAGTTAGGTTTAAGGTCAACCCACATTTTGAAGATAAATTGGATTGATTTTTTATTGATTATAGAAACAAGGAGGCGGTACACCTGAGCTAAGAGCGAATGGTTTTTACAGACTCAATTTAGTGGCTAGCAGGGGAATTGGCGAATCTCTAACCCAACATCAAGAGTAAAGCTTCGCTTGTTAACATTGCTTTGATTTGCTGACGGCTTTACTTTTTATTTGACGGGTTTTCTTTGGTCAGAATCGTTTGTCCAAGCTGAGACATGACGCGTTTTGCATTCATTGCACAGTCCATGTCATCTGGCTTAGCTTCAATCTCTTTAAGTACTTCTTTTAACTTGCTTTTACTCTGCGCGATTTTTCGCTCAAGCTCGTCGAGCTCTTGGACTTTTTGCTGCAAGGTCGTCAATAACTGGTGATGATCCCAGTTAGAAAGGTCGGATGGCAGTAACGCACTTAGTTCATCCAAACTGAATCCAGCTTGCTGACCCGTTGTGATCATGTCCAGAATCATTAATGCTTCTTGCGGATACTCGCGGTACCCGTTGGCTTTACGGGTCACGGTTTTTAGCAGTCCGATGCGCTCGTAAAATCGAATACGCGAGGGAGCAAGGCCCGTTTTTTGTGCCAGTTCGCCAATTTTCATATCAAGCGTGTCTCATTAGGTGGATAAAATAACCTTACCATTTCTGAACATTCTTGCCAGTTTGGATCTCGGTCGATTCGTTGCTTGCTTTCTTACAGTTGCGGTTACAGTTTGCGCAAAATTTCCACGCATTTCTTTGTGACGTCGTCGTACTCTTTTGTCATGTAAGCGGTGGTAATGGCACCTTCTTTCATGATGCAAATGGCATCGAGTAATGATGTGTTGTCTGATTTGAGATAGCGTTGAATTAGCTCTCGAACCTGTTGTTTATGGTGGCGGCAATACGTTGCGAGCTCGCTGCTGTCGTCACTGAATTCGGCGGACGTGTTGATGAAGAAACAGCCGCGAAATTCGCCCAATTTTTCCTCAGAACCATGAAACCAGCCGTTAAGCGCGGTAAACAACTGGTCGATCACGTCTGTGCTCGATTGTGTTGGTGATAGTTTCTCCTCTAGCCACGCCATGAAGATTTGGTGGCGTTGTTCTAGTGCGGCGAGGATGAGCGCTTCTTTGCTTTCAAAATGGCTGTACAGCGTGCGTTTAGCCACGCCAGATACTTTAAGGACTTCATTGATGCCAATGGAGTTGATGCCCTGTTTGTAAAACAGCGACAAAGCGGTGTCGATCAATAACTGTTTCTTTTTGTTCATAACTACGCCCTCAAAAAAGTTCTACAAACACATATTGACAAAGGTAGACAGGTTTGTCTATTTTAATTTGTAGACAATTCGGTCTACTTTGAGGTGTTTATGAATAATTTAATTTTATCGTTGGTCGCGGGGCTTGGTGCGACATTGGCTATTGGTGTGTTGTCTTACGCCGAGGTGTCTCTTACTGAGGTTGTACTTCTCATGGCGCCATTTGGCGCTACGGCGGTGTTGGTGTTTGGGGTGCCTAGCAGCCCTCTCGCTCAACCAAAAAATGTGATCATTGGTCACTTCATTACGGCATCTATCGGTATTGCGTTTAGCCAATACGTTGAGATCACGCCAATCACGCTCGCGATTGCGACTGGGTTAGGAGTGTCAGCAATGCTGATTACGAAGACAACGCATCCACCTGCGGGCGCAAATCCTATCTTGATCATGGCCTCTGGGCAGGGGTGGAGCTTTTTGTTCACGCCAGTACTGATCGGCGCGGTGGTGATTGTGCTGGTTGGTAAGGCGTTGCAGTTACTACAGAGTCAGTACTTAACCCCTCGTTTGAACGGTCAAAAGACCTAATTGGGATGCAAGTAAGGCCGCATTAGGGGATGACCTCTTTTGCGGCTTTTTCTTTTCGTGGAGGCTTAAAAATAAAATCTGATTCTCTCTTGTTATTCAGTCGTATACATAAAGATGTTAGTTAAATTGGTATACCACTATGAATAAAATTCACCCCAAGAAGCTATTGCACAGCAAATGGACGGCGACGTCACCTAAAAATAAAGAGAAGCACTTTGTCGTAACAGAAATGGAGCTGGATGAAGAAGGCAATGTTGTGAAATGTGTCATTGAGGCGGTTATGAGTAAACGTGAGCAAGAGATGAACTGGCAAGAGCTGAAAGACCCAGAGCTATGGCGGCAAGGATGGAAGTAATGCACTTTGTTGAATTTTTTCCTAGGTTTGAAATCGAAAGATGGTACTTAGCTGATAGGCAACGGTCTGTGTATTTGCTACGTTGAGTTTGTTCGCTATCAACTAAAAAGGAATGACTATGATCGATTTCGACAATTCATCAGTGTTTAAGCTTAAACCCATTGAGGTATCAAAAGTTAGGGAAGATTTTCACAAGTTTCTTATTGATGGCGAGTCGGTATTTGCGGGCTTTAAAACGGTTCGCGACCAAGTGGTGTTCACCAACAAGCGAGTGATTGCGGCGAATGTGCAAGGGATTACGGGCTCAAAAGTGGATTACACGTCGCTGCCTTATAGCAAGATCAATGCATTTTCTATCGAGACGTCTGGTACTTTTGACTTAGATTGTGAAATTGAGTTCTTCATGAGTGAGGTGGGAAGAGTACGTTTTGAAATTAAAGGCTCGTTTGATCTGATTTCTTTCAACCGTATGGTTAGTGAGTATGTACTAGCGTAAGGGAATAGAAATGAGAGCTTCATTGAGAGACAAAATAATAGAGGTCTGTGACAAAAAGATCGAAAGCAAAGGTGAGCAGGTTGGGCTCTCATTTTATGCGTTTTTCGCCAACAAAAATGATGATCCAGAACGGTTGATGGAGGCGGCTACGTGGTGGATTCAGACCCATCGGCTCGACCACTTCGAAAAAGCAGTAAAAATAAAGTCAATGGTGGAGTCTGGTATCTAAATTAAAAAAAAGAAATAAAGAAAGCAGACAAATGCCAACAACGTCGCGGATAAAACAGGGTAGATAATATAAGAGTCCTGTTTATTGGTTCTTTGAAAGCATAGAGAAACGAGTAAGACGTTGTAGACGACGAGCAGCATACTGATCATGGTCCCACTGTTAAGCGTTAAACTGGACAGCTGAGTTAAGAAAAACGCCAATAAAAGGTAGTCGAAGACAATTAACCATAAAAAGGCTTTCTTCAACAGATCGCGTTTTTTGTTTTCGGAAGGTGTTATGTGCATATAGAACTCAACTAAAAAGTCACAGTAACAGAGGTTTCAGTTAGAAAGGTCACCATCAGGCGAGGTGACCTTTTGAGGTTATAATTCTTGAATATTTACTTCGTTGGTGGCCGTATCACCCGAGTAATTGATGACTTCTTGTCGAATGACTGGTTGGTTAAATTCGGCTTTATCTTTCGCTTTTTGCAGTTCACTTTCTTGGTGGTTACCAAAAAGAGTTTCGAGTACTTTGGCTGCTGGCGTCGTTAAAACGAACAGCTCGATACGGCGGTTTTCGCTTGAATCTGGTTCATCAGGGTTAAGCAGTGCTCTATCCGACATGCCTGTGACCTGCATGACTCGATCATCCGGCATGCCACCTTCAACCAGCGTATTTCTTGCGACATCAGCTCGAGATGCAGATAGCGCCCAGTTTGATTGACGACCAAAGCGTTTTTTAAATGGAATCGCATCCGTATGTCCGCTGATGATCAGTGGGTTGTTCACACGCTGAAATACAGGCGCAAGTGCAAGTAATAAGTCTTCGAAGAAAGGGGTCAGCTCTGCGCCACCACGACTGAACATATGCTGTTTGTAATCATCTTGAAGGACGATACGTAGGCCTTGTGGGGTCACGGTGACGTTGACATTTCCTTGTGCGTTAATCTGAGCGGTCATTCGTTCAATGACTTTCGCCAACGCTGCAAGTTGCTCCTGAGTATCGAAGTTACCAGGAATCAACGAGTCGATTTCTGGCCCATCGCCGTCACCTCGAAAGTATGAGCTTACCACGTGGTTGGAATTGTGTTTACTTGGCACAGAAGAGTCCTGTGCCAAGTCAATAGGAGAGATACTTTGTGAAGTATCAAATGGATTACCGTAACTCTTGTCGAATACGCTTGAGCTATGTAAGTGGGCGACAATTGCTTTACGCTCTTCTTTGTCTACCACCTGCATAACCCAAAGCACAAGAAACAGCGCCATTAGGGCGATCATGAAGTCAGCAAACGCGACTTTCCACGCGCCGCCATGAGGTTCATCATGGCTGTGTGCTTTGGCACGTTTGAACACTACATGCTCTTGTTTTTGCATTATCCCTCCTGTTCAGCTAACCACTTCTCCATTTGGTTGAATGTTGGTTTGATGTCTAGCTGAATATGTTTACGACCAGCGTCAATGGCGAGCAATGTCGGCTTCTTCGCTACGTAGGCAACCAAGGTTGCGCGTACGCATTCAAAAGCAGTCATATTACGTTTTACTCGCTGAGCCATGGCGTTACTTAGTGGGTCTAAACCACAGTAACAACCGAAAATACCAATGAATGTACCGACGAGAGCTGCTGCAACGTGATAACCAATCATAGCGATTGAGCCATCAATGGCCTGCATGGTGATAATGATGCCACCAACTGCTGCAAGAATACCGAAGCCAGGTAGTGCTTCTGCTGTACGCTGTAGTGAGCGTGAAGGCAAAAGCATTTCGTTTTGGATAGCTTCAATTTCTTGCTCTAGCAGTCCCTCTAATTCATGAGGCGACATTTGTCCCATTGCCATTAAACGTAAATTATCAGTAATGAAAGAAATTAGGCGATGATCCTCAGCAATCGTCGGGTAAGCGAGAAACATAGAGCTCTGTTCTGGCGACTCAATGTGAGAGTCGAGAAACTTATAACCACGGTTGCGCGCTGTCTCGAGCAAGTTATTGAGCAGAGCCATTAATTCCATATAGTACTCATGCTCTTCTGTCGGGCCTTTGATGGTCGCAGGCACTTGGCGACGCATTTCTTTCAGTACGTGAGGTGGGTTACCGATGATCAAAGAACCAGCAGCAGCGCCAATGATGATAAGGAATTCGGCTGGTTGCCAGATAGCGCCTAAGTTACCGCCGGCCCACATGTATCCACCGAAGACGCACACCAGGATAGTGAGGACTCCAAAAAACTTTTGCATCTTGTGACTCCTAAGAGGACATTAATTGGTTGAGTTGTTTCAGCGCTTGTTTGTGAAGCTGACATATACGAGGTGGTGTCAGATCCAATACCAGAGCTATTTCGTGTAAGTTGAGTTCATGTTGATAGAACAGAGTAAGCAGCAATTGATCACGCTTCGGCAATTTGCCTAAAGCGCTATCTAAACTGCGACGAATATGCTCATGTTCCATGCCATCATATTGCCCGCCAATATAACTATCACCACTGCTTTCCATCAGTTGGTCAAGGCTTTGCATCTCTCCCGCAAGGGCGGCATTTTGGCGGTTATAATAGTCCTGCTCATTCGTCCCCAAAGCTTGGATGATTTCTGCATCCGTGGGCATCCGACCTAAAGAGCGTGTGAGATCTCGAGTCACGTCATTGAGTTCGTGAGCCTGTTGGCGAGTTTTACGTGAGCGCCAATCTAGCCGGCGTAATTCGTCTAAAATTGCACCTCGAACGCGACACACGGCAAAGGCAGGGAAATGAGGATCGTCAACATCGCCGTATCGGCGTCCAGCTTCAACTAGAGCGATAAGGCCAATTTGCTGCATATCTTCAATACTACAGTGAGAAGTGGCATGAACACGTAGCTGGTTAACGACGCGTTTCACCATAACTTGATGACGTTGCAGCAGTGCATTTTCGTCAATTGGGCGTGATGGTGTCGTCACTTCCTCTTCTGTGGTATAGGTGTCTTGTATATTCATGTCTAACATGGTTGTGCTCCGTTATTGCACAACATATTTAGTCAACAAAACATCGTCGATTTCGCGAACGATGTCTGTCTTAGCAAAAGCCAGTAAAAGCGTTTGTTTTACTTCGTTTTGCAGAATATCGATGGCACCTGCTTGCTGTAACTCATCAAATGTTTTGTCGCTAAACAATTTTAATAATGAGTTTTGTACCATTGGCATGTACTCATCAATGTCTTTGATGCGCTCAGGACGGCGTGTTTCAATTGCTAGTTCTAGCATGACAAAGTGAGTCTGTTTTTTACCTTTTACGGTCAAAACGACTTTGTCTAAAGGATGGAAGCTAGGACCTTTGCTTGTCGGTTCTTCTGTGACTAAAAATGACAATGGAGAATCATCGATCAAGGAACCAGAGTCAGGTGACTCTTGAGCGTGTTTGTTTAAGTACCAGATTCCGCCCATAATCGTGGCGGCCGAAACGAGGGCGCTGGTGATGATCATGGCGATAAACAGGGCGATCATTTGTTGTTTGGTCATAACCTTTTTCCTCGAGGATTAACTAGGCTTGAGTGTTCAGCCAGTGTTCAGAATAGTTTGTTGTTGTAGTTTGGAATGCACCAGATTCTCGTGCTGCGAAAATAGTGGCGTCTTCTTCATTTGTATGTTGGTCATTGCGACTCTGGCTTTGATCAGAGCCCACGTTGACATCGACATGGACGAAGTTCTGCTCTTGCAGTTCTGTGCGTAGACGCTCAGACACTTGCATTAAAGCTTCCCGTGTTGCGGCTGCATTGGCATTGATGTGCACGCTTAGTCGGTCGCCTTCAACACGTACAAGTAAATCCAGCTTACCTAAATCCGGTGGGTCGAGGCGGATTTTGGCTTCTTGTACATTTTGTTGCGCTTGAAGAGTCACACGGTCATGCAGAACTTGCATCATTTGCTCTCCCCATTTCCCAGCACTGGTGTCAACGCGCACAGCCGCCCACTCAGAGCCTTGAGTTTGAATATGACTCGTGGCAACGGCGGTGTTTGGGGCTTGTGGCGTTGGTGTTTGCCCTTGGAGTGGTGAGGCCGTTGGTTGCCCTTGAGCTGGTTGACTCAATAGGGTCTGAAAGTCGGCACTGGAGATTGATAGACGCGAGTTCGATGACATCGGTTGGCTTTGTTGCACCTCTTGTTGCTTTGGAGAGGTGTTTAGCAAGGCGTTATTTGAGTCTTGTGTTGTAGACTTAACATCGTTAGCTACCGATAAAGGCGGAGTTTTTCCGAACTGACCCGACTGCTTTTCTGCCATAGTTAGCATACTCTGGGTTAGAGCCTGAGCTTGCATAGCAAGATCAGGTGATTCTGTTGAACCCAGTGTACTTGTCAGGTGAGCATCTGCTTCAGAAGCCGAGTGTTCGTCAGTATCCAAACCACGAGCATGCGCTTTTTCTTCGCTGTCCAAAGCTGGAGCGGTAAGATGAAAACTCGGCACGGTTGAAGCTGAGGCGAAACCTTGGCCGTCATACTGGCTATGCTCAGACATAGGGTTATGAGAAAAACCGTGTACAGCTCTTGCTTGTTTTATGTTGCCTTCATGGCCAGGTGATGCATTGCCGGATATTTGAGTTGAAGGAGATACGATCATTGAGTTAGCTCCATGGTCATCGCTAATTGATAGGCCATAGCGCGCTCTTGATGGTCATTGACCATGTTCATCTCTTTTTCTAACTCGTTCTTCGACTTTTCTAATCTAGCGAATGCATCAGCATGAACGGTTTTGGCACGTTGAATTTCAGGTGCAAGCTTAGGATCCTTCAAAAAAGGTTTGTGACTGATCAATAGCTCTCGCAACTGCAAGTCATAGCGCTTAAGCGCATGCCAATCTGCTGTTTTTGTAGCGAATTGGATGAGCTGAGATAAATGACGAAATCGCTCTGGCGACACTTTATGCTTGTTGTCCAAAATTCATCCAACCTTCACGAATATTACCCATTACACGCTCGACATTAACCAAGCGATTCGCATCGTTCTGCACGCTGGCGTAATAAAGCTCAACTTGGCAGAAGTCATACAGCTGGCGTAAATTTTCAGCAATTTCGCCACCATTCTCATCATCTAGAGCGCTTGTGAGCCCAATTAAGATGTTCATACATTTGTTGATTCCGTTACCTTTCTCCGCCAAGCGATTCGCAGCCAAATGGCCACGAATACGTTCAACTTCATCAAGTAAGCCATCGATCAACATAATGACTAATTGGTGTGGGTTTGCTGCTGCCGCTTGCGCGTTGAGGTCTACTTGCTGGTACGAGTCATAGCCAGAGTCCATAAGCATGAGTTTTTTCTCCTAAAGGCTTAGCCAAACATCGACATGGTTTGGTTCATTTGGGTCATTAACGCGTTCATTTGTGTGAACTGTTTGATGTAGCGTTTGTACGACATATCGTATTTACGCTCTAATGTAGATTGTTTATCTTCTATGCGATCCAAGTTAGCTTGAAGCGCATTTTTACGGGATTTGAATGCGCCTGATGAAAACTTCAGAAATGGATCAATCATCGCGTCCATTGAGTCAAGTAAGGCATCGTCGCCATTAAACATTGCTTCCAAGCCCACGCTGTTATTCTTTTGAACTTCGGCGAATTTTTCGTGGTCGACTTTCATTTTCCCATCACGATCCAAGCTCACACCGATTTCACTCAGACGCATACCACCGTGTTCCCCTCGAACCAAATTAGTTAATTGGCTCTCAATGGAGCGAAGTGTTGGATCACTTGCTAACACTCCACGTTTTTTGTCTTCACTACCTATTTGGGTGTGCTGGTTCATTGCGCCAATAAGAGTGTTATATGCGTCAACAAACTTATCCAATTGCTCTTTAGTTGCTTCGCTGTCAGAGCCTATATCAAGGCCAACAGGTGTTTCACCAGAAGCTTGAGCTTTGGTTAGAGTAATATCTACACCGTCGATTACACCTTCAAATGTATTGCTTGCGTTCGTCAGTTTGAGACCAGAGTCTTTAGCTCCCAACCACATTACAGCATCTTGCGGGGCGCTAATTTGGTTTAGATTTGTGAATGCATCTTCAAACCAGGCTTGGCCAGTACCAGACGCCGATACGTTGATTTGGTTAGCAACACCAGTTTCAGTGCTTGATAACATAAAGTGAGTTTGACCATTTGAGCGAACTAAGGTGGCGTTTACTCCAGGGTTATCGCTGTTGTTGTTGATTGCTTTTGCTAAGTCACTGACTGTTGCTGTGCCATCACCGTCTGAATCAACAGTCGATAGATCTAGCGTCATTGTTTCGCCATTGATCGTGAACTCGAGAGAGCCAGTTGTTGGGACTTCAGTTGTTGCTTCTAGATCAGCAGGCATCCCTGTAGAGACTTGATGAGACGTGGCAACTTGCTCAACAAAAATTTGGTAGTTGCCTGTGAGGGCCTTAGCATCTGCACTGGCTGTAAAGTAACCTTCCTGAGATAGGGTTGCACTGTTCTTAATGATGGTGTTTGTGCTGCTGTTCATTTCGTTTAACGAATTACGAAAGTCTCGTAATGCCGTTTCAACTTTACCTAGAGCGGAAAGTTGCGCTTGATATTTGCTGGCTTGTAGCTGATAGCGCTGTTGAAACGGTTGAACGTCAAAAGTGGCAAATTTAGTAGCCATTGTAATTGGATCTAATGAACTCATGAGGTTACTCCCTCTCTCATATATACGGCTTAAATAGCTTATCTGCTATGCCTTGGTTTAACAGTTCATCGCAAGATGTGTGCCGTATATAAATGGCTATATATAACAATGCTTTGCGATGTATTATTTCATAGAGAGGAAGCTGTGGTTCCACCTTTTGTGTTCCGCTTTCCTCTAGAAAACAAGTAGCGTTTTCCTATAAGACAAGGCGACTCAAGACTCGTAAATGTTTAATAGAATTTCTAAGTGGAGTTGAAAGGGAGGAAGGGACTCAGAACAGATATTTCGGTGTTTACTTCTAATGAATTAAGATAATTCTTACATCGTATTTATATGCTTCCTGTTATCTTTTCATCAAATTGGAGTATCGGAAAGAAAAACAACAATTATGAACGAATTTGCCTTACGACTAATGAAGTGTGCTCGCGAATATGAGCGCTTTATTCACGCTAAATTACTTAGCAAGCAGAGTCTTAATTCTGACGAGTTGGCAAGTATCCAAAAAGAGGCCATATCAAAATTTCCTGAGTTAAAACGCTATCAGTTCGATAATAGTCCTGAGCCAGTGGAACTAGAGTTATTTAACAAAGTGTTAAGGAATATTATGCTGAAAGTAGGTTTTAGATTGCCAGACTCTCATTGGGATAATAATAGTTCTATTTACATCAGGCGATAAAAAAGCCTCAATGATGAGGCTTTCTAGAGCTAATAGCGTTCACTCAACGCTTTTATGTTAGGCGCAATTTCATACCTTAGAATATCTGCAAGTGCGGTGAAGTCATGAACTTCTCGGGCGGTATTTATTCGCGAAAGTATTTCGAGAACAGACGTGCGCTCTGACTGAACGGTGAATAATTTTGTTAGGAGATTTAGACATCTCCCTAACATTAAGTCGCCTGTCAAGTGGTCACCGTATGAGTAAACCTCTGAAGTTTTAATAAAAGTGTCATAAACAGAGTTAATCTCGGTTGCCATATAGTTCCTCCACATTGAAATATTCAGCACCAATAATTTTTGCACCAATACGGCTCCAATTGTAAAACTTGGTCTGTGGTGATGCTGCTATTAGGTTCTCAACACCGCTTCCAAACATGCGGTAGGCTGGTGAGGTTTTGATCATCTCACCATAACCATTCTCTACTCGTGCTGTCATCGTCGCGTTCGGGTCGTCTGGTCTGTTTTCGCGTCCTGAATGGATGATATCTCCAGGGAAACCAAAGTCGCATCCGATTAGTGATACTTGGGTAGCACCTTGTAAAAGGGTGAAGTGGATTAGAGGATGGATTACCGAACCAAACGAGTAAGGGCGATATTTAACCGGTAGTTTGCTTGCAAATCTGTCGTATGTGAAGTCACCCAAGTGTAAGTAATACTTCTCGCCATGCCAGTTTTGGAAAATACGGCTAGGCATATGGCTACCAAACACCAAAATAGTATTTTTGGCGATCTCATATGGAATATGTTCGTCACCTAAATTTAAATCTACAGCAAATACGACATCTGGTTTGATGTTATTTTCAATTAAGCACTTGCATGCAGTTGATGCAGCAATAAGCTTGGGACGATTTGGTCGGTTATAGACTGTTTTTAACTCTTCAATATGATGCTGGAGTGATGGGCCAGCACCAATACAAATAGCGTCGTCTACTTGATACATAAGATAATGATCAGAAGAGTTTAGGCGTTTTAAAAGAGGTTCGTTTTCTTTCTCTCTTGTGAGCAGTTCTTCATCGCTATGTCTATAGCTAGCGTTTGCATAGCCGATCAAAACACGGTTTTCTAAGCGGAAATAAAGCCATTGATGAGTATGACGCGAAATGGCTCTGTCGGCATTGAGAATGATACAATCATCCCAAGTAAGGCTCGCGAGTTTTCTACCTATATCGCTTTGGTCTTCTGAGACGATGATCAACGAAACACGAGGATCGGATATCCATTGTTGTGGAACGAGAGAAAGCACCAATTTTGCTAACGGTAGGTTATAAAGATAAACACGAATTGATCGAGCATTTTTATCTTGTGTTAACAGGGATGGGACATTGCCCATACCGATGCCCCAAATATGATAATCGTCGCTAGACGTTAGGCTTCGGTACTGGAAGGCTTCTTCGACCGGGTCATAAGCACTGCTAAGTTGAACTCCGTTGACTTTTAGGGTCATCGCTGCTTTTTCAACTACTTCAAAGTGTAAGTCGCTAAAGTCTGCACTGTCTAAGGCTTTTGCTACGTCAGGCCAACGAGAGCGAATGATATCAATATGTTGAGAATAAACTGGTGTCATAATATTCAGATAGTAAAAAACCCCACCGGATGGGTGGGGTTATAAGCTTCAATGATTAGCGTAGTAGAGACATTGCCATGCCAGGAAGCTGGTTAGTCTTAGAAAGAACTGTTGTACCTGCTTGCATAAGCATTTGGTTCTTAGTCATGTTTGAAGACTCTGTAGCGAAGTCTGCATCAGTGATACGGCCTTTTGCTGCAGAAGTGTTTTCAGTCATGTTACCAAGGTTAGTCATTGTGTGCTCTAGACGGTTGATGTTAGCACCAAACTGAGCACGTGCTGTACCTAGATCTGCTAGCATACCGCCAGAGCTTGAAAGGTTTGCAAGAGCTGTAGAAGCTGCAGCAGCAGTGCTGATGCTTGTCAGGCCAGCAATTGCTGTCGAGATGTCGTTTAGCTGTGTTTTTGCATTTACAGCTAGTTTCTCTGCACCAGTCGCACCAATTTGGTAAGTAACGCTGCTTGCACCAAAACCGCCGCCTTCAGCTAGAAGTTTTTGACCACCAAATGAAGTGTTTTCCATGATGTTGCCTAGCTCAGATGCTAGCTGTTTGAACTCTGCATCCAAAGCTGCACGGTCTTCTTGACTGTTTGAGCCGTTCAAAGATTGTGTTGCTAGGTCGTTCATGCGGTATGTGATGTTTGTCATCTCATCCATTGCACCTTCAGCAGTCTGCATCATAGAGATGCCGTCCTGTGCGTTACGCATCGCTACATTCATACCACGAGTCTGAGCTTCCAGACGAGTTGCAATTTGTAGACCCGCAGCGTCGTCTGCTGCTGAGTTGATGCGGTAACCCGTGCTTAGACGCTCCATCGCAGTGTTTAGAAGACCGCTTGTGTTGTTCAGAGTGTTTTGAGTTACAAGCGATGCGTAGTTAGTGTGCATTGATAAAGCCATCTTAGTCTCCTTAGTTAGTCACTATATCTTTCAGGCCTCGGGATATTCCCTAGTCACTAACTAGAGGCGGTCGGTCAGCTTTAATGATTAATTTGAAAATTAAAAAATTCCTAAAAAAGATCAAAATTGATGATTTTTAGTGACTTGTATTCCATGAAAATACAGATATAACATCAAATAACCTGAATAAGCCTGACTTAATCAGGGAAGCAGTCATCTATCAATATTGTCGTTCTTCGTTATAAATAAAAAAACAGCGCGAATAATTCGCGCTGTTTTATAAAGATTAATAGTTAGGATTCTGTCATTCCTCACCAAAAGATTGAAAAGAGAGGGAGGTCGGGATGTCACTGAAATAACCAAAGTAATAATTGGCCCCTAACAAGCGATAGCGGTTTAGCTCTGTTTGGCTCGCTACCCGCCCGGCTACCCAAGGGTATTTGTGCTTTCTTAAGAACTTAGCAATCGGTAGGAAAGCATGTCTTTCTTCTTTATCCTCTAATGTGACTGATAGTTTGATCATATCGGGACTAAAGTCAGCGACTCGTTCGAAGTTCACTTGTGATGTAGCGACTTCAAACCAAAGTGAGTAGGCGTTTTCTCTTAACTTCTCTATCAGCGCTGAGACTTTATCATAGGCGCATAGCGTTTTGTCTGCTTGAAGAGAAGGAATCACATGTTGAAAAGCGCAAGAGTGAAACTGAATCATCTGTTCGAGAAAGTATATGCCTGGTTCCCATAGTAATGCGTCAATTCTTATCGGCACGACGACGTTACTGATTAAGTCGGGGTGAAAGGCTTCTAGCTGAAACTGTGTTTGTCGCAATGCGAGATAAAGGCTGAACAAATCTAGGCAGTACTGCATTTGTTCAGAGAGTTCGAATTGATAGACGCTTTGTTCGCCACGCGTGCCAAATCTCAACGTCAGGTGTTGGAATTCTACCTCTCCTGATTGAGTCTTGCGAATGGCTTGGCACGCGTGTTGAATGTCATTGTGCTTTAAAGCATCAAATACTAATTGATCGTCATCCGTGACGATATGTTGTACTGCGAGACCAACCAAATGTTCGTACATCGCATGTGTTGAAATAAGATTAACCAAGGTTTCCTACCACATTGATTTGTTTGTTTTCTGGAATTTCGTTGTAAGACAATACTGCCAGTCCTTGCGTAAATGTGCGTGCGTAACGAGCCAGAAGTGGACGTAACTGAGGCATAACGAGAAGAATCGGAGGTAATCCCTGTTGTTTGAGCTGTTGTCTTATCAGTGGCAAGTTTTGTTGGAACTGACCAAGAATATTTGGCTCAATTGGGAAGCTGTCTAACATTACTGTACCAGAAGATTGTGCTTGTTGTAGCGAAGTCAGTAGCATTTGTTCTAGTTCATCAGAGAGAGCATAGACATTTAATTCGTTTTTCTGTCCCGCAATCAGGTTTACGAGCGTGCGTTTTAGTGCGCAACGCACATCAGATGCCAGTAAAATCGGGTCTTTAGTGTTTTCTGCGGATTCCAACATCGTGTTAGCAATCGTGCGAATATCTTTTAGTGGCACTTGGTCTAGTAACAACTGGCGATATACTTTGAGTTGCTGCGCAGGGTTAAGTGCCGCGGCTAGGGCTTCGGCTAACTTCGGTGCTTGCTGTGTCAAACGTTGCGTCATGGCTTCAACATCGTCGTGCGTAAACAACTCAGCAAGGTTTGTTTTCATTATCTTGCTAATATGAGTCGCGATGACCGTGCCATCATCGACCACTTGATAACCCATGTTCAGCGCTTTCGCTTTGTCTTGATGTTCAATCCACACTGCTGGTAATTGGTAGGCAGGATCACTGCCCAAAATACCATCTACCTCACCGTACGTTTCTCCGACTGCAATCGCCATCAAACGTTCTGGCTCGATAAAGCCTTGTTCGATCACTTCGCCATTGAGAGAAATTGTATACTGATTCGGTTTAAGGCTTAGGTTGTCTCGAATACGCACCTCTGGTAATAAAAAGCCGACTTGTTCAGATAGGTTACGGCGCACACCGCGAATACGCTGTGATAAAGGTGCACCTTGTTCTTTGTTGACTAGGTGAACGAGACGGTAACCCAGGGAAAGCGACAACGTTTGAACATGAGGAATATCTTCCCACGTAAGTGGTGTATCGTCCTCTTGCATGGCTTGTGAAAGTGCTTCGACCTCCTCGATTTGGGAGTCTTGCACGGGCTTTTTCGTTTGACGCCAACCCGCGAAAGCTAAAGCACCCGCGAAAGCAAAAAAGGCCAAATGTGGCATGCCTGGTACCATGCCTATCACAGCCATGATGCCTGCGACGGTAAACAGTGTCGCCGGGGTCGCCAGCAATTGTTTTTGCATGGTTTCCGACATGCCATTATCGCTATCATTAATTCGCGTAACGATAATCGCTGCAGCCGTTGCCAATAGAAGTGACGGAATTTGAGCTACTAAGCCATCACCGATTGTAAGTAGTGCGTAGGTTTTAAAGGCGTCAGATGCTGCGAGTCCATGTTCAAAGACGCCGATGCTGATACCACCAATGATGTTGATAAACAGAATCAGCAAACCAGCGATAGCATCGCCTCGCACAAACTTTGAGGCACCGTCCATCGAGCCATGGAAATCGGCTTCGTTAGCGACTTCTTTACGACGCAATCGAGCGGTTTCCTGATCGATAAGACCGGCATTTAAGTCGGCATCAATCGCCATCTGTTTGCCCGGTAAGGCATCCAAAGTAAAGCGCGCTGACACCTCAGAGATACGTTCGCCACCTTTGGTAATTACGACGAAGTTGATGATCATCAAGATAACAAACACCACCATACCAACGACGTAGTTACCGCCAATAACGACTTCACCGAACGCTTGGATGACTTTACCTGCCGCATCCCCCCCATTATGTCCTTCTAGGAGTACGATTCGTGTGGAAGCGACGTTCAGTGTAAGACGTAATAATGTCGCGACTAACAAAATCGTTGGAAAAACTGAGAAGTCTAATGGTCGCTTTGCGGTAGTGCTGACCAGCAATACTAGGATTGCTAAGACGATATTGAAGGTAAACAACGCATCCAATAGCAGGGGAGGCAAAGGTAAAATCACCATTGCCAAAATCATTAGCAAGACAATTGGAATGCCAATGTAGCCTTTGGTTGATGTTTGAAGTTGTTTTAACCGGTTAAGCATACTTTCGTGTCCTTGGATAAACGCGGGTTAATCAGTGCTGCAAATGCTTTGGAATCGAAAAATGAGGCAAAGGAGTTGGCTCTTTTCCTTCACCTTTACGGAAGGCTTTCAATTGCAAAACGTAAGTAAGAATATGTGCCACGGCAATGTACAGTTGGCTTGGGATTGCTTGTTCAATCGCTGTGGTGTGATAGATCGAACGAGTCAACGGTGGTGAGTTGATGATCTCCACCTTGTTTTCTCGGGCGATTCGTTGAATGTGCATGGCTGTTTCGTCTACGCCTTTTGCAACCACAAATGGAGCATCAGAAAGTGAAGGTTCGTACTTCAGAGCGACAGCGTAGTGAGTTGGGTTAGTGATGATCACGTCAGCCGTTGGTACCATCTTATCGATTTTACGGCGTGCAAACTGCTGTTGAATTTGACGGATTCGCTGCTTTACTTCTGGGCGGCCTTCGTTGTTCTTGAATTCCTCCTTCAGCTCTTGTTTGGTCATACGCAGCTCTTTTAGGTGCTCCCAACGTTGGTAGGGAATGTCTACAACACCAAATAACAACAACGCAAACCCCATCAACAGTAAGCCTTCAAAGAGAATAGACATCACCAGGGAAAAGCCTTGGCTTAAAGGTAAGTTTTGCATACCTAGCAGAGGCTGTAAGTGGTTGTCTAAATAGCCATATAAGATGCCGAAGATCACGGCTACTTTGAACGTGGACTTTAAGAGCTCAACCACTGAGCGTGTCGAAAAAATGCGCTTTATCCCACTTAAAGGATTAATTTTGCTCAGCTTTGGCATCACGTTCGCCGGACGGAACATCCAACCGCCTAGTACAAGGCTGCTACCACAGGTCACGATAATAATGACGGTAAACAACGGTAATAACATGTCGATGATTACCGCTAAACTTTGTCCTAATTGCTCGACAAGCTGTTTAGGGTTTTCTAGGTCGGCTCGCGTCAGCATCATGTTGTAGCGAAAAATACCTGACATACTTTCCCAAATGCTATTGAGCTGAGAGTAAAAGTAGAGCGCTACCGCTAGAAATATCACCGCAGTAGTAAACTCTTTTGCTCGAGGAATTTGTCCTTCCTGACGTGCTTTTTTTACTTTCTGCGGCGAGGCTTTTTCAGTTTTGTCCTGAGACGATTGATCGCTCATGCGCCCCCCAACATAAAGTTACTCAAGTGTCTGATGGTGTCGTGCACAAGCGCGGTGTAGCGACCCGGCACACCAGATACTGAAATTAATACGCTGAACAGGCCAAGAAGCATCGTCATTGGAAAACCTAAGGCATACACGTTGAGTGAGGGGGCGGCGCGATTCATCACACCAAAACTGATGTTGGCTAGGAGCATTGAAACAATAGCAGGCAACGCTAGTGCTAAAGCAGAGGCAAACATCCAACCGAAAATATTTACAACGCCTTGCAGAGAAAGCGATGTGATGCCAGAACCGACCGGCCACACGACAAAACTTTGAATCACGATATCAATGACGAGCAAGTGTCCTTCTAGCGCGAGAAATAACAAGGTTGAAAATATAAGAAATATACGGCCCAAAATGGCGACAGAAAGTCCGTTGATAGGATCATTCATCATTGCCATACCCAATCCCATTTGCAGAGAAACGACCTGACCAAGCATGGTGAAAACGTTAAAGAGCATGTGCAAAATTAGCCCAAACATCACGCCCCAAATCGCTTGCTCAAAAGCAAGGAATAGAGACGTCATGGAGAACAATTCGACTTGTGGCATTGGTGGCATCAATGGTGCGGTAATCACGACGATCGAAAGTGCCAGTAAGGTACGGATCCAAACGGGAATGATTGCATCACCAAAGAAGGGCATCGAAATAAATACGGCTCCCACACGAAAAAACGGCCACCAGAGTTGACCGAGTATCGCTGAGAGCTCTGCAAATGTGATGGCCATTAGCCAATCATCCCCGGTATGTTGTGGAATAAGAAATCAAACAGTTCCATGATTTTTCGGAGCATCCAATGACCCGCAAAAATCACCATCAATAGCGTAACGAGCAAACGTGGTAAAAAGCTGAGTGTTTGCTCGTTGATTTGTGTGGCGGCCTGGAAAACGGCGATACACAAACCGACAATTAAGCCAGGAACAACCAGTACCGCAACCATCAAAATGATCAGCCATACTGCATCGGAAAATAACGTTACGGTTAGTTCAGGGGTCATAGCATGCTCCTATTTAACCGAAACTGGCAGATAATGTGCCAACCGTCATTGCCCAGCCATCCACGAGTACAAACACCACCAGTTTAAAAGGGAGTGAAACAATCAAAGGCGATAGCATCATCATACCCATTGCCATGAGCACACTGGCGACAACCAAGTCGATAACCAAGAAGGGGATGAAGAGCATAAAGCCAATTTGAAAGGCGGTTTTTAGTTCACTGATGACAAACGCAGGCAAGACAACCGCAAACGAAATATCTTCAACCTTTTGGTCGAGCGGTTCATTGGCAATACGCAGCATTTGCTCAAGAGAGCTTTGATGAGTTTGTGCCAGCATGAACTCTCTCACTGGTTTCTCTGCTACAGAGAATGCTTGTATTAGCGTGATTTCACCATTGTCATACGGTTGAAATGCATTTTCATGAATATCGCTCCAAACAGGTCGCATGATCAGCAAGGTCAATGCCAAAGCAATCCCAACCAATACGCGGTTAGGAGGACTTTGTTGAAGACCAAGGGCTTGGCGCAAAATCGCGAGGACGACGATAATCCGAGTAAAGCTCGTTGCCATCAGAATGAATGCTGGAAGAAAACTGAGCGCCGTCATCAACAACAGAATTTGCAATTTAACGCTGTATTCTTGCTGTGTGTCGCCATCAGAAACGGACAAGATAGTTAAGCCGTTGTCTGCCGCCATGGTTGGGAAAGCAAACAAAAGTGACACCAGTACCAAAAGAGGTAACCAATGGTGCCAAGCGCTCAGATTTTTCATTGTGATGCCTACCTAAGATTATTGACCAACGCCACTCAATGCAGAGTCATGTACATCGATCAGACGAAGTCCGTACTTATCATTAACGACGACGACTTCAGCGTGACCCATTAGAGAGCCGTTTACCTTTACGTCTAAAGGCTCACCATTGAGCTTTTCAAGTTCGATAACCGTGCCTTCTCCGGCTTTCATTAAGTCCCCAAGTGGGATTTCTTTGCTTGCAACTTCCAGCGTGACAGTGACGGGAATACTTTTGAAAAAGCTAAGATCACGTTCCGCAGTTGCTGGTTCTTGTTGGAGCGTACTTTCAGCTTCAAAGTCTTCTAATTGAAAGTCGTCAAAGTTCAATTCTTCTGCGTCGAATGCATTCGTTTCTGGCGCTTCGCTCATCGCTGCGGTTCCTTATCAGGGTTAAAGATCAAAACAAGTTGGCCGTCTTGCTCAGCAATACGACCTGTAAATAAAGATTGGTTACCAATGCTGACTGGAACCGTATTAAGAAGCTCAATTGGTAAAATATCGTTAGGTTGTAAGCCAACAACGTCGCTCAACGGCATCTTCTTTTTACTTAAAACAACATTCAGTCGAACAGGCGTTGTCTCTAAAGAGCGACAGAATGGTTGGTACAAATCCGTATCGGGCTGCAGTTCAAGCTGCTCGATCAGTGTTTGAATAAGGTGGCTATCTAGTTTGAGATGAATTGAGCCTTGGTGATCGTCAAACGCGATGTTTAATTGCACGTTAATTCCAATCCCTCGGGGCGCTTCGTACTCACCCATTTCCCACATCTCACCTGGTGCAAGCCAACCAATAATGATACGACTGATTCGTTCTTGTAAGCGGAGGTCACTTGCTGTCAGTGTTGTTGCTGAACGCTCAGTGCTGGCGCCATAGAACCGATCTGCCAGTTTTATTAACGTGTGAGAATCTCCATGAACAAATACCATGCCGCCCTCTTGGTGTTGATAGGTTGACGTTTGGTCTTTATCCATTTTTATTGGTGTAAAGCGATGCAAGTCTACAGAGGTTAAGCTAGCTTCCACTTTACTCGTACTGAGCCAATTTTGTAATTCAATCGTAAGGCTGGAACAAGACTCTGAAATCAAGCCTTCAAGCTTTTCACGAATGATATGAATAGGTTTGCCTAATAATTCTACATCAAGTAGTTGAATATCAGAAATAGGCTCGCTAACTCTATTTTCCATTTATATTTTACCGTGCGTTAACAATCGAAACTGTTTTAACTTAATGGCGTGTAGTCTACACAGAAATTTTAATGATCTTTTAGTTTCAAACTCTAAGATTGTGACTTTAGTTCACATGTTGCCTTGAGCATATAGTCTTAATCTTTTAATAAAATTTAAAAAGGGTTAGTTTCCTTTATAAATTGCTTAATAAGAAAATATAAAAATATTAAGCGTTTTTAGTTGTTATTAACTTTTTAAAACCATCTTCATGGTGTAACGGCTAATTTAGATAATTAAAATATAAGACATTGTTTTTAAAGCTTAAATCTTGATTTTAAAGGTTTGGCTATGCTCTTGTGAGTATTTTGTAACCAGTTTCAATATTCAGAATAGGTAATTAACATGATTAGCTATGCCAGTTATCACGGCTTAGTGGCATATTTAATTAAATTGATAAGGTCATGGAATTGTAAGATATACATGATCCCTAACGGTTTAATAAATTGTAAAATATTTATTTTTGTCAGTTTGCTAGTGTCTAAGGTGACATATTCAGGTGAGGTTGTGACCATCCCCATGGACCTTTCAAAGTGGACATATAAAGGAAACAACTTTGAATGCAACTTATTGCACTCAAGCACGCCGTATGGGAAGTTTTATTTCCGTTCGGAACCTAACAATAAAACTTATTTTATTTCCGATATACATTATGAAAATAATAAATGGAAAACGATTGCTCTAATAAGTCAAAGTGCTCCTTGGTCTGGTGAGCTTTATAGAAAAGAGTTTGCCACCCTTGATTTTACTAAGCCATCCCAACGATTTGTCTTCAGCAAAGGTGCTGATGAACTCATGGATTCAATTGCTGCTGGTAATTGGGTGACGTTGTCACTAAAGGGAAGTAACGCTTCCTCTTTGTCAGAGATTGTGATTCCGACTATTCAAATTCAAAACGCGCTCAAGTCATTTAATGCCTGTCGAGCGCGTTTGCCTAAGCTTTCGTTTTCAGAGGCACGAAATCTTGTTCTGTCTTTTGACTTTGGTCAGAAGGTGCTAAGTCGTAAGCAGCAAGAAACGCTCGCAGCGTTAAATAGCTATGTATCTGTTGATGATCGCGTGACCAAGATTTTAATTGATGGCCACACCGATAACGTTGGTTCTAGTTTGGCGAACCTTTCAGTATCACGTACTAGAGCAGAGCAAGTTGCCGAGGCCTTAGTTGAACTTGGTATTGATAAATCGATGATCGAAACAAGAGCGCATGGTTCTCGTTACCCAATTGCCAGCAATAATTCGACGAAGGGCCAAGCGAAAAATCGACGTGTAACGTTGCGCCTAGTTAGAGATAACGAGCGAACGGCAGTGAAACACCACCCTGATGTACAACAACAAAATCAACAAACGAAAGTTAAGGTTCAATGATGACGAAAACGAAAATTTTGTTGGTTGAGCCGAATGAAGCTCTTGCTCAACCAGTATTGGATGTGTTGCAAAATGCAGGTTACACCGCAAAACACACTCGTACTGGCCGAGGCGCATTACTTGAAGAGCGAGCAGAAATCACTCTTGTGAGCTCTACTTTACCGGACATGTGTGTCCGCGAGTTTGTTGCTTGCCACCAAAAGCAACGTAACTCTGGTGTTGTTATCGCTATTGTCGATCAAGAGCAGGGAATCTTGGCGGCTGAGACGATGAAATCGGGAGCAACCGATTATCTATTACGTCCATTTGAAGCGAATCAGCTGCTCAATTTACTTAAGCGCGTTGAAGCGCTAGGTAAGCCAATGGCCAACATTGTTGCGGAATCTTGGCGAAGCAAGCAGGTACTGCAATTGGCGCATCGTGCCGCTTGCACCAGCGCCAGTGTGTTAATTACAGGCGAATCGGGAACGGGTAAAGAAGTGCTGGCTCGATATGTGCATGAGCACTCTCCACGTATTGATGGTCCATTTGTGGCGGTTAACTGCGCCGCCATTCCAGAGTCGATGCTAGAAGCGGTTCTATTTGGTCATGTAAAAGGTGCCTTCACAGGAGCGACTAACTCTCAAAGCGGTAAGTTTGAAGAAGCGAATGGCGGGACGATTTTGCTAGATGAAATCGGAGAAATGTCCCCTGCAGTTCAAGCCAAGTTATTACGCGTTCTTCAAGAGCGTGAAGTGGAACGCGTAGGCAGCCACAAGGCGGTGAAGCTTGATATTCGTGTTATTGCGGCAACCAATAAAGACTTACGTGAAGAAGTTCAAAAAGGCACATTCCGTGAAGACCTTTATTATCGATTGGATGTTTTGCCTCTGCACTGGCCGCCTTTGCGTGAAAGAAAAGAAGACATTTTACCGATCAGCCAATTCTTTATTGAAAAGTATCAAGATAGCAGTCGCTGTCATCTATCCCAAGATGCGATCAGTGCGCTGAGTCAGTATCACTGGCCAGGCAATATTCGCGAGTTGGAAAATGTCATTCAGCGTGCATTGGTCATGCGTCATGGTGACTACATTACTGCCCATGATCTGATGCTGCCTATTGAACTTGTTGCGCCAGTTCCATCCGCTGAGCCAGCTTCAAGCTTTGGTCATGTAGAAGCGAAGAAGCAGGCCGAATATCAATTTATTTTAGAAAAATTACGTCAGTTTGGTGGAAACCGAACGAAAACCGCAAACGCGCTTGGAGTATCAACTCGAGCGCTACGCTACAAACTCGCAGCCATGCGAGAACATGGTATTGATTTACAGTCGGCACTAGGCTCGGCTGCCTAATAGGAGAAAAAATAGATGGCAAGTCAACCTACTCATGCGGTCTCGGCAGAGCAACTTATGTTGTCAAAAATGCAGGCGATGCAGGCACAAGTGCAGCCGCCAGAGTTTATCGTGAGTGCAAATCCTTTAGATCAACAATCACTAAACGCACCATTATCGTTCTCACAAGCGATGACAAATGTGTTGGATACAGTGAATCAACATCAATCAGTGGCTAGTCAAAAAATGACGGCCGTAGAAACAGGAAAAAGTGATGACCTAGTTGGTGCGATGGTCGCTAGCCAAAAAGCCAGCTTATCATTTAATGCTTTGATGCAAGTGCGCAACAAAGTCGTGACCTCATTTGAAGATATTATGAAGATGCCGGTGTAATTCATGTCAGAACTAACCCCCCAAGTCGCCGGAAATACAGCCATGACCTCCGGCTCAGCACAGACATTTTCTACTGCGAATAGCATGGACGATGTAACAACGAAGCTGAAGCAAATCTGGTCGAGTAGCCAGAGAAACCTAGTGTTATCTGCCGTACTCGCTGCGATTGTTGCGGCAATCATTGTGGTCGCTCTTTGGAGTTCCTCACAAAGCTTCCGTCCACTGTATAGCCAACAAGAACGTTTTGATATCGGAGAGATTGTCTCGGTATTAGAAAGTGAAGGTGTGAGCTACCGTATGCAAGAGCAAAATGGCCAAGTTCTTGTGCCAGAAGGCGAAGTTGCGAAAGTTCGCATGTTGCTTGCGTCAAAAGGTGTTAAAGCCAAACTGCCGACAGGTTTGGATTCGCTTAAAGAAGACAGCTCTCTCGGTACAAGCCAATTTATGGAAACGGCGCGTTACCGTCATGGTTTAGAAGGTGAGTTAGTACGCACTATCATGTCTCTGAATTCAGTGGCGAATGCGCGTGTTCACTTAGCTATTCCTCGTCAAACCTTATTTGTTCGTCAAAACAGCGAGAACCCTTCAGCGTCAGTGATGCTTGAGCTGAAACCTGGCGAAGACCTCAAGTCTGAGCAAGTTGAAGCAATCATCAACTTAGTGGTTGGTAGCGTGACGGCGATGAAGCCTGAATTTGTATCTGTTATCGACCAATATGGCCGTTTACTCAGTGCAGATGTTGCTTCGGCGGAAGCAGGTAAAGTCAATGCAAAATACCTTGAATATCAAAAGAACGTTGAGAAGCAGATCATTCAACGCGCAGCAGACATGCTTACGCCAATTGTGGGTCCGAGTAACTTCCGTGTGCAAGTCGCTGCTGATATGGACTTTAGCCAAGTTGAAGAAACGCAAGAGATTTTGGATAACGCACCTGTCGTACGTAACGAGCACACCATTCACAACAACTCAGTTGACCAAATTGCGCTAGGCGTACCAGGTTCTCTAAGCAACCAACCGCCGGTAACTGGTGAAGAAGTAGAAACGAACGATAGCCAAAACACCAACGCACGCTCTGAAGTAAACCGTCAGTATGCAGTGGGGAGTAGTGTTCGTCGTACTCAATACCAACAAGGTCAAATTGAGAAAATGAGCGTGTCGGTACTGTTGAACTCGAAAGCCTCTCCGGATGGTGTTGCTTGGAGTGAAGCAGATAAAGAGCAGATTTCAAATATGATCATGGATGCTGTCGGTATTTCTGCGGCACGAGGTGACAGCTTAAGCTTGATGAGTTTCAACTTCACTCCAATTGAAATTGATGCGCCTCCTGCGCTGCCGTGGTGGCAAGACCCTACAGTACAGCAGCCAATACGTTACGTTATCGGTGGTTTGTTAGGCTTGGCGATGATCTTCTTCGTACTACGCCCATTGATCATGCACCTCACAGGCGTTGATAAGCCAGTACCAGAGTTAGACTTTGCAGAGCCGCAAGAAGAGCCTGATTATGACAACCTGCAAACGCGTGAAGAGCGTGAGCATGAAGAAGTGCTTGATCGCCGTCTATCAGAAAAAGGTATCTCAGCCTCTTCCGGCTTAGATGTAAACAGCGACATGCTGCCTCCAGCCGGTTCGCCACTAGAGATTCAATTGAAACACCTACAGCTTATTGCCAATGAAGAGCCAGAGCGCGTAGCCGAAATACTGAAACAATGGGTAAACATCAATGAACACAGTTCCATCAAAGCAGACGCTTAGTTATGTTGAACAAACCGCGCTCGTGCTATTAGGCATGGGCGAGGATGCCGCTGCGAAGGTTTTACAGCACTTTAGCCGTGATGAAACCCAGCGGGTGACTCGTGCAATGGCGAAGTTGAATGGCATTAAGAGCGATTCCGCTCGCGGCGTTATTCAAACTTTCTTTGAAGACTTTCGTGAGCACAGTGGCATTCGTGGAGCTTCTAAAGAATATTTGTCTAATACGCTACGTAAAGCATTGGGTAATGATTTGGCAAAAGGGCTGCTGAATACGCTGTATGGTGATGAAATTCGCAACAATATGCAGCGCTTACAGTGGGTAGAAGCAGAAACGCTTGCTCGTTTCATTGTGAATGAGCACCCGCAAATGCAAGCGATTTTTCTTGCCTATTTGCCAGCCGATAGCTCTTCAGCGGTGTTGAAGCACCTGCCACAAGATTACCATGACGAAATCTTGTTCCGAATTGCTCAGCTGCAAGACATCGATCATCAAGTTGCTATTGATTTGCATGAGCTCGTTGAGCGCTGCATTGAAAAAGTATCTGCAAGCCAAAGCACACCGCTATCTGGTGTCAAGCAAGCTGCTGACATCATTAACCGCTTTGAAGGTGATCGCGGGTCGTTGATGGAAATGCTGAAGTTGCATGATGAAGATGTCGTTAATGCCATTGAAGAGAATATGTTCGACTTTATGGTTCTTGGTCGTCAGCGTGAAGAAACCATGGACATGCTGGTGCAGCAGATCCCACTAGAATTGTGGGCAGTTGCACTTAAAGGTTCAGAAATTACGTTACAGCAAGCCATTAAACGTTCTATGCCTCAGCGTATGGTGAAAGCACTGGAAGACGATATGGAAGCGCGCGGGGCTGTTGCGCTAAGTCGTGTTCAAAAAGCGCGTCAAGATATCATGCAAATGGTGCGTGAATTGGATGAATCTGGTGAAGTTCAGTTGCTTCTTTATGAAGAGCCAACGGTGGAGTAACGTCATGGTAGAGACAAAATCAAGTACGATGCGACTGCCGCCGAGTGGATACCGTTTGCACCGTTTTCCGCCTTTGGCGCAGCCTAAGGCTATAGAAGACGAATTCGGGCTAGATAACCAAGGTTGGCAAGAGCCGCAAGTTGATATTCAACAGCAGCTTGAAGCCGGTTTTCAACAAGGTTTACAACAAGGGCATGAGGAAGGCTTACGTCAAGGTATCGAGCAGGGTAAGCAACAAGGTCTACTAGATGGGCAAAAAGAAGGCTTCCAAAAAGGCTTTGTGTCTGGTGAGCAGTCAGGAAAACAGAGTTTTCTAGAGGCGGCGAAACCCGTGAACGAGCTCTTTCATGCGCTGTCTCGCTGGCAAGACGAAAAAGAGCAACAGCAACGCCATATGATTTGTGAGCTGGTACAAAAAGTGGCTCAGCAAGTGATTCGTGCTGAGCTCACTTTAATGCCTCAACAGATCCTTGCCTTGGTGGATGAGACACTGTCTGCCATGCCTGGCAAAGCGGAAACCGTAACTGTGCATTTAAATCCGCAGGATTTAGAACGAATTACTCACATTAATGCTGATCTGCCACAATCTTGGAAACTGGTGGCTAATACGGAACTTCCGATTGGTGGCTGCCAACTAGTGACCGATGATGCAGAGGCGGATGCAAGTTGCGACTCTCGTTTAGAAGCCTGTATGGACAATGTAAAACAACACCTTTTGGATGAAGTTAGTATTCCGCAGGTAGAATCAGAGCATGAGTAATACCTTAAGCCATGAGCTATTGAGTGAGCGTTTGAGCGAAGCATTGGCTTCGCTCGATTCAATCCCTGTTGCTCGCGTGACAGGGCGCTTGATTAAAGTAAACGGCTTAATGTTACAAGCCGTTGGGTGCCGGTTTAAACTGGAGCAGCGCTGTCTCGTAGAAACCGCAGAAGGCGACATGATCGAAGCGCAAGTGGTGGGCTTTGAGCACACTATTGCTTACCTAATGCCTATTCGGCGCTTAGGTGGCTTATTTGCTGGTGCGAAAGTCATTCCTCTGGACGGTGACAGTACCGTGCAGTTAAGTGCTCAGTGGTTAGGGCGAGTGCTGAATGGTTTAGGTGAGCCGTTGGACGACGGGGCACCGCTTAAAGGGGGAGATCGTGTTTCACTTGAACCAAAACCGATTAACCCATTGAAGCGACGTCCTGTTGATACCCCACTCAACGTTGGGGTGCGCGCAATCAATGGACTCTTGACCGTCGGAAAAGGTCAACGCATTGGCTTAATGGCGGGCAGTGG
Source organism: Vibrio antiquarius (assembly GCF_000024825.1). Taxonomy (NCBI): domain Bacteria; kingdom Pseudomonadati; phylum Pseudomonadota; class Gammaproteobacteria; order Vibrionales; family Vibrionaceae; genus Vibrio; species Vibrio antiquarius. The sequence goes on from NC_013457.1 coordinate 1,354,604, forward strand.
TGTCGGTAAAAGTGTTTTAATGGGGATGATCACCAAAAACACCGAAGCCGATGTGATTGTGGTCGGTCTTATTGGTGAGCGAGGCCGAGAGGTACGCGAGTTCATCGAACGAAACTTAACCCCAGAGGCGCGCAAGAAGGCGATTATCATCGCAGCTCCTGCTGATGAATCCCCGCTGATGAGGTTAAGAGCGACACTGCTTTGTCATCGCGTTTCCGAGTATTTTCGAGACCAAGGCAAAGATGTTCTGTTGTTGATGGACTCTCTCACTCGATATGCCATGGCACAGCGTGAAATCGCTCTTTCGCTTGGCGAGCCTCCGGCATCTCGCGGTTATCCGCCCTCTGTCTTCAGCGTGTTACCGCAACTCCTTGAGCGTGCGGGCAACAGTGAAAATCAGCACGGTAGCCTAACCGCAATTTATACCGTGTTGGCGGAAGGGGACGACCAGCAAGATCCTGTCGTGGATTCTGCGCGTGCTATCTTAGATGGGCACGTCGTATTATCGCGTCAACTTGCCGAGCAAGGGCACTACCCTGCCATTGATATTAATGCGTCTATCAGCCGTTGTATGAGCACCTGTACACAGGAGGCGCATAGCACGATCGCGAATAATTTCCGCCAGATGTACTCCAACTATCTTCAGGTGAAAGAACTGCTGCCGTTAGGAGGCTATCAACCGGGGCAAGATCCTGAATTAGATCAATCTGTTGCTATGTATCCAAACTTACGTGCGTATTTACAACAAGCCGCCAATGAGTCAGTGGATTACCCAACCAGTTTGACCGAGCTCGCGCAGCTTTTTCAAAGTGCTTAACCAAGTGGGAGTGGTATCGTTGAGATGAAATCCAAGTTAAAAGCAGTGGGTAAGCTGCAACAAATGGAAGAAAAGCAACGTGATCGTGTGGGTCAGCAACTTGATGCCATGCGTCAACGTCACTCCCATCTTTCAATGCAGTTGGAACAATTGTCAGCATTGAAAGGCCATGCGGGACAATCAACCAGAACTGTTCCAACACTGACAAGCGCAGCGCTGATGAACTTTAATCGTGTCGATCAAATGCTGCAAAAAATGCTTCGCCACCATGAGCATGAACAAGCCGTCATGCAAGCGGAATGCGCGTCTGTACAAAAAACGCTGGAGCACAAACATGCTCGTGTTCAAGGGTTAGAAAAAGTGCTTGAACGATGGCGTACTAAGCAAAATTATGAAAAAGCGAAAAAAGAGCAAAAAATAATAGAAGACATCATCAACTCTCGTGTTAAGCGCAAGATATTATGATGTCTTATCGAAGCTATTTGGAGCGAATAATTTCTTCGGCGTCTTAGCCAACCAAACCAGCCCCCAAGCATGATCATCCCTGCGCCAAGTGCGCCACCACTACTGCCATTATCCTCAAAGCCAGATGTGTTGGTATCTTCTGGTTCAAAGCCGGAATCACCTTCACTATGATAATCTTCTGTGCTTGCTAAGAGGGCATTGTAACGAGTCTTCACTCCCGAACTGGTTTGGGATTCAATCCATGTTGTGTAATTTAGAACCTCAGTAAACACACTCGGAATCGCAGCGGATTCACAAACAGAAGAACCATAGCTCACAATACCGATTTGTTGATATATTCCGTTGTTGTCTTGATAGGTGAGAGGGCCACCAGAGTCACCGCTGCAAATACCGGTATAACTGCGCTCAGGAAACCCATTGGCACATAAGCTTTCTTGAGCATTAAACCCCGTCACTAAAGAAGCACATTGCGCATCAGTGAGTGGTTTTACTTCCGCCCATCGCAAATAATTTGGTCCATTTTCATCGTTGGTCGAGGTTTGCCCTAAACCGAATATCTGATAAACCGATTTGCTGCTGTAATCACCAAAATCTTGCGGCAACGTAATGGATTGAACGTTGTCGGTGATCGGATGGGTAAGTTCAAGTACGGCGATATCATTAATCCATAAATCACTAGGCTCGTAATTTGGATGAATAGTGATAGAGCGAACATCTTTGAATTCCTCAACAAACACATCGTTCATTGTCGGGTTTTTTACTAAGACTCGCAGATCATTGATTGTCCATCCATCAGAAAAAACACTCGGCTCTACACAATGAGCGGCGGTTAAAATGAAGCGGTCATTAACAATCGTGCCGCCACAAATGTTGGCAAATTGATTCGCGCCAGTTTTGTGTAGAATGAGTCGTGCGAAAAAGGGCAATTGATTTTGAGTGGCTTGCTGGCCGCCTATGATTGCCGTTGAGATGCCTTGCTCTGAATGAGCGTCTTCACTTTCAGCGACTGCACTCATGGGTACTGTGAGGCAGAGTACGCTTAACCATATTTGATACCGCTTCATAAACCATCCTTGGATGAAAAGTGCTCTTTCTAACTTTATACTAATTTTTCAATGAATGTGCTTAACAAAAGGTTTCTTTAATTGAATGATTGTTGCAACCACGAGCGCAGCAGATGAAACGATTCCAACTTTAGCTTGTGTGGTGGGCAAACAAAGTAAAACTGTTGGTTAGGATTAATGACGGGTTTACCCAGCTCGATTAACTGGCCATATTTGATGTCATCTTTCACAAACAAGCGATGAGTCACCAATAAGCCTAAACGACGAGTCGTCGCCTGCACGGCTTGTATCGACATATTAAAAGTGATTGGTTTTTTGCTTTTAGGTCGCAGGATGCCAGTCGCATTCTGCCACACGTTCCAGTCATTTTTTCTTCGTTCGTTAGTGACTTCAATGATGGGATACTGCTTTAACAGTTGAGCTATATTTGAGTCATTCGTCTTAGCTATCAATTCAGGGCTACACACCAAAACCAGTTCATCTTCACTGAGCTTTTCACAGTAATAATCTTGCCATTCCTCGGTGTTTCCATGCACGAGGGCAGCGTCGATACCTTCTTGCTCTAAATTAAACCTGCCAGACAGGTTGGATAAACGAACGTCTAATTGCGGAGCAAAGTCCTGCAAACTCGACATTCGCGGAATCCACCAATGCAGCGCCAAGGAATTCACCATATTAAGCGTAATACGTTGCAAGTTTTGGTCTTGGATTAGCGCTTCTGTGGCATCGACAATTTGTTCTAAAGCTGGCGCAACCTTTCGATAATATTTTTTACCGTCAGCATTAAGTTGAACTTGTCTGCCTACGCGATCAAACAGAGGTTTGTTGACCTGAGTCTCCAGTGATTTTATCGCCTGACTCACCGCCGAATGACTCACACTTAATATCTGCGCTGCTTCTGTCATGCTGCCAGATTCCGCTACAGCGACAAATGCATAGATGGATTTTAGAGGGACTAATTTACGCATATTTTAGAAACCGTAACATGATGAGAGATAAGTTAACCTGTAAGTTTTTCTTACATTAATGGTTAATATTACTCGCTATTTACAATAAGTGATATCTCATAAAATACTCCATATATTAAGGAGTATCGAATGAATGCAGTAAATAAATCTATCATTTTCATGCTGATGTCTACGTTAAGCTTATCTGTTACTGGGTTGTTAGCAAAGCAGTTGACAGGTGAACTTTCCGTCACACTGTTTAGTTTCTTACGCTTTTTGGCTCCTGCACTTATTTTGCTTGTCTTACTTCGTTTCAAAAATCTTACCTTTCCTAAAGCTGGGACGTTAAAACCGATTTTGCTTCGCGCCTTCTGTATCGGCTTATCACAGTTGTGTTTCATCGCGTCATTACAAACGTTAACGCTGGTAGAAGGGGTGGTATTGTTTGCCACTGGCCCATTATTTATTCCTTTGGTTGAAAAGCTGTTTATGGGAGGCCACATTCGCGTTTCAACATTGGCGGCTTTAGCAATGGCGTTTACTGGAGTGGTTATGTTGGCGGGAGTTGGTGGGGAGTTTACTTGGCGCTCGGATTTATTACTCGGTCTAGCTGGTGGACTCTTCAATTCCGGCTCTCAGCTTACGCTATATAAAGTGAGTAAAACTGATATGTTGCCATTAGAAATCAACTTTTGGGCGTTTGGGTTTGCTGCCGTATTTCTGTTACCGCTAACGTTGTTTAACGACATCGATGTTTTCCTCAAAGCCAATGTGATGGAATCTACTGTTTCTTCTAATATGCTGTGGCTCGGTGTGATGTCCCTGATGATCATTAACACCCAAGTTTTCCGCTCCAAAGCGTATCAACTGGCAAGCAGCGGCTCTCAACTTGCACCACTTATTTTTACTAACCTACTGTTCACTGCGGTTTGGCAGAGTGCGTTTTTCGATGACCGAATGAGCCAAAGCCAAATTATCGGGATGAGTTTAATCGTGCTCGCAACCATACTGAACACATGTTGGGTTCGCTTTACGGCGCATCGTGGTGGCAGGTTACAAGCGAGAACTTCTTAGCCTGTCGGAAAATAGAGGATTAAGTTAGGCAAATCAGAGGTGTGGTTTGATTTTTTCTGACAATGAACTAGCGTCAAGAAAGGTTCAGGGAGAGAAATAATGCTTACGCTAAATTATTACGTCGAAATTTCAGCTACACCGCAACGGGTGTGGGAAGTGCTAACCGATGCTGAGTTATACAAACGCTGGGCACAGGCTTTCTCACCCCAGTCTCAATTTGATGGGATATGGGAAGAAGGGCAAGACATCACTTTTTTTGATCCCGATATGGGCGGAACGCGAGCGACTATCGATATCGTGCAACCGCAACAGCGCCTTGAATTTCATCACATTGCCATTTTTAATCCGGATAATAGGCAGCAACTGGATGGAGATTTAGCATCTAAGTGGATTGGATCACGAGAGATCTATCAGATCGACACCAACAGTGATCGTTTGTTACTCAATGTCACCATTCATACGCACAGCGACTTTGTTTCTATGTTTAATCACGGATGGGAAAAAGCGTTGCCCCTAATAAAAGCCATCAGTGAGGAGCAAGCTTAAGTCTGATACTCATCTTGGGCTGACGGTACGTCACGTGTAGGTATACAATAGCACGCAAGATAGCGCACCTAAGAGAGTGGATGATGGAATTTAAAGTTGATACCCATACACATACGTACGCCAGTGGTCATGCGTACAGCACCTTGATTGAAAATGCAAAATTGGCGAAAGAGAACGGCTTGGATATGTTCTGTACGACTGATCACGCAGAATCAATGCCGGGCGCGCCGCATTACTGGTTTTTCTCCAACCAAAAAATCCTGCCTCGATTTTTAGACGGTATCGCGATCATTCGGGGTGTGGAATCCAACATTCTTAATACCGAAGGCGACATCGATATTCCGCTGAGTGTCGATCGTAACCTAGATTGGGTTATTGCAAGTTTCCATGAACCTGTTTTTCGTCCTGCAAACAAAGAAACTCATACGGAAGCGCTCATTAATGTGATTCAAAACGGTCGTATTGATGCGCTTGGCCATCTTGGGAATCCAAATTTCGACTTTGATTTTCAGGCCGTTTTAGCGTGCGCGAAAGAGTATAATGTTGCGATTGAAATCAATAACACCACGCTAAAAGGGAATAGCCGAGTGGGTAGTGTAGACCGTTGCCACGAGATTGCACAAATCGGTAAAGAGCTTGGCGTCTTCTTCACAACAGGAAGTGATGCACATTTCTGTCATGATGTTGGTAATCTGGATTTGGTTGGAGAGCTAATGGATAAAGTGGGTATCGATAGCAAAAAAGTGATTACTCACACCGCTCAGCAGTTTTTGTCTTTCTTAGCTCTGAGAGGCCGTAAGCCAATTCCAGAGTATGACGACATTCGCAACGCATAAACTTGATTACATTTTAGGTATGCACCTGGCGTAAGATTGCTTTACACTGCGACCCGGAAATACTCAACTAAGCTAGTTTGTCGCCTTTTATGGCGTGGGTTACTTGGGTAAATAAAGCCGACACAGAATTCGGCACTATAAATGGAGAAGTGAAAATGTTACGTCCTTTAGTCCTAGGGTGTGCGATTGCGTTTGGCTCAACATACGCAATGGCAGAAGCGGTTGATTTAAAACAAAACATGAAGCAGATGAAGATGGAATTCAAACAGGCGGCAGAAGCGTCGGATGTTGAAACCATGAAGTCTGCAATTGATAGCTTGCAAGCAATCGTCGAGCAATCTAAGCGCGGTAACTATCCACCAGAGAAATTCGATACCTACTTAGAAGGCTTTAATAAACTAACGGTAACGTTAGACAAGATTGAAGCAGACTTAGACGCTGGTAACCTGCAAGACGCGAAAGCACAATTACGTGAAATTGATAGCCTACGTGAAGAATACCATGACAAGCGTAACCCAAGTATTTGGAGTAAGCTGTTCGGCTAATCGCGATAAAAGCTGACAATAGAATATGAAAATAGCCTGCCGTTTTGGTGGGCTTTTTTGTGTCTGTCAATTGCGGTATTGAAGAAAAGCTGTGAGGTGGCAACCACTTATTGATCCTGTTTTTGAGCTAGCACTCAGAATTAGTTACGCTGAATTAAATTTGTTAAGTCACCGTTATGCGTAGATTAATTCCTTTTTATCGCTCCATGCTATTTGCTAGTGCTCTAAGTTGGGCGCTAGTGACGCTGATGCCTGTTATCAATGCTCATGGTAACAGCATGGGCGTGTGGGCGACGCTATGTACGCTTAATGGTTTTGAATTGGTTCAAATCGAAGAAAGTGACAATGCCGTCAGCCATAAAGGCAAACCTTGTCCTTTTAGCCACTTTTCGACTTTTCATAACGATACACTTCCAACTACACCAATACTTCCACAACTGAGCTTGGTCATTTCTGAAAGCTACACTTTTTTGGCTCTAAGTGTACGATTTGAAACGCCAGTTCCTCGTGCCCCACCAAAGTTAGCGTTGATAAACTTCTAGCGGCAAGCCATCTGGATCTTTGAAAAAGGTAAACGCTTTGCCTGTAAATTCATCGATGCGAATGGGCTCTACCTCAATTTCTCTCGCCTCTAAATATTCTTTAACATGCTCGACATCATCCACTTGAAAAGCAAGGTGGCGTAACCCCTGAGCTTCAGGAAAGCTCGGTCTCTCTGGTGCGCCCGGAAAGCTAAACAGTTCAACTTGGCTGCCGTCGGGTAAAGCGAGGTCAAGCTTGTATGAGTCTCTGGCTTCACGATAGTTTTCAGCAATGACTTTTAACCCCAACACTTCAGTGTAAAAGCGTTTTGACCTTGGGTAGTCGCTGCAAATGATCGCGACGTGATGAATGGCATTAAACATGGTTAGCCTCTTCAAACATGGCTCGTATCCTCAAGCATGGTTAGTGTCCTCGGAGACTAAATGCTCCTTAACGAAGTCGATAAACACGCGCAGACGAGCAGGCATGTATTTGGTTTGTGCATACTGCATCGCGATAGCGCCGTGGTAGTTACTCTTGATCATCCAATCCGGCAATACCTCCACCACTTCTCCTTGCTCTAACGCGTCTTTGATCACGAAGTCATGGAAGATCCCAATTCCTAAGCCAGACTTAACCCCGTTCAAGCGCATTTGAGAGTGGTTGACGGCGTAGCGTCCACTTACTGCAATCGAATGAAAGGCTTCCTCTTTAAAGAACGACCAGATGTTGTCTTTGTCATTCTCGGCGAGGTAAATACAGTCGTGCTGCTCAAGCTCGGTTGGGTGCTCAGGCATACCGTGTTTGGCTAGGTAATCTGGAGAGGCACATAAAACGAGATTGGTCTTGCTGATCTCTTTAAGTACCAGATTCTCATCGGGTTTGTCGGTGAGCTTAAAGGCGACATCAATTCCTTGGCGGAACAAATCGATCTCACCATCTGCTGCACGCAGCTTAAGCTGAATGTTTGGATAACGTTCTAGGAATGGCAACACAAATGGCTGAAGCACCGAATTAAGAAACGCTTCGGGTGCAGCAACTGTGAGTGCGCCTGTTGGCTCGGCATGCTCTTCTGCAGATAACTCAACGGCTTGCTGCGCGGCATTCGCCATTGCGATGCTTTGGTCGTAAACCTTTTGCCCAGCTTGAGTGATGATCAACTTACGAGTCGTGCGCTCAAACAGTTTGACCGAGAGGGCTTGTTCCAACCGTGTGATCAACTTACTTAAAGCCGATGGCGTCACGCCGAGTTGTTTGGCTGCAGCGGTAAAACTGCCTTCGTTTACCACTAAGATAAACGAAGCAAGATCAGGAAGTAGGGCTATGAGTTTTGGATTAACCATAATTGTTCAGTTCTGCGCAGCGGAATAACGATATTGTCTGGTACGGTTTCACGAGGTTCAAGTGTCACCGTCTCGCTTTAACGATATTTTGCCAAAAATGCATTGAGTGCAGGCAAGCCAGATTCACCAGTATGGTATTGCTGCCAACAGTGATAAATGGCCGTTTCGTGGTCTGCAATCAACTCGATAGCTTCTCGCTCAGCGATTGAATACTGGTGTGAAGCTTTCACTTCTTCATGCCACCCTCGATACTTGACCTCATAAGGTTCTACCCACTTCAGAAGAGTCGCCACCAACTCTTGCCATGGTAAACCAATCTACTTGGTTGCATCTGCCAAGCCTTTATCAAACATCTCTTGGTGTCGACTTTCGATATCCATGCCATTTGTCAGCAGTACAGGTTTGAGCTTTTCTGCGGTGAGTTCTTCTACTTCAATCAAGGTTTGCCACAGTGTTTGTTGTTCACTTTGGGCGTAATGGCTCAAGTAGTGGTTGAAAAAAGCGATGCCGTAGATTTCGCCATAGTAGGCAGACAGAACGTTATGAATCATGGTGAGAATCGTGATTTAAACAGAGAATACCGCATTGTAGGAGGGGAAAGCGCGACGTGTAAATACCTGATTAAGAGTAAAAAAGTGCTGCTGGCAGAATTCGAACAGAACTTGTGAGAATTTTATGAGAATTCGATGAAGTTGCTGATAGATTTGCTCGTCATTCTTAGATGCAAGAACGCAAAACGTTCGAAACGTAATGCTTAACCTACTCAAGTCACGAACAAAGAAGTAAAGCCGTACACATGGGCTTGGGTAGTTCAACCCTCATTAAAGGATGGAATCACAATGAAAAAACGTACCCAACTCGGACTCGTCATGACTTCAGTCGCAATGGCATTAGGCTCTGCATCAGTGAATGCGGCGGAATTGGAAATCACCGTGACAAACGCAACCAAAGGCATCTACTTTACGCCACTTATTGTTGCTGCACATGGCTCTGACCTTCAAATGTTCAGAACGGGTCAAGCAGCAACGCCAGAACTAGAAGCAATGGCTGAAGGCGGTGATATCTCTGGTCTTGCTAGTGTGATTGGTAACGCTGGTGGTGCGGTGGTTGAGAACCCTGCTGGTGGCATTTTGAATCCGGGTGTTGCAACCACCTTCACCTTAGACAGTGGCGACCACGGTTATCTTTCTCTGAGCGCGATGTTGTTGCCAACCAATGACGGTTTTGTCGGCCTAGATAGCTGGAAGATTCCAACGGAAGCGGGTACATACCGAGCAACGCTAAGAAGTTACGATGCCGGTACAGAAGCGAACGATGAACTTGCGTCTAGCATGCCAAACCCACCTTTCATTACCTTTGGTACTGGCGGCACAGGCGTTGAAGCAACGGTAACTAACGACAAAGTTCACGTGCATCCGGGTAACCTTGGTGATAGCGATCCAACCGGCGGCATCAGTGACCTAGACAGCAGCAGCCATCGTTGGTTAAACCCAGTTGCAACCATCACAATCGTTGTGAAGTAAGGGGGATGTATGAAATACAGAATCTTACTAGTAGCAGCTTCAGTCGGCTTGCTCGCCGGTTGTCCAAGCGATGATGATAACGACGTAGTGAAATCGTACCGCTACACCGTCAACGTGGCGAACTTGACTGCGAATCAACCTATGTCTCCGCTTGCGGTACTCACTCACAATGGTGACTACCAATTGTTTGAAATTGGACAAGCGGCATCTGTTGAACTTGAGCACCTTGCCGAAGGCGGTAGTAACGCTGAGCTGATTGAGTTGATGAACAGCAATGACAGTGTTTACCAAGGTATTTCGGGTAATGGATTGGTGTTGCCGGGTGCATCGGACGAAGTCACCATCACGGTTGACCCTAGTCGTTACGGTTACTTGTCTGTGGCGTCTATGTTTGTGAATACCAATGATGCCTTTGTTGGCGAAACGGGGCTATCGCTCAAATCGCTCGCAGTGGGTGAAAGCTACGAAATGAGCATGAACGTTTGGGATTCTGGCACGGAACTGAATGATGAACTTGCCGCAACCATCCCGGGCCCAGCAGGTGGCGGTGAGGGCTTCAATGCCGCTCGTAATGACAGCAGTGATGTTGTTGCATTCCATGCGGGTGTTGTTAGCCAAGATGACGGATTAGCAAACTCAGCACTTTCTGCGAACCATCGTTTCTTGAACCCAGGTGCGAAAGTCACCATCACTCGAGTCGAGTAACACAGGCTCCGATGACGTCTCCTTTCCAAAGCGCTTGTAGCCGAGCGCTTTATCCCTCATGGCGTCATCGGAACCTTTTTTGAAAGAATTTCTAATTTGTTCCGGTCATGTGCAAAGTGAGGATACTCGAAGGCAAGGAAAGGACCATGGAACAACAGGCAATCAATTTAGTCGCGAACATCTTGTTGGTGGAAGATGACGATGATTTGGCAGAACTGGTTCAGATGCATCTCAAGTTTCAAGGACACCAAGTATCGCGAGCCACAAATGTCGCCGATGCTAAAGCGCAATATCAGCAACAACCCTTTGATTTATTGATCCTTGACCGAGGTTTACCAGATGGTGATGGTCTAGATATCTGCCATTATTTGCGTCAGCAACAAGATTGGAGCCCAGTGCTCATGCTGACAGCCAGAGACGGTGAAATGGACAAGGTTGACGGTTTAGAAGCGGGCGTTGATGACTACATCACTAAGCCATTTAGCGTATTAGAATTCCAAGCACGAGTGCGAAACGTGCTGCGCAGAGTCAGCCAAACCGCAGAAGCCAAAGTAGCAAATGAAGTTCTCGATGATGCGATGGATTTTGGTCCGCTGAGAATTATTCCGGAGTTGCACCAAGTATCCCTAAACGATAAAGATGTCACTCTTACCGCGACAGAGTTTACTTTGCTGCAGTTTCTCGCGACTCGTCCGGGCAGAGTCTACAGTAAAGATGAATTGCTCGATCACGTTTGGAACACCAGCCATTCTGGTTATCACCACACTGTGTGTAGCACCATAAACCGTTTACGCAGCAAGTTGTCTTTGTCTGATTCTGATCATCACTTCATTCAAACCGTGTGGGGTGTTGGATATAAGTTTCAACCAAGACACTAATGCAAGACAGCAAGTCGGCAGTTGTTTTCACCGTCATTTTTCAATCATCACGGGTGTTTCAAAAACATCGCTGTTTAAGGAGGCGATAGGATGAGCTTCAAATCTCGCTTGGTAGTATTTACTAGCTTGTGGTTCTGCCTCGCGGCGGTGGTGATTGCACTGACTTACAATTGGCAAAAAGAAACCATTGAGTTGCGCACCAAGCAAAGCCTGCATAAAGAGCTAGCCAGCCATATGCGTGATGATAATCCGCTGATGATCGGTACGGATTACAACCCTAAAGCACTCAAGTCGATTTTTCACACGCTCATGCTGATCGGCCCTGACTTTGAAATCTACTTCCTCGATAGCCAAGGCAATATCACCACCCATGCAGCGCCAGAAGGGGCGGAGATCATGGGGAAGGTGGATCTCAATCCCATAAAGCAATTTTTAAATGACCAGCCTTTTCCTATTTTGGGTGAAGACCCACGTAATCGTGGTGAGCACAAAGTCTTTTCTGTCGCGGCGATAGAAGAATTAGGCTCAACGGTCGGTTATCTCTACGTGGTGATTGGCAGTACCCGACATGACGCCATTGCAAATGCTCAAGTCGATACCCCTTACATCGCGCTGGCAGGATTGGTCTTAGTGTCCATTTTAGGCTTTGCCTTCGGGGCTTATGTGCTGGTGAAACGTAGCCTATTGAACCCGATTGAACGTGTGACCAAGCAACTTCAACAGCAAGCCGAACATGATTTCCGCCTGCAACCTGATTTTACTCACCAAGTTCCGGAGCTCGTGCTGATTGCGCACTCTTATCAGATGATGGCGAAGCACATTCAGCAGCAGTTTTTACAGTTGGAGTATCAATCGTCTCATCGTCGTCAAAGCTTGTTGCAGCTTAGTCATGATTTAAAAACGCCGTTATCGAGCGTGCTGGGCTATTTGGAAACGTGGCGTTTGCAGCATCCGGAATCCGATCCTTTGATTGATGTCGCGTTCCGAAATTGTGAGAAGCTTTCAACCCAATTACATTCTTTATTAGACGTCGCGCGTAAAGAGGAACCAATGCCAAACTACGAGTACCGCCCCGTGGATCTGGGCGCTTTGATGGCAGAATGTGCTGAAACGATGGAGAGCCAGTTTTCTCGTAAAGAAGTGGTGTTGAAAGTGGATATCGATAGCGAGATTCAAACTGTGGGTGATAAAGGACTCTTAGAGCGGTTGGTATTAAACCTGCTTGAAAATGCCTTACGCCACAGCCCAATCGGCTCGGAAGTGCATTGTCAAGCGCATTTGAGTGAGGATAAGTCGCGAATCCTGTTCACTTTTGTCAATCGAATTGATAAAGATGCCGTCGGTGGCGCATTAGGAATTGGTACAAAGATAGTGCAGTCAATTTTAATGTTGCACCACAGCTACTTAGAGACGTGTGAGACGGACACTGAGTATCAACAAAAATTCGCACTTCTCGCTACTTGAGGAGAAGCGCGAATTTGGCTTATCGAATGACTACTTAATAACGCCACATACAACGCGCGCACCGCCGCCGCCTAATTTAGCAGGATGGTCGGAATGATTGTCACCACCAGCATGAATCATTAATGCTCGACCTTTTAAATCTGATAATTTTAGGCGAGGCGCGACAACGGGCTGATTGGCATTGCCATCCATGTCCACGTAGAGTGGAGGCAGGTCGCCTAAATGATTGTCATCGGTCCAAGGGTAGCCATGTTTCCCTGTGTCGCTGGGGTCATAGTGACCACCTGCTGCACCGCCAAGGACGGTTTTGCCATTCTTCTCCGCGCTATCGCACGATGGATTGGTGTGAACATGGAAGCCGTGCACCCCTGATGACAAACCTGATAACTGAGGCATAAATACCACGCCATAGTCACTTTGTGAAATCTCAATGGTGCCAGCGCTCTTCTTACTGTTGAGATCGGTCATCGCGACAGTCTGCGCAAGTACGTTAGGAGCGGCTACGAGAGTGGCAGCAACTGAAATGCATAGCAATCCTTTTAACATGGGACTTCCTTCTTTTTGGTTGTACGCTCAAGCACATATTAGTGAAAACTTCTCTTCCTTATGTCTGTTGAGCGGTGGGTTTATGTCAGAGAGTGATGTGTCTCACTCTATGGTCTTAAACTGGTATCTATCTGCGAAACCAGTTCTCCTTTATTAAGACTTAACATATTGAGATTGTTCAGATATAAAAAGAATAGACGTCAATCAAAAAATAGCCTGAATATTTTTAAATTAACGCAAAGTTAAATTTTTAATGACTTTATAACAAAGCTCATAATTGATTTATAAAGAAGTTGTCGGAATTGTCTTCTATAAAAAATAATCAATTTAATGAATATTTTAATGTGAACATGGTTGTTTATAGGTTTGTGGTCAAACTGTTGCTTATATCATCAAATAAGATAAAAAATTGGAACTAAAGTCACTTAATGGCAGAGGAAAAAATTAAACTCTGGTTTTAATGGGTAATAATGTTTTAGTAACAGATAGTTACGCACTTAAAATTAATAATATGGCTAATTTCCGACAAGGATTGAAAAAGATGAAAGACAAGGAATCTATTCAGACTAATAGCAGCCGCCGTAATTTTCTGAAAGGCGCAACAGGAGCTGTTGTTGCTGGTGTGAGTGCTTCCGCTTTCTCGGGCGCAGTTCAAGCACGAGAACAGAAAATTGATTGGAGCAGCCGCGGGCTAGGTAGAAAACACGATAAGCGCTTTTGGCGTAAAGTGCAACGACAGTTCGTTTTGGATAAACGTACGACTTACATGAACATTGGCACAACGGGTTCTATGCCAAGACAAGTTCTTCAAGATTACGAGCATAACAACAAGTTGGTGGCTAAGTATCCTTGGGATATGAAGGGCAAATTTGGCTCTTGGCCTTATGTCTCTGAGATGGTTCAAGAAGTAGCGCCTGGCTTTGGTGCTAACCCAGAAGAAATCATTCTCAGCCGCAATACTACTGATGGTCTATGTTCGATCATTAACGGCTTACACTTTGAACCAGGCGATGTGATTCTAACGACGCACCATGAGCATATGGCTGCAACATCACCGATGAACGTCGCAAAACATCGTTTTGGCGTCGATGTTGTTGAAATTCAACTACCAGTATTTACCGGTACTGAAGACGTTTCTGAACAAGATTACATCCAAGCTTTCCGCGACGCGCTTGATGCGCATCAAAACGTTCGCCTCATCATGTTCTCTCATATCACCTATAAAACGGGAACGGCGTTACCAGCCAAAGCCATTTGTGCTTTAGCGAAAGAATATGGTGTGCCTACGCTTGTAGATGGAGCGCATACTGTCGGTATGTTTGACCTCGATTTCCATGATATGGACTGTGATTTCTATGCAGGTTCTGGTCACAAATGGCAGTGTGGTCCTGGCGCAACCGGTATTTTGTACGTACGTGATAACGCCAATCGCTTGAATGAGTATTGGAGTGATCGTGAAAACCCGTTGTGGTTGATCAACTCTTCACTTTCTCATGCGGATTACTTAGGCAAGCAGTTACAGATGCAGTACATCGGGAACGACAACTATCCTGCGAAACAAGCGTTAGTTGATAGCTGCAAAATGTGGGATGAGATTGGTCGTGACCGCATTGAGGAACGTGTTCTAAGTCTTGGTAGTTTGTGTAAAACCTTACTACAAGAGTACTTGCCACAAGCCCAAATGTACTCGCCAAACGTGGAAGGTTTAACGAGTGGCTTAACCACAGTTAACCCATTCTCTGATGTGACGAATGAAGACATATTGACTGAATTCAGAGATCGTCTGCGTGAAGAATATGGCTATATCATTCGAACAACCAGCTTTAAGCTGCATAAAGATGATGACTTTGATACTTACGCACTCCGTATCTCCACGCACTTGTTCCATGACGAGCAGGATGTTGAAGGGCTCGTGGTGGCGATGACGAATTTGTATTACTCGTCGTTCTAACATCGTTGTTTATCACTCAAGCGCCCATGATTGGGCGCTTTGTGAAAGGTAAGGATATTATTATGTCAGTCAAAACATTCAAAAGAACTTTAGCGGCGATGGCGCTTATGGCGGCCTCTGTTATGTCCTCTTCCGCTTGGTCAGACGACTTACAACAGATCCGTGATCGCGGAGTGTTGCGCCATATTGGTGTGCCGTACGCTAACTTCGTTTCTTATATTGAACAAGGTGAAGTGGAAACCTTGACTGGCTTAGATGTAGAGATAGTCAAAGGCTTTGCCAAGTCGTTGGGCGTTAAGTACCAATATGTTCCAGCTCAGTGGAGCGATATGGTCGGTAAGCTGACGGGCCAAGATGTTCAATACCATAATAAGCAAGCCGTCGTGGGAGAAAGTGTTCCAATCGAGGGGGACTTGATCGCAAATGGCGTTACCATTCTTGACTGGCGTTCTGAAGTTTTAGACTTTTCACAAGATTACTTCCCGTCAGGTGTTTGGTTAGTTTCCAGAACAGATTCCACGCTGAGTCCGATTAAACCCAGTGGGTCGGTTGATGAAGATGTAAAAACCGTCAAGCAGCTTATTCATGGTCGCGAAGTGTTGGCGTTGGAGCACTCTTGCTTGGACCCTAACCTTTATGACTTATATGACACAGGCGCAAAAGTCATACTGCCTGATGGGGCTCGTCTTCTGAATGAGATGGTGCCAGCGATAATGAAAAATGATGCGGAAAGCACATTACTAGACGTCGCCGATACGTTAATTGCATTAGAAAAATGGCCAGGTGAAATAAAAGTCATTGGTCCAGTATCCGAAAATCAGAAAATGGCTGTTGCATTCCGGAAAAACTCGCCGGAATTACGCAAAGCATTTGATCGTTATTTAGATTCAATAAAGAAAGATGGAACCTACGAAAAATTAGTAAAAAAATACTATCCATCTATTTACTACTTTTATAACGATTACTTCATAGAAGATAGTAAGAAAACCCGATGAAAAAGGCCGTTAAAAAAATATCCAGTAAAAAATTTATTGCAATAAGCGCAATATTAGTCTCTATTTATTTAGCTATGCTTATTGTTGTGACAAGTTTGGGGCAAAATAAATTAAAAGAATCCCAACATAGGGAACTCGGTTTAAAAGTAAAAAGCTACGCAAGCACACTCGATAATTTATTTACCATTGCCAGTGAGGATGTTGATAATTTATCTACAGATAAAACAGTACAAACCTTCTTTGCTAATTTAGCCTCTGGCATGTCAATGGAGTACGGATTAGGAGCGAGTTTAATTAACTTGAAGCGTCGTTTCGATGAAAAGATAGATGGTAAGTTAATTAATAGCAGCCAAATCTATAAAAAGCTCACACTGGTAGGAAGTGATGGCACAACGATTGTCACGACGGGCTCTGAAGACAACATAGAGCATAAGATGGATATCCAAACCTTAATGACTCAACATGGGCATCCCGAAGAGGTTTGTGCAACTCGATATAACGACGACGTGCGTATTCAAGTCATTAAGCAAGTTAAGTTCTCTGGAAAGCCAGTTGCCTTTCTAATTGCAGATCTCAATAAAAACATTGTTATTGATCAGCTCACTAATCAAGAGCACGAAGACAGTTATAGCCGGATGGTGCTCAAAATAAAAGACGTTGAGATGGTCGTATGGGATACAATAAATAAAACGTCTTCTCATAATAAAGATGAGAATTATTTAATATCTGAAGCCGTTGATGGAAAGATATATTTTGAAGTGCCTGTTGAAAAACATCACTTCAAACTTATGGCTTGGTTTGAGCCTTTGAGTGAGCGAGATATTTTCACATCACGGATCTTCATTCTCGGTTTGAGTATTCTTGCTGTTATGGTTGTTATTGCGCTGTGTTATGCGTTCATCACAAACAATAATAGAATTGAATTGAAAATTAAACTTGAAGAAGAGAAAAAGCGAAAAGACATTCTTTCTCAACAGAACCAAAAACTAACTAACGAAATTGAACGCCGAAAAGCGTCTGAAAAAGAACTCGCCTTCCAAGCTAAATACGATACGTTGACTAACTTGCCTAATCGCAGCTACGGTTCTGAGAGACTGGCTTTGGAGTTGATTAGAGCGTCACGTAGTGGCTCAAAAGTATTGGTCATGTTTATTGATTTAGACCACTTTAAGCAGATTAACGATTCAATGGGTCACTTTGTTGGCGACGAGATCCTTAAACTTAGTGCTCAACGACTGCATCAAGTCGCGAGAAAAACAGACTTACTGGCGAGAATTGGTGGGGATGAGTTTTTATTAGTGATTCCTGACTTGCCTGATAATGACACCGCGAAGCGCGTTGCTTCAAGCGTGCTTTCGGCGTTTAACGATCCATTTGTATGGAACAACCATGAATTCTTCTTGAGTAGCAGCGTCGGAATGTCTGTATTTCCGGATGATGGAGATAATGCCGAGCAGCTCCTCGCCTGTGCTGACATGGCGATGTATCGCGTGAAGCAAGATGGACGCGATGCCTTCTGCTTTTATAACCACAATATGAACCAAGACTTGCAACGCTATTTGGATTTGGAAAATCGACTAAGAAATGCCATCTCTAGTCAATTACTAGAGTTGTATTATCAACCTATTATTGAGCTGAGCAGTGGTAAAATTGTTGGCGCAGAAGCGTTAATGCGTTGGAATGATGAGAAGTACGGATTCGTAAATCCTGAAGAGTTTATCTCTATTGCTGAGAAAAATGGCTTGATTCATCAAATTGGTGAATTCGCTATCCAGCAAGCGTGCCGCCAAGCGGCGCAATGGCAAAGTCTGACGCCGCTGTTTGTTTCTGTGAATTTCTCCAGTGTTCAATTTAGGTATTGTGATCGCTTACTTGCGTTTATTAAGAAGAGCCTTGAGGAGTCTGGTCTTCCATCAGATAAGTTCGATATTGAAGTGACTGAGAGCCTTCTCTTTAACCACGACTCAGAGCTATTAGACATGCTCAATAACTTAAGAGCGTTAGGCACTAAGCTTACCATCGATGACTTTGGTACTGGCTATTCTGCGTTGAGTTACTTACAGAAATTCCCGTTCGATCGCCTTAAGATTGATCGCAGCTTTATGCAAAATATGTTCGAAAACGACTCCGATCGTGAGCTCGTCAACGTGATCATTGCAATGGCGAAAGCGCTGAACCTTAAGATTGTTGCTGAAGGCATTGAAGAACAGCGTCATGTCGATTATCTAAAAGGCTTAAACTGTGAGTTCGGGCAAGGTTTCCACTATAGCCGCCCGTTACCAGCCAAAGACTTTGAAGCACTACTTAAACAACCAACTGGGCGATAACTCCTTTTATTACAATAATATAGGAAAGCATTAATTGAATTCGTGCCTTGAATTCATTAATGCTTTTCCACCTTAAGGGATAATCCTTCTTCCTTCCTTGAATTACACTACAATTAATTGATGAGTGATAGCCCGTGATGCCCGTCACATAAAGGCTCAACCTAATTCTAAACGAGTAAATACTCGCCAAAATAACCAGGAAGGAATTTCAAATGTCTTCTGCATTCTACCAACAGATTCAGCAGCAAATTGAAGAAGTGAAGACTGAAGGTCTTTACAAATCAGAGCGCGTAATCACGTCTCAGCAGCAAGCGGCTGTTAAAATCTCTACCGGTGAAGAAGTATTAAACTTCTGTGCAAACAACTACCTTGGTCTTGCTAACCATCCTGCGCTAATTGAAGCGGGTAAAGCGGGCATGGACGAGCACGGCTTTGGTATGGCTTCAGTACGTTTCATCTGTGGTACTCAAGACATCCACAAAGAGCTTGAGCAGAAGTTGTCTAAGTTCCTAGGTAAAGAAGATACGATTCTTTACACCTCTTGCTTCGATGCAAACGCAGGTCTGTTTGAAACCATTCTCGGTAAAGAAGACGCAATTATTTCAGACGCACTAAACCACGCGTCAATCATCGACGGTGTTCGTCTATGTAAAGCAATGCGTTTCCGTTACTCAAACAACAACATGGAAGAGCTAGAGCAACAACTGATTGCTGCGAAAGAAGCAGGCGCACGCCACATTCTTATCGTTACTGACGGTGTGTTCTCAATGGATGGCGTAGTGGCGAACCTTCCGGCTATTTGTGACCTAGCTGAAAAATACGGCGCACTGACCATGGTTGATGACTCTCACGCGGTTGGCTTCATGGGTAAAACGGGTGCAGGTACGCACGAATACCACAACGTGGTTGACCGTATCGACATTATTACAGGTACGCTAGGTAAAGCAATGGGTGGCGCTTCAGGCGGTTACACGTCTGGTAAAGCGGAAGTGATCGACTGGCTACGTCAGCGTTCTCGTCCATACCTATTCTCTAACTCTGTTGCACCAGCAATCGTAAGCGCTTCTATCCGAGTTCTAGATCTACTAGAAGAGAGCGGTGACCTACGTGACCGTCTATGGGAAAACGCAGCACACTTCCGCGCACGTATGGAAGCTGCTGGTTTCACAATGGGCGGCGCTGACCATGCGATCATTCCAATCATGCTAGGTGATGCGAAAGTGGCAGCAGAATTTGCTGAACGAGCACTAGAGAAAGGCATCTACGTAATCGGCTTCTCATTCCCTGTGGTACCAAAAGGCCAAGCGCGTATCCGTACTCAAATGTCAGCAGCGCATTCTCGTGAGCAGCTAGATCGTGCAATTGATGCGTTCATCGAAGTTGGTAAGGACATGGGTCTTATTTAAGACTCTAGGTCCTAGATAATAGGGCCTTTAATGAAGGTTACATTATGAAAATTAAAGCATTATCAAAGCTAAAGCCTGAAGAAGGCATCTGGATGACTGAGGTTGATAAACCTGAAGTTGGCCATAACGATATTCTGATCAAAATTAAGAAAACCGCTATCTGTGGTACAGACGTACACATCTACAACTGGGACGAATGGTCACAAAAGACAATTCCAGTTCCTATGGTTGTCGGTCACGAATACGTGGGTGAAGTGGTTGCGATTGGTCAGGAAGTTCGTGGCTTTGAAATCGGTGACCGCGTATCTGGTGAAGGTCACATCACTTGTGGTCACTGCCGTAACTGTCGTGGCGGTCGTACTCACTTGTGTCGCAACACGATCGGTGTGGGTGTAAACCGTGAAGGCGCATTTGCAGAATACCTAGTGATTCCTGCATTTAACGCGTTTAAGATCCCTGACGAGATTTCTGACGATCTAGCATCGATCTTCGACCCGTTCGGTAACGCGGTACACACTGCGCTTTCTTTCGATCTAGTCGGTGAAGACGTGCTCATCACTGGTGCTGGCCCAATCGGTATCATGGCAGCTGCAGTCGCAAAACACGTTGGTGCTCGCCATGTGGTTATCACAGACGTTAACGAATACCGTTTAGAACTTGCTCGTAAGATGGGCGTAACACGCGCAGTAAACGTTGCAGAAGAGAAGCTTGAAGATGTAATGGCTGAACTAGGCATGACAGAAGGCTTTGACGTAGGCCTAGAAATGTCTGGTAACCCAGCGGCATTCAACTCAATGCTAACCACAATGAACCACGGTGGCCGTATTGCATTACTCGGTATTCCACCATCAGATATGGGCATTGATTGGAACCAAGTGATCTTCAAAGGCTTAGTTATCAAAGGCATCTATGGTCGTGAAATGTTCGAAACATGGTACAAGATGGCTTCACTGATTCAATCTGGTCTGGATCTATCACCAATTATTACGCACCACTACAAGATTGATGACTTCCAAGAAGGCTTCGATGTCATGCGTTCAGGCATGTCTGGCAAAGTTATCCTTGATTGGGAATAATCTGCTCAAATAAGAAAGCGCTCCGAAAGGGGCGTTTTTTTTCGTTTTTTAAACGGTTAGATTTTTTATTATTTAGCTCACACCCTATCTCTTTTCGTTTCTAAAAGCTGTCTAATTCAGAAAAAACTGCCTTCTTCGTGTTTCAACGTATGCAGAATACACTAAAGACCTTTTATTTAATATGGTTAATTGGTGGTTTTATATTCCAACCTAAAAGAATATCTCGGTGTAAAGCACTGCTTTTCTTTTGACAACTACAATGAACTGACTTCTTTTTATCTTTTTAATCTTGATATGCACTTTGTTTTATTTGTTGAGCTATAACTAATAATACAATCATCTGTATAGAGTTCACAGAGATAGAAATGGAGCTTCATATGAAAATTTTTTGTTTGATTATTCCCTTGTTATTTACAGTGTTGAGCTTACAAACGAGGGCAGAGACAATTAGCGGTACGATAGACGTTTCGATCAATTTAGTGGAAGGCTGTGTCATTAATGGCAACAATGCGGTGAACGGTTCCAGTAATATTGGTTTTGGCTCATTAAATTTTGGTGACGTTCCGGCCATTTTTACTGAGCAAGAAGCAGTCTTGACTGGGGAAGGTGGTACGGGGATCGAAATACTTTGCAGCAATGGAGTCACGCCTACTTTCTCTTTAGTCAGTGGTGCCAACGATCCCAGTTCGACGACAGGTAATCACGCAATGACCAACGGATCCGAGTTTGTGGATTACACTCTCTTCACTGATTCAGATCGTTCTACCCAGTTTACCTCGAGTAACCCTATAGCACTCTCTACATTTAATGGTGTTGATTCAGAGACCATTAATTTGTACGCCACGGCATACGGTACCAGCAGCGTCGCAGGGAGTTATGTTGATACACTAAACGTAACTCTGAGTTGGTAAGTGAACTCTATATTACTCAAAGTATTTTTATTCACCGCGTGTGCCACTTTTTCCAATCCTATTTTTGCAGCGCAGAGTGAAACTTTCCAAGTGTCAGCGACCATTGATACGGGGTGTCTGATCAATGGTGCGCTGACAGAAGAGAGTAACACTCAAATTGGAACAATAGGAGAGTTAAACTTTGGTGAACATTCAGCTATTTATGCTGCGGAAGTAGAAGGCAGCATCACCTACAACGGTGGGCTTACGTTAAGTTGTACTCCAGGCATAGCCATGAATATTAAGATTGACGGTGGTTTGAACGCTTCGGTAGGGGTGCGCAAGCTGAAGCACACAGAACAGTCGAGTACGGTGGATTATTTATTATTTGAAGATGCAGAACACTCTCAAGTATTAGACATTGATACCCCCTATTCTGCTGGAACTAATGAAGACCCTGACAACATTCAGGTGCCAATTTGGGCAAAGGCGATATTAAATGGAAATGAAATCGCTGGTATTTATACAGATACTCTTACCTTAACGCTTGAGTGGTAAGCGCTGTTTCGAAGAAATGATAACCTTCGGAGAAATTAAATGGATTTAATAATAAAAAGACTGGTTTTCGTCATTATTTTCTTATCAACGTTAACTTCACAGGCCTATGCTAATTCTCTCCTTATTTGGCCTATTTACCCTAAAATATCTTCTGAATCGAATGCGACATCAATTTGGATGGTTAATCAAGGCACTGAAGATTTTTATTTGCAGGTTCGTATTTTTCAGTGGGGACAGAAGGATGGGCAGGATACATATGCGCAGCAACGACAACTGATAGCTACGCCTCCTTTTGTGAAAATTGCACCTGGTGCCAAGCAACTTATTCGTATATTAAATCAAGATGGAGCGCTTTCGAATAAAGAGTACGCATATCGTATTATCATCGATGAACTCCCGCCAGCTAAAGGGCCTCAAGATGAAAATAAAGAAAATGATCTGGCAGTAAAAGTGAGAATGAGATATTCCATACCATTGTTTATGTACGGTAAAGGGATGAAAAGACAATCCCAAGGAACAAATGAAGTTTGGAGCGGACTACAGGCAAAGATTATAAAGAGTAAAGATAAGAACCTTATTCATATAGAAAACACCAGTAATCACTATGTCAGATTAGTCAACCTAGCAGTGACCGCGCCAAACCAATCGCCTTTTATCGTTTCGAAAGGGTTAGCAGGGTATATATTACCTGAGCAATATAAAACGTGGCCTATTTCTTACTCCAATATGAAAAATATAAAAGTAAAGGCGGATATTGAAGGTAAGCGTTACGTTATTCCACTCGAACAAAATGAATAAGATTTTATATCTATCTTGTTTATTTACCAGTATGACGCCTGGCGTGGGTTGGTGCGACAACGTAGTGACCCATTTATCGCAGTTACCTAGTCCTGAAAACTTTTCTTATGAGAACTTTGAAAATATTCATTTGTCGTTAGAACTAGTAATTAATCAACGACCGACTGGTTTAATCGCGGATGTTGAACGTAAAGGCGAGCGCTACTTCGTGTATAGAGACGATTTACTGTCTGCTGGCGTGGTCGCGGATGTATTACCTGGGACGCAAGAGAAGTTAGACATAACATCAATATCGGGTGTAGAGGTCGATTATTTGCAATCGTCACTGCAATTATTAATCACAGTGCCTCCTAATTGGTTGCCGATGCAACGCTTTTCTGCGCAGAACAGGAGGCGTTTTTCGCCCGCTAAATTCGGAACTGGTGGGTTATTTAATTACAGTGTGTTTGGTGTTTATGATCACGATAGTAGTCAAAAAGAAGTATCTATTAAACACGAATTGAGAGCCTTTTCCGAATTCGGCGTACTTTCTACGACGGGAATATTTAAATCTAACCTTCATCGAGACGTTCAAGCGCAACAAAGTAATAAATATACGCGCTTCGACACGAGGTACGAATATGTTGATCAAAGTCGTCGATTGCGCTTTGAAGTAGGGGATTACATTGTGAGGCCCCTTGCGTGGAGTCAACCAGTTCGAATGGCTGGTATTCAACTGTCACATGACTTCTCTATGCGTCCAGACGTGGTTACCGCACCTTTACCTGCATTTTATGGCGAAGTAACTGCTCCCACGACGTTAGATTTATTTGTAAACGGATTAAAAACCGATTCAATGTTTGTGGGGCCGGGACCGTTTGTTATCAATGATATTCCAATGGTATCGGGAGCTGGTGAAGCGACAGTGATTGCAACGGATGCCCAGGGAAGGCGGACTGCAATGACCAGTCCATTTTTCCTTTCAGCTAACTTGCTGAAGGCTAACTATACCTCTTACAACGCTAGTTTTGGTGCTTTACGCCGAAACTATGGCAACGCTTCAAATGACTATGGCGATGGTGCTGTTGTCGCAGCTGCGAGGCACGGAATGACAAACTGGCTAACGTTGGAGGCACAAACCGAAGCGAAAGATGACTTAATTGTTGCGGGAGTCGGTTTTGTTACCAACCTATTCAATATGGGAACGATTGATGGGGCGGTAAGGTTTAGCAATTATGAGCAGAGAGCGAGTTCCTATTCAGTTGGTTATAGTTATCAATCTCGAATGTTTAGCTTTGCCGCTCGTACCCAAGTTGAGAGCGAGGGATTTTACACCCTCTCCCAAACACCAGAGAGCTTGAGAAGTGACGGCACTAACGAGCGAGAGAATTTGTCTCGGCATGTCTCTCAGATAAATGTTGGCGCCCGGCTGAATGAGTTGGGTTCGTTATCAGGGGGATACTTTGATGTTCAGCAAACCGACTCTCGATCGAGAATACTTAATGTAACTTACAGTCGCTCGCTTCCGTTCGATATCAACATGTCATTATCGTTTAATCGGAGCATAGGTGGAGAGGCCGTTACGCTAGCACAATTCTCATTACCTTTGAGCGCCTTCTCTGGTAGCGCGGGATTAACCATGAAGCGTGAAAGCGATGGTCATCTTAGTGGCCGTGCTAGTGTTAGTCGACTTGCGCCGATTCGAGGTGGTTGGGGAATCAACTTAGCGCATGATATTAATGAAAAGCCTGACAATAGAAAGCAGGCCGATGTTACTTACCGAGCCTCTTGGGCGGAGTTCCGAGCGGGCTTAAACGGGACGAGTGGTAATTACGATTATTTTGCCGAAATGTCGGGTTCGGTTGCGTCACTCGATGGTGAAATATTCCCTGCAAATAATGTGTACGATAGTTTCGCTGTTGTCAGTACTAGCGGTTTTGAAGGTGTGCCCGTCAAATATGAGAATCAAGTCGTTGGATTGACTGATGATGACGGTTACTTACTTGTGCCGTGGGCAATGGCATATTACACCGCAAAATATGAAATTGATCCGCTTAGATTACCAGCCAATGCTTTTTTCCCAACAACAGAACAATACGCGTCGATACATTCTGGGTACGGCTATTTGCTCGAGTTCCCAATAGCTTTGCAAGTTGCGTTGAGTATGGAGGTTGTTGATGAAAATGACGCCTACTTGCCGTTAGGAACTTATGGTCAATCAGATACTGGAGTGGTTGGGCAAATTGGTTGGGATGGAGTAACGTATTTTGAGGGGCGTAATGTAGGTGAGTACATTATCTTTTACCCCGAAGGCTTTCCACCATGTAAAGTATTTATAACGGGACTCTATCAAACGCGGAGCGAGAAAATACAGACATTAGGTAAACAAGTCTGCACGAAAGAGCAAAAAGCAGAGGTACAATTATGAGTCGGTATTCTCGTTATCTTTGGTTTTTTCTTCTTTTTATATCGTCCGGTAACATGGCTTGTGAGCTCACTGCGCCGACGCCTTTGATTCAATTTGGAAGCGTTTCCTCGTTTACCGTTTCAACTATTCAGCAACAGAGCTCAGCCCAGCCTCATGCTGGGATAACGTGTGACTTTTCTACACTTGTTTCTTTGTTGAGTGGCGATTATGTGTCTGCAACGTTTAACAGCACTAACGATGGGCGGTTGCTTAATGCGGCGGATATCAGCTCGGAACTTAGCTATCAGATTTTTGGAGACCCAAGCCTTTCGCAAGAGTACATTTTTGGCCAAACTTACAATTTTTTTGAAATTGGGCTGCTCGATTTACTAGGTTTATTTGGCACTCAAGCTGAATTTCCGCTTTATGCCCGGACAGGAGCTGGTAGTAATCTCTCTGCAGGGACTTATCGAGACCAAATTACGGTGTCTTGGATTTGGAATTATTGCTCAGGAATTGGAGTTGGAGGCGTATGTCTTGGGCGAGAAACAGGCAATGCACAAAGCTTGATTACGGTAGAGTTAGAAGTCACTCCCGATTGTATGATCACGGCGCCAGATATTAATTTTGGTTCATCACCATTGGTGGCAGGTTTTGACCCTGTCAGTCAGGTTATATCATTAACCTGTACCAAGAACAGTGCTTTTACCATTGGTTTAAACGACGGTGTGAATGCCTCCGGAGGCCAACGACGCATGGCATCTGGCGGTAACTATTTGGAGTATGAAATCTATAAATCCTCATCGACGGAGCGGTGGGGGGGTACTGGTTCTGAACGTCGTGAACAGAGCGATGTGGATACGGGTGACACCATTCCCGATGGCATCACTCCGCAGAACTTCAATTATCGCGCAGAGATAATAACAAGCCAAACCACCCCACCATCTGGCACTTATACCGACTCGATAATCGTTGATGTTCAATTTTGAGCATCATATCAATTGCATAACTAGAGGCATCTATTCCAAAAAACTTTTGTAATCATAGTTTTCACTCTATTCCCGCTTAATTCTGTGCGATTAGTATGGTTTTGTTTTCACAACATTTAACTTGAAGGAATAAGGAAAACTATGAAGAAGTCACTGGCAGCACTAGGTTTGGCGTTGGTATTTACAGGAACAGCTTACGCAGCAAGCTGGGGTTACGAGGGGAGTCACGGGCCTGAGCATTGGGGCGAGTTTGCGTCTGAATGTTCCAAAGGTCAAAACCAAAGCCCAATTAATATTGTCTCCGCAGCAGAAGCGAAGTTAGACAAATTGCAGTTCGACTACCATGGCAAAGCAATCTCATTGCTCAATAACGGCCACACCCTGCAAACCAGCCTAGAGGGTGACAACACACTGTTGATTGATGGCAATGCATTCACGTTAAAGCAGTTCCACTTCCATACCCCGTCGGAAAACCATGTGGATGGCAAAGAATACCCTTTAGAAGCGCACTTTGTGCATGCTGATACAACTGGCCATTTGGCGGTTGTGGCCGTGTTTTTTCAATCCGGAAAAGCGAACCCAGATTTAGCGAAGTTACTGGCAAACATACCAAGTAAAGATCAAGCTGTAGAGATTAAATTGCCATTTGAAGCGGATGCACTGCTTCCAAAAGACAAAGCGTATTATCGCTTTAATGGCTCACTAACGACACCACCATGCTCTGAAGGGGTACGTTGGTTAGTGATGAAAGAAGCACAAACCATTTCCCCTGAGCAGATTAAAGCGTTTACGAAAGTGATGGGGGAAAACAATCGTCCCATCCAACCATTGAATGCTCGTATGGTGTTAATGCAACACTAACCAATCCAAGCAAATAAAAAATGAAAAAGCCCGCTTGAATAAAGCGGGCTTTGTTATTGGTATTGGTGGAAATTAGAAGCCGTGATCTTCTTGCTCTTCAGCTTTTATCATTTGAATTGGATCGAGCTTGAGTGTTTGAGTTGGGAAGGCGATATCTGCTTCGTGTTCTTTAATGATGTTAATTACTTGAAGAAGAACATCCTGTTTAACCTCATGGTATCTCACCCAATTCACGGTTTTTGTGAAGGTATAAATGAAGAAATGCAGTGACGATGGACCGAACGTATCGAAGTTGACGATAAGCGTTTGGCGTGCATCAATATCTTTGTGATTCTTAAGCATCTCTTTCACCGCTGTAATGATTTGCGGCATTTTTTCGGCGTCGTCGTAACGAAGTCCAATTTTTTCGTAGATGCGTCGGTTTAGCATGCGAGATGGGTTTTCTACGACTATGTTGCTAAACACAGAGTTTGGCACATAAAGAGGACGCTTATCGAAAGTTCGGATGATGGTCATTCTCCAGCCAATTCGTTCTACCGTACCTTCAATTTGGCGATCTGGAGAGCGGATCCAGTCGCCAACTTTAAACGGACGATCGAAGTAGATCATAAGGCCGCCAAAGAAGTTCGACAGCAGATCTTTCGCCGCTAAACCAACGATTAAACCACCGACACCACCAAAGGTGAGCAATCCTGACAGTGACAAGCCAAACGCCTGCATCACAGTGAGAATTCCGACGGTAATAAAGAACAAGCGCGCGACTTTAGCTATCGCTTGCACTGTGGTTTCATCTCGGTTTTTTTGTTCTAGGACGTACTCTTCAACATTGGTGATGAGTCGCATAACGGTCCAGACGAAGATACTGATCACCAAAATCAGTTTCAGCGTGCTTAACCAGTTTATTTTATCGTTGAGCTCGCTCTCTAATATGATGCCGATAGAGACGGTTGCTGGCCAACACCAAATGAGTGTACTGACTGGCGCTTTTAGCGCATCAAGCAACATGTCATCCCAGTGGAAAGGGGTTTTCTCTACTAGTACAGCGAGACGAGAGCGGATCAGTCGCCAAGCTATCCAAGCAATAAAGCTGGCGAGTGTAATGAAAAGGACACTCCCACTCCAATCTTGATGAGATGTTTCAATATAGCTTTGCAAATCGGTAAACCACTGTGACATATGTAACTTCTTTCTAGTGAACCATGGAAGGAAAGGTAGCAGATATTACTCCTTCACCCCAGTGATTTCCTTTAAATCATTTACTTATGTATAAATCGCCTGAGGTAGGCTATCTCGTGAGGTGAAAAGTGAGTGGTCGAAACTGGGTGATGAGCTGCTGTTCCATTCGTGTGCGGAGCTTCGTCATCTCCGATATGCGTTGATATTTGAACGATCAATTATAACTTCTCTGACTTATCGCTAACATTTATCTTAAGTAAGTGTGAGAGTGTATTGGCTCTTGAATTAGCGGAGGCAGATATGGAATTTACAGAGCTGGATCGAAACGCGCTCTACGACATCTGGATGTCACAAAAAGCCAAAATGCACATCACTCAAATGGAAATGGCGAAGCGCCTTGGTTTGAGTCTACACGAGTTTTCTGGCTTGTTACGTGGTAATTCTCCACTGACGCTAGGTTTTGTAAAACAGCTATGCGAGCAGCTACATGTACGTCCTGGTCAGGTGATTCCGTCTTTGACGGAGCGTGATCTATCTGCATCTGGTACGGTTTATTTACAAAATCGTGTGACGGTGGATGGTGATATCAGTAACGTGTTTATCGACGGCAACCAAGTCGTGATTGAGTACGTTCACCAAGTAAGCTAGCTTGCTCGTCAAATTATCGGGTTGAATAGCAATAAAAAACGAGCCAATTGTGGCTCGTTTTTTCGTTTCTGTTTTTAATCGCCTGCAAAGATTATGGGATTTTCACTAGCGAATCGCGAGAAAGATCCGCGATAGACTTCGCGCCTGTCAGCGTCATAGCTACACGCATTTCTTTATCGTACAGATCCAGTAGGTTTTCAACGCCTGCGCCGCCTTGTGCAGCCAATGCGTACACAAATGAACGACCAAGCAGTGTGCAGTCTGCGCCCAGCGCGAGCATACGAACCACATCAAGACCAGTACGGATACCTGAGTCAACAAAGATCTTAAGATCGCCTTTTACCGCATCTGCAATGCTTGGTAGTGCTTTAGCACTTGAAAGTACGCCATCTAACTGACGACCACCATGGTTAGATACCACAATGCCATCCGCGCCGAAACGTACCGCATCTTTCGCGTCTTCTTCGTCGAGGATGCCTTTGATGACCATAGGGCCATCCCAAAAGTCACGAATCCACTCAAGATCTTTCCAGGAGATAGACGGGTCGAAGTTTGCGCCTAACCAGCCGATGTAATCTTCTAGCTTTGTTGGTTCGCCACGATACGTTGAGATGTTACCTAAGTCGTGCGGCTTACCAAGTAGGCCCACATCCAGTGCCCAGCTTGGGTGGCGCATCGCCTGGAATACACGACGCATGGCTGCGTTAGGGCCGCTCATGCCTGAGTGCATGTCACGGTAACGCGCGCCAGGAACTGGCATATCAACGGTAAACACCAGCGTTGTTACGCCCGCAGCTTTTGCACGCTCAAGCACGTTCTTCATAAAGCCACGGTCTTTAAGCACGTAAAGCTGGAACCACATTGGACGTTCAATTGCAGGTGCGACTTCTTCAATCGGACAAACCGAAACAGTCGACATAGTAAACGGGATGCCCTTTTTCTCGGCTGCTTTTGCTGCTTGCACTTCGCCTCGGCGCGCGTACATACCAGTTAGACCAACAGGAGCTAGCGCGATTGGCATTGCCAGTTTCTCACCGAAGATCTCGGTTTCTAGGCTCAAATCTGTCATATCGCGTAGGACGCGTTGGCGAAGAGCGACATCACCTAAATCGTCAGTATTACGCTTCAGCGTGCGTTCGTCGTAAGAGCCGCCATCAATATAATGGAATAGAAACGGGGGAAGCTTGGCTTTCGCGGCAGCGCGGTAGTCAGTAGAAGCTGAGATAATCATAATGGTGTCCTAGCGGTTATTCTAAGCAAAGTTGTGGAGCAATTTGCTCTTTCGTTGAGCCTTCATCGCAAAGCAGTGAAGGCATCAAAATGAGTATAGTTACCTATGGTTCACTTACGTTTGAACTGGTGATGTTGGTAACTCATTTACATAATTGATTGAAAAATTTTGTTAAATAACTCAATCAGTTATACAAATTGGAAAGGATGACACAGCTGCCGGGGGGATTGATGTAGCAAGCTAAATCAACATGTCGGGGTAGTAGTGCTGACAGCTGTGTCAAATTAGGCAGGGCTACAAACCCTGCGTTTCGCGTTACTTCATCAAGACATCCGTCATTTGGAGGCCGTAAATCAACACCAAACCAATAATGCCCGTCATTACAATGTAGTAGAACGTAGGGATAATAGTCTTACGTAATGTTGCGCCTTCACGGCCAAGTAAGCCTACGGTGGCTGATGCGGCAACAACGTTGTGAATCGCAATCATGTTACCTGCGGCAGCACCAACGGCTTGAAGCGACACTACAATCACACTCGAAATAGACAGTGTTTGTGCGACTTCGAATTGGAACTGGCTGAACATCATGTTTGAAACCGTATTTGAGCCAGCGATGAAAGCACCCAGCGCACCAACAGTGGCACTCAGTGCTGGGAACGCAGAACCGACAAGGTCAGAGGCAAAGTTCGCTGTTGTGACCGGCATACTTGCTAGGTCAGCGCCGTTAATACCAGAGTTGATAAAGATACGAACCATCGGGATGGTAAATACCAAGACAAACCCCGCGCCAATCAGTGTTTTGCTTGACTCGCCAAACGCTTCACGCAATGGCTTTGCGCTGCCGCTTTGTAACATTGCGGCAAGCAGTGCGACAAACACCAGAATGCCACCAGGAAGGTACAACGGCTGAATTGCAGCGCTAACGCCAGTCTCACCAAGAATGTTGCTGAACGACAAACTTACGCTTTGTACAAAGCCTTTCAGTTCTGGGCTTACGCGGCTTGCGACGAGAATTACCGCCAGCATTACATATGGAACCCAAGCTTTTACGATGCTCATTGGCTTGCCTGGATTGTCGTTTAGATCGACTTTTAGCGAGCCCAGCCATTCAGCAGGCCATTTGTCTTCGCTTTCGAAATCCCACTTAGTCTTTGGTACTAAGAAGCCTTTTTTCGCTGCGGTAACAACAATAGAAAGACCAACCAAACCACCGATTAGTGAAGGGAATTCTGCACCCAAGAACACACCAGTTAACGCGTATGGCACAGTGAAAGAGACGCCTGCGAATAAAGCAAATGGTAGAATATCCAGACCTTCACTCCAGCTTCTGTTCTTGCCGAAGAAACGTGTTAACATCATCGCCATTAATACAGGGATCATCGTACCTACAACAGCGTGAATCACAGCAACGTGCGCGGTGATATCTTGCAGGTACATTTCCCATGTTGCGCCTTGTGCAGCCAAAGACTCACTGATGTTATGCGTGTCTAAACCTTTGTTTACACCCACGATGATTGGTGTACCCACCGCACCGAATGAAACAGGCGTTGACTGAATCATCATGCCCATTAGGACAGCGGCTAGCGCAGGGAAGCCGATTGCAACCAGTAGTGGTGCAGCAATTGCTGCCGGGGTACCAAACCCTGATGCGCCTTCAATGAATGAGCCAAAACACCAAGCAATGATGATGGCTTGCACACGGCGGTCAGCTGAAATATCGGTAAATCCATTACGGATAGTGGTGATCGCTCCAGTGTGTTTTAAAGTGTTGAGCAAGAAGATGGCACCAAACACGATCCATAGAACAGAGACAGTAATGCCTAGCCCTTGGAATACAGAAGCCAGTACGCGATTGGCTGACATATCCCAAAACATTAGGGCAATAGCGACGGTTAAACCGAACGCAACAGGCATGGCTTTTTTAGCAGGCCAGTTGAGACCAACCAATAAGATGGCGGCAACAACAATTGGCGAAAATGCCACTAGGGCAAGTAGGGTTTCACTCATTTGTACATCCTTCGTACGCTGACTTCTCGAACGGTGTCAATCCGCTGTAGAGGTGACTTTTTGTTGTAATGGTTTTGTTAATTTGGCGTGAATTTACTCCTTTATTTTTTGTTGATATAGGGAAATAATGAAAATAATTAATTCCAAAAGTGACATAATCGTATGAGAGCAGACGACCTAATCCTATTTTCTCAAGTAATCGAACTGGGCAGTTTTAGTAAGGTTGCAGAAGCAAATAACCTTACAAATTCGGTAGTTAGCAAAAGAATGGCAAGGTTGGAGGAAGAGATAGGGGCGCAGCTATTATATCGAACAACGCGTAAATTGACCTTAACCGAAGCAGGTAAGGTGTTACTCCACAGTGCTAAAAATGTGAAGCAGGCCACTCAGGAGGCTATGGACGCTGTTGCAGGCTTTGGAGAGAATGTGAGCGGTCACATAAAAATGTCCGTGCCTTGTATCTCTGGAGATTTGATACTTGCTGATGCCGTTGCGGAATTTTGTAACCTTCATCCGGGTCTGACCGTGGACATGTCATTGGATAACCGCTTTGTCGATTTGGTGGCTGATGGTTACGATTTAGTCATTCGAACTGGCTACCTAGCCGATTCCAGTTTGATCGCACGACATATTCTCGATTCCCAATGGGTGGTATGCGCGTCCCCTTCATATATCGCTAAAAATGGGAAGCCGATCGAGCCGATTGATCTCACCACGCACAATTGTCTGCAATACGCTTACCAAACCACAGGTGCAACAGACTGGGAGTTTAAAGGCGAAGATGGTAATTACATCGTCAAAGTATCGGGCTGCTTTTCTACTGATAACGCGACCGCATTACGTAAAGCCGCTCTGGGCGGCCATGGTATAGCTTACGTCCCGCGATGCTTGGTGTATCACGATATTCGCAATGGCCAACTGGTGGATATTTTTCCTGAACTAGTGGGTAAAAAGTTGGGTATCTATGCGGTGTACCCGTTTACTCGTCAACCACCGAATAAAGTGAAACTGCTTATTGAGCACATTCGTGATCGTTACTTAACGATATCTCATTATTTCTAGTTCCTTCATAGATTTAAAACAATGTCGTTGAAATCAATATTGGGTGCTCTAAGGTAATCACCGCAATAAAACGATATGAAAATAAACAACTTAATAAAAACAACGGAGTAACACGGACGTTATGCATTACCCAAAAACACGTAAAGATTCTGTCGTGGACACTTACTTTGGTCACGACATTGCCGACCCTTATCGCTGGTTAGAAAATGATCGCAGCGAAGAAACCGCACAATGGGTTTCGGGTCAAAACTCGGTAACATTCGATTTTCTTGGTCAGATCCCGTATCGCCAACAGATTCGTGACTTGGTCGCAAACAGTCAAAATTACGAGAAATACTCTCAGCCATTTTTGCGCGGTGATTATACTTACTTTTACAAAAACGACGGTTTGCAAAACCAAAGCGTGCTGTATCGCCGTAAAGGGGAGGGAGAAGCCGAAGTCTTCCTTGACCCAAATACGTTCTCTGAAGAGGGCACGACCTCTCTTGGCGAAGTCAGCTTCTCGAAAGATTATCGTTTGGTCGCGTATTCCATCTCGGAAGGGGGCAGTGACTGGCGCAAGATCTTTGTTATTGATGCGGAAACCAAAGAACAGTTAGAGTCTGAGATTGTGGATGCAAAGTTTACGTCGATTTCTTGGCTGGGCAGCAAAGGCTTCTATTACTCAAGTTACGATAAGCCGCAAGGCAGTGAGTTATCTGCGCGAACTGAACATCACAAGCTTTATTATCATGAACTTGGTACACCTCAGTCTGAAGATAAAGTGATTTTCGGTGAGTTGGATACGCAGGTTCATCGTTATGTGTCTGGTACCACGACGACGGACGATCGCTTCCTCATTATTTCTGGCGCAGAATCCACATCGGGTAATCGTCTGTTTTATATCGATTTACAGTCTGAGTCCCAAGCGATTGTGACGCTTCGTGATACAACGCAAGGCGACACCTACTTGATTGATAGTCAAGACGAAACCTTGCTGCTTTACACCAACCTAGATGCGCCGAATGGCAAAGTTGTCAGCTACAACACCCGAACAGCGCAATGGATGGATGTGATTGCTGAACAAGAACAGCCGTTAGAAATCAGCAAAGGTGGCGGTTATCTGTTTGCGACTTATATGGTGGATGTACTTTCTAAAGTGCAGCAGTTTAACTACCAAGGTGAATGGATTCGAGATGTTGAACTGCCGGGAGAGGGTACGGCTTATGGTCTAGCGGGTAAAAAAGAAGAAACCACGCTGTATTACACCTTTACTAACTACGTGACGCCACCGACGATCTTCTCATTTGATGTTGAGTCTGGTGAATCGACGTTGTTTCAAGAATCAAAAGCGCCATTCGATCGCAGTGAGTATGAGTCAAAACAGGTGTTCTACACCTCAAAAGATGGCACGCAAGTTCCGATGATCATCTCATACAAGAAGGGCATCGCACTTGATGGTAGTGCGCCAACCATGCTGTATGGTTATGGCGGTTTTAACATCAGCCTCACTCCGATGTTTTCTGGCAATGTAGCCAACTGGCTAGAGTTGGGTGGTATTTACGCTGTCGCCAACATGCGAGGCGGCGGTGAATACGGTAAAGCCTGGCACAACGCAGGCACTCAGCAGCAAAAGCAAAACGTGTTTGATGACTTTATTGCGGCGGCGGAATACCTGATTGAAAACGACTACACGAGCTCGGATCGCCTAGCGATTCGCGGTGGTTCAAATGGCGGCTTGTTGGTTGGTGCGTGTATGACGCAACGTCCTGAGTTATTTAAGGTGGCGCTGCCAGCTGTAGGTGTGCTTGATATGCTCCGTTACCACACGTTTACGTCTGGAGAAGGCTGGAAGTATGACTATGGCACGTCTGAACAAAGCGAAGCGATGTTCCAATACTTGCTTGGCTACTCTCCTGTTCACAATGTAAAAGAAAACGTGCAGTATCCTGCGACATTGGTGACAACTGCCGATCACGACGATCGTGTGGTTCCAGCACATTCGTACAAGTTTATTGCGGAGCTGCAAGACAAGCAGCAAGGCGCTAATCCAGTATTAATACGCATTGATGTCAATGCAGGTCATGGTGCAGGGATGCCGCTGAGTAAGCAAATTGACCTCACCACAGACGTGTATGCATTTACGTTATACAATATGGGTATTGAGTCGATTTAATGCCTTAGTTGCTCGAAGCTTCTGAGAATAAAAAATGCCGCGACACTGTCGCGGCATTTTTCATGGTTGGGGGAACTCAATTCATACTGTTTACCAGTATTTGAGCCAGGTTGACTAAGTCTGACTCTTGAACCAACCAGTCTCGGCGGCCAAACCGAAAGGCAGCTACGCCATTCTTAAGACAAGATGAAATCATCACCTTTTCTTAATCCTAGTTTATGAATATGAAACTGTGATGAACCTAAGCCGCATTGTGCTGATTTTCACTGTTTTCAAGATCAAATGAGGCATCTATCAGTTTTTTCGTGTAGTCATTTTTAGGGTTTTGGAAAATATTTTCGGCTGTACCTTGTTCCATGACCTCGCCTTTTTGCATGACAAGAACACGATCAGAAAGGGCTTTGACGACTGATAGATCGTGGCTAATAAACAAGTAGCCAATGTTATGCTTTTTCTGTAAATCTTTCAGGAGATCAATCACAGTCAGTTGAACCGAGCGGTCCAATGCAGAGGTCGGCTCATCAAGCAAAATAAACGAAGGTTCAAGGATCAGTGCTCGCGCGATAGCAATACGCTGACGCTGGCCTCCCGAAAACTCGTGCGGATAACGGTTGATGGACGCGGGATCTAAGCGAACCTCTCGAAGCACGTCGCGTGCTTTCTGCATACGTTCTTTTTTACTCAACATTGGCTGGTGGACAGTTAATCCTTCAGTGATGATCTCGCCGACAGTCATACGAGGAGAAAGCGAACCATAAGGGTCTTGGAACACCATCTGAACGTCTTTTTTCAGCTCAAAACGTTCTTTGTTTGTTAGCAAAGCCATGTCTTGGCCTTTGTATTCGATTTTACCTGTGGATGGCAGGAGGCCTATCAATGCGCGGCCGAGGGTAGACTTGCCTGAACCGGATTCCCCAACAATCCCGAGTGTTTCCCCTTGTTTGAGCTCAAGAGAAATGCCTTTTACCGCTTCGAAGTACTCATTTTTACTGGCAATAAAATGCGACTTTATCAAGAATTTGACTCGTATATCGTCAGCTTTTAATAGTTGTGTAGCATTCTCGCTAATAGGGTCCTTACTGCCTTTTGGAATAGAGTTGATCAGCATACGTGTGTATTCGTGCTTTGGGTCCTCGAAGAGCATTTGCGTTTCGCCTTCTTCGACGACTTCTCCTTTACACATCACAATGACACGGTCGGCAAAGTGTTTTACGACGCCTAAGTCATGAGTAATAAATAGGATTGCCATGCCCATCTGAGCCTGAATTTCTTTAATCAGGTGCAACACTTCTGCTTGAACCGTGACATCCAACGCCGTTGTTGGTTCGTCGGCGATCAAAATATCGGGCTCGTTAATCAGTGCCATCGCAATCATGATGCGTTGCAATTGACCGCCAGAAAACTCGTGCGGATATTTGCTGTACGCTTTCTCTGGCTCTGGCATGTGAACCAGTTCAAACAGCTCTAACACTCTCGCTTTGGCTTTCCGTCTATCCACTGGACGATGGCACATGATGGCCTCAGCGACTTGGATCCCCACCCGCATGTATGGATTCAATGAGGTCATCGGCTCCTGAAAAATCATACCGATACGATCACCGCGAATGTTTTGCATTTCACGCTCCGTTTTATCCAAGATGGAACTACCCTCAAACATGATGGATGAGTTCGTATGCAAAATAGCGTTGTCTGGCAATAGTTTCATCAGTGCATTGGTTGATACTGACTTGCCAGACCCAGACTCGCCAACGATGGAAAGCGTCTCGCCTGCTTTTAAATCGAAGCTAACATTCTTTACTGCATCGACGATCCCATCGTTTGTCGTAAAGCTGACCGATAGGTTATTCACCGAAAGAATGGTTTTAGAAGACATCACAGATCCTTGTGGTTGGTAAAGCAAATGATACTCAAGCAATGGACAGCACAAACCTAGCTGGCCTCAATGCTTGGGCTTTAGATTAATTATAAAGGTGAGAAGGCGAAGGCTTTGCCGAACTCATCGCTTGCAAATGCAAAAACTGCTCATGTGCGCGCGTCACATGGTCTAGCTCAATCATCCATTGAGCATTGCGTTGAGCAGAGCAAAATGCCGCCATATGAGCTAACAAGTCTTCACTTTGTTGACCAAGTAAATGACCCACACGCTCAATAAGTTCATGATTCTCTAGTTGCAAGAATTGGAACAGTGCGTACGTTTGATTGAGTGTTGAAAAAGCGTCGTGCTGCAATCCGAGTTTGTTGAGAATCTCCGATTGTGCGACGCACGCATCTCTAAGCCCAGTGATGAGACAGACAAACTGACAAGGTTTGGTTTGAGCATTTTCGAGCGCCGAATGAATGTGGTTGGGTAGATTGCTGAGTACATCGTCGTATAAACGATGCGCCTCGGGCCAGTGGCCTTGTTCCATCAATTGCTCTGCTTTCAAGTAGCGCATCCAGCATTGCTCAATATTCATGTCCATCTCCACAAGAGTTGATTTGTTTTGATATTAAATGAAATTGATTATCAATTGCAAGTGCGTATTGATATCACTTTTATGCTCATAAAATGTCCAATCAAACTAGGGTGGAAGGTAAATCACTTAAAATTAAGCAAATAATCTCTACACTCAAATGACGAAAATAAGAAAAAAGGAAGTGGATATGGCAATACTAAGATTGGAAGCTAAGCAGCTATATTCTGTAGCAGATCTAGAGAATATGCCATGTAAGTCGACCAAGGAGTTACCTCCAATTGATGAGATTGTGGGCCAAGAGCGCGCGCAAAAAGCGGTCGAGTTTGCGATGTCCATCAAAGAGAAAGGGTATAACATCTACGCCATTGGTCAGAATGGGCTAGGTAAACGCACCATGATCCTGCGCTATCTGAATCGTCACCAGCACGATGCAGCAGCCTTGTTTGATTGGTGTTACGTTGCGAACTTTGAAGATACCCGCACACCCAAGGTGTTGAAGTTGCCTTGTGGTATCGGGAATAAGTTACGTGTTGATATTGAAGCCTTAATGGGCAAACTACTGAATGCTTTACCCCTAGCGTTCGACAATGAGATGTACTTTAGCCGAGCTGAGCGATTAAAAAACCAATTAGCGGCGAAGCAACAAAACGAACTGGACCGCATTAGCCGAGAGGCAAAAGAGAAAGGCATTAGCTTGACGCTTACCACACAGGGCGATTATCAGTTTGTCGCCATGAATGGTGACGAGCTTCATACGGAAGAGTCTTTTGATGCACTAAGTAAGAAAGAGCAAGAGCAGTTCAGCGATGCCATTGATGAACTCGAAGTACGATTACGTTCGATGGTCCGTGAACTCACAGAGTGGGAAGAAACTTACAGCGACAAAATCAAAAAGCTTAATGATGAAGTGACGCTCGATGTGATTACTCACTTCATCAAAAAACTCAAAGTGGATTACGCGGAATATTCTGAAATCAAAACGTACTTAACTGAGTTGCAAAAAGATATTGTTGAAAACGCAGATATCTTCCTTGATCAAAGTGGTGAGCAAGGCGAAATTGCGACGGCGTCGTTGGATAAAAAATTACCACGTCGTTATAAAGTGAACGTCTTGGTAAGCCGCAACAGCAGTGACTTTCCTATCGTGGTTGAAGAAAACCCCAATTACCATTCGCTCTTCGGTTCGATTGAGACAGCCACTTTCAAGGGAACCGTGTTTACCGACTTTTCGCTGATTCGTGCGGGGAGTTTGCATAAGGCGAATGGCGGCGTTCTGTTAATGGATGCACAGAAAGTGCTTGAACAGCCTTACGTTTGGGATGGTTTGAAGCGCGCACTGCGTGCTCGTCAATTGAGCTTTACCTCCCTAGAAAAAGAAGTGACATTGACAGGGGCGGTATCACTCGATCCCGAGCCTATCCCGCTCGACATTAAAATCATTCTGTTTGGTGACTACCGAACTTATCAATTGCTGCAGCATTACGATCCAGAGTTCAGTGAGTTGTTCCGAGTGACAGCAGATTTTGAAGATGAGATGAAGCGAACGCCAGAGTCGGAACTGCACTATGCGCGCTTTATTTCTAGCGTCGTGAACGATAACAACATGCTGCACTGTGATAGAAAGTCCATGGGACGGATTATCGAATACAGTTCACGCTTGTCTGGTGATCAAACCAAGCTATCACTCCACTCTGCCAATATTGCGAATTTATTACGTGAGTCAAACTACGTTGCTCGTCAAGCCAACTCCAACATGATCCGTATCGGTCATGTGGAAGAGGCGCTCAAGAACCAAGAAATGCGAGTGAGCCGATTACGCGACAACGTGATGGAAACGTTTGTTAACGGTACAACCTTGATTCGCACTGAAGGGAAGGCTATCGGTCAAGTGAATGCCCTCTCGGTATTAAGTACCAGCGACTACATGTTTGGTGCGCCGAATCGCATCACCGCGACGACGTGTTACGGCGATGGGGATGTTATCGATATCGAACGCAGTGTGGATTTGGGCGGCAGTATTCACTCTAAAGGCGTGATGATTCTATCGGCCTACTTGTCTTCCGTGTTTGGTAAAACGGCGCGAGTACCATTAACCACAACGATTACGTTTGAGCAATCTTATGGTGGTGTCGACGGTGATAGTGCCAGCATGGCAGAGCTATGTGCTGTGGTGTCTGCTTTTTCAAAGCAACCAAACCGACAAGACATTGCGATTACAGGCTCAATGAATCAGTTTGGTGAAGCTCAGCCAATTGGTGGTGTGAACGAAAAAATTGAAGGCTTTTACGATGTGTGTGTGATTAAAGGTCGTCATGAAGGGCAGGGGGTCATTATCCCGCAATCAAATGTTCATAACTTGATGCTCCGTTCCGACATCGTGAAAGCAGTAGAAAAAGGTGAGTTTAATATTTGGGCGATTGATCATGTCACTGAAGCCATCGAGCTGTTCACGGGGAAAGTCGCCGGTGAGCCAACCGATGAAGGTTCTTATCCAATAGATACGATTTTTGGCCTTGCTCAAGCTAAGCTCAATTCGTTGAGAAAATAGCCTAAAACCGTCCTAAATGTGAATGTATCTCATCATAAGTGATCACAATTTATCATAACGACAATATCCCGACACTACTGTCGGGATATTGTCAATAACAGATTGAAAATGGGGACTTTTTGTACTAGACAAAAGTGTGATCGACCTCTAATATTCGCCACTTGTTTATTCGTCTGGGAACTTTCCCGTCGCAAGGAAGCATAGATATTCAAATAACCGAAATGCAGCTTCAGTATTGAGAGTTGCTTGAGTTCGTTTGGATATAGGCATCACGCATACAACTGAGGTCCAGTCATGCAGTTATCACTGAAAAATTTGTCAGTACGAACGCAAATTTTGGTTCCGGTATTATTTACCGCGATTGTTTTGTTTATTGCTTTGTGGATTACTAAAAACAATCTTCAAGCTGAGCAAGATGTTATTGCTTCCAACCAAGAGTCTTTGGTTTTCCATAAAGACACTTTGGCGCGTATTGACGATGAAATTTATCCACTTCGTATTACAGCGGTTTACGCTATCTACGACGCTTCCCGTCGTGAAAATTTTCTTAATGAATTGAAAGAAGGCTTAAAGCAGGTTGAAGCAGATTTAAGTGCGATTGAAGCTCGTAATCTGTTTCGTGAAGATGCGATTAAAGTTCGCCAAGCGATTGAAGCCTATGTTCGATATTCAGAGCGCTCAGTGGCTTTCTTTAACCAGTACGATCAAGGCTTGAAGTCGGACAGTGAGTACCGTGCATTCATTAAAGAGTACCGTAATGTTGGCCGAGAAATGGTTCAACAAATCAATACTCTGTCGAAGCATGTGAATGACCAAGCAGAGCAGTCGACCATAAGAAGCCATCAACAGAATGAGCGTGTACAAAACAACGCTATGTTGACAGTTCTTGCGGTATTTGCGTTCTCATTGGTCGGGGCGTGGATCTTATCAGGCATGATTGTTACGCCTATTCAAAAACTTCAAGAAGTGATGCGTCAGTTAGCAATGGGCAACTTGTCAGTTCGCGCAGATGTAGACGGTGATAACGAAATTGCGAAGCTGAGCAAAGATGTTAACCAAACAGCAGAACAGCTTTACAACACGGTCGACCAGCTAACTCGCATCAGTGAAGAGGTGGCATCGGCATCGACTGAGCTTGCCGCAGTAATGACGCAAGCAGAAGCGAATGCTCAGCTAGAGCTCGCTGAGATCGAACAAGTGGCATCGGCTGTTAATGAACTTGCCAGCACCGCAAACAACGTGAGCGATAACGCAACGTCTGCGGATTCGACAGCTCGCGAAGCTGATGGTCTTGCGCAATCAGGTCTGGCTATCTTCCAAGAGAGCGCAGAAGCAAGCGCACAGATGTCTCAGGCATTGAACGATGCAGCGCAAGTCGTACTGCGTTTAAAAGAGCAGTCGGTTCAGATCAACGACGTTATTGAAGTGATTCGCGGTGTCTCTGAGCAGACCAACTTACTCGCATTGAACGCTGCGATTGAAGCTGCGCGTGCTGGTGAGTCTGGTCGTGGTTTTGCGGTTGTTGCGGATGAAGTACGTATGCTCGCGGCACGGACTCAAGACTCGACTCAAGAGATCCAAACGATTATTGAAGAACTTCAAGCGCAGTCTGGGCTTGCGAATGACAGCATGCAAGTCAGCCTTGACATGCTCAGTCGTAACAACGAACTGACGCAACAAGCGAATGAGGCATTGGTTGGTATTACCGAGTCGGTAGCCAACATTAACGATTCAAACACGCAAGTGGCAACCGCAGCCGAAGAGCAGTCTCAAGTCACTCAAGACATCAACCGCAACGTGGTTAACATGTCTGAACTCGTTAACCAGAATGTGGCGGGTATTAGTCAAAGCGCAAGCGCGAGTACTGAGCTTTCATTACTTGCAGAGAAGCAGAAAGAGCAATTGAGCTTCTTTAAGCTTTAATTCGCTATTCGCCTAA
Organism: Vibrio antiquarius; assembly: GCF_000024825.1. Taxonomy (NCBI): domain Bacteria; kingdom Pseudomonadati; phylum Pseudomonadota; class Gammaproteobacteria; order Vibrionales; family Vibrionaceae; genus Vibrio; species Vibrio antiquarius. Next base: position 1,397,338 of record NC_013457.1, read on the forward strand.
CAAAATGTATAAATCCCTGAGCTATTGCTTGGGGATTTTTTTGTTTGTGAGAAACTGATTTAAAATCAGGAAGTCTATCTAAAACAGTCATTTAGTGAAAATATTTTGCGAGCAAAATCACATATAATGAGATTGTTTTTACATTTTTTGCGTCAATTTTTTTTTGACGCGAACGATTTTTTTACCTCAACCGATAACTTGATGGTTGAGAGGTATTCATATCGTCATTTTACTTGGTGTTTTCTTCTATAAGTGCTGTTTATTCAACGCGTTGCGTGAAAAATAACAGCTGCTACTATGCCGCCAGTTTTCTCGTTGGTACAGAAAAGTCCTGTTTTTCTGGTGAGAAAATACATATAAAACAATGATATGGAAAATAACAATGAAATTAAAAACTTTAGCTGTAGCAGTGGCGCTAATGGCATCAGGATCTCAAGTTGTCGCTTCAGAACTATACAACCAAGATGGCACTTCTCTTGAGATGGGCGGCCGCGCTGAAGCGCGTCTTTCTATGATGGATGGTAAGGCAAAAGACCGTACTCGCATCCGTCTTAACTTCCTAGGCAAACAGGAAATCAATGAAAACCTATACGGTGTTGGTTTTTGGGAAGGTGAGTTCGAAACAAAAGAAGAAGGTGCCGTAGATAACAACAGTGATCTTGAAACTCGTTACGCTTACGCAGGCCTAGGCGGTAAATACGGTGAAGTAACTTACGGTAAAAACGACGGTGCATTATTCGTTCTTACTGACTTTACCGATATTATGGCTTACCACGGTAACACTGCAGCACTTAAGCTGCCTGTATCTGACCGTACAGATAACATGCTTTCTTACAAAGGCCAATTCGAGCAACTAGCTGTACGTGCTAGCTACCGCTTTGCTGATCGCACAACAGATGCAAAAGGTTTTACAGACAACGAGGAAGATGGCTTCTCTCTATCTGGTATCTACGCATTTGCTAATACTGGTATTGAACTAGGTGCTGGTTATGCAGACCAAAACGATAGTGATGAGTTCATGCTTGCTGCTGCATACTCTGTAGGTGATTTCTACTTCGCTGGTAACTACACAGGCGCAGACGTGGATGTTGCAGGTGAGTCTGCGGATTACAAAGGCTACGAACTAGCTGCATCATACACTATGGGTCAAACTGTATTTACTTCTACGTTCAACAAAGGTGAGCTAGAAGATGCTGATACTGTAGAAAACCTAGCTGTTGATGTTACTTACTACTTCAAGCCTAACTTCCGTGGCTACGCATCATACAACTTCGATCTAATGGATAACGAAGGCGCTGATGAAAAAGATGAGCTAGCGCTAGGTCTACGTTACGACTTCTAAGTCGAAACTGTTATCTAAGATACTGCCTTATTCTTAGTAAACAAAACCCCTTACTTTACAGTAAGGGGTTTCTTGTTTTCCGGGTATCAAAACTGGCCGCTACTTGGTGCTCATTATCAAAGCTACCTTTTTAGTGTGAGTTTAGTCCCATCAAATTTTAGGTGACTCAGGAGACTTTTAGCGTTGGTTTTACCAACCTCATCAAACTCCATTCCATAGCGAGCATGGTGTGTCGATTTTTGTAAGTTACAAATACGACCTCGCAATGGCGCGAGCATGTGGCTTTCACCGGGCATGGTTAGGTCCAATGAAACGCGATCACCAACCTGAAGTGGTCGGCTCATTGGTGATGTCACAAAGCGGCAGCCACTACGAGATAAATCTCTTATCTCGCATTCAGTTCGATAGGCTTCTAAACAAACGCGCGCTCTCAAATTCACTTCGTAACGTACTTCTTTACGAAGCTGAAAGACCTGCATGGTGTTAGGTAGACTTAGCACTAAAATTGGATACGGGTCGCCGAGTCGGTGCTGCAATTGCGCCCGAAATGGAATGACAGCACCTTCCCCTCGATGAGAGTACGCTTTTACATTGATCCAAAAGCCTTCTTGAAAATAGAATTTCAAGTCCTCATCGGAGATGTTCGGAACCTCTATCAATGCGGTATTATTTGAGTGACAGCCGACAAATGTGCTGGTTGTAATAAACTTGGTACCAACAGGTGTCGTGACGTTTAAACTTACTTCACTGCCATGTTCGACCATTGCCATTGCATCGGTGCTATTTAGTGTACTTGCCTGACGTTCGGGTGCCTTCTTGCTTTGCAGAGGTAGTTTGCCGTCTCTGGCAATAGGGCTCATATTTCTCATTATTATTGTCGTACCTGATTTGAGAAGGTAATGGCGTGAAGTGACAGAGCACTTCCGCATGGTGTTGATTCTATTCAGTGATATAGTTTGATTCAATCAATCCGTAACAAAAATTAGAGAGCAAGATATGCATAAAGTAACTCATGAAGTTGAAAACAACACATTTTGGGTTGATTTAGAACAAGGTTATAAAGCCAAGGTGGTTTATCAGCTTGAGAATAATGTCATGCACATCACATCAACCGTAGTTCCTGAAGCATTACGAGGTAAAGGGTACGGAAAAGTGATGATGGAAGCGGTATTGCCAGAAATTGAGGCACTCGGTTATCAAATCAAACCAGTCTGTCCATATGTCATTCATTATATGGAGAAAAACCAAGCGTGGTCACATCTGCTTGCATGATGATGAACGACAACCACCAACGTTACCAAAGCATTGGCCAGGAGCTAAAGCTCGGGAATTATCAAGCGGTAGAAGTCATACAGTCGCTATGGGGAGGCTATGGTGAGTTAGTCCGAGTTAATTATTCAACTTGTTCGGTGATCATTAAGCATGTAAAACTCCCTAAGCCTTCAGAGCATCCAAGAGGTTGGAATACTGACCGATCTCACCAAAGAAAGCTGCACTCTTATCAGGTGGAAGTGAATTGGTATACGGATTTTTCCAGAGAGGTGAGCACTCGCTGCCGAGTACCACAAGGTCTAAAAACGTTCCAATCGGAGAATGAATGGCTCATCGTGATGGAAGATCTCGCCGAGGCAGGCTTTCCAAAAGTCATCACCGATGCAAAGCTAGAACATCTACGAGCCTGCCTTGCTTGGTTGGCGAACTTTCATGCGCGCTACATCGGTGTTCGCTCGGATAAGCTGTGGCATAGCGGCACGTATTGGCACTTGGCAACCAGACCCGATGAGCTTGAGGTGCTGCAAGACACCGAGCTAAAAAATTATGCTCAATTGATAGATCAAACGCTTTCGCAAGCCAAGTTCAAGACTTTTGTACACGGTGATGCCAAATTGGCGAACTTCTGTTTTGATCGAGAAGAATCAAGCGTTGCTGCGGTCGACTTTCAATACGTCGGACAGGGCTGTGCGATGAAAGATGTAGCACTGTTCATGAGCAGCGCCGTCAAGCCAGAACGTTGTGCAGAGATGGAAGTTTGGGTCTTGGATACGTATTTTGCTCAGTTGCAACAGGCGTTAATGGTTTATCAGCCGAATCTTGACCCCAATGAAGTCGAGCGTGAATGGCGTCCTTTGTTTGCGGTTGCTTGGGCTGACTTTCAGCGCTTTGTGAAAGGCTGGAGTCCTGATCACTGGAAGATCAATCCCTACACAGAAGCATTGACTCGCAGAGCGCTGGCTCACTTACGAAAGTGAGTAGAAGTTTAAAAAGAAAAGCCTCCAACTAGGAGGCTTTAATTTACTTTTTACTTGGTCTGATACGTGCCATGTAATAGGTATTGATGAACTCGCCATCTCGGAAGGAGCCATCAATCGCTTCGCCCTCAATTTGAAATCCATGTTTTTTGTACAGCCCAATGGCGGCGTCATTATCGGCGTTGACTTCTATTTGAATTCTTCTCACGTTTAGCCAGTTATCCGCCAGTTCAGTGACCGTTTCAATCAACTTGCTACCAATACCGAGCCCGTGGAAACTATCATGCACTCCGATGCCAAATGATGCTGTGTGCATTGTTCTCGGACGCTGCGAGTGGTGAAAGCCAATGTTACCCACTACTTTACCATCGATTTCAGCGACGTAGCTGTAAACGCCAGCGGGCATATTTGACAATCGTTCTACCCACATTGCGAGCGAAGGTTTTGGGAGTTGCAGGGTTTCACGTTGTGCTTTTGGTTGTGAATAGATTTCTACGAGTGCCGCTGCGTCTTCAACGGTTGTTGGACGTACGATAATTTCCATGCTTCTCTCCTTCGTTTTTTAGTATTAATTTTCAATCTAACCACAGTTCCTTATTTTGGATAGTATTTTTTGAAGTTTGAGAGATAAACACCTTTTAAATTAGGTTCTTATAGCGATGTTTTTATAAATTTTAGTAGTCATTTATCTTTGAATTTAGCGAATAGATTGCAAAGGTGTTGAATTATTGTACTGAAAATGGCGTGCACGGCAGAGTATCGTGGTGAATTTCATGTTGGAGGAAATAAATGGAATTATTCAAACTGTGACGACGGCACTGTACATCAGTTGACTTGAATCAATTGAGGGTGGAGTTACCTCTTATGAGGTATGGGGAAGAGGTACGTTTAGCGCTATTTATGCTTAACTTGATAAAGGAGTTTCGTTGAGGAAATAGCATGAAATCCTCTCAGTCTAAAACATCGCAAAGTCGGCGTCGATTTTTGCGTGATACTGTCCGAACTGCGGCAGGCGTTGGCGCAGCGGCGTGTGTGTTGGGCTTACAATCGCTGCAAAGCCAAGCTCGAGAAACGAAAGGTGTGCCTATTCGCCCACCCGGTGCTTTGCCAGAAGGCGATTTCGAATCAGCCTGTATTCGATGTGGCTTGTGTGTTCAAGCATGCCCTTACGAAACATTGAAACTTGCGACATTACTTTCACCCGTCGCGACTGGCTCACCTTACTTTACTGCACGCGATATTCCCTGCGAAATGTGCGAAGACATTCCTTGTGTTGTCGCTTGTCCGAGTGGGGCGCTGGATCCGAAACTAACCGATATTGATGATGCTCGAATGGGTACAGCGGTTCTTATTGACCATGAAACTTGCCTTAACTGGCAAGGATTACGATGCGACGTTTGTTATCGCGTTTGTCCGCTGATTGATGAAGCCATCACGTTAGAGATGGTTCACAACGACCGAACCGGTTATCACGCCAAACTTATCCCAACAGTGAATTCCGAAGTGTGTACCGGATGCGGTAAGTGCGAACAAGCGTGCGTGTTGGATGTCGCTGCTATTAAAGTCGTCCCGACGGATTTGGCGAAAGGCAAAGTGGGCAGTCACTACAATTTTGGTTGGAAAGAGATCGACAAACCACTCGAAAATATCCTCCCTAGTGAGACGCCTGTGCCGGAAGGTGCGCTTGAATCGCTAAAAGGAGGTAAGTAATGGCAAAGAACTTAGCTCAAAATGCTGGCAAAGAAGCGGTTGAAAAGCTTGGCTGGTGGCGCGTGCATCGGTTTTTGATTTTACGCAGACTATGCCAGCTCACCATCATTGCGCTGTTTATGGCTGGGCCGACATTAGGGGCTCTAACTGGTAACCTCTCATCGAGTATGTTGTTCGACACCGTGCCTTTAAGTGACCCGTTGATAGTGCTTCAAGCTTTGGCGACAGGCCATGTTCCGGAGTTTAATGCGCTGTTAGGCGTAGTGATTGTCGTGGTGTTCTACGCGATTTTAGCGCCGCGCGCATTTTGTGCGTGGGTGTGCCCGTTAAATATCGTGACAGATTTGGCGGCTTGGCTGCGCAGAAAGCTCAACATTAAAGCGAGCTATCGTTGGTCTCCTACTATTCGTTATTGGCTGATCCCTGTTTTGATGTTGGGTAGTGCTCTGTCTGGCGCGATTCTTTGGACATGGTTAGATCCAGTGGCGGCATTGCATCGCGGATTGGTGTTTGGTATGGGCGCAGGTTGGGTGTTGATCGCACTGGTGTTCGTACTGGATTTACTCTTAGTTGAGCATGGGTGGTGTGGGCACTTATGTCCACTGGGTGCTACCTATGGTGTGATAGGCCGAAAAAGCCTGTTGCGCGTTACTGCTGTTCGCCGCGAAGATTGCACCAAATGCATGGATTGCTTTTACGTCTGCCCAGAACCTGAGGTGCTTCGACAACCATTGAAAGAGGGAGATCGTCGAGTTATGGATCAAAACTGCATTAGCTGTGGCCGCTGTTTGGATGTGTGTCCAGAACATGTGTTTGAATTTAAGAATCGTCTAACAGTAAAGAATATCGATTAAGTTACTGAGCTTCATCACTGGCGTTTTTACCTATTTCTCTCGATATTTCAACATCGCGCTTAACCAAGGAATTGAGTGCGATGTTTATTTTCATAACAATATCTCTACACCGTATCTGCTTGGCCAGGGTTGAAAATAATAATGATATTGCGAATTTGTTACATTTGAAGCTATGATGATGCCTTCATATTTAAAGGAAACATCATGACTACCTCATCGCAAGGCTGGAGAACGCCGCAAAATTTCCTCCTGTTAATTTCCATTATCGTGCCCATTGCTTTTTCTACCTGGATGGCGTTGTTGAACAACTTCGTTATCGAGAAAGCGAACTTTGATGGCGCTGATATCGGTTTACTTCAAAGTGTTAGAGAAGTACCTGGCTTTCTCGCTTTCACCGCGGTATTCGTTTTACTTTTTATCCGTGAACAACGCTTTATGCTCGTCTCTTTGGCGATGCTTACGCTTGGTACGGCATTAACTGGTTATTTTCCCACTTTATACGGTCTACTTTTTACCACCTTGTTAATGTCCACCGGTTTCCACTACTTTGAAACACTAAAGCAGTCTTTGTCTTTACAATGGCTATCGAAAGAAGAAGCCCCGGAAATGCTGGGTAAATTTATTTCTGTTGGGGCTTTGGCTTCTCTGTTTACCTACGGCGCCATTTGGGTTTCGCTCGAACAGCTCAAACTTGATTTTAAAACGGTCTATCTAATGGCAGGTGGTTTAGGTTTTGTGCTTATTTTGGTGATGGCATTTGCTTTCCCTCAATTTAAAACAAAAGTGCCTCAAAACAAGAAACTCATTCTGCGTAAACGTTACTGGTTGTACTACGCGCTCACGTTTATGAGTGGTGCTCGCCGTCAGATTTTCACTGTTTTCGCTGGCTTCTTGATGGTAGAGAAGTTTGGCTACTCTGCCGCAGACATTACCTTGCTGTTTTTGATCAACTATGTCTTTAACTTCTTGTTTGCGAAGCGAATCGGCCGCTTCATCGGCGTTGTTGGTGAGCGTAAAGCGCTGATGTTTGAGTACGTCGGTTTGATCTTCGTATTCGTCGGTTATGGTTTGGTGCAAACCGCGGAGTGGGCTGCTGCATTGTATGTTGTCGATCATTTGTTCTTCGCGCTAGCGCTTGCTATCAAAACCTACTTCCAAAAAATTGCCGATCCTGCCGATATGGCGTCGACCGCTGGGGTTGCGTTTACTATTAACCATATTGCGGCGGTTGTGATACCTGTTACGTTTGGTGTGATTTGGCTGGTTTCTCCTGCTAGTGTATTTTACATCGGTGCAGGTATGGCGGCTGTGAGCTTACTGCTGTCACTTAATATTCCAGCGAAGCCAGAAGAGGGCAATGAGACCCGATTATTAAAGTGGAGCTAAGTTGGTACTTACTATCTAACAATAGAAGATAATTACTGTTAATAGCTTTATTGACTTGGGTGCTTAGGCACCCTTTTCTTTATCCTCATGTTGTGTCTTCTATGGTTGTACATATCTATTGGGTCCGTTAGGGTTTTATACCTAAGTATGTTGAAATTACTCGGATACAACATGAGTCGAAACACTAAGGAGGGTTTTACAGTGCAGGTACATGGCAGGGAGTTGGATTTAGATCTAGGAAACCGTCACGTCGTTATTCAACGTCGCTATGAGGCGTTAGGTGCTGCCAACGATCTGCTCATAGCTATTTGGTTTTTAATTGGTAGTTTTTTCTTTTTGAATGATTCGTTGATTGAAAGCGGGACTTGGCTGTTCATCGTAGGCAGCGCACAGTTGATCATTAAGCCCCTGATAAAACTGATGAGTTTAGTTCATGTTGGTCGCTTAAATAAGCAACTTTCTGGAACATCAACGAGCCGCTGAGATTACACGCCTATTTTGAGCACCTGCAAGCAAGAGGCTAATGAGCGGGTTATCGAGGGGAAAGAGGGAAACATAACGTGGTCACAACACTAACCACGTTATGTTCAGCTTGAAGCTTTAGAATTTAAAACGGATACCAGAACAGTTGTGTGTCCATAACACGCTTGCTGATCGCAGCAATCACTATCACTGCAATCCCCGCCATGCAGATCATATCGGCTTTGGTCAGGGGTTTTAGGCTGTACCAGGTGCGAGATGAGTGACGGCCAAAACCACGTAGCGTCATCGCGTTTGAGATTTGGTCTGCTCTGTCCAAACTAGAGAAAATCAGAGGGCCAAGAATCTTCGCCACGTTCTTCATACGAGTGAACAACGGAGCCTTCTTACTCAGTTCTACTCCGCGTGCTTGTTGCGCGTGCATGATGTTAACAAAGTCCTTTTTCACTTCCGGCAAGTAGCGCAGCGTTAAGCTTACGGCATAGGCGATTTTGTAAGGCACACCCAAGCGGTTCAAGCTGGCTGAAAACTCCGTCGGGTGAGTGGTAAATACAAACACTAACGCGATTGGGAACATGCTGAAGTATTTCAACGTCACTGTTACTAGGTAAAACAACGTCTCTTGAGTGAGTGAGTAGTTACCGGGTAATGAGAGTAAAACCGTTGATGAGCCCATGAACTCAGTACCTTGTTGCGGTGCCAACGCGAACATAAACAGGGCATTGATCAGCAATACCGTGCCTGTACCGAGTAAAAGTGGTTTGTAGACATGAAATGGCACTTTGGTCATTTTCAATAAGCCCAAACCAAGCACGATCAACAGTGCAATGATTCGCAAGTCAAACGTGGTCAACACCACCGTTACCCAAGCAATGAAAAGCAAGAACTTAGTAATGCCATTCAACTTATGAAGTGGCGATTGGGTATCGATGTAGTTGATACCAAACTTCATCTTATTGTCTTTCATGCCACCGCTTTCTCTGGTTGGTTTACTTCGCTGCTTTTTTGTTGGCGGTGCGCTTTTTCTACATTGATAAAATGCAGCATAAAGCCATGGGTGTCTTCGATGCCAACTTTCGTAGCCAACTCAAACAGACTTGTTGTGGTGAGGTTCGCTTGTTCTAGTAGCTCTGGACTGCTGAATACCTGCGTCATTGGTGCATCCGCGACTAATTTACTGTCTGCAATCACGATAGAGCGCGTGGTGTATTCCAGCACTAAATGCATGTCGTGGGAGATGATCATCACGGTTACGCCCAACTCGCGATTGAGCTTTTCGATGAAACTCAGCATAGACGTGTAGTTCCGGTAGTCCTGACCTGCCGTCGGTTCATCAAGGATCAGAAGCTCTGGTTCCAAGACCAAAATTGACGCAATGGTCACGCGCTTTTTCTGGCCGTAGCTCAATGCTTCGATTGGCCAGTGACGGTATTTGCTCAAACCGCACAGCTCAAGGACTTCAAGTACTTTAGCTTCGATCTGTTTCTCTTCAATGCCACGATTACGGAGGCCGAAGGCCACTTCGTCAAAAATCATGTGATGGGAAATCATGTGATTCGGGTTTTGCATCACCACGCCCACTTTCTGGCTGCGCTCGAAGATGGTCAGTTCGTTAAGATCTTGACCATTCATGCTCATTGAGCCGCTATCCGCTTCAATAACGCCCATAATCAGTTTGGTGATGGTCGATTTACCCGAGCCATTTTTGCCAAGTACAGAGACAAACTCGCCACGCTTGATGTCAAAACTCACGTCTTCTAACGCGTTTTTCTCACCGTCGTAAGAATAGGTGAGGCCACGGACTTCAAGCAAAGTCTCGGCTGGCGTTTTAGGTGGTTGTGCTGTTGAACCATCAAACCATGCTTGTACTGCTGGTTTATATTGCTCCAACGGTAAGGTAGTTAAGCTAGAAGGTTTTGCATCGCCCTCAATCGCACAGCCTGCTTCTTTCAGAGCCGAAATATAAAGTGGTTCGCGGATGCCGTAATCTTCTAGCAGAGGCGACGCTAAAATTTCATCTGGCGTTGTATCGGCAATGATTTCGCCGCTTTCCATCAAGATAATACGGTCAACTGAGCGATGCAGAACGTCCTCAAGACGATGCTCAATGATTACGATGGTTTTGCCTGTTTCGCGGTGTAGCTCATCGATGTTCTCGATGGTTTTTTTACCCGTTTTAGGGTCAAGCGCAGCTAGTGGTTCATCAAACAAAAGAATATCGACGTCATCGACGAGAATGCCCGCCAAAGAAACACGCTGTTTCTGGCCGCCAGATAAATCGTGGGGAGAGCGATCTAACATCTGTTCCAAGTCGACCATTTTGGCCGTGGCTTTGACCAATGGGTACATGTCGATGTTAGAAGTTAGCTGGTTTTCCAGCGCAAATGCGATGTCTTCGCCAATGCTCAAGCCGACAAATTGGCTGTCCGTATCTTGCAGTACGGTGCCAACTTGCTCAGTGTATTGGTGCATGTCGAAAGGGGCGGTGTCTTGACCATTGATGGTCAGTGTTCCACTGGTTTCCCCTTTGATTGCGTGTGGGATCAGTCCGTTAAGACATTGCCCAAGGGTAGATTTACCACTACCACTTGGACCTATAATGACGATTTTCTCTCCTTTCTCTATCCTTAGATTGATATTTTTTAGCGTCGGTTTGTCCAGCGACTCATATCTAAAAGAGAAGTTAGAAAATTCGATTGTCATTCGACATTAAGCCTCTGTTAAGTTACGGCTTTGCTTGTTACGTTTAGCGACAGACTTAAGAATGAAGAAGCCAACAATAGCAATAAGAATAGTGTTACCGATCGCGATAATTGAAAGCTGGGTAAACACTTTAGTGAACGGTTCTGCGTATAAAATCGTGTCGAGGAATGCAGAGCAACCGTAACCAAATACGTTGCCTAATAGCGCAAGTACTACGAATAACACGAAGTCTTTCATATTGAAATCGCCTTTCTCTAAACGGTAGCGCGTTAGAGAAGGGAATAGACCGATAATCAAACCAACAATACCTGAACCAAGTACCCAAGTGAGCCATACGCCCCAACCTGCGAATAGGTCAGTGACCCAGTGGCCAATAAAACCAACCAAAAAGCCAACAAGTGGGCCAAATAGTACTGAGAACAATGCTAATACTGCCATGGCTGGTTTTAGCGTTGTGTTTGCAAACACAGGGATGCCAAACATAGGTAAGCCACCGATGCCGTAAAGAGCAGCACCAATTGCAATAACCACAACGGTTTTAGCAGAAAGATTCATAGATAACCTCAGTTCAATGGTCGATTTTAAAGAACGTTCATTTATATTGTTGGAAAGCATTGGTTATTTGATTGTGTAACATATATCCAAAACAACCAAGCTGCTTATTGTTTGCTCTATTTTTCTTCAGGAAATGTGTGATTTGATTCACGTATCCCTTTGACTGGCTTTGTTTTTTAGCAAGCATTAAAAATAAGGCGCGCATTATACAGAATATTGATAAAAGTGGGAATGCTATCTGTCTGGATGGCTAGAATGAAATCGGAGGCTGATTGTCAGCCCCCGATTACACTTTCTGATACTATTTTCATCGATAAATGAATGAGCTAGCTGTTCATTAATGGTCTAGGTACAAATAGTTCTGCCAGCTCTTCATGCGAATCAGCACTTTGCGCATCACTGACACGTGAGTAAAGCTGTCTGAGTAAACGGCGACTTCAACCGCGGTACCCATTGGTAGGTGGTATTCGCTCAAATCGTCCGTGATTTTCAGCTTCGCAAATACACGTCCGCTTGTGCGCAGGGCATCGGTACCAAGCAGAGCACCTCTGGCTTGAATTTGGCTTTCACCAATGGCTGGAATCACGTCGATGACTTCGCCACGGAATACCTTGCCCGGTATCGCACGGAACATAAACTCCGCTTCAAAGCCTGCCTTCAAACGTTGTAGCGAGTTTTGTCTGAACGCCGCCGTGTACGTAATGTCTTCGGTATGCACGAAGGTCATTGCTGGGGCAAGCGGCAATGGCACAGCCATCACACCAGGGCGCAAAGCCAATTGCGTAACGTAACCATCGGTTGGCGCACGAACGACGGTTTGCTCTAGGTTAAACTCTGCTTTACGCAGCTCTGCGAGAAGTTGCGCGACTTGGGTGTTTTCACCGCCGATTTCCGACTCTAATGCGATCTGTGCTTGCTCTTGCTGCAAAATGGCAACGTCTAGCATGGCTTCTGCCGCTTTGTACGCTTGGCGTCGAGTATCTAAATCTTGTTCCGTAAATGCGCCGCGATCAAAGCCCCTTTGATATCGGCTAAATTCTCTTTGTGCTTTATCTCTATCGGCTTGCGCTTTCAAAACCGCCGCTTCTGTTTCTCTCAAGTCAGACTCTAAACCCAACGCACCTTGGCTTGCTTCTTTCACTTTCGCTTCAAGGCGTGCGACTTCTGCTTCAAAAGGCACAGGATCGATTTTGAAAAGAATATCGCCGGTTTTGAGCGGTTGGTTCGCTTGAACGGGCACTTCCACAACGCGGCCACGTACACCAGAGACGATAGGCGTAGTTGGGAACACTTGGTTACCTAACTGAGTAAATGGGTGGTTGTAATTCATAAGAAGGACGAGTGTGCCCACCAACACTACGCCGCCAAGTACGGCTGTAGGTACGGTCCATTTGTTCAAAGGAATATTAAAGACTTTAAAAATGGCGATACAAAGGGCTGTATAAGTCAGAATCAGCAATAAATCCATTATTCGTCCTCTTTACTTTGTTCAGTCAAAGGCCTTTGCTGAATCTTTTGTTGTTTCAACATCGATACTTCGTTTTTGAGTTCGTTGACTTCGTCGATGAGCTCTTCAAGACGGTGATGAATGTCGTGAGTTTCTTGCTCAAGTTGTTTGAAGCCCCAGCCTCGCTCCTTGCGCCACAATGTTGCCCATATCCATAAAAATGGCCACAGTGCATGTAAAGTGAAAAGGCTAACCCAGCCTGCGTAATGAATTGCGTCTTGATGAGGGTGTTCGCGTTCTTTAGCAATTTCATACGGAATATCGTGAATAACGATAATCCCGTAGAAGATCACCAAAGCAACGAAGATGAGTAACCCAAGTGCAAAATAGTCTAGAAACATCTTACCTGCCTGTGCTTGTTACCTAATGGAAAATCTTACGTAAATGAACAGTTTAAGTATTTGTCTTAACTATCGTTCAATCAAGTTATTTTGTACTTGAATTATGTTTATGCGATATCCGTATCGATTGCTATTCGGGGACAATAAGAAGTGAAGGCGACTATATTCAAACTAAGTAGTAATAAAGGAAGGAATAGAGAATAAAAGCCACGGTTATGCCCCAAGTGAAGGTTGGGGCACGGTTTAAAGTTCGGTACAGACTTGGTTTCGGCCATTGGCTTTGGCGCGGTACAAGGCTTTGTCGGCGCGGTAGAAGGTTCGTTGGGTATTCTCTCCTTCTCGATGTAAGGTAATCCCGATCGATACGGTCAACCCCCGCTCGCCAAGAATATCGTCCCAACCATATTGATAAATGCGTTCGCGGTAATTCTCGGCATGCATTTCTGCCCGTTCTAGATTGCTATTCTCTAGAATGACAAGAAACTCTTCACCGCCAAAGCGAACGCAAGAAGCGCCTTTAAATTTGAAGTATCCTGCTAATTCTTGAGACACACGTTTAATCGCTTTGTCTCCAACAAGGTGACTGAGCTCGTCATTGATGGACTTAAAGTGGTCAATATCGATGACCATCAACGCAAATTCAGTATCGTGCAAAAGCAGGTCTTTGAGTTTGACTTCTAACCAACGTCGGTTGTGCAAAGAGGTCAGCGGGTCAGTAAAGACATCTTGCTGTAGTTGGGCGACCGTATTCTTATGTTGTTTGGTGGTTTCCTTGAGTTCTTTGTTTTCAAGTTCTGACAAAATGAGTTTGAGCTGTAGCTCAAAACGAGAAAGTCGACGTAATTGAGTGGAACCCAATTCACCAATTGGAATGTGTTTGACAAGGTCAGATTCAATGCGAAACGCTTTTTTTTCACAGTTTAATGCTTTCTGAAATAACCCTTGAGAAGCGTAAACTTGACTCATCGCGTTGTAAAAATGCTGAGCGACAAGAGGAGAAGAGTGCTTCTGAATTCGTTTACCGATAGAGTCCAACACTAAGTTGGCTAAAGAGATGTGTCCGACACCGTTTAGACAATATGCGGTCTCGATTTTGACCATTGTGGACAACCAGTACGTGGTAGCACTGCCCGTCGTATACTGAACATTCGAGATAGCAAGCAATGCGTTAGGGTAATCCTCTTGCAAACGATGCAGTTTGGCTCGGTAGAGATGAATTTGCGCAGCAAGGTTTTTATCACTGACGAGGATACTTAGCTCTTCACACTCACTCAATAATTCTTGTGCATCTGCGGTACGGTTCAAACTGATGTAACAAGCAAGCATGTAAAGCTTGTAGCGCAGACGTAGGGAGCGACTGCTAATGGCGTGATCGATCGCATCGATTTTTTGGTAATAACGCAAAGCACGATGGTGATCCCCATAGGCATCGCACAAATTGCCCATTCCAATAATAGCCAGTACGTACTCATCAATATAGCCATATTCGACGGCGATATTCGTTGCAGCAACATACTCGGTTAATGCTGCGTTGTAGTCACCTACTTCTACTAAACGATCACTCAAGCTTGCTTTTACAGACAGAATATCTTCTACATCGTCGGGTAAAACGAGCAACTCAAGGGCTTGTCGTAGTTCTTCGATGCTGTCGTTGAGCTGTTTAATTTCTCGTCGATACTCGGCACTAATGATATAGCAATGTGCTTTTTCTCGGTTCGTGGATGCAATATGTAACCCGATGTGCTCCCACAGCGTAATCGCTTCTTCACCAGAGACGGAAGAAGGATCGATGCCTGCGTCAGTAACCTTGCTAAGCAGTTGTTCCATGCTTCATTACCTCAATATAGCTTTCTTCGAGTTGCTCTAAAGTGAATGGGAAGGTCAGGATATCTTGCAAATACAGTATCGGTTTGGGACCTTTCAGCCCGCGACGTTTCCATGGATAGATGTCTAACATTGCCTGAACCGTACGATAGACATCTTCTGCTGCTTGACCTTTCTCTGCAATTAACATAGCTAGTCTGTCACTGGAAATTCGTGAGATGAGATCACTTGAGGTCGTCAATGCATGAACTAGCTCAGTACAAACATCTAGAAATTCGGGGTTTGCATGCTGAATCATAATGATCGCGTGGTTGGAGCGTTTGAGCTCTGTTTTAAACAGAACTAACTGTTCCCACCAGTAGGTCTCGGACACAACATTAGAAAACTGTTTTTCAGGGTCATACTCATGTTGAGAACGGATTCGATTAATCAGCTTACGCGCTCGTTGCTCTAGCTGGCGTTTGGAGCCGCGTGCTTTATCCATACTGACTCGATGAGTCTGTTCTTTGAGCATTTTAAGTGCATGTTTACGGTATTTTTTAAACGCGTTAAACGCTGATTCAAAATCACCTTGCTCTTCAGCGACTCGAGATTGCTGAAAGCAGATCTGACTTAGTAGCTCGCCGTTGTCAAAACTAAGCGCGGACTCTTCTGCTGCGAGTAGTAACTTTGCTGCACTATCCGTATTTTTGCGCAAGAGTTCGAGCCTTGCGCGGCTAATAAACGAGTGTGCCTTCATCCAAATGAGATCATGTTCAATAGCGAGTTTATGGGCCTTTTGTGTGGCTTCTTCTGCGGCATCAAGGCGTTCTAGCCCAAGTAGCGCTAGGCCTTTAAAGTCCCAGATCTCGGCTTGCCATGTGCTGTCATCATGATCTTTTAGTACTTCGGTTGCACCATCCAGCACAGTTAGCATTTCGACAAACTTATTCAGTAAGTAATAGTCCCAAGCCAACAGGATACGAGCTTTGCCTTCCAACCAAGCAATACGGACGTTGTTTGCCACTTTAACGGCCAACTCATGAGTGGAAGCGGCAAGTTGATGCTCATGTGTGATGCGCCATACGTTGCCAAGCCCAATTAGAGATTCGATTTGAATTTCAATATCATCAACGAGGGCAGATTGTTCGAGTGCATTAATCCAATATTGTTGGGCTGAGTAATACTTTGCTTGTCCCCAATATTGGAGAGCAAATAAATGAAGAATTTCGGGCAGGTGGTCGTCGGTTTCAAGTTGGGTTTGCTTGCTGTAGGCGTCTTTGACTAGCTTTAAGCCTTGTCGGTAATCCATTAGGCACCAACAGCACTGCGCCATTATCAGCAATGCTCTGATTTCACCATCCACAAATAAAATTTGCTCCGCGCGGATACGGTATTGCTGCGCAATACTGAAGGTGTGTTCAGGGGCCGTTTTTATTTGGCCTTTAAGCTTTTTGAGCTCATCTTCTAGCTGAATTTGGTTTTTATCCAACGTTCACATCCATGACTATCGAACTGGAATTCACACCTAATATTAAGTGGTTAGATGCATGTTTTATTACCAAAACGATGCGGATAACGCTTTGGTAAACGATTAGGTGCCGTAATGTATACTGTCACAGCCCCTAATTACTACATCTAAATGCCAATAGTTACGATAGGAGCTGTTTGATGGTCAACGGAGCATCAGTGACTTCTAGCCTTTGTGCGGCGGTAAGACCCTGCTTATCCTGATAGCACAAATTATGCCAAGCTCTGAATATATCTAAAAGAGGTAAAATTCCAGCAGGTCGTAATTTGCGACGTGGCTCGTTAATGAAGCTTTCGAAAAGGATCTGGAAGCGATTTTGATAGAACTGCACATGGCGAGTTGTTGCAACGTTAAACCATTTCTCGGGCTCATTTCTATCACCTGCAAGGTAGCAAATGCCTTTATGGCTTTCGTCTTGAGTGGAGATCGCCCAGCGATCTCGCCACCAGCTCATATAGGCGATATCGACCTTGCCAAAAGGTGTGCTCATGTCCCAATTTGCATCTTCTTCTACGTACATCAAGTCGACATTTTTCTCTTTAATTCGAGACAAACAAACGCTCAGTGCTGCCGAACGTAGCAGGGGATCTTGAGGCATATATAGAGATACACGTTTGTTGGGGCAACACATATCAAGTACATGCAAGTAATGAGCGTATGATGTGTAAGGCGGACGAACTAATGCACCTTTAGATGGGTAATGGAATACGGAAAGATTACCAAGAGGATCTTCCACGTTACCGCGAGCCAAAATGGTTTGGTATTTTTGGTCAATACGCTCACGCAGGAGGTTCGAAGGTTCCGCTGGCGGTTCACTTGCTTCCGCAGTGTACTCTTGGGAAACAAAACGAGAGACCTCGTCGTACGGGTTATGGTCTAGCGTGGCGATTGGCTCTTCATCAGCAGAATAGTTCACATGTTGACAAAGAATATAGCCTGAGTGGGCTTCACCAGAAACAATCCAGTAGACACCATTATTGCTGTTTGGCTGCAATGCAACATAGTTTGAGGCCAATTCATAGTGCGTTGCGTGGTTTACCCAACGAGCATCAATAGTGGCTAATTTACGGCGACAGCGACTCGCAATATGATCAACATGGTCGTAAAAGGTTTTCGGGTTGATACTGAGTTTTCGGCAGATCTCGCGTACAGAGTAACCAGTAAACAATAAGCCCATTAAATTCTCTTGGAATTGTAGCTTTTTGTTCGCGCCTGACCATTTATCAACAAAGGTACTTTGACACGCTTTACAACGGTAACGTTGACGATCACCACTGTAACCGAAAGCGTGGTAGAGGTGTTTATGTGTGTGGACGGATAGTCCAAAGTTCTCGCAATCATCATTGCGGCACGCAGGCAACCCGTCACTGTGGACGTGTCGCAGGCGATGAAGTTCGTTCACGACATCGCGATTGTTAAGTAAGGGGGGGAAAGCTCCACATTCACGGCATACCATCGCCGGACGTTTAGGGTTAGCATGTTGCAGAACGTAACGCTTTGCATCACTCAATCCAAAGTTGTCACACGCCAATGTTTTACAAAAGTTGAGTTGTAACCCATCTGCGTCTTTTGGCAGTTCGCCGTTAGACACAATCGCCCCCTCGGGATAATTCGGGCAGCCAGCAATAACTCTGGCTGCAAATTATTACTTACTACTTGTTCTTAGATGTTGATTGCGGTTTCTAGCGCAACTTTCATCATGTCGTTGAACGACTTTTGACGCTCTTCTGAGCTTAGTTTTTCGCCACGGATGATGTGGTCAGAAACCGTTAGGATCGTTAACGCCTTCGCACCTAGGTCTGCAGCAACACCGTAGATACCAGCCGCTTCCATGTCTACACCTAGGATGCCTAGTTTTTCCATCTTCTCGAAGATGTCAGCTTCTGGTGTGTAGAACAGGTCTGCAGAGAATACGTTACCAACTTTCACTGGTACTTGTTGAGCACGCGCTTGGTTTACCGCTTCTTCTAGAAGGCCGTAGTCAGCGATTGCAGCGAAGTCGTGGTTGTTGAAACGGATACGGTTTACTTTAGAGTCTGTAGAAGCACCCATACCGATAACAACGTCCATTAGGTTAACGTCGTCACGTACCGCACCACAGCTACCTACACGGATTACGTTTTTCACGCCGTATTCTGCGATTAGCTCGTGTACGTAGATACAGCAAGAAGGGATACCCATGCCGTGACCCATAACAGACACTTTTTTGCCTTTGTAAGTGCCAGTAAAGCCGAACATGTTACGAACGTCACAAACTTGCTTCACATCTTCAAGAAACGTTTCTGCGATGTATTTAGCACGTAAAGGGTCGCCTGGCATTAGAACCGTTTCAGCGAAATCACCTGGTTGTGCATTGATGTGTGGGGTTGCCATAAGTGCTCTCCAAAGTTTTGTTTTGATAAAACGCCTCTAGTATAGAACGCTATTACCAATTCTGTTGAACTTGTTCGTTTTCGTTGAAGCAATAATATCGGGACGTACAGTAGCCCCTTGAGAGCTTAGTCACAAAAACCACGCTTTTAGAAACCATGAACATCATTGATAACTAAATCTGTTGAAAGCAAAAGAGCAATCGATTCGCTTTTGAGCGATTTGTCGATTGCGCGCACAAAATGGACTCTGAGAACATCAAAAACTTTTGAGAAAGCGCTGATCGAAATGCTCTTGAGAAGAGTAAAACGATTAAATTGTACAATTTATTTTCTTGTACAATATGAAAAGCCTTGCTATAAGTTATACAACAAAACATTTTGTATAGGGATGCGTCATCATGGAATCTTCAATCAAAGTAGGTATCAGTTCTTGTGTTTTGGGTGAACGAGTTCGTTTTGACTCTGGTCATAAAGTCAGTAACTTTGTGACTAAAGAGCTCAGCCCATATTTTGACTTTGTTTCGGTATGCCCCGAAGTGGGTGTCGGAATGCCAGTGCCGCGACCAACAATTCGTTTGATTTCCGAAGAAGAGCGTGTAGCTCTAGTAGAAACTAAAAATCCAGAAAATGACCATACCGATAATATGCTTGCTTACTCTGCTAACAAAGTGGAGGAGCTACAAAGCGAGCAACTTTGTGGTTACATCGTCTGTGCCAAGTCTCCAACTTGCGGTATGGAGCGCGTCAAGGTTTATAGCAAAAATAACGCAGCGAAAGAAGGCGTCGGCTTGTACACACAAACGCTGATGAAAAAAATGCCTTGGTTGCCCGTCGAAGAGGATGGCCGACTCAACGATCCTGTATTAAAAGAAAACTTTATTACCCGAGTATTTTGCTTGAACGACTTTTATGACTCGATGGACGGAGAGCCAACTCGAGGCAAAGTTATCGATTTTCATTCGCGCTATAAGTTGACCTTGATGGCGCATCACCCTGAGTCATACCGCTCTCTTGGTCGTTTAGTTGCCGATGTCGCTAGCTATGAAATCGAAGAATTCTATCAAGAGTATCGCTTAGGTCTTATGAAGGCACTTGCGAATCGTGCTAGCCGAAAAAACAACACTAACGTACTAATGCATTTACAAGGGTATTTTAAGCGCGCTTTAACTAAAGACGAAAAAGAAGAATTAGCAACAGTAATTCATGACTACCGCACTGGTACATTGCCATTGTTAGCACCGTTGACATTGATTAAGCACTACTTAAACACTTACCCAGATGAGTATTTAGCAAAACAGAAGTTTTTAGAACCGTATCCGCAGGAGATGAGATTACGCTATGGTTTGTAGTTCAGAAGAAAAACTATACGCGATCCGAGACGTCGCAGAAATCACGGGTGTAAAGCCAGTTACGCTGAGAGCTTGGCAGAGAAGATACAATTTGATCCAGCCTCAGCGAACAGAAAAAGGGCACAGACTTTATCGACAGCAAGATCTCGATACGATTCGTGAAGTCCAGAGTTGGCTCGCGAAGGGGATTGCAATCGGTAAAGTAAAGGGACTTTTGGGAAAAAGTGCTGACGTAGAAGTCAACAATGAAGTTCGTACTCTCGAAGAAGTAGAAACCATGTTATCAGCACTTTCGAAACTGAATCGAGGCAAAGCGGAGAGCTTACTTGCTTCTGTTCTCAAAGAGTATCCATTGAATTTGGTTATTGAACAGTTTATTGACCCTGTATTTGACGCGCTGGAGATGGTCAAAGGATCGCTGAGATCGTTGCAGATGGGGTTATTTCAAACTTGTTTGATTACTCGTCTTGCCCTTGTTATCGACTCTGAAAACAAAGCCGCTTCCAAAGGGAAGTGCTTGCTTATCAGCTTTGAACAACATAGGGAAGCAGAGAGCTGGATTCAAGCGGCGAAGTTGTGTGAGCAAGGGTATCACACGACGTTGATCGACAAAGTTGATGATGTCTCTGGTTTACTGGAGCACGAAGTTGTTGATAGCTACTCGCTCATTTACCTGTTTTCCAATAAAGCGCTGGCAGCTAAGCAAGTGGAGTCCATCAAAATGCTTCAAACACGTTTTGGCGAACGTATTGGATGTTCTGAAGTGATTGAGAAACTGTACCTAACAGAGTAGACGAAACGAAGGAGACACCATGATCTTAGTATGGTTTCGACGTGATTTACGAACGTTAGACCACACCGCACTTAAAGCGGCGTTAGATTCAGGTCAGCCTGTTGTCGCTTGTTTTATCGCGACGCCAGAGCAGTGGCGAGAACACCACATGGCGCCGATGCAGGCGGATCTCATTGCTCGTCGTTTAGAGTATCTCAACGACGAGTTGGAAAGCCTGAATGTTCCTTTTTTATACAAAGAGGTGCCGTCGTTTTCTGATTGTACCGAAGTGATTAGTGAATGGGCGAAAACACTTGAAGCAACGTCTGTTATGGCGAATATTCACTATGAAGTGAATGAACGAGAGCTCGATGCACAAGTGAGTGAGGCGCTAGCTTCCCATGATATCGACTTTGAACTGTTCCACGACAAATGTGTGCACCCACCAACGACGGTTCTCAATAAGCAAGGTGAGTATTTTAAGGTATTTACACCATTCAAACGTGCTTGGTTGACGCAGTTTCAAATGCCAGCGGTAACAAAGCCTCAAGAACAAGCGCCGCTAAGCAGCAAACTATTGGAACAATTAGAGCCGATTCGATTTAGTTCAGACTTCACGTTTAGCTATCCCCGAGAGTCCAGCGAGGATTGGTTTGCTTCGACCAATGATGTTTTAAAGCAGCTTAGGGAATTTGCTCGTGAGCGCAGTGATGCTTACAAGGAAGAGCGAGATTTTCCGGCTATTGATGGCACCAGTCAACTGTCTCCCTATCTTGCGATTGGTGCATTGTCACCAAGGCAATGTATTGCTCGCTTGTATGCTGAAAACCAACAAAATGACCTAACAGAAGGAAAAGCAACTTGGTTGAGTGAGATCATTTGGCGTGAGTTTTATCAGCATCTGTTGGTTTTCGAACCAAAGCTCGTTAAAGGCAAAGGCTTTATCGACTGGGAGGATAAAATTCAGTGGTCTTATGATGAGCAGGCTTTTGAGCGATGGAAGGCTGGAGCGACAGGGTACCCGATCGTCGATGCAGCAATGCGTCAGCTCAACCAAACAGGCTGGATGCATAACAGGCTTCGTATGGTTGTCGCGAGCTTTCTCACCAAGGATTTACACATTGACTGGCGTTGGGGCGAAGCGTACTTCATGAGTAAGCTGGTGGACGGCGATTTCGCAGCAAACAATGGTGGTTGGCAGTGGTCTGCATCGACGGGTTGTGATGGGCAGCCGTACTTCCGTATTTTCAACCCGATAAGCCAAGGTGAGAAGTTTGATTCTGATGGCCAATTCGTGCGCCACTGGGTGCCTGAAATCAAAAGTGTGCCAAACAAATACATCCATAAACCTTGGACTTGGGAGGGATTTTCTTTACTGGAATATCACAAGCCGATGGTTGATCACAAGACAGAAAGAGAGATAACCTTACGGCTCTTTAAAAGTGCCAAGGAATAAAGTGAAATGCTTAGCAAAAAGCGATCAATGAGTTTCGCAAAACGTACGCTGTTATCTGTATCGTTATCTTTAGCGAGTGGTTTGTCATTCGCTAAAATGTACGAGCTACCAGAGGATGGCAGTCGTTTAATTGGTCGCCTTGAAAACCACGTCGTGCAAGAAGGCGAAACCATGGCAAATATTGCCAAGCACTACGATGTCGGGATGCTAGGTTTAATGGCGGCAAATAAAGGCGTGGATCCCTTCTTGCCAGAAGAGGGACACGTTCTTACTATTCCAACACAACTGATCCTCCCAGATGTACCCCACAAAGGCATTGTCATTAATTTAGCGGAGTTGCGCTTATACTACTTCCCGAAAGGAGAAGATATTGTGCATGTATTCCCCGTGGGAATCGGGCGAATTGGGCGAGACACCCCGGTGATGACAACGCGTATTAGCCAAAAACGTCCAAACCCTACGTGGACGCCGCCAGCCTCGATTCGTGCCGAGTACAAAGCGAAGGGCATTGACTTGCCAACCGTTGTACCTGCTGGTCCAGACAACCCACTTGGGATGTTTGCATTGCGTTTAGCCTACGGAAATGGCGAGTACCTTATTCACGGTACCAACAAAGATTTCGGCATCGGTATGCGAGTCAGCGCGGGTTGCATTCGTATGGACCCAAGCGACATTGAATGGTTGTTTGAAAAAGTTCGTAACGGTGAAGAAGTGAATATCATTAACCAACCAGTGAAAGTATCACTAGAGCCGGACAGAAGTGTATTTTTAGAGGCACATGAGCCATTGACTCGCAGCAATGGTGAGAAAGATCACCTACAGGTACCAAAAGAGTTAAAGTGGTGGCTGGATGAGTTCGGACTGAAAAATGTGAAGGCTAAAGCAGCGATTGCCGCACAGAATGGGGTTCCTGTCGAAATAACCGCGCCTTAACAGGCGTTAAGACGCGGTATCAAATCTTACTTAGTGTAAGACTGAGCGATGTTATCGATACGCTCGTTAGCACGCTCAGCTTCTTCTTGAGCAGCCATTGCTGCTGCACCTGATTTTTGAACGTCAGATTGAAGAGCTTGTACGTCTTGGCTTAGTTGGCTAACTTGGTTGCTTAGTTCGTCTAGTTTTGCTGCATTTGCTGTTGCTGCGTCATCAGAAGAAGCACAACCTGCTAGTAGAAGTACTGAAGTTGCTGCAGCTGCGATCAACGTTTTGTTCATATAAGAACTCCTTGCTTATAGTGAAAGTCTCGCTACCAACTATTATTTTATACAGTAGCGAGGTTAAATGTGGATACATTTTATCAGTACATGATGTAGCAAAAGTCAAAAAAACCCAAGAATTTCATGGAGTACCTGACGTCAACTTTTACCTGAGCTTAACAAAGGTGAGTGAATTATCATCTCCCTTATTCCCACAACAGTTCTCATAGCAGGTGTTTTTGCCACGTTCCTGATATCAATAATTTAGACGATATTGACACAAATGAAAGTTTCTCGGCGCAAATAACTGCCATTTACGCAGTTTTATTGGAGAACGAGAGGCGCACCTTGAGCTTGCTTTTCTCTAAATCTTAAGCAAAGCAGCTGACCAATAAAGCGAGGGTTTGTTCTTAATTGAGCCGCAAATGATGTTTTGTTTTCATCCGTGGGAATTAGTTTGTGTGATCTCTATCTATACTCCTATGATTTGCGGTATTATACCGAGCTTTATTTTTTTGCTGCGTTAGAGCGGAAACGACATTACAGAGCGCTCAGACGCTGACTGATTTATTGGAGAATACTTTGCAATTTAAAGATCTAGGCCTAGACAACCGATTGTTGAAGAACCTAAAACACTACGATTTTAAAAAACCAACTGACATTCAAAAGCAGGCTATTCCTGTTGCGATTGCAGGCAAGGATTTATTGGCATCTTCGAAAACGGGTTCGGGCAAGACTTTGGCGTTTGTATTACCAATGCTTCACAAGTCTTTAAAGACAAAATCGTTTTCTGCCAAAGACCCTCGCGCAGTTATTCTTGCTCCCACTCGTGAGCTAGCGAAACAAGTGTATGGTGAGCTTCGCTCTATGCTTGCTGGCCTATCTTATGAAGCTGCATTGATTTTGGGTGGTGAGAACTTTAATGATCAAGTGAAAGCACTGCGCCGTTACCCGAAATTCATCGTGGCGACACCAGGACGTCTGGCTGACCACTTAGAGCACCGCTCGCTTTACCTTGAAGGTTTGGAAACGCTGATCCTTGATGAAGCAGACCGTATGTTGGATTTAGGCTTTGCACCAGAGCTTCGTCGTATCCATAAAGCAGCTAAGCATCGTCGCCGTCAAACATTAATGTTCTCTGCAACGTTGGATCACGCAGACGTAAATGACATTGCGGCTGAAATGCTCAATTCTCCGAAACGTATTGCTATCGGTGTTTCTAACGAAGAACACAAAGATATCACGCAAAAATTCTACTTGTGTGATCATCTTGATCATAAAGAGGCGATTCTAGATCGCGTACTTTCAGAAGCAGAATATCGTCAAGTTATCATCTTCACGGCGACGCGCGATGATACTGAGCGCCTAACAGCGAAGCTAAACGAGAAGAAACTGAAGGCCGTTGCATTGAGTGGTAACTTGAACCAGACTCAACGCAATACGATCATGAGCCAGTTTGAGCGAGCGGTATTCAAGATCCTAGTGACAACAGATGTTGCTTCTCGTGGCTTGGATATTGCGACAGTGACACACGTCATTAACTTCGATATGCCAAAGCATACTGAAGAATATGTACACCGTGTTGGCCGTACGGGCCGTGCTGGTAACAAGGGTGATGCGATTTCTCTTGTTGGTCCAAAAGACTGGGATAGCTTTAAACGTGTAGAAGCTTACCTACAACAAGATCTTGAGTTTTCAGTATTCGAAGATCTGAAAGGTAAGTTCAAAGGCCTGAAGCCACCTAAGCCAGATTTCCGTAACAAGAAAGCGACAGCGAAGAAATCACGCCCTCAAGCGAAGAAGTCGGCTAAGAAACCTGTTAAACGTGACAAGAGTTTCTACAAAAACGTATCAGTGGGTGATGATGTGTTCATCCCGAAGAAAAAGCCAGCGGCACCAAACTCTGAAGAGTAAAAGTCGCTCCAGTTTTCAACTGATTTTAGTTTTTCAAAACCCGAGTGTTCGCACTCGGGTTTTTTTATGCTTATCTCCAGGCGAAATGATGTCTTTCTATACTAACGTGTTTGCTAGGCTTTTATATTTATCTGGTTTTATATAAACAGCATAGATCGCTAATTTAGAGAGATATTAAGTTTTATCACCTCGGTCCAAGCAAACGTTTTTCCTCACATACTAGATAAAAATTTCACATGATTATGAAAATGATAATTGATCTCATTTTTATTTAAGGGCAAAATACGCGCCATTGTATTAATCCTATAAATGAATTCGCTCTCTATATGAAATTTACTCATGTTTTTTTAGGGCTCATAATTACCTCTAGTTCTTGCTTTGCCGTTAATGACTTTAATTGGTTGCGAGATGACGCTCGTAAAGATGAGCGAGTTCTTACCTACCTAACAGAGCAGAACCGTAAGACTGAACAGCATCAAAAAAAATATCAGACGTTGACGCAAGATCTGCTCGCGCAGTGGGAAGCCATGGTGGCAGATAAAGGTGATAAACCATGGTCGATCGTAAATGGACGCGAATGGACGTTAACGCGTCGTGACAGTGGTTATGTGTTGCTATCACGTTCGAACCAGTATGCACAAGAGAACACAGTATTTGATTTCTCTGAACGTCAATCTGCATATCCGTATTATCAAGTAGGGCAGTGGCAAGTAAGCGGAGACACTTTGCTTTTCACTGAAGATATTGATGGCAGCGAGCAATATCGCGCCGTGGTTGTTGATTTACTCTCTGGCCAATCTACGGAGCTGGCAACGCACGTCGATAGCGGTGTATTGCTTTCACCTGATGGTAAGATGGCTTACCTCGTTTCGAAGGAAATGCGTACACAGCGACCTCATCAGATCCTACGCATCTCCACTGAATCTTCGGCTAAAACCGTTGTATGGCACGAATACAAATCAGATTGGTTACTTTCTTTCTACCGTGCGGCAGATAGCCGTTACGTGGTGCTGCAAAGCAACAACGAGTCAACCACAGAGCAGAAGCTTGTTGATCTAGAAACGGGCACCGTAAGCGATTCACTGAGAGTGCCGGAAGCGGGCGTGGAATATTACGCGGATGTGGCGAAAGGGCGCGTTTACGTCAACAGCAATCTTGAAGGTACATTTGCACTTTATCAAACCGATCTAGCACCTCTTAGCGCAACATGGCAACGCTTTACTACCCTTCGTGAACCGCTTGACCAGTTCTACCTTTATGATGCAGGAGTTGTGGCACTCAGTAAGCCGAACAACGTAGCGACATTGACGGTGTATTCATACCAAGGTCAGGAAAAAGTGATACTGCCATTGGAACAGGATGGCAATGTCGCTTGGTTGAGCACGTTGGGCGATTTTGAATCAAACAAGATTCGTATACGAAGCATGTCGATGACTACGCCTCCTCAGTGGGAAGAGTTCGATGTAAAAACGCTGACTAAAACCTTGTATTCTCAAGATGCTTACCAAGATTTTGATAGTCAACGTTATGTCTCCCAACGCATTTTTATCAAGCACGATGGTGTTTCTGTCCCGGTCTCTTTAGCGTATCGCAAAGACAAATTACACGCGCAATCACCTGTGATGATTTACGGCTATGGCGCATATGGTTTTACGATGAAACCGTACTTTATGCCTCAAGTCATAAGCTTGCTCGACCAAGGCGTGATTTACGCTATCGCCCATGTTCGCGGCGGTGGGTACTTTGGCGATGAGTGGCACGAGCAGGGCCGTGGTGTGCGCAAAGCCAATTCTATTGGTGATTTTGTCGCGGCCGCTAAGGCGATGCAAACGTTTGAACGCGGCAATAGAGAGATTTTTGCCATCGGTTCAAGTGCTGGTGGCACGTTGGTCGCGGGAGCGGTTAATCAAGACCCTAAATTGTTTTCAGGTGTCGTGCTTAAAGTACCTTTTGTTGATGTGGTAGCAAGTATGTCGGACACCTCACTTCCGCTGACCACACAGCAGTATGGCGAATGGGGTAACCCAACCAAATCTGAGCAACTGGCGCTAATGAAAGCGTACGATCCAATTCTCAACATTCATAAAGACGCTTACCCACCCATGCTGGTTCAAGTCGGTTTGATCGATCAGCGCGTGCCTTACTGGGAAGGTGCCAAGTATCTCGCCAAGGTTTCCGCGCTAAGTGAGCGCGACGGGCCGTACTTGTTGCAGACCGATTTTAATTCGGGCCACCAAATGGACCCACGACAAGCGCAAGAACAACAAGCAAAAGAATACGCCTTTCTTTTATCACTAATTAAAACATCTAAAGCGGAGCAGTAAATGAAGCTTACCCCAGTGTCAGCGGCAGTACTTTCGGTACTAGCTGCCAGCCAAGTGCACGCCAAATCTGACGTTTTCTCTATGGAAGAGGTCGTGGTGACGGCGAATCGGATTGAACAACCAATGTCTGAACTAGCAGGCAGCGTCGCAGTTGTCACTAGCGAAGAGATTGAACAAAAGGGCGAAACAGAGCTTTATGATGCGCTGCGTCATGAACCTGGGGTAAGTGTGTCGGGTGGCGCTGGGCGTCCACAAAACATCACGATTCGAGGCATGACGGGTAACCGCATTATGATCATTCGTGACGGCATTCGCTCAGCAGACGGTTTTGGTGCGAATGACAGCAATGACAAAGTGGGCCGCGATACGTTTGATCTTTCTAATTTGGAATCATTAGAAGTAGTGAAAGGGGCGAGCTCCTCAGTCTTAGGTTCTGGTGCTATCGGTGGCGCTGTGATTCTAAAATCCAAACAGCCGGGCGAGTTTTTAAAAGATCGTGACTTTTATGTTGATGCCACGGGCACGTACACGGGGATCAGCAATAAATACAAAGGCGCGAGCAATCTGGCATTTCGTTCTGGCGACACGGAAAGCTTAGTCAACGCGGCGTATTGGCAAGGTGAAGAGACGCGTAACTTCAGCCAAGATTTGTACAACCGCGATTTGGATGGTTACAGCGCGTCATACGCCATCAATCATTTCCTCAATGATGAAGTGATGGTCAAAGCGCGTGCCGAACTTTATCGGCAAGACCAACAACGCCTGGAAGGTTCGCCATCTATACAGAAGGATGGCAAATGGCATATCGAAGACTTCGCAGAAGATGAATCGACAAAAGAGTACAGCGCTTACATTGGTGCAGAGGTTACACCGATTAATCCAACTTGGTTCGAAGAGTTAGATACAAAGGTCTACTGGCGCCACACCGAAGTGGTGGAAGACACGAATCGTTTAATGAGACAAGTTGACCACAATGGTTTGACTGTTAGACGTCGCGAGCTAGAACACAAAACCTTCATTGACGAAACAATTGGCTTCCGTGGTGATTTCACCAATACGATTTATGCTGCAAATGCTGAGCACCAATTGGCTTACGGTATCGAACTTTCTACTGACTATTATGAACGCACAGATAGCGATTCCAAGATTGATTGGAACGGGGTAACGCCTTCGACCAAACAACCTTTCGCTCCTGCTCGCGCTTATAACATTGGTCTGTACGTTCGAGACATGGTGGAGCTGGATAAATGGACCATTACAGGCGGCCTGCGCTTTGATGCGCATCGTCTAACACCGGACGGTGAGGGTGAAGTGGGCGGTTTCCCATTAAAAGACATGGATAGCTCAGAGGTATCTCCAAGCCTATCGATTTCTCGTGAAGTGTTTGCCAATAACATCGCTTATGTATCTTATAACCACGGTTATCGTGCTCCGGAATACGACAAAGCGTATGGCTTCGTAAACCATGACTTTGTGCCGCTAACGCCGTTTGTCATTGCACCGAACATGGACCTAGAGGCTGAAACTTCGGACTCGTTTGAAATCGGTAACAAATTCGATAATGGCCGCGCGCAACTTTACGTTTCTGCGTTTTACAACAAGTTCCAGAACTTCATCGATGTTGTTACCACAGGGCAAGATAACTTCGGTAACTACATCAAGCAATACCAAAACTTACACGGCGTTGAAACCTACGGCGCGGAGCTTTCTGCCGCGTATGCTTTCACATCGTCTTGGAAGCTAAGTACCAAGCTTGGTTATGTTGACGGAAAGGATGCCGAAGGCGAGTACGTTCGTAGCATCACACCTTTCGAGGGCAATGTTGGGCTGAACTATCAGCAGCAAGACTTTAATGCGTTCGCGACGTGGAACTGGGCTGGTTCGATGGATCGTGTGCCGAGTTGCCAAACGTCACTTGGACAAAAGACCGAGTGCGCACAAACAGATTCATGGAACACGTTCGATTTGGGGGCAAGTTACCAAATCACCAAAGATTTTCGTTTGAGTGCGACCATCATCAACCTGTTCGACAAAGAATACATTCGCTACCAAGACATTGCTGGCATAGCAGATGAGAGCAAACGCTACTCAACGGAACCAGGTCGTTACTTTACGGTTAACGCGAAATACGTCTTTTAGTAGGAGCCCTGCATGAAACTCAAACTTTTAGCGCTTTCTCTTGCGTTGGCAGGCGTTCAAGTGACGAACGCTGCCGAGTGGGATTACCCTAGCGCGGCTATTACGGTCACGAACCAAGCCGAAGCGCTGCGCTACTTACAAGCCAATTACGCTAGCGCTGGCGAACTTAAGTTTCGCTATCAAACTCGTTCTCAGCTCGGAGATCATTACAACTTTGATGTGTGGGTCGATGGGCAGTATCAACCGCAACGCACCATTGTGCTGTCGACTAACCAAGACAGTCAAGTTGAGCGTATTTTCAAAAGCCTTGAAGATACGGTGATTCGTAATGGTGAGGCGATGCCAGCCGGAGAACTGGAACTGCCTGTTCGCTTGGAAGTGACCGAGCCGCCAGCATTGAGCTCTGGTGAGTTAGTAACGGTTCCCGTCTCACTCTTTGATCCTGATTTACGTACAATGCAACAACAAGCTGCGCCTGATTCTGCTTGGAATTCGTTAGAGGATTATCCGCAGCCACTTCAATATGTTGAGAAGCAGATTCAAGTTTTGCAGTCTGGTGGCAAGTTCTACCTAGCCAACGAGCGCGTTAAACAGGTGGATGCACTTGCATTACTGTCTTCACCTGCGGTAGGTGCGGAGCCTGTGCGTGATACAAGCAGTATTTTGCCGCCTGAGGGGGTTCAATCTTTTGCGGATGTAAAAGCGATGCAAAGCGCTCAACTTGGCGACAATGCCTTTTTGCAGTTGATGGCGTTTTACCATCTTGACAGCTCACTGCAGTACTTATCGAGCTTGAGCTATGACTTATTTGAAGAGCCGCTTCGTTTTGATGGACGTGGTTTAGCACTCGACAACTCTTCTTACTACATAGGTTCGCGTGCGCTGATGTTAGGTGTTGGCGGAGTATCTCCAGATGCTGCAGATGCAGATGTGATTTTGCACGAGCTAGGACACGGGATTCACTATCAAATCGTTCCCGACTGGGCGTATGGCCATACTGGCGCGATTGGAGAAGGTGTTGGTGATTACTGGGCGGGCAGCGCGAGCTACCGAACACAGTATTTAGACGCAGCTCGCCGTGGCCAAGAATTCGAGTTAGATACGGTGTTCAACTGGGACGGTATGTTCGGAACACGCAAAACAACTCGTAGCTTATGGAACCAAAGAGCGCGTTACTTCGAGAGCTCAGAGTATCCAGCGCACGTTAGTGTGGGCGGTGAACTCGGCGATGAGCTGTGGTCAACGCCACTGTTCCAAGCGCTTAAAGCATCGGTTGAACGATACGGTGATGACACCGATAGCGTGTTCCGCGAGTTTGACGCCATTGTTCTTGAAGGCATGTATGGCATTGGTCGTGGCGTGAAAATGCATGATCTGGCAGAGTCCACCGTGTTTGCCGCAAGCACTTTGTTCCCAAATAAAGACTATGCCCAGTTCCTGACGGACAGCTTCAACAAACATAACTTGCTTAAAGCGCCTTTTCGCGTTCGCTATGACGCTCGATACATCGCACAAGGTCAAGACGTGGGAGTGAGCCTGAGCCAAACTGGCCGCGAAGCGAGCATCAAAGGGCAATGGCAGCTAAATAACGCATCCGTTTTCGACTTTGATGAAACGCTTTCTGACTCGACCTCAATGAAGGTGGCGTTACCAAGCGGTCTGACATGCGGCACGCAATTCGATTCCTCTATTTCATTGGATTACCAATTTGCTAAAGGCTTAAAGACTCACCAGTGGAGTGAAAAGGTGATGCTGGTTAATGGCACGCCAGAGCTCGATATCCAGCCTCAACCTGTGAACTCCGCTTTGCCGGAGCAGGGTGACAGATTGTTCTCTCAGACGCTATCGGACAAGTCACGCACGATTGATGATTCGTTTGCGGTTTACCTGAACATCGAACATGACTCACTGCAGGATCTGCAAGTGACGCTTGTGTCTCCACAAGGTAAATCGGTTGTGCTACTTAGCCATCAATCAAGCAATACCAATGGATTTAAAGGTTACTTCACCGCTCAGTATGACGAGGAGTTACAAGCACTTGTCGGTCAACCGAGTTGGGGTACTTGGCGTCTCGAAGTATCTGACCGCGTGTCAGGGAACTCTGGGGTGTTGAAAGAGTGGGGTGTGAGTCACTTTGCTCAGTATCAGTGTAGTGCTGATACCACTAAAGAAAGCAGTGGTGGTTCAGGTGGCAGTGGTTCGCTTTGGACCTTGGTAGGACTTTTCCTGCTTTCAATGGTGAGAGTGATTCGTTCTCGTTAATTAAAATCTAAAGAAGACAAAATTTATGAAGTTTCAATATTCTTTCGTTGCTATGTCACTAGCCCTAGCTGGTTGTGGCGGTGGTTCTGGTGGTGACACGTCAACACCGACCTATAATGTAGCTGGCACCATCGTTTCTGCAGGTACACTTCTTGATACGCCAGTATGTATCGATTTAAACCAGAACTACGTTTGTGATACTACTGAACCGAGTGCTAAAACGGATAATGCTGGTAAGTTCTCCCTGACGTCAAGCGACAAGAACATTTTGACTAGCACGATTCTTGCTCAAGTTGATCAAAGCTCAAACCAAACGTTGCGTCTTGCGGCTCCAGGCCAAAACTTAGCCACGGGTAACACAGTAAATGGTGTAACAACATTGCTCGCAGGTCTTGTGGTTGACGGTAAAACCGTTGCTCAAGCTGAAGAGATTGTTAAAGCGCAACTGGCTAGTGTAGGCGTTTCGCTGAATGGTTCGGTGATGTCTAACGCAGAAGCCAGCGAGCTAGACAAGCTAGAGCAAAACACGGTTGCGCTATTAGCTGCGATGCAACCACAACAAATGACTAAAGGCGTAGCGCTGCTTGCTCAAAGTCTTAGCTTCCAAGGTAAATCGTTGGCCTCTGATCTTCTGTCTGAAGCGGAAGTGAGTGCATTTGCTGAAGAAATTGCAGCGGTTGTTGAACAAACAGCTGGTAGTAACGACACGGGCGCCGTTCTTCATTTTGCTGATGGCGCAGCAGACGTTGCTGAGGTTCAAGCTTCTTACCCTGGTCAAGATGCGGAATACGGCTTCGACAAAGAGGACAAGCAAACGTCGACAGGCGCGGGCTTTAAGTTCGTTAAGCTAGATTCACAAGGTGCTGCTTTAGCTGCAGATGCGACTGAGTGGGCTTGTACTATGGACGAGCGTACTGGTCTTGTTTGGGAAAACAAGAGTGCGGATGCGAGCTCGGTTCAATTTAAAGATCGTACATTCGTGTATGAGTCAGCAACATTCAAACCGTATTACGAAGATCTTGAAGTCGTTGGTTGTGTGGATGCTGCTGATGGCATCTGTTCAACAAGCCAATATGTTGAACATATAAACAAACAATCACTATGTGGCATTACTGATTGGCGCCTACCAACATACCAAGAGTTCTACGATGTTCTCGACTTAGGCGAGACAGAGAAAGATGCTGACGGCAATGTCTATGGTATGACGACAGCTTACTTCCCTCAACAGGGCAAGGGCAGCCCAGATGTTGAATCAGGTGCTATTTGGCTAAGTGATTTCACATTTAACAATTACTCTACTTATAACTACGAAGGTGCGCTTCAATTTGCAGTAGTTGCAACGAAAGGTGCTGACCGTGGTTACGTTAGCTTTGTTGAAATTTATTCAGACAAAGTGGAGCGTGACACAGGCACGTCATACCAATTCCCAATCCGTCTAGTAGCAGTTAAGGGCCAATAAGATGAAGAAACTAATCACCGCGCTATCTCTTGTGTTGGCTTCTCAAGTAGCCATGGCGGCACAAGAGTGTTCTACTGATTTTGGAAAAACAGCACCAAACTCTCGTTACACCTACTCCGATGCTGGGACGGTTACGGATTTAAAAACGGGCCTAACTTGGATGCGTTGCCCTGTTGGCTCAACGTGGAATGCGGCAAATGAAGCCTGTGATGGTGCTGCAACTAAGATGTCATGGCAGTTAGCGCTATCAACCGCTGAGCAAATCCGCAATGAATCAGGTAACCATGCTTTACATGACTTCGCTGGCAAAAAGAATTGGCGCTTACCAAACATTAAGGAGTTGGTCGCGTTGACAGAACGTGCTTGCCACAGCCCTGCGATGAACGGTACTGCATTCGCAAGTGGCTACACGCTAGAGGTGGGTGACTACGCAGGTTACATCTGGAGTAACACTCCGAACGGTGATGGCTCAAACGTCATGGTGTTTGATTCAGTGAATGGTGAGGTTTACAACTGGAGCCCACTAGAGCCAACGAACACTTTCTCTGTTCTGCTGGTCACCGACGAAGAATAATCAAACCGTTGGATTTTCTCTAATCCAGATATTAATAAGCTCCGCCAGTGCGGAGCTTTTTTCTTTTCTAACCTTTGAAACTTATCGTGTTGAGCAGAACCTTTAAACTTGGAACTGCTTAAGCTGATGCTTTTGGTTTTCTGCTAAGCCAGATAGCTCTTGCGCCGCCGCGGCTGATTGAGTGATACCAGTGACATTCTGACTCACCAATTCATAGATGGTGCTCAGATTGTTGTTGATGTCTGACGTTACTTGCTTTTGTTCTTCAGAAGCGGTTGCAACTTGGGTGTTGATCGCATTCAAATCTGAAATCGCACTGTTGATGTCACTTAGTGAACGACTTACTTCTGCGGCAAGCGATTGGTTGTCTTCAAGCATGGCTAGGCTCGAATGCATGCTTTCGTTTGCGTGACCAGACTGCTGCTGTAGCTCTTCAATGATGGTTTGGATCTCTTTGGTTGATTCTTGAGTTCTCGCTGCCAGCATACGTACTTCGTCAGCAACCACGGCAAAGCCTCGACCACTTTCACCCGCTCGTGCTGCTTCAATCGCCGCATTCAATGCAAGTAGGTTGGTTTGCTCAGAAATGCCTTCAATCACTTCGATCACGCGACCAATGTGTTCTGATTGATCTTT
This sequence comes from Vibrio antiquarius, assembly GCF_000024825.1. Taxonomy (NCBI): domain Bacteria; kingdom Pseudomonadati; phylum Pseudomonadota; class Gammaproteobacteria; order Vibrionales; family Vibrionaceae; genus Vibrio; species Vibrio antiquarius. The sequence goes on from NC_013457.1 coordinate 1,432,252, forward strand.
CAGCGATGTCACGACGGCTGCGGCTTCGTTGAGTTGTTCTGCCATTTTTTCGCTTGCGCGAGTGCTTTCCTCAAACATGCTCAGACTTTGTGAGGTAAGCATGCGTGCTTGATTTGATGCGCTATCGGCTTCTTGTGCATTGGTCGACACTTCAGCTGCAGTCGATTCTAGTTGGTTGATTGCCGAAGCCACTTGCTCAACTTCTTGCTTTTCTTGATCTGAGTTAACGCTGCTTTGAGTCATAACAGTCGCTAACTCGGTCGATGCTGATGCCACATCTTCACTAATTCGAACTAATGCACTCACGGTTTCACGCAGTTTGTCGATGGTTTGGTTTACATCCTGAGCCAGTTGCGACACTTCGTTTTTTCCGATGGCTTCGGCTTTAACCAATAGATTTCCCTTCGCGACTTCTTGCATGGTTCCTTGAAGGTTACGAATCGGTGCAACGATATAGCTGGCTAGTATCCAACTAATAAGCGAAGCGGCACTCAAGATAACTGCAAGCGTGACCGCGCTGTAAGTGAGCGTGGTTGAATGCTGTTCGCCATTCGCTTCCACTTCATCGGTGACGATTTGATTCAATTGCTTAGACAGGTTGTCGATGGCGTTGATCATTGCTTCGCCAGCCAATCGATATTCTGCCATCGCAGATTCGTACTTTTGATTGAAATCGGATGTGGTGTAACCAGAAGAGTGTTTGGTGGTGAGCAGAGGTGTCATAGTGACGCGCGTGAAATCAACATAGTGATCCATGGCTTTGCGCATGGCATTCACTTCGGTTTGAACTCCAGGGAGGCTATCGATGGAATTGAGAAAATCGCGGTTTTTGTTTTGTCTATCAGACAGTTCTTGGTTGAGAGATTGGACATCTTCGGCTCTAAATAGACTGTAAATGGCTTTGATGCGCATGGCGTAGGTGTTGTCTACGATGGCGCTGAGTTCCTCTTTATGAATGATCAGCTTGTTGGTGGAAGTGGAAACCTTATTGAATGCTTGGTCGAGCTTGCCGATTCCGACGCTCAATCCAATGACGAGTAATACAACGGTGAATAGAACAGGCAAAAAGACCTGAAGTTTAATAGAAAGCGTACTAAGAAATTGACGCATGATTGACCCTCTATCGGTTTGATTATTATCTTTTTTATAAATAAGCATCTCGATTTTAATTGCCACATTCGTCAAATCAATGACTTACTCATATCCAATTGTTATGAAATGTACCAAAATCGATGGAGTTATCATTTTGAACGCGCGGCAATTTATAAAAGCGCTAAGCTAAAAACAGTAGAGGGATCAGTCGCGGAATTAATATACAGAAATGACAACGTGTCATAGAGGGTTCAACTAAGTGAAACACAACTGTCATATTCAAATTCTAAAGTGAGCACCGTTCAAGTGAAACACAACGGCAATAAAGCCACTTAAGGAAATTGTGATGAAAAAGACAGTAATCGGTGCAATCGCACTTCTAGGCGCAATGGCAGTGACTCCTGTTTCTGCTAAAGAAACTATCTCTGCAGTGGGTTCTAGCAGCGTAACTCCACTGATGGAAGTTTTCTCTGAAACGTACATGAAGAAGAACCCTAACGTATTTATCGAAGTTCAAGGCCCTGGTTCTTCAGCTGGTGTTAAAGCAGCAAAAAATGGTTCAGCAGACCTTGGTATGTCTTCTCGTAATCTAAAAGACTCTGAAAAAGAATCAACACTAATCGAAGAAGTGGTTGCTCGTGATGGTATCGCAGTGGTTGTTAACCCACAAAACAAACTGCCTGGCCTAACAGCAGAGCAAGTGACTGCAATCTACAAAGGCGAAGTATCAAACTGGAAAGAAGTCGGTGGTGCAGACAAGCCAATCGTAGCAATTACTCGTGACACGGCTTCAGGTACTCGTGGCGCATTTGAAGACATCATGTCTCTTAAAATGAAGATTTCTGGTAAGAAGGTATCAGCTATCTCTCAACGTGCTCAAGTTGCAAACGGTAACGGCGCACTAAAAACAATGGTTGCATCTAACCCATACGCAATCGGCTACATTTCACTAGGTACGGTAGACAACACAGTTAACGCTCTAGCAATCGACGGCGTTGATGCAACGGTAGCTAACGTGAAAAACGGTTCTTACAAAGTAGCTCGTCCATTCCTTGTGCTTTACAAAGAAGGCAAGCCATCAGCTGAAACGCAAAAATTCCTAGACTGGATGCTAACTGAAGATGCGCAAAAGCTAGTTGACCAAAACGGTTACATCTCAGTTAACTAATTCTATCGGGACTCTTAAGTTTGCTCAGCCCACCATTTAGGGCTGAGCCTTTTCTATCCATAGTGTTCACCGGCAAAACGCCCAGAACCGTGAGATTTTTTAAATGACCATCGCAACAAATAGTGAAAAGCTTATGAATACTGACGCTAAAGCTATCAGCAAGCCCGGCCTGCGCGAGAAACGTCGCGTAGACTGGAAAGAGCGTATCTTCCACGGCTTGTTCCTAACCAGTGCCGTTATCGGCATCGTCTCATTAGCCGTTATTGCTTACTTTATTGTTCGAGAAAGTATCCCGGCATTCCAAGAAGCTGGTGTATCGGGCATCGTTCTTGGACAAAACTGGCTGCCGCCTGCACTTTACGGTGTTGCGACAATGATTGTTGCTTCTATTGTATCGACGGCAGGTGCGGTAATCGTCGGTGTGCCAATTGGTGTGCTGACGGCTATCTTCATTGCCGAAATCGCACCAAAGCGTCTTGCGGATATTATTCGTCCTGCAGTTGAGCTTTTGGCAGGTATCCCGTCTGTGGTTTATGGTTTCTTTGGTTTGGTCATCATCGTACCGCTGATTCAAAACATCTTTAATGTCCCTGCGGGTAACACGATTTTGGCAGGTATCATCGTGCTTGGTGTGATGATTCTACCGACCGTAATCACGGTATCTGAAACATCTATTCGAGCTGTGCCTCGCGCATACAAAGAAGGCTCTTTGGCACTTGGCGCTTCGAAAATCTACACAATCTTCAAATTGCTCGTTCCAGCGGCTCGTTCAGGCATCATGACGGGTGTGATTTTGGGTATTGGCCGTGCTCTAGGTGAGACAATGGCGATCATCATGGTGATGGGTAATGCACCTGCTATGCCAGAAGGCATCCTAGATTCGGCACGTACGCTAACCGCAAACATCGCGATTGAAATGTCTTACGCAAGTGGTATTCACGCCAACGCTCTTTACGCCACTGGTGTTGTACTTCTGGTCTTCATCATGTCGTTGAACGCTGTACTTCTTTACCTAAACCGAGAAAAAGCGAAGTAATCGCTCGTTAAAGGTGACTATTATGGATCGCGCAAAACTAAAACAAGCTCGCCAGTTCAAAGATAACGTCTTTAACGCTTTGGTTTGGATTTCGGCTGCACTAACGGTAGGCTTTTTGTTCTGGATTATCTGGTACATCCTATCAAATGGTCTACAACACGTAGATTGGAACTTCATTACTGATAACTACACACGTACTGGTGAAGAGCACGGTATCTTCCCGATGATCGTCTCGACCATCTACATGGTTATCGCATCCATCGCGGTAGCGGCGCCACTGGGTATCATGACGGCAATCTACTTAACCGAATACGCGAAAGTCGGTAGCCGATTGGTAAAAATTATCCGATTCTGTACTGAGTCGTTGGCGGGTATCCCGTCGATCATCTTCGGTCTATTCGGTATGACGTTCTTCGTGGCAATTCTTGGTCTGGGCTTCTCTATTCTGTCGGGGGCACTGACTCTAAGTATTCTTATTCTGCCAGTGATCATCCGTACTACGGAAGAAGCACTGATGGCAGTGCCTCAAACGTATCGTGAAGGCTCTTACGGCCTTGGCGCTTCAAAAATTTACACTATCTGGCGTTTGATTCTTCCGAGCGCAATGCCAGGTATCTTAACCTCGGTCATTCTAAGTATTGGTCGTGTCATTGGTGAGTCTGCTCCTGTATTTCTGACAGCAGGCATGGTTGCTCGTATTCCAGATTCTCTGTTGGACTCCGGTCGTACATTAACCGTTCACCTATACAAACTGACTACCGAACTGTTTACCGTTGAAGAATGGAATCAGGCTTACGGTACCGCAACAGTGCTTATCGTGGTTGTTCTTCTGATCAACATGGTAACGAAACTGATTGCTAGACGTTTTAACACCGCAACTTACTAACAACACTAATTAAGAACGCACGTTAAAAGACACGAATTCAAGATTTAAGAGATTAAGAAAATGAACAAATTTGATATTGAAAACCTAGACTTATTCTACGGTGAAAACCAAGCACTGAAATCGATCAACCTACCAATTCCAGTTCGCCAAGTAACGGCACTTATCGGCCCGTCAGGTTGTGGTAAATCAACGCTTCTACGTTGTTTGAACCGCATGAACGACCTAATAGAAGGCGTGAAAATTACGGGTAAATTGGCGATGGACGGCGAAGACATTTACGGCAACATTGATGTCGCGGATCTTCGCATCAAGGTTGGCATGGTGTTCCAGAAGCCAAACCCATTCCCGATGAGCATCTACGAAAACGTGGCTTACGGCCTACGTGCTCAAGGTATCAAAGACAAGAAACACATTGACGAAGTGGTAGAGCGTTCACTACGCGGCGCAGCACTTTGGGACGAAGTGAAAGATCGTCTGAAGTCACACGCATTTGGTCTATCGGGTGGTCAGCAACAGCGTCTTTGTATCGCACGTACGATCGCGATGGAACCGGATGTTATTCTGATGGATGAACCAACTTCGGCACTTGACCCAATTGCGACACATAAAATCGAAGAGTTGATGGAAGAGCTGAAGAAGAACTACACCATCGTTATCGTGACTCACTCAATGCAACAGGCGCGTCGTATCTCTGACCGTACTGCGTTCTTCCTAATGGGTGAACTGGTTGAGCATAACGATACTCAAGTGATCTTCAGTAACCCTCAAGATGACCGTACTCAAGGCTACGTAAATGGTGATTTCGGTTAATTCGCCATATTTACAAGCATAACTAAATAACTATAAGCGATGGTAACTTTGCCCCTCTTTTTGAGGGGCCTTTTTCTTTTCAAGCTGCGGATTTATAACACCAACCTATACCAATAATTCTTGCAAGGAAGCACAAATATCCCCCTTTTTTATAGAACATGTAACTTATGTGAAATACGGTTATAAAAGTGCTGAAGAGCTCTCGAATGTGAAACTAAGTCTGATAATTTTGCGAATGACTTAACAGCTCAAATTTGATTGTATTGATTGCATATGATGGCCTAAGTAGTTTTTTATCGAGAATAAAAAAGTAGATTAGGTTGGTAGGGTGAGTTTAAGAAGTTTTACAAGAAAAGTGTCTTCAACGAGGGATCATCGGTTATTAGCGGAGGCGATATTTGATCATTTAGAGAGTTTGTTCTCCCCTCAAGCCTTAGCCATTTTTGAAGATCCTTCAATCAATCCCCGTTATTCTGTGAGTTTCTCTCGCGGGGAGCTTTACCCAATCCAAAGCTATCCTGACAGCTTCTGGGAGTGGGCGAGTCAGTTTGACACTTCTGAAAGCATCATTCCTCTGGCGATCAATACTTGTAACTGGAATCACACCCAAGATTTAGGTGGAGATAGTTACATAATGATGCTCGATAACACGCCTATCAAACGCACCTACCTACTGATTCAATCTGTTCATGCTCGCACGGCACACAATATCTATGAAGAAAGCTATGATGCAATGCAGCTTGCAGCGGCGCGTTGGCAGTGCATTCGCGCCGAGAAAAATGCGTCGCAAGAGATGAGACACAGAGACATTCGTGAAGCGCAATATGTCGATGAAATTAACCAACGCGAGCGCTTTATCGAGAACATGAAGTTAGTTCAGCAAGTTGCTCTCGAGATCTCCAACCCTGATTCCTTAAAAGATTTGTATTACAAAGCCGTCGAAGCGCTACGTCAACGGTTGGGGTTTGATCGCTCCACACTGATGCTTTTGGACATGAAAAAGCGTAGTTTCAGTGGAACGTACGGCACGGATGAATCAGGCATCACCATTGATGAGTTTCACACGCAATACGATTTACACCAACTGAGCGAAGAATACATCGCTGCGCTGTCAAGCCTTGAGAGCAACCTAGTGATCGTGGAAGATGCGCCGATATACACAGCTGGTAAAGTGGTTGGGCAGGGGTGGAACGCGATGTTGATTCTACGTGATGGCAATGAGCCATTTGGTTGGTTCGCGCTTGATAACTTTATTCATCGCAAGCCAATAACAGCGTATCAAAAACAGATGTTGGACTCGTTTGGCTCCCTTTTCTCACAAATTTACATTCGAAAGCGCCAGGAGCAGAACGTGCGTATGTTGCATTCAAGCATGGTTGAGCTATCACGCTGTACAACCGTCAGTGATGTATGTAAATCGGCCGTCACTTTTGCCATCAAAAATCTTGGTATTGATCGGATGGCGGTGTTTTTGACCGATGAAAACTGCTCATACATGCAAGGTACTTGGGGGACTGACATTCAAGGCAATGTGGTGGATGAGTCTTATTTCTTTGGTGAGACACAAGACTTTTCGTTGATCAATTTAGCTCGCGCCGTACCTAGTGAAGTTGCATTTGAGGAATCCGTTCCTATTTATCATGACTGTAATATTGTCGGCTTTGGCTGGGCTGCGATGACGGTTTTGACTTCGAATAGCAGCGGGCCCATCGCCTTTATTGCCGTTGATAACTTATTGACGCGCGCGCCGCTGACTTCTCAGCTACGTGAAGTGATTCGTATGTTCGCTTCCAGTCTAGCGGAGGTTTTGCAGCGCACTCAAGCGCAAGAGGCGATTCGCGGATTAAACGAAAACCTGGAGTTAGAAGTACAGAACCGAACCAAAGAGTTGGAAGAAGCCAACCGACAGCTTGAGGTACTTTCTAAACTTGACCCTCTGACACGTCTTGGCAATCGCCGTATGTTAGAACATGTGATGCAGAAATATTGCGCGCTAGAGTGTGAGGAAGCGATGTCCTTTGGTCTTATCCTGATTGATATTGATCACTTTGGCTTGTTTAACAATCACTATGGCCATCTCGAAGGGGATATCGCACTAATGCGCGTGGGTCATATCTTGGATCATCATACCAAAGGTGAAGACGAGGTTTTCTGTCGCATTGGTGGAGAAGAGTTTGTGTTACTAATGATCGGCTCTGATCAAGAGGCGGTAAAGCAGAGAGCGGAACGTATTCGTCAATGCATTGAAGATGAAGGCATCAAACACCAACACAACCCAGAAGGGGAGTTGCTCACTGTGTCAGTCGGTTATTCTTGCTACAAAACGAAAGGCAAAGACTTTAATTTCGACCATCTTTACCAGTTGTCGGATAAGGCTCTCTATCAAGCGAAGAGCCATGGTCGAAATTGCGTAAGGCGATATGAGTACGAGCATCAAGCTTTTGTTGAATAAGTGATGCTCATAACATCAAAGTTACTGAGACAGTTTGGTTGATTTTTAGATAAAACTGCTAAAGTGTGTTTGGTCGCACAAGAAAAATGGCAGCTCTCGTGAGCTGCCATTTTGCTTTATAGTTTTTCTAGCTGGTGCTCGGTTTTCGTTACGTTTGCTTTGCTAAGGTTTTGAATTTTTGCCAGTAGCGAGTCTGGACGCCAAGGTTGTTGATTGGCACTAAAACGCGCTTGGTTCATAGCATCAAGTTCTTGTTTTACGGCTTGCGCATCACCAGGGCTTAATCTGTCTCGGTGAGTATTTAGATACTCGTTTACTGAGCGTTCAATTTTAGCAGCGTCCCCTTCATTGATGACTTTTTTCAACGCATCAACGCAAAGAGGTTGCTCGGTATTCGAAACCGTTTTACTCGCCGTCATAGGACGCTTCTTCCATGCCCAAATCGCGATTCCTAACGTCGCCACCCAAAGCCCAGCGAAAACAAAGGTCAGGGTTTTCCAGAGACTGCTCACTCCACCGTTTGGTTCGGGACTGATGGCTGACTCAGGTGGTGTTGGCAGAGGCGATTCCGGCAACGTGATAAGCCCGGTGTCACTTTGCTCTATTTCTAATTGTAGCTCTGGTAACGTCGCTTTTTTCGCTTCATCATTTTGGCTGTCCCACCAGTTCAAATGGTATCCCGGCAAGGTATATGACCCAGCCTCAGTGGGGATAATGACTTGCTTCACTGTCATGATAACGGTGCCATCTCTCGCGCTGTCGAATTGAGGCTGTTCTGGGTAGACCCGCAGCGAACTTGGATAATCAATACTTACTCGTGGAAGGTATTCGGCTTGTGTTCCGCGAGCTTTAATTTGAATGGTTCGAGTGAGTGAAGAGCCCTGTTTGACAGTGTTGAGCGCATTAACCGACAGTGGATTACCTTGATCGTCTTGCCAGCTCTGCGTCATTTCTAACGCTGAAGCTGGAAGCCATTCCCCTTCAAATTCGCTTGGAATTGGTTTTACCTCGATAGGCATTTGCTCAGCTTTGGTGTTGATTGGCATGATCTTGGTAGAGCCCGTCAAGCTGTCGCCATAAATGTAAGAGCCTGTCAGTCTAGGACCTATCAAGGTGTAAGTACCCGGCTGATTCGCCGTTAAGCGAAACGACTGTTCAATGACCGCTACTTCTAATCCATTTAAGATCTTTTGTCCCTGCTGTAAGCCACCAATCGCTTCAAGCTTCATGCCTTCAATCTGTGGAGGCACAATTTGTGGGTTATCAAGACGGCGGGTATCTGCTTTGATCAAAAGCTGCATACGTAATGTCGCAGATTGTTGAGGGTACAGCGTGCTGTTGTCGACACTGATATTAAAGCTAAATAGGTCATCGAGATTGGGTTCAGCTTGGCTTGCGGTGACACGAAGCTTTATTGGCTCCGTTCTCATACCATCTGCGGAAAAGCTCGGAATAGTCAGAACACCTTCTTTCATCGGCGCAATCGAGATACTCCACTCAGTACGTACAGATTTTCTTCCGTTAATGTTATTGCTGGAGCGCCCATAACGAGGTTGACCCAAGAAAAAGTCGTTCTCAAGTACATTAAAGTCAATTGCATCTGAGCTGAGCTCAGTATCTGCCATGATTCTGAGGTTGATCACTTCATTCTTAGCAACTTGTGTTTTATTGACGCTTGCTTGAAGCGTCTGTGCCATCACCGAGAAGCTGGATAATAGGCTGGCCACAAGAATAAAGATCAGTTGTACGCCTTTGTTCATCACGGGCTTACCACTCCTTTTGAGATTGTTGTGGAGGTTGTTTTTGTTGAGCTTGAAGCTGCATTTGTGCACGAATCAAAAAGCTTGGATCGCGAGCGCTTTCGACTGCTTCTAGACGACGGAATTCAGGATCATCCCGATGCGTGTTTTTTGGCTGCACTTGAGCCTGCATTGGTTCACCTTGTTCATGAGCCTGCTTTTCACCTCGTTTCGGTCGATGTTGCTCTGTTTTTTGCTTTTCTGTTTTATTTTCAGATTCTTGCTGATTTTGTGACTGTTGTCCTTGCTCTTCCCTTTCACCGTTTTGAGACTTTTGTTGCTGTTGCTGTTGCTGTTGCTGTTGCTGTTGCTGTTGCTGTTGCTGTTGCTGTTGCTGTTGCTGTTGCTGTTGCTGTTGCTGTTGCTGTTGCTGTTGCTGTTGCTGTTGCTGTTGCTGTTGCTGTTGCTGTTGCTGTTGCTGTTGCTGTTGCTGTTTCAGCTTCTGTTCCACAACCGACAAGTTTTTCTTTGCAGCTTCAAAGTTGGGCGTTTCTTCAAGCAGTTTTTTATAAAGCTCTGCTGCTTCTTCTAATTGACCATTTTGCGCCAGAGAGTTGGCAAGGTTATAGCGGCCGTTAGGAGAGGAGTCATGAGAAAATGCTTCGATAGCGGCTTCGTAGTCACCTTTTTGGTAACTGGCGGCTCCTTTCCAGCTTGGGTTTGTAAATAGGTTTTGCGCCTGTTCATACTCACCTTGCTTGTAGAGTTCCGCTCCTCGTTGGTCGGCATTTAAGAACGGATTTGCTTCGGCGTGTTGTGTCCAAGTCATCGGTATTATTGTTGCCACAAACATCCAAATCAGGCCGCGTCGGAACAGTAAAGCTGCAGGCAGAAGTAACAGCGGCAGCAACCAAAAGCCACCGTTTAAGCGAGAGTCAGTGCTCACTTCTTCACTCTTCTTGGCCGAAAGTTGACTGCCAACGTTGCTCGTAAAGGCCGAAATTCTCTCAACATCGCGATAGGTGTGCTGAATAGGAACAAAAATTCCACCTGTTTTCTTTGCTAGTATTTGTAAATTCTTCAGATTTGTTTTCGCTACGACAGTTGTGCCTTGTGCAGTCTTTAAAAGAGAACCATCGGGTAGGGCAATGGGAGCACCATTAGCGGTTCCTACTGCAAGAACAGAGATCCGAATGTTTTTACCTTCGACTAAATTCAACGCGCGAGACAGTTCTGACTCATCAAGGTCATCAGCTAACACGATGATGTCGCCTTGTTGCACACCTGCTTGAGAGAACTGGTTGAGCGCTAATTCAATTGCGGAAGGCAGGTTTGCCCCTTGAAAAGGCATTAGCTCTGGTGACAAATTCTCGATAATGCCGGCAAGCGTACTGGAATCAGTCGTCAGTGGACTTAAGTTATAGGCATCGCCAGCGTAAGCAATAAGACCTGTAGCCCCTTCTTTCCATTTAGGAAGTAAGTCCAGCGCCTTATAACGTGTTTGCGCGAGTCGATTAGGCTTGATGTCCGTAGCGAACATCGAGCGAGACATATCAAGCACTAAAATGCGGTTTTGGTTTAACTCAAAGCTTGGGCGAGCGTTGGATTGCCAGCTTGGTCCCGCTAGCGCAATGCAGGCAAGCGCCCAAGCTACGCCCCAGAGAATAAAATAGTGTTTGGACTGCGTGTTTTGTCCGAGCACTTTAGCTAGGTGAGGGGCAATCAGTGTCGATTTTTTTGCTCTAAATTTGTGATTGAGCAAGAGCGCAATAGGGATTGCGATAAGCCCCAAAAGCCAAGAAGGGTTAAGGAAAATAAACTCAGCCATGTTTTCTCCTCAGTAGGAATAACAATACCGACAGTACGAATGCAGCGCTTAATGGGTATGGGAACCATTCTGACTGCGGACGCCAAGTTTGCGTGTCGCTTGACACGGGCTCGAGCTGGTTGATCGTGTCGTAGATCTTTTCGAGCTGATCAGTATCTCGCGCCCGAAAATATTGTCCACCAGTCATCTCTGCCACTTTAGTTAGTGTTTGCTCATCCAAGTCGGCTGCGGTGTTAACCTTGCGAGTCATGAAAAACTCTTTCACCATCATTTCACCAGCACCTACGCCTACGGTGTAAATGGTCGCATTGTATTTTTTTGCGATTTCCGCTGCTTCGAGCGGTTCGAGCACACCGGCTGTGTTGCTGCCGTCACTAAGCAAAATCATGACTCGTTGCGGAGCATCACTGTCTACAAAAGTTTTCGTGCCTAGACCAATGCCATCACCAATGGCGGTTCGTTGACCAACCAAGCCGATGACGGTTTGATTAATCTGCTGCATGACGGTTTTACGGTCTGCAGTGAGTGGCGTTTGCAAATACGCGTGATCGCCAAACAAAACAACCCCGAGACGGTCACCTTTTCTTTTTGCCACGAAATCCGATAGAACTTTTTTGACAGCGGTGAGGCGGTCTATGTATTCGCCGTTGAGCTCCATGTCTTCTTGTTGCATCGAGCCAGATAGGTCGACGACTAACATCAAGTCCCGATATTTGGGTTGGAACTCAACTGGATCACCAAACCAAACTGGACGCGCACAAGCAATGATAAGAAGAACCCAGATCGCCATTGATAGTGATTTTTGCAGGGCTTGCCTAGGCTTGCTGCCATTCTCATTAGTTGGTAAGTACGCCAATTTGATCTCGGCTTGTTGAGATTCTTGTGGCAGGAGCTTGTATACCAGCCAGGGGACAGGCAGCAAAAATAGTGCCCACCACCAGACAAATTCAATGTTTAGCCATTGGGCAAGATCGGTTATGAGTGTTTGCTCAGTCACGGTTATTTGCCTTTTTCTTTGGTGGCAAAGCGTGAGTTATCCAAAAGACACAATCATCGACCAAGCTTTGATGATTTTCTTGAGAGGATTTCTGATACAGCGCTTCTTGCCACTGATATTGTTTGTCTACGAATCGAGTTTCTTTGGTATGGCTATCGAGAAATTCATACCAAGCGATTCCAGTTAATGGCGCGATTTCTTCACGCGGAAAGTAACTCAATGCCGCCTGACGCAATATTTCTAGAGCAGAGGAAGGGGTATGAGGTGTGACAGATTGAGTTAAAAGTTTTAAGGCTGCCTTTTGCGCGCGTAGGCGTTTTTTACGCCACTTCGTATAAAGATAAATGCTGAAAACGAAAAGTACGGTGGCCGCAAGCACTGCCCACCATCCCCAAGCGAGCGGAAACCAATCCGGAGCGTTTGGTAAAATCAGAGGTTCAAGGTCTAGGCTTTGGTTGTTTGTTGTCATTATTATTACTGCTTAATAAATGCTGCTTGTACAGTTTGTTAGCTTAATTGTGAAATCAAGGGCCAACCACTTGATAGCGTGTTAAATGGAATCGCCATCGAATGGCATTGCTGTTTAATGGTTTCTTGGTGTTGAGTAAAGTGTGTTTCGAGTTCCTTTCTTTGGCCCTTGGAGCCAAAGTTGAACCATTGACTACGTTGTCCATCCGAGGCTTTTACTTGACCTCTAAAGTTTGTTTCACCTCTTTCTAAAGGATCATAAAACTGAATAGCCCTCACACTGTTGTGCTGTTTTAGTCGACGTAACTGCGTCAACTCTGCTGCGCTTATGTGGGCAAAGTCGCTGAGCATAATCAGTTCGCTGCCCTTAGGTGTCAGTGTATGAAGTGTTTCTAACACCTGAGTATACTGCAGTGTACGAGCCTCGTTGTTGGCAGTACGAGCCACCTGCGCGTTATGTGTATCGACGATAGCATTAAGAATCCGCAGCCCCTGTTTTTGTAGAGAGGAAGGGCGAAACTCAAAACATTGATGTCCATCGTCAATCACCGCACCGATGCGATCCTTTTTAGCCAAAGTGAGCCAAATCAACACGCTGGCAAAGTGAGCCAATTGAACCGACTTAAGCATATACTTTGACCCAAAATGCAGGCTAGAACTCAGGTCAAGGTAAAGAATCACAGCTTGCTCTTTGTCTTCTGCAAATAACTTTGTGTGCGCTTTCCCTGTACGAGCAGTTACCCGCCAATCAATACTGCGGATATCATCGCCAGGTTGGTATTGGCGTACTTCCATAAAATCCATGCCTCGCCCTTTTTGGCGGCTGGTATGGTTACCGCTCATTTGCGACCAGATACTTTGTGCTGGTGGCAACCAACGTACAGATTGAGTGCGGTATTGCAGCAGCTCTTCAAGGGTTAATGTCACCCCATTCGCATGAGGTGGCAATGGATGCGTTGTGGACATATCACTCCCTCGTCTTATGCACTGCCAACGAGGTTTAGCAGCTTATCAATGACTTGGTTTGCCGTAATGCCTTCCGCTTGAGCGTGGTAACTCAGTAATAAACGGTGGCGCAAAACCGGATAAGCCATGATTTGAACATCTTCTGGGGACACAAAATCACGACCTGCAAGCCAAGCGTGCGCACGGGCACAACGATCCAGAGCGATGGTGGCACGTGGACTAACGCCCATTGACAACCACTTATCCAGCTCAGTGTCATATTCGCTGGCTCGACGTGTTGCCATAACTAAACGGACGATGTACTGCTCTATCGTTTCGGCCATATGAATATCCAACACTTCTTTACGCGCAGTGAATATATCTTGTTGGCTTAACATTGGGCGCTCGACGGTAGTTTCGCCTTTTGCTTCACCGCGGTTAATACGCAAGATAGATAGCTCATGCTCCGCATCTGGGTATTCCACTTCTAAATGTAATAAAAAGCGATCTAGCTGTGCTTCAGGTAGTGGATAAGTCCCTTCTTGTTCAATCGGGTTTTGAGTCGCCATGACCAAAAACAACTCTGGCAACGGGTAAGTATGGCGACCTGCTGTGACTTGTTTCTCTGCCATTGCTTCAAGCATCGCCGCTTGTACTTTGGCCGGTGCACGGTTTATCTCATCCGCAAGGATAAGAGAATTGAAGATAGGACCAGATTGGAAAGTGAACTCTCCGGTTTCGGGGCGGAAGATATCGGTGCCGGTTAAATCGGCTGGCAGCAAGTCAGGGGTAAACTGAATTCGGTGGAAGTCGCCTTCAACACAATCTGAGAGTGATTTTACTGCACGGGTTTTTGCCAGCCCAGGAGGGCCCTCAACCAAAATATGTCCATCTGCCAAAAGGGCAACAAGCAGTTGTTTGACTAGATCTTGCTGACCAATGATCTGCGACTCTAGGTATTGCTGAAGAGTTTCGAAGTTAGATTTATGCATGCTTTGGACTCTCGATATCCATTTGATTTTTGTGTTGAGTATTGGTCATTTTCCAGATGGAAAAAGTTCCAATGCGCTTTCGCAATTTATCTTTTCAATATTGGGACTCTGCAGAGAATTGCAAGTACTTGCTATCACTGAAAGTTCTTATCTGACAGAGCGTTACATTTATTTTTCATAATATAGTGAGAAATGCCTCTAGTTTTGTATATGTGAGCCGATAAAGTTTCTGTGATGTGCGTGTCATGAGATATGCACCAGATTCCCCTTATGGGGCCAATAACAAGTGATTCTTTTAAAAGGTCCGAATATGTTGAAACTTCATTCCTTGAGCATCAAACAGAAGGTTGTACTTGGTATTACGTTTGCTGTTTTAGCATCAACAATAATCGTTGGTGTTATGGCTCAGCGTCATGCAAGAGATGTGTTGAGCCACCGTCTTATTGATATCGAACTACCTGCGATGCTGCAGCAAATCAATACAGAAATTGACCGCGAAGTTGTAGAGATGCAACAAGCCGCAAAACAGCTCGCAACAAACGAGTTTATTGTCGAAGCCCTATCTAATACAGACCGCGACCCGTCGGTAGAAGTTCAGTTAGTTCAGCAGCTCAATAACGTTAAATCCCAGTACGGACTTAATGATGCGTCGGTAGCCAATCGTCAAACGGCATATTACTGGAATCAAAACGGGTTCTTGCGTCAGCTTAATCGAACTCAAGATGCTTGGTTCTTTGGCTTTACGTCTTCTGGTCAAGAAACGTCAGTGAGCGTTTTCCAAGAGGCAAACGGCGAAGTAAAAATGTTTGCCAACTACCAAGACTTAAATGGTACATCAATGTCAGGTCTTTCAAAGTCGATGGACGACATGGTTGCGCTGCTCAATGGGTTTAAAATTGAAGATACGGGTTATGTGTTCCTCACTAACGAACAGGGTGAGATTCAAATACATCGTCAACAAGGTAAAAACCAAACTTCTATCACCAAGCTATTTGGTAATGATGCGAGTGCACTGCTGAATAAAAACAGCTTCAATTTGATTAATGTGGAATTTGAAGGGCAGGACACGTTTGTTTCCAGTTTGTATGTTCCTTCAATGAATTGGTTTGTCATTGGTGTAGTTCCTGTCGATGAAGTCTTCGCGGACCTAAATGCTACTGCGCAAAAAATGCTGTTTACGACCATCATTGTCGCCGTTGTATTCATTCTGATGGGCATATGGTTGGCAAATAGTATTACTAAACCAATTCGACTGATTGCTGATCGTTTTACCGATCTTGGGCAAGGTGAAGGCGACTTGGCGCAGCGCATTGAAATTCAGGGTAATGATGAAATTGCTCAGCTTTCAAAAGGCTTCAACGGATTTATTGAGAAGATCCACGCCACAATGAAAGAAGTTGCTTTAACCAGTGGCTCATTAAGTCAAGCGGCAGAAAGTGTTTCGACGAAAGCAACATCCACACATGACAACAGCCAAGAGCAGCGTGATCAAACCATTCAAGTTGTTGCGGCGATTAACCAGATGGGTGCGACCATCAGCGAAATTGCATCGAACGCGGCTACTGCTGCCGATACGGCAAATCAGGCTTCTGATAATACTCAAACGGGTCGTGAAGTGGTTATGAAAGCCAAAGAGGTGATTAGCCGCCTAGCTGATGACGTAGAAACGACCAATATTGTCGTCACGCAGCTGGCATCGACAACTAAAGATATTGGCTCGATTCTGGGCGTAATTCGTGACATATCAGAACAAACCAACTTGCTTGCGTTGAACGCCGCGATTGAGGCTGCACGTGCTGGAGAGCAAGGTCGTGGTTTTGCAGTGGTTGCTGACGAGGTCAGAAACTTAGCGTCACGCACGGCTGATTCAACAGAAGAGATCCAACGGATGATCAACCAACTTCAAAGTGACGCACAAGACGCAGTAAGTGCGATGGAAGCGGGTAAAGCGGTCACTATTGAAGGGGTTGCTTCAACCGATGAAGCCGTGGAAGTGTTAGTCAATATTTCTGAGCGAATTACAGACATCTCTGATCGTAATACGCAAGTTGCGACGGCGACGGAAGAGCAATCCACTGTGGTGCATACCATTAACCAAAACATTGAAGAAATCAACGCGATCAATGAAATGACAACGGCAACGGCAGAAGAGCTGGCGGATGCAAGTCGTGATCTTCAAGCGCTCTCTTCACGTCTGGACAAGATGGTTGGTAGCTTCAAGCTATAGAGTTGGATAGAATAGCCGAAGTTTAAAAGTTCACTAACTAAATTTAGGTAAGTACTATGAATGACTTCGAAAAAGAACTAGAGCAGATTTCTCAGGAAGCCGCTCAGGAGCCAGAAGTAAAACTGCCGTCGCTAGAAGAGCAAAAAGCGATCGTCGCTGAGCTAAAAAAGCTGGAAGCAGAAGGTAAGTTGACGCCAGAAGTGCTAGAGCAACACTTTGGTAAATTTAACCAAAAAAACTCTGTTCCAGTTCACTAAGCTAGGGTGAGGTTTCGGCTCTAACGGGCGCGACAAAATCACCAACTCAAATACAAAAAAGGGAGTGTATGCTCCCTTTTTTAATGCCTGAAAAATGCTAATACCTCTTACAGACTTGCCACTTAAAAATTATTGACACTTCAATGAGTTATTAATTAGTACTAGTTATTTTCATACTTGACAATACTACTGCTCTATCTAAATCTATTGCGTATTTCAATAAAAGCGACCAAGGGAATGCGATCAGGATGGAGCAACAAAAAACAAGAAATGTCATTTTAATCACGGAGGGCAGTCTGCAGTCATCTCTGCTGAAAGATGTATTGGAGACCAAACTCGGTATTAGTGTTGCTCTAATCATACCAGACTCTCTTATTCAAGGAGCGTTAGATTCGCCTTTAGCGTCAGCCATTATTGTTGATTGCAGCGTGATCACTGATGAAATATTTCGGCGTTATTCGGAATTTAAAGAGTCGCAACAGAAAGATACGCTCGAAATCTTAATTAATTGTGATCAATCCATTTCGACTGAAGATCTTTTTGCTTGGCGTACTCTAGCAGGTATTTTTTATACCTCTGATGATATAAAAACGCTGCAAGTTGGGATTGATAAGGTACTTAAGGGGGATATGTGGTTCAGCCGTAAGTTTTCTCAGCAATACATTACTCACCTTCGTCGCCACTGCAAACCGATAAATAAGAACGTTCCCGCTATTTTGACCAAACGAGAGAAACAAATAATTACCTTTCTCTCTATGGGGGCTTCCAATCAACAAATTGCCGAACAACTATTTGTGAGCGAGAATACGGTAAAGACTCATTTACACAATATTTTCAAGAAGATTGAAGTAAAAAATAGAGTCCAAGCACTTATTTGGGCGAAAGAAAATATTTCGGATAACTCGTTAACAGTGTAATGTCCTTGAAATATTGCGTTATTTAATTTAGTGAATTCTTAATCATTACTGTGACCTAAATGTGTTAAAAGTGTTTCTTTTATGAGAAACACTTTTTTTGATTCTCTTTTTAATAACTTTGGAATTTAAAAAAGTAGCAAATAACTTTACTCTGTGGACTAACACTTACATATCACACTAAGTGCGGACGATTAACGACTAATTTAAGAATGTTAAGTCACTGAAAGTATGAGAAACATTATGGAACAGTATATGGAAAAGCCTGAAGTCCTAATGCTCACTCAACAAAGTTTACAGAGTGAAAACTTTAAGGAAATGCTTTCTAAAAATATAGAAACTAAAATAACGATCATAGATACTAAAAACCCTAGTTATCACGAACTCATTCCGGAACGCTACTTTTTGCTTGTTGATTTTTCAGTTGAGATTCCATCCGAAACTTTAGTTTATTTAAAAGATAGTAATAAAGTACTAGGAACCATAATGCTTAATTTAGGTTATGACTTAGACACAGAAGAACTCGCCTCATGGCCGCATGTAAAGGGTATATTCGGTCCGGGAGACTCTATGGACAAGGTGTGTCAGGGGTTAAAAGCAATAATAAAAGGAGATAATTGGCTGTCTCGAAGATTACTGGATCAGCTGGTTAATTATTATCGAGGAAAAGAAGCGAATAGCATTATTGAGCCTGCTATCGAGGTAGAGCTTACTCGGCGTGAAATTCAAGTTTTAAAAATGTTGAAAGAAGGAGGCTCAAATATGGAAATTGCTGATTCTTTATTTATCAGTGAGCATACTATTAAATCACATCTATACAATATTTTTAGAAAGTTAGAAGTAAAGAACCGTACGCAAGCAACAAGTTGGGCTAGGCGAAATCTGTAGTACTAGTATTAACTTACTGTAATAAAAAGAAAATACTCTATAAAGTACTAAGTTTTATATTTATTATTAAAATGTCAGTCTGAAATATCATCCCATATTCAAACTTATTCCTATTCGGTTGACTATTAGACTTCTCATGTCTGTTACAAATCTACTCAGACATAGAATAAAAGGTCTATTCAATTATTAAGACAAGAGGGAATAAAAATGAGCACAAGTGACAATGACACGTATCTAGGCGATGCAGGTGTAAATAACCAATTTGCTGATTTCGATGGCGGCGATGACTTGTTTATTGGTTTTGGTGGTAATGATTCGTTTGTTGGCGGTGGCGGTAACGATTATGTGATCGGCGGCGACGGTGATGATCGCCTAACTGGTGGTGCTGGTGATGACATCCTAAGGGCTGGTACAGGAAACGATTACCTCGGCGGTGGTACAGGTAATGATTTGCTTTTGGGTTTGTTGGGTGACAACAAACTAAATGGCGGCGTCGGTGAAGATATTCTTGTAGCTGGTTCTGGTGATAATGTTCTAGTTGGCGGCAGCAATGGCGATAAGTTTGTGTTCACGGATAAGTTTGGTGGCCATGGCGAAGCAAAAGTTGTGGATTTCACCATTGGTGAAGATTCTTTGCACATTATTAGCGACTCGGTCACAGACTTCGGTGATTTAAGCTTTAGCTATGATGCTGTAGGTAATGCCGTGTTTACCGATGGTGCTGATCTAACCGTGAAACTCATTGGCGTTACCGAAACTGACATCAATACTTACGGTGCGGATTTATTTGCAATCTAAATGACTTAAATCACTCAGAATGGGATTTAGTTTGTGTGGCTCTGTCACGCTGAGGTGAACTAACTCGGTCATTCTAGAGTGTATTTGAGGCTGTCTTAAGTTAGGTGCTAGCTTATGCTAGCGCCTACATTTTCAATCTAAACGGAAATAGTCGTGCAAAAAACGGTTTTCAAAGAAGTGAGACAAAAACTATGCACGCTTGCGGGCTTGCTAATCGCTTTTAGCCTTTTTATCAACTTACTAGTCCTCTCGATACCCTTGTACATGCTTCAAGTGTACAACCGAGTGATATCCTCCTATTCAACCGATACTCTACTTTTGCTCACTATTATCGTGATTGTCGCGTTACTAACCATGTCGATTATTGATATCGCTCGCGCGCAAATGAGTAAATCATTTGGTTATTGGATGGACACCAAACTGTCCACTTTTATGCTTAAGCGCAGCATTCAATACCAATCGCACACAGGGAAGAGTTACACCTCGCAAACGCTGCGAGACATTCAGAACATCAAAAGCTTTTTGAGCAGCCAAGCACCCTATCCACTATTGGATGCGCCTTGGACACCGCTGTTTATTTTGTTTGTATATTTATTACACCCAGTATTGGGTCACATCGCGTTACTCGGGTCTATCGTATTGTTTAGTCTCGGGCTACTCAATGAGCTAATGACGCGTAAAACCATGCAAGAGAGTGAAGTTAGGGCGATCTCTCATATCAACAACGCCGAGCTAGCCACGCAAAATGCCAATTCAATTCTTGCGATGGGGATGATGAACGCGTTTTTAGAGAAATGGCAGTCGCGCGTGAATGAAGTCAATATGCTCGAAGAGCGAGTGGCGGGTAAGTCCATTTACATGGCTAACTTTTCTAAGTTTGTACGTGGTTCACTACAGATCTTTTTGTTGGGAGGCGGAGCATGGTTAGTGATCCAACATGAGATTACTGCGGGAGCGATGATCGCGAGTTCCATTTTAATGAGTCGGGCGCTCTCGCCGATGGAGCAGGCGATTGGAACATGGCGAAGTGCTATGTCTGCTAAAGGCGCGTATAAACGACTAAAAGAAATCGACGCAATCGTACGCCAAGATGAATCGAATATGCCACTGCCAAAGCCAAAAGGACACTATGAACTTACTGGACTTGCTTATCGCCATCCTGGCACAACAGAGCCTGTACTCTCATCGATCAACTTATCTATTCCTCCCGGAGTCGCTGTCGGAGTTATTGGCCCTTCTGGTACTGGTAAATCGACGTTTGCTCGGTTGTTATTAGGTACGATCAAGCCACTAGCGGGTAAGGTTACGCTTGATGGTATGGAAGTGTCTACTTGGGCATCGGAAGACCGCGGCGCCCATTTTGGTTATCTCGCTCAAGAAGTAGAGTTGTTTCCTGGCACAATTCGGGAGAACATCGCGCGCTTCAAAGAGGAAGACCCCGCTAAAGTCATCAAGGCGGCGCAACTAGCAGGATGTCATGAATTAATACTCAAGAAAAATAAAGGTTATGATTTCGTTATTGGCGAAAATGGCCGTGGTTTATCTGGAGGAGAAAGGCAGAGAATCGCACTTGCTAGAGCCGTTTATGGCGATCCACCTATTGTGATTTTCGATGAAGCTAATGCCAACCTTGATGGTGAAGGAGAGGCTGCATATCAACGTTTGATTGCCCATTTAAAGGCGCAAGGCTCAACGATTATCGTCATTGCCCATAATCCGAGTACATTACGACAAATGGATAGATTGCTGTATTTGGCTGAAGGTCGAGTCAAATTATACGGTGCTAAAGATGAAGTATTAAAACGCTTGATGGGCGAAGAAAGAACAGATATTCCAAGGGTAAGAAATGAGCAATCAACTGCCAGCCGTTAATCAGCATCCGTCTGAAACCGTTTATCGTTTTAGTCCGCAAGCGAAACTAAGCTTTCGAAAGCCAATTTTACTTGGTGTGGTGACGCTAAGTATTTTTCTTGGTGGCCTAGGCTACTGGGCTGCGACAGCGAAATTAGAGAGTGCTGCAATTGCTTATGGCGATTTGTCTGTTCTCACTAAGCGACAAGAAATTCAACATCTAGAAGGCGGCATTATTGAAAAGCTGTACGTGCAGGAGGGAGACTTGGTTGAAAAAGGTCAATTATTAATTCAACTCTCTAAGCGACAAGCTATGGCGAAGTTGGATTCATTAAGTGGTCAGTTTATTCATACTCTAGCGAAGGAAAACCGTCTAAGTGCTGAGCTAGATGAATTGCCAACGATCGTATGGTCTGATGATCTTGAAAGTATTCCTCGCGTCGATATCGTCCAAGAAGCTCAACTGGTTCAAAACAAGATCTTTGAAGCGAGAAAGCGATTCTTTGATAGTAAGCTGAGCATCATTGAGCAGAGTATTTCTGGGGCAAATTTGGAGCTGGAAAACCTCCAGCAAACCAAAGTAATTGAGAGAGAAAGACTCAATTTTATCGCCGAAGAAATAGACAGTAACCAAGCTCTAGTTCAAAAAGGCTTTTCGGGTAAATCCACCTTACTTCAACTCAAACGTCTTGCGGCGGAAGTGCGGAGTACCTTAAGTCAGTTAGACAGACAATCACTCACAGTAAGCAAAAGGTTGGATGAAAACCAAGCGCAAATTGAAGAGTTGAAGCTTGAAAGACTGAATGAGATTGTCGAGGAGCTACGAAACACCAAAAAGGAAATCGTCGCCATCCGTGAAGAGTATCGCTCAGCCCAAGATATTGTAGCGAGAACAACCATCAATGCACCTATTGCAGGCCGTGTGGTCAACATGCAGGTGTTTACCGAAAAAGGTGTGATTGGTTCGGGTGAAACGCTATTAGAGTTGGTTCCTCAAGACGATAAGTTGTTAGTCGAGGCTCGCGTGAATCCTCAGGATATCGATTTAGTTAACCCAGGTCAGCAGGCGCATGTTCGTCTGACCGCTCTGAATGCTAGAACGTTGGCACCATTAGACGGCACGGTGTTAACGATTTCTGCGGATAAGCTTTCACAAGAAAACCAAGAGGATTTTTACCTCGCTAGAATTGCAATTTCGCAAGAAGATGTAGCCAAACACCGCTTAACTTCAGGAATGAACGCGGAAGTGCTTATTTTATCTGAACCGCGAACGCCTTTAAGTTATTTAATAAAGCCAATCACTGAAAGCATGAATCGCGCCTTTAGAGAGGAGTAATCTCAAAAGTACTTGAGTGAACACGGACAACTGACAAAATAATTTGTTATGGTTACCCGTTACTAGGCCGTATTTTAATTCTAAGGGAGCCGTGGAATGGAGAAAGTGCAGTCGGTCGTCGATTTTCTTCTCACTCATAAACTGATTTTTACCGCACTGATCTTTGTGATTATGTGGTTAATTCGTCGTACCATTTTATCGATGATTCGTGGTGACCATGCCTTTCTTTCTGAAGATCAGCGCAGCTGGATGTCCAGAACTAAGAACGGCACCTTTGCCGTTACATTACTGATTTTATTTATTTTATGGCAATCAGAAATAAACGAGTTTGCTCTAAGTGTCACGGCGATAGCGGTTGCCATTGTTGTGGCATCCAAAGAGATAATTTTGTGTTTTACAGGCTCGATTCAAAGAGCAAGCTCACGTTCTTTTCGTGTCGGTGACTGGATTGAGGTCGGTAAACTGTGCGGCGAAGTGATCGAGCACAATATGATGGCGACGGTGATTCAAGAGATCGACCTGCACCATGGGCAATATCACTACACCGGAAAAACCGCGACCTTACCCAATAGTATGTTTTTTACTTACCCAGTAAAGAACCTCAATTTTATGAAGCGCTACGTCTACCACAATTTCTCTATCGTGGTGAAAGACTTCGTTAATTTGTATCCTCTGTTACCAATCTTGACCGACAAGATTGAAGAGCATTGTAGCTACTTCAGTGATGTTGCACATCGCTACAATGCGATGATTGAAAAACACGCTGGGGTCGATCTTCCCGGTGCAGAGCCACATATGCATATTTCTAGCAATATCAATGGTGAGCAGATTTTGCATGTTATGATTTTCTGCCCGACCGATAAAGCTAACCACTTGGAGCATTTGATTCGTAAAGACTTTATGGAACTTTATGAGCAGCGCTTTCCTGTGGTGAGTGAAAAATAGAGAAGTGTCGTACGCCAGTTAAAACAAACCCCGCTATCAAACATAGCGGGGTTTGTTTTTCTAACGGTATTTCCAGCTCTAACTATATTCCCTGAATACTTAGCTGAATTTACTTTTCAGCATTAAAAACAGAAAGTAAGTACTGCCTAAAATAGCGACCAATGTGCCAGCTGCGACCTGACTTGGATAAATAGCGATTTGTCCCAGCCAATCTGCCCACAACATTAGGGTTGCACCAACTAAGGCTCCGACACTTAGTTGCTCTTTCACTTTTCTTGCTCCTAACATCATCGCCATATGGGGAGCGACCAAGCCAACAAAAGATATCGGACCAACTGTAGCGGTAGAAAAGGCGCATAATAAAGCAACGATGGTGAGCATTAGCGTATTGGCTACGGTGGGGTTAAGTCCTCGTGCATTTGAGAATTGTCGTCCGATGGAAATTAATGTTAGCCAGCGAGAAATCGCGAATACAGCGGTAAGCAGAACTATTATGGCCAAACATAGCATCAGTGCGGTGCCGGCTGTGACTCGATAAATTGAACCAGTTAGCCACAATAAAATTTTGTAACTGTCACCAGAACCTTGAGCTAGCGAAAATTGAACGAGGGCTTCTAATAGTGCCGTTAGTGCGATGCCGGACAACACGAAGTTAGATGGATTAAAATGGCTTCGTTTACCGATAATCAGCAATAACATCAAGACGGACATACTTCCGAAAAAAGCGATGCCCCAGTTGAATGCGGAGAGAAGTGACCCAGCGATGACTCCGGTCGTAATAATGGCAAACGTGGCTCCGGAAGACACACCGAGAATATCGGGACTTGCCAGAGGGTTGTAAACAATGCGTTGCAAAATGATTCCGGCAACGGATAGAGCAATACCGACAGAAAGTGCGGTTAACATTCGCGGCCAGCGCAATTGCCATTGGAACTCACCTGGCACAGACCATTGAATTCCGTTTATACCATGGGTAACGAATGAGTAAGCTAGAATCCCAACCAGACTGAATAGCGCAATGCTGCATACCGCGCGTTTAGAAAGCGCCGTTTTTCCTTGGCTCATTGAAAGGTTAAGTTGATCGGTTGCCGTCAGCTTTTTACGAGTAAACCAAATTAAAGCGGGAGCGCCAATAGCAGCAGCCGCTACGCCGCTAGGAATGGTTTCCTCTAACCATAAGCTTAGCGAGATGGCGGCAGAGTCGGTGATGATTAATAGCATTGCGCCCAGTAGCATGCTGCTGATCAATTCGTCGCGCGGCGTTCTTGCCCCCATTGCTCTGGCTATATTGGGGGTCAATAATCCGATGAAACTGATGATCCCAACGGCGGTGATTGAGGCAGATACCAGCCAAATACCCATCACCATTAACGTGCCAAAAGCAGGTAATACCGCTAAGCCTCGGGCTGCTGCGCCTTCTTGCCCTAGTTTCATTAGAGTCAGAATACGTGGTGCGACGATCAAAATTACGATTGCGATAGCGCAGCGAGGCAATAACCACTCAAACCAATCCCAGCTGTATTGAGAAAGGTCTCCTGCTCCCCACATAAAAATATTCTGTGCAAACTGAGCGTTTAAAATAATAATGGCTGTGGCGATAGAACCGAGCAAGATATTGATCACCATCCCCGAAACGACCAACGGCAAACCTGTCATATTACGCACACCGGCAATTGATACGATCAGGCCAAACGCCACTAAAGCCCCCGCCATTGCGGCTAATGCAGAGTAATCGGCTACCCAATCGACGAACCAAATATTTACCACAACTAATGCAAGCCAAGCGCCAGAAGAGGTGCCAAGAGTCAACGGCGAGGTGAGGTTGTTCTGCGTTAATTGCTGCATTAAGCTGCCGGTGAGACCAAGCATGGCACCAACAAGCAGGGTAATACTTAACCTAGGAAGCTGAGCTTGCGTAAAAAATACGTCACGAAATTCGCTCGCTACCTCTGGTTTTGTTAATAATTGCCACTGTTCGAAGAGTGATAAATTAGTGTCAATTTGTAGACTAAAGACGCTAAGTAACGTAATCAGCGCCAGATAACCAATATAATGTTTCGTTCTCATTGCTTTGGTGCCAACTCTATTAGACTGTCGGTAATCGCTTCAGCGGTGTATTGCAAAGACATGGCACCGCCATACGCCCACACTGCTCTGACTGAATTTACCCGCTGCTTCTTTACAAACGGCATCGCTTGCCAAAGTGGTGAATCTTTCAGTTTGCGTTCTTCTGGGAAAGGTTGTACGTAGAGAACGTAGCTGTTTTGAAGGTTTTGAAGTCGATTAATCCGATCTTGCTTTACGCCCCACGCGCGTGGAGCCTCTTTAATTGGAGTCTGTAATCCCAGCTTTCTGACCACGTAGTCTGTGGTGGAATTTTCGGTTGCAAGAAACACCGTATTCGGCGTTGAAAAACGCATCACCAGAACACTGAGTGGCTCAGAGTAATAGTGGCGAATTCGCTGGCGCATTTGCTCAAATGATGTGTCTAATTGTGCCAGTTTCTGTTCAGCAAGTGCCTCTTTATTGAATAGCTTGCCAAGCGTACGAAAGTGGCTAATAGCAGTCTCGGCCGCAGCCTCATTTTCAGAAAAATTAGGTAAATAGATAACCGGAGCAATTTGTTTGAGTAACGGAATCAAGTCTTGCTGTGGAGACGCAGCAAGGATGACATCTGGCTTCAAGCTGGCGATTTTTTCTAAGTTGGGCTCGGCTCGGGTTCCAATATCTTCAATTGACTCTGGTGCAGTTGGATTGACGACCCATTGGCGGTAGCCTGGTAAATTTGGGGCTGCGATTGGTTCTACGTTTAGCGCCAAAACTTGTTCTAAGATGTCCCAGTTTAAGGCAACAACGCGTTGTGGCGCTTGCTCAAAACTATGCTCACCATATTCATCGATAATGGTGATTTTTGCATATGCGTTGGTCATAAAAAATGCCGATAGGAAGGCAGATTGCATAACCAAAGTAAGTAAACGAGCCACTATGCGCATACAACAGCCACCTTTTGGCTCGCCAATGTGTTGGCTGGCGTTGGATGATCAATGAGCTTAATTGGTGATTCGTAAAGTGCAGACAAACGCGCTTCATCTAACAACATGTCGGCGTTGCCTTCAAAGGCAATTTGACCTTTTTTGAGCGCGACAATGTGCGTTGCGTAGCGCAGTGCTAAGTTCAAATCGTGCAGGATCACGATAATGCCTACGTTCTCGGTTCTATTTAGCTCTGCAAGTAGCGCCATCAGTTGAAATTGATGGTGAACATCGAGCGCGGAGGTCGGCTCATCTAGGATCAAAATTGGCGATTGTTGAGCCAACAGCATAGACACCCAAGCTCGTTGGCGCTCACCACCCGATAAATCGTCCGCTAATGCTTGAGCAAACGGAGCTACGCCAGTGCGAGCCATGGCTTCAGCGATGATCTGTTTGTCTTCAGGTTTCCAGCGACCAAGTGCGCCACGCCACGGAAAGCGACCTAAGCGCACTAGCTCTTCTACTGTTAAACCAGCCGAGGAGGGCAGCTTTTGTGGCAAATAGGCTATCTGCTTTGCCAGCTCTTTGGTTTTGAGTGATGAAAGGGAAGTGTCGTTTAATGCTACCGTGCCTTTATCTGGTGACATTTGACCAGAAAGCAGGTTCACCAGTGTCGATTTGCCTGAACCGTTATGGCCCAAAACGACAGTTAGTTCATTCGTTGGGATGTTTAGTTGGTCGATGCCGAGGATCTGACGTCCACCTCGAACGATCTCAATATTAGACAGTTGAAACATGGATGGCTCTCAGGAGAAAACTCCCCTCAAGAGAGGGGAGTAGGAAGTTCAATTACCAGCGGTAGTTTGCGTTTAGCATGACAGAGCGAGACTGGCCGTAGTAACACCAGTAATCGCAACCTGAAACAAACTCTTTATCCAGAATGTTGTTCACGTTTAGCTGTGCTTGCCACTGTGAAGTGATGTCGTAAGTAATTGACGCATCCCAAAGAGTCACTGAAGGAACAGTTAGGTTCGAGCTCTTAGGGTTATCTTTTGATTCACCTACGTAGCGCACACCAGTACCGATATTGAGGCCTGGAATCAGGCTGTAGGCGCTGTAGTCTACCCATGCTGAAGCTTGGTGTTCAGGAATAAGTGCGGCTTGTTTTTTACCTTGGCCAAAACTCTCATCTGTTTTCGCTTTAGTGTAGGTGTAGCTTGCCATCAGTTTTAGATCGTCGGTTAGCTGCGCCGTGCTTTCTAGCTCAATACCTTGAGATGTCACTTCACCTGTTTGTGTCGCAATCCATGTTGATGGGTTGGTCACCAACGCGTTCTTTTGCGTGATGTCGAACCATGCAAGGTTGATAAAGCCATCCATAAAGCTTGGCTCATACTTCACACCCACTTCTACTTGCTCGCCTTCCAGCGGTTTGTATAGCTCATTGGTTGCCGCATCAATGGTGCTGATCACTTCAAACGACTGAGAGTAGTTTGCGTAAGGTGACAGGCCATTGTTTGCAAGGTACATCACACCCGCACTTAGAGAGAGCTGACCATCATCACGAGATTCACTTTGATCAACGGTAGCGCCTTTGCCAGAGTTTTCTGTTTTCACCCAGTCGTAACGAGCACCCACGTTACCAATCCACTGTTCATGCAGTTTCAATTGGTATTGCGAATAGAGACTTGCTTGAGATTTCTCAATCTCACGTTTCACGTTGTTGGCAGGATCAAGAGGGGTGAAGTTGCCGTAAACTGGGTTCCACGGGTTGATGGTGCCAAACGCGTAGTTGTCCTGCTCGTCGCCATCGGTTTTGTGGAATTGCAGATCCATACCGACAAGCACCGTGTGCTCTGCGTTGTCTGTCATCCAGTTGCCGACAGCGTTATTGTCGAATGTGATGCTCTGGTTTTTGCCGTCACGGAATACGATGCCTTGCGCTAATTCTTCTTTTGCAGGATCGTTGTTTGAGAATGCGTAAGAGCTGCGCAAGTACAACTCATTGGAGCCGTAGTTGAGGTTTTGAGAGAATGACCACGTGTCATTGATGTCGTGCTCTAGCAAGTAACCTAGAGAGAACTGCGTGCGTTCGTATTTATCGTAGTTTGGCTGACCAAGGTTAGTCGAAGGATCGATTTTGCCAAAGTTAGAACCAATCAAAGTTCCTGCTGCTGGGAAGAATGGGTTGGTTGGCACACCGTCATCACGAAGGTAAGTAGCCAAAACGGTCAGCATTGTACGGTCAGAAATGTCGAACTCGACACTTGGCGCTAGATAAAAACGCTCGTTGTTAGTGCCGTCCAGTTCGCCATCTTGGCTTGTCATCAGGCCAACCAAACGGTAGCGGATTGTGCCAGCGTCGTTTGCTTCATCAGCAATGTCAAAACCTACAGACTGGTGTTGGTTGTTGCCTACTTCGACTTTTACTTCGCCTTGAGGCGTAAACGTTGGTTTTTTCTGTACAGCATTCACGATACCGCCTGGTGCCGATTCACCAAACAGAATAGCTGATGGGCCTTTAACCACTTCCACACTTTCTAGGCCGTAAGGTTCGACCAACCATGTGTAGTAACCATCGCGGAATAGGCGGTTGCCGTTTAGGTAAGTCGCTGCATCAAATCCACGAACTTTGAACCAATCAGTGTCGTTGTCTGCGCCATAAGGCTGAGCGGTTACGCCAGATGTGTAGCGTAATGCTTCGTCCAACTTTTGCGGTGCACGAACGCGAAGCTCGTCTTCAGAGATAATAGAAACGCTGCGCGGCGTTTCTGCCGCAGGGGTTTCTACTTTAAGTGCTTGCGCGGTGACCGTAATGGTCTCCATTGCAATAATGTCATCTTGTACAACGTCTTCTTGAGCTTGTGCTGTGAATGCAACCACTGCTGCTGTTGGTGCCAAAGCACAGACCAACGCGTTACGGATCGCGATGGTTAGTGAGTTATTCTTTGTCATAAATATATTCCCGACAATTATGATTAACGCTAAGCTTAATTGTAATTATTATCATTTGAACTTTTGTTTCGGTATTTTACTGACTTTTGTATCAAAAGATAGTAAAACGTTCGCAAATTCATTCGCGGTACTTAAAGTCGTTGTTATGTTCAATTGGTTTGAAAAACTGACCCAACCCTTTCCCCAGATGGAAACCGAAAAGCCACCGAAGACACTTTTTGGCTTCTGTCGCTTTTACACTCGTGGCTTTGAAGCCCCTTTACTTGTCATGGCTGTGTTCAGTGCGCTTATTGCCATTACTGAGGTGACGCTGTTGCGTTATATGGGTGAGCTCGTCGATATTCTCTCTAATCAGGATCGCGCAACATTCTGGCAAGATCAGGGTGATCGCATGCTAATGATGCTGTTCTTAGTGGCGGTTGTGATGCCAGCTCTCGGTTTTGTCCACTCAATGGTGATGCACCAAACGTTATTGGGTAACTACCCGATGTCTATCCGTTGGTTGATTCATCGTTACTTGCTAAAACAAGCGGTTGGATTTTTCCAACGTGACTTTGCAGGCCGAGTTGCGACCAAAGTGATGCAAAGTGCGTTAGCGGTACGAGAAACGGTCATGAAGTTGGTGGATGTACTGGTTTATATCAGCGTTTATTTTCTTTCGATGCTTTGGATGATGGGCGAGGCCGATGGTTTGCTGATGTTGCCTATTGTGATTTGGATAGGAATGTACGCGGTTATCCAGTTCTACTTTATCCCTAAAATGAAACAAGTAGCGACAGAGCAAGCGGATGCTCGCTCTGTAATGACTGGACGCATTGTCGATTCTTACACCAACATTTCTACCGTAAAACTATTCGCTCATTCACAGCGAGAGTTGGAATACGCAGAAAGCAGCATGAAGCAATTTTTGGTGACGGTTTACCGCCAAATGCGCATGGTGACTTGTTTGCTGTTTAGTGTCGATGCCATCAACTATTTACTGCTGATGTCTATCAGTGCCATTTCGGTTTATCTATGGCTAGATCACGCTGTAACAATTGGTGCTATTGCGATTGCCATTAGTATTGCGTTGCGCGTACAAGGAATGTCGAAGTGGATCATGTGGGAAGTTAGTGCACTGTTTGAAAACATCGGTACGGTAGTGGACGGTATTAATACGATTTCAAACGACGTCGAAGTAAAAGACATACCAAATGCCAAGCCTCTGCAAATCTCTCAAGGTGAGATCTGCTTTGATCACGTAGGTTTTAACTACAGTGATGAGAAGGCAGTATTTGAGAACTTGAATCTGACTATCAAACCGGGCGAAAAAGTCGGCATTGTCGGTCGCTCTGGGGCAGGTAAATCCACGTTGGTCAACTTGTTGCTGCGCTTTTACGACGTAAATAGCGGTAAGATTTGTATTGATGGACAGGACATTTCGCAAGTCGAACAAGAGTCGCTTCGCCAACACATCGGTATGATCACGCAAGACACCTCTTTGCTGCATCGTTCAATTAAAGAGAACATTCTTTACGGTGATCCAGATGCTTCAATGGATGCCGTTATCGCAGCTGCTGAGAAAGCACATGCCCATGATTTCATTCAATCTCTACGAGACGAGCAAGGTAACGTTGGCTATGACGTTGAAGTGGGTGAACGCGGTGTGAAGCTGTCTGGTGGTCAGCGTCAACGTGTGGCGATTGCTCGCGTGCTGCTGAAAAACGCGCCAATTTTGATCATGGATGAAGCAACGTCTGCACTTGATTCAGAAGTAGAATCGGCAATTCAAGAAAACCTTGAAGTTCTGATGGAAGGAAAAACTGTGATTGCGATTGCTCACCGTTTATCAACGATTGCCGCGATGGATCGTTTGATTGTGATGGATGACGGCAAAATCATTGAGCAAGGCTCGCATTACGAGCTGCTGCAATTGGGTGGTGTTTACGCTCAGTTGTGGAAGCATCAAACCGGCGGCTTTTTGTCTGAGCAAGGTGATGCTCAACTGCAAGTCATCTAATATGACGCTACACGAAAGAGGAGCAAATGCTCCTCTTTTTTATGTCTGCCGTTTATACCGAGTTAGTAGGCGTCAATGGGTGACGTTTACTTGTGATTATTCATTAAGTTAGGCCAACTTAATGATGGTTATGTCTATAACTCACTGTCGTTCTTGCATTTTTTACGCTTTTTTTACGCGAACTCCGAATGGGCTTTTGCTAAAGTTTCTGCATCGAATTTTGGTTGATGTACTTTATGTTTGCTCATTGGCGAGATAACACATTTCTCTTTTCTGCCATCGTGATTGTTGGCGCGGTTGTGGCCTCATGGCTGTTGGACCAATTGTTTGGCTCTACCGCTGCGGTCCTGCTGATTTTGCAGTTAGCAGTTGTGGTGGTGGCGTTTCAATACAACTCGCGATTCGCTTATGCGGCGGCGGTGATCGAAGCGTTGAGCTTCAACTTCTTTTTCACGACGCCTCGTTACTCTTTGCAGATGCTTCGTCCGGAAGACATTTTTAATCTAGTCGTGTTTATGGTGGTGGCATTTATCACCAGCACTTTTGCAGATCTTTATCGTCGCCAGCAGGGCGAGTTAAAACAAACCAAGCTGCAAAACAGCATCCTGCTATCGGTGTCCCATGACCTACGCACGCCGCTGGCAACCATTATTGGAACATTGACCACACTCAACGAGTACATGCCCAAGCTCAATGACTTAGAGCGTAAAGAATTGCTCGACAGTGCGACTTCAGAAAGCCACCGCTTGCATCAATATATCGAGAACCTCTTACAGGCGACTAAGCTCCAGCACGGTACATTAAAAATTACCAAAAAAGACGAGTCGATTGCAGATATTGTTCGGGATGCGGTTTCTCGTTTGCCGAATTACACCGAGAAAGTGTCCATGAATATAGATGATTCCGTTGGTCATTTGTCAGTAAGTCGTTCGCTCATCGAACAAGCGATTTTTAATGTGTTGGATAATGCCATGCGATTTTCACCAGAGAATGAATCTGTTGAGGTTTCACTTTCTAAGCAGGGTTCGTCGTGCGTGATTGATGTTCGGGACATGGGGATTGGCATCAAAGCTGAAGATGCGGAAAAAATATTCAACCTTTTCTATTCCGGCGTGAACAACAAATCGGCCGATTCAGGAACCGGAATGGGACTCGCGGTTGCCAAAGGCATCATCACCGCACACCAAGGAGAGATTCAATCTATGCCAGTATCAGAAGGGACGCTGATCCGCATTCGACTTCCACTCAATCAAGGAGCAGAGCAGGCGTGAGTTACAAAGTTTTAGTCGTGGACGATGAGCCTCGCATTCATACCTTTATTCGAATTTCGCTGTCTGCTGAAGGGTTTGATTACATTGGCGCGAGTACCATTGCAGAAGCCAAAGCGTGTTTCGAAGCGCATTCGCCGCACGTCATTCTGCTAGATTTAGGCTTGCCCGACGGCGATGGGACGGAGTTTCTCACTACGCTCCGTCAGACCTATAAAACGCCAGTGCTAGTGCTGACAGCTCGCGATCAAGAAGAGGAAAAAATCCGCCTTTTAGAAGCGGGCGCGAATGATTACTTGAGCAAGCCTTTCGGCGTAAAAGAGCTCATCGCGCGCATCAAAGTGCTGGTTCGAGATTTGGTGGATGAGCAAACCGTCGCTGATGAGCTGGTGGCTGGCCGAGTCAAAATCATCAAAAGTACTCACCAATTTTGGTTGGATCAGAGGGAAATTCCACTCACCAAGAAAGAGTTTTCTTTCATTGAACAGTTGATTCTCAAGCCGGGAAAACTCATTGAGCAAACTCATTTGCTATCGGTAATTTGGGGAAAAAGTCATGTCGAAGATACTCACTACTTACGCGTGTTAGTGAGTCAACTACGCAAAAAACTGAACGATAGTGCTGACGAACAGCGACTATTAAAAACCGAGCCGGGGCTGGGTTATCGTTTAGTGCTTGAGACGTCCAAGCACCACTAAATTCCAAATTTAATCAACGTTAATGCCAAGGTTTAGTGCTGGTTATCGGCACTCGAACAGGTTTCGTGTTGCCTATTTTCCGCGACGGAAAATCAGTCTAGCCCTTAACGCATTAGCATTTTCTATACATAAAACACAGTTAGGTATTGATATGGCTCACTTTACAGTAATTGGTTTAGGGCGATTTGGCGTTGCCGCCAGCTTAGAACTTATTCATCTTGGACACACCGTAACGGGGGTGGATAGCGACCCGAAAATCGTCGAAAAATACGTCGAAGAGTTAACGCAAGCGGTCATATGTGACGCAACAGACGAAGGTGCACTCAGAGAGTTAGCGTTAGCGAACAGTGATGTGCTGTTGGTGGCGATTGGCGAAGACATGCAAGCCAGTTTGTTGTGTACTCTGGCGCTGAAAAATCTGGGTGTGAAATCCATTTGGGTCAAAGCGAGCACTAAAGCGCACCACACCATCGTGTCTAAGCTTGGTGTGCAACGCATTATTCATCCGGAAGAGGAGATGGGCGTAAGAGTCGCGCAGGCACTCAACTATCCGATGGTGAACAACTATTTAGAAATAGGGCATGGTTTGTATGTGGTGGAAATCCACGTTAAATCCAATCTGCACGATACGCCGCTTTCTAAGTTGATCAGCCGAGGCAGTTACAACATTCAGCCGATCTTGGTGAAGCGCGAAGAAGCCGTCTACACCAATATCAATGATGAGTTTGTGCTTAATGAGTTCGACACGTTGTTGCTTTGCGGTAGTCGCGCTGAGCTAAAGTACGTCGCTCCAAGGTTGGTGTAACATGGTTTTGTGGCATCCCTCTATTATCCCGATCGAGCGAAAACCCAAAGCGGGCAAAAAACTATTGGGTGCACCGCCGTTGATACTTAGCCTCAGCTTTGCGTGCTTGATCATTCTCGGCACTGTCTTACTCAAACTGCCGATTGCCACCACAGAGCCCATCACTTGGATTCAAAGCCTGTTTACTGCGACATCGGCCATTACGGTGACGGGATTAGTTGTGGTGGACACGGGCACGGCGTTTACGCCTTTTGGGCAAGTGGTTATTGCTTTCCTGATTCAATGTGGTGGCCTAGGTTTGATGACGTTTGCCATCGTGACTTTGCTGGCTCTGGGCGGAAAAATTGGCTTTTTGGAGCGAGCCGTCGCGAGAGAGGCGTTCAACCAAACTGACTCATCGACACTCATTGCCACCGCTAAATCTGTATTGATGTTCGCTCTGCTCGTTGAACTTATTGGTTTCACTATTTTGAGCGTTTATTGGAGTGAAGAGCTGGGCTGGAAAACCAGTTTGTTCCATGGTTTCTTCTACACCATCAGTGCGTTTAACAATGCAGGTTTTGCGTTGAGTGCCGATAGCTTAATGCCTTACGTGGACGACCCGGTCGTTAACTTCACCATTACCAGTTTGTTCATTATTGGTGGTTTAGGCTTCTCGGTTTGGATTGACTTAAAACGCAATCGCCGTTGGCACCGACTCACCGTTTACAGTCGAATGATGATCTTAGGCACGATGATCATTAATGTGGTGGCACTTATCGCCATTTACCTGATTGAATATGATAACCCCAACACGCTTGCCCCTTTGAGCGAAGCAGGGAAATGGTGGGCATCGTGGTTTCAAGCGGTGACGCCAAGAACGGCGGGGTTCAATACTTTAGCTATCGATCAGTTGGAAGATGCTACAACGGCGATCATTCTAGTGTTGATGTTTATTGGCGGTGGATCATTGAGCACGGCAAGTGGCATTAAAGTTGTGACATTTATGGTGTTGGTCTTGGCAACTTACAGCTATTTGCGTCGCGATGAAGCAACCTATGCCTTTCAACGCGAGATTCCCAAAGAGACCATCAGCAAGGCATTGGCGCTGACTCTGATCTCGGTGGGGGTGACTTGGTTTGCCATATTCACGCTGTTACTGACCGAGAGAGCGTCTATGTTAGACATTATCTTCGAAGCAGTCTCGGCGCTAGGTACGGTTGGGTTATCGCGAGGCTTAACGGGCAGTTTGTCCGAACCGGGTGAGTTAGTGATCATTTTCATGATGTTTATGGGACGATTAGGGCCCCTTACTTTGGCGTACTTCTTAGCCAGTCCAAGAAAGAAAAAAGCGCGTTACGCGAGTACTAAACTGGCAATAGGGTAAATGGGCTAACTCGAAGAAAGTGAGCAAAAGGCTGGGCAAAAGAGGAGTAACTGCTCCTCTTTTTGTGCTCGTTGTAGCCACGAAACTGTATACGGCAGTCTCTCTCACAACAATTTATGATTCATCTCTATTTTTTATCATTTATAAATTGTCGTTTTTGAGGTGTTGTCCAGAATGGCATTATCCACGTGCAACATAAGATTGCCGGGAATAAAAATAATTACAATACTGCCTTACTGGAAGATACATGAAAATCAAACCCCTCCCACCTTTAAATAGCCTCGTTGCGTTTGAAGCGTCGGCGCGGCACTTGAGTTTTACGTTAGCCGCTGACGAGCTAAACGTGACCCAAGGTGCCATCAGTCGCCAAATTAGACAATTAGAAGAATACTTGGGCAAGGCTATGTTCACGCGAGCCAATCGAAGCATTAACTTAACGCCTACAGGTCTTCAATATTATCAAGCTGTCAGCCAATCTTTGCTCGATATTGCTCAAATCACGGGTGAAGTGAAGAAATGGCAGGGCGAACAAAAGATCACGGTTGCGACGACAAATGCAATGGCAGCCTTGTGGTTGTTGCCTAAGGTTGCTCAATTTCAAAATGAACATGATGACATCGATATAAGGATATTGGCCTCAGATAATGTGTTGGACTTACGCCGATTAGATTGCGATATCGCCTTGTTTTATTGTCGCACTCCACCTGCGGAAATGGATGTGACAACGCTATTTTCGGAAGAAGTATTCCCTGTGTGTAGCCCGCTTTATTTAGAGAAAATCGGCCAGCCTAGTGAGCCAGAAGAAATCTTCAATAAAACGTTACTCTATCTGGAAGAGTCTCAAAGAGATTGGGTGAATTGGGAGCAGTGGTTTGCGAGTGTGGGGTTGCCAAATATTTCGCCTCGTAATCGCATGAACATCAATAACTATCCAATGCTGTTACAAGCGGCAATTAATGGTCAGGGCATCGCGTTAGCCTGGGGCTCATTAGTGGACGACTATTTACAAAGCGGCGCTTTGGTTAGGCCAGTCGAGCATGTTCTTTCAACACATTCCAATTTTTCTATGCTTGAACCTAAAAATAGAGGTTTAATCCCAGCAAGCGTCAAACGTTTTAGAGAATGGCTTTTGCATCAGTTGCCAGATGAAGTAGGTGATCGAGGCTTAGCTTAAATCAATAAGCAGAGAAAATAACAGAGTTTGGTAATGTTAAAAAAGCGGGAATATCAGTTCCCGCTTTTTTAATTGATTGATGAAACGACGCACTAACTTAGTACTGGTCCCTGATTAAGTGTGGAATCATCTTTTAGTGAGGATGTTGAAGCGATAGGCTCGGAAACCACTGTTTTGCTTTCAACAAGCGGTTCAACAGGACCATCAAGTTTCTCTTGCTCTGGGTGAACATGCTCAGGCAGCATTGCCCATGGCTTAGGTTCGCGTCGAATACTATGGAACAGCGTTAAGCTCATCACCGCGATAAAAATGGCGATAGGGAAACCGGCAATAATGGAGGCCGTTTGCATTGCTTTTAACCCTCCTGCGTATAGAAGTACTCCCGCAATGGCAGCGATCATGATCCCCCATAGTACCCGTATAGACGTAGGAGGCTCACTGTGTCCAGCGGCATCGAGGGTACATAGAACTAAGGTACCTGAGTCAGCGGAGGTAATGAAATAAGTACCGAGTAATAAACACGCAAGTACGCTAAGTAGTTTACCAAACATACCTGTATCTAGATTGTCGAATAGCGTAAACAAAGCGCGTGTCGTATCAGCTTTAGTCGCTTCAAGAATCGGGCCGCCAGAAAAATCCGCAGGTGGTGTTTGTTTGGCTTCTTGTGCCGCAGTGACTTGCTCTTGATGAGCAACACGAGCGTCTTGCTCTACCTTCAACGCTGCACCACCAAATACTGAAATCCATAAAAACGTGATTAGCGTAGGTACGATTAATGCGCCACCGATAAGTTCACGTATTGTGCGTCCTTTAGAGATACGAGCTACAAACATGCCAACGAAAGGTGCCCAAGTCATCCACCAAGGCCAGTAATAAGCCGTCCACCAGTTTTGCCAGCCAGAGTCATTCTGTGCATCGCTCCATAAGCTCATACCGACAATGTTTTGTGCATAAAGCCCCGTGCTTTCAAGTAGCGTATTTAAGATATAGCGAGTTGGGCCAATATAAAGTACGACCAGCACGAGTGCGAGTGAAAGCAGCATGTTCCATTCTGATAAACGGCGAATACCTTTCCCTACACCAGATAGCACCGACGCAACCGCACAAGTACAAAGGGAAACGATAATAAAGAGTTGAATCCCCAAACTAATGTCTAGACCAAAGGCTTGATTCAAACCAGAGTTTATTTGGATAACTCCCATCCCCAAGGTTTGAGAGATACCGAAAGCAGTCACCGCGACTGTTAGGATATCAACCGTGTGCCCGATAGGCCCATAAATACGATCGCCAATCAAAGGGTACAAGATAGAGCGTAGGGTAAAAGGCAGATCTTTACGGTAGGAAAAGTAAGCTAATGCGAGTGCAACAATGATAAAGACAGACCAAGGATGTAGACCCCAGTGAAAGAATGTCAGTTTCATTGATGTTGT
Source organism: Vibrio antiquarius (assembly GCF_000024825.1). Classification (NCBI taxonomy): domain Bacteria; kingdom Pseudomonadati; phylum Pseudomonadota; class Gammaproteobacteria; order Vibrionales; family Vibrionaceae; genus Vibrio; species Vibrio antiquarius. The sequence goes on from NC_013457.1 coordinate 1,470,548, forward strand.
TGCGGCTTCATTGGTCAGGCCTTGAGTAAATGGGTTGTCAGCGTAATGCCACATCGGTTCGGCGACCGACCAGAAAATTAAGCCTATCCCCATGCCTCCGGAAAAAAGCATGGATACCCAAGACAAATAACTAAACTCTGGTTTTTCGTTATCTTTACTCAAACGAATATGCCCATATCGACTAACCATAAGGTAAAGAAGAAAACCGACAACGAGTGAAACAAGTCCGATGTAAAACCACTTCATATTCTGCAGCAAAATGCCGGAAATCGTTTCGAAGTATTGACCCGCTTGGTTGGCGAGAATGGCGCAGAAAAGTACAAAACCGATAACGACGATCTTTGATGCGATAGTCACAGTCGGATTGAGTCCTTTCAATATCCCAGATGTTGCTCTCATAGGCATCCCTCACAGTGCTTTTGTTTTAGCGTTATTGTTTGTTGCGTTATTGTTAATTTTTGAAAGAGAGTAGAGAGAGGGCTTTTGTGTTTCAACTGATTAATACTCATCGGTTAATGAGTATTAATCATGACAAGAAGAACCTTTTTAATTAAAAGGTTATTTTGTTGTTTGAGATCAATGCATGAATGACAAAAACTCATCCAAACCCGGCGAAAAAGTCGTTTGTTTGTTGCTGGGTTGTTAATCAAAATCATCTCCACTAACACAACACGATGTTGTACGCACTGGATGCAACTCGACTCTCGGAGATAAGAATATGAGCAATGTCAACCAAACCATTATTCCTGTTGAACTTGTTGATAATGTACTGAACCCAATCAGTGAAGCAACAGGAATGCCGAATCAGGCCTACACCAGCGAAGAGTATTTTACTTTTGAGCGTGATCAGGTGTTTGGTAACACTTGGGTATGCATTGGTTTTGCATCAGACCTGCTTAAAAATGGCTATGTGATGCCACTTGATTTCATGAATCTTCCACTACTCATGATGAGAAATCGTCAAGGTGAAGTCCAAGTCTTCCACAACGTATGTAGTCATCGTGGTATGAAGCTGGTGCATGAGGCAGGCGAAGTTCAAGGCATGATTCGCTGTCCTTACCATTCATGGACGTACGATCTTGACGGCAATCTAAAAGGCACACCACACATCGGTGGTATCGCAAAACACAAAGATGATCGATTTAAGTGTGAAAAACACGGCCTTAAGCCACTTCGTTCAGCCGTTTGGATGGACATGGTATTCGTTAACTTATCGGGCAATGCAGAAAGCTTTGAAGATCATATCGCGCCGCTAGAGCAACGTTGGCAGCAGTTCTTAGGTGAAGATGGGTTAGGTCTTCTTCGCCGCGTGAACATGGGTGGCAACTTAGAGATCGAAGTGAAAAGTAACTGGAAGCTTGCCGTAGAAAACTACTGTGAGGCTTACCACTTACCTTGGGTGCATCCGAGTTTGAACAGTTATTCTCGCCTAGAGGATCACTACAACATCATGTTTGCAGAGCGCTTTGCTGGTCAAGGTAGTCTCGCGTACAACCTTTCAGATACAGCAGGAACACACTTACCTAAATTTCCAAGCTGGCCAGAAGATAAACTGCGTCATGCAGAATACGTTGCACTCTTTCCAAACGTGTTGCTTGGTATTCAAGCCGATCATGCCTTTGCAATGATGATTGAACCAATCACTGCGAATAAGAGTGTTGAGCACCTACGTGTTTTCTATGTGGGTGATGAAGCAACGAAAGATGAGTTTGCTGCGTGTCGTACTGCTACCGTTGAGTCGTGGCGAGTCGTGTTCGGCGAAGATATTGGAGCGGTCGAGGGTATGCAGGAAGGTCGTTACTCACCTGGCTTTAGTGGTGGCGTGTTCTCACCAGAAATGGATGTTCCGACGCATTTCTTCCAAACCTGGTTGGCAAAGCAAGTGAAAGCGGCATTGGAGCAGTAAGATGATGCATTACCTTAATTATATTGATGGTGAGTGGTGCGATTCAGAGCAAGCGCTGACCGTCATGAATCCTGGCACTGCCGAAGCGTATGCGACGATTGCAGAAGCCACTATCACCGATGCAGATCGCGCAATGGCAGCGGCACGTCGAGTAGTCAATCAAGGCCTTCTTTCGGACGTTCGTCCAGCCGTCAGAACCGAGTGGATGTTAAAAGCCGCCGCAGCTATTCGTGAAATGGTTGATGAAGGTGGGTTAGTTGCCTGTCGTGAAAATGGGAAATCTTTGCAAGATGCCAAAGATGAGTTTTTAGAGTCGGCACGTTACTTCGAATACTACGCTGGCATGGCCGACAAGCTGGAAGGCACGTCAATTCCGTTGGGTAAAGACTATGTCGACTTCACTCAATATGTGCCGTTTGGCGTGTCAGTGCAGATTGTGCCGTGGAATTTCCCTGTCTCTATTTGTGCACGTTCATTGGCACCTGCATTAGCCGCAGGTAACGCAGTGGTGATCAAATCGCCAGAGATTTCTCCACTTGCCATGACGTTGTTGATTAAAGCGATTGAAAAAGCGGGCTTCCCAAAAGGCACGATTAACTTGCTATGTGGCAAAGGCTCAGTCGTTGGCAGTCATTTGGTGCAGCACCAAGAGGTCGATCAAATTGTCTTTACGGGTTCCGTTCCAACTGGCCAACGCATCCTGCAAGATTCAGCGCAACGCGCTACTCCATCGGTGATGGAGCTGGGTGGTAAATCGGCTGCTATCGCGCTGAAAGACGCGAGCCTCGAAACACTTTTGAAAAGCGTTCAGGTCGGTATTTTCTTTAACGCTGGTCAAGTGTGTTCGGCAATGTCTCGTTTGCTGATTCAAAAAGAGCGTTATGAAGAAGTAAAAGCGGCGGTTGTGGAAATGGCAAAAAGCCTAACCATTGGTCAAGGCGAAAGCCAGCCGGACATCACACCGTTGGTATCGGCTGATCAACAAGCACGCGTGCTTGAAATGATAGAACAAGCAAAAGCCGACGGCGCGAATATCCTAACGGGTGGCTACGCACCTGATTTATCGGGTTACTTTGTGGCACCAACGGTGATTGAAGCCTCACCAGATATGCGTATTGCTCAAGAAGAAGTGTTTGGCCCTGTACTGGTAATTACACCGTTTGAAACTGAACACGAAGCGATCGATATCGCGAATGGCACTGATTTTGGCCTGGTTGCTGGTGTCTTTGGTGAAAGCCTAAACCAAACATTGCGTGTGGCACAGCAACTGCGTGGTGGACAAGTGTTCATCAATGAATGGTTTGCTGGTGGCATCGAAACACCATTCGGTGGCGTGGGCTTGTCCGGGTTTGGGCGAGAAAAAGGACAAGAAGCGATTTATAGCTATGTCCAGACACGCAATATTGCCATTCGTTTGCAGCAAGACAGCAACGTATAGCTACCGTGTAACTTGATTTTCATCACCTCGCACCGGCTTGGATTTCAGACCACAAGCTAGGGCGAGGTTGATGGAATCGCTACAAATCTGACAGCGGTTTGTAAACACGGAAATTCTGAACAAGGTAGTTGGAGTAAAAGTGATGAGAAAGTGGCTCTGTATTATTTGCGGCTTAATCTATGATGAAGCACAAGGTTGGCCATCCGATGGCATTGCACCAGGAACAGCATGGGAAGATGTGCCGGATGATTGGTTATGCCCCGACTGTTTAGTGGGTAAGGCCGATTTTGAAATGATCGAAATCACCGACGATGCGCCAGTAGAAGAGGTCGCGGCAGTGTCTTCGGTGTCGGTAGGATCGTCTGTTCAGCCAAATGCGGCTCAGCCACTTCCATCTGAAGTCACTCAGCCTATATTTTCAGCTGACCCTATCGTTATCATCGGTAGTGGCCACAGTGGTTACCAGTTGGCAGCGGCACTTAGAGCGCAATCTGAAACGGTTCCGATCACTGTCTTTACCGCTGATGATGGCGCACTGTACAGCAAGCCTGCCTTGTCTAATGCACTGGTCATGAATAAAGACGGCGACGCGCTACAAAGTGAAAGCGCGTTGGAGTGGGAAAGCCGTCTCAATATCCGCGTTTACCCGCATACCCGCGTTGAACATATCGATCGTGCCAATTCAACGCTACATACCTCCATCGGTAAATACGCCTACAGTCGCTTGGTACTGGCAACAGGTGCATCACCGATTGAAATCCCAATTGAGGGTGATCGCTCTTGTGTTATGAGTGTGAACGACTTAGTTGATTACCGGCGTTTCAGAGCGGAGCTGCAAGACAAAAAGCGCATCGCAATCCTAGGTGATGGCTTAATTGGCTGTGAGTTCGCGAATGACCTGATCGAAAGCGGTTATGAAGTAACAGTTATCGGGTTAGGTCAATGGCCAATGGAGCGTTTGATCCCGCAACAGTTGGGTGAATCATTACAAAGTGCACTTGCCGATCGAGGCGTGCAATGGGCTCTACAAGACAGTATCGCCAGAATCGAGCCAAGGTCCGAATCAAGCGCGGTTTTGCATCTAAACAGTGGCAAGCAGATTGAAGCAGACCTAGTGCTAAGCGCGGTTGGGCTCAAGCCAAATGTATCGCTGGCTGAGCAAGCAGGGCTAGAAGTGGGCCGCGGCATTAAAGTGAATCAATTCGGCCAGACGAGTGATGAGAACATTTACTCGCTAGGTGATTGTGTTGAAACTGAGCAAGGTTGGCAGCCGTATATTGCGCCGATTAATCAAATGACTCCTTCCGTAGCGAAAAGCTTGCTAGGCGATGTCGCGTCAATCTCGTTAACGCCAACTCCTGTGATTGTAAAAACGCCGATTCTTCCACTCACTATTTTCCCGGTTGCCCCGAACGAACTGGGACAATGGTATATCGAGAGTCAGGCAGATGAATTGACCGCTGCGTTTTATTCTCCTGAGGGAACGATGCTTGGCTTTGCGTTGCTAGGAAGAAAAGTACAGTCATTACGTGGTCCTTGGCTAGATCAGTTGTCATTGAAACTGTCAGCAGCGTAACGGAGAAAGAAGATGATTCATTTACCCAATGATGATGCAACATGTGGTTGGTACCATGCGTTGCCAAGTATTGCAGAAAAACCAGCGTTAAAAGGTAAACAAACTGCTGACTATGCCGTGCTAGGTGCCGGTTTCGCTGGACTAGCTATGGCAAGACGTTTAGCTGAGCTTCAGCCTAACGCACGAATTATACTGATTGATGCGCAACGTATCGGCCAAGGGGCGTCAGGGAGAAATTCGGGCTTTGTGATCGATTTGCCTCATAAGTTTTCACTTGAGCATCCCGATCCTGAGCACAAACAAAAGTTATTATCGCTCAACCGTTCTGCGATTGCTCAGCTAGACACTTTAGTGTCGAAGCACAGTATTTCTTGTCAATGGTCAGCAAAGGGCAAATATCAAGGAGCCGTAGGGGCGCGCGGTGAAGCGTATCTCGATCACTTTGAGCACCTAATGAAAGACCTTGGCGAACCATACTTCCATGTTAATGGCAGTGAGCTGGCGAAAGTCTTAGGGACAAATTACTACAGCCGCGCAATTTACACGCCAGGTGGTTATTTAATGCAACCTGCTGCTCTGGTGCGTGGGCTAGGGGAAAGCCTTCCAGAGAATGTCGAGGTGTTAGAAAGCTCGCCAATCCGCAAACTCAGTAAAGAAAACGGTTACTGGGTATTACATGGAGATAGTGGTTCTGTTGAAACCACTGAACTGTTACTTGGCACCAGCATTTTTACTCGTGAGTTTGGTTACCTTAAAAACAGATTACTGCCAGTGATGACGTTTGCAAGCTGGACGCGTCCATTGACCGACGCAGAAATGCAACGATACGGAGGTGAGCTGAATTGGGGTTTAACTCCAGCAGATCATGCGGGAACGACGTTACGTATGACCGCCGATCGACGTATTTTGATCCGAAATACTTACAAACACGTGCCGAAATATGGCTCAAGCATGAACGATAAAGTCAGAGAGCAAATCCGAGACGATCATCGTCAAGTCTTTTTGGCGCGTTACCCCGAGCTGGCCGACGTACCATTTACTCACACATGGGGTGGGGTATATGCCATCTCTCGTAACTTTACTAACTTTTTTGGTCAATTAGATGAAGGTGTTTATGCCAGCGCTTGTGACAATGGTGTTGGTGCTGCGTGGGGAACCATTTCTGGAACGCTGTTAGCTGACTATGTCGTTGGTGCGACATCTAAATCATTGGATGACATACAGCAAGTGACAGGAATGCCTTGTTTGAATCCGCCAGAGCCTTTTTTAGGCATGGGAGTAAAAACGCGTATCCAATTAGCAAAATGGCAAAGCCGGAGTGAATTATGAAGCAAGTCAAACTCGTTGATAGTAAAAACCTAGATTTTAATGTTCGTGGTGATACGCCGGGAATGGCGTACGTAGCCCGAGCGTTAAGCCCGGAAATTTCACCAAACATTGGCGTAGGTTTTGCTAAATGGGAAGGCGCTCAAGTGGCTTGGACGGTGCTTTATGATGAGGTTATTTTTGTGATTGAAGGCTGTTTCGAGTTGACCGCAAACGGTGAAACACATCTTGTTCACCCAGGTCAAATGCTGTGGATCCCGGAAGGAACCGAGCTGGTTTATGGTGGGCATGCCCTGTTCGGCTATGTGGTTCATCCAGGAAACTGGAAAGAGCTACACGGGATTAAATGATTTGTTTTACAGACGAGACAACGACTTGAAGTTCTACTCGTGCTAAATCAAAAATCGTTCACAGTGTATGTGAGCCAAATCAACTCGCTCGTTAAGGGCGTGTCACCGAAGCCTCCTTCTTGAAGTCATTTGGGTATATACATCAGTTTTAACGATAGCCATATCGAGATGCTTGGTATGGCTTTTATCGTTAAGGATAATAATCTCATTGGATCAAGGGGTATATAATCGTTAAATTGCACTTGCGACATCTTTGCGCTGTGACTGGCAATTCAAACTATTGTTTTAGCCAATAGAAACACTAAAAATTATCCACCAAATAATACGTTACTGAGTCTGGCCGTTGCATTTACGGCTGCCTATTTCGCAGCCGATGATTATTACTTAATATAAGAACTCACCATGCACACTCGTCGTGAACGCGTATTTGACCCCTTTCATCGTCTAACGGTATTTACAGATAAATGGCGACTTGGATCTAAATCTTATCTTACTGATCTCGCATCTATTGCCTTATTGCTGTTACCGCTGACGCTATCTAACGCACTTGCCATCTTTCTTGGTCACGCTTCTAGAATCCTAGGGGTGTCAGAGGTTTCTCAGTTATTGTTCCATCTTTCTGATATTTTAATCAACTTATATCCCACAGCGTTTTGCATTGTGGCTGGTTACTATTTATCGCATAAAGTGAACGTGTCGAGCGCGATTATCATCATTTATTCGTTGGTCATGTTCTATTTAATTTCAATAGAGAATGACAGCCTTTCTAGTAATTACATGTTGCCGAATAACCCGTTATTAGCACTCTTTAGTGCAACGGTGTCATACGTTTATTGTAAAAGTTTCCGAATTGAGCTGCTTGATCCTCAAGCAATGGACTTCTCTTCTCGTCTTTTTAAAGATGTCTTACATTTTTTCGTATTCGTTTTATTTGCGGTTAGCTTATCTCATGTCACCGCGGCGGTGATGGATGCTTTTACTACAACAGTGGCTGGACTTAACTTTGATCCGCTGACGTTCACAGGAGGATTATTTTATCAATCCATCTTGAGCTTATTAGGGGCGGCGGGCATTAATGGTCACAACATGTTGTTTGCTATCAAGCAGCAAATATACGCTGCGACCGAAGCCAACATGGCTGCTTGGCAAACAGGCGAAGCGTCGCTTAACGTCATTAGCCAAGGTTTTTACGACGCATTTTTATCCATGGGCGGGTCAGGGAATAGCATTAGTTTACTCCTGTGTCTGTTATTGTTCGCTAAAGAGCGCAATCATATTTTACTGGCGTTAGCGGCAGCACCATTGGTGATGTTCAACATCAATGAAGTGCTGCTATTTGGGTTGCCTATCATCTTTAATCCTATTCTGGTCGTCCCATTTGTATTAGTGCCGCTGGTAAGTTTTATCATCACCTACTGCGCAATTGCTTCCGGCTTAATTGCGCCTGTTGAAAATATTGTGAACTGGATGACACCGCCTCTGTTGAGTGGTTATGTTGCAATGGGGCATCAGGTCCAGGGGGCGATACTTCAACTGGTGGTGATTGCGATTGGTGTACTAATTTATCGACCTTTTTATCTAGCCTATGCAGGCAAATATGTGGGGCAGCTTGGTGTAAGTAATACTTACAATGGTTTAGAACAATCCCTATTTAAATCACTACTCAGTAGTGTGAAAGATGCGAACACATCGAGTATCAGCAAGTCATCCGCGCAGAAGCGTTTAACTTCCATTCTTCGTGAAGGCGAGTTGGTGATGTTTTATCAAAAGCAGCATTCAACAAAGGATGCGGAACAGTATTCTTACGAAGCGCTTATTCGATATAAAGATGAAGATGGAAACTTACTTTCACCAACGTTTATTGAAGATTTTCACCGGTTAGATGCTATGCCACTGCTCGATAAACTAGTTCTCGAAAAGGTGTTGTCGGATATGAAGGAAATGGGATTATCTGAGCAGCGAAGAGTGGCCATTAATGTTTCTGTTGCTACCATTCAACAAGTGGATTTTGCTCTGCATTTACAAGGCCGGTTGGTCTATTTTGGAATCCCGGCTGAATGGCTTGAAATTGAAATTACTGAAGAAGCCGTATTAGACAATGAAGTTTCTTTAACTAACACCATGAAAGCTCTACAGAGTATGGGAGTTCGTATCACAATGGATGATTTTGGTACGGGCTACGCATCGTTTCCTCATTTGTTCAAGTATCCATTTAACAAGATTAAGCTAGACAGATCGCTGCTATTGGACGCTAACGATCATCGTGGACGGCAACTGTATCGATTGGTTGCTAAGTTAGGACATATTGCAAATTGCGAGGTCGTAGCGGAAGGGGTGGAAACGCAGTCTGACTATGACTTTGTGCGGTCAAGTGGGGTTGATAAAGTTCAAGGATTTTACTTAGCAAGGCCTGTACCTTTGGATGAGATTATCCATCGACGTCCTTAACTAACGTGCAATAAAAAGGGAAGCGATGGCTTCCCTATAGTGAGTCTTGTTTTGACTTAGTTAGCTCTTATTTGAACTCAAATTTACCCTGCATGATCGCCCAGTGACCAGGGAACGAGCAGAAGAATGAGTAGTCGCCGCCAGCTTTCATTTTTTCAGTGCTGAAAGTAATGCTGGTGCTTTCACCGCCGCCAATCACTTTTGTGTGAGCGTATACACGGTCGTCATTTGGCTTCACGTAATTGTTTTCTGCACCTGCTGCCATGCCGTCCGTACCTACTGCTTGTAGATTAGCGGTATCTGCGATAACGACGTTGTGACCCATTGATTGTGCAGGCATTTTACCTGTGTGGTTTAGCGTCAGTTTTACTTCTTTACAAGTGGCTGGAACGCTCAGTGTTTTAGTAGAAAACTGCATCATATCGTTAGCATCTAGGGACACTTCACACTCGGCACTGGCTTGGGCACCAAAGCTCATTCCTACTAATGCGAAGGTTGCTGCTAATAAACGTAAAGACATATAACACTCTCCATTTTATATTTTGGGCTGACTTGGATTAATCTCATCCAATAGTTCTCATTATCAGCCAATTTTCACTCGAAAAACGTGCTTCAAGCGGTATATTGACGTTTTGTTGCAAAGTTGTACTGGTTAGTTCCACTATTTGATCACTCATAGGCCCTATTTCATGCGATGGCGTGAGGTAAATCAAAAAAGAAAGGAACACGCCCCGTACAGAGATAAGGTCTATCTTATTAAGCTTTGGAGCAGTATCTTGGCATTTATTAGAAGTAGATTAGAGAAGGTGAGAGGAGAGGCTCAAGTATAAAAAAGCTCAGCCAAATTGCTGAGCTTTAACAGTTAGAGCGGCAGTTGACGTTTAGCGATTTTGCTTCAACGCATCTAACGCTTCATGTAATGACGGCACGATGGAATGACCAAATTGTTTTACCTCTTCGCAAGGTTCAACTAAATCCGGAATCTGATAAGTAACCATATTCGCTGCCACGGCTGCACGAACACCGTTATTGGAATCTTCAAAGGCCAAACATTGGCTTGGTTCTACATCCAGACGATTCGCTGCCAGCAAATAGATTTCTGGATCGGGTTTACCGTGGTTTACCTCGCAGCCTGTGGTGAGGTTGTCGAAGTACTTACTCAAACCCGCTAATTCCAGTTTGATTTTCGCTACCTCCTTTGCCGTAGAAGTTGCTACTGCGATTGGTAAGCCTTGTGCTTTCAGCCATTCTAGCAGCTCAACAACACCATTTTTCACTGGGATGGCTTGGTGTTTGACGACAGCATTGTAACGAGTACGCCATTCATGATGCAGGCGGTCTAGGTTCTCACCGTAGGCTTTGCGGAAAATTGCTTCAATACCTGCCGCATTGCGACCAATGATCGACAGGTAAACATCTTCATAAAACGGAAGGTTTTGGACTTCACATGCTTCTTGGAAAATACGCATACAGACGCGCTCAGTATCAAGGAGCAAACCATCCATATCAAAAATAGCAGCTTGGTAGTTCATTACATTACAGACTTTTCGATTGTGATGGTGCATTTTGACATAAGCGAGATAGATTTTCTTGCGGAATTCAAACCGTCCGTATCCTTTTTTACTTTATACCTAACCGTTTGGCTAAGCGGTGTAAATTACCATTATCGAGTTCTAACTGACGTGCTGTTGCAGCCCAGTTTCCTTGATTCTGCTCTAGTGCTTTTATAATCATGGCTTTTTGGAAGGTGTCAGTGGCTTGCTTTAAACCAGCGTCTGACAGTTCAAATGAAGAGCTAGGTATACCTGACTCTTCAGTGGTGGGCTGATTGTTCGACGCTTTGATATCGAAATCTTGTTCCACCAATTCGATATCCAGCGATTGAGTTCTAGCTTTGGCAAGCACGCCCGCTCGTTTGATGACGTGTTCCAGTTCACGCACGTTGCCCGGCCAAGAGTAATCTTTAAGTGCTTGAACTAGAGTGGGAGAGAGTCGAACACTGTTCAGCCCCAACTTGCTGCGTAGTTGCTCTGCAAAGAAACCAGCCAGTAGCACGACATCGTCTTCACGTTCACGAAGTGGGGGAACATGAAGAGGGAATACACTCAAACGGTGGTACAAATCTGCTCTGAAACGGCCAGCTTTTACTTCTTCATGCAGAACACGGTTCGTTGCCGCCACAATGCGTGTATTGACTCGAATATGGCGGTCATCACCCACACGTTGGATGTCGCCGTATTGGAGAGCTCGAAGTAACTTAGCTTGCAGTTCTAACGACAGTTCGCCAACTTCATCCAAAAACAGTGTGCCACCATCTGCTTGTTCGAACTTACCCTTGCGATTACTGATAGCACCAGTAAAAGCACCTTTGATATGACCAAAAAGCTCACTCTCTGCGACAGACTCAGGTAATGCGGCACAGTTTAAGTACACCAAGGTATTATTGGCTCGGTGAGAGCGATGATGAATTGCGTTTGCGACGAGCTCTTTACCAACCCCTGTTTCACCCATTATCAACACTGATAGCTCGGTATCTGCCACCGCATCGATTTGCTCTTGAAGTGCTTTCATCCCAGCAGATTTGCCAATGATTTCGTTGCTTAGCGTACGTTTCTCAGTGTAAGACCCACGTGGCAAGCTTGCTTGTGTTTCTAACTGCTCCAGTAGTAGAGCTGTGTGCAAGCCCCCCGCGGCTAACGCACTTACAAAGCGTAGTTCTTGATTGAGTAAACCATCGAACTGATTCGGGTCGAAGGCATCAATAGTGATCGCGCCAATCAATTGATCGTCGATCAGCAAAGGGAGACCAATACATGAATGGACGTGCAGCTTGTCGTCGTGGTTCGGAATTAACCCGTCATAGGGATCGGGTAAGTCGCTATTCGATGGAAACCGTACGATATCGCCAGCGCGTGCAATGGCTTCCAATCTCGGGTGTTGGTTTATAGAAAAACGGCGTCCCAATACTTCCTTTGCTAAGCCATTGATAGCCAGCGGCTTAAAGTGCTGATCTTCATACAAAAGAAGAGCAGAAGCATCACATTTTAATATCTCGCGAATCGTTGTTAATAAGGTATCAAATCGAGCTTGCCGAGTGAGCGCTGAATTTAGGTCTTGCGTGATGTATAGCCATTGCGCGATTAAAGAAGTCATAGCCAATACCAATTGTGTCAATATGACTATTGTAGTGTCTTAATGACAATTTTCAACTGTGTCTTAATGACAGTTGTTAAAGTTGTGTTTTAATTAAATTATTGAAATATATAGCAATTAAAAGTTGGCATGCCCAGTGCAATACAAGAAGAAATTATTTTTGTTTATCCCGTCATTCAAGGTAGTAATTATGACAATTCACGTAAAAAACAATATCCACTGGGTAGGTCAACGCGATTGGGAAGTTCAAGACTTCCACGGTACAGAATACAAAATGACAAAAGGTACCAGCTACAACAGTTATCTAATTCGTGAAGAAAAAACGGTGCTGATCGATACGGTCGAGCATCGATTCAGCCAGCAATTTATCCAGAACCTAGAAATGGAAATCGATCTTAAGACGATCGATTTTATCGTCGTGAACCATGCAGAAGAAGATCACTCAGGCGCATTGTCTGCATTGATGGAGAAGATTCCGAACACGCCAATTTACTGTACAGAAGCGGCGACTGATTCGATTGTGGGTCATCACCATCATCCCGAGTGGAACTTTAAAACGGTAAAAACGGGTGACAGCATCGATATTGGTAACGGTAAACAATTGGTATTTGTAGAAGCGCCGATGTTGCACTGGCCAGACAGTATGATGACATACCTAACGGGCGATGCGGTGCTATTCAGTAATGACGCATTTGGTCAGCACTACTGCGATGAGCGTTTGTTCAACGATGAGGTGGACCAAAATGAGTTGATGGAACAGTGTCTGCGTTACTACTCAAACATCCTAACGCCATTCAGCAGCTTGGTAACCGCTAAAATCAAAGAAGTGTTGAGCTTTAATTTGCCTGTCGACATGATTGCAACTTCACACGGTATTGTATGGCGCGATAACCCAGTTCAAATCATCGAGCAATATTTGGAATGGGCGGATAACTACCAAGAAGATCGTATTACCATCTTCTACGATTCTATGTCGAACAATACCCGAATGATGGCAGATGCCATTGCGCAGGGCATTCACGATGTTGACCCTAGCGTGGCGGTCAAAGTCTTCAATGTCTCTAAACATGACAAAAATGAAATCCTCGCCAATGTGTTCCGCTCAAAAGGCATATTGGTTGGTTCATCTACCATGAATAACGTCATGATGCCGAAGATCGCAGGCATGCTAGAAGAAATTACCGGTCTGCGCTTTAAAGCGAAAAAAGCCGCTGCCTTTGGTAGCTACGGTTGGAATGGTGGTGCGGTAGATCGTATCCACGCACGGTTGACCGATGCGGGTTTTGAAACTGCAGTCAGCCTGAAAACCAAATGGCGACCAGATGGTAAAGCGATGCGTGAGTGTCGTGAACATGGCAAGAGCATCGCGAAATTGTGGGCGAAACATCCACTAACAAGTCCTGTTGCGGCTCCGATGATGGCTGCGTCTGCACCGCAAGTTCAATCACAGCCCGTTGTACAAGTAGAAACGCAAGCCGTGGTCGAAAGGGAGCTTATTAATCCAAGCTCAGAGGCACATCCATCAGATTGCCAATGCATGATTTGCACCGTTTGTAACTGGGTGTATGACCCTGCTCAGGGGGAGCCTAATCAAGGAATTAAACCGGGTACCACGTGGTCAGACGTTCCGGACTACTTCCTTTGCCCTGAGTGTCACTTGGGTAAAGATGTATTTGTTGAGTTCAAGGGGTAAGGAGCTGTGATGCAAGCACCAATTGTAATCATAGGCAGTGGCTTTGCTGCCTATCAACTGGTTAAAACTGTGCGTCGAATGGATGCACAGGTGCCAATTCAAGTATTCACCGCTGATGACGGTGCGGAGTATAACAAGCCCGATTTGAGCCATGTGTTCAGTAGAAAACAGACCGCGAGGGATCTGGTAGTAACAACGGGAGAAGCGTTTGCCCAAGAGCACCATATCGAGTTATTAACCCACACTAAAATTGAGAGTGTGGATACGCAAGCCCAACAAGTGGTAGCAGATGGACAAGTTTATGCGTACTCCAAACTGGTTTTTGCAACGGGCGCGAAAGCTTTTGTTCCTCCAATGCGAGGTGATGCTTCTGGCGATGTCCTAACGCTCAATTCGTTACAAGAGTATCAGCTCGCAGAAGAGAGAGTCAGTCAAGCAAAGCGCGTAATGGTTATCGGTGGTGGTTTGATTGGCGTTGAGATTGCAATGGATATTGCGAGCAGCGGTAAAGCCGTTACGGTGGTTGAATCAAACCAACGCTTGCTTGCCAATCTTATTCCTGAGTTTGTGGCGTTGCCTCTGGAAAGCCAACTTAAGCAGCAAGGCATTCAATTGGCGTTGGGAAATGGGGTTGTTGAGGTGAATCGTAACGCCGATTCGTTGGTAGCGACTTTGAACAGCGGTGAAGTGATCGATACTGATGTAGTGATTTCTGCCGCGGGCTTACGTTCAAACACTCAATTAGCGAATGCTTGTGGGTTAGAGGTTGGGAAAGGCATTGCTGTCGACGCTAAGCTGCAGACTTCTACGAACAATGTATTCGCTCTGGGCGATTGCGCCGAGATACAAGGGCGCATGCTTCCATACCTTCAGCCAATCGTGTTGAGCGCTAATGTTTTAGGTAAGCAGTTGCTTGGGCAGGAAGCGCAATTGAAGTTGCCGCCAATGATGGTAAAAGTCAAAACGCCGAGTTACCCAATTCAGCTTGCCGGGGACTTCAGTGCTGTCGCGAATTGGAATGTGCAGATTTCTCAATCTGGCATCGTGGCAAAAGCTGAAAATGAACAAAGCATATTGACTGGGTTTGTTGTGACGGGCGAGCAAGTGGCTCAGGCTTTTCCGTTACTGCGTGAACTGTCTCAAGTCGCGCAATCGTAACTCGCTTCAAGCAGCACAATTTTATATTCAAAGAGGGTATAACCATGTCACATCTTCGTATTCCGAAAGACTGGACGGTTCAACGTTCGACGCCATTTTTTACCAAAGGCAGTGTGCCTCCAGCTCTTCTAACTCATCACAACACAGCCGAAGGCGTGTTTGGGCAGTTATGCGTAATGGAGGGGCAAGTCACCTACTATGGTTTTGCTGATGAATTCGCGACAGAGCCTGAAATGGTCGTCGTGATCAACGCAGGTCAGTTCGCGACAAGCCCGCCACAGTATTGGCATCGTATTGAAATGAGCGATGATGCACAGTTCAATATTAACTTTTGGTCGAATAAAGATAAAAGTGGACAAGCGATGTTCCACGCTAAGCAGTAAACCTTTCTAGACAATTTGATTATTGCGTGAATTTATCGGGAAAAGCGCATATTAAGTAAAAGAGCAGAGACGTTTCTCTGCTCTTTTTTGCTTATTGGCAGTAACGACATGCAAACTTAATCAGCGATATTAACTATAAGCCCGCGCCACACGACCTTTGCAATTCAAGGTATATTGTTTGGCGTAAGCTGGGATGAAAACAGACTGGCCTTTGTCTACTGCGCACGTCTCACCATTTGCGTGTGTAATCACGAGCGGGGAATCTAGCGGCAACAGGATTTCTGCGGTTCTTACATCAAGCGTTCGTTGGTTGGCTTGTTTTACAATCGCGAATTTGAAATCGTCGACGGGAATTGGGTATTCCAACATGTCATCGTTTTCGATTGGTTCAAGCAGTAGTGTATCGAATGGTTTTTCTTCGAAGCGTGTGCATGCAACGAGTTCTTTTATATCCATATACTTCGGCGTTAAACCGGCACGTAGCACGTTGTCTGAGTTCGCCATGATCTCAAGCCCCGTACCTTTCAAGTACGCGTGTGGCGTTTCTGCATCCAAGAACATCGCTTCGCCTGGTTTCAGCGTGATGACGTTGAGTAGCAAGGGTGCAAACAAACCAATGTCACCCGGGTATTGCGTTTCTAACTCCAAGATCAGGTTGAACAGAGGGAAGTCGGTGATGCGAGCTTGTGCCAATAGCACCGTCAACGCCATCTCTTTCTGTTCGCCTTCTAGTGACAGTAGACCGGAGAAGAAGGTCGCTAAGCCCGTTGGCGTTTGGTTTGCGATAAGGTCATCCACCAAGCCTTGCAGCTCAGGAATCGCCAGCTCAGAGAAGAAGCTGATGATTTCACTTGTTGGGCGGAAGCCATTCATCGCTTGGTATTCGGTTAGCGCGTAAACCAATTCTGGTTTGTGGTTTGGATCTTTGTAGTTACGGTTTGCAGCGGTTAGGGGAATGCCTTGTTTTTCTTCCAGTGCAAAACCCAGTTCTGCTTGTTGCTTGTTTGGGTGCACCTGAATCGACAGCGCTTTCTCAGCGGCAAGCACTTTAAACAGGTATGGAAGTTCACCAAAACGGTTTGCGACTTCTTCACTCAGAAAAGCATTCATGTCTAGAGCAATCAGTGAAGAGAGTTTGGTCTCCTCGTCGTTTACCATCACCACTGAGCAACCGTTTGGATGCGCGCCCATCCATACTTCTGCTTGTGGTTCGCCCGTTGGGTTTTCAATGCCAAACAGTTGGTTAACAGAAGTAGTACTGCCCCAAGCGTAGTTTTGAATCACGTTGTTCATCAGGAAAAACGTCGGATGCTTAGCTTGAGTTTGAATCGTTTGTGTATCGGACATCGTTAAATCAGACATAGAGTGTCACCATGAGAGAAAATCATGGCTTGGGCGACATTGCCCAAGCCATAGGAGCCATTTGGGGGAGGGGGGATTAAGCGGCTGCTTGCATCATTTTTGCTTTACGCACTTTTTTCAACGTTACACACGTTACTGCGGTAACCGTTGCGCCAGCTGCCATACAAATCAGAGCAAGGACTGGGTGGTTCATCGCGCCAAGCAGAGCGACCACGGGACCACCGTGAGCAACGCTGTTGGTGATGCCGAATGAGAACGCCATTACTGCCGCCACCATTGATCCAAGTACGTTTGCAGGAATCACTGACATTGGATCTTGCGCTGCGAACGGAATCGCACCCTCAGAGATACCCACCAGACCCATTGCACCTGCTGCTTTACCCGCTTCAGTTTCTGATTCTTCGAACAGGTCGAACTTACGACCAAGTGCTGTTGCCAGTGCCATACCTAGAGGTGCAACTGGGATTGCACATGCCATCGCACCCATAAATTGAGTTTGACCGCTCGCAATCATGCCCACAGAGAATAGGAATGCGACCTTGTTGAATGGACCACCCATATCGAAGCCAGCCATACCACCAAGTACGATACCCAGTAGAACGACGTTACCTGTACTCATGCTAGTTAGTAGCGCAGTCAGACCGTCCATTAGGCTTGCGATTGGCGCGCCGATAACGAAGATGAATAGACCTGCGATGAATAGCGAACCTGTGATTGGTGCGATCATGATTGGCACCAAAGGTTGGATGAATTTGTGGTAGTTAATCGACGTAATCCACTTCACGAAGTAACCCACAAGCAGACCTGCGATGATGGCACCGATAAAGCCTGTACCAGCGTCTGCGCCGTAGAAAGAACCGTTGTTTGCAATCCAACCACCGATCAAGCCAGGAGCTAGAGCTGGGCGGTCAGCAATCGCGTAAGCAATGTAACCGGCAAGGATTGGGATCATCAGCGTAAAGGCAACCACACCGACATTGAGGATTTGGTTCCACATGCTGCCTTCAGGAATCGCCATGCCCGCTTCACTTGGCTGACCACCGACGGCAAGAGCAAGGGCAATCAACAGACCACCCGTTACGACGAATGGGATCATGTGTGATACGCCGTTCATCAAGTAGCGATATAAGTCAGAACGAGCTTGAGAAGCTTTGTCGGCAACCGATGCTTGCGTATTGCCATTGGACTCAGCTTGGTACGTCGGTGCGTTTAACGCTTCATTAATCAGTCCTTGAGCATCGCGGATTGGGGCTTTTACGTTGGTTTTAACCACGCGTTTGCCCGCGAAGCGGTTCATGTCAACTTGCTTGTCACATGCCACGATGATTGCATCTGCACGCTCGATTTCTTCTGCGGTTGGGCTGTTTTTCACACCGATTGAACCGTTCGTTTCAACCTTGATTTCGTAACCCATCGCCGCAGCACCTTTCTCCAGTGCTTCTGCTGCTAAGTAGGTGTGCGCAACGCCCGCAGGACAACCAGTCACACCAATGATGAAGCCTTGGTTTGCTGGTGCGTCTGTCACTGGTTGCGGTTCTTCTTTAGCAAGAAGGAGTGCCAGTGCGTCGTGGCTGTTTGTTGCGCCTAAGAACGCATCGATGAAACCATCTTCAATCAGTTTTGAAGACAGTTCTGCAAGTACTTCGATATGGTGGTTATCGCCACCGTCTGGAGAAGCTATCATGAAGAACAGTTTTGAAGGCAAGCCGTCTTCCGCGCCGTATTCGATACCTGATTTGCTTACGCCGATCACAACCGCTGGTTCAATCACAGCTGCGCTTTTCGCGTGTGGAATTGCCACGCCATCTTCAAATCCAGTATTTCCTAATTCTTCACGTGCTTTTATATCTGCAAGAAATTGTGTTTGGTCAGAAATACGACCTTGGGCATGAAGAACGGCAACCAGTTCTTTAAATACGTCTTCTTTTGAAGACGCTTTAAGATCAAGATTAATTAAGTCTTCATTTATTAGTTTGGTGATCATTGTCGAACCCCTATAAATATAATTTTTATTTCAGGGGTATTTTTAAATTACTGATAAAAAGACTGTAGTGAAGAAAAAATGCATTTACTGGAGGATTGTAACCGACTAACTATAGTGTGATTTAGATCGTTCACTGGACAAATCTAGCTGCATATCTGTGACATGATGGATAAGAAGCTAAACGATAAGTGAAATGTGGCCTCGCTCCCACTTGAAAAGGGATTGAGTGTTGTTGATAGAGTTTTTGTTACTGGAAATTTGATACGTTAACTGGATTTTTGTAACATTAAAATGGAAGTGTGATTTTGCTCAATAGCACAAAAGTCCAGTCCGGTGTATATCTATAGTAAATAGCATCATTGATGCATATATAGAGTGTGAGACAATGATTTTTCATGATTTAATTTCAGCGGTATTAAATGAAAGAGAGCCATTTCATAATATTTGGTTTGCAGGAGATTTTCATACGCCGCCTGAATTTAGCTATCAAGTTAATTTCCCTCGCCTAGAGTTAGTTCTGGATGGGGAATATATTAATGAAATGGAAAGTCATGATCGAAAAGTAACGCACATCGTTGCTAAAAAAGGCGATGCGATATTTATTCCACCTAACTGTTGGAATAAACCAGACTGGGATACCGATTGTTCAGTGTTAAGTATTTTGTTTGGGCGTCGACAACTTGGGTTGAGTTTGGTGAGCAAACGCAAAGGTGAGGCAAACTTTTACGATATTCAAAAGCATAGCATTCAAACGCGCTCAGGATTTGCGATAGATAACATCTTAGAAGCGTTGAGCTCACTGGCTCGTGAGAATACTAAAAAACCAATGGATGAGCTTTTACTGCAAGCATTGCTGCAATACGCGAAGACGATGTTGGATGCACCAGTCGAGCAGCAGTCACATAGCCGTGTGCAAGATCTCTATCAAGGGATCTGCATCTACATTCAAGAGAACTTCCATCGCCCAATCACGCGTGACAGCATTGCGTCGAGATTCAGTATTTCCTCGAACCATTTGTCGCGCTTGTTCCGTCAGCAGGGGCACATGACCTTGGCAGACTACATTACTTGGGTGCGCGTGGATCGCGCGAAGTTTATGCTCAAGAAATACAACTTCAAACTCAATGACGTGTCAGTGCGCTGTGGATTTAAAGACGTGAACTATTTCTGCCGAGTATTTAAGAACCGTACAGGCAGAACGCCGACGGAATATCGTGGTTCGATTTAAGCCTTCAGTCAGAATGCGTAAATCATAGAGAAGTTTAGGCGAGCAGCCTCGACATGGCGTACATCAGCAGCGCTTGTAAGTCGACGCTGCTTTTTGTTAGTAGTAGGCGTTCCGCCATTTGATCGGTAAGCAGATTTCGTGTGAGGTTAGTGGCCGCAATGATCTGTTCTCGGGTCGGCTTTTCTGGCATCACCAGTGCAATAGCCAGATGAACATCACCCATCTTCGAAGCCCAATCCATCGACTTTTCATTCGCAATAACAGCAATAGAAATATGGTCAACACCTGAAAACATCACATGCGGTAGAGCGATCCCCGGAGTCACGCAAGTTGATGAACGTTCTTCACGTTTAATAAAAGCAAGAATCAGTTCGTCGGGATGAATGGGGTGGATGAGCTGAGCTAGTCCTTTAAGGCATTCAAACTTGGTGAGCTCGGTATGCGCTTTGGCGTACTGCCATTTGATTTCACAAGGTGGGCAAATTTGCGGTAAACGCTCGGCCAGTTGGCTAGAAAACTCATAGTTGATATGAGATCCCACCACCGTAAAGTGTTCAGCAATCATGTCTTTGATGACGAAGCAGGCCAGCTCTGCGTCAATGCCAATCGCAGTGATTTGACACAAATCACCTTGTTGTAGACCAGCTTGCAAAATCGCCACGGACTTGGTGAGTTCCGCAACACGATTTTGCGTTACATTAATGATATGTAAGGTACTTTTGAACTTCTTTGCCACTCGATTGAGTGGCTGAGCAAGGTGCGCACTGGCATTTGCATTATCGACGAAAAAGGTGATTTGGTATTCGTTCATCTGCAAATTTAGTCGCGGCAGTGGACGAGGAATACTTTGTCGACGTTAAGCAAAACCTCTTCAATGGGGATTTGAATTTGGCGCGTCCCTTCGAATCGGCCTGGTTGTTCTATCTCAATATCCGACACGATCAAAACCCGATCCGCTTGAGCGATATCGTGAGGAGTGAGCTGATTTTCTATCCCCATCGCACCTTGCGTTTCTACTTTAATTTGCACGTTATGTTTTGGCGCAGCTTTCATTAGTGCATCTGCCGCCATATAAGTATGAGCGATGCCTGTAGGGCATGCTGTCACCGCTACGATTTTCATGTTCTATCCATTTTATTTTTTGTGGATATTAGCACAGCCACCGCAGATTGAATTGATTTGAGCTGGATTAACGCAAGAGCTCTATCACAGTTTGAATCTCATGTTACATTAATCCAGTTAATGCACTTTTAGTCCTATATATCAAAGGGTAGGCACTGGTTAATCTATGCCCAAATAAAATGAGTAGGAACGCATACGAGCCAGGGGATCCTGTATCTCAAACTCACTTGGGTATATATTCGAGCGTGAATATTGGAAGGTAAAACAATGGACATCACAAACCTAATTGAGCTAGAAACGATATGCTTAGATCTAAAAGCTCAAACCAAAGATGAAGCGCTCAAAGAGCTGGTTGAGATGCTAGAAGCCGCCGGCAAGCTCAATAGTCAAAGCCAGTTCTTGGCAGATATCTGGAAACGAGAAGAGATCGGTAACACAGGATTTGATGATGGTATTGCGATCCCTCATGCCAAAAGTGATGCTGTAGCGCAACCAGCTGTCGCAGTCGGGATCAGCCGTAATGGGATTGATTATGGCGCCGAAGATGGCGAGCTGTCCGATGTGTTTTTCATGCTGGCGTCCCCAGATGGTGATGATCATCATCACATTGAAGTATTGGCACAAATTTCCACCAAAATTATCGAAGACGGCTTTGTTGAAAAGCTCAAGTTGGCTCAATCGCGAGAAGAAGCGCTTGAGATGCTGACTGATATTCAAACCCAATCCAATGAATTTCTCCCAACTTCTTTAGAATTTGCATCAGAACCCCTGAGCCCTTGGGCGCAAAAACTTGGTCGCATTAAAGAGCACCTGCTGTTTGGCACATCCCACATGATCCCGTTTATCGTTGCGGGCGGTGTGCTGTTGTCGTTGTCGGTGATGATCTCTGGTCACGGTGGTGTACCACAAGAGGGCATTCTGGCCGATATTGCCCAAATGGGGATTGCTGGCCTGACATTGTTTACTGCCGTGCTTGGCGGTTACATTGCTTATTCCATTGCCGACAAGCCGGGCCTTGCACCGGGTATGATTGGATCTTGGATTGCGGTCAGTCATTACAATACGGGTTTTTTAGGTGCGATTGTGGTCGGCTTTTTTGCTGGCTTTGTCGTTTGGCTATTAAAGAAAATTCAGCTATCAGACAGCATGAGTTCGCTTGGCTCGATTTTTATTTATCCGCTAGTGGGGACGTTTGTTACTTGTGGCGCGGTGATGTGGGTGATAGGTGCTCCGATTGCCAGCGCAATGACCACCATGAACGAGGTGCTGACGGGCATGGCGGGCTCAGGCAAAGTAATGCTCGGAACTGTGCTTGGGGCAATGACCGCGTTTGATATGGGCGGCCCAATCAACAAAGTGGCGACGTTGTTTGCTCAAACCCAAGTGAACACGCAGCCATGGTTGATGGGCGGGGTCGGTATTGCGATTTGTACGCCGCCATTGGGTATGGCACTAGCCACGTTTTTGGCGCCGAGTAAATTCAAGCGAGATGAACGCGAAGCGGGGAAAGCCGCAGGTATTATGGGGATGATCGGTATTAGCGAAGGTGCGATTCCTTTTGCCGCTGGCGACCCTGCACGAGTATTACCCGCTATTGTGGCGGGGGGCATCGTCGGTAACGTGATTGGCTTTATGTTCCACGTAATGAACCATGCACCGTGGGGCGGTTGGATTGTTCTCCCTGTTGTGGATGGAAAAATTGGTTACATCATCGGCACGATTGCGGGCTCTGTTACCACGGCGTTGATCGTGATTGCACTAAAGAAAACCGCAACCGAAGATGAAAGCTACACAGGTCATTCTCAAGTATATGGTTCCGTTCAAGGCGAAGGTGAGGCGGATGTTTTGGCGGTTACATCTTGTCCATCAGGTGTGGCACATACGTTCTTAGCGGCTAAGTCATTGGAAAAAGCGGCTTGTGCACTCGGCATTAAGATTAAAGTCGAAACCCAAGGCGCGAATGGCGTCATCAACCGAATTACCGAGAAAGACATCGAGAAAGCGAAGTTTGTGATTTTTGCTCACGATGTGGCGATTAAAGAACCGGAACGTTTTCGAAAAATCCAAGTCTTGGATGTCAGTACCAAGGATGCCATGTTGAACGCCACGGCTTTGTTGCAAGCTCGTAGAGTGTCTTAACATTTAACTTCTGAGAAATGTCTCCTCGATGACCCTGATGAATGCTTTTGGTATTTACTCCAACATCGCGGTTCGCTTTTATTTGTGCCGCGAGTGAAGGATAAATTACGAGTAATGTTTTCAATTCTTTAGTAGCATGTTACAAAACATTTCAGTCAGGTGAACTAAGGGAAGCGTGCAATGGAAAAACAACGAGTAGCATTTATTGGTTTGGGTGTTATGGGTTACCCAATGGCGGGCTATTTGAGCAAAGCGGGATATGAAACCAAAGTATACAACCGCACCAAAGCCAAAGCTGATAAATGGGCTGCAGAATACAACGGCATTGCGTGTGAGACACCGCGAGAAGCGGCAGAAGGTTGCGATATCGTATTTACTTGTGTCGGTAATGACGATGACGTGCGCAGCGTTGTATACGGTGAAGAAGGCATTCTAGTCGGTCTAAAAGCAGGCGCGGTACTGGTTGATCACACCACGACTTCCGCTGATTTAGCCGTTGAATTGGCCGATGCTTGTACCAAATATGGCAATCACTTCATTGATGCTCCGGTATCTGGTGGTCAAGCAGGCGCAGAAAATGGCGTACTAACCATCATGTGTGGTGGCGAGCAGAACATTTTTGATCGTGTTTCTCCAGCGATGGACGTATATGCAAAGCAAATGACGCTTCTGGGTGAAAATGGCCAAGGTCAACGTTGTAAAATGGTAAACCAAATCTGTATTGGTGGTGTGCTTCAAGGCTTGAGCGAAGCGTTGTTACTCGCGCAGAAATCCGGTTTGGATATTGAACAAGTAGTTGAAACACTCAAGCACGGTGCTGCAGGGTCATGGCAAATGGAAAACCGCGCCAAGACGATGGCGGAAGATAAGTTTGATTTTGGATTCGCGATTGATTGGATGCGCAAAGACTTAGGCTTCTGTCTGCAAGAAGCAGAGCGAGTGGGTCTAGAGCTCCCACTGACTAAGAAAGTGGATGAGCAATACGCTGACCTTCAGCGTGATGGTTTAGGCCGCATGGATACGTCTGTTCTGATTAAAGCCGTTGCTAAGAATCAGTAGTAGATAAACAGTTCTTTGGTATCAAAGAGCTTGAAGAAATTTAAGTTGATCATGATCGTTCCCCTTGAACATTAGTGTGTGATTAACGAACTTGAATTAGGAGGTGCTTTGTGGGGCACCTCCTTTTTTATGTCTTCTTATCACAGCATTTGCTGGTGCAGTGTCCGTTTACTTGTTTAAGCCTAGCGCAATCTCAAGGCCTTTGCCGTAAGCTTCGTCCGCTTGGTAGGCGTGGTTAACGTGACGTTCTTTGATGAAGTCTGGCACACCATCCATTGCACGAGCGGTGTTGTCGAATAGAGTTTGACGCTGTTCTTCGCTCATAAGACGGAATAGGTTACCCGCTTGGCTGAAGTAGTCTTCGTCTACACGGTGATCGTAATGATCAGCATTGCCGTTGATGCGTAGAGGTGGCTCAGAGTAATCTGGTTGCTCTGCCCATTCTTGTTTGTAGTTTGGCTCGTAACCTAGTGTGGAACCAAAGTTGCCATCAACGCGCATTGCGCCATCGCGGTGGTAGCTGTGTACCGGACAACGAGGCGTGTTAACTGGAATTTGGTGATGGTTTACACCTAGGCGGTAACGCTGCGCGTCTCCGTATGCAAACAGACGGCCTTGCAGCATTTTGTCTGGTGAGAAGCCAATTCCAGGAACGATAGCTGCCGGGTTAAACGCGGATTGCTCAACTTCCGCATAGAAATTTTCTGGGTTACGGTTCAGTTCAAACTCGCCTACTGGGATCAATGGATAATCTTTTTGTGACCATACTTTTGTTAGATCGAACGGGTTAAAGTTCACTTCATCCGCTTCTAGCTCAGGCATGATCTGCACGTACATCTTCCATTTAGGGAAGTCTTGACGCTCAATCGCTTCGTAAAGGTCACGGTGATGGCTTTCGCGGTCTTTACCTACGATCGCTTCTGCTTCTTGGTCAGTCAGGTTTTTGATGCCTTGCTGAGTTTTAAAGTGGAATTTCACCCAGTAACGTTCGTTTTCTGCGTTGATAAAGCTGAATGTGTGGCTACCGAAGCCGTGCATATGACGGTAAGACGCTGGAATACCACGATCACTCATAACGATCGTAACTTGGTGGAATGCTTCTGGTAGTGATGTCCAAAAATCCCAGTTGTTTGTCGAGCTGCGCATGTTGGTGCGTGGATCGCGTTTCACCGCGTGGTTTAGATCCGGAAATTTTAGTGGATCACGCAGGAAGAACACTGGCGTGTTGTTACCAACCAAGTCCCAGTTGCCTTCTTCGGTGTAAAACTTTAGCGCGAAACCACGGATGTCGCGCTCTGCATCTGCGGCACCGCGCTCACCTGCAACGGTTGTAAAGCGGGCAAATAGCTCGGTCTTTTTACCAATCTCCGAGAAGATCTTCGCGCGCGTGTATTTGGTGATATCGTGAGTCACAGTAAAAGTGCCGTAAGCGCCTGAGCCTTTGGCGTGCATACGACGCTCAGGAATCACTTCACGATCAAAGTGTGCCAGTTTTTCAAGGAACCAAACGTCTTGCAGTAGTTGGGGACCACGAGGACCTGCAGTCATCACATTTTGATTATGGGCGACAGGACAGCCTGCGGCGGTGGTTAATTTCTTATTTGTCATTTTTCTTCCCCTCCAGGGATCAATACCTTAGCAACTGAAGAGAAGATTATTACGGAAAAGCTGGAAGCAAAAACTGATACTGCTTATCAATTCAATAGGTGGGAACGATGATGAAAAGTAACTTAGAATCAGATTCTTAGCTGATTTTTATGATTGGTTTATTAACGTATTGGCGAAAAGGGTAAAAAGAGCACGCAGGCATTTGCATGAATTGCGCTTTGTTGACAAGGCTAACGTCGGAAATCGCCCCTTTGATATCGCTTTATTGAACATCAAAGGGGCGGAATGATTAGGAGTACTTCACTTCAATTTGCTCAGCTTTTTCAAACGCTGGATGCGTTGCGAGTTGTTTTCCATAACGCTCAATATTCGGGAAGTGACCAGCCAAACCGAACTTATGCACGAGCTCGACAATAAATGACATCATGATGTCTGCGCCAGTTAAACGTTCTTCTACTAGGTAAGTTTTGCCTTCTAGCGATTGCTCGAAATAACCCAGAACGTTCATCGCTTCTTTGTCAGCATAGCCTGATAGAAATTGAGTTTCGTTTGGCTCTTTGCTAATAAAGATTTTTAACAACATTGGTAAGATTGCTGAACTTTCAGCAAAGTGCATCCATTGCAGGTACTCAGTGTGCGCCTTCGTCCCACGCTCAGGAGCCAACGCACCATCACTGTACTTCTCAATCAAATATTCGGTCATCGCGCCTGATTCAATGATGAACTCGCCATCATCTTCAAGCAGGGGCGATTTACCGAGCGGATGAACGCTCTTTAGCTCAGGCGGTGCCATGAAGGTCACTTTGTCACGAACATAAGGCACGATTTCGTAATCCACATTTAGCTCTTCAAGTAACCAAATGATGCGCTTTGAGCGAGACTGATTGAGATGGTGAAGTTTAATCATTTATTTATCCCTTCCTTATAATGGGTCGTTAATCTGTACTACAAGCTTGCCGAAGTTCTTACCTTCCAACAGACCGATAAATGCTTCTGGTGCATTCTCCAGTCCTTGTACTAGATGTTCACGGTATTGGATCTTTCCTTCAGCCAACCATTGATTAATATCTTGCGCAAATTCACCGTAACGATGTCCGTAGTCATCAAAAATGATGAAGCCTTGCACCTTGATCCGTTTAGTCAGCAGCTTACCCATTAATAATGGAAGATGGTCGGTACCTTCAGGCAGTTCTGTTGCGTTGTATTGAGATATCAAACCACAAAGTGGGATACGTGCGCTGGTATTCAGAAGTGGCATTACAGCTTCGAATACTTTGCCACCTACGTTTTCGAAGTAAACATCGATACCTTGATCACAGGCGTTTTTCAACTGTTCTGCAAAGTCGTCAGCTTTGTGATCGATACATTCATCGAAGCCAAGGACTTCTTTGGCGTAACGGCACTTTTCTTCTCCGCCTGCAATACCAACAACACGGCAACCTTTGATTTTGCCAATTTGACCAACGGTCGCGCCCACAGGGCCCGTCGCGGCTGCTACCACAATGGTTTCACCTGGTTTTGGCTGACCGATATCGAGCAAGCCCATATACGCGGTAAAGCCTGGCATGCCAGCAACACCTAGAGCGTATGATGGGTTTTGTGGTTCTTTGCCAAGTTTAATCACCATCTCACCAGTTGAGATGGCGTAGTCTTGCCAGCCAACAGTGTATGCAAGAACCCATTCACCCGCTTCATAATCTGGGTGGTTCGATGCTTCTACCTGACACACTGTGCCAGCGATCATTACGTCATCAACCGCAACAGGATCGGCGTATGACTCGGCATCGCTCATGCGACCGCGCATGTATGGGTCGAGAGATAAGTAAACGGTTCTCAGTAGCATCTCACCATCTTGAGGAGTCGGTTTCGCCACTTCTTCTAGACGAAAGTTTTCTTTTGTTGGTGCACCGTGGGGACGTGACGCGAGTACGATTCTGCGATTTGTTGCGTTAGTCATATTTATCTCACTTATTGATTAGACCGGTCGTCTAGTTTTGATTTCAAAATATCCCGCTCATAGAGCGGGAAGGTGTATTGTGCAATCACAGGAGTTATTACCAACTGTGAAACACATGTAGGGTGTTCATCTTACTTTTACGCTACCTACTATGGGCAAGTTCGCGTGTTTTGCAGTAGATGTTGAGTATAGGTCAGACTTTGCGTTAATGCTGCCTGATCTTGATACAGTTTGTTCAGCAAGCTTGCGCCGTTCCAAAGGTAGTATATCTGCCTTGCCAATAAAGCACTGTCACCATTTGGGATAGAGCCATCTTGAATGCCTACGTCAATGCAATCCGCCATTGCTTGAATGGTTTTGTCTGCACCTTGGCGTAACGCTAGACGCATGGACTCTGAGAGATCGGAGACTTCCGCACTTAACTTGACCAACAAACATTTGTTCGCATTACATACGTCGTCTTCTACTTTGACCATTTCTTCAAAGTAGCTCATCAGGCGTTGGTAGCCATTCAGATCGGTATTGGTAAAGCGTGCGTTTAAACGCTCAAAATACTTAGTAAAGTAGTCTTGAATCATCGCTTCACCAAATTGTTCTTTGGATTTGAAGTAATGATAAAACGAGCCTTTCGGCACCGCGGCCTTTTTTAAAAGCTCTGAAAGGCCAACACTCGTAAACCCTCGGTTTACGATTAACTCGTATCCGACGTCGAGAATATGTTGGCGTGTGTCGTTCGTCTTTGCGTTCATGAAGCGTACTATAGAATGAATTAGACCAGTCGTCTAGTGTTTGTTGTGGGTTATTTGATTAGCTCGTACTCAATCACAAATAGCGTGTCGGTGTTTGGGTAGATTTCTCGAATTAACTGCTTGAGTTTTGGCAGTTCGATGGCTTCTTGTTCAGCATGAAACTCATTGATATCTTCAAAGTTGAGTGGTTCTACAGAGCGTATTTTGATGTTGCAGACTTTACGATCCGTCTCTAGCGTAAAAACTTCGACCTCTGTATTTGGAACGTAGTGACTTTCTGATTCATCTCGAATCGTAATCGTTTTTTTGCCTGATGTGATCAACGGGGTTAAGAATTCAAAAAAGGTAATCTTGGTTGGGTGGGATGACATGATGTACTCGTTAGTCTGATTATTTGGCGTAATTATATACCCAAATAACCTTGAGGTGCTTATTTCAAGAGAACGAGCGAGTGCGCAGGACGCGAATCAACTTGGCACTAAAGTAACCCGAGATAATGCCTATCCAGTTGGTACTGAGATCATCAAAACTAAATGAGCGACTTGGAATAAAAAGTTGGCTTATTTCTTCCATTGAAACGATAGCCAACAGCAGTAGCAAAAGGCGAATGCCAAAGACGTCGGCTTTACTTGAACTTACTAAAGAGGGGAAGGTGAAGACCGATAAAAAGCCGATCAATAAACTGAAAGTAAAGTGAAGCGTACTCGATCCACCTAAGTAGGTTTCCATTTGCAGGTAAGTGGCATGGTGTAAGTCAGAGCTTTTCCACAAAGAGAGTGAAGCCGTAAGCGTCAGAACGAAAACAAAACTTATCCGTGTCAGTATTGAAACCATAATTAACCTATTGGAAAGAAGCCTAAGTAACGTTTTACAAAGTACAACGCTGCTAGATTCTGAATTGCCATGCCAATTGCCATCGCCCATGCTGCACCAATAACACCGAACGTTTGGCAAAGCGCAATGAGCAAGCAGATAGAGATTGTGCCGGAGGAAATTGTAATGTATTTCATGGTTCTTTCGTGACCGCTCATGAGTAATAAAAATCCTACAGAGCCAGTCGCAACATTGACTAACTGCCCTAAAGACAGGACGACTAACAGTGGCGCAGCAGCAAGAAACTCTTCACCAAAAAACCGCATCACAAACTCTGGGAATAGAGTGCAAATAATCACGGGAACAATCGCTAAACCAACGTTGGCTCGGCAAGCTAAACGGCTCAGGCTTTGCAGTTTGATCATTTGGCGTTCTTTGTAGAGAGAGGCAAACATAGGGGCGACCATAAAGTTAATGGTAATCAGCACAAAGCCAATCAGTAGTGATGTACGTTGAGCTGCAGCTAATAGACCGAGTTCCGCTGTTGAGATAAAAAAGCCCGCAATGACAAGGCTTCCCCATTGAAGAACGTTCGTGAAGATACTGCCAATCCAGACTTGCTTGGCAGAAGCGACCATTTTTTTGTTTGGTACGAAAGCCGATGTCTGATACTGACCTGAACCTAGCCAATTAACACTGGATATTACCGCGACGCTCATACTCGCCAGAAGCAGTGCGGTCATCAGATTGTTGATATTTTGCTGACCGATATAGTCCAAGCCAAAGACAAAAAAGACCATCAACATACTCACGCCAAGCTGTAAAGCAAACAGTGATGACACGACCTTTCTACATGCTTGAAGCACACGACTGTTGGTCTGTGCAAGCACCAAAAACGGTATGCAGAACAAGCCTAAAGTAATCGCATGCATTGGCGATTGGGTCTGGTTTAGCTGTTCAGGAAACAGATTAAATCCTACCAACAAAACGGCAATGGCTAGCAAGCAAAACGCCATACTTCGATAAAGTGCCGTTTTATAGTTGTGGCTTTGTTGAAGTGTCTCTTTGTTATTAAAGGCGATCGCATTGTAGCGAACTAATGAGACATCAAAACCTAGCTGAGAAACGATCGCGAGTAGTGAGACTAGGTTGAATAAAAAGAAAAATTGACCGGACGTCGAAGGGTCACTGGTCTTCGATACAATCAGTGTCAGTAAAAAAGCAAATAGCGCACTCAACACACGCGTGATTGCGGTTTTCAATCCAGTAGATAGCAAGCTTTTTTTACCGCTGGGCATCAACAGTAATTTTTGTTGAACAGTGTGAAACATAGGGGCATTTAACCGTAAATATTATTGAGTGCGAGGCGCTGCTTTTCTTCACTGAAGGCGTCGTTTAACGCTGTTGTATATTGGCAAAAATCGATTTCATCATAATGATTGACACAGTGCGCGATCTGCTTGGCCATTTCTTCAGGTGTTAGCGCTAAAAATGGGTAGTTGAGATCTTTGGTCGCGCCGATAGTTCGAATCACCATAGGAAGATGTAATTTGGCTGCTTCTAGAATAGTTAACGGCATCCCTTCCCATGCTGCAGTATGTAAGTAAAGGTCTGAACCCTTGAGCTTTTTAACCACCTCATCACGAGGTAACATGCCAGTCACATCCACATTTTCTGTACGCAATTTTTGTTCGAGTGTGTTGTCACCGCCTCCTATCCAAGTGATATCTAATGGGCGGTTAAGCGCATGTCGATTAAGATGTTGCAATGTGTCGATGAGAAATTGCGGATCCTTTTGGGGCGCGACACGACCAAGCACAACAAGTCGCAGCGCTTCTTGTCTGTTTCGTAATAAACGCTCTTCACTTTGATAGGACACGTAGTTGTTGAGCAGTTCAGCACGTTTCGCGCCAATGCTAATCGCCAAGTCACATTCTCGTTGGCTACAGCCTGCCACCACATCAATTTTGTTTAGTTTTACTTTCTCTAGCGCTCTATAGAGCTGGCGTGCGAATTCGGAGATATCTTCACGTTCGAAAGCATAACAGTGCGGAGTGTAAACCAAGAGCGCCTTGCCAAGTTTTAGAAATCGCCCGAGAAATCCCGCTTTACTCGAGTGCAAATGCACAACGTCAGGCGCAAGTGATGCAATCATGTGGTTTGCATCACGAACAAATTGAAGTAAGCCGCCTTCCACCCATTTGGTCTGTGTGAAAATATGATGGTTGCTTTCATTGGTTAAGTCGTTTTCTCGAGCTCTGGCTAGCAAGAAATGTTGATAGGGCTCATCTCGAGAGGAGTGAGCATAACTATAGAGGGCGGTTTGAACGCCACCTCCGAAGGCTTCTGTAATATGGAGCACTTTTTTCATGATGATTTTGTTCCTGCTGTCTGCATCCATTTATGCTTGAAAGCATCACGTTCTTGTTCTGAATAAACGTGGCGATATAAGGGAAGATCGTACATATAGAACAGCTTTGAAAAGTCGTAGTGATGCTTAAAGTGCTGGTGGATATTGGAGTACCACTTGTTTTTCGCTTCATTGCTGTTTTTCAGCACGAAGTCTTGCAGCCCGAGAAACTCGCCAATTTCTTTATCGAGAGAGCTGAGCTTTTCGCATTTGATTAGCATGACGTTGGCTTGCTCGTTCTTGAATGTGAAGAAAGGTTGAGTGTTGTCCAATTCTTGACGCATCACATCGATATTGAAGTTACGTTTTAACTCGTTGTCGAACCAGTCCGCAAAATAGTTGAGATTGATATAGTTATCGAAACAATGTTCGAGGTGCTGATACGTGACTGCCATATCTCGGTGAATTGCATCATTCTTTTTGCCTTCGATAAATTGCAAATGGAGGTCTTGAAAGAAACGAGAAAAGACTGTTGCGATTGGATCGCGGACCAGTGTGACGATTTTGATCTGTTCGCGTTTTTGTAAGATACGTTTTCGTTGCTTGAGTACTAAGCGGTAGAGCGCACGGTTTTTGAAATCGAAAAATTTACTCACGTCTTTTTTATTGTGATACATGTGAAATTCTTCGTGATCATCAAAGGTGTGGATGTGATAGCTCGGGATATTTCTTTCTCCCAGCGTGTGCTCAATTGACGATGAGCCAACTTTGCCCATTTGGTAAACTAAAACAAAATTGTCAGCTTGGAGTTCTCGGTTCTTTTCAAATTGTCGAGAGATTGAATACTTCATCTATCCTATCCTTGATTATTCAAATTCATGGTGATGGTTTACCGGAAAAGTATGAGTAATGGTGTTGACCTTTGACTCGCGGCTCATGCTTATCATGACGGGTAATAAGAGTATTAAAATGATGGTGGTATTTACCGCAACGAAGAACACCATGATGAGGGCGTATATCGCGAGTAAGAGGCTTTTTCTGTTGTCATTGAGACTACGGAAGCAAAAGCGAATAAACAGAAAATAACCACCAAACAATAGGGCGATACCGAGCAACCCGTATTCAATTGCGGTATCTAACACAAAGTTGTGGGTGTAGATCGCCAGTTCATCATAGTTAAAGTAACTGATCATAAAGTTGGGCAGCATCTTCGCGCCGACACCTAAAACAGGGTGCTGAAGTAAAATGTCTAACCCATTGGCAAGTAAGAGTTTTCTATGAAGATTCGATACCCAGCGGGCTTCACTTTGGTTAGCAAATAAGACGTCTTCTTGGGTTATTTCCAATGTGTCCGCTAGCGTTTCAAACCCAACGTAGAGTGTGGTTGTGACGGCAGTAAACACAATGAAGCTTAAGGCTAATAAAATCGTCCACGTGTACGTTTCATTAAGCGATTTTCTCATCAGTTTTTTTACGAGCAGCTGGTCAAAGACGAAAAGCAGACAAAAACCAAGTAGTGCTTTTCTTTCTTGCGACAACACCAGTAATACCAAAGCGACGAGCATCAAAAGGTGGAAAGCGCGAATTTTATCCCGATAAAGGTACAGTAGTGAGCAAAGTACACCGAACCCGTATTTACTTACCCCGAGTAACTTAAACCCGCTTTGATAGCCTTGAGCAAAGTGCCATAAGGCAACGAGCGTACAGATGAAAAACAGCAGATAAGTGAAATAAACCATTACCCATTCATCATCAAACACGCCATAGGCGTACATTAGGCTAAGCAAGCAGAGAATCGCCAGCCATTGCACGGTTTCTATAACTAGCGGCATTAGGGGGACGCGATTTAGCAGGCCATTTAAGAACACATACCCAGTGAACAATACGAGGAACCCCATGCAGGGATGCATGAGTTTTTCAGCTTTTCCTTCCAATACCACTAACGCTGTAAAACCAATGGACAAAAGACTTACGATGTCTGATGGTGCTAGTGCTATTCCTCCAGCACGAAACTTCATAGGAATAAAGAACAATGCTAATAGGCATGCTGCAAACCATGAGGCTCGGTGGCTCGATGGCGCGGAGCTATTTGTTGGTGCAAAGCTGCTGGTAGATTCCATAGTAACCTTCACGAAATTTATCGATGGTGTAGAGAGAGGCCCTATTGACTGAGTATTGACTTGCAGCGTCATACCGCTCAACACTTTCACACAGCTGGAGCACTTTCTGGCTCAGCTCATTTGAGTTACCAACCTGAAATAAATATTCGGCACGTCCGGTGACGTCATCCAAACCGGGTACGTCCGATGATAATACGGGTAAGCCTGCTGCCATGGCCTCAACCGCCGCCAAGCCAAAGCCTTCGACATGCGATGATTGCACGTAAATGTCCATGTCGTTCAAAAACGCTGGAACATCAGAAACTACCCCATGAAAGTGAACACGTTGCGTGACGTTGAGCTTTGTTGCCAATGCTTGCAGTGGCGATTTTTTTTCGCCATCTCCAGCAAGATGGAGCTCGTATCGTCTTGGTAAATGGACAAGTGCTTGGATAAGCGTTTCATGATCTTTATGTTGGTGAAGTCGGCCCACCATGCCAATCTTGATGACTGGTTTGTCGATCAGGTGGCTGGCGCACTTCGGCATCATAGGAAACCTTTTTAAATCAACGCCATTGTGCACCACGTGATATTTATGTTGGTAGCGAGGCATGAACTTCACCAGTTCATCTTGTACTTTTTCACTAATACTGACCGTCAAGTCGTGGCCCCAATACAAGACATATTCCATGAACTTAAACAACGGATAGTCACGTCGACGGTTGTAAGAGCAGTGCTCAGTCTGGATTCGTTTTTTACCTACCGCCAATAGCGCTAGATAAATGGAAGGGTAGAGGTGCCCGTGAACGACATGCGGCCAACGCAGCAAACAGTATTTCTCACTCAATGACAAAGTGCGCCAGTTAAAACACTCTATCCCTTGGGCGGATAGCGTTGGTAAGTAATCATTTTCATCACACAAGACCAAAATTTTGATTTCGTATTCAGGCTTATGTTCTAAAACAAGGTCGACTAAGAACTTCTGAGCACCGCCGTTCTGAGAAAGATCATTAATAATATGTAGAATCTTGGTTTTCATGATTAATTGGTCAGATATTGCTGTTTAAGGTCGGTGATTTCTGCATTTGAGAAAAAGTGCTTCGTCAATTTAGAATTCAGCATTTCTTCAACGTACTCGGGTGTAGGTTGAAATTGCGTTTTGAATTCTTTCATTAGTGGCGAGTACCATTTGTTGTCTGACTGATTTTCATAAACAACATCCACGGGGTAACCTAAAAAGCCTTCAACTGCGGAGTTAGCCTGCTTTAGCTTGTCACTTCGAATGACCAACAGTGAAAAGTTATTGTTATGGTATGTCTGATAGCCTACTTCGTGATTAAAAGGTTCGTTAAACACATCAATCCCTGTTAGTTGTTTGATCTCGTTGTCAAACCACTGCAGCGCATATTGATGATTCATGTGCTTATCAAATGCCTCTTGGAGTAATTGCGGTCGTTCGGTACGTATTGCGCTGTCATCTTTTAGATATTTGTCCGCCATCCAAAACGGAAGTGCTTGAAAGAACATTGAAACATTTCGTCCGATCGGTTCACGCACCAGCGAGATAATTCGAACTTTTTTCTTGCGCTTTAACATACGGCTCATCGCTATGCGCTTGAGTCGTCGCTTTAACGCATTGATCTGAGGTTTATGCAATTGCGCTCTCACAGGGGATATCTGTTTTTGCGCATCGACAGTCATAAGATCGTGCAAGTGAATCGAGTTAGGAATGGAATGTTCTAATGCACTCGAACCTACTTTGCCCATTTGATAGATCAATACCGGTTGTTCTTGGCTTTTCAACGTTTGGTACCAAGATGCGTTTGAGTTAGTAGGCGTATTTCTGGACATAAAGCGTTTCTCCTTCCTTAGTCTTGGCTTGTGTGATTAAGACGCCAAGAGATGGAACTGAGTGTTGTATTTGTTTAGATAACGCAAGGTTAACCAGTGATGATTTTGTCGATTCTGAGCGAATGACGGTAATCAGACCATTGGCATACTGACCAAGAATAAGTGCATCACTCACTGACAGTAGGGGCGGTGTATCGATAATGATCCGGTCATACTTATTTTGAAAATGTTCGAGCAACTTTTTAAAGCGTTCAGAAGCTAGCAGTTCCTGTGGGTTTGGCGGAATTAGGCCTGCCGGTAATACATCTAAGTTGGCTTCTTCTATATGTGTAACACAATCTTTGATTGGCGTATCCATAGTCAGGATATGCGTTAAGCCTGGGCTTGATTCAGCAATACCAAACCGTTTTGCGATGGAAGGTCGGCGTAAATCGCAGTCGATGATCAATACCTTTTCCATTTTTGAAAACGACACCGCCATATTGATACTGGTCGATGTTTTTCCTTCTTCTGGAATGGCAGAAGTAAAGGGCAATATCTTTTGCTTCGTGTTGGTTAGTCTGAGCAGAAGCGAGGTTCTGACGGAGCGGCAAGCTTCACTAAATAGCTTTTCTTCATCATCTAAATACGCGGTATAACTGACGCCGTTTTTACGCAAATTGCGTTTTTTGACCATCGGAATCACGCCTAAACACGTAACACCAAGTTTTTCCTGCACATCGGCTGTGCTTCGGATAACTTCTCGCATCGTTTCTAAGATGATGACCAGCGCACAAGCAATGGCAAAGCCAAAAAAGGTGGCAATCAGTACCAGTTTGATTCGTTGTGGTGCCACCGGGAATAGAGGAATGATGGCTTTGTCAGTAAAACGTGCAGTGACATTTTTGTAGTCGCTGGTGGCGTTGGTCTCTTTCTCACGATTTAAGAACGCTTCATAGAGTGCCTTATTGGATTCAACCTCCCGTTTTAACTGTTCGTAACGCGCTTTTTGTGACCCTAACGATTGGAAGTCGGACTTTTTGTTATCGAGTTCTGCTCGAAGCATGTCCTCTTGCGCCTTTGCAGCAAGAAGGTCTTGTTGCTTGCTGAAGGAAATGTCACGAATGAGTTGCTGGGTTCTTGATTGAATTTCAGCGAGCTGCGCTTTCGCCTGAATCATTCGGTCATGCTTGGGGCCGTAGCGCTGTGCCAGCTCAGAGAGATTTTTGGCTGCCTGAGCTTCCGATAATTTTAGGTCGCGGATCTGCGCTTGATTAGCGAATTCATCAATTGACAGCAAGCTGTCTAAACTTTGTGAGGATTTACGTTTTAACAGTTGGATTAACGTCTGCGCTTCAATGCGCTTATTGACAGCGACATTTAGCTTGCGAGTGAGTTCTTCTAGCTCATTTGCGTAAATTTCATCAATACCGTTTATATCGATCAATCCTTCTTTTAACAAGAATTCTTGCAGCGCTTGCTCAGAGTTACGTAATCGCTCCTCCAATTTTTGTGAGTTATTTGTCAACCAAGTGGCCGCATTTTGTGTAACGACCAATTTGGCTTCAAAATTTGCGTCAATGTAGGCTTGGCCGACCGCGTTGGCGATTGTTGTAGCAAGCTTAGGATCGGTAGAACGAAAGCGAATTCTGACTAATTGGGTGTTACGTACCGGCTCAATATCGAGTTTACTTCTGAAAGCTTGAAGCGCTTGATAATAGGACTCTGAAAACTGGGCGGTTTCTTTTGGGCTTGGAGCCACATTCAGTAGGTCTTGGACAAAAGGGATCGACTTTATTTGGTCGATCTTTTGATTTAATCCACCTGAGCGTGTGAACTCCGGTTGTTGAGTTAGGTTCAGCTCTCTAATGACCTTATCTGCAATATGATTCGATTTTAAAATAGCGATTTGCGTTTGAAAGTACTCTTTTTTTGTTGTGTCGACACCATATACTTCCTCGATTGAAAGGGCACTTTTTTGCTCTTCTTGGATGAGTAGCGTTGCTGTAGCTTGGTATATCGATGCTTTGGAGTAGATATACCAAGTACAAGTTAATGAAAACAGAAGCGTGAAAGCTGCGATGCTTAGCCAATTCTTTTTAATCGCTTTAAAGTGATGACCAAAACGAATCAGTTCTACTTTGTTCATCTGGAGATTATTTGGATGAGTCCCGTTCATTTGATTCCCTGTCACTTAAAAGAAGCTCTGGTCAATAAATACAATGTCACCAGGTTCAACGTTACGGTGCATACTGACACCCTCTATCGTTTGACCCGTTTTATGTTTGGTGAGGTTAATGCCTTTGCGTGAGGCTCGGTCGGTCAAGCCACCCGCTAAAGCGATGGCCTTCTCTATGGTTAACCCTGGACGGTACTCAAATCCACCTGGTTTCCTGACTTCGCCATTAACGTAAAACAGACGAAAGTTATTGATAGTGACCATCACTTTTGGGTTGATGAGATAATCGCCTTTTAAGCCCGTTTCTATTTCGTACTTGAGTTGTTTCGGTGTTTTTTTGATTGCTTTGATTCGGCCAAGGTAGGGGTAATCAAAATAGCCATCTGACGTTATTAGAATATTTTTAATCGTAAGATCTTCTTCACCATAGACCTGCACGGAAATGGTATCGCCAGTATCGAGTAAGTAATCTTCCTCGTTTGAGTCAGCGTTGACCAAAGTGCTAAATAGCAACAACGCTACACTCATGAATGTGATGAATGCCTTCATTAATAATCCTTTTTACAGAGAAAACTGTGCGCTTAAAGTCCAAATGTTCTGTTCGAAGCTATAACCTGGTCGGTTAGAGGTTTTATCTTGGTATTGCCAGTCGGCTTGCAGCTGTATCCAGCGTTTAATTTGATAATCGATACCAAAAGATAGGGTGTAGCGATCGTCGTTTCTGGTGATCCCCGTATAGTCATCTTGTTGATAAATAGCACCTAAGCGAGTTGCAAGGTAACTATTCCAATCGTGCTTGAGGTTCAGTCGATAACGAGTTTGTAGGTTGTAATCGCCATCTTGATCTGGGTTAACTGCCGCTTGAGTGGTTTTCACGCTGACTAGAGTTTGTTCTTGAGGCAGCCATTCAAAGCCGATATCCCAACTAAAGCCTTTAAATGTCTCTCGTTGAGCGCTGTCAAAATCTTTGATTTGATAACCGAGTCGAGCGATGCCTTTGGTTTTTCCTGTGACTTCCCATTCGGCACCTGTGTAATAGAAACTGGTGACGTTATCTTTGGAAGGAAGAGCAGAATTTCGGTGCTGATAGTCGGTTACTATTTGTTTTGTCCCAACCAACCAATAGGTTCTTGGCGTCGCCCTTAAATAGAATTCCAAGTGTGCATTGGGAGCTCGAAAATCGTTGTATTTCGTTTTGGCGTTTGGGCGCCCAGGTAATCCGTCACGGTAGTTTTGATAGGTTTTATCACTGTAGCCTAAACCGAATTCGAGTCTGCCTTTTGCACCGTTAGAGCCAAAGACATAATTGGTTTTGATATCGTTACGGTTGAACTCAATTGGTGAGTCGATTGCGCTACCATTACCTTCGGTAATGTCTTCCCCTCTAATTTCATGCTGGGCGCGAAAACGATAATCAACCACTAAACGATGACGATGATTGAACTCAAAAAAGTTGGAAAACTGAAAGGTATGATCGTCGAAGTCGTTGCGGTCATCGGATGAAAAACCTGCTTTCAACTTGTACAAAATATCTGCGCGATAGCGATTCCTTTCTATACGTGCTAATAAGCTTGGCTCTATACCCCAAATATTGACCGATTCTACATTGCCGGATTCCTCCGCTTTGTTGATGTTGTCATCGCCCTCGTAGAAAGTTCTTACGAGGGGAATAAACTCAATGCCAGACTCGGTTTGGTAAGCCATCGGTTCTGCGAGTAAGCCAGTTGAAAACAGACTCAATGCTATTGCCATTGTCAGTTTCTTCATAATCTCAACCTTAGTAAGCGTTAGCACCAGTGAACCCTTTGAAAACGGTCATGAAGATGATTTTGATGTCCATCCAAACCGACCAGTGGTGGATGTAATCCAAATCAAACTCGACTCTCTTTTCCATTTTTTCTAAGGTGTCTGTTTCGCCGCGATAGCCATTAATTTGCGCCCAGCCAGTAATGCCTGGTTTTACTTTGTGACGTAGCATGTAGCGGTCAACAATCTGGCGATACTCTTCATTGTGCGCCACGGCGTGAGGGCGTGGACCAACAATAGACATGGTCCCTTGCAGTACATTGATAAATTGAGGCAGTTCGTCCAAAGAGGTGCGACGCAGAAAACCACCAAAAGGCGTAATGCGTGGGTCGTTCTTTGTCGCCTGTTTCACGTGAGGGCCTTGATCCATAGTGGTCATTGAACGGAATTTCCATACTTCAATCTTGCGTCCATCGAGGCCGTAACGATGCTGTTTAAAAATGACCGGACCTTTAGAGGTCAGCTTAATGCCAATCGCAATGGTGAGCAGGACTGGAGATATCAAGGCTAAAATAATGCTCGAAAACAAGATGTCTTCAAACCGTTTTACCCAGGAAGAAATTCCAGCAAATGGCGTATCAAATACGCTGAGCGTTTGAACTTGGCCGATTTGCGCCCAACGAGAATGCAAAAGGTTATAGGTAAAGAAGTCAGGAATCAGATACGTATTTGCGGTGGTGTCTGAGAATTGGTTAAGAAGCGATGCAATACGTTCTTTTGCGTGCATTGGCATTGCGATATAGACGTAATCCACTTCCCCTTTCTTGGCTCGCTCAAGAGCGTGGTCAACTGCCCCTTTAATAGAGTAAGCAGAATTTGGCAATCTGTCGGAAGAACGCTCATCGTAAAAGCCATCAAAAAGTACACCGTGTTCAGTGTGGTTTTGAATTTCGTTAGCAAGGGTAATGCCGTGAGGAGTTTGGCCGATGATTATTGCAGTACGAGTGTTGAATCCTTTTTTTCTTAAATAGGCTAATCCGGTACGGAATGTCACTCGCCATGCCAAAAGTAGAGCGGGCGTAATCGCAAACCACAATGCCAGAATAGTGTTATCAAATAAGTCATAGACTTCCGAAAAATACAGAACAATAAAGATAAGCGCGGAAGTTACTGCCCAGGCCACACAGACAATAATCATCTGCTCTTTAAACGAACTGGTTCGCCAAGAGCGGTACAGATTGCCGCTTTCTGCCATAAATAGAAAGGAGATGCCTCCAACAAAAGCCAGTATGACGTAATCTTTCCCCATCGCAGTATTCATGTCTTTGAACACTAAAAGCAGCATAAAAGAGACGATGACAGCAAGATCTGAGATGCGATATAAAAAAGCGAACTCCATCTCGTGAGAGCGGATAAGTCCTTTTTGTTTCATGACTCAGTTTCCCTTCTTACACGCTACCGCCCTTGGGTGTCTCCCCCAATTGCCGTGTCGTGAGCGTTATTAGTAGTTGGTGAACAGAGCATTCTGTTGAATGCTTCTGAGTTTTTTGTCACGTGTAATTTCGTTGATAAGTGTAAAAATTTGCGTTGTTGAGGTAAGTGGAAATAAGAATGAAATTTAGACCTTTGGCTAAGTTTGGCGGGTTAGGAAAAAGCTGGTACTTACTCATGAGGGATGAGGAAAAGTATTAAAAATGAAGTATCAGTACAAAGACAATGGTTTATGTAAAGGTAGAAGAAACGGGTGATCTTATGGTTAACGATTAATGATTTAGTATCGAATTACTTATATTTATTAGGATAAAAAAATCCCTCTAAAGTGAGAGGGATTTATTGTGAATCAGGACGAAAGAATTATTCGACTTCTACGCCGTTTTCTTTGTATAGGCGGCGGCATGCACGACCATCACTGTGGAACAGGTGACAACGGTGTGCTGGAATACCAATCTCGATTTTATCGCCGGTATCGACTGCGAGCGTGTCAGGCTGACGGAAAATAACGTCCGCGTCCGCACCTTCTAGGTTTAGGTATACTTGAGTTTCGTTACCTAGCTTCTCAACAATCATCACTTCACCGTGAATGCTTGCATCAGCTTCAGAAGCGGATAATAGGTGCTCAGGGCGAATGCCTAAAGACATGCGGTCGCCACGGTTAACCGTCGTGCCATCCACTGGAATCCAGAAAGATACGCCATTAGATAGTTGAACTTTGACGCGCTCTGCTTCTACTTCATCAATGAATACGCTCATGAAGTTCATTTTCGGAGAACCGATAAAGCCTGCTACAAAGCGGTTTTGTGGGTAATGGTAAAGCTCAAGCGGCTTACCAACTTGCGATACATAACCGCCGTCTAGTACAACGATTTTATCTGCCATTGTCATTGCTTCTACCTGATCGTGCGTTACGTAGATCATGGTACAACCAAGTTGACGTTGTAGCTTAGTGATTTGCGCACGCATGTTTACACGCAGTGCCGCATCCAAGTTTGATAGAGGCTCATCTAGAAGGAATACATTTGGCTGCGATACCAGTGTTCGGCCAATCGCCACACGTTGACGCTGTCCACCAGAAAGTGCTTTTGGTTGGCGCTCAAGCAAGTGGCCTAGTTGTAGGATTTCTGCAGCCTGTTCAACACGTTTGTCGATTTCTGCTTTGTCTGCTTTTGCTAATTTTAAGCCAAATGACATGTTGTCATATAAGTTAAGGTGTGGGTAAAGAGCGTAAGACTGGAATACCATACCAACACCACGTTTGGATGGTTCGACGTCATTCATGCGCTGGTCACCAATATACAAATCACCTGAAGTAATGTCTTCAAGACCGGCAATACAACGTAAAAGGGTAGATTTACCACAACCTGATGGACCTACGAAAACAACAAATTCACCTTCGTTGATTGTTAGGTCTACGTTCTTAGAAATCAGTACGTCGCCATACGCTTTACAAACATTTTTTAACGTGACACTCGCCATGTAGCTCGTCCTCGATCAATTTTTTATTATTCACCGCTCATCATTATATGAATTATCTAGCGAGCAGTAACAGTAGGAATCGGTAAGTTATTGCGGTTGGTAAGAAAAGTAGGGTAGCACTTCAATAAAATGTCCTGAATAGAAGTGCTACCCATCATAGCCAAGTACGAGTTTCTCTCCCCCACATTATTCGTGTTGTCTCCCCCGTGAAATAATTACCACAAACAACACCAATAATGACATTCCACTCGTCTGGCAATGCAAAACCAGCAAATCTTTTTCCTAATACGTAGGCACTGCTGGGAAAGGGTTCTTACCATCCACTCTTGGATGACTGAAGTTTGTAAGATTGTGCGAGGTGCGACATCCTCCTAATAGAAATAATTGTAGGGGGAGTAGGTAGGGAGGAGTAAAAAAGGAGGAGGAATAAAGCAGTTGGTCGGAAATCACATTATTGCACCACCTAAAGTTGAAACCGATCACAGGAAGTATCCGTTTTGTGATTTGAGTCTCTTACCCTTGGCGATTTAGATCACGAAAATACGTCATAATTGTAAGGGCGTAGGGATTAGGAGGATGAGACATATTGGATTATTTCAGATGATATATGTCGAAATACGGCTGAACCTCAATGGACTAGCCCTACATCAAAAATATAAAAAGGATACGAACATGAAAAAGTTAAGCGCTGTAGCACTAGGTACTCTTGTTGCTTTGGGTTCTTTTGGTGCTAATGCTGCCATCGAAGAAGGACAACTTACTATCTGGATCAACGGCGACAAAGGTTACAACGGCCTTGCTGAAGTTGGTAAAAAATTCGAAGAAGACACTGGCATTAAAGTGACAGTGGCTCACCCAGATGGCCTTCAAGACAAATTCCCTCAAACTGCAGCGACTGGTGACGGTCCTGACATCGTATTCTGGGCTCACGACCGTTTCGGTGGTTACGCAGAAGCTGGCCTGCTAGCAGAAATTAAACCTTCTAAGAACATTCAAGAAGGTATTGTTGATTTCGCTTGGGATGCAGTACGTTACGACGGCAAAT
Source organism: Vibrio antiquarius (assembly GCF_000024825.1). Classification (NCBI taxonomy): domain Bacteria; kingdom Pseudomonadati; phylum Pseudomonadota; class Gammaproteobacteria; order Vibrionales; family Vibrionaceae; genus Vibrio; species Vibrio antiquarius. Next base: position 1,514,222 of record NC_013457.1, read on the forward strand.
TGATCGGCTACCCAGTTGCGGTTGAGTCTCTATCTCTAATCTACAACAAAGACCTAGTTCCAAACCCACCGAAGTCTTGGGAAGAAGTTGCAGCGCTAGATGCAAAACTTAAAAAAGACGGCAAGTCTGCAATCATGTGGAACCTAAAAGAACCGTACTTCACTTGGCCACTAATGGCTGCTGATGGCGGCTACGCGTTCAAATACACTTCTGAAGGTTACGATGTTAAAGACGCTGGTATCGCGAAAGAAGGCGTTAAAGACGCAATGAGCTTCGTAAAAGGCTTGGTAGACAAAGGCGTGATCTCTGCAGATATGGACTACTCAGTATCTGAGTCTGCATTCAACCAAGGCAAGACAGCGATGACGATCAACGGTCCATGGTCTTGGGGCAACATCGAGAAGTCTGGCGTTAACTACGGCGTGACTACGCTACCTAAGTTCCAAGGTCAATCTTCTAAGCCATTCGTTGGTGTTCTAACGGCTGGTATCAGCACTGCGTCTCCAAACAAAGACCTAGCGGTTGAGTTCATTGAGAACTACCTACTAACAAACGACGGCCTACGTATGGTTAACAACGATAAGCCTCTAGGTGCGGTAGCGCTTAACTCGTTCCAACGTGAACTAGATTCAGATACTCGTATCGCTGCGACTATGGATAACGCGATGAACGGCGAAATTATGCCAAACATTCCTCAAATGAACGCATTCTGGGGCGCGGCTAAGAACGCAATCATCAACGTAGTTGATGGTCGTCAAACTGTCGATGCAGCATTGGCAGACGCAGAAAAACAAATGACTAAATAATTAAGTAAGACCTTTTTAAGGAGGGGGCAACTCCTCCTTACTTTTCTATATTTATTCTATATTCGCTAGCAGGTTCCCTATGCAGTCAGTTCAAGGTACAAATGCTATGACAGCACCAGAAGCCAGCCTTCCGAGCAGCAAAAAAGTGTTCATGAAATGGTCACTTTTAGGCACAGTCGGCATTATCAATGGCTACGCAACAATCCTTATGTATTCACGCGGTGAGATTGCGTTTGCACTACTTACGATCATTCTTACCGCTTTAGCGTTGTTCATCTTTGGTAGTAAAAAGACGTACGCACACCGTTACATCTACCCTGGTATCGCAGGGATGATCCTTTTCATTCTTTTCCCTCTGGCGTACACCATAGGTTTGGCGTTTACCAACTACAGCGCGAAAAACCAACTCTCTTTTGATCGTGCGCAGAGCGTACTTTTGGACAGAACTTATCAAAGTGGTGATAGCTACCCGTTCACTTTATATAAAACGGATCAAGGACATCAGCTTGTGGTTGAAAAAGATGGGGAGCTACTTGCTACGCCCACTTTTCAACTAGATAGCCTTTCAGCATCGGATCTTGACCTGTCGCCAATTGAAGAAGCTACGGGCGAGAAAGAATCAATCAAGACGATTGTTAAGAGCCGTAATACGTTGAGCAGTGTTGATTTGCATCTGCCGAGCGGTGAAGACATCCGCATGAGCGGGTTACGTAAGTTTGCGGCAGTTGTGCCTTTGTACACGCTGCAAGAAGACGGCGAAACGCTTTACAACAATCGTACTGAAGAGACGTTACGTCCAAATATGGAAGTAGGTTACTACCAACCTGTCGATGAAAACGGTCAGTTTGTTGGTAGCACAGTGTCTCCTGGCTTTGTTGTGAACATTGGCACGCACAACTTTGAGCGTGTGTGGAAAGATGATGGCATCAAAGAGCCGTTTATCAGTATCTTTATCTGGACGATTGTGTTCTCGGCACTCACCGTACTATTTACGCTTGTAATTGGTCTTGTTCTAGCAAGTGTTGTTCAGTGGGAAGCATTAAAAGGCCGCTCGGTTTACCGACTCTTACTGATTCTGCCTTATGCGGTACCGGCGTTTATTTCTATCTTGATCTTTAAAGGTTTGTTTAACCAAAGCTTTGGTGAGATCAACATGCTTCTGGAAGGTTTGTTCGGTATTAGCCCAGCTTGGTTCTCAGACCCGTTCATGGCGAAAACCATGATCCTGATTGTGAACACGTGGCTTGGTTTCCCTTACATGATGATTCTATGTATGGGTCTACTAAAAGCGATTCCTGATGATTTATATGAAGCGTCAGCAATTGATGGTGCGAACTTTATTACTAACTTTACTCGTATCACGCTACCAATGATGTTGAAGCCGTTAACACCACTGTTGATTGCGAGCTTTGCCTTCAACTTCAACAACTTCGTGCTTATCCAGTTGTTGACAGGCGGTGGTCCAAATATGATTGGTACGTCAGAACCTGCGGGTTACACAGACCTGTTGGTAAGTTACACCTACCGAATCGCATTCGAAGGTGCGGGCGGTCAAGACTTCGGTCTAGCAAGTGCAGTAGCAACACTTATCTTCCTATTGGTTGGCGCATTGGCACTTATCAACCTACGCGTAACTAAAGTAGCTCAGGACTAAGGAGAGATTACAATGGCAATGGTACAAGGTAAGTCATTAAAGTATCGTGTTTGGGCTACTCATATTGCGATGTGGGCATTCTTGGCACTGATTATTTTCCCTTTACTGATGATCATCGCGATTTCATTCCGTGAAGGTAACTTTGCAACGGGTAGCCTGATCCCAGACAACCCAACGCTTGATCACTGGAAATTGGCATTAGGTTTCTCGGTGACTAACCCAGACGGTACAGTTACACCGCCACCATTCCCAGTCATGACATGGCTGTGGAACTCAGTAAAAGTGGGTGGTATTTCTGCAATCCTAATCGTGGCGCTATCAACCACATCAGCTTATGCGTTTGCTCGTATGAAGTTCAAAGGTAAGAACACTATCCTAAAAGCGATGATGATCTTCCAAATGTTCCCTGCGGTATTGGCATTGGTTGCTCTATACGCGTTGTTCGACAAATTGGGTCAGTACATTCCTTTCCTTGGTTTGAACACGCACGGCGGCCTGATCTTCGCTTATTTAGGTGGTATCGCCCTGCACGTTTGGACGATTAAAGGCTACTTCGAAAGTATTGACTCTTCGTTAGAAGAAGCGGCGGCACTGGATGGTGCGACACCATGGCAAGCATTCCGTTTGGTATTGCTTCCATTGTCTGTGCCAATCCTAGCGGTAGTATTCATCTTGTCGTTCATCATGGTAATTGGTGAAGTTCCTGTAGCATCACTACTACTTTCTGATGTAGACTCGTACACACTTGCAGTGGGTATGCAGCAATACCTATATCCACAAAACTACTTGTGGGGTGACTTTGCTGCAGCTGCTGTACTTTCAGCAGTGCCAATCACTGCCGTATTCTTACTTGCTCAACGCTGGTTGGTTGGTGGTCTAACCGCTGGTGGTGTGAAAGGATAATCTCTTGTGGTCTGAGATTGATAAGAATAACTAGAAAAGGGCGACCACATGGTCGCCCTTATACGTAGCACGGATATTACAATTTTGGTTTGGCCGCCGATCAGTAATATCTTGGCTTTTATTGGCGTTACGCATAGCTGGCTGTTAGCTTAGTTCCTTACGATTCAATCACTAACAGTTTTTGTAACCATAACCTGAGTTTAGACTCAGGTTTTTTTATACCTGTTAAATACAGTTGTTCAATAAGCGGATAAAGATTAGCGGCTTTGCAATGGATTACACAGGGCTTGAATAATGCCCTGCGTAGCACTTCACATAAATAACCTGAGTTCAGGTATCAGTAAAATTGAGGTTGGTAAGGATTAAAACTCTCGACTGGAGGGGGCACATCCAACGTATTGAAGCAGCGTGTATAAGCTTTCTTGCTGTAGTGCGACGCGACGAAATAAATTTGCAAAGGTGACATCACCGCCAAAGCAGGTTTGAATGTAATGGTTAATTTCTGTTTCGTTATACCCCTCGACGTACATGGTTCTTACCCACTGGTACTCGACCGCTTTTAAATTGGTCAACGTCTCTTCACTTAAGGTCGTTTCTTTTAGTCTCAAGATCCAAACTCTATCCAACTCCAAAATAGTGGAAGGATTTAAGCAAAGCTAGGTGAAGGATTTATGACAGAGGAGGCCGAGTGTGAAGCAAATGGCAAAACCATGATGTTGCTCCACACTCTGGTTCTAAGTAACGTTGAGGTAGTCAATAGCGTTCTTAACGGATGTAGGTTACTTGAGATACTTTACGTGCGCTTCCATCTCTTCCCCGATTTCTTTGCGCATGTTCATAAGGCGGATCGCGGATTGCTCCAAGGCTTTATCTTCATCAGATTCTGGAACCCATTTCGGCACGTCGGTTGGTTTTCCGTTCTCATCTACAGCAACCATAATAACGATACAGTGGGTGGTGAGTCTGTTTTTCATTTGCTTTGGGTCACTGGCTTGCACGTCAATCGCGATGTGCATTGAGCTTCGTCCGGTATAAATGACTTTCGCGCTAACTTCGACTAAGTTGCCGACATGAATCGGCGCAACAAAACGAATACCACCTGCGTATGCGGTAATGCAATATTTGCCACTCCACGCTGCAGAACAGGCGTAGGCTGCTAAGTCGATCCATTTCATTACGGCACCGCCGTGCACTTTTCCGCCGAAATTGACGTCACTGGGTTCTGCTAAAAAGCGAAGGGTAATGTCTCTTTGACCACTGCTCATCTGTCTTTCCTTGGTGAGTTATTGTTTTCCCAATTTAGCAGCAAGATGAATTTTCGGGAATAGCGAATGAAACAAAGTATTAACTTTTATTCGAACGATGAAAACAAAAAGCCACAGCGTAGTTCTGTGGCTTGGGGAACTGGGATTAATTGGCGGTGGAGGCAATCTCGGAATTGGGCAATTGCTTTCTGTGTCGTATTTTTATTTGCGACAGGATAACGCCAGAGATGACTAACAGCCCACCAATAATGTGGTAAGCGTAAATTTTCTCACCAATCAACGTTGAAGCAAGTACGACAGAAACCACGGGCATTAAGTTCATGAACATGGCACTTGAATCAGCGCCAATTGAATCAATCGCTTTCACCCACATTAACGGCGCAAAAATGGAAGCCGCAATGCCAGCATAGGCGATTAATGGTAGCGCGTCTTGGCTTGGTAACAGTTGCTCACTAGAGAGCCAAAGTGGTGTAAGCATCACAACCGAGAAGAAGCCTTGCATGTAAACCAGAGTCAAACTACTGAAAGGCATCTTCCAGCGTTTTAGCAGCACGCAGTAAGCCGCGTATACCAAGGCTGCAATCAGCATAAGGCTATCACCTTGGGTCATGTCTTGATGTAAAAAGTAGGTGATATCACCATGACCAAGCATAAACGCCAAGCCGCCGAGCGAAATCACACCACCGACGATACTTAACATTGATACAGACTTGCCTAACAGAGGAACACTTAAAAACACACTGATCAAAGGAACCAAAGAGGTAATCAGTGCCATGTTGGAAGCCGTTGTCGTTAAACCAGCGTAGTAGCCAAGTGATTGGTTGAGCACCATACCAAGTAACGCAAGAAACGCCAACTTAGCTAAGTAAGGTCGAATAATGTGTCGTTGTTTGATGATCGCAGGCAGACAAAATGGAGTTAGAAGTACCATTGCGACAAACCAACGATAGAAACTCATCGCACTTGGTTCAATGGCGCTTGCTGCCATCTTATTCACAATTGAGTTACCACCCCAAATCATAACGGTGAAAAACGGAAGTAAATAAATCATGAGAACCCTATAGCACAATTATTGATGACGCTAGTCTGGCAGGTCTTTATAATAAAAAGTATCTCTTAAAAGACATCGTAAGCGATAGGAAGACAATTTTGAAAAAGAGCGCCAGAAATCTTCACCCCTCCTTATCAATCGATCGCGCACCATCGGATGTATTTATGAATTTTGAAGCGTTTCTCTCTAATACAGAAACACGAATTCATAGCCACCCTTGGGGGCAAGTGCAACTGATCAGCGGTGGGATCCTAGAGATGGATGCAGAAGATACAAGATTTCTAGCGCCTCCGCATCTTGCAATTTGGGTTCCTGCTGGTATCCGTCACACGAGCTACAACCGTAAGCCAATCGAATATTGTTCTTTGAATATTGCCCCTGAATTGACGGCGCATTTCCCAACTAAAACGAGCTTGATCAAAGTGACTCCAATCGTGTCATCGATTATTGAGGACTTTCGTCAGCGAGACATTAACGTGGCGCAAACTGATGAAGACAAGCGATTGGTACAAGTGTTATTGGACCAGCTTGCAAAGCAAGAAGTCGAACATCACTTTTTACCGACAACCGACAATAAGTATCTTGAACCGATTTTAAAAGCAGTAGAAGAATCGCCGACGGATGAGATCAGTTTGGCGGAGTGGGCGGCAAAAGTGCATACCACAGAACGCACGTTAGCGAGACATTGCCAGAGTGAGTTGGGCATGAGCTTTACTGAGTGGCGTTTACGTGTGCGATATTTACATTCTATGGAGTTGCTGCGTAAAGGGCAGACCGTAAAGGAAGTCGCGTTGACGTTAGGTTATAACCAAGCTAGCCCTTTTATCGCAATGTTCAAGAAATACTCCGGCATGACACCGGAGCAATATAAGAACCGCTTATTATAACTGAGCCAGAACGTAATTCAGACCACCGACCACGGCTGCAACTTGCGCATCGTTGCACTCTTCGTCGGTCACCGTTGGGCTGTCTGGGTACACTTCCGTTGTCGTGCCGTAAACGCAATTTGTTACGCCGCCACACAGACCCAGCTTCACCATTGGGTAGTTGATAACGCCAAACTGTACGACTGGTGAACCAATGATTTCGCCACTTTCATCTGCGGGTGCAATGTGAGTCACTTTCGCAACCGATTCAATCACCGCTTTTTGAAACTCGGGTTGAGGGTTTTCACTATCTCCAACTGTGTAAAAACCGTCTGGGATCATGCCCTCGATGTACTCAATGCCATCACGAGCGGCAAGCGCAGGACGGAACTCTGTTTCATCGGAGTCTGTCGTCTCGTGCAAATCAATGTGCATTAATACATCGCCTAATGTCGCAACGAGCTTCATGAGGTTGGCGGATTCTTCGGCGGGGCTATCCTTATAGAAAGAGCGGTTTGGATCAATCGCGTTTGGATTCCAGCGGTTGATCACCTCGTAACCCCAAGGGCTCACGCAAGGTGCAACGACAATATTGAAATGCTCTGCGTAGCGCTCTGCTTCTGTTTCTACAAACTTTAAAGCGCCATGTACACCGCTGGTTTCATAACCGTGTACGCCGCCTGTGACCAAAACAACAGGCTTCGTTGAATCCCAGTTGCGAGTTTTGATACAAAACAGAGGGAAACGTGCCTCGTTGTATGAGAGCGCACCGTATTGTTCAACATCAAAACGCTCGCGTAGGGCATCGATTTTACTGACGACTTCATCTTGGTAGCTACGTTTTACTTCTTGCGTTGCTAACCAAGCTTTACGTTCCTCTTCGCTCCAAGGTTGGCCAGGGGTACCGATTGGGTAAATGTATCCACTTTTCATCTATACTTTTTCTTTTGACTGCTGAAAGGTACCACAAGACTAGACCTGTCTTATCTTAACGGCAATATAAAACACCATTTGGGATAGTATTCTTTGCAAAATCATCACTTTGATGAGTGATTTATTGGTGTTACATTTTGTTACTTACTCAATTTCATATAAGAGACAAAAAATGGCTGGAGCAAGTTTACTCACACTGTTGGATGATATTGCCACGGTACTCGACGATGTCGCCTTAATGTCGAAAATGGCGGCAAAGAAAACCGCAGGTGTGTTGGGTGATGACCTAGCGTTAAACGCTCAACAAGTGTCTGGTGTTGCATCTGAGCGAGAAATTCCAGTGGTTTGGGCGGTTGCGAAAGGCTCGTTCAAAAACAAATTGATTTTAGTTCCTTCAGCATTGCTAATTAGCGCGATTATTCCATGGCTTATCATGCCACTATTGCTAATTGGCGGCTTGTTTCTCTGCTTTGAAGGGGCAGAAAAGGTGCTTGAGAAAGTGTTCCCTCACTCGCATCCGCACGAAGAAAAAGAAGAGTTAGTTAATACTGGCGAGTCGATAGAAGAGTATGAAAAACGCAAAGTTGCTGGTGCGATTCGAACGGACTTTATTCTTTCAGCGGAAATCATTGTGATTGCGTTGGGTACCGTGACTGGGGCGAGCCTTGTGACGCAAATCTTAGTGGTGAGCTTAATTGCAGTCATCATGACCATTGGTGTTTATGGCTTAGTAGCAGGCATCGTGAAATTGGATGACTTGGGCTTCTACCTTGAAATTCGCTCAAAAGGTAAGGGCTGGATGGCAAAAGTCGGCAGTGCTTTAGTTGCTTTTGCACCAAAGCTGATGAAGTTGTTAACGATTGTGGGTACTGCCGCGATGTTTTTAGTCGGTGGGGGGATTGTAGTGCACAACGTGCCTGCCATTCATCACTTTGTAGAGCCGATTATTATGAACTTTAGTGGTCATTCGGTTGCTACAGCGATTCTGCCTATTTTGCTTAACGGTATTATCGGTTTTGTGGCGGGTTTGATTGTGGTTGCTGTGTGGACAGGTGTAGAAAAAATTCGCGGCCACTAATAATCACAGCTCAAAACAAGAAAAGAACAACAAGGGTCATGACTTCTTTTCACAGAAAGGCATGACCCTCTTTTATGGGTGGAACGTCAGTAAAGTACTTACTTCACTTTCCACTCAATTTGTTCATTTGCTCGAATAGGCACAACGATATCATTGCCAAATGGCATCGTTTCCGGCACATCCCAAGCGGATTTTTCTAACGTTACCGTATCTGTGTTGCGCGCAATGCCGTAAAAATCAGGACCATTGAAGCTTGCAAACGCTTCCAAGTTTTCCAGCTTACCTTCATTCTCGAATACTTCTGCATAAAGCTCTAGTGCTGCGTGTGCGGTGTAAGAACCAGCACAACCGCAAGCTGACTCTTTTGCCCCTTTCGCATGTGGCGCAGAGTCGGTACCTAGGAAGAACTTCTTGCTACCACTGGTTGCAGCTTCGATCAGCGCTTGCTGGTGGGTTCCGCGCTTAAGAATTGGCAAACAGTAGAAATGAGGTTTAATACCACCCATAAGCATATGGTTACGGTTGAAAAGAAGATGGTGAGCAGTGATGGTAGCAGCTACGTTATCTGAGGCGTTATTAACGAAGTTTGCTGCGTCGGCGGTAGTGATGTGTTCTAGAACGATTTTAAGATTAGGGAAGTCATTGACGATAGGAGCGAGGACAGTATCAAGGAATTCTTTCTCTCGGTCGAAGATATCAACATCGTGATGTGTTACTTCGCCATGAACCAAAAGTAACATTCCGACTTCTTCCATCGCTTCGAGAACGTGGTAAATGTTCTTCGCATTGGTCACACCGGAATCTGAGTTTGTGGTAGCTCCAGCAGGATAAAGCTTGGCAGCAACAATGTTTCCGGTGGCTTTAGCCTTACGTATTTCATCTGGTGTGGTGTTGTCTGTGAGGTAAAGCGCCATCAAAGGTTCAAACTGTTCGCCATGTTGCTCTTTTAGAATTCGGTCACGGTAGGCTAGGGCGAGCTCAGTTGTAGTAACTGGTGGGACGGTATTTGGCATGATCAGCGCACGGCCATTGTAGCGGCTGATGTCGCGAACGGTGTCTTTAAGAACTTCCCCATCGCGTAAGTGAACGTGCCAGTCGTCAGGACGAGTGATTGTCAGTGTTGTCATTAATTGCTCCCACCATTGAAAAGTTGTCTGATTGGAGCCCAAGCGCCGTATTTGCTTTTGAGCAAACGCTTGCGCTTAGGCGACAGGATGATAGAGGAATTGCCCTCACATTTCATCCCATTTTTCACTTTTCTACAGAGTGAGAGTGTAAGTGATTACTTCATTGTTAACCAAAGCGCGTGGATCGTACCCGGCAGAAAGAAGAAACACGTCAATATTAGGTTAATCAAAAAGTCTTTATTTAGACCTTTCTCCATAAACACCGCGACAGGCGGAAGAAAGATACATAACAAAATCAGAACCAGTTTTCTTGTATCCATAATTAAGCTCCAAATCAATAAATGGGGGCAGTGATAACTCAGATGAATTATGTGTGCCGTATCACACTTTATCAAACGGTATTTGGTCAGAACGATGTTAAAAAACGCGAATGTTGAGTGTAGTAAATACTTGTCGCTCAAACCAAATTTATAAGAATAGCATTCAGAAAAAATTGAGTTGGATGAAGCGGCAATAGACTCTGCACCTTAATGTGATTTGGGTATACAATACTGCAACAAATAAAAAACACCCTGTAGGAAGAAGGCTATGTCGCAACCCATTTTGTCCCAAATTAATGTTTTTCCGGTTAAGTCAGTTGGCGGATTATCGCTGTCGTCAGTATGGGTTGAGAAGCAAGGATTGAGCTTCGATCGTCGTTTTATGATTGCGAAAGCTGATGGCGCTATGATTACCGCGAGAAAGTATCCGCAAATGGTAACCATTAAGTCCGCCTTATTATCCGATGGGGTTGTGTTTAGCAGTTTGGGGATGGAGCCGCTTAAAATCCGTTATCAAGACTTTAAAATGCAGGAAACGCCAGCAACAGTTTGGAAAGACACCTTTACTGCATATACCACTACAGATGATGCAGATGATTGGTTTAGTCGTGTATTGGGTCAACGTGTTGAGTTGTTGTTTAGTGGTGAGCAATCGAATCGTGTTCGCGAAAAGCTAGGACAAAACGTTAGCTTTGCCGATGGTTATCCGGTGTTAGTGATTAGCCAGGCTTCCCTTGATGAACTGAACCGAAGAAGCTCTGAGCAACACTCTATGGATCAGTTCCGTACTAACTTAGTGGTCTCTGATACCAAGCCGTTTGAAGAAGATTCATGGAAGCGCATACGAATCGGTGAGGTAGAGTTTGAGTCTCTCAAACCTTGCGAGCGCTGTATCCTGACTACGGTGAATACCCAAAGAGGCACATTCCGTGAGAGCAAAGAGCCGCTCAAGACCTTGCAACAGTTCCGTGCAAACGATGTCGGTGGTGTGTTCTTTGGCCAGAATCTTGTCGCGCGAAATGAAGGCATTATTCGTCAAGGCGATAAAGTTGAAGTATTGGAGTACAAAGAGCCGGAGTTTTACGCAGATAACTCGCCAGTGCGCATGACGTTAACATGTGTTGAGCGTGAAGAAATCGCCCAAGACTTCGTGACCTTATGGTTAGAACCAAACAAAGGTTCTTTACCTAATTACTTGCCAGGACAACACCTGCCAATAGAAGTGAATATTGATGGTAAGAAAGTAGGTCGACGCTATACGCTATCATCCAGTCCGTCTCGTCCGGGTCGCTATGCTATTTCTGTTAAGCGTATTGCAGGTGGAAGAGTCTCTAATTCGCTCTTAGACAATTTACAAGTCGGTGATGTTTTAGAGGCGGAACAACCTGATGGCCAGTTCCACCTAAAAACTCATGAAGCGCAGCCTCTATTGTTACTTTCTGCAGGCAGTGGAGTAACACCAATGCTATCGATGGTACGTTACTTAGCGGATCACAATCAGTTGGAGAACGTGGTTTTCTACCATCAATGTCGTGCCGAAAATGATATTCCTTGTCGCTCTGAGTTGGAGCAGTTAAAGCGTAAGCACCCGGGGTTAGAAGTGAAAATCTGCTTGACGCAGCCTGCCGTTGATTGGTTTGGGTTAAAAGGGCGTTTAAGTTTGTCACACATTAAGCAAATCAAAGATATTGAACAGCGCCAAGTGTTTGTGTGTGGTCCTGATGGTTTTATGGAGAAAGCGAAAAATCTCCTACTAAGAAAAGGGCTGCCAGAAGAAAACTACCATCAAGAAGCGTTTGGCGTATCTTCAGTCACTTCAAGACCAGAGAAGAGCATAGCGATCGATTTTAATGGGACGAAAGTTGTAGGGAATAATCAGAAAACGTTGTTAGAACAGCTTGAAGACGCAGGGAAGGTTGTTAGCAATAGCTGTCGTGCTGGCTTATGCGGCGCGTGTAAGGTTCAGCTTACGTCGGGTCAAGTACATCATCCGGACGTGCCTGCGTTGACAGATGAGGAACGTGCGATGGGAACCGTATTGGCGTGTTGTGCTGTTCCAGAGACGGACGTGACGGTAACAAACTAAGCGAGAAGGCTCCCCGGTTCTCAATAAAAACGCTGCTAACTTTAGCAGCGTTTTGAGTTTAAAAGTGAACGGAAAATATCGCTTAGTCGTAAATCGTCGGGATTGGCTGACGTTTGTGCTGCGTTGCTTTGTAAATCGCTACCAGACGATCACTCACTTGCTGTGGAACGGGTTTGCCTTCTAAGAAGTCATCGATCTGTTCATAAGTTAAGTTCAGAGCATCTTCATCTGCTTTTTGCGGCTCTAGTTCTTCTAGATCTGCCGTTGGTACTTTCTTAACAAGTAGTTCTGGTGCGCCTAATGTTGCAGCCAACTCGCGGACTTGACGTTTGCTTAAACCAAATAGAGGGGCAAGGTCGCACGCGCCGTCACCAAACTTAGTGTAAAAACCGGTGATGTTCTCTGCTGAGTGGTCTGTTCCCAATACTAAGCCGCCAACGTAACCAGCGATTTCATATTGTGCAATCATACGAGCTCGCGCTTTTACGTTACCTTTTACGAAATCAATTTTGTCGGCTTCAGTCGGAAGCAGGCCCGTCCCTTGCAATGCGGTATCAGTCGCCGCATGCAAACCGTCAACACCATCTTTAATGTTCACAGACACAGAGTGTGTTGGCTTGATGAAAGAGAGTGCCAGTTGCGCTTCATCTTCATCTTTTTGCTCACCGTAAGGCAGACGTACTGCGATAAACTGATATTTGTCAGTACCAGATTCCGCATTCAATTGTTCTACTGCAAGCTGGGCAAGGCGACCTAACGTGGTTGAGTCAACACCGCCACTAATGCCAAGCACCAGTGACTTACAACCTGCTTCTTGTAGCTTACGCTTAATAAAAGCAATACGGCGTTCAATTTCAAAATGCGGATCAATTGAAGGGAGTACACGCATTTCATCACGGATGGATTGTTCCATTTAGGGTTCCTTTTCCTGCAAATATTTCAGACACCAAAGCCCGCTTGCTCAAATGGTGATAAACCATGCAATTGAGACCGATAAACACGACTTTAGGGTCAAAAGCTGTAAAGATTAGTAGTATCATACCGAAATCATCAGATTAGAAAACTCTCTTCAACCAGGTAATCGCCGGATATGAAAAAAATCGCCATTTTTGGTAGTGCATTTAACCCACCTAGTTTAGGGCACAAAAGTGTTATTGAGTCATTGAGCCACTTTGACCTTGTGCTACTTGAACCTAGCATTGCACACGCTTGGGGCAAGAATATGCTCGATTACCCAACTCGGTGCAAAATGGTTGATGCATTCATCAAAGATATGGGACTTTCTAATGTTCGGCGTTCTGATGCAGAGCAAGCTTTGTACCAACCCGGACAAAGTGTGACAACCTATGCGTTGTTAGAAAAAATTCAAGAAATCTACCCAACAGCCGATATAACTTTTGTCATAGGTCCTGATAATTTCTTCAAATTTGCTAAATTTAGTAGAGCAGAAGAGATTACGGCACGTTGGACTGTTATGGCGTGCCCTGAAAAAGTAAAAGTCAGAAGCACGGATATACGTAACGCATTGGTTACGGGTGAAGACATAAACGCCTACACAACCCCGTCCGTCTGTGAATTGTTGCTTAACGAAGGCTTATACAAAGAAACATTATCTGGGAACTGAGAGGTCAGATTTTCATGGTCAGATTAGCCGTATTTAGTGCATGTGCGCTGCTTGTGGTCACACAAGCTCATTCTGCGTGTAACTATTTTTCTGATCGTTCTGTTGTGTTTGAAGATAACACCCTTCCTATCTGTGAAGAAATTTTAGATTCCATTGGCGTATTAAGTACGGATGCGTTGATTTGGTATGCTGCGGAAGCGAAATTCGAAGGGCCAACAGAAAACTATTGGGAAGAGTGGGCGATTAAGCCGGAAGACACACCACTCCTAACCCAAAATCTAGAAAAGAATTATTTTGGGCTTGGTTTTTGGATGCCGGAAGAGCTCCGAGACGAAGAGAGCAAAATGGACACAGAAGAGTGGCTCCGTAGTCATGGCCTGATGTTTAGCGTGGGTTTTGGTGATAAATCCGACGGACAGCCAAGAATGCGATTTGATTATCGTTGGCACGAATATTACGACGCTGACTGGATGATGCAGATTGAAGTTCCCTTCTAGTCATCTTGAGCGAACATAAAAAGGGCGTACATCATCCATGTACGCCCTTTTTATTTTTATCTGAGTCTCTATTTTTTGCGCGCGTCACTCTGCGTAATACTGAAAAGATGGCTCGTTAGAATGCGAGTTATAGCGCTTCTCCAAAGACCAAAAAGCAAAGTTGCTCATATTCTTCTGTGTTACCCGCAAAAAGCGTATCGACAATCTGCTCTTTTTTCTTTCCCGACAGCTTCATTTTTCTTGCTTCACGGAGTGTGAGTACCAAGCACAGCTCTTTAGAAATGTCCATGTCACAACCAGGCGTCCACTGATTGATGGTTTTTGTTAACGTTGAGTGCGCTAGTTTAGGAGAGAGAGTCAATACTTCATGTCTTACTACCGTCAGCAGATCGGTTTGCAGATCCGAGCGCTCGGCTGTTGTTGCTAGTTTCTCGACGAGGGCTTTTAGCAGCGGTGAAGGTTTCACAAAACCTGCTTGTTGTGAGAAGTCATCATTTAAACGCACAGAAAAATCACAACGATATACACGAGAATTAGGTAAAAAGGTGAGGGAGCTCAAACATCCTTGAGGAATCCAAAAATATTGGCCTGGTTCAATGGCATACTCCTGCTTACCCAATTTAATGACGGCTAACCCTTCGACGACAGACAGCAGACTGTGCTTCAGTGCTTTTTTGCGCGCAGCTACTTCAAGAAAGGGGTATTTAGCGTCGTGAAATTCAATTGCGTAGTTCATTATGAGTACCAGTGTTTTTTGGCGCTAAGGGTAACGTTAAACCTATACGATTCCAACCAGCTGAGAGAATTTTTTAGTATGAGAAATTGTAGCCTAACTGGTATGACCATGTTAAAAGTATGGGTTGAAATGCTGCTTGTCAGCAAAACTATGCGTAAAATGTGCCAGCTTTTTTTGATATGTAATGAACAATGACTGCCAATACCGATCCTTATATTGAAATTCGTCCTTACAATGACGAAGAAATTCCAGCAGCGCTGGATCGTCTAATCCAAGATGATGAATTTATCACTGCTATTCTCGATCATCGCTTTGCTAATAAAGCAGCGTGGTTTAAAACGCTAATGAGCCCGATCCTGCGCATCTATCTGAAAGCTAAATGGAGCAAGCTTGATTCAGTAGAAGCGATTCAGATTGAAGTGAAGAAGTATCTGAAAGATACATTGAATAAGACAACGGATGGCGTCACTTTTTCTGGTTTGGATAAGCTGGATAAAAACACGTCGTACTTATTCGTTTCTAACCACCGTGATATTGCGATGGACCCTGCGCTAGTAAACTATGGCTTGTACCAAAGTGGGCACCGTACGGTTCGTATTGCGATTGGTGACAACCTGCTGAAGAAGCCATGTGCGACAGAATTGATGCGACTCAATAAAAGCTTCATCGTTAAGCGCTCTGCTAAGGCGCCTAGAGAAATGATGAAAGCATTAGGACAACTGTCGAGCTACATTAAACACTCGCTTGATACCGGTAATTCAATTTGGATTGCCCAAAAGGAAGGTCGTGCCAAAGATGGAAACGACTTTACTGATCCTGCGATTTTAAAAATGTTCCATGTTGAAGGCCGCAAGCAGAAGATCAGCTTTGGTGAATACACGCGTTCTTTGAAAATCGTTCCTGTCTCGATTGCCTATGAAAATGATCCATGTGACATTGCCAAAGCAAAAGAGCTGTACGAAAAAGCAGAAAATGGCCGTTATGAAAAAGGTGAATTTGAAGATATCGAAAGCATTATTCAGGGCATCATTGGTTATAAAGGCCGTGTGCATGTCGCGTTTGGTGATGTGATTGATCAAGAGTTTGAAACGCCAGAATCTCTTGCCGGCGAAATCGACCGCCAAATTCACAACAACTACAAGTTGTACCCAATCAACTTGCTAGCGGCTGGACGCGAAGATTCGAGCATCATCACAGAGGCGGTGAAGCGTCACCTCGCGGATAAATTGGAGCAGTTACCTGAAGGTGCAAGACCTTATTTGGTGGCGAGCTATGCCAACCCAGTGAACAATCAAGAGTAATATTCATCACTGAACTTGATGGATTATGAACGCCTTAAAGCCTCGGTTTTCCGGGGCTTTTTTTCGTCTACTTTTTAAGGAGCAACAGCCCCGCCAAGGGTTAAATTGCTAGGCCACTTGGTAATCTTGTTGCCACCTAAAAAGATATTCCCTTTCACCGTCATCGTGTCTGGAAATACTTGTAGCGCTGATCCTCCTATATAAAGGTTACCATCAACCACCAATCCTTCAGGAAGAGCAGAGATAGGAGTGCGAATAAGACTTAAATCGCCTTTGACTCGAAGTTTAGCTGGGAGCGTTTTTAATGGTGTATCCGTCAAGTTCAGATAACCGCCGAGTTTGATGCCCCTAGGCCAGTTTTCGATCTTACTACCCAGTAGATTCGCATAACCTTTTATCTTTGTACCTGAGCGAATGGTTTTGAGTGCGCTGTTGGTTGCTTCCAAACTGCCTCCAACATCAAGCCCCTTAGGCAGCTTTTTGATCGGGGTTTGCGAGATATTTAAGTTGCCTTTGACCACTAACCCAGAAGGTAATTGGGTGTAAGGTTTGTTTCGTAGATCAAGATTACCGTAATTATCTGTGTGACCAAACTTAGAGTAGTAATCTAGCTCATATGCGAAAGATGGGAAGCAGAGCAGCATCAAGGTAAGGAAAAGGGAAACAAAACGCATAGCCAGAGACTTAGTTAAACATAGAGATCTTAAGTGCTCATCTTATACTTAAATAGACTCATTATGCATACTTTGTTAACAGTTTTTGATTTTTAGCCCAAGAACTTCAAATTAGGGCTTTATCTGAAAGCATACACGCTCTCACGATGCCGGGTTGCTTCAGTGTGCAAGTTAGGGAATGATTAAGTGATTGATTATATAGTTTATTTAAAAGTAAATGTAAGAAAAATATCAGTAGAGATATGAAGAATATGAGGTTCTGCCAAGAACTGAACAAGCGTCCTTGTTAGTATCATGAGCGTCTGAGGGAGATTTTCATGAAGTTAAAAAGAGTGTCTATTTTTGCCGCTGGTGTTGTAGCAGTACTACTATCTGGGGCCGCTTTTGCTAAATCATACAGTACGCCAGAAAGCAAAGCGCTGGTGGTCGCTGACGGCAAGGTAGGTCAGCGTATCTGTTACTACGATGATAAAGCCTATACCACCGGAGCCGTGATTAATGTTGAGGGTGTATTACTGATGTGTACAGCTGAGAACGATTTTGAAACGAATGGTTCGTTAAAGTGGGTGGTATTCAAAAAAGATAAATAAACGCCAAAAACGGTCTGTTTAATATTAGGATAACGGAAAAATAAAAAAGCGAGCACAGAGCTCGCTTTTTCCATTAACGCGCGAGTGAGCGAGTTTTTAATTCAAAGATAAGCTTTTCAGCACTTACTTCAAATTTGAATCGAGCCGTCGCTTGGTTTGACTCTTCTGTTATTTCAGAAACATTGTATTCAACATCAGCACATACTGATTTAGCGAGCTCAATGTATTTTTGTAGTTCAGACTCTAGCTCTGTTTTTGTCTGTGCGAAAACCGTTACGTCGGCAACTTCGTCACCTTCTTTGATGATGAAGCCAATCTCGCCTGCGCAGCCGCAAGCTTCACATACTTGGTTTTTTTCTAATTCGACACTCATAACGAATCCTCTTGTAAATACTAAGGGTATTCTATCAGGTATTTGATCTGTATCTACAAAAATGACGAGTTTTGAATGAAAAAAGAACAGAATAGGCGCTTGTTAAGTAAGGGTTAAAGATTGGATTACTAAATCATCAAGAACGTTAATGTGATATATATCAACATTTAAAATCAATTAACGAACATAGTGACGAGATTTCGCTCAGCCCAGTTGAACTAATGGACAATTTATAAGACTATTTCTTGATTGATTATTTTTAATAATTATCATTCTTGGTCTTTGAATAGTTTCGATGAATAAATGGCGCAAGGTTTTGATGAAACTAACTTTTCGCCTTATTTTGAGTAGCATGTATTGACAAAAACATAACTGCAAATTGCACATTACGCACTGTAAAGACGTTATGATTTGGAACTTAACTTTATATTAAGTAGTCGCAGTACATATATCCAAATGGCCTTAATGCGCAGGTGTTAGCGGTTCAAGTTTTAGGTTTCGCTTAACGAAGTGCCTTGGGCAACTTGGGTATAATGCTAAGAATGATTTCATTCTGGCCTCATTTAATAGTGAGTTAGATGGATTTACAAAGAGAAGAGCTTAAAATATGCCAAAGCGTAGTAAAGAAGATACCGAAATCACTATCCAAAAGATCATGGATGCCGTTGTTGATCAGCTACTAAGACTAGGTTACGACAAAATGTCGTACACGACTCTAAGTCAGCAGACAGGTATATCTCGTACCGGTATTAGCCATCACTTCCCTAAGAAAACGGACTTCACCGCCGCACTGGATGGCCGTATCTTTAAAATGTTTATTGAACACCTAGAGTTTGATAAAGGGCTAAGTGCATTTTCACAAAGTTGGATTAAAGCACTGGAAGATGCTGAGTTCCTCGCGATTTTACGACTGCTATTCCATCACATTGTTACGGCCGAAAATGCGCAAGAATTTGCTGCTAACGGTATTGACCGTTTATACAAAATGGTTGAAAGCCAGTTTGGCGCAGGTGGTGACAAAGAGCTCGAATGGTTGATTGGTCGTTCATTGATCCAAATGAGCAAGTAATAACAATTGAGAGCGCTAGATGAACACTTGTTTGCTGCTTTGGTTATAAAGCCAAGGCAGAACACAGTAATTTTCTCGCCGCTCTTTTGAGCCCAAGATTCGATTAAATATCAAAGCAAAGGCCCGCAATATGATTATTGCGGGCCTTTGTCGTTTGGAAAGCAGAATAGACGGCTCAGAAGAGAGACACGCTAAGCGGCGGCGTGAACTTGAGGAAAGTCTAAAGTTGGATGTTTTGTCACGATGGAGCGGTAGCCATAAACGAGCTCAATGCGTTCTGGCGTCAGTGCATTCCATGGTGTGTCATCACAAACCAGTTTGCCGTTATGTAAAAGTACAAGTCGGTCTGCGTACTGGGAGGCTAAATTCAAGTCATGCAACACGACTACGACCGCGGCGTTCTGTGTTTTCGCGGCCTCACGAGCAATCTTTAACGTGTTGTGTTGGTGGGCGAGATCTAACGCAGAGGTTGGCTCATCAAGCATCAAGATTCGTTTCTCGCCAGATTGGTGTAGCTGTGTCATCACGCGTGCTAGATGTAATCGTTGCTTTTCGCCACCAGATAAAGATGGGTAGAGGCTTTCTGCCAAATGTATTACACCGGTTTGTTCCATGTAATGTAAAGCTAACTTAGTGGTTTCTTTATTGGACAGCGATAGCGGAATCGCGCCTAATTCGACCACTTCTCTGGCTAGAAATGGGAAGGTCAACGTACTGTGCTGTGGAAGCATCGCAATGTGTTTTGCGCTTTTTTCAGGCTCCCAATCATGCTTTTGTTTACCGAAGTAGGCGATGTCATGATTTGAAGAGATTTCACCACACAGAAGCTTGAGCAAAGTACTTTTGCCCGCACCGTTGGGGCCGAGTAGGGCGGTCACTTCACCAGCTCGGATATCAATATTGATGTCATCGAGAACAACGCGCTTGCCAAATTTCATCGAAATGTTTTTACCCGATAAAACGATCTGGTTCATTACAAAATCTTCCCTTTCTGCTGGAACAATAAGTAGATGAAGAAGGGCGCACCGATCAAGGCGGTCACGATACCGACGGGTAATTCTGCTGGTGCCACGGCAATACGAGCAAACATATCAGCAGCGGTAAGAAGCAGCGCTCCCATGAGTGCAGAGATTGGCAGTAGCGTTCTATGGTCGGGGCCTGCTAGCATGCGTCCTAAGTGAGGAATCACGAGCCCAATAAAACCAATTGCACCACTAATACTCACCGTAATACCAACCCCCAATGCAGAGAGCAAAATAAGCTGTCTTTTGAGTTTTTGGACTGGAACTCCCAAGTGTCTTGCTTCTGATTCCCCTAGCAGCAGAGCATTTAGCGCCATCGATTTTTTCTGGAACCAGAATAATAGGACGACCAGCGTGACAGCGGATAGGCCTATCCCCGACCAATTTGCGCCAGCTAATGAGCCCATCGACCAAAGTGTTAGATCTCGTAGCATCTGATCATCAGCGATAAAGTTCATGTAACCGATCGCCGCTCCTGAAAGCGCGCTGATGGCGACACCAGCTAACAACATAATCGTAACTGAGGTACCAAATTTACTTGTGCCGAGTTTATAAACGAGAATAGTCGTCAACGCACCACCTAGGAAAGCAAAAAGAGGCAGCGCAGCTAAGTTCATTAGCTGCGGATAGTTTTGGCTAAACTCAGCAAATACAACAATAGCGAATGCACCACCAAGAGCAGCGCCAGCAGACACGCCAATGATGCCGGGCTCGGCCAACGGGTTACGGAATAAGCCCTGCATAACCACACCACAAATTGCCAAAATGGCGCCGATGAACATACACAAAATGGTGCGAGGTAATCGGATCTCGTTAATCACCAACTGAATGTGAGGAGCGAGATCAGAACTGCTTCCTGTTAGGCTACGCAAACTGTCAGTGAAACTAATGCTCATTGGACCTACTGTAATAGAGGCGATAGCAACAAATGCTAAAAAGCCGCTAAGTACGGATAACGTCGTTGAAAGGGAGATACGTCTTAACAACATGTCATGTCTCTATGGGTAAAGCAGCGCATTCAAGCGTTCGGCTTCTACAAGGCTTTTAAGACCCAAACCACCAACAAGGGCGTGACCGTCAATCGTGATGATATTTTTATTCATTCCCGCAGGTGTTGCGGCGAGAAGTGGCATTGCTTTTAAAATCGCATCGGCACCGCCCAGCGTTTCATAGCTGCGACCGCTAACGAGAATAACGTCAGGCTGCATCTCTACCATGGCTTCTGTGGATAAAGGCTTGTAAGAAGACAGCTGGTCAGCAGCTGGGTTTAGTCCGCCTGCTAGCTGGATAATTGCATCGGGGGTGGTTTCTGATCCTGCAACGTTCGCAGGTCGACCTTCATGGATGAGTAGAAACAGTACTTTCTTTTTCTGAGCTTGAGCAGGTTGATTTGCATTGAGTGCTTGAACTTGCGCTTTCACATCTTGCTTTAAATCTTCCGCTTTAGCCTGGCGATTCATAAGGTTCGCAATTTGATCGATACGTTGGTAAAGGCCCTCAACGTTGGCATCGGTATTGACGATTTCTACATCTACCCCCGCCGCTTTTAATTGGTTCAATGCCGTTTTCGGTCCCATCTCATCAGAGCCAATGACTTTTGTCGGACGTAAGGCGAGCAACCCTTCTGCTGAAAGGCGGCGATGGTAGCCTACTTTAGGCAGTTCCATGCCTTTTGGTAACTGACTGGTTACGTCGATAGCAACCAAGCTATCTTTGGCGTCGAGTTCAAGCAACAGTTCAGTGACGGCACTGCCTGCACTAACAACACGCTCTGATGATGGTGTTTCATTGGCAAAAAGTTGGCTACTCGCAAGTAGGGAAATGGCTGCCGTAACAACAGCATGAATGGTGGCACGTGTGTTCTTCATTTTGAAAGGATCTCTATCTTACTTATTTTTATGATGGCTCTTCAGTGAGTAACTGAGTTGCCTGAATTCCGTTTTCTTGCAAAAAGCCGAGAAGTTGAACTAGCGACTGAATGTTCGCGGTTTTTTCTGCTCCAATCACAATCGGTTTATCGCTTGATTTACTCTCTTCTAGCAGCGCGAGGGTAAAGTTGTCCCAATCGATGTATGTCTTGCCGTTAATGGCCCAGTAAGGCTCGTCTTTGAGAATATTTACCGTGATGGATTGCTTATCGACATTTGCAACGGCCCGAGATTCTGTACTCGGTAAATTGACATCTAACGAATCGAGCTTGACCGCTGCAGTTAACATCAGGAAAACCATTACGATAAAAATGATGTCCAACAGCGGTGTTAAATCAGGAGTTAAGTCGTTACGAGTGTTGTCTTGTGGCGTTTTAATCATTGTGCTTCTGCCTCGACCTTTGCAGAAGAGCGCACTGCTAATGTTGAATTGTCTGGCGACACGTGTTGCAGAGAGATACCTTCAAGCCATAAGTTGACATAGTTTAATGTGTGTTCGAGTTTGGCGATCACACGATCCGCCCACAAACCAATGATTTGTGCTCCTGAAATCGCAGGAAGGGCGATAATAAGACCTGCTGCAGTAGTGCGCATGGCCAAACCTAGACCGTCTGCCAAATCATTCGGGGTGATATTCCCCGTTGAGACAGCGATGCCTTTGAACATCTCAATTAAGCCAAGTACCGTACCAAGCAAACCAATCAAAGGGCTAATGACGCCAATCAACGTCAGTAAGCGAAGGCCAGAATGCAGCTGATGACGTTTTTCTTGTAGCCAAATGCCTGCGGCATCTTCTCTTAGAGACTTTGAGAAAGAGTGATGGGCAAGCAACATGGCAACGCCACGATAAAGGAGCGGTCGCTTATGCGACAATTCTTCTGCAAGCGTCTCAAGATCGTTTCCATTCGTTGGGTCTAACCCAATGAGTTTTTGGCGAATGGCTCGTTTCCCTACGCCAAGGCTAATCAAAACGTGGAATAACCGCTCGGTAATGATCATGACGGTGAGGGCTGAGCAAATGATCAAAGGCCATGTCATTAGGCCAAGTTGAGTTTGTAATTCTTGTAGTTGTTCCATTATCCATCCAACTTAAAACGAACAGGTACTTGTACTCGGTGAGCCACTTTTAGCCCGCCCGAAATATGTGGTGTAAATTGCCACTGTTTGATGGCACGAAGCGCTGAGGCGTCCAGCGATTCTGTGCCGGAAGACTCAATCAAAACCTGTTTAATTTGATTGCCATTTTCATCGAGCCATATTTCATATAAGGCTACGCCTTCGATGCCGCGACGTTGTGCAGATCTTGGGTAGCGAGGCTGAGTTGGTTGATTCACAAACGTTGGTTTGTCGACCAAAATAGGTTGAGACGTTGCCCCTTTGGATTGGCTCGCTGGCGCGGTTTGCTGAGCGACCATCTCTTTCTTCGCCGGTTCCGTTTTTTTCTTCGGTTTGGCTTCGGGCTGATTCTCTTGTTTTGTTACGGCTTTGGCTGGTTCCACCGTCTTAGGCTTAGATTGTTTAATCGGCTCTGTTTTTTTCTTCACTACCTTTTTCTTAACAGCGTCTTTCTTAACGACCTGTTTCTTTACGATCTTCTTTTCTGGCTCAGGCTGCTCCTGAGGCTGCGGCTCTTTTGGTGGCGCCACATTTTCTGGCGTGGATTTTTCGACGGTAGGTGGTGGTGCCGATACAAGGTTTAAACTTACCGAACTTGCTGGATTTCCAGCAGGCATCGCGAACACTTTCGTTTCTTGAGAAACAAAAAGAAGTGCGGCATGGATGGCAAGGGAAGCACCTCCTGCAATGACATATCTTTGTACGTTCACGGAATATCTCGGGAAACTATGAAAACTTGAGCAGATTATTACTCACAACCGAAATAAGATCAATTATCAATTGCATTATCATTACGCTCAAATTATGATTCTTGCAGATTTTTAAAGACGAGCCTCTACCCCTTATATGGTGGGAGCTAAGCGAGTATATATGAGCGTCGATATCGATAAATTTGACGAATCAGTGTTGGGAAGCGATAGCCCTGACCCATTGCGATTTGCCTTTGTTAAGAAACATTCGGCGCACGCTGGCGGAGCGAGCGTGCCTGTACCTCCACCTCAGCAACCGGCGATTTTTTCAAGCGTTACCGCTAACTCGGTTAAAGCGACCAATAAACGTTGTCTTTATATTCACGTTCCATTTTGTCGCGTACGTTGCACCTTTTGTAACTTCTTTCAAAATGCTGCGAGCCGCGCACTGGTTGATGAGTACTTTGACGCACTGATGCAGGAGCTCAAGGAGAAAGCTGCATTGCCTTGGACACAAAACGGTATTTTTCATGCTGTGTATATTGGTGGTGGAACGCCAACGGATCTGTCTCCAGCACAGGTTCGCGTGTTAGGTCAGGCGATTCATGATCACTTTCCTTTGGCTGCGGATTGTGAAATCACCTTAGAAGGTCGCATCAACCGTTTTTCTGATGAGCTATACCAAGGCGCTCTCGACGGTGGATTTAATCGTTTCTCTTTTGGTGTACAAAGTTTTAATACACAAGTGCGTCGCAGCGCGAAACGATTAGATGATAGAGAAGATGTGCTAAGGCGAGTTAGCGAGATTGCCAACGAAGACAAAATTCCTGTCATTATCGATTTACTCTACGGCTTGCCTTATCAAACCAAAGAAGTGTTAGAGCAAGATTTAAATGATTTTCTCTCGACTGGCGCACACGGGTTGGACTTATATCAGTTGGTAGTCGGTGGTTCAGCACCCATGCTTAACCTTGTAGAAAAAGGAAAAATCCCCCCACCAGCTACCACGCCAGAAAAAGCAGGCATGTATGAGCTCGGTGTGAACTTTATGGCCAAACACCATATGAAGCAACTGAGTGTGAACCATTGGGCAATCGATAACCGTGAACGTAGTTTATACAACAGTTTAGCCAAGACATATGCAGAGGTACTGCCAATTGGCTGTGGCGCTGGAGGTAATATCGGTGGTTACGGGATGATGCAACATCGCACATTGGCGACCTATATTAAAGCCATCAAAGAAGGGCAAAGTACCATTGCTATGATGATGAAGCAAAGCCCTCTAGAGCCACTATTTGCTGCACTCAAATCTGGGTTTGATCGCGGTATCGTTCAGGCAAACCAACTGCCATCGTTTATGGGGGAGGACACGTTCGGGTTTTTAATGCCTCTATTTAAAGTGTGGCAGCAAAAAGGTTTAGTGGAACTGCATGAACGTAGCCTACTTCTTACTCTTGCAGGCAGTTTCTGGGCCGTTTCATTGGCTCAAGGTTGTATTCAGATACTTACGTCAGAGATGAACGAAACCGTACCGAAAGTATCCAATAATTAATGAAAAAATTGAAAAAAGACGGAAAACATATGGAATCAATCAAACAACAAGTTGAAGCATTACTAGAGCAAGAACCGCAATTATTGCCAGCAGCGATGGCAGAACGTCTCGGCATTTCTGAATTTGAGGTTGTTGCGGCTTTGCCGCAGGAAATGGTGGCCATCGCTCCAGGAGCGCAAGCACAAAGCATTCTAGAAGGTTTGGTTGGTTTCGGCCCGGTGACGACTATTGTTCACTCTTTTGGCTCTATTTTTGAAGTCAAAGCGCCATTCCCAAAGGGAAAAGTAGCGCGTGGCTATTACAATTTAATGGGCAGAGAAGGTGAGCTACACGGTCACTTGAAGCTAGATAATGTTAAAAATGTCGCGTTGGTCAGCAAACCGTTTATGGGTAGAGAGAGTCACTATTTTGGCTTTTTCTCTGAGTGCGGAAGCAATATTTTCAAAGTTTATTTAGGCCGTAACGAAAAGCGCGAGCTACTTGAGGATCAAGTCACCACATTCCGCGCCTTACAAGCCGAATTGAAAAAGTAATCACAAACATAATCGAGGATCAACTCGAATACTAATTAGTAAAGTCAGGTATCAATATGGATCAACAAGTTAAACAAGAGCGTTTGCAAGGTCGTTTAGGGCCAGAGATCAAAGAGTTTCGTCAGGAGCGTCGTACGCTTCAGCTTGCAACTGTCGATGCAGAAGGTCGCCCTAATGTAAGTTACGCGCCTTATGTCCAAAATCAGGAAGGCTACTTCGTACTCATTTCTAAAATCGCTCGTCATGCTCGTAACCTTTTAGAAAATCCTAACGTTTCTTTGATGATGATCGAAGATGAAGAATCTTCAAAGCAGTTGTTTGCTCGTAAGCGCTTAACTTTTGATGCGGTGGCAAATGTGGTTGAGCGAGACACGGAGATGTGGCACCAAGTTGTTGGACAAATGAAAGAACGTTTTGGTGAGATTATTGATGGTCTCAGCCAACTAGAGGATTTCGTGTTGTTTAACTTAAAGCCAGAATCGGGGCTATTTGTCAAAGGCTTTGGTCAGGCGTATCAAGTGTCTGGTGATGATTTAGTAGATTTTGTTCACCTTCAAGAAGGTCACAAGAAAATCGAAAGTGCTTGATTGTAAATCGGTCATGTAAATATCGAGCATTCGGAATAATGAACGCATAAGGGGAGTTAGGTTATACTGGCTCCCTTTTTTATATTGGAACAAAAGCATGAAGCCTGTGAGCAAGGAATTGAGCGAGATTTGCTATCCCTTTATTTACGAGGACAGTCCGGTTTGTGACTTTGAAATCACGGCAGATGAACTTTGTAGTCGTATTGGTTTAGTTCTTGCGATGGATCTGGACGAGTTTAGCCGCGATATACTGACAAGAATGCAGCCTAATGTTTATCACCTAAATGGTTCGGTTCGCGGAAAGCTAGCGATTACAGAAGCGGAAGTTGAAGAGCTAAAGACAGATTATGAATTACTTAAGCAACGCATTGATGGTGGATTCAAAGGTTTCGTTCTACCTGGAGGGCACCCAGCATCCAGTCAATTGCATTTGTGCCGTTGCCAAGCTAAAAAAACGGTACGAGCATTAGTTGCGATCGAACATGCAGGTAAGAAACAACCTGCCCCTATTCTATTTCGTTACGCGAACTTATTGGCGAATGTACTTTATAGCTTGGCTTCTTATATTAATCACATCAATCAAGTCGAAGAGACAGAGTTTGTATCTCGTAGTTACTCGATGCCAAAGAAGTGACCTGAGAAACTAGCAGCTGCGAACATCAAAGCTTCTGCGCGAAAAAATGGCCGCAAAACACCCATATTCGACAATTTGCTTCTTGGCTGTTTAGTTAAGAGTTAAGAAGCCATAGCTTTGGCTTCTAGTTCTTTTGCACCGCGCAGCATGGCTTCAATCAGCTCACCAGCATTGAACTTCTCAAGCGCCTCGTGTGCGCCAACTTGGTGAGCTCTGTCTACACAGATTTCGCTCGATAACGACGTATGTAAAATGCGATATGAGTGATTAAGAGCGGAGTCATTTTGTACTTCGAATGCTAGCTCGTAGCCGTCAAGCCCTGGCATCTCAATATCACTGACCAAAATATCGATTGGTCGATGAGCCTCAGCCTCGCTTTTCATCAGCTCTAATGCGTCTAAACCATTTTTACAAATTTGGTATCCGATATTGATACTATCAAGAGCATCACACAGCTGTTTACGAGCGATGGAAGAGTCATCCACCAAAAGAATGCTTAATGCTTTTAGGCGCTCACGTTCAACATCTGTCAGCATCGGGATCTTTGAGTTTTCGTATTGCGGATAAATTTTGGAAAGCAGCAGTTCTACATCCAGCATCTGAACCGTTTTGTCTTCGTAGCGAGTAATACCCGTTACGAAAATATTTTTCCCAGCACTCGCTGGTGGGGTTTCAATGGCTTTCCAATCGCATTCAATGATCTTCTCGATACTACGAACCATAAAGGCGACCACGGTTCGCAAACAGTCTGTCACGATCAAGTAGCAATTTTTGTATTCTTCTTCACTGATAGGACGAAAGCCGACAGCCGCTGACATGTCGATCACAGGCACTGTTAAGTTACGTATTGTGACGGTGCCAATAACGTGATGATGCGAGTAAGGGATCTTCGTGGTTGGCATATACGGAACGATTTCACGGACTTTTAGCGTGCCTATCGCGAAACTCTGTTGCAGGGTGAGTTTGAACATCAACATGCCCTGAGATTGATTCGCTTTACTAACGACTTTTGCCATGAAATAACCTTATAAATACCACCGAATTGTGTCTAATCTAATCTTATCAGACGAAGGCTTCAACCATCGGAGAGACAAATGTGAGCTTTTTAGACAATCTCTTAAAGAATAGTGATTAACTGAGCAAAACTTGGTTGTATTTTAATCTTGTTATGCCGAAAGTTTGATAGTCCCATGTCTTTGAACCTTGAAGCCGCCTAGGTATAAACAAGAAATGTTTGGCGTGTTAAAAGGGATTGGGTACACTTGCGCGACCAGAATAGTGAGAGATAGATCAATGGCAAATACAGCAGCCGCATTACATATTCTTGTGAAGCACAAAGAGCAAGCAGAAGACATTATCAAGCAACTGAAAAAAGGCGCAAAGTTTCAGACACTAGCGAAGAAGTATTCCACTTGCCCGTCAGGCAAGCGCGGTGGTGATCTTGGTGAGTTCCGCCGTGGTCAAATGGTACCTCAGTTCGACAAAGTGTGCTTTTCTGGCGAGGTTCTGACGCCACATCTAGTCAAAACCAAGTTCGGCTGGCATGTTGTAAAAGTGCTTTACAGAACGTAGTGATTTCTTACAGGTAAGCTTGAGCTTTTTAAATATTACCTGTTTCTGCATATTGTGAGTAATACATGACAGGCATAAGTTAAAGCCATGTATTACTCATAAATTTCCTCTATTTTCCCTACTGTTAATCAGTACAAATAGCCGCCGCATCAAGTTTGATTTGGCATGAGTAAGGTTTTGGGGAGTCCCAATAGATCTTATCAAATTCTGAGTTGCAACCTGCATCTTCCATTAATGCTATATCTCCGTCACATATCAACATAACTGCATTATTATCTTGAAACTCTGAAAGAATTCGATAATTAGAAATGTTTCCATCGATAGCTAACTGTGAGAGTTTGGTGATTTGAGCTGGATTAGCTGACATCGCATTTTCGAATATTTCTTTCTCTGTTAGTCCTGCTGTGTCTCCAAACTTGAGCTCACCGTCAACAGCTTGGGCTACATCTTTTAAAATCGAGGCCATATCAAACATGACTTCTTCAGAATATTGAGATTTGGTGGCGCAAGAAGTCAATGAGAGAAGAAGGGTGATAGAGATGATTAGCTTCATAGATTTCCCCAAGCACTAAGCTGTCCGTTTTCATTTCGGCCAGTGTCTAAATTCCAATTTTCAAAAAAGCCAGTATCTTGGTTTTCATAAATGGTAGCTGCCAGCTTTTCCCAAAATATTTGGATTGTCTTAATCGCCTTATCAAAAATTTCATCGTAGTGCTTAATACCATCTGGCGTTTCTAAATCTTGAATATAAGTAGAGTCAACTTCGTTTGGAAGCGGGTAAGTTAACCCTAGCTTGGAAGCCACATGCCTCGCCCAAGGAAATAAGCGATGCGACTCCTCAGCATTATCCACAATGGATTGAAATCCTTCGTGCCAGACGTTTACGTCAGGTTCGCATTCTTTAGCATATTCAGGGTAAGTAGCTGAAAGGGCACTAGACCAAATAGTACGAATAACTGGATCTATTAGGTTGTTGTCACTCTGGTCCACACAACTGCCGATGTTTTCTCTGACTCTATCTGCAAGGCCAATACTTCCGAGTTGCATCCTGGACGGCCAAATATAAGCGTCTTGGTGCATTTCACAAATTCTGTGTTGCTGGGCGTTTTCTGCGTAAGGGCCCACTTTTAATTCAACAACAGGATGAAGAGTAATATCGGTTGCTACATGTGCTACAAAGCCACATAACCATGAGAAGGTTTTTTCAAAGTGTTCGTTATCTGCGGCTTTTACCTGCTGAATAAGAGCATCAATTAGCTTACCAACGTGGTTGTAATGCATTTTATCTGCCCATTTATTTTGCGCAGAATTCATTAGAGCAAGGTAAGGATAGTCGGGGCTCACACAACCGAGCTCTAAATACCGTTTATTTTGAGCTAAAGCCTTTTTTGCTTCTTGAGGTATGTTTAACTTCATCAATGCATTATTAGCAGAAGCTTCATTTACCGCTGTGATATGTGCGAAAGCACCAGGCATAGTAACCTCCATGTACAGTTTAAATGCATGGAGTTTACTATGCAGGCAATATGTTCGTTGCGACTCGAGTCTTATAAAAAATAAATGTTTATGTGTTGGATATCGAGCGAGGCATTTGCAAATTATCGCCTTAGGACGTGCGTTATCTATTTTAATGAAATTCGATAATGGCACTTCAAAAAATTCATGAAATCGTGTTATTTGATATAGGAGTCCAACACTTTTAGTACAACTTCCATATCAGCTTCACGCTTTTCTAATTCTTCCTCCAATACGACGTGTTCGATGAGATGGCCTTTAATTACTTCTTTCATTAAGCCATTTACAGCCCCTCGAATTGCAGCGATTTGTTGCAACACATCTTGGCACTCATGTTCTTCTTCCAGCATTTTTTTAAGACCATTCACCTGACCCTGTATTTTGCTGACACGGGTACTGAGCTTCTTTTGATCTCTGGTTGTATGGGACATGACTTATCTTCTTTAAGTTACTGACTGCGAGATTCTAACTGATAATGTAGCACTCATCTTATACTGGGGGGTAGTATTAAATACTGGGGGGGAGTATAGTTTAAGGCAACTTTAGAAGAGCATATTGAGAATAACAATGGATTTTGTCGCATTATTACAACAAGGTAATGGATGGTTTTTTATACCCAGCGCCATTTTATTAGGAGCGTTACATGGATTAGAGCCAGGACATTCAAAAACGATGATGGCGGCGTTTATTGTGGCCGTAAAAGGAACAGTGAAGCAGGCGGTTATGTTGGGGCTGGCTGCAACGCTTTCCCATACGGCGATCGTATGGATAATTGCTGCGGGTGGGATGTATATAAGCCAAAGATTTACTGCAGAAGCTGCGGAGCCATGGATGCAGCTTATCTCTGGGGTAATTATCGTCTCGACGGGTTTATGGATGTTCTGGAGAACGTGGAGCGATGAGCGAGCTTGGCACAAAGCTCATAAGCAAGCTCGAGACTGGAGAACGCAAGTTGTCGATACTGGTCATGGGCATCTATCGCTTTCTATCGTAGAAGAAGGGCATCACTGCCGTTTTCAGTTACGCACACTTAACGGTAAGCCTTTAACGGCTGAAAGCGTTAAACTAGTGCTACCCAACGCAATCAGACAGCCTTCTGATATTTATCACTTTATTGAGCGCGATGGCTATTTGGAATCTGCCTCCTGTATTGAAGCCTCTGATGATTTTTTCGTCACATTGATGGTCGGGCACCATGATCACACCCACGATTTCGAGGTGCATTTTCATGCGGATTCCCATTCGGAAAGTGAGAATAAAGAGTACCAAGATGCTCATGAGCGTGCTCACGCTCTAGATATTCAAAAGCGCTTTGGCGATCGAGATGTTACCAATGGACAAATACTTCTGTTTGGTTTGACGGGTGGGTTAATACCATGCCCGGCGGCGGTCACTGTTTTACTCATTTGTTTGCAACTTAAGGCCATGACACTTGGTGCAACCTTGGTGGTGTCGTTCAGTATTGGTCTAGCGTTAACTTTAGTTGCGGTTGGTGTTGTCGCGGCAGTGGGCGTTCAAAAAGCAACATCGAAGTGGAGTGGTTTGAACGATGTGGCTCGTCGTGCACCTTATCTATCGGGGATCTTGATTAGTGCCGTTGGTGTATATATGGGCATGCACGGGTTTACGACGTTAATGAGCTAAGCTCTGTTGTAATTATTACGTCGCTTTTTGTTTATTAAAGGTAGCTCTTTCATGTTGTGGATGATTACTAAGTACGCGTTAACCGCAGGAATAGTGGTGCTTATATCTGAAGTTGCCAAGAGAAGTGATAAAGCGGGAGCGCTGATTGCCGCGCTCCCGACGGTCACTATTTTAGCTTTGATTTGGATGTATATTGAAGGGCAAGGACAGGAAAAGCTCGCGAACCACGCGTTTTATACTTTTTGGTATGTACTGCCTACATTGCCGATGTTTCTAGTTTTTCCTTTCTTACTGAGCCGATACTCATTTTGGTTCTCTTTGGGAATTTGCGCCATTATTTCAATCGTTTGTTTCTTCATTGTGACCATCGTTATCAAAGAATTTGGAATAGAATTAACTTAATTGAGCAAAGGAGAATTGTAAGAATATAGGTCGAAGCGTTCGCTTATTTATATTTTCAAGGCTCTAACTAGAACTCTTTCTTTAACTCTCGATGCTAGTGTGGCCGCTTACTTGAAGTTAGCGATTGCTCTCTTGTCTTTCAGCCAAACCTCGTAGAAATGTGACGTTTTGAAGACTTTTCTTCCTTCATTCTAAAGTTATCGGTAATCAGGCAGATACAGTGGCTACAAAGTTACGTCTAGCTTTGCCAGACAGGCTAAAAATACAGTTTGTGTTGGTTATAAGAGGCGAAAGGCTTAACGCTCTGTCGTGAGCATCACATTGAATTGTACCGAGACAATTAAAATGAAAAGAATCATCTTATTAGCCGTTTGCGCCATGTTTGGTATTGCTGTCGTGGCAAGTATGGCATCAACGTACCTAATTTCGAGTCAGAAAATCGATGACATCATCTTAAACAAATCCCAAGTTCAAGCTGAGTTTTTAGCAGGAAATGCAAGTTATATTTTGGAGAACTCAGCCAACCCAATGCAAGACTTACAATCGCTCGTTGAGGGTTTGAAGCAACGTTCAGACGTAAGCTATGCAGTCGTAATTGATCGCAATGTGACGGCGGTTGCTCACAGTGATAAGCAAAAGCTAAATAAAACCTACAATGATAACTACACCGTTGAAGGTGCAACCAAGGGGGTACAACAGTATTCAAAGTGGTATGCCGATGTCCAGAAAGTGTGGGTGTTTGATATCATGGCGCCGATCTACGTGAATGGTCAGTTGTACGGCACGTTTGATATTGGTATTCCTAT
This sequence comes from Vibrio antiquarius, assembly GCF_000024825.1. Lineage (NCBI taxonomy): Bacteria > Pseudomonadati > Pseudomonadota > Gammaproteobacteria > Vibrionales > Vibrionaceae > Vibrio > Vibrio antiquarius. Next base: position 1,547,175 of record NC_013457.1, read on the forward strand.
TACAGAAGTAAGCCAAGCGACGAATGGAATTATTACTTCCCAACTGATTTCCATGGTGGTGATCTTCGTTCTGTGTGTGTTGGCTCTATCGCTGCTACTCAACAAGCTGATGCGACCGCTCTCTGCGCTTAAGGAGGCGTTGCAAGACATTTCGAAAGGTGACGGAGACTTAACGGTTCGTTTACCAGCAAAAGGTAATGACGAAGTTGCACAAATTTCTTCGGCGTTCAACGTGTTTGTTGGCAAGGTACATGAAATCATTACACAAGTTGTAAATACTGGTGTGGATCTGAATGGTTCTGCTGTTGCGCTGCGTGGACAATCTCAACAAGCGCTTGCAAGAGGGCAGGAGCAGAATGAGCAAACCATGCTGGTTGTCACGTCTATGAACGAAATGATCGCGACCGTCCACGAAATTGCGTCAAATGCTGCTGGTGCAGCGAGTGCTGCGAGTACGGCAAGTAATGAAACTCAAGATGGCTACAAGACGCTAGAACGCACCAAGACGGCGATGACGAATCTTGAAAACGAGATGAACAGTACTTCCAATATTATCGTAAGCCTTGCGGACAACACTCAGTCGATTGGTAGTATTCTCGAAGTCATTAGAGGGATCTCTGAGCAAACGAACCTACTAGCGTTAAATGCCGCTATTGAAGCAGCGCGCGCCGGTGATGCCGGACGAGGTTTCGCCGTAGTGGCAGACGAGGTTCGTAATCTTGCAACTAAAACGGCTCAGTCCACTGATGAAATTGACAACATGATCCATCAGTTGCAAACCGAAGCCCAAAGTGCGGTTAATTCAATGAGTAATAGTAGAACCCTAATTGAAGAAGGCACTGCAGAAACGGAGCTCGCTCGACAAGCACTAGAGGCAATTGCAGATCAAGTGACCACTATTTTGGATATCAATACTCAGGTGGCAACGGCAACAGAACAGCAATCGACGGTAGCAAATGAAATTAACATGAATATGGATACCGTCAGTCACTCCGTGAAAAACGCGCTAACGGCGAGTGAGCAATTGGAAGAATCAAGTCAACAACTTGCGGAATTATCGAGAACTCTCGATCGTCACGTAGGAGCGTTTAGAATTTAAACGCCAACGGAAATCCTTTTGCAAAAGCCAGTAAATCTCGATTGCTGGCTTTTTTATTTGAGAAAATCGCATGTCGAATTGCTCTACTATGTCAGTTTTTATAATTATTGGGATAAATGATTAGTGATTAACTAGGCGTTAAGTTTCGCGTGTTGTTTTAAGTGCTCAACAAACATAGAGATTTTCTTGGCTAAGTGCTTTCTAGAAGAGTAAAACGCATAAAGCACTAAATCTTCAGGTTCGTACTCTAGAGGGATGACTTCAAGCTTGCCGCTCTCGATCTCGTCTTTGCATGACTCTATTGGAAGTATTGCGTATCCAAGCCCTGATAACGCGCCAGATTTAGCGAGATGACCACTGTTTACTTTGAACGAGGATTGTACTGTTTGCGTAATATGACCTCCGTCGGGATTTTTAAACACCCAGGGAGCGCCATTTACTGCAGTAAGTGTCGTGATACAGGGAACATGATTTAAATCCGTAATTTTGTAAGGGCTGGCGTACTTATTAAGCAGTTGAGGCGCAGCCAAAATAGCACTGGGCCAGCGTTTGATTTCCCTTGCCACCCAATTGCTGTCAGACAAAGTCCCTCTATGAAAACTCAAAATGACATCAAAGCTATCAATAACCTCATCTTTAGGGTTTAGCGTTGTATCGCAAGACAAAGAGATTGACGGGTATTGCGTGCAAAAGGTGACAACCGCTTTGGCCAGTACAGGTGTGTCTGGCATAAGAATACGTAGCTCTCCCGTTACTGTGTGCGAGTGGCGAGTCACGGTTTCTAGCGCGTTGTTGAGTTGTTCCAATAATGGACGAGTGCTGCTATAGAGCTCTTCTCCAGCCTCGGTAGGCGTCATTCGCCTTGTCGTTCTATTGAACAACCTGATGTTTAACTTTTCTTCAAGCAGGGCAATATGTCGGCTGACATTCGATGTTGGTATATTCAAACACTCAGCGGCTCGCTTAAAGCTGTTGTTTTCATAGACACAGTGAAAACTTTTTAACCAGATTTGGTCGACGTTATCAAACATTCTATTGTCCCACTTTATTGGATTATCAAGCCAGCATATCGCACTTTATCCTCAGACTGAGTTGCATACAATTTTATTTAAAAGTCAGAGCGGGCAACCGATGCAGATGTCCTGCTACGAGGTGATAAATAATGAGGTACTCATGAGTTGGCTAGAAAGGTTATTTGAGAATAAAAATATAATAGGTTCGCGCAAAGCGTCTATTCCTGAGGGCGTTTGGACAAAATGCCCTGAATGTGAACAAATACTCTATCGTGCGGCATTAAAAGAGAATTTGGAAGTATGTCCTAGGTGCTCTCATCACATGAGAATGACTGCACGTCAAAGGTTAAACACTTTTCTGGATCATGGAACACAGCAAGAGTTGGCAAGTGAGTTGGAACCGCAGGATATTTTGGGTTTTAAAGATTTAAAACGATATAAAGAGCGAATTGCCATCGCGCAGAAAACGACTGGAGAAAAAGATGCCTTGGTTGTGATGCAGGGGAAGTTACTAGGCTTGCCTGTTGTAGCCTGTGCGTTTGAATTCTCTTTCATGGCTGGCTCGATGGGGGCGGTGGTTGGAGAGAAATTTGTCCGCGCCGTTGAAACTGCGATTAATACAAAATCTGGGCTAGTGTGTTTTTCTGCTTGCGGAGGGGCGCGCATGCAAGAGTCTTTGGTAGCACTAATGCAAATGTCAAAAACCAGCGCCGCGTTAAACCACTTATCTGAGCACAGATTACCCTATATCTCAGTATTGACGGACCAAACTTATGGTGGTGTCTCGGCGAGTTTAGCCATGTTGGGAGACATCAATATTGGTGAACCTAAAGCAAGCATCGGCTTTGCGGGAAGGCGTGTTATTGAACAAACGGTACGTGAAAAGCTACCAGACGAGTTTCAAAGAAGTGAGTTTTTATTGGCACATGGTGCATTAGATATGATTGTAGACAGACGTGAAATGCGTGATCGCGTTGGCGGCTTATTGGCTAAGTTAACCAACGCGAGGGTGGTTTCAGAATAGGTGATATTAAAGTTAGGCTTAGTACTTGCGTTTATTGAGCCGTAATCATTACAAACCGTTCATTTTGCCCCCATCTTGGTTCCGCATTCATTAGGCTGAGATCCAACGCCGTTTGGTATGGGTCAACAGCAAAATGGTCGCTTACTAACCCCCAGAGCATCCAGTTGATTGCGGTTTCATTCTCGGTAAGCTCTTCGAGTGGCGCTTGGAGGAAAAAGTACTCATCTTCGCCATCGTAACCGAGCCGATCATAGATAATGTTGCGTAGCTCTCGATCCAAATCATGTTGGAGGTTGATTGAGTCGTACAGTTGCTCTTCTGTTGGGCTATTCTCATGGTGATAAACATTGCGTTTTGACTCTTTGCGTAAAGTACCTGCGCCAGTTTCAATGCTTACTTTCTTTTGCGAGTGTTGCTCAAGAACTTGAATGATTTCATCCTCTAGTTGATCGAGTTTACTCAGCAAAACTTGATTGTTTATGTCACCAGCGTGGGAGGCCATCGTTTGGAAGGCTTTCACTCTCTCGTAGACTGCTTTCCCGTGAGGAAGGGCTGCAAAACACTGTTCTCGGAGCGCTTCATTGGCTTGCCAAATGCCCGAGTAGAGCTCGTAATCATGTGTATATGGTGGAAGATCTTCAGTATCTTCCCCTAATAATTCTCGCCAGCGCTTTTGCCACTGTTCTTCTTTTGCGTGTTTTACACGCGCGTATTGCTTAACCCAGCGGTTACGAAGTTTTACCCCAAAAATGGCAAGTCCCCATGGAGCGAGCAAATAAAAATAATAGTGAGAAGAGTTATCCCAAAAGTAACCGTAAACGTAAACACCAAAAGCAAGCACCCAAGTTCCAATAGTACAAGCAATAACCCCGGACATTATTGATGATTGGCGCTTTGTTTCTCTTAATGTATTACCTTCAGCACATAACCAAAAAATGCCGCCAAAAACAAAGGCAAACGTTGTCATGAAGTAGACAAGACCCGCTCCCAAAAATCCCCAAAGTGACATGTATTATCCCTAGCCAAATATCTGCTTATTCACTCATCAATGACTCGAGGAGTAAATGTGTTTGATTTGGCAGAGAATTTACCATTAACGCCAGCCTTTTTATATGCACTCGATAACTTATTGGGAATGAGTCACAAATAAAAATAGATGGTATCAAGCATCAAAGTTTAATTCAGAACCTTTGATTGTTGTGAACTCTATCTGGAAGAGTTAAGGGGGCGTTTAAGGGTAATTTTCCTCATAAAGTCGTTATTTAGAAAAAGGTAAATTAATGTTTTTATTGATAATTGTGAGAAATCTTGGGTTGGGATTGATCCCATAAATTTAGAGTAAAAAGCCTATTTTTGGGAGCGATTTCATAAATTTTATGATACTGATTTCACTGTTTGAGCTGTAAAGAATATAAACCCCCACTCAATGTATGTTAATAATCAATGAGTGTTGTTATGTCTCATATCCGTTTTTTCCCGCGCCATCGTTTGGCGCTTGCTTGTATGCTAGCGAGTGTGTCTAGCTTCTCTTTTGCACAAAACCAGTGCGCTGTTGCTGATCTACAACAATCGAGAGACTTGGCTGCTGCCGTTTCTGGTGCTGAGTATGATTGCTACCACGCTTGGTTTTCAGCTCCTTCCGCAACGCTGAACGATATTTACAGCGAAGCGAGCTTAAGCCGTATCCAAGTCGCGTTGGATCAAGAAATTGCCCGCTATCGTGGAGAAGCAGAGCAAGCTCGTGTTCTAGAAAATCTGGGCGAGTTTATTCGAGCGGCCTACTACGTTCGTTACAATGCTGGCACAGCTACACCTGAGTTTTCGCAAGCGTTGAGTCAGCGTTTTGCTCAGTCGACGAACCTATTCCTAAACAACCCTCATGCTTTGGATCAAGGCCGTGAACAAGTTGGCGCAATGAAGAGCTTGACTTTGATGGTTGATAACGTGAAGCAGTTGCCGCTGACCATGGATAGCATGATGGCCGCGTTGATGCACTTTAACCGTGAAACCGCGCAGGACACGCAATGGGTCGATGGTTTAAACAACCTGTTCCGTTCTATGGCAGGTCATGTAGCAAACGATGAGTTCTACCGCTACATGGCAAACAATACTCACCATATTGATACATTAGCGAGATTCGCATCTGATAACGCTTGGGCATTGGATACGGATGCGAGCTTTATTGTTTTCAATGCATTACGTGAAACTGGTCGTTTGCTTGCGAGCCCAGATCAGGAGACCAAACGCAAAGCCTTGGCTGTGATGCAACAAGTGATGCAGCGTTACCCACTGGGTAGTGAGCATGACAAACTGTGGCTTGCTGCCGTAGAGATGATGAGCTACTACGCACCTGAAGGTTTAAACGGTCTGGACCTAGATCAAGCGAAGCAAGATCTAGCAGCGCGCGTGATGCCAAATCGTTTTGAGTGTCAGGGACCTGCCATCATTCGCTCTGAAGATCTGACCGATGCTCAAGCTGCGAAAGCGTGTGAAGTACTGGCTGCGAAAGAAGCCGACTTCCATCAAGTGGCGAATACGGGCAATCAACCTGTCGCTGATGACTTGAATGACCGTGTTGAGGTGGCGGTGTTTGCTAGTAACGACAGCTACGTTGATTATTCTTCGTTCCTGTTTGGTAATACAACGGACAACGGTGGTCAGTACCTTGAAGGGAATCCATCAAAAGCGGACAATACCGCCCGTTTCGTGGCTTATCGCTATGCGAATGGCGAAGATTTATCGATTTTGAATCTAGAGCATGAGTACACGCACTATTTGGACGCGCGATTTAACCAGTACGGCTCATTCAGTGATAACTTAGCCCACGGTCATATCGTGTGGTGGCTGGAAGGTTTTGCTGAATACATGCATTACAAACAAGGCTACCAAGCTGCGATCGAACTGATTGCAGGCGGTAAATTGAGCCTTTCAACTGTGTTTGATACCACATATTCTCACGATACTAATCGTATCTATCGTTGGGGTTACTTGGCCGTTCGATTCATGTTAGAAAATCATCCGCAAGACGTAGAAAGCTTGTTGGCGTTGTCGCGCACTGGTCAGTTTGAACAGTGGGCGCAACAGGTGACGACATTAGGTCAACAATATGACGCAGAGTTTGAACGCTGGTTGGATACGTTAGAAGTGGAGCCAGAGCAACCAGTTACTGACCCAGAAGAGCCAATAGAACCAACAGAACCTGAAGCACAAGTGACCGAATTGACGGCGAACCAAAGCCTTCAACTCAGTGGCGAAGCATACAGTGAAAAACTGTTCTACGTTGACGTACCAGCCAACACCGTTCGCTTTAATGTATCTATTGAAGGTGCGGGGGATGCGGATCTTTACATGAGCTACAACAAAGTTGCGCATTACTACGACTTTGAAATGAGCCAGTATGGCGATGGCAGCAATGAAGAGATTGTATTTGAGCCAGAGCAGGATGGTTACGTGAAAGCAGGTCGTTACTACATCAGTTTAACTGGCCGTGATAACTATGACTCAGTGAATCTTGTGGCTGCTTTAGACTTTGAAGCGCAAACACCGCCAACACAAGTGCAAGACGATTTGGCACCGGTGGTATTAGAGTCTGGTGAAGCAAAAATGCTGACCGTTCACAAGCAGCGTTATGCGGCAGTGTATGTACCTGAAGGTGTTGAAGAGGTTCGTGTATGGCTAACGGCTCACTCTCAAACAGGTAATGTCGACCTATACGCGAGTAGGGAGCATTGGCCTACAGTTGAGCAACACGAGTACGTGTCCAACTATGCAGGCAGCAACGAATACCTTGCGATTCCTGTTACTGAAGCGGGCTATGTGCACTTCTCTCTTCAAGCACCAGAACAAGGTGATGACGTTGAAATGTTAGTGCACTTCAACTAAAACATGTTCGATTAGCTGAAATCGAGATAAAAAACGTCGCTCATAGAGCGGCGTTTTTGTTTGTATCGGACGCTATTGTGATCAAACAGCGGCGAATGCCAGTTAATCGGCTGATTTATCGAGTTATCCTTTGCTCTTTTTCTAAACGGCTTTAGGTTTGTATTACAATTTACCGCGCACATAAACTTTTTTAGCGACGCGTTCTGTGACCTAGCTTCTGATTTGTGCTTTCCAAACGGATACAATATATATGCACCCCGTGCAATAAAGTGAAAAGGGAAAGACATGAAAACGCTTATTTATGAAACGTTGATTAGCCTTGCTAACCAAGAACCAGAACAACATGCAAGAATCCGACAAAATCTATATGAACAGTTGGATCTGCCGTTCGATAAGCAGCTGGCTTTGTATTCTTGTGCCCTTGGTCCTGCAAGTTCAGGCAAGTTGGAGAGTAGTCAAGGCATTAACAACGCGGTAGATTGCGCGGTTAAACTGCTTGAAACCCCTGAGCGCTAATTCACTCGTTGTTTAAATCACGGCCCGATCCCCAAGGGCCGTTTTTAATTTAATTGCCTTTAAATTGATTTCAACGTCGTGATTACTCTGCTCTTTCCGCTAGCACTTCTTTGAAGGCAAACATGCCGTTTAATGCCGCTGGAAACCCTGCGTAGACGGACATCTGTAAGATGACTTCTTTAATTTCAGCCTCGCTGCAGCCTACATTCAGTGCTGCATTGAGATGTACTTTCAGTTGTGGTGTACAATTCCCCATTGCCGTTAGCGCGGCGACGGTTGAGACTTCTCTCGATTTTAGGTCTAAGCCTGGGCGAGCATAAATATCGCCAAACGGATACTCAATGGTGTACTGAGCTAAATCTGGGCAAATATCTTGTAAGCTTTCGATGACGTTATGACCAGCGTCGCCATCAATGTGAGAGAGCAGTTCTAATCCTTTGTTAAAGCGTGATTGTTCCATCGATATGTTCCTAGTGAATAAATGCAAACATACCTTAATCCTTAGAGTTAACTCTAAGTCAACGAACTTTTCCGCTTTTATACAAGGCAATTTTTTCTTCTAGAGCCGTTAAGTGCTTTTGCTGCTGTTCAATGTGGAGCTTGAGGTTTTCTTGGTGTTGCTCTAGCAAGGCTTGGCGTTGTCGTACAGACTCTGAGCCGACTTCCCTTAATTTTGCATATTCCAGAATCTCTTCAAGCGGCATTGCAGTTTCTTTTAATCGCTTTACGAAGCTAATCCAGCTTAGATCTTTCGCACTATACACTCGATGCCCACTCGCGTTTCTATGGACATGTTTAAGTAAGCCAATTTTTTCATAGTATCGAAGTGTATGAGCAGACAAGCCGACGAGGCTAGAAAACTCTTTGATATTCATGATTACCCTCCAAGGTAATTCATACCAATAGGCATAAGCTAAGTTCCGCATTTTGAAGTCATTTCGGGATAGATACAAACGGTAATCTTCCATGTTTTAAGGTGGGATACGCAGAAGGGGGCTGTTTTGAATACGCGCCAAACGTGATCCACCTGCCAGTTTCACTTTATTAAAAATTAGTTACTCAATAGAGTGGTTTGGCTGTTTTTAGTCTTTGGCCTCCTTTAGGGCGTACCCGGATATTTTCTTTCATATATTTTGAATGCAATTTTTTCAATATAAAACAATGGGTTAGTGTGTTTTATGTGCGGTGTACTTGAATGTCATCTACTCGTTTACGTCCAGAATCGTTTCTACTTATGCAATGGAGGAGTCACTACGCCTTCATTTTCAGCCTTGAGTTAGGGCGAAAAGGGTGAGGGCGTCTGATTAATAGCTCTTATAATTTCGACTATTGAATTCACTCACAAAAAAATGCAAACAAGTAATCGTGAGTGAAAACGAGTAGGAGAACAACATGAGTGGCTCACAGGAAATACAATCATTCGGTGCGAATGTTATCTTACATGCGTTTGATTGGAAGTATGCTGACATTGCCCAACGAGCAAAAGAAATCCACGAGCTAGGTTACGGCTCCGTGTTGGTTTCGCCACCAATGAAAAGCGCCCACGATGATCGCTGGTGGCAGCGCTATCAACCTCAAGATTACCGTGTCATCGACAATGCGTTGGGTGATACCAAAGACTTTATCCGTATGGTTCGTGAACTGGAGCAAGTTGGCGTGTGGGTTTACGCTGACGTGGTGTTTAACCATATGGCAAATGAGGCCCACCTTCGCCGAGACCTCCAATACCCAAGGCAAGAGGTCCTGGAGGAATACCAACAAAACAAACAGAAATATCAGTCGCTAACGTTATTTGGCGACTTATCTCAACCGCTTTTTGATGAAGAGGACTTTGTTGAAGCGTTCGGTATTAAAGACTGGAAAGATAAATGGCAGGTACAAAATGGACGCATCACTGGTGGACCAACTGATCCTGGCTTGCCAACCCTCCGTGTTTGTGACCATGTCGTTGAGCAGCAACGCGCTTACCTAAAAGCACTGAAAGCCATTGGTGTGAAAGGTTTTCGTATTGATGCCGCGAAACACATGACGTTAGAGCATCTTAAACGTGTTTGGACAGATGACATCACGCGCGATGTGCATATATTTGGCGAAATTATTACCGATGGCGGTGCGACAGAAGAAGAGTATCAGTTGTTTCTTGAGCCGTATTTACAGGAAACTCGCTTAGGCGCTTACGATTTCCCGTTGTTCTCGACCATTTTTAAGGCGTTTGCTAAAAAAGGCAGTTTCAAGTCGTTGATTGACCCATACTGTTTCGGTCAGGCCCTTTCGCCTGGTCGCGCCATTACATTTGTTGTCACGCATGACATTCCTAACAATGACGTTTTCCTTGATCTGATCATGGATGAGGAAAACGAATGGTTAGCTTATGCCTACATTCTAGGCCGCGATGGTGGTGTGCCATTGGTTTATACCGACTTAAACACTAGCGGTATTACAGATAAAAATGGCAAACCAAGATGGCAAGGCGCATGGAACGATCCGCGAATGGCGAAAATGATCCAGTTCCACAATATGACGCATGGCGAGTCGATGAGTGTTCTTGAAGGTAACGATGATATGCTGGTACTTAAGCGAGGGAGCAAAGGCATTGTCGTGCTTAATAAATCGCAGCGTCAGCAGTCTTTGGCATTGAAAATGGATGGCGACTGGGTGGATTTGATGACGGATCAGGACGTTCCATCTGACGGTAAGTTAATTGTGCCACCTAAAGCCTCAATGTTGCTCGTCGAAAACTAAAAAATAAAACACCGAGCTTAGCGAGCTCGGTGTTTATGTTTATCGGCGGTCATTCAAGAACGGGTAAAGTCTAATGTAAAACCGAAGTCTTTCGCGTCTGCTATGAGGTTATGAGCACTCATTAACGCAACATTCAGCCTTTAAAAAACCGATCACATCATCTAAACATTGGTACTCTGCAACGCAAAAAAGGGTTCGCCCCTCACGACGTTGGGTGAGAAGCCCGGCTGAGGCTAGACTAGAAATATGATGAGAGAGAGTGGATGCAGGAATGCCAAGCTTTTCTTGTACGCCGCCTACCGCGATACCTTTGTATCCCGCTTTGACAACTTCTTTGTAAATACTTAAACGAGTAGGATGCCCTAACTCTTTTAGTGCTTTAGCGACGGCTTCAAGCTCCATACTGACCTCTAAAGAATGACTACAGTAAATTTGTTTCGATAATAGGGAAAGTCTCGGTAAATGCCAACTCTTGTGATCTAGGAACGATTTAAATCAGATGAGATTCATACCGGCTCATACCAGCACAACAATAATTGTCTACTCCAATGAGACAGATCAATCTTCATTATTATTTCACCCCACGTTCAAACTCCCTCGTCTACACTCATGGGTGAGTTGTCAGTTGGCAGACCAAGGAGGCGGCCATGATTGCGGTTCATAGAGATTATTGTTTGTCTAACAGTTCAGATTTACATGCTCACGTTAAAGTTAACCCTGTCGGTAAATTAGAAGTTGAGATTGTAGAACTTCAAGAGCGCCATACCACAGAGTTTGATGATTTGTCTTTTGAGAGCCGTGGGTGTGAAACTCGAATCTGTGGTAAAGAAGACACAACTCAGTGGCAGTTCAATCTTGCAGTTACTGATGCGTTAGAGCTTTCTCACTTAGTGGAAGAAGCAAACGAAGAGTATGAGATTTTAATGAATGATCTTATGTAATCTCGTGAGAAGATCATTTTATCCTGCACGGCATGTGACTCGGTACTGAAAAAGAAAAACCTCCCAAACGGGAGGTTTTTAATATTGAGCAAGTTACCGTCAGAGCGGCTCTTCTCTCGGCGGTGTTAGTTCTTGAACGTTATCTTCATTGAAGTCATCGGCGTAACCTTTCGGCGGTGGCGTCCAACCACGTTCTGAGCGCGAGAGTTTGTCATGGCGATCTTTTTGCATCTCTTCCGCCATTTTTTCCTCTAACTGAATAAACAGTTGTCGGAAATTGTTGTCATAACGTTCGCCTTCAGAATCATCTTCCCAAGCTTTGTAGAGTATCTCGGACTTGCGCGCTTCAACACGCTTGTATGTCGCTTTTTGCTGCTCAACAAAGAAGGGATGAATACCAAGTGCTTTCATCGTGTGACCGCCCATCTCCAATGCGGAATGGTAGGTTTCCGATTCAATAATATCAGCCCCAGCTTGACGCAAAAGATAGCCGTGACCACGGTCAAAGGCGCGTGCGATCACCGTTACTTTGGGGTACGTGTGTTTGACGTACTTCACCAGTTCCACACTCGATTCTTGGTTATCAATTGCGACGACCAACGCAGCCGCATGCTCGATGCCTGCAGTGTGCAGCATATCTGGTCGAGTCGCATCGCCAAAATAAGCGCGAGTGCCAATCTGGCGCATGTTATCGACTTGGTTGGCTTGGTGATCGAGCACCACGGTTGTTACACCATTAGAAACAAGCAAGCGGTTAACAATCTGACCAAAACGGCCGATACCAGCGATGATTACTGTGCCTTTTTCTTCAATCGTATCGCTTTCCCTTTCGTTTGATTGAGTTTCAAAACGCGGCAGTATTAATTTGTCAAATAGAATGAACAAACCTGGCGTTAAGAACATTGAGATAGCAACAACCAGCGCAAGAGTTTGCGAGAGTTCAAACGGAATGACGTGGTTTTGCACAGAGAAGCTTAGCAACACAAAACCAAATTCACCCGCTTGAGCCAAGCTTAAGGTAAACAGCCAGCGGTTGCTGCCTTTCACTCTAAATATCAGCGCGAGAATAAACAGCACCAAGGCTTTCAATACCATCACGCTAATGGTCAGTGCCATGATCAACCATAAGTCACCAAATAGAACCGAGAAATTGATCCCTGCGCCGACGGTGATGAAGAACAGACCCAGCAACAACCCTTTAAATGGTTCGATATTGGATTCTAACTCGTGACGGAATTCGCTGTTCGCCAATACAACGCCAGCCAAGAAGGTTCCCAAAGCTGGAGACAAGCCAACTAAACTCATCAGTGCTGCGATGCCGATCACCAGCATCAATGCGGTGGCGGTAAAAATCTCACGCAGCCCAGAGCTAGCAACATAGCTCAGCAGAGGTCGACTTAAAAAGTGACCACCAACGACAACAATCGCAATCGATGCTGTGATGACTATTCCGTACGCCCAGCCCGGTAAATCTGCCACGAGGTTTAAATCGTCATGATGCTGAGCAGCAGTTTGAACAGCATTTTGTGCTTGTTCGACTAACTCCGGCAGTGCCAACAATGGAATAAAGGCCAACATCGGGATAACAGCGATATCTTGGAAAAGCAAAACAGAGAACGCGTTTTGTCCGCCTTCTGTCTTCGTTAACCCTTTTTCGCTAAAAGTTTGCAAAACAATCGCGGTAGAAGAGAGGGCGAAAATCAAACCGATGGCTAAGGCAATGGTCCAAGGCTGCTCAAAGTACAGGGCAATACCCATAATCGCCGCGATGGTACCGCCAACTTGAAGACCGCCTAAGCCCATTAAACGATTTCGCATTGACCAGAGCATTTTAGGCTCTAGCTCTAACCCCACTAGGAATAGCATCATCACCACGCCAAATTCGGCAAAGTGCTGAATTGTCGTTGTTTCTTCACCGACTAAACCGATAATTGGACCAATTACCACACCAGCGATGAGGTAACCTAAAACGGAACCGAGCCCTAAACGCTTGGCAAGTGGTACCGCAATTACAGCGGCAATCAAATACACGAAGGCTTGTAAGAATATCCCTGTCATGAAGCCTCCTTGATGAGCTTCGGAAGTGCGCTGTTGAGTTTGATTAATGACGCAGCTGCTTCAACATCCAGTCTATCTTCGACTAATGCTGTTAGCAGGCTTTTGTACCGTTCGACATGACGGGGTATTCGTCCTTCTTCTTCGGCAGTACGTGCGCCGAACAAAGCAAGAGGCGCAATGTAGTGCATACCCGTGAGCGCTGACATTTGCTCAATAGGAGCGAGCAGTTCCCGAATCGTAAAATGGTTGTAGCCTTCGGCTTTATAAGCTTCTTCCTTGCCGCCGGCCGAAAGCACGCACAGCATGGTTTTACCTTGTAGTTCGGTTCCTTCAGTGCCGTAAGCAAAGCCATACTCCAAAACCAGATCTTGCCACTCTTTTAAAATTGCTGGGGTTGAATACCAATATAGTGGGAATTGAAAAACCACTACATCATGCTCACGCAAGCGTTGTTGTTCACGGTCGATATTGATATCGAAACGAGGGTATTCACCATAGAGATCAACACATGTCACGCCTTCAATTTTTTGAGCTTCTTTGAAAAGTGGAGTATTCACTTCTGAACGATGCTGGGAAGGATGAGCAAAGAGAATTAATACTTTTTTATTCGCCATAAGGATCCTTGCTATCTAAATAACCATGCCCGGTAGGAGCGCAGGTTGGTTAGAAAATGTAACTCATAAATGGCCGTCAAGCTAGCTTGGAAAAGTGCTTAAGCTGTTTCAATATCAATAAAAAACCACCAAATAAGTTGGTGGTTTTGGCAAGCGTCAAATTCTAATTAATCATGAATAGGAACGACTAAAATATCGACTGGTGACTTGTTGATAAGATGTCTTGAGTAGGAAATGATTTTGCTCCAGAAATCTTGATGATGTCCACAAATCAACAAGTCCACTTCTTGCTCTTTGATGGTAATTTCGAGCTTATCGGCTAAATCACCAGTACCCACGAAGAAGTGTTTGAGTGGATAATCCATGTACTCACTGAATGTTCTCAAACATTCCATAGAGTGCTCATTCAGCGGCCTTTGGTCTGGGTTCTCTTTAATGTCTACGAGCTCACGATAAATTTCCCCGTGAGTTCCATCAATATGGATGAATGAAATATCGGAGTCGAGATAGTTAGCCATCGCTACGGCTCTGTCGATCAGAACAGTGCTCTCATCGGACAGTTCGAGTGCAACAAGGATATGTTTGTATTTCATTACCACGCCCTTATGTGGATTAGCTTTACTGTAAGCATAGTATGGCTTGGGCAAAATTTGTGTAGATAAGATCTCGAAATCGTTCAAAGTTTTGATAAATAATGCTGCTTGCTTTTTAGTCAGAAAACCCGCTAAACTTCGCAAATCATTTCTCTAGGAGATTACGCCAACATGAAGAACTAAACCTGTTATCCATATTTTTACTTATTTTTTGGATCTGCAGGGTTAGTAGGCGTAGCTCACTTTCCGATATTTCTTTGCAACAAGACGACTTTTTGATTTGACGTTTATCGTCGAGCTGTACATAAAGCTTAATGCGTTTGTGCACGCGTTTTGTTGCAATCTCAAATCATAGCTACGGCTGTTGTCCCTGTCATACAGGAGGCAAATTATGCCAGTTTTACAAGCTTTTAATGTTAGCCATCAGTTTGATAATGGCGATACGCTATTCCAGTCTATTTCTTGTTCCATGACTAAACGACGTGTTGGTTTGGTTGGGCGCAATGGCATCGGTAAGTCACTTTTGGCTTCAATTTTGGCGGGAGAAACTCAGCCTTCCAGCGGTGTTGTGACTTTTCCCTCTTCTTTCATGATGTATCGCCAGCAGCCGTCTGATTTGCTTTCAGGTCAGCAATCGATCGCCCAGTTTCTGGGAACAGACTCGGTCTTGCATGCTTTGAAGCAGATTGAACAAGGTGATGTTTCTGAGCATTGGTTCGAACTGGTTGGCGAACAGTGGGATATTGAACCGAAACTCAAACAGCAGCTTGCTGCGATGGGCTTGCCGCAAGACCCTGATTTCTCATGTGCTCGGCTCAGTGGTGGTCAGTTGGCGCGTTTGCAGTTATGGCAATTGTTTGAAAACGAAGCGGAGCTTTTGATTCTCGATGAGCCATCCAATCACCTCGATACCGAGGCGAAACAATGGCTGATAGAGTCTATGACGCATTTCGGCGGCGCGATTTTACTCATCAGTCACGATCGTGAGCTGCTGCGATCAATGGAGGAAATTTGGGAACTATCGGGCCTAGGTTTACAGGTTTTTGGTGGAAATTACGATGTGTATGCCGAGCAAAAACGCACTGAGCTACAAGCGATCGAAAGGCAGTTAGCGCAGGTCGATAAACAGAATAAACGGTTAGCTGAGCAAGCCCAGAAAAATCGCGAAAAAGCAGACCAACGCGCCGCGCAAGGGAACAAACTGCGCAAAGACGGCAGTCAGCCCAAAATTTTGCTTGATGGCAAAAAGGATAGCGCGACCGCCAACGCCTCAAATCGCAATAAGAATGAGCAACTCAGACAAGCGCATTTACAAGCCAAAGAGCGGGCGTTGCTATCGCGACATGAGCAGCTCAAAGCGCAAAAGCTTTATCTTGCAGATAATCCGAACCGTTCGCGAAAAGTGTTGTCGATACAAGAAGGTATATTGCCTTTTGGGGATTCTACTCCTATCACTTTGCAGATTTTTGCGAACGATAAAGTCCATCTCAAAGGGAAAAATGGCTGCGGAAAGTCAACCTTGTTAAAGACGTTGCTTGGCGAGTTGTCGTTGCTCAGTGGTGAGCTGCAAGTGAATACTCCCTTGTATTATCTCGACCAACACTTTGGCGCAGTGAATCCAAATCTTTCGTTACTTGAGAACGTAATGGAGACCTGCCAAGAGATGACGGAAAGTGAAGCGAGAACCTTATTGGCGGGGATCGGTTTTCGTCGAGACGCTGTGTTTCGGTTGGGATGCGTACTCAGTGGTGGCGAGAAGATGAAGCTCGCGATGCTGATCGTCAGCCACCAACACTCTCTGCCTTTGCTGCTGCTTGATGAGCCAGATAACCATCTCGATCTCGATTCAAAAATAATGCTTAGTCAGGCGTTAAATGCATACAAAGGTGGATTTGTTCTGATTAGTCACGACCAAGATTTCGCTTCTGAGTCTGGGGTTTTGCGTCAAATCGAACTGAATTAAACGAAAGAGAGTAAACGCCATCGTAGCTCTTCAGCGTTGTTCCTAAGCTCTACACCGCCACTTACCGATATGTAGAATTGGCGGGAAATGAGGGAGTTAGGATGGCTTTCACAACTCGTTTAATGAAATTAGATTCATTTTGTCGATATATAGTAGAGTTCTGATGTATTGCACAAAAAGACAACAGAAAAATAAAAAGGAATTTCATGAAAAAGAACACCCTAGCGTTCGCAACGGCTCTCGCACTCGGAAGTGTATTGTCTGTGGCGCATGCAAATGAAGCGGCGCAATCGTCGGTTGAACAGGTAACCCCGAAAGCCATCACGTATCCAACCACACAAAAAGTGGATGTTGTCGATGACTACTTTGGTACAAAAGTGAGTGATCCTTATCGCTGGTTGGAAGACGATCTCAGCCTAGAAACCGCAGAATGGGTGAAGGCACAAAATGCACTGACGTTTGATTATCTGTCGAAAATCCCTTACCGCGAGCAGATTGAAGAGCGCATCACTAAGCTCATGGACTACGAAAAGCAAAGCCAACCGTTCAAAGAGGGTAAGTTCACTTATTTCTACAAAAATGACGGGTTACAAAACCAAGATGTGCTTTATCGGCAGTTAGGTGATGGTGAAGCAGAAATTTTCCTCGATCCAAATACTTTTAGTGAGGATGGCACCACATCATTAGCGGGAGTGAGCTTTTCACGAGACGGTTCGTTGGTTGCATACAGCATTTCGGAAGGCGGTAGCGATTGGCGCAAAGTCATTGTGTTAGACACAGAAACCAAAAAGCCAGTCGGTGAAACGCTGGTGGATATTAAGTTCAGCGGCATCAGTTGGCTCGGCAATCAAGGTTTCTATTACTCGAGTTATGACAAGCCACAGGGGAGTGAACTCTCCGCGAAGACAGATCAACACAAGCTCTACTTTCATAAGCTTGGGACGAAACAAAGTGAAGACAAGCTGATTTTCGGAGGTTTTGAGGAAGAGAAATACCGTTATGTTGGCGGCTATACGTCGGATGATGAACGCTACTTGTTTATCTCAGCCAGCGTATCGACATCGGGTAACAAACTGTTCTTTAAAGATTTGAGTAAGCCAAACAGCCCGCTTAAAACCATTTTAGACAACACCAGTTCTGATACTTGGGTGATAGACAACCAAGGCACGAAGCTGTACTTGGTTACGAACCTTAACGCGCCGAACAAACGCGTCGTGACGGTGGATGCGAGTCAGCCGCAGCCCAAAAACTGGAAAGATTTGATCCCTGAAACAAAGAACGTGTTACGTGTTTCTACCGCGGGTGGCAACTTGTTTGCCAGCTATATTGTTGATGCGATCTCGATGGTGAAGCAATACGACATGAACGGCAAACTCATCCGAGAAATCAAATTGCCTGATATTGGCAGCGCATACGGTTTCTCGGGTAAAAAAGAAGAAACCGAAGTCTACTATTCTTTCACCAACTACAAGATGCCAAGCACTACGTATCGTCTGAACATCAAAGGTGGTGATAGCGAGGTGTACTACAAATCTAAAGCGCCATTTGATCCAGCTTTGTATGACTCTCGCCAGGTGTTTTACACCTCAAAAGACGGAACAAAAGTGCCGATGATCATCACCTATAAAAAAGGGACACCGATGGACGGCAGTGCACCAACCATCCTATATGGTTATGGTGGTTTCAACATCAGCCTCACACCATCTTTTAGCCCGACACGTGCGGCTTGGTTGGAGCTTGGTGGTGTTTACGCGGTAGCGAACATTCGTGGCGGTGGGGAGTATGGTAAAGAGTGGCACAACGCTGGCATTCAAATGCAAAAGCAAAATGTGTTTGATGACTTTATTGCGGCGGCTGAATACCTAATTGATGAAAAGGTAACGTCATCAAACAAGTTAGCCATTAACGGTGGATCGAATGGTGGCTTGTTAGTGGGGGCAGTTATGACGCAACGTCCAGAGCTGTTTAAAGTGGCGCTGCCAGCAGTCGGCGTACTGGACATGCTGCGTTATCATACTTTTACCGCAGGTGCTGGTTGGGCGTATGACTACGGTACGGCAGAGCAAAGTAAAGAGATGTTCCAATATCTGAAAGGTTATTCGCCAGTGCACAATGTAAAAGCGGGGGTGGAATACCCAGCAACATTGATTACAACGGGTGATCATGATGATCGTGTTGTTCCTGCTCACTCTTACAAATTTGCTGCTGAGTTGCAGTCAAAACAGGCGGGTTCAAATCCGACCTTGATTCGCATCGAAACCAATGCAGGACATGGTGCTGGCACACCAACGCGTAAAATAATTGAGACAAATGCAGATATTTATAGCTTTGCACTATTCAATATGGGGATAGAGAAACTGCAATAGTGCGAATCGTTTGCGTTTTTAGTTAACGAAATGCATTGGTGCTTTTGCACTCGAAAATAAAAGGAGATCACAGAGTGTGATTTCCTTTCAATTTATTGTGGAGTAACTATTCTAAATTGACCGCAAGGCTAATTAAATTAAGGTATTTGCAATTTATTACAACTCTCTTCTTTACCTGAAGAGTAATATACGATACAAATAAAACTTGATCGCGATCACCTAACACCATTGCACTCCTTATTTATATGGTAAATTTAATTAATCATTTGTTCTAATGATAATTGAATTTTCATAAGTTTTAATATTCCCTTCTTAGTAAAGTTTACCAAATTTCAAGTTATATAAGATATAAGTAGCAGTGATTGAACTTTTACGACGCTTTATTTTATTTTAATTAAAACGTCTTATGTTTCGTCATTATTAAATTTGCTTTGATAATTTATATTATCCAAAGCGAGTTGTGTTGCTTGCTATTTATGATGACCTCATGACGTGAATAATTTTATAATCATTAAAATGGATACAGTTTTATGAATTTAGTGAAACCGTCTGTTGTTATCATGGCAGCAGCCCTTCAACTCGCGTCTTCTGCTTATGCTCAGACAAATAATGACGAAGAACTACAAGATATGTCTGACCCACTTGCGGTTTACACCCAAGCAGGCTTTGGTATTACTGACAAAGGCGCGAACATCAAAATCGGTCAAACTTACCAATCTAGCCAGCCTGGCACCATGGCGATGAACATCATCGAAATGAAAGGCATTGGTGGTGAGCTATTTGGCATTCGCGACAATGACGATCCAATGTATGCCAATGTTGATGACAGCATTGACTCTTTCCGACTACGTAATTTCCAAGTAGAAGTCGCAAAAGGTCTAGGGCGTCAATTAGATGTAAACTACGATGTTGATAACGATAAATTAGATGCATCTTATAGCTTTATTCAAGGCCTACCTAAGTTTGGCATGTTGCAGTTATTTCCTTTAGCTGGTGCGGGTGTCACTATTGCTAATGATTTTAGTGGTGATGACAAAGGTTATGAAATTCCAGGTACTTTCACCGTTGTCGGTATGTACTCAAAAATTGAATTAACCGATAAAATCTGGATTAACTACAACCCAATGTATATGCATACATTGTCAGGGTCTAGTCAATATAAAGATACTTATTACGCGGGTGAAGATAATATCTTAACTCATGAGTTTGCGTTGTCTTATCAAATTAATCCTCGCGCAAATATTCGTTACTTTGCAAACTGGAATGAGCACGTTAATTTCGGTGATGGTGATCACCGTATCGAATTTAACTACCAATTCTAACTCCCAATTCTAACTCCCTCGTTTATTTCCAGAATAGAAAGTGTGTTTATCCATATATTTAAATATTTAGGCTAGGGCACTTTCTACATAAAGTAGGTTTATCATGAAAGCCAAATATAAATTTGCGTTGGTATCTATTGCTATATCTTCTGCATTACTATCAGGATGCAAAACTGGCGATATCGCAACGAAAACTGCCCAAGCACCCTCTGTTGAAACCGTTACTCTAACCGAAACAAAAATCACTCCTTATCATACTTTTATCGGTCGAACTGAAGCGGTAAATGACGTTGATATTATGCCTCGAGTCGGTGGCGAATTAACCGCGATTCATTTTAAAGATGGCGATATGGTCGAAAAAGGCCAATTGCTGTTTGAAATCGACGACCGTCCTTACAAAGCGGCACTGGCGTATGCAAAAGCGTCGTTGCAAAAAGCCAAAGCACAACTCGTTCAAACTACGCGTGATGCAGAACGTGTGAAGAAACTCATCAAAGATAAAAGCATCAGTGAGCAGCAATACGATGATGCCATTGCTGCGCACGCCGCAGCGATTGCTTCGGTAGAAGAGGCGAAAGCGACGCTGGTTTCAGCAAGGCTCGATCTTGAATTTAGCTCTGTGCGTGCTCCTTTCTCTGGCCGCGTGGGTTTCAGCAACTTCCGAGTGGGTGACCGTATTTCGAAAATTCAACTCGTTCCTCTTGTTTCGATCACTCAAATCGACCCAATTCGCTTTGGCTTTGATGTGGATGAGAAGCTCTACCGCCGCGTAAGAAGCGCGATTGATGTGGCTCATCGTAACGATGACAAACTGGATGTTGATTTAACACTGACGCTTTCAGACGGTTCATTGTATCCGCTTGATGGCAAGATCTACGCCGTTGGCAACAAGATCGATTTAGAAACAGGCTCAATTCGAGCAGAAGCACAATTCGATAACCCAACTTACGCGCTTATGCCGGGTGAATATGGCAACTTGACCATCAAGCTGCGCAACAAAACCATTGATGGTTTGCTTATCCCATCGGCGGCTGTTCAGCAAGACCAAGCGGGTGACTACGTCATGGTGGTTGGTGATGATCACGTGGTGTCTCGTCGTAACGTTGAACTCGGTCAGACCTACGGTGTGAAACGTGCTGTGCTGACTGGTTTGGCGGCTAACGAAAAAGTCATCGTCAATGGTCTACAAAAAGTGCGTCCGGGTGCAACGGTGAAAGACGTTGAACTACAGAGTGAACAAGGCTGAGTGAGTACTGATGTTAAGTAAATTTTTCATTCACCGGCCGAAGTTTGCTTTGGTGATCTCACTGGCGATGACATTGATGGGTATGATCGCCCTGAAAGTCTTGCCAATTTCTGAGTATCCTCAAATCTCTCCGACGGTAATTACGGTGAGCACCATGTATCCGGGTGCAAACGCGAACGTGGTTAAAAAGACGGTTGCACAGCCGATAGAAGCCAAAGTCAACGGCGTTGAAGACATGATTTACATGTCTTCTGTGATTGGTAACGATGGTTCATACACACTACGTATCTATTTCCGAGTGGGTGCAGATGGCGATATGGCGCAAGTTCGTGTGAACAACTTGGTGGCGCAAGCGACGTCTTCTCTCCCACAAGAAGTAAACCAAATCGGTGTGACGGTTAAGAAGAAATCTTCTGACATGTTGGGCGTTATTACACTGCGTTCCCCGAAACAGTCTCACGATAGTATCTACCTCTCTAACTATGCGGATCTCAATATTGTTGAGCGTTTAAAACGTATCGAAGGTATGAGTGACATTACGCTGTTGGGTAAGAAAGACTACTCAATGCGTATTTGGTTGAACCCAAATAAACTGGCCACCTTGAAGCTTTCCGCTAGTGATGTTATTGGCGCAATTAAAACGCAAAACATCCAAGTGGCGGCGGGTAAGATCGGTGGTATGCCAGCTCCGGGTGACCAGCAATATCAATATGTTTTGCAAACCAAAGGTCGACTTACTTCTGCGGAAGAGTTCGAGAACATCATCATCCGCGCGAGCAAGAAAGGTTCTTTGATTCGCTTGAAAGATGTGGCTCGTGTGGAAGTTGGCGCACAAGGTTACGAAGCTGATGGTCGTATGAATAACGAACCAGCCGCCGTTCTGGCCTTGTACCAGTTGCCGACAGCGAACGCGCTAGACGTGATGGAACGCGTGAAAGAGGCCATGAAAGAGTACGAGAAATCGTTCCCAGATGATTTGGTCTACGACATCGCGTATGACTCTACCGAATACGTAGAGACGTCTATTGATGAAGTGTACGAGACACTGGTGATTGCGGTACTTCTTGTCACCTTCGTTGTGTACGTTTTCTTGCAGAACTGGCGAGCGACCATCATTCCAACCTTAGCGATTCCGGTTTCCATCATTGCGACGTTCGCAATCATGGGCGTGATGGGCATGACCATTAACACCATCTCGTTGTTTGGCTTGATCCTCGCCATCGGTATCGTGGTGGACGATGCGATCATCGTGGTGGAGAACGTGGAGCGGGTTATCCATGAAGAGCATTTAGACCCGATTCCGGCCACGATCCAAGCCATGAAAGAAGTGACGGGTCCTGTATTGGCAACAACGCTTATTTTGTTGGCGGTATTCGTACCGGTTGCGCTATTGCCGGGTATTTCTGGTCGAATGTTCAACCAGTTCGCGGTCACCATCTGTGTGTCGGTGCTGATCTCTGCGATCAACGCATTAACGTTAACGCCAGCGCTTTGTGCGTTGATGTTGAAATCTACTCACTCGCAACCTATTGCGCCTTTGCGTGCGTTTAACCGAGGTTTTGAAGCAATAACGCGCAAATACCAAGGTTTAGTTGGCTTCTTGAGCCGCCGCATTGTGCTGAGTATCGGTGTGTATGGCGCGCTTATTGCGGTGCTGGCGTTTGCGTTCATGACCGTACCTTCTTCTTTCGTACCGAACGAAGATAAAGGCGTGTTCATGGTCGAAATGCGTTTGCCAGACGCATCAGCATTGCAGCGTACTGCACCATTAATGAAGAAGTACGTTGATGAGCTAAAACAGATGGAAGGTGTGGAGAACGTGGTTTCGGTTGCGGGCTTCTCGGTAATTAACATGGCGTCGATTCCAAACTCGGGCATGTTGATCATCAAACTGGATAACTGGAGCAAACGTAAAGCCCCTGAGCTACACCAACGCGCATTGATGAATAAAGTTAACCAAATGCTGAACTCAACGCCAGATGCCGCTTCGTTCGTTTTCGCGACGCCGGCAATCAAAGGCATGGGTGCGGTGGATGGTTTCAACCTTGTGCTGCAAGACAACTTGGGCCGTTCTCCACAAGAGTTGGCAAAAACAACCGCTGATTTTGTTGCCCAAATCAATCAACTGCCAGAAGTGGCGCGTGCGTTCTCGATTTTCCGTGCGAACATTCCGCAACGTTACATCGATATTGACCGCGATAAAGCGATTTCGATGGGCGTACCGTTGAATGAAATCTTCAGCACACTGCAAGCACAGTTGGGCGGTGCCTACATTTCTGACTTCAACTTGTTTGGTCGTTCGTACCAAGTGAAAGTGCAAGCAGAAGAGCAATACCGTGACAACATCGACGACATCGACCATCTGTTTGTTCGTTCTAGCTCTGGAAAAATGGTGTCACTGGCAACGCTAGTGAAAGTGAAGCCGATCTTCGGCCCTGATACCTTGTCGAACTACAACATGTTCAGTTCTGCAACCGTGAACGGTGCGCCAGCGCCAGGTTACAGCTCGGGTGATGTTGTAAAAGCCATTGAAAAACTGGCTGCAGAGTCTTTGCCAAGTGGTTACTCGTACGAGTGGTCAGGCATGACTTACCAAGAGATGAAAGCAGGCAACATGGCACCAATCGCGTTCGCATTGTCTTTGCTGTTCACCTACTTGTTCTTGGTGGCTCAGTACGAAAGTTGGACTATTCCTGCTGCGGTAATGATGGCGGTTCCAGTCGCGATTCTCGGCGCAATGGGCACGCTACTGCTGGTGGGACAACCGTTCGATTTGTACGTGCAGATTGGTGTGGTCATCTTGATCGGTATGTCCGCCAAAGTGGCGATTCTTATCGTGGAATTTGCCAAAGTTCTGCGAGAAGAAAAGGGCTTATCCATCATTGATGCTGCCAAAGAAGCTGCTCGAATCCGTTTCCGAGCAGTACAGATGACCGCATTCGCCTTCATCTGGGGGGTATTCCCGTTGGTGATTGCATCGGGTGCTGGTGCGGCATCTCGTCACTCACTGGGCTTTGCGGTATTCGGCGGCATGATTCTCTCTACGTTTGTAGGCACGTTGCTGACGCCAGTGTTCTTCGTGATGATGCAATCTCTGCGCGAGAAGTTTAAGCGAAAGAAACCCACTCAACTTGAGGTGAGCGAGCAATAACGCTGATTTCAACCGACTGACTCCACAACACCCCCACGCTGTGTGCGATTGGCCAATGCCTTTCATTGATATACAACCACCGTCGCAGCGTGGGTTCCCCTAACAATAATAGGTTTTAGCATGAAAAATCTTTCAAAAATCGTCGTAGCGAGCTCTCTACTGACGTGTGCTGCTGCGCAAGCGGGTGGGTTATACCTTTACGAAACAACAGCATCGGATATTGGTTTGGCATCCGCTGGTATGGCGGCTCGTGCGCAAGATGCCTCAGTAATGGCTGCAAACCCGGCTGGTCTGGCGAATGTTTCTGGTAAATCTTTCTCTGGTAACCTGATTGGCCTTTACGGTGACGCGCAACTAGACACGATGACTGGCGATGCTGGCAACGTGATTGGTTTTGTTCCTATGGCGTCGGCATTTTACAGCCAACAAGTGAACGACAAATGGACGCTGGGTATTGGTTTATATGGCAACTACGGCCTTGGTCTCGAGTACGAAGGTCTTTTGGGTAATCATTTAGATATTCCTACAGCAACGACACAAGCCTTGACCATTCAACCTTCCGCTTCTTACCGCATCAATGATCACTGGTCTGTGGGTGCGGCGCTTGGCATTCAGTACGGTATGTATGAAGTAGAAGCTGAAGGGACGTTGGCTAGCTCTGGCGTGCATAAAAAATACTTAGACGAAGACCAAGATACTCAAGTCAACGGCCGAGTAGGTGTGCTTTATGAGGCAACACCAGGCACGCGTCTTGGTCTGTCTTATTCTTCTGAAACCGAATTTGAATTCGACAATAGTAACTCCATTGCTCCACAACAACTGATCTTCAGTGCTTACCATGAAGTGAATGATGACCTAGCGGTGATGTGGAACGTGAACTGGCAAGACTGGAGCGAATACACAACCACGCTGAACGTAGAGACACAAGACACTTACCAAATCGCATTGGGTACTCAGTACAAACTGAATGAAAAAATGATGTGGAATGCAGGTTTTGCATTCGATACCAGCATGTATGAAAGCCAATCAAACGGTGACATAACCGTTCCTACTGGCAAGGCGTACCGCATTGGCACAGGCATTGATTACACATTGGATTCAGAAAACTCAATCGGTTTCGCGTTTGAAGCGATCTTGATGGAATCGTCAGAAACGCCAAGCTTACAAGCTGGCTTTGATGAGCCTGCTCTGTACTTCATGAGCATGAGCTACAACTGGAAAAACTAATCATTCCTAATCGCTAAAACGCCTTTCTTACAGGCCATTCTACCCTAACTACCTGCACTGGATGCCGTCACGCCATCTAAGGTAGTTAGGGCGCTTTTGTCACATCCAGTGAGTGATGATTCAAAAAGTATCTGCGCAGCTAAGTGCGGGTATTCAACATCTCAAAGGACTAAAAAATGAAAAATAAACTAGCGTTAGTGTGTACGACTTTGTTGGTCAGTACGCTGGCTCATGGTGCCGATCACCGAGTAAAAGACAATAAAAACAAGTTGGCGGATGACCCAACAAAAGTCATTACGAAATTTGGCGCGTCGTACGCAAACAACTACGATTTTGATGATCAAAACATCTCATTCTCGGGCTCACTTGCGCTTGACCAAGCGCGCAAAATTAACCTGCGTATCAATGATGATGCGAGCGAGTGGCGTATTGGTGGCTCGTGGTTGTTTCCGGTCGGTATCGTGAACTTCAACTTCGGTAAAAATGAATACGTAAACGGCGCGGATCAAACCAACTACAGCGTTGGTACCTTTATGCCGCTAAGTTATTTCGGGATTGAGCCAGCAGGCTTCCAAATTTTCCCAATGGCTGGCTATACGTACAACACTGGTGATGTTCCTGTTTGTGACGGTGCAGCAGGCAGCAACTGTAGCGAGCCTAACTTTACGGGCACTCCAAGTGCAGAGAATGGCTTCAATATGATGAGCTCTTCAGGCAGCAGCGGTTACGTTGGTGCATTTGCGCTGAAATCGTTTACCAAAGAGCTGACGTTAATCAGCTTCGCAGCAGGCACTTACGGCTCAGAAAACAGTGAAGGAGAGAACTACAAAGGCTTCTTTGGTGGTATCGGCCTTGGTTATCTCGTGAATAAACGTCACTCGTTTAACGTAATGACGTTTGTCATGGACAACAACACGTATTTAGATGAGGCAGATAGGCGCGTCGCATTATCTTACCAATATCAATTTGAGTAAATTGAAAACGCAGCAACGATGGCTGCGTTTTTACTTTGATGGAATAAATTAGTGAATCGCGTTCTTTTCTTCGATCTTTTTCTGATATTGGTGTTTTAATATATACATGCGCTTAACATCGCTATAGGCTCCGTTAATAAAGTATTCTTCTACTAAATGGCCTTCTTCAATAAAACCACATTTCTTATATAAATGAATAGCGACTTCATTATCCACTGCGACCAATAAGTATATTTTACGTAGATTAAGAATCGAGAAGGAGTAATCCAATGCACGATTAATCATCTCTGTCGCATAACCTCGTCCTTGATGCTCTGGGGCGATGATTATCTGAAACTCAGCGCTTCGGTGAATGTAGTTGATCTCAATAAGTTCGACCAATCCAATCACTATGCCGTCTTCATCTTCAACCACAAAGCGTCTTTCTGCGTCATCATGTATATGTTTTCGGTACAGTTCTTCGAGCTCATCATAAGATTCATAAGGCTCTTCGAACCAGTAGGCCATGATATTTCGGTTGTTATTTAGTTCGTGAATAAAGCGCAAATCAGAGCGTTCTAGTGCACGCATTTTTAGGCCTTTCTTCATCATTTATCTCCAATGAGGCGGAGTAAACCTCCGCAATTGATGCTAGAAAATCTTAACGTATTTAACAAGAATAGCGCATCTGTTTTTGGGAAATATTGTGGTTTTTTCAATATGGAAACTTAGAGTTCACGCCAAATAAAAATTAATCTTTACGATAAAAAATTCGATTAGGTGGTTTGCCTAATATCATATTAAATACCGCGCAACGACTTAGTGTCTTAATCTAAATAAACAAGGTATTCAATATGTTTTCAATCGGTGACGTAGTAGTAGCGACTAAAGGTATCGATCTTGGCGAAATGGTTGTTACAGGTTTAAGCAGTGGCGGTTTTTACACACACGTAAAAGCAGGCGAGAAAACGCTAACTTACCCAGCTAAAGATCTTAAGAAAGCATAATTAAATTTGCTCACTCTTATTTCTAAACTGGCTTAAAGTTCGTATTACTTATTTTAGGCGGGTTAGAATTTATAAAAGGTAGCGCAACAAGTCGCTACCTTTTTTATCACTCTCTTTTCTAGTTTTCTTCTGTTTTATGAACCTCAACACGGTTTCTACCGGTTTCTTTAGCTTTGTAAAGGGCTAAGTCGGCGCGTTTTACGAGTGGTTCAAACGAGTCATCCAAGCTACAGACTTGAGTTACACCAATACTAGCGGTAAAGCTCATATCACGACCTGAGTGTTGAATCGTCGTAGTTTCTAGCGCATTGCGAATCGTTTCTAATGTGTTTAGGGCTTCTTGCGATGACCGGCTTCTTAGTACGATGGCAAACTCTTCACCGCCAACTCTGGCAAGTAAGTCACAGTCAAGTAGATGACTTTGAATGGTGTTGACTGCATGGATCAGCGATTTATCGCCAGCATCATGACCAAACCGATCATTAAGGCTCTTAAAGTTGTCTAAATCTAGAATAGCAACATGGAAGTCAATGCCTTGGGTGCGGTATTCAGTCAAGCGGCTTTCGATTTGTCGCATGAATTCTCTGCGGTTTGGAATGCCAGTCAGATCATCCGTTGTGGCGAGATGCTCCATTTTCATAATTTGTATATGAAGAGCAATGTTTAAAGCAATCCAGTTAGCGATGCACTGAAGCTGTGCCGCTTGTTCGTTTGTATAAGTGTGCGTTTGATGATGTGCAACATTAAGCGTGCCCAAACAGACTTTACCGTGCATTAAAGGCGCATCCATACACGTCCCCATGCCATTGGATGCCAGCATCACACAATCGACCTCATCAGATTGAGTGACATCGTCACAGATCATCAGTTGTTGTTTTTTGAACACTCGGCCAACAAAAGCTCGGTGAATAGGTACCAAGAATTCAGCCGGAATCGCTTTATTACCAGAGAAAGAGTAGACCTTTAGATGATCATCATTTTCATAAAGCGTGATACTCGCGCGGTCGGAATTGAATATACGATTTATCCATTCTGCGACCGTATCAAGCACCTGCTGCAATGTTTCCGATTGAGCTAAAAAGTGAACAAACCCTATCGGCATACAGATCGGACTTTCCATATTCTGCATCGATAAGTCATCAGGGTTAAAAGTTCTTTCAAGTCTCAATAGACATCTCCTTGCGATGTTGCAAATACCAACAATAAGTTACACGAAGCTATTTTCAAGAAAAATGCGTTTCTACGTAAGATTATGGTTTATTTATCGCCATCCATGTGTGTTCAATTGCTTAATGTGGGCGTTAACTCACGCCTAAATGAATAAATGTTATACCTATTTATAAGTAAGTCATTACTCAATAAGGGGTGTTTTTGAGGTAGAACCAAAGAATAGGAAAGCCCTTCAGGGAAGAGAAGGGCAAAGAGGGTGAACTTAGGAAAGTAAATACGTAAGCAGTGAATTAATTATCTTTGTATTTCTGTAAAATCAACTGACTGATTTGCGCGATGAGCTGGTCTCTGGCTTGCAGTGATAGCTCGGTTTCTGTGACATAGATACTAATGTAAACAGGACGATGGTTTTCCTTCCATATGATTGCGTTAATACCACGCGAACCGTGACCACCCGCACCAGAGCGGTCGGCGATAGACCAACCTGTTGGTAATACTGAACGCATTAACGAGTCTGAAACCTTGTTGTCCTGCATCCAGATTTTTAATTGCACGCGAGACTCGTAAGACAACGTTTCTCCTTCAATCAAGGTTCGCAGAGTGTTTACCATGGCGTTAGGTGTGGTTGTGTCGCGGTTGTCTCCCGGTGTCGCTTCGTTCAAACGTGGTTCTAATCTATCTAGGCGCGTCGCTTTATCACCAATTGATCGCAGAAACATTGTCACGGCCTTAGGGCCGCCGATTTCATTCAATACTAAGTTGGCAGCAGTATTATCACTCATCAACATCGCGGCTTCACAAGCGTGCTCTACGCGTGTGCTTTGGCCTGCGAGTTTGTCCATCACTGGAGACCACACAACGATGCTGCGCTCATCGATTTTCGCGGTCGCATTTTTACTTAGCTTACCGCTGTCCATATCACTTAGCATTGTGGCGCAAGCCAAGGTTTTGAATGTGCTCATGAGTGGGAAGCGTTCATCGCCACGGTAATCCCAGCGCTCATCGGTTTGCGTATCCCAAACCGAGACTCCAATTCTGCTTGAGGTTTGTTGTTCGATGAGAGAAATGTCTTCATTCAGTTGGGAAGAGTAACTTAGGGTTGAGCAAACCATTAGCCCAGCCAACAAAAATAACTTTTTCATGCGTCGTGTTCTTCATTTTGGTTTTGGTTCGCACTGTGGCGATGTTACGCAAACTATAACGAGCGAATACTCTAACCACTGTTAAATCCATGTCGATTTTTTGTAGGATTCTGCGCAATACCTCCAAGTTTGTTATTGACCTTAGGTATATTGTGGGTTTACTCAACTTTACGAATATTGACGTTGCATTACGCTAGAAAAACTAAACTAGAGTTGTCGTCAATTTGAGAGTGATGTTCATGAAAACTGTACGAAATTTTGTATGGATGATAATTGCCGCCGTGTCTGTGTTGTGGTGGATGAGTGAACCGCAACTGCTTTCCTCGACCCAATTCTTCCAATGGCGCTCCGCGCTTATTCAATATTCTGGTGTTTTGTCGTTAGCTTTGATGTCTATTGCGATGGTGCTGGCGCTGCGCTTACCTGTGATAGAGCAATGGGTTCATGGCATGGACAAGGCATATCGAGTACACAAGTGGTTAAGTATAGCAGGCGTCAGTTTGGGTGTGATCCATTGGCTTATGTATAAAGTGCCGAAGTGGCTCGTTGCTGCTGGTTGGTTGGAAAAACCAGTAAAACACACTGGAGCTGGGCCATCAGGCAATAACTTCGTTGGTTTTGAGTTATGGGTTAAAGAACTGCGTGATATAGGCTTGGATTTAGGTGAGTGGGGCTTTTATTTTCTATTGGTATTGCTGGCAGTGTCACTCTGGACTGTTGTTAAATACAAACCGTTTAAGTTATCCCATCGTTTAATGGCTGTGGTGTATTTGATGGTTGCTGTTCACTCCGTTTTGCTGATCAAGCACGCGTACTGGGGCGATCCCATTCATTTTATCGCTTTTGGTTTTGCATTGACGGGCTCTGCGGCTGCCGTTTATAGTTTGTTTGGCTTTGTCGGACGAGCGAATCGCTATCCCGCCAAAGTGGTGTCGACTCGCTACTTCCCTCAAGCGCGCGTGATGGAGCTGGTTTTGGCGCCAAGCAATAACGGTCAAGGAAAACCTTGGCAAGGACACAAAGCCGGGCAGTTTGCTTATGTTCGTTTTGGTAATGAAGATCCGCATCCGTTTACGATTGTTTCAGGTGAGCACGATCCAGAGATTCGCTTTTTGATCAAAGAGCTAGGCGATTTCACGACCAATTTGTACCAGCGCGTGAAAGCGAGCGATGAGGTTGTTGTTGAAGGACCGTATGGGCGTTTAGAGTTTGATGTCAACAAGCCGCAAGTTTGGGTTGCTGGTGGTGTCGGGATAGCGTCGTTCTTTGCTATCTTATCTTCATTGAAAGCGTTAAAAAGACATCCGCCAGTGCATTTGTTTTATTGCACACGTGGCTTAGATAGTCATTTAGTGGATGAACTATGGAATGCTGCGCGTCAGGCACAAGTGAAACTGAACGTGATAGATACTGCGATTTCACCTCGACTTAATGTTGAACAAATTGCGAAGGAATGCGGCGATTTATCGCGTTATGAGTTTTATTTCTGTGGACCGGAGGTATTTTCTCGAACCCTGAAAAAAGAGTTAGAGGCATATCGTTTTGATACAGAACATCACTATCATGAAGAGCTGTTTGTGATGCGATAATCTAGCATTTGGGGCGAAATAAAAAGGAGCTGATATTAGCTCCTTTTGTATTTACGTTTAACGTCTATGAACCGTGTTAATACGTTAATCCGGTCTCACTACAGTTCCACTTTTTTGACCATGCCGGCTTCTGCATGTCCGGGGATATTACACGCGAACTCTACATTTTTATCGCCATGGAAGTGCCACAAGAGTTGTTTCGCTTTGCCTGGTTCAACAGTGACAGCATTGCCGGAGTCATGCATGTGATCGCCAGACATGGTTTTCATCATTTCACGATGTTTAAGCTGTTCTTCTGCTGAGCCAATGGTAAATTCGTGATTGATTTTGCCTGTATTCATTACCACAAATTGAACCACATCATCCGGTTCTATTGTCACATCTTTTTTGAATGTAATTTTCATATCATCCGTTAAGAGTACATGAACGACTTTGTCTGGTTTTGCGCCATTTGCAGGCATACCAACCGCTGACATGCCCGGCATGCCGCTCATACCAGAATGATCCATTTTTCCATGATCCATCGGCATTTTATCCATGTTCATGGAACCGTGATCCATTTGACCATGCTCCATATTTTCGTGGTTCATGTTTGAGTTATCTATTTGAGCAAATACGCCACCCGATACCATGGTTAGAGCAAAAGTGATAAGAGTCTTTTTCATGTTGATTTCCTTTACTATCAATGAGCTATCGCGCCATTACTCTCTGAATAATGGCGCTCGTTGTTATTTATCTTGGTGTTGAGTTGATTTCACTTCACGCTGTTTCCACAGCTTGAAGATGGCAGGTAGCACAAGCAGC
Organism: Vibrio antiquarius; assembly: GCF_000024825.1. NCBI lineage: Bacteria > Pseudomonadati > Pseudomonadota > Gammaproteobacteria > Vibrionales > Vibrionaceae > Vibrio > Vibrio antiquarius. Next base: position 1,579,597 of record NC_013457.1, read on the forward strand.
GTTAACAGCAGGGCAGAGGCCATGCCACCAATCATCGGTGCAGCGATGCGTTGCATCACTTCAGAGCCGGTTCCCTCACCGTACATGATTGGAATAAGACCAATGATTACCGTTAATACGGTCATCATGACAGGCCGCACACGTAAGCCAGCACCTTCGCGAATTGCGTCTGTAAGATCCCGCGCTTGAAGCGGTCGTTGTTTCTCTTCTGCATCCAGTTTTCGGTGGTGCCATGCTTGGTTGAGATACACCAGCATGATGACGCCTATCTCCACCGCAACGCCGGCGAGTGCGATAAACCCAACCCCCACGGCAATAGAGAAGTTGTAGTTCAGATAATGCATCAGCCATAAGCCACCAACCATTGCTAAAGGCAGCGTCAGCATGATGATCAGCACCTCACCTACACGGCGGAAGCTGAAGTAAAGTAGCATCATGATGATCGCAATAGTGATTGGTACTACGACACTTAAGCGGTCTTTGGCGCGTTCCATGTATTCGTACTGACCTGACCAAGCCAGCGAATAACCCGCAGGTAATTCAAGTTGATCTGCTACTACTTGTTGTGCTTCCACGACGTATGAGCCTAGGTCACGACCTTCGATATCCACGAAAACCCAACCGTTTGGACGCGCGTTTTCGGTTTTGATCATCGGTGGACCATCTTCATAACGAATATCTGCCACGTCTGCGAGTGCGATGCGTGCGCCGTTGGGGGTTACCAGTGGTAGGTTTTGCAGTTTAACAACCGAGTCACGGTAGTCTTGCGGGTAGCGAACGTTAATCGGGTAGCGTTCCAAGCCTTCAATGGTTTCTCCAACATTCATACCCCCAACAGCGGTTGAGATGACTTGCTGAACGTCTTTGATGCTTAAGCCATATCTCGCAGCAGCGCGGCGTTTAATGTCGATTGTTACGTAACGGCCACCGGCTACACGCTCGGCATATACAGATGAGGTGCCGTGAACGCTATTAAGAATAGGTTCCAGCTGAGCACCAATTTTTTCGATCTCTTTCAGGTCTGGGCCTGCAATCTTGATCCCAATTGGCGTTTTAATACCGGTCGCTAGCATGTCGATACGCGTTTTGATTGGCATTACCCAAGCGTTGGTGAGTCCCGGAAACTGAATCAGTTCATCGAACTCTTTGCGTAACGACTCTGTCGTCACGCCTTCACGCCATTGATCGTGAGGTTTTAGCTGAATAACTGTTTCAATCATGGTAAGTGGTGCAGGATCGGTGGCCGTTTCCGCACGGCCAATCTTGCCCCAAACCGTTTTGACTTCCGGTACGGTTTTGATCAGCTTGTTGGTTTGCTGAACTAGTTCACGTGCTTTACCAATCGAGATTCCCGGATACGTAGTCGGCATGTACATCAAGTCGCCTTCATCCAATGGTGGGATGAACTCGCTACCCAGTTGACTGGTTGGATAGTAAGCTGACGCCATTAGGCCTAAAGCGATAACGATCATACTCTTAGGATACTTGAGGCTGGTATTCAGCAACGGGCGATACAGCGCAATTAAGCCTCTATTTACTGGATTCTTATGTTCTGGTAATACGTTGCCACGGATGAAATAACCCATGAGCACAGGTACGAGGGTAATTGCCAAACCTGCCGCTGCGGCCATTGCATAAGTTTTAGTAAAGGCGAGAGGGGAGAACATCTTGCCCTCTTGACCTTCCAGTGCAAATACTGGCACAAAGCTTAACGTGATGATAAGTAGTGAGAAGAACAGGGGCGCGCCCACTTCTTCAGCGGCTTTGCCAATCACTTGCCAGCGGTTCTTATCCGTGAGAGGCGTTCGTTCAATATGCTTGTGGACGTTTTCTATCATTACGATGGCACCATCCACCATAGCACCGATGGCGATGGCAATCCCCCCGAGCGACATGATGTTGGCATTAATGCCTTGAGAATGCATGACGATAAACGCGGATAAAATACCGACGGGCAAGCTCAGCGCGATAACCAAAGACGAACGGATGTGAAATAGGAAGAGGGCACAAACAATCGCCACGACAATGAATTCTTCCGCCAATTTCTTCCACAAGTTTTCTACGGCAGCGTTAATCAGCGTGGAGCGATCGTAAGTAGGCACGATTTCTACACCATCCGGTAAGCTGCGCTGTAAATCTTCCAGTTTGTCTTTAACTTTGCTGATGACTTCACTCGCGTTTTCGCCGAATCGCATGACAATAACGCCACCAACCGCTTCACCTTCGCCGTTAAGCTCAGAGATGCCGCGACGCATTTGCGGACCTAAGTTGATGTCGGCAATGTCGCCCAGTAAGAGCGGTGTACCTTTCTCTGTCACTTTGAGCGGGAGTGATTCAATATCCTCAATACTCGTTAGGTAACCTGTAGTGCGAACCATGTGTTCCGCTTCTGCTACTTCAACAACAGAGGCGCCCGTTTCCTGATTGCCGTTTTGGATCGCCATGTTCACTTGTTGCAGTGTCAGGTTGTAAGCACGTAGCTTAGCTGGGTCAATCTGAACTTGATATTGCTTCACCATACCGCCAACGGTTGCGACTTCAGAGACGCCATCGACGGTTTGCAACTCATATTTCAAGAACCAGTCTTGCATACTGCGTAGATCAGCAAGATCATGGTTGCCAGTTTTATCTTGCAGTACATAGCTGTAGACCCAGCCCACACCCGTTGCATCTGGTCCTAATGTCGGTTTTGCACTCGGTGGTAATTTAGGTGCTACTTGGCTTAGGTACTCTAAAACGCGCGAACGTGCCCAATACATGTCGGTATCATCGTTAAAAATGATATAAACATATGAGTCACCAAAGAATGAATAACCACGAACGGTTTCCGCTCCTGGTACGGCGAGCATGGCGGTGGTTAGCGGATAAGTAACTTGATCTTCCACCACTTGAGGTGCTTGGCCTGGGTAGCTTGTTTTGATGATCACTTGAACATCAGAAAGATCCGGAATGGCGTCTACAGGTGTATTCTTTACACTGTAAAGTCCGGTTAAAACAAGCGCTAAGGTAGCGATCAAAACCATGAAACGGTTTTTGATCGACCAGCGGATTATTGCTCCAATCATAGTTAGCCCTCAACCGCTTCAAGTTGCTTCAAGACGTAGTCAGCTCCTTGTTTTTCAACTAAAAACCGTACTTTCTGACCTTCTTTGAATCCGGATAGATCCACTTCATCACCCACAGAGAAGTTCATCTCTCCTGCCTCCCAGTTCCATTCTGCAACTGGGAGGTGGTTGAGAGTTATCATCCCAAAATCCGCCATCAACATGCTGATATCTCCGGTAATCCATACGTCAGTCACGACAACGCTGTCATCGGTTTTGTAGTCAACGACTTCATATTGACCGGACTCTGTTTTCTGAATTTCAAACTCGATAGCTTGGCCTTTTTGCAGAGTGCCCACATCAACGTCATCTGCGAGGGTAAAGTTCATGACCATACCCGGCCAATTCCACTCTGCTACGGGCTGATGATTAATGGTCAACATACGGTGATCTTTCATCACATCGGTGATTTCACCCTTAGCCCAAACTGTTTCTACTTTGGCTTCAGTAGGTGATGAAATACGGGATAGATCAGCCGTTTGGCTCGATTCCGAATCCAACATAAAGTGTGCAGAGGTTACGATGCGATCATCTTGAGACAGACCTTGTAGCACCTCGATTTTGTCGTCGGCTTCACGCCCAACTTTGATGCGCGTTGAGCGGTATTTACCATCGCCTTCAGACAACACGACTCGGGTCATACCGCCGGATCGAATAACGGAAGACTTAGGAATCGTCATAACTGCGTTATCAGTGACTGGTTGAAGGGCAATGTTGGCAAACATATTAGGTTTAAGATCGCCATTCGGGTTAGGGAACTTGAGGCGTACACGCAAGGTACGAGTTTTAGGATCCAGAATAGGGTATACGTAGTCGACAACCCCTTTCCATTCATTGCCTGGAATAGCATCAAGCGTCATAGTGGCGCTACTTCCTGCTTTCATCCAGTGAGCTTGGCGCTCAAATACTTCGGCATCCACCCATACATTTTCAAGTGGGCCCGCGCTGATCACCGCTTGAGCAGGGGATAGGTAACCACCTTCACGAACGTTCAAACTCGCGATGACGCCATCTTCCGGAGCTTTAATTTCAATAGTTTGCGATGCTTTCCCGCGTTGAGTGATGGCTCTGATTTGAGAACGATCAACACCCAGTGTCACTAAACGTTCTGTCGCGCCTTTCACCAGACCATTACGCCCAGTTCGGTAGGCGTTCAGTAGCTCTTCTTGTGCTTTGACTAGCTCAGGCGAATACAGCGTGAACAGCACATCGCCTTTGTTGACCTTTTCACCCACGGCATTGATGTAAAGCTTTTCAACCCAGCCCGCCACGCGAACGTTGGTTTGCCACAAATGGCTTTCGTCAAATGCGATATATCCGACAGTTTCAATTCGAGGTGAAAGTTGCTCTAAAGAGACTTGAGCGGTTTTTACACCTAAGTTGTTTTCAACCGATGGGTCAATTTTTACCGTGCCGGGTTTGTCTTGTTCACCTGCGAGATCTTCGGCGTACACTGGGATCAAGTCCATGCCCATTGGCGATTTGCCCGGTTTGTCGCGCTTATAATTTGGATCCATTGGAGCAACCCAATAGAGTGGCTCGTTTGAGCTGCTTGCAGCGTTAGCTCCTGAGCCACTCATGTCGTGGTTTGCACCAGATAGGTACTGATTAACGCCAAACCCTAGTGCCCCGCCAACAAGCAGAGCGATGGTTGCTATCTTGATTGAATTTGAACTCATTCCTAATTCCTTATTTTCCCCATGAGGCATGACAGCGATGTTGATTGTTTATTGGTGTGCATTCGCCATCGTCCCCAAACTTGGGTTCTCTCATGTTTTGTTTTAGTTCGCGCTTGCTTCAGTCGTGATGTTGGGTGCGGATACTTGATATTCGAAACCACCCAATAAAGCCGCTAAGTTGCTGTTTACGATGTTTAAATCGGTAATAAGACGTTGCTGTTCGAGCTTTAGCGCCAGCTCGTCTGTGCTTGCCATGATCACGTCGTTAAACTGTGCGGTGTTGTTTTGATAACCCCTTTCTACCGCGTGAATACGAGCTTGAACTTGGGGAAGTAAGGTGGATTGATAACGCTCTAAACGCTGACTCAAGTTGGCGCGATCAACCAGCAATGTGTTGACCTTCGCGTTCATCTGAGTCAGTAACGTATCTTTTTGTGAGCGAGCAGCACCCACTTGATACTGAGCGGCGGCTAAGTTGCGGTCTTGGCGATTGCCAGTGAACAGGGGAATGTCCATTGTGAGATACGCGCTCACCAAATCCGATGCAGGTTCGCCTTTCATATTGTTGGCTTGACGATAGGCGTACATCACTTCCACACCGAATTGAGGCGTGTAAGCTTGCTCTGCAATGTCCACTTGAGTTTCATTGGCAGAAATACTTACGTCTGCCATTTTCACCATCGGGTGCTCACTCAACTGTTGGTAGTGCTTGGTCGTTTCGTTATTTGCAGACAACTTTTGGTTTAATGACGCCCAAGTCAGTGTGTTGCTGGCTTGAAGTGTTGAGCGTCCGTTTTGGGTATAGGTATTGAGCCAGTCCGAGCCCAACCATTCTGAGAGTTGCGAGACCAAACGGCGCTGCATTTGTGCGTTGGCTTGCAGCTTTTCATCCAACTTACTCACTTGAAGCTGTGCATTCAGTAAATCTTGCGCTTCGCTTTTGCCGATTGAGTAATTGGTTTGAATGAAGTTTTCCATTTCCGTCATGAGCCGACGGTTTTCTAGCAAAATTTGCTCTGCTTTCTGCTGATAGCCCAGCTCCAACCAAAGCTGAGTCATGCTGTTTGCCACTTCAAGCTCCCGTGCGTGAACTTGCAACGACAAACCATCGGCTTGTTGATTGGCTTTCTTTTGTTGAAGATTGAGCGTCGAGCCACGTTCGAACTGTTGCATCAAACCGACGGAGATATTGGTCATCGGATCCTCGTCAAATTTGAAGCTATCGACAGGCAAACCACCAAAACCGACTTTCAGTTTCGGGTCCATCAAGGTTGCGCTGGCTACGCCTGTTTCACGCATTGCTTCCGATTGAGCATAGAACTGCTTACGGTTTCCATCGTTACTCAACGCAACGCTAATGAGGTTTGCTAGCTCATTGGTTGACTGAGCTTGGATTGATTGAGCTTGCGCTTCTTGTTGTGCTTTCGTATTGGCTGGCGATTGTGCCACCACATTGAAAGCAGGTAGGGCAACCAGAGCCAGTGAGCATACTGGTGCCACTAAGCGATTTGGGTTGAATTCCATAATTTACATCCAAATTGATACCAAGCTCTTTTGCGTTTCGGATCGATTGAACCGAGCGGGAGAGCGTTGGTATTTGCCAAACGGATGACGCACTTTTTTATCGCTAAATAGCAGGTAACAAATGGAGTTACGAGCGAATAGCTGAGGTAAGTACGCTATCAGTTGGGCGCAAAGAAACTGCCTGCAAAGCGATGCAGGGTCGAATGCTTTGTATGGATTAAACTATCGGAGGCCGATACAAATCATGGGTGACTTGTACCACTGGTGCGGTAATTTCTGAGGCAATGGATGCGCGACAAGCCAATGGGAAGAGCTGGCTGTCGGTGACGGGTAATGGGACAAAAACGAATGAGCAAGATGCTGTACAGCAATTGTGGATCATACCGGAGCCATCAACACAGCTCATGGTCATCTCTGCAGAGTCGGAGCTCAACGATGAGGCCATCTCCATGCTCATACTCGGGGAGCCGCAGTGATCGTTCTCGCTTGCCATTTCCGTCATGTGAGCTGACATCATGACATCACTCGACATCATTTTGATACTCATTAAAGGCGCGCTGTTAACCACGCTAGATACCAGTAGTATCAGCGTTGTACATAACGTTAGCCAAATTGTATGCAATGATTTCAGACGCATACGGTTTCCAGTCAAAATGAGCTTATATATCGAGTAACCCTTAAATAATAAAGGTTACCCTAGGGGTAAAGTCAAGGATTATACCGAACCCACTTCGAGATAATGAGTTCTACATCTTAAAGTCAATTGGACATATTAATCGCTAAGAAATATCTCGCTAGTGAGTTTTTTGTCACACGAACTTTCCATGGTAGGGTTTATCCTTATAGAATGTAAGGTTTAGTGTGCCTGCTTCGGGGGTTGTATGATAGAAATTGTCATCGATGGAAAATATAGAATTGTAGAAGAGGGGCTAACCCTTCTGGAAGCAGCCAAAGTGTGCGGGGTCGAAATCCCTTCACTGTGCGGAATGAACAAAAGTAACGAGAAAATTCCGTGTGATTTGTGTGTGGTCGAAGTGGAAAGTGGCGGAACTAAGCGCGCCTGTGATCTCAAAGTGTACCGCGGTCTCAATGTCGTCACACAATCAGAACAACTGAGTGAGCACCGCAGAAAAGCGCTCAACCGAATCATGACGGACCACTACGCCGACTGTGAAGCTCCATGCAAAACGGCGTGTCCTGCTGGGGTAGACATCCAATCTTATCTCTACCATATCTCGCAAAACGATCATCAAAAAGCGATTGAAGTTATTAAACGCACACTACCAATGCCGTTGTCGATTGGGCGTGTGTGTCCGGCATTCTGCGAAAGTGAGTGTCGCCGTTCTTTGGTGGATGAGCCGATTGCCATTCGCCAACTCAAACGCCATGCCGCAGACGCAGATTTAGCGGCGCATGAAGCGTATGTCCCAGAGAAAAAACCAGCGAAGCATCGCAAGATCGCCGTTGTTGGTAGTGGCCCCGGTGGCTTAACGGCAGGTTATTACTTGTCGAATGAAGGTTATGACGTCACCGTATTTGAGTCCATGCCCAAAGCAGGCGGTTGGCTACGCTACGGCATTCCTGAATATCGCCTACCCAAAGACATTCTAGACAAAGAAATCGAACTGATGTGCCGCAACGGTATGCAAGTTGAAACCAACAAAAAGCTTAGTGTTGATTTCACGCTGTCGCAATTGAGTGAAGACTACGATGCTGTCTGTTTGGCAGTGGGGGCGTCTCAAGCGGTAGAAATGAAGTATCCTGGTAGCGAGTTGGACGGTTGCTACCTCGGTGTTGATTACCTGAAAGATTACGTTACAGAGCAAAACTACGTTACGGGCAAAAAAGTTGCCGTGATTGGTGGTGGTAACACTGCGATCGACTGTGCGCGTACGGCGCGTCGTGCGGGTGCCGATACCACTTTGATCTATCGTCGAACTCGCGACGAAATGCCGGCCGAAGACTACGAAATCGTCGAAGCTGAACATGAGGGCGTGAAGTTCCATTTCTTGACGAATCCGGCGGAAAACATCGCGGATGAAAACGGCCGCGTGAAGGCAATTCGATTAGAGCGAATGGCGTTAGGTGAGCCAGATGCGTCTGGTCGTCGTAGCCCGAAACCAACGGGTGAGTTCTTTACTGAAGCATTTGATACCGTGATTGCAGCTGTATCGCAAAAGCCGGATCTCAGCTTCTTAGAAAACGATGAGCTGTCCATTCCTCTAACGCGTTGGAACACATCTGAGTCCGACTCGCAAACCATGCACACGGGTACGGGCAATATCTTCAGTATCGGTGATTTTCGTCGTGGTCCTGCGACTGCGGTTGAAGCGGTGGGGGATGGGCGAGTTGCGGCAAAAGCGATTGATCTGTTCCTCAATGGCGATATGGCGGATATGCCGAAACCTGCGTTCAACTCTCGTAAAGAGAAAAAACTGGCGCAGGTTGACCCACTTCATTTTGAAAACATCCAAAAAGTTGCTCGTTCAATCATGCCGGAGTTGACTCCAGCGCAGCGTGAGCAGAGTTTTGCTGAAGTGGAACTGGGCTTTGATAACGAAGAGGCCATGAAAGAAGCGGCGCGCTGCTTAGAGTGTGGTTGCCAAGCGAATACCGACTGTGCCTTGCGAGATTACTCAACGGAATATCATGCCGAGCAACATTTCGATGTTTCCGTGGACGTTTCCTCTGCTAGCGTGATTGGTCATCAAGATTGGCTCGATTTGCGAGCGAAAGATCTTCGTCATAAATACGAAGTAGACCGCAGTTCTGAGTTCATTGAATTTGATGCTAACCGCTGCATCAGTTGTGGTCAGTGTATTCAAGCATGCCGCGAGCAAGCGGTACATGGTGTGTTGAGTTTTGTGTCGGATAAAAATGGCCGACCAGCTTTACGACCAGATGATCGTCCACGATTCCGCTCCGATGAAAAAGGCGCAAGTTGCAGTGGTTTGACGCTCATGGGCAATTCAAATTGCGTGCAATGTGGGGCGTGTGTTCAGGCATGTCCAACGGGCGCGATGGTGGACAGCCGTGACCGCTCTCAAGGCAGAACCGAACAGCTAAAAGCCGTCGATACCATTTGTACCTATTGTGGTGTGGGTTGTAAGTTGACCATGTTTGTCGATGAGCGACAAAACAAAATCCGCTATGTAAAAGGTGCGGATTCGCCAGTTAACCAAGGAATGCTGTGCGTGAAAGGCCGTTTTGGTTTTGATTTCATTAGCAGCGAAGAGCGTTTAACGACACCACTGATTCGTAAAGATGGTTGGTTGCAGCCAGCAAGTTGGGACGAAGCGATTCAGCTAGTGGCTTCGAAGCTTTCGACCATCAAGCAAGATTTTGGTAACAACGCACTGGCCGGATTCTCTTCAGCGAAAACCACTAACGAAGATAACTACGCGTTTCAAAAATTCATCCGTCGTGAACTTGGTACGAACAACGTTGATCACTGCGCACGTTTGTGTCACGCATCAAGTGTGACAGGGCTTGAAGCATCGTTGGGGAGTGGTGCGATGACCAACGACATTCCGAGCATTAAGCATTCCGATGTGATCTTTATTATCGGTTCTGACACCACATCTGCGCACCCGATCATCGCTTCGCACATCAAACAGGCGATTCGTCATCACGGGGCACGCTTGATTGTGGCAGACCCGAAACGAGTGGACATGGCCGAACATGCAGATCTGTACTTAGCGCATCGACCGGGTACGGATGTTATGTTGCTCAACGGCGTGATGCAGCAAATCATCAAAAATGGTTGGTACGATCAAGAATACATCGAAGAGCGCGTCGACGGCTTTGATACCTTGCTTCAAGAGGTGATGTCACCAGCGTACAACCTCGACAAAGTTGAGTTAGTGACGGGCATAAAAGCGGACGATATTTTCGCGATGGCGCGAATGATTGGTACGGCAAAACGCACCGCGGTGTATTACTCAATGGGTATTACCCAGCATACGACAGGGCACGACAACGTTCGTTCGATTGCAAACCTGCAATTGTTGTGTGGCAACATCGGTATTGAGGGTGGTGGTATTAACCCACTGCGCGGTCAATCAAACGTACAAGGTGCGTGTGATATGGGCGCATTGCCGAACTGTTATCCGGGATACCAAAAAGTGTATAACCCGATTGTTCGTCAGAAATTCGCGATTGAGTGGGATGCCCCGAACTTACCTTCTGAGCAAGGGCTTACCCTAACGGAAATCATCGATGCGGCGTGCAAACGAGAAGTTCGCGGGATGTACATCATGGGCGAAAACCCAGTACTGAGTGATCCAAACCAAGCACACGTGATTGAAGGGTTGGAAGCACTCGACTTCTTGGTCGTGCAAGACATCTTCCTCACCGAGACGGCGCAGTACGCCGATGTGGTATTGCCTTCTTGTTCATTTGCGGAAAAATCCGGTCACTTCACCAATACTGAGCGACGCGTGCAGCGCGTTAATGCGGCAGTGAAAGCGCCGGGTGAGGCGAAAGAAGATTGGTGGATCATTCAAGCGATCGCAAACGCGATGGGCAGCGATTGGCATTACCAGTGTGTTTCTGAAATCACTAGCGAGATCGCGCGTGTAACGCCGCAATATGCAGGGTTGCGTTGGGACGCGATCACGCCGAACGGTGTTCAATGGCCAAGTAACAAGAACAATCCAAATGGTACTCGTATCATGCACCAAACCCAATTTACCCGAGGGAAAGGGCAAATGGTGGGCGTGCCGTTCCGCTATGCAGCTGAGTTGCCTGATGAAGAGTATCCTTTGGTGCTTACAACAGGGCGTGTGCTAGAACAGTTCCACACCGGTACGATGACACGCAAAACGAAAGGGTTGGATAACCTTGCTGGGCCAAGAGCGATGATCAGTGTTGAAGATGCCGAAGCAATTGGTATCCACAATGGTCAGCGCCTAAAAGTGTCGACTCGTCGTGGCAGCATCGAAATTGATGCGTTTGTGACCAAGCGAATGCAAAAAGGGGTGGTGTTTATCCCATTCCATTTCGTTGAGTCGCCAGTCAACCGCTTGACGACCACGGCAACGGACCCGCATGCGAAAATTCCTGAATTCAAAGTCGCGGCGGTGAAGATTGAAATCAGTGAAACGGCCGCTCAACCAGAGCCTGTCGAGGAGGCGGTACACCACCTCTAACATCAACGCTTCACGCACTGGCGAGTTGAGAAATTGCATTTAAGCTTATGATATGTAATAGCGAAACGAGCAGTGAGTGTGCCGAGCGTTTTTAAGTGGATCATATTGCTTCTACCCGCTCTTATTTGGCTGGCGGTCAGGCAAATTGAACATATTTGGTGGGCGGAGAATCTTACCTCGATTCCCGCCCTCATTGTGTTCACTTACGTTGCTTTAGCCTCGGCGTTTTTCATCACTCGTCGATGGTTGCAAAGTGCATTTTCCGCCTTTGTCGCTATTTTGTTTGTCTCGTTACTTGTTCCGTCTCAGCGCAGCCATGTGGTGTCTTGCTCGCACTCGTTGAGCGTCATTCAATTCAATCTTTTTTACGAAAACTCGGACATCAATCAGTTCATCAACTATCTGTTGAGGCATCCTGCTGATTTGGTGGTGATGCAAGAGCTGACGCCGCGTGTTGGCAGCCTTTTGCACATGTTGGATGATGTCTATCCGCATTATTATGGTGGCCAACGTGACGCAGGGTACCCATCAAATTTGATGATTCTTAGCCGACACCCGATCACGGAGGTTTCGGTTTATCGTGCGCCAAATGGACAAGAAGTCATCAGAGCGGTTTGGTTGCCTAAAGGTCAAGCACCGATCACTTTGTTTGCGGCTCATCCACCGTCACCAAGAACCAGCGAGCTTTGGCATCAAAGAAATGCGCTGGTGCGAACTATAGAAATGCTGACCGCGCTTTATCCCGAGCCAGAGGTGTTGGTTGTGGGGGATTTCAATCTCTCCTCGGTTAGCCCTCGTTTTGCTACGCTGTTCCCGAGTTTTCAAACCGCGCCAGTGACGAGCTGGCCAACTAACATCAAAGGCATCAACGTGCCAGAGCCGATGATGATAGGTATTGATCATTTGTGGCTAAAATCTGAGCAAGGACAGCGAATCATCTGCTCTCGTGAATCCTCTGCTTTACCACAAGGCTCAGATCACCGCATGGTGACAACCCAGATCGGTGTGCATATTCCATAGTTAAAGCCCTTAGAATTTGTTGTGTTGCATAAGTTAAACCTGTGCTGAGCTTGTCATAGAATTGACTCTCTCTGACTGTTCTCTGTTATTTGAGCAAGTTCCATGACCTAAACTTTGCTCGCTTCCTATACTGAACTAACGAAGCAGGATTTTTATAACAACAAGAGGCAGCTTGCATGACAAGAACAACCTCATTTGCACTCGTTTTATTACTGATGTGCGCATACTTTGGTTACAACCGTTATTACGTGTATCCGCAGCAGTTGGAAACACAGGCCAAATCCATGTTGATACAAATGGCAAATCGCGAAGAGTGGATGGATGTGTTTGAGATGATGAATCGCGTAGAGGCGCACAAAGGGCATTTAGAACTCGTGGCCGATGTTACGTCTTCTGATGGCAAACGTGCTTACAGTGAAGGCTTTATTACCTATACCGATCGTGAAGGTGTCGTCTGTAAACAGGTGGTGTTTAACTTTAAAATCAACTCTTTGAAAAACTACAGTATTTCAGACTTACGAGACTGCTCGTACGGCGAATATTATTAAGGTGAGTTGCTTAGTTAAGTCCGGTAAAACTAAATTTGAATATCCAAACAAAAATAGCCTCATTGTCGAGGCTATTTTTGTTTCTGCGGAAGAGAAAAATTGGCAAGTTTAATCGAGCGATTTCTTAAACCTCAGTGACGCAACGACCAATCCAAATACGGTAAACCCGAGCAACCAAAGGGTATCTCGCCATAAGTCCATCAGATCCGCTCCTCGCAACACTATGCCTCGAATCATGCGCATAAAGTGAGTGGCGGGCAGGGCTTCTGAAATCCACTGTGCTGCGACTGGCATGCCCTCGTAAGGAAACATAAATCCAGACAGCAGAATTGAAGGCAGAAGAATGAACACCGTCATTTGCATGGCTTGAAGCTGTGTTGTGGCGATGGTGGATATGACCAATCCTAAAGTTAAGCTGGCGGCGATAAACAACAAGGTTCCAAACAGAATTTGGCTGATTGCACCGTTAATCGGCACGCCGAAAATCCAATGTCCCAACCCTAGAATGATGAAAACCTGAATTAAGCCGACAAAGATATACGGCACGATTTTCGCCACCATTAGCTCTATCGAGTGGATGGGCGTGGTGATCAATAGCTCCAAATTTCCTCGTTCACGTTCTCGTACAATCGCGGCACTGGTGAACAAAATCATCGTCATGGTGAGAATCACACCGAGTAAGCCGGGTACGATGTTGACCGCAGAACGCCGACTTGGGTTGTAGTAGAGTGCGACTTCGAATGTTTTGCTTGGCGCTGGGCGAATCTCGAAATCAAAATCGGTCAATGGCATGGTTTGCAACGACAATATTGCCGAGCTGATCATGGTATCTGACCCATCCACAATCCATTGCCCAAGCTCTCGACCTTGCATCATGCGTTGTGTGAGATCGCTTGGCAAAATCAGCACTGCGCGCACAATACCATCTTGAATCGCTTGTTCAGCCTCTTGCGCGGTGGCATAGGTTTCTTTGATATCCACCACTTGAGTGACTTTGACGGACTGAGTAATGATCCGCCCGGCGGTACTGCCACTTTGGTCAACAACACCTACCGGAATGTTGCGAATGTCCGTATTGATTGCGAAGCCGAACAGCAAAAGCTGGATAAGCGGGATCATCACCACCATGCCAAATGTGATTCGGTCACGGGAAAGTTGGCGAATCTCTTTGATCATGACGGCTTTCATGCGAGCGATAGGTTTCATCATTGGCGGCCTTTCCCTGTCACGCTGACAAAAACATCTTCTAAGCTTGGGCGAGCGTGATTCATTTCAGCGTTTTGAAGTTCAGGAAACGTCTGCTTTAACCATTCAATCGGCTGCTCGACATGCTGGTGGATAAGGATGCGTAAACGAATCCCCAACTGCGCCGCAGAGCGAACTTCGTCACGTTGAATCAGCTTTTCTTTAAGTTCACGAAGTTTGTCGGCTTTCACCTCAATGATATTAACGCCCATTTGTTCCATTAACCGTTCGGGTTCACCATCGGCACGAATTTCGCCTGATTCCATGATTGCCAGACGGTGGCAGCGTTCCGCTTCGTCCATGTAATGGGTGGTGACCAAAATCGTCGTACCTTGATCGCACAAGTCGAACAACTGCTCCCAAAAATCGCGTCGATTTTCGGGGTCAACGGCGGATGTCGGCTCATCCAAAAATAGCAGTTCGGGTTTGTGCATGGTCGCCGCGGCGAGTGAAAGGCGCTGCTTTTGTCCGCCACTCATGCCGCTTACGCGCTGTTTGCGCAATTGATCCAACCCGTAAGTGGTGAGCTGCTCTTCTATCCGCTCTTTCAGCGACTTGCTGTTTAAACCAAAAATTTGCCCAATAAATTCAAGGTTCTCTTGAACGGATAGGTCGTCGTACAACGAGAACTTTTGTGTCATGTAGCCAATTTTGAGCCGCAGTTGTTCGGATTGTTTTGGGATTTCTAATCCAAGCACATCCACACTGCCTTCGCTTGGGCTGAGAAGGCCGGTGAGCACACGAATGGTGGTCGACTTACCACAACCATTTGGCCCCAAAAATCCGTAAATGCTGCCTTTGGGCACGTTGAGTGTGATGTTATTGATAGCAGTAAAGTCGCCGAACTTTTTGACCACATTTTGAGCTTGAATTGCATACTCGGTCATTGGCTTACTCCACCAAATCTACTTGGGCAGGCACACCGGACGGCAACGTTTTTGCAGACTCAGGTAAATCAACTTCTGCTAGATACATCAATCGTGAACGTTCTTCTTCGGTTAGTGCGAAGTAGGGCGTGAATGAAGGCTCACTAGCCACCCAACGAACGGTGCCTTGTAATGGATTCTCAAGGCCATCGACATTTACCGTCACGGTTTTCCCAGGAATAAACCCGATTCGATAATCGGCAGGAATATACACTCGCGCATACGGCACGCGGTTGGCTTGAATCACGGCAACCACACCGTTCACTGGTACGCGTTCGCCAAGATTGTAAGGCAAATTATCGAGCGTACCGTCACGCGTAGCCGTGATGGTGAGTTCTGCCAGTTTTTGCTCTTGCAACGCTACTTCGGCTTTTGCCGCCATTAAAGCGGCTTTAGCTTGTTCGATGTCTTCGAGGCGAGAACCTGCGGTGAGCTTACTGAACTCTTCTTTTGCTGAGTCTAATTCGGCTCTCGCCGAGTCCCTCGCCGCAAGAGCTGAATCTTTTTCGGATTGGCTGATGAGCTTTTTACGCACCAGTTCTGCTTTGCGTTGATAGTTTTTCTGCGCTTCGGTGAGCTGCGCTTCCGCTCGGGCTACGCGTGCCGATGCAGCAGCAATGTCTTCTGGGCGTTCACCATTGGTCAATTTAAGCAAATACGCTCCCGCTTTGGCTTGCTCGGCAACGGCGTGCGCAAGAACTGCTTGTTGATTCTTGGTATCGAGCTGAACCAACACTTCCCCTTCACTGACCAAGCTGCCTTCTTTGACAGGAAGGGCTCTAATTATCTCATTAGATGTGGCGGTAAACGTTACGCGGTCACGTTCTAAGGTGCCAAGCGCTTGGTGCGTTTTATCTTTCGAACAGGCGCTTAAAAGGGCAATAATCAATGTGCCAAAAATGATTCGCTTCATAGTGCGGTGCTTCCTTTGAAGAAGTAATGCATGAATAGATAACTTGCGAACGGGAGCGTGTTGATTGAGCCCGCCAACCCGTCGCTAACTGCCATCCATAACGATTTCTTTTTAGAGCTTAGCATTTTATCTACAAGCGATTCTTTTTAAATAGAGAGGCTTAGCGTTGGAACAAGCTTGTCGCGAGGTGGAATGAAAAAACCTTGAACGAGGTCAGGTTTTTCCTGATAAGTAAAATTAAATGCCCAGCGATAAATACTAGGCTAGTTGAGGCTGCAAGTTGTCAATTGATTCTGAATTAGAAATCACTTCACATTTTAAGTGGTTGATTCGTAAAATGGATTGCGGTCGGCCATGACAATAGGCAAGGTGTTGAATAATACGAATCACTCATATAAGGCCATCCATGACAACAACTGGTCACGTGCATTTTTATATTGGCACTTACACCAACCCACCGAGTACGAGCACGGGCATTGCGCGTGTATCGCTGAACACTGAAACGGGTGAACTGACTCGGCTTGACGATGTTGCTGTTCAACGTAATCCGTCCTATCTCACGATCACCGAACACGGGCTGTATACGTTTAGCGAAATGGATAGAAATGAAGGTGCAGAGCTCGCGTTTTTTCGCGGTAGTGAATCCGTCTCTTTGCCGATTAATGGCGATTATCCGTGTCATTTGGATATCAAAGAACCGTTGTTGGCGGTTGCTAATTATGGCTCTGGAAATGTTAGCGTATTTCAATTGGATCGCGATGGTAAACCGCTTGGTTTGTTGACGGATTTATACGTTGATGGATGCGGGCCGAATTTAGAGCGCCAAACTTCTCCTCACGCTCATCAAGTCACGTTTTTAAAGCACAGTGATCAATTGGTTGCCGTAGACTTAGGCAGCGATAGCGTCCTTATTTATGATTACGAGGCTCAACAGTCGGATTTTTCACTGTCGCAAGTGATTCATTTACCCGCAGGTTCGGGACCGCGCCATGTGGTGTTTAACCAACAAGAGTCGACAGCGTATGTGGCTTGCGAACTGTCAGAAACCTTGATTGTTCTGGTTAAGCACCAAGATAAATGGCTTATCTCGAATCAAACAGAATTATTAGAAAGGGAAGATAATCAGCAAGCGGCGGCGGCGATTCGTCTTTCGTTAGATGAAACGTTTTTGTATGTCTCTTGCCGAGCTCAGAACAAAATCAGTGTGTTTGATGTGTCTGGTGATACGCCCAAAAGGCGAGCAGCCATTCACTGTGAAGGGGCTTTTCCACGAGATTTTGTGTTGTCTCATGATCAAAAGTGGTTGCTGGTTGCCAATCAACATTCCAACAATGTGGTGAGCTTTCGTCGCAATCCTCAAACAGGGGAAATTACTGCAACGGGTTATGACTGTGAGATAGGCTCTCCAGTGTGTATTGTCGAACACCTTTGTAACGATTAACGCAGAAGCAGCAGGAAATAGAAAAGCCTAGCGGGCGGCTAGGCTCTCAAGGATAAAAACAGTTAACGCCAATCTTCGAGGCACACTTAGACGTAAATTTTGCCTTTCATATACAACACACCATCACCAGATACATTGACGCAATCCTCTTTGACTTCGCAGTACAGAACGCCACCACGCGCTGATGCTTGATACGCCACTAAAGATGCTTTGCCGAGCTCTTGCGCCCAATATGGTGCTAAGCCTGCGTGGACTGATCCTGTGACAGGGTCTTCATCTCCGCCGTTTGCTGGCCAAAAGTAGCGAGATACAAAGTCGTATTGACTGCTTTTTGATGTGACGACGACATCGTAAGGGGCGAGTTGTTTCAGTTGGTCGGATCGATATTGAACATCGAAAACGGTTTGCTCATCTTCCACGATGACGAAGTAAGCTTGCGGGCTAAGCAGTACGTGTGTTACTTCGCAGTTTAATCCCTCAATTAATTGCGTAGGAATGGCGTTGACGGGGTGTGGCGCTCTTGTCGGAAATGTCATTTCAATCTTGCCAAGTGCGTTCTTAATTACGGTTAAGGTGCCCACTTTTAATGTGTGAAACTCAATACTTCCTGTAACGCCTAGTTGGTCGAACAACACCATAGAAGCGGCGAGCGTTGCATGTCCACAAAAGTCGATTTCTGTGAGTGGCGAAAACCAGCGTACTTCATATTGATTCGTACCAATCGCTTTAACAAACGCGGTTTCAGAGAGGTTGTTTTCCGCTGCAATGTTTTGCATTAGATCTGGTTCTAACCACTCTTGCAAGGGTACGACTGCGGCTGAGTTGCCTTTAAATTGCGTGTCTGTAAATGCGTCAACGACGAAGATATCCAGTTCCATTTTGTCTTCCTTGTTCTATAAGTGGTTAGTTAGCATAAACCAGATGCAACTCAGAGAATAAGAAATTTATGTTTGAATCTTAAAGTATCAAAATAGACGATGGTTTTATATTTTGTGATACTTACTGGTGTGCACTGGCTTGGGTTGATGAATAGACTTGAATTGAACTCATTGAAAGGAAGAAACACATGAAAGCGATTCACAAGTCTGTTTTGGCCCTTAGCGTTTTGGTTATCGGCTCTGCCCATGCTTTTGAACTAACGAGCAAAGATATTCAAGAAGGTCATCCAATGGCGAAGACATTTGAATATTCAGGTTGGGGATGTGATGGTGCGAACCAGTCTCCACAACTGATGTGGAAAGACGTTCCAAAGGGTACAAAAAGTTTTGCGATTACCGCGTACGATCCTGATGCACCAACAGGCAGTGGTTTTTGGCATTGGATAGCGTTTGATATTCCAGCCTCAGTTAACGAGCTGCCTCGTGGCGTTGATATCAGTAAGCTCGGCGGTAAGGAGTCTCGTATCGATTACGGTACTACTGGTTTTGGCGGCGCATGTCCGCCAGAAAAAGATGGTATGCACCGCTACCAGTTTACCGTTTGGGCGCTGCCGAGTGATAAGTTGAACTTGGATGAGAACACGCCAGCGGCGGTTGTAGGATTTACGTTGAATAGTGTTGCATTGGACTACGCGAAGTTAACCGCGACTTACACGCGATAATTAAATACTTAAGGGGAGAAGATGGGGCATCAATATCAAGTGACGCTGTTTCGTGCGGAGCAGCAGCAAAAGCTACGTAACGTCAGGATTCACTCCCCGAGTATTATCCAGATCATTAAAGGGAGTAAGCGTCTGTTTTGGAAAGACGAAGCGTTTGATATTCTTCATCCTAACATCATGCTTTGTGAAGCAAACGCTTCGCTGAATTTTGAAAACCTTCCTCAACAAGGGCGTTTTCTTTCACGAATGTTCAGTTTTCACTGCGTACCTAGCGATGAAATGTTAGAGCTGAGTATGAGTAATGCATTGGGAAATTACGTCCCAGCGGTGGAGACAGACAAAGCACTGCAAGCGACATTAAATGCCTTGTTTTCTTTTGAACGGGAAAGTTTAAGTGAAGCGACGCAACGTTATTGGATGATGGGGTTGTATCAGCAGTTAGCAGAGCGAGGACTATTGCATCGACTTTTCACGAGTTCCAATACCTCGTTCAGTCAGAAACTCAGCCGCTATCTGTCACGCTCTCCGGGCGATGACCACCCTTTGGAATTTGTTGCTGAGCGCTTTGCTATGAGCCGAGCAACGTTGATACGCAAACTCAAACAAGAGGGCACTCAGTATCGCGAAGTGCTGGCAGAAGTGCGCTTAAATCACGCACTCTACCTGATGCAAAATGGTTCATACAACGTTGCGTTACTCGCGCAGTTGTGTGGCTATCAATCGGAAGGCCGTTTTAGCCAACGATTTAAAGGGAAGTTTGGTTTAACGCCCAGTGAGTACATAAAAACTGTCGTCAGTTAGTACTTAATATTGCTGTTTGGCTCGATCTTTATGTTTCCAATTTTAGCTCTGGTATTTGGTTTTCATCCTCAGTGCGACGTTAACCAAAGCAATCAGAACAGGAACCTCGATTAGCGGACCAATCACGCCAGCGAATGCTTGATCGGAGTTCAGGCCAAATACAGCAATGGAAACCGCGATCGCCAGCTCGAAGTTGTTGCCCGTCGCCGTAAAAGCGATGGAGGCATTTTTATCGTAGGGGATGCCCATTCTCTTCCCGATAAAGAAGCTGGTAAAAAACATCAATACGAAGTAGATCGCTAGTGGGACTGCCACGCGGAACACATCCATTGGTAGCTGTAAAATCATCTCTCCTTTGAGGCTGAACATCAGCACGATGGTGGCGAGCAAAGCGATCAAAGTAATGGGTGAAATTCGAGGAATAAACACATCGTTGTACCACTTCTCACCCTTTGCAGCGACTAACCATTTACGACTGAGAAAACCAGCGAGGAACGGAATACCTAAGTAAATCAATACGCTTTCTGCAATGTCTCCCATGGAAATATCAACCACAAAACCTTCATAGCCAAAGAACGGTGGAAGTACGGTGATGAATAGCCAAGCCATAACGCTGTAAGTCAGAATTTGAAATGCGCTATTTAATGCCACCAAGGCCGCGCCATATTCTTTGTTGCCGCCGCCAATATCATTCCACACTAAAACCATAGCGATGCAGCGTGCAAGGCCAATCAAAATAATACCGACCATGTAACCTGGATGATCACCAAGAAAGGTTAAAGCAAGAACGAACATCAGGATTGGGCCGATGATCCAGTTCATAACCAGAGACAGCGTGATGGCTTTTTTATCTCTCGTTACCGTTCCTAATAGACCGTAGTTCACCTTGGCGAGTGGTGGGTACATCATCAAAATCAAACCAATGGCGAGTGGTACGTTCGTACTACCAACGGACATT
This sequence comes from Vibrio antiquarius, assembly GCF_000024825.1. Classification (NCBI taxonomy): domain Bacteria; kingdom Pseudomonadati; phylum Pseudomonadota; class Gammaproteobacteria; order Vibrionales; family Vibrionaceae; genus Vibrio; species Vibrio antiquarius. Next base: position 1,600,506 of record NC_013457.1, read on the forward strand.
GCTTCGTTCCATTCTGCTACTTGCGGGCAGGCTGCGCCTATCCCCACGCCGATGGCCATTGCGACAAAGATCCAAACCGTTAAGTAGCGGTCAAGAAAGCTCATTTTTTCGCTGGCACTATTTAAAACTTCAGTCGTCATAGTGATCTCTATTCGTTTATCGTCGAAAGGCGATATATAAGGTTATAGTTTATCTTTGCGCGCATGGAAAGCGCGCAATGTGTCTTAGCTAAATAAACCGGAAAATTGAGCGTTAAACGCGTTCAGTTTTTCACGTTGAATGCGGTAACAAACCTTTGGCGGGTTAGGTTCTGCACTGATAAACCCGGCCTGTTTTAGAATACGTAAGTGTTCTGATACGGTCGATTGCGCTAAACCTAACTCAGAGACTAAATCGCTATTTAAGCAGCCGCCCATAGTGTCTAAAGTGTGAAGAATATGCAGAATGCGTAAGCGAGCAGGATGAGACAGCGCTTTCGCTTGAGCGGCGAGTGCTTGCTCTTTATCGAGTTGTTTTTGCGTGGCTTCAAAAGCAATTTGGCACGTTTCGCTGCATTTGTTGCTCATGAGCAAACCTTTATAGTTAATCGTCGAATTGCGATTAAGTGTACGTGTGCTTTTTCTAAGGCGCAACTGTTGGCAGTAAAAAAGCAGAACTTAAAGATACGACGAATTGGGGGTGTGGTATCAGGAGCTAAGTTCTGCTTGGGGGTTAGGTCATGAGCAATTCTCTATATTTCCTGCTCGCTAAATTAGTATGGTGAAAAAAGGGGAGGCGAAAAAGAGAGTAGATTTCTTCGCTTTATTCCTGATAAAACCGAATTGGTGGGGTTTTCCTACAATATAGGCACGAAATGTTAGTAAAAGGGGAACAAAGTGTTTGGAAGTTTTCTTATTTTATTGCCGCCAAGTTCAGTAAAATACGCCTATTGAATGGCCTCCTAGAGTTAAGGTGCGTGCGGTGTCTGATCTCAACTTATTTCGTTATTACCAACGCTTGCTCTCTTTTGGTGTTGGTAATGAAGCAAAAACCACGCTGCAAGAAATCGCCGATTTGTTGTTTACTTCGCCTCGTCATGCGCGCAGTTTGCTGGCGCAGATGCAAGAGATAGCGTGGTTAAGTTGGCGACCAAAACCGGGACGGAACCAGCGTTCAACATTGTTGTTAAACGTTGAACTCAGCGCGCTAAAAGAAAGCCTTGCACTAGAGCGAATCAAGCTTGGTAAGTACGAGAAAGCGCTGTCGATTCTGGATGAAGATGAAGCTGCATTTGGGCGACTCCTCAAAACAACGTCGGGCGCATCGGTAAAAGAGGGGCGGCTCAATATTCAGCTGACCTACAAACGCATGTTCGAGCGTGTGGTTCCGCATCAACTGCAGCGAAGTAGTGAACGTTTTTTGCTTCGCCAAATTTATTGTTGTTTGGTTTCGAGCGATTACAACGGACAGGTGCAGCCAGAGTTGGCTCATCATTGGCGTTATGATGACAGCTTGTACGAATGGACATTTTATCTTCGTCCGGGTCTGACTTTTCATAATGGCAACCCAATTGATGCTGAAACGGTTGTCAGTTTGTTCGCCAAATTAAGCTCTTTGGAATACTACGAAAAAGAGCTGGCGCATGTTGCCAACATAACGGCACTTAATCCATTGAAGGTTGTTTTTAAGCTTAACCGACCTGACTTGGGTTTTGCTGGACTTATTTCTGGCGTGAAATATGGCATTCAGCCCGTGAGTCAGGTGAACGTTGCGAACAACAAGTTGGTGGTGGGGAGTGGTCCATTTTCCGTCGTTGAGCACAGTGAAAACCGTTTGAAACTGCAAGCGTTTGATGGCTATTACGCGTGTCGAGTATTAACGGATTTTGTGACGATATGGATCGTCAACGATGAACAGATGGAAAATCCATCGCTTGCCGCAAACACATTGCAACCAGAACCTGATTCTGCTGATGACATGTGCAGCCACTATATGTCGACGCCAAACAGTGAAGTATCACCAGCGAGTAAACGCAGTCGAACGGAGGACGGTTGTTTGTTCGCACTGTTTAACCATCATGCGAAGCACGCTTTGTCTCAGGCCCAGCGCCGATACATCAGTGAATTGATTAAACCTGAACAGCTAGCTGAAGTGATGCGCAGTGAAAACATTATATTTGGAAGCATACCTGCTTATAACTTATTGCCTAACTGGAAACCGGTGTTGCGTCCATTTGGAGAAGCGGTCAAGTTGCCAAAGCTGATCACCATCGCAGGGTACAATTACACGGCACTACGCCGGTGCGCGCGAGCGATTTCTTCGCGTTTAGAGCGTGCGGGCAGCCGAGTGGAGATCGTTATGTACTCCTACCGAGAACTGAGCGAGAAAGCCAAAAACGGCACGCTTGATGAGACTCTGGTTGTCACCAATATCAACTTGGACGATAACCGTCATGCGTCTGCGTTTAGCAACTTCTTTAGCAATGCTGTGCTTTACCACACTTTAGGGGCGCAAAATGCGGCGTGGTTGGATGCTCAAATGGAGAATGTCCGTGCATTCTCACCGCTTGAAGATTACCTGAGCGCGTTAGAGCCGATTGCGTCCACTTTGATTAGCGAATATTGGATTGCACCGATGTTTCACCATACTCAGACGCTACGTTTTCAAGGGGTCTTGGAAGATGTCGCACTCACAAACTGGGGATGGCCAGACATACGATCCGTTTGGTCTGCGGACTGATCAAAACCGCCTGAATGGCGGTTTTTTTGTGTTTGCAAGTTGGTGAAAGCCAGTGACGTTTTTATTTTTTCTAGCCAACAAGTGTGAGGTTTGTCTACGTTTTAGCGTGAGCTATCAATAAATGGCCCGAAATGAACTTTGAAACTAATCACGAATTATATCGAGTCAATAGGTCTAATGTGATCTGATTTGAATAATGTAATTTTAAGAATGTTTTCAAGAAAGTGATTGTATTCAAAATTCGTCTATTGACTTGTTGCTCAAATAAAATTTGTAGATTTTTTACGTGTGAGATTTTTGAGCTCTGTCCATTTAAACAAATTGACAGGCTTTAAAGTGTGACTCGAAGCGCAAAAGTAGCTCGGTTGCGCGGTTGGGACTCTGTTATTGATAATTAACCCATCAGATGACGAACTGTTGATAGGGTTAAATATGTTGTACGAGTTAATCGACCACGAACTAGTAGATGTAATTAATGATCGCGCTTACCAATGGCAAGATGCGGTTAAAAAGACAACGCAATACCTAGAAAATAAAGGTTACGTCTCCCAGAATTATGCTGATGCAATCATCCGTTCAACGGAAGAAAACGGTCCTTACTATGTGTTATGCCCTGGATTGGCAATGCCTCATGCCCGACCTGAAACTGGTGTTTTAAAAACAGGCTTAGGCATTCATATTTTCCCATCACCTGTTGATTTTGGATCGGATCTCGGTCCGGCCAATATTCTTATTACCTTAGCTGCAAAAGACTCTGATACCCACATTGAGGTGATTCAAGCGTTGAGCGAGATGTTTGTGGATGAAGAGAACATTGCAAAACTGGCACAAGCTTCTTCCAAAGAACAAGTGCTGGACATAATAAAAGCATACTAAAAGGAACATAACGTGAAAGCAAACATGCGAGCCAATGTGCAAGCCTTCGGAGGTCATTTGACCGCCATGGTGCTGCCAAATATCGGAGCCTTTATCGCTTGGGGCTTTATTACTGCACTCTTTATTCCTACGGGCTGGATGCCAAACGAAGCCTTTGGCGAACTCGTGGGGCCAATGATCACTTACTTGCTGCCACTTTTGATTGGTTACACCGGTGGTCAGATTGTTGGTGAAAAACGCGGCGCGGTAGCGGGGGCTATCGGTACGATGGGCGTGATTGTCGGGGCTGACATACCGATGTTTGTTGGCGCAATGATCATGGGCCCACTGAGCGCTTGGGTTGTGGTGCAAGTGGATAAACGTATTCAACACCGCATCCCTTCTGGTTTTGAGATGGTGGTCAACAACTTTTCGTTGGGTATCGTCGGCATGTTGTTGTGTTTGTTCGCTTACGAGATTGTTGGCCCTTCAGTCACCGCAGCAAACTTGTTTGTGAAATCAGGCATCGAAGCGTTGGTTGCGACGGGTTTCCTGCCTCTGTTAGCGATCATTAACGAACCAGCAAAAGTGTTGTTCCTGAACAACGCCATTGACCAAGGTATTTATTACCCACTAGGCCTGCAAGCGGCCGCAGAAACGGGCAAGTCCATCTTCTTTATGGTGGCGTCTAACCCAGGCCCAGGTCTTGGTATGCTGCTGGCTTACGCAAAGTTTGGTCAGGGTTTGTCTAAACGTTCTGCGCCAAGTGCCATCATCATTCACTTCTTTGGTGGCATTCATGAGCTGTACTTCCCATATGTACTCATGAAACCAATCATGATTGTGGCAATGATTGCTGGTGCGGCGACAGGCATCGCAACCTTCAACCTATTTGATGCCGGTTTGGTCGCGGGTCCAAGTCCAGGCTCTATCTTCTCTTACCTTGCTCTTACTCCGAAAGGTAGCTTCATCGCGACCATCGCAGGTGTGACAAGTGCAACGATTGTCTCTTTCTTGGTAGCAAGTGCGATTCTGAAGGTGAGCAAATCAGAAGAAAAAGAAAGCGAGTTTGAGAAGTCAGTTTCTGACATGAAAGAGATGAAAGCGGAAGGCGCAGTTAAGCCAGTTGCAGCTGCTACGACGCAAGAACTAAGCAAACCAATTTCATTCGTCGCATTCGCTTGTGATGCAGGTATGGGCTCTAGTGCAATGGGCGCTTCGACCTTCAAACGCAAGCTAGTACAAGCTGGGATAGAGATTGAAGTGAAGAACTTTGCCATCGAGAAAGTCCCGAGTGAAGCCGACATCGTCGTGACGCACGAGAGCTTAGAAAGCCGCGCAGTCAACGCGACAGGTTTACCAGTCGTAACGATCAAGAACTTCCTCAACGACCCAGCGCTTGACGAGCTGATGGACAAGATTAAGCAACAAGCGGTCGCGACTGAGCAACCAGCCTAACAATGCAGTTTGGGGCGGCAGGTATCGCCCCATTTAGGAGATAAATCATGGTACAAACAACGGCAGCGGTTATCTGTGGTGAGAAAAACGTTCAATTAAGAACCTTTGATTTACCAAACATTTCAGCCGACGAACTTCTGGTTAAAAACATTTCAAACAGCATTTGTCTATCCACTTACAAAGCAGCATTGTTAGGTAGCAAACACAAACGCGTTCCTGAAAACATTGACGAAGTGCCAGTAATGACAGGTCATGAATACGCAGGTGTGATTGTTGAAGTCGGTGAGAATCTAAAAGATCAATTCAAAGCTGGTGACTACTTTGTTTTGCAACCTGCCATGGGCTTGCCAACAGGCTACTCGGCGGGCTACAGCTATGAGACATTTGGCGGTAACGCGACGTATTCCATTATTCCTAAAATCGCTATCGACCTAGGCTGCGTGCTGCCTTACCACGGCGATTACTTTGCTGATGCGTCGCTGGCTGAGCCAATGTCTTGCATTATCGGTGCGTACCATGCGAGCTACCACACCACGCAATACGTGTACGAGCACGATATGGGCATTAAAGAAGGTGGTGCGTTAGCGCTTTTGGCGTGTGCTGGACCAATGGGGATTGGCGCGATTGATTACGCGATTAACGGACCTGTGAAGCCAAAACTGATTGTGGTGACAGACATCGACGCTGCACGTTTAGACCGAGCAGAGTGCTTAATTCCGGTTGAGAAAGCAAAAGAGCAGGGCGTTGAACTGCATTACGTGAACACCGCTCAAGTCGATGACCCTGTGACTTATCTGAAAGCGCTGAACGATGGCAAAGGTTACGACGATGTGATGGTGTATGCAGCGGTATCGCAAGTGCTAGAACAAGCCGATGAGCTGTTGGGTAACGATGGCTGTCTAAACTTCTTCGCAGGCCCTACCGATAAGAAATTCAAAGTACCGTTTAACTTCTACAACGTGCATTACGAATCAACGCACATTGTGGGCACGTCTGGCGGCTCGACCGGTGACATGGTGGAATCTATCGAGTTGTCTTCACAAGGTAAGATCAATCCATCGTTCATGATCACGCACGTTGGTGGTCTGCAAGCTGCGCCACATACGATTCTGAATCAGCTGGATATTCCGGGTGGGAAGAAGTTGATTTACCCACATATCGACCTGCCATTGACCGCGATTGATGATTTCCTATCGTTGGCAGACCAAGACCCGTTCTTCGCCGAATTAGACGCAATTTTGAACGCGAATAACTATGTGTGGAACGCACAGGCAGAAAAAGCGTTACTTGAGTTTTATGACGTGAGCTTAACGGTTTAGTTGCAACGAATTTGTGTGGTAGCCTTTGCGCTGCCACATAATGGAGAGGTCATAATACGTTGTCACGTGAAGACGAATTACTGGAGAAACTGGACGAGTGCGAAAATGCGACTGCGTTTCTTCAGGTTTCTAACAAAATAATTAACCTCAAGTTAAAAGCATTACTTCCGAGCGTGTTCGTCCAAGACGACCTAGTGAAGGAGTATGCTGTGGATCCTTTATTGAAAGAAGATGGTCCGTTGGTGACGACCGATGTGGTATCGAAGCTAATGTTTGCGATGGGCAAAATCTCTTTGGAAACTTACGCCGATATCGGATTGTACGATCAGGTCTTGGAGTACGTGGTTAGTCAACCAGAGAAAGTCGAATTCGCGGATGACGTGATTTACGACTTCATCAAAAACCAAGCGGTACTCTCTTCTCAGCAAGACAGCTTTTATCTTGAGTCGATCAATCAGCTTAAGTTCTCTTCGTTTGAGTCCTTTTCGCAAATGAGATACGAATCTCTCATCAAAACAGTGTTGAAGCTGTCGTGTGAAATGTTGATAGAAAGAATCGAAGGGGAGATCAATCAATAAGGGTTCACCATGAAAGTGAATTTAAACGTCAGTGGTTTTGAAACCGAAGCTACTTTTCCCGATGCCGACGTAAAGCGAATCCATCAACCTCTTATCGAAAAGTTTACCCGTCTTTATCATGAGAAGCAGGAACGTATTGTCGTGTTCTTGTGTGCCCCTCCAGGCAGCGGTAAGTCAACCCTTGCTGCATTCTGGGAATATCTCTCTGAACAAGATGAAAACCAAGAGCCACTTCAGGTTCTGCCTTTTGATGGTTTTCACTACCCGAATGAAATCCTCGACAGCAACACCATTGAACGTAATGGTGACATTGTTCCTCTGCGCAGCATTAAAGGCTCTTACGAGACGTTCAATCTCACCGAGCTTATCGACAAGCTGAAACAGCTTAAAGTGAAAGACAGCAAATGGCCTTACTATGACCGTAACCTGCATGATCCGGTTGATGATGCCATTCAGGTTAACCGTAATATTGTCGTCGTCGAGGGCAACTGGCTGCTGCTTGATGAACCGGTATGGAAAGAGCTGCATCGCTTGGCCGATTTTACGGTGTTTATTGATACTCAAGCGGAGTTTCTACAAGAGCGTTTAGTCAATCGTAAGATTCGTGGTGGTACTGAGCCAGAAGCTGCATTGGAGTTTTATTTGAACTCAGATGCCGTAAATGTAGATAAGGTTTTAAATCACTCAATTCCAGCGGATCTCACGCTGTTTCTCAATCAAAACGGTTCGTTCGAAATTCGATAATTCGTCCACAATTTAGGAGGTCACCATGGATATCGTCGTTGATAGCCACACCCATACTATTGCCAGTGGACATGCCTACAGCACCATTTTAGAGAACGCATTGGCAGCCAAGAATAAGGGGCTAAAACTTCTTTGTACCACCGATCATGCTCCCGAAATGCCAGGAGCCCCTCACTACTGGCATTTCAATAATCAAAGAATTTTGCCCCGCTTTTTACACGATGTAGGTATTCTCCGTGGTGTCGAAGCCAACACGCTGAATGTGAAAGGGGAGATAGACTTACCATCGTCTTCTGACCAACATCTTGACTGGGTGATTGCGAGTTTCCATGAACCCGTATTCAAGCCCGCAACCGAAGCTGAGCATACTGCCGCTCTGATAAATGCGATTAAAAGCGGCAGGGTGGATGTTCTCGGTCACTTAGGCAACCCAAATTACCCATTCGATATGGAACAGGTGCTGCGCTGTGCTAAAGAGCACAATGTTGCGGTTGAAGTTAACAATACATCTTTGACAGGCAAAAGCCGTAAGGGTAGTGATTCCCGTTGTGATCGCATTGTCGAGCTGGGCAAAGAGATTGGCGTTTACTTCAGTACCGGATCTGATGCGCACTTCTGTGAAGAGATCTCTAAGTTAGATTTGGCGATTGCTTTGCTGGAAAAACACGGTGTGGAAGAAGAGAAGATACTCACTACGTCGACGAGCCGATTCTTGAACTTCTTATTGCTGAGAGGTAAGGCGAGGATTCCAGAGTTTAAGGATTTTTACTAAGTAAAATCCCAAACACATTAAACGAAGTATTTTCTTATACAGCCCTAAAACCCGCTAAGCTGCGGGTTTTATTCGTTTTGGGGAGGCGTAGAACACACAACGCGACTGTCATATAAAGCGTGAAAAGAAGAATCAATGAAAAAGGGAATGAAGGCCATAATTCGAGAATATTATAGGCCGAGCGGGAATTTTATTGCTCTTAATCAGTCATAAGGTTATGAGCCGCTTTTTGTGTTCCGCTGTTCAATAACGAGCGATAACAGGCGAACAAGTAGGGACTGAGCTTCAGGAGAAAGCAAGCGTGCAACGGCCATTAGATCATCCGCTGTTACATGTTGAACGTCTCTTATATCCAATGCGATGTCGAGATCGGTCAAATGCAGAGAGCGCAGTATGGAGCGATATTGGGAAAGTTTCAGGTCGGATTCTCCACGCTCTATCCGTTGATACGTTTTCACGCTCATCCCTGCGATGTTTGCCATTTGTTCACGGGAGAGGCCACTCGCTTTTCTTCTCGCAATCAGTGCTTCAATAATAGGATCGACCTGCATGTGCTCTCCTGAAAGGACAGTTTTGACCTAAATAAAGCAAGAAGTGGACCAGTTTAACCATCTCATATTTACCTGTTTTGCAATCAGTATAAGAATAGCTATCTAATAAAAATGTACATATTTTAGTCAGTTATAAACTCAATGGAAAAGTATCAATCATACAAATCAATCGAGACAAAATCTTCAATTCGCAAAATGCAACGCATTTTAGATCAATTATTTAGCGAGCTTAATGAGCAGCATCGTGTCACTAAAGAAAATGTTGTCGCTCTGACTCGACAGTCTCAACAGAGGTTGATGAACTACAAAGAGCTTTATCTTCATAAAGAATCGATAGGTGAGGTAGAGTTGCAGATTGCGTATGAAAATATGAGTGTGACTGAGAAGCAGGTCGCGGATATGGGCGTTTCAGCATTAACTTATATCATTGGAGCGTTAGATAAAGCGTATTAATAGAATGGGCAAGCTAGCTTAGATTTAGACAGTTTGGATAACATCTAAAAGAAAGGATGCAAATGCTGGGGAACCACACCCAGCATTCGGACACTCATTTACCTATAGTTTCGAACCGTAAATCAGTGTTTAGAGGTATGTGAACCGAACAGTGTCGGTACGCAGCGAATAATAGCGATATTGTCCGATCTAGGCTACGCCCCTGGAATCTAACACCTGCACTTGAACTGTAAACTAATTTGTACACCCATCCAAAATTGAGCGGTTGAGCACATTCTTACTCTCATTAGGCGATAAAAGACTGATTAGTGATGAAAATAACGACACATCTTAGGTGAATGAGGAGAGTTGTTAAAATATATAGCTATAAGATTGACCTTTTGCTTTTCAATCGTCCTGCTTATGCCTTACAATCTTTTCGAACCAAATCCATTCATAACGAATGGCGTTGATGAATTAAGATGAACAATTTTGCTTCGAACCCAAAGTTGTGCGCATTTCATCAACGATGACATCGCCCAAAACGACTCTCAAGTGTTCATGTGCAATTGAATTAACCACCTTTTGCTGCATGTTTTCTTAGCCATACAAGGCTCTTGTAACATAGTGCTCTTGTAACCAAATTTTGGTTGAGTAGAGCGTTTTGTTGGGTGTGCTTTGGATGTAGCACAACTGGCGAGAAATAAACGGATTGAATTTAGAGGTATTAACCGTGAACCTAAAACTTGTCGGCAGCTCCCTGATCGTTGCAGGTACTGCTCTTGGCGCTGGTATGCTTGCTATACCAATGGTGCTTGCTCAATTTGGCCTCCTCTGGGGCACTCTTCTTATGTTATTCATCTGGGCTGGGACGACTTACGCTGCGCTGCTCCTTCTTGAGGCTAGTTGCAAAGTAGGCGGCGGCGCGAGCATGAATGCAATTGCTCGCGAAACGCTAGGTAAAGGTGGCCAGTTGGTAACCAACAGCTTGCTTTACGCCCTGTTAGTTTGTCTATTGATGGCTTATATCATTGGTGCGGGTGATCTCGTACAAAAAGTAACAGCCTCAATTGGGCTGCCAACATCTACGATCGCAAGCCAAGTCGGTTTTACTCTTTTAGTCGGTATCATTGTTTCGGCAGGTACAGGGGTTGTAGATAAGCTTAATCGCGGTTTGTTCCTAGGCATGATCGTGGCGCTGATTCTGACACTTTTTGCGCTTGCACCAAGCGTCTCGTTTGAGGGACTTGATGAAGTCGTGAGTGACGATAAGATGGCGCTAATTAAGACAAGCTCGGTGCTTTTCACCAGTTTCGGTTTTATGGTCGTGATCCCATCGCTTGTAACTTACAACAAAGAAGCGAGCAAAACTCAACTGCGTAATATGATTATCGTGGGTTCAACTATTCCGCTTGTTTGTTACTTATTATGGTTGTTAGCAGTTGTCGGTAACCTACCACCTCATGAGCTTGTTCAATACTCCAATGTAACAGAGTTAATCTCGGTATTAGGTCAGCAATACGAAGGTTTGGAGTTTATCCTATCCATGTTCACTGGGTTAGCACTGCTAACGTCGTTCTTAGGTGTGGCAATGGCGCTATACGATCAAAATGCAGACCTACTGAAAGCAAGCAAGCCGGTGATTTTTGTTACCACGTTTGTGCTACCACTACTAGGTGCTGTATTTGCGCCAGAACACTTCTTGGCTATTCTTAGCTACGCGGGGATTATTCTTGTGTTTCTCGCGGTCTTTGTCCCATTATCAATGACAATGAAAGTGCGTCGAGTGCCAGTAGAAGATGACAATATTTATGAAGCTGGTGGTGGCGTAATGGGAATGAGCATGATCTTCCTGTTCGGCTGTTTCTTGCTGTTTGCCCAAGCAGTATAAAATCACGCTAGCTGATTTAAAAACTGAGCCGCTCGTTGTATAACGGGCGGCTTTTTTGTATTCATAGCCGAATCCAGGCCACTCAAAGTCATCAGCATTTGTGATGTTTGACGTTTCTCTGATAATCACGATAAGCTTTGACCTTGTAGTAAAACTCCTTAGCGAAAGGCTGACATGTACAGTGATTCACCCTTCTATTATATCGATGTTGATATGAATAAGAGGCTCTGTTGTGTCAAAGCAATTATCTTTTGCCATGGTTGGCGTTATATTGTCTTTAGGTGTGTTCAGTACAGAAGTGATGGCTGACCCGAAACATAGGCATGGTCATCGATATGATCACCATCATGAGCATCACCATCATCATAAACGCAAGCACAAGCATAAACATAAGTATAAACATCGTGACGTTATTTATGTGGAGTCTCGACGACCAAGACGCAGTTACTACTACCACGACCGAATTCCTCGTAATAGTACCTACATAAAGATTGGAGATTTCACCTATTTAAAAGTGGATGATCGTTATTATCGTCGCTCCAATGACCGCTATATCCATGTTGAATTCAACTAGAGTGGGAAAGGCAGCATAGCAAGCGTGATAACAGTTTTGAGCCGAGTGGCAACAACACTAAAAACTAGGCGTTCTAAGTCTAGATACCACTGCGATAGAGGTCTAAAAACAAAAACAGCGAGCATTGGCTCGCTGTTTTTGTTTAGGTGAAGACTAGACTGTAAATCGGTTTAATATTTGATCTTGTTTATGTACATCTTCTTGCTGTGCCTGCATAGCATCGTTAGTTCGATTTGCAGATTCGGCGACTTGAGTCGATAGGTCTTTAATATTCACCGTATTGTTGTTGATCTCTTCCGCAACTAAGCTTTGTTCTTCCGCCGCTGAGGCGATTTGTAAGTTCATATCAGAAATACGCTGAATCGCATCACGAATACGTTGTAGCGCGTTGTTTGCCAAGTCTGCTTTTTCTACGGCTTCTACAGCGCTACCCTTGCTTTGATGCATAGCATTTGCCACAGATGATGCGCCAGATTGCAGCTGCTCAATCATAGTACGAATTTCTGTTGTTGATTCTTGGGTTCGTTGCGCCAGTGTACGAACTTCATCAGCAACGACGGCGAAGCCTCGGCCAGATTCTCCCGCACGTGCAGCCTCAATTGCGGCATTCAACGCGAGTAAGTTCGTTTGGTCCGCAATATCGTTGATGACTTTTAGAATCGTTTCGATGTTGGCGGTTGCAGATTCAAGCACTTGCACTTCTTCGACAGCAAGGTCAATGCTATCGGAAAGCATATTGATCGTTTGTGTCGATTCACCGACCACAGAAGAGCCCTCAACCGTTGCTTGATCAGCTTCTTTGGCTGCACTCGCTGCGCCTTGCGCATTATTGGCAACTTCAGTCGCGGTAACAGACATCTCGTGCATCGCGGTGGCTAATTGTTCTAGCTCTTGTAGCTGAGTTTGAATAGCATCTGCCGAATCTTTTGCACCCTCAGCGGTGATTTGAGTGCCATTCAAAATTTGATCAGAAATACTCTTCGACTCAATAATTTGCTGTTGCAAGTTTTCCATGAACGTATTGAAGTTTGTAGCAAGCTCTGAGAATTCTTGGTCAGTATCAGTTTCAAGGCGCTGTGTAAGATCGCCTTTCCCAGACGCAACACCTTTAATCGCGTTGTTTAAAGTGTCCAGCGGACGCATGAGCGTGCGAATGAGTAGAGTCAGTGCAATAACAGAAGCAATCACGGCAATGATTGAATAAATAATAGCGCTGTTGCGAAGCTCTCCTACGGCAGAGTAGGCGATAGCTTCATCAATAACTGAACCCACGTACCAGTTCTCGCCAGGGATGTGAGTCAAGTTAATCATATAACGATCGCCATCGATCTCAATGTGTTGCGTTGATTGTGTAAGATCAACCTGTGGCAGGTAGCTACCAACTTTTTCACCGTTGTACTTACTTTGAGGGTGGGCAATGGTTGTCCCATCAGCGGTGACCAAAAATAAGTAACCAGCGTCAAACAGATTAACTTGGTTGACGAGGTCAGAAAGGGTAGTGAGCTCAAGGTCATAAAACATACCAGCTAAGAACTGGCCGTTTTCTTTTACAGGTGTACCAACAGAGATGATAACGTTTTTTGAAGACGCATCGACGTATGGGTCTGTTACGACCAAATCGCCTTTGTTTTTAGCTGCGATGAACCAAGGACGTTGACGCGGATCGTAGTCTGGTCCTGCTTCCCAGCCGTCGTCATTTTCAATCACGAAGCCATTGCTTTCATAACCAAAGCCAATCGCAAGAAAGCTTGCTTTTGGTGTTGGTCGCTCAAGAATGTTCTGAACGTAGTTGTGTGAACTTGGATTAAGTTCGATAACTTCAGTAATAGAACGAGCGAGATCCTTTTTAGCATTCATTTCTGATTGCACGGTATTGCCAACACTGGTCAATATCTCGTTCACACTCGAGTCAATGTGCTCCTGCGTTTGGGAGCGGATCGTCATAACTTGTTGCGTCGACAGTAGTGACACGGTAATTAGCAGCAAAAATGACGAGGCTGTGACAACCTTATGTCTAAATTTCATGAGCTTTCCTCTGATTCTCCCGGTTGGCTTCACTATGCTTTCACCTCTTTTTGAACGGGCGAATTCGGCATCAAGAGAAACCTATTGTGTTTGGTTATCTTTTTTATCGACATCTTTGTCAAAAACATGAGTCTATTTGTTGTCTTTTTTAACCAAATTTAAACAAAACGGTAAGTTACGACAAAAACCGTGAGTTTGATCAGATTTGTGCGCTCTGTTAATGAAAGCGTCATAATGAAAAGAATTGCGTAAAGCATAGTGATTCAGGTTGGCGTTATTGGTGAGATGAGAGCGACTTAACTGTCGTAAAAGGGGACGTGATTGGAGCTGTTCGTTTTAAGTTATGAGCGTTTGCTAATTAAGTGATCTGAATAGAGCTGTAGATAGAGTTTTAGACATAAAAAAGGCCCCGACAATGCGGAGCCTTTGTTGATTGATGCTTTGATTTTAGAAAATCAGATGAGCAACACCAGCAATCACAGGTAATGTGATTAGCGTACGCAGAATGAAAATAACGAACAGTTCTACAATGTTTACTGGAATTTTGCTGCCTAGTAGTAGGGCGCCAACTTCTGACATGTAGATAAGCTGAGTTACTGACATTGCTGCAATAACAAAACGTGTCATTTCATTATCAATTGATGCCGCTAAAATTGCCGGGATAAACATATCCGCAAAGCCAACAACAATAGTCTGTGATGCGGCGACAGCTTCTGGGATTTGCAGTAGCTCTAGGTATGGAATGAATGGCTGACCTAGAATTTCAAATACAGGAGTGTACTCTGCAATCACTAATGCCACGGTACCCAGACCCATAACCACAGGCAGTACACCAAACACCATGTCGATTGCGTTATGTACGCCCTCTTTAAATACCGACTGAACAGATGTTACCTGACCCGCGCGCTTAAGTGCTAGATCCATACCCCATGAGAATGTGGTGTGGCCTTCTGGTACGGCGTCAGCATCTTTATCTGGGTTGCTGCCATCAATGTAGCGATCTTTCTTCAGGCTTAGCGGCGGTAAGCGAGGAATGATAACCGCAGCGACAATACCTGCTAAACAGATTGCGCCGTAGAAAGGTAGGAACAGATGCTCTAACTGTACCTGAGCGATAACCACTAAGCTAAACGTGATCGATACTGCTGAGAACGTTGTCCCGACAACAGCGGCTTCACGCTGAGTATAGAATTTATTTTCGTACTGTTTGCTGGTTAGCAAGATACCAACACTGCCGTCGCCTAACCAAGACGCCATACAGTCAATTGCACTACGGCCAGGCAGGTTGAATACCGGGCGCATGATTTTACTCAGTAATGCGCCAAACAGCTCAAGAAGACCAAAGTTCAGAAGAAGCGGAAGGAGTAGGCCCGCAAAAATGAACACCGCAAACAAAGTTGGTAGAAGACCGGTAAGAACAAGGCCACCTGTGTTTTCTTCCCAAATCGCTTTTGGACCCACTTGGAAGAATGTCATTAATACGGCTGCACCGCCGATTAAGCGAACAACAAGCCAAAGTGGCGATGGATTGAAAAGACCGTTTAAAAATCCATTACGTAAAATCGCTGCAGGCTTGAAAATTTTGCAAAGAACAGAAGCGACTGCCATGAAAGCGATGATACTGGTGACGATAGCGATCAAGGTATCGCCTAATACTGCCGGGATGACTTTTGCCATAACCGCAACAGGGATAGTTAGGCCGCCATCGTATGAGATCGGAGCCATAAAGAGTAGAAGACCGATTAGGGAAGGGATGAAAAACATCCAAAAGTTGCCCTTAGGAGCTTCAGTAGCATTAGTGGTGTTATGCATAGTTGTCTCGTGTTACTACTAGTCAATACTTGCCATTTCCATGACATAAATATTCACTAAACATCCGTATTTAATCACAGTTTTGCGGAGGGTACCCGCAAACTGCATCCATTGCAATACTATTCATTAAATACATCTAGTTATTCAGCCGATTTGTCGGGTAATTGGTCAAATAACGTATAAGTGTATACGAATATGTTGCTTGTGTTAGAAAATTGTAGCACGGAGCGCGGGCAGCGCAGAGAATTATGGGGCGCATTGTGACTGGAATAATAAAACGGTAAACAAATGTGACTTTGATCTAACTAACTTTTTGCCGGGAGCCCTGTTAGCCCTAGCTGTTATAAGGTTTTTTAGCTGCGTTACAACACGATAAAACGTTTATTATGATGTGGAGTGGTGAGAGAGTTGATCTACAACCGATTGAAGCATTCGGCCTCAATCGGTTCGAGATTTTATGCTTTTTGTTGGCGACTAAGCATGTAAAGGTAACTCCAGTAGATCAGAGCCGTAGCGAAAGCCAATATTGCAGGGAAAACGAGCGTATATAATCCATATACCACGAAAAGTGCGGCTCCTGCGACACCGCCAAGCAAGAATCCGAAGAAAATGAATAGGAATAGCTTTGCTTTACGTCGATCAAATTGGCGACCTCTTAAGCTTTCTCCAATCATAATCCCCAGATCGGTGATGATCCCAGTCATATGTGTGGTTCTGACTACTGCGCCGCTGAATGTAGTGATCATTGCGTTTTGTAATCCACATGCTGCTGACGCTAGATATTGGCCGTACAAATCCCCTTGCACCAAAAAGCCCAAACTGAGTAGGAGCAAGCTCCCTTCTATGCACAGTGCAACACCATATCTTCGCCCTAGTTTTAACGCACTGCTCTCAATAAAAAAACCGCTAAAGGCAGCACCGATCAAAAAGCTAAATACGATGAAGAGCAGGTGAATGGAGCTATCCACACCTGTTAGCAAGCTGTTCCCTAGCTGAGTTACGGTTCCCGAAAGATGTGTTATCGCTTGATGTTGAAAGCCGAGAAGACCAACGGCATTGACGCAGCCCGCGAGAAGGGCAAGTAGAAACGCGCCATATTCCACCCAACGAGGAAGTCTGGAAATCACAATAAAACCCCACCAAATGTTAGGAGCCGATTATAACGCTCACACCGCGTTACGAAACCCCTTACAGTAAAACTCGGTTGATCATTCTCAAAAAAATCTCATTTATCGAGCTTTTGCTTTGACCATGATAACGACATAGAGGGGGATTTCCCCTACCTGATGTGTTCCATTGTACATTCGAAACTCACCCATCCATGTTTCCTCTGTTCATAGATTGAAACCGTTGGTTGGTGGAACTCTTTATCAGTAAAAAGACCGACGGGAATGATCATGATTTCAGGAAATGTAGAGACCAATAAGCGCATTGTCGTGCCGCAAGAAGGGCAAAACTCATACTGAACCTCGCTGCCATCATCCCCCATTCGCGTATAGCAGGTGACCTCACCGTTTAAAGTTACGTGCTCTTTATCAAAGCGAGCCTGTACCCCAAACACACTGCCTGTCCGCTTTTGGCATTCAAAACAATGGCAGACAGACGTACGGATGGGTTCTCCCTTACAACGGAGCTCAACTAAACCGCAGGCGCATTCGCATGTATGAATGGTTGTTGTCATCGTGATTACCTATTCTTCCCAATACACCAATGAATTTGGAACACTGAGAGCAGTGTCAGTGGCAAGTTATGAACTCTGGGCTTGAAAATCATTTGGATACAGTCAGTTTAGTTTAATTTTGAAACCCTTGAAGGGATGAAATCATTTGGGTATACAATGCTATACTCGCTTTTTCATTTATACCTTTAAACAAGGAAGTCTTCATGGCTCACAAAAGAATCCTGCCGATACCACTTATTCTTCTTATTCCGATCGTATTATTGGTCGTGGTTGTGATCGCGGGTGTTTATCGCTTTAGTTTGTCTGATGAAGAGATCATGGCTAAGTTCCCTCAATCGGAAGCAGAAACCAATGTTATTGTGCAAGAGACGCTGGGAATTACTTCACGCAACCCATGGACGATTCAAGTACCAGAGCAGGGAGCGGTCACTTTTCTTGATGAGTGGGATAAAGAAAACGGCTATTTGATAGGCGATTATGATGCAGGTGCGACAAAAGGTCAGGTACTCGTTCCAACTGCGTTTATTAGTCAGCGTGATATTGAGAGTGTTTCATGGATTGCTGCACCGATGATTGTAACGACACAAGGTAGCGGTTCGTTTAACTATGTTGGCTTGTTTAAGTTTGACCCCGTTCCGAGCCGAGTTGTCCTTTTAGACAGTATTTTTGTCGGTGATCGCGTTAAATTTACCCAAATCACATGGGAAAGTGATGCCATTATCGCGCTTTCATATTTAGCGCATGGTGACGATCAAGCAATGGCAGATACGCCAAATCAATTAAATTCATCCACATTAAAGCGTGTAGGGAATAACTTACATATGCAACAGTGATGAATTTTTTTTGAGTTCTGTAAAAATTCAGTGTTTTCTGCGCTAGATCTCGAAATTTCATAGTGATTTCTTATACGGGAATGCATAAGCTATGAGCCTTGTTTGAAAGGAGATAGTAATTCCCGTGTCTACAAATGAAATTACAAGACGGTTGCCGAATCTGACAAGTCGTAGAGCGCTGCTGTTATACTCCTTGCCAGTTTTAGTTGCGATTGGTGTTTCTCACTCTCTCAAAGAGTCATCTTTAACCAAAACCATCGCATTGAACCTGCCTGAATCTCAGGTCGTTGAAAAAATTCTTGATGCGACAACTGCCGAAGTTGTCACTCCCCCGAACTTCGAATATCAAATCCAAGCTGGTGACAACCTAAGCACTATTTTTAGCCAGCTCGGTTTCGGTTACAGCTCGTTAATGAAAGTAATGGAAACGGATTTGAACTACCTTGCACTTGATACACTAAAGCCGGGCAATACGCTCCGTTTTTGGCGTGATGATGCGACAGGCGAGTTAGAGAAAATGGAACTGCAATTTTCTATTGCAGATAAAGTGGTCTACCAACTAAATAGTGATGGTAGCTATGACTTTACCGATATCTCGATTCCTGGCGTGTGGAGCCAAGAACCATTGGTTGGTGTTATTCAAGGCAGTTTCTCTTCTTCTGCAAGTCGACTAGGTCTAACGTCGGCAGAAGTGAGTCAAGTTGTGAGCTTACTCAAAGAGCAACTCAACTTTGGGCGTGATCTTCGTGCAGGTGATCGATTTGAAGTCGTTCGTCGTTCGCAAAGCATCAATGGTGTACCAACGGGCAAGAACGAAATTGAGGCGATTAAGATCTACAATCGCGGACGTGAAATCACGGCTTACCTTCATACCGATGGTCAATTCTACAATGCTAAAGGTGAAAGCTTACAGCGCGCATTCCAGCGTTATCCTGTAAGTAGCCGTTGGCGTATCAGTTCTGGCTTCAATCCTAATCGTTTACATCCAGTAACGGGGCGTGTTGCACCGCACAACGGTACTGACTTTGCCGTGCCAACCGGTACACCAGTCGTTTCTACTGGTGACGGTACAGTGATCATGACTCGTAAACACCCATATGCGGGTAACTACGTGGTTGTTGAGCACGGCAGCAAATACAAAACTCGTTACTTACACCTAAGTAAGATTCTGGTGAAGAAAGGGCAAAAGGTTTCTCGAGGCCAGCGTATCGGTCTTTCCGGCAAAACAGGTCGAGTGACAGGGCCACACCTTCACTATGAATTGATTGAATACGGCCGTCCAGTTAACGCTATGCGAGCAAACATCCCAATGGCGAGCTCTGTTCCTAAGAAAGAGATGGCAACCTTTGTCGCGAACAGAGATGAAATGGATAAGCTATTACGCGATAAAGAGAAAGCAGTGCTGTAACAAAGTACTTCGCTCAAAAAATAAAAAAGAGACTAAGCATAGCTTGGTCTCTTTTACTTTATGCATTAGCTAGATTTACATTCCATGACCGTCGCTTGTTTAGAGCTCTTAGGCGCTCCGCACTTCACGTTCATTTATCAGGTGTACGATTTCATCAACACTGTGTGGGCGAGAGTAGAAATAGCCTTGAATGTAGTGGCAGCCCATTTCAATTAACTTTTGTAGTGCTCTATCGTCTTCTACGCCTTCGGCAATCAAATCCACATCAAGCAGTTCTGCCAATTGCGCTATCAAAAACACCACTTGTTCAGAGGTTGTATTTGAGAGCATGTTTTGAACGAAGGTTGCATCGATTTTAATGCTATCAATCGGATAATTGTGTATATAGTTCAAGCTTGAGTATCCCGTACCAAAATCATCCAACGCGACTTTAAAACCTAAGTACCGCAATGAGTTAAGTACCATCTGTTCACGGCCACTTTGCGAGAGTAAAACGGTCTCGGTGAGCTCTATAACAAAGTCTTTTGCTTCATGCTGATACTTTTCAACCATGTTAGTTAGGTGGTTAATATAGCGGTTAGAGTCGACCAGCTCATACGCAGAGCAATTGATAGAGAGTTTAACTTTGTATCCTAAGTTGGCTTCTAGCTCTTGTTTTGCGATACATGCGAGTTCAATAATACGTTCACCCAACTCGATAATCAGGCCTGATTGTTCGGCAGCTTCAATGAATTCCGCAGGAGATATGTTCCCGTAAACATTGCTGTTCCAGCGGGCTAGGATTTCAAAGTAATTCCAGCGATCACTTGTGATATCTACGATTGGCTGAACAACGACATACAGCTCTTCGCTATCATGTATGTCAGCGCTTAGTTGAATGCGCATGGCTTCAATAAGCTGCGTTCTACGGTGATAAAGGGCGCTAAGATGTGTGTCGTAATGCTGAATTCGTGTATCGCGATGTTTTTTACAGTCTTTGAGAGCGAGACTGGCATTCAAAATTAGCTCATCGCTGTTCAACATATGTACTGGTGCGCGCGCGATACCAATACTAACAGTGAAAGAAATTCGGTTAGATTTGTCGCTGTAGCCGCTTTCAATTTTGTCGAGTACTTCCTGACACACGGCGACAGGATCTTCATCGTAAGTAATGAAGGCGAATTCATCTCCAGCGACACGAAAAGCGTTGTTTGGCGATGACAAGCTTTGTTGAATGGCGTTTGCCGTAAACTTAATAATTTGGTCGCCGATGTAGTTTCCGTTGATATCATTGATCGATTTGAAGTTATCGATGTCTAGGTAAGCCAAACTGAATGGACGAGTGGCCTGTTGCGTCAATGTCTCCAAGGTATCAGCTAAGCAGCTACGGTTGAGCAGCCCAGTTAGGTTATCATGCGATACTTCATAGCTAAGCTGATTAAGAAGCTTATCTGAACGTTCACTGACCCACTTTTCACGTAAGCTGTGAATAATGACATTGGCATAAAAGCGGTGGAAGTCGAGGATATCTTGCGCTTCCTTAGCGTGGATGCTTCGGGTAAAGGTGGACAATAAAATTCCCAGAACCTCGCCATTTTGTGTCTTTAATGGCAGACCAATGTAAGCTTGAATACCATCCTCTTGAAACATCTGATCTTCAGGAAAGCGTTTGTAAACTTGGTCCTGATAGAAAATATGTTCGCCAATGTCTTTTGCCACTTTTTCACAGGGGGTGCCTGAAAGGTGGTAGCTTAGATTGTCTGTAATTTTTCCATTGCTAGCGAAGGAGATGGTATGAGCCGAATGTTGAAGATGCGCAACTTCTACAACGCAAGTGCAATGGCTCTGCAATTGTTGATGAATATCTAACGTGACTCGGTTTAGCTGAGCCGTGCCGTTTAGCTTCAATATTTCATCAATTTTGTGGAAACTGATTTGTACCTGACCCATTGAGCATTTCACCTAGCGTTGTGATTACCATATCGTGTGAGACACGAAGAATTATTATTTGATATGCATCAAATAAACTATCGGTTACTAAGGCGAATTTTTCAAATTTTGTGAACGAACAAATCATTATTTTCATGTTTTTATGCTTGAACCTTTTAAAGGTATAGCGATAAAAACGCTAAGCTAGGCGCGCTTCTCCTCTTCTAATCGCGATTTGAGATAATCGAGGAACAGCTTAGTTCGGGTATGCTGATAATCCAGCTTTGGATAGTAGGCATATACAGTGGCTTTATCCGCTGTGATATCGGGCAAGATAGGCACTAACGCGCCGGATTTGAGATCATCTTTGATCATGACGTTATTCGTCATCAGAATACCCATGCCTCTTTTGGCACCATGAAACAGCGCTTCTGGGTTGGTCGTGGCAAAGTTACCGGACAAGCTGATACGTTTGCCTCGATTGGTTTTGATTTCGCGTGAGGGCTTTTCACCCCAAATCAGGACATTATGCTCTGTCAGATCCTCAACGCATTGTGGTGTGCCATATTTTTTTAGGTAACTAGGCGCGGCGTAAAACTGGGCTTTATGTTCGAAAAGTGCGGTGGCTTTGAAACTTAGCGAATTAAGTTGCTCTAATTCCCGGCTAATAAACAGGTCTAAGCTTAGCTCTGGCAATTGGCCCGGTAGCGTTGTCGTTAATTGAAGCGTAATGTCTGGATATTTCTCAAGAAAATCATCTAGGTAATGCACCAAAAACTTAGAACCAACCGCCAGTGTCGCGCCAATTTTCAATAACCCCGCTGGTGATTGATTGACTGAGCGAGTTTCATCTAATACTGATTGCCATGAATCCAACTGATTTTTTGCTCGTTGATAAAACAGCGCACCAGCTTCGGTTTGGCTAATAGAGCGGGTCGTGCGTTTAAGTAGCTGAACGCCAATTTTATCTTCTAGCCATTGAACTCGTTTACTGATAGCTGAGCTGGTGGTATTGAGTTTCCGCGCTGCAGCATTAAAGCTACCTTCTTCGACCACACGAATATAACTCTTCACGCTTTGAATCCAGTCCATTGTGTCTCCTTGGGAATTAATTCCTTTCCAACTTAGCTGATTATCATCTTTGAGTATCAAATATACACTGTTTGCCATCAATCTGTCACAAAGTAGGAGGAACGTTTGCGTAAAACACCATTGTTATTAGCGATGATGATCATTGCCACAGGCCAAGTTGGCGTTAGTATTTATCTTCCTTCTTTGCCTTTGATTGGTCATGACTTGAATTTGCCGCAACATTCGATTCAGAACCTCGTCACACTATTTCTCGTTGGCTTCGGTATCTCTCAGCTGTTTTATGGCCCATTGTCTGATGCGATTGGTCGTCGACCAGTATTTATTCTGGGCCAAAGTGTGTACCTAGTTGGTACGGTTATGTGTATCGCTTTTTCGGACAACATTATTGCTCTTGAAGCGGGGCGGTTACTTCAAGGTTTGGGAGCGGGCAGTGCCTCGGTGCTTGGTCGCTCCGTATTGCGTGACAGTTATGACGGTATGCAATTAACCAAAGCGCTATCTTATATTTCAGTAACTGCTTCTGTGATGCCAATTATTGCTCCACTGTTTGGTGGCTGGATTGCTTTTCACCTGAGCTGGCATGCTGTCTTCGTGTTTGTGCTGATTTACTTAATGGCTATTTTTACGCTTGGTTTATTGGTGCTGCCAGAAACGCTGCCTTACCCGAAGCGAAAATTTAAAGTAGGCCAAGTAAGCGCGAACTATTTGCGTCTGTTAACGAATACTCAAGTGATTGGTAGTGCGAGCTACAACTGGCTTAGTTATTTATCGGCTCTGGTCACGCTCTCCTTGTATCCATTTTTAATGCAACAAGAGTTAGGCTTAACGGCGGCAGATTACGGTTCTTTGATGATCATACCGTCAGTTGGTTTGCTGACGGGTAGCTTGGTGCTTAATTTGATCAACGCTCGTTACAAAGCTCAGCAAATCTTGCTGATGAGTTTCGCGATTGTTGCTATTGCTGGCTTCATGTTGTTGGTTACACCCTTCAGTGTATTTTCATTACTAGTGGCATTTACGTGTTTAAGTTTTGCCCAAGGCATGTCGTTTCCGGTATCAATTAGTTTGTTGCTGTCGCCACATAAGCAACAGGCCGGAGCGGTTTCTGCGCTATCTGGATCAATTCAAATGTGTTTAGCCGGGTTGTTTGGCGGATACTTGGTAGATTCTTGGGTCACGAATCAAAACCAGCTTGGGGTGTTTTATTTGTTTATTGCGTTACTTTCTTGCTTTGTTCTCGTACTAAGCCAATTTCGTAAAGTGCCAGAAGGGACGATTCAAGCAGAAACTTCCACCTGAATATACTTGCAACGAAAGAGGCAGCTTTCTAAAATGCGCTGCTAAATTAAGTCAGGATCATTGTGTATATTGAATGACTCAGTTTGAGAGGAAGAGGGCAATGCCTGATGCTCCTCTCAGCTTGGGGATACCTTTCTGCCCAAATGACTATCCGATCTCTAATCGTTAGGTGAAAGAATGCAACAAAACGAATTTGAAACACTGGTAAAAGAAATTACTCAGCAAGAAAGCATGCCAAAGGCACTCGAAGTCTTGAAGGCGTGTGAGGAAGAAGAAGTTGCACAAGCGGCACAATCCCTAACGGGTCAGTTTGGTCTTGCAGAAGTTGATGGCGAGAAACGTATTTACCATATTACCACTCAAGAAGACGAGTCCGGAGAAGAGCAAGAATACGTGGAGCACGTCATGAATGAAGGCGATCACTTGATCAAATTTGCTGCGTGGTTCTTTGAAACATTCTTTGAAATCAAACAGAAAGATACGTACGTCGCAGCGGGTAAAACATACCAGCAACCTAAGCGATAGGCGTCCGTTTCGAAAAAGTAATCAGAACCAATCTGAAAGTTAATTACAAAATAAATGTGACATAAGTCTTGTTTTTATCTAGTTGTGGTGTAAAATTACAACATAGTTAAGTCAATACATTCAGGAGAAGGTCATGGGTAACGAACTTGGTGGTGCTTATATTGGCCAGATGATTGCAAAAGACGCGATGCACAAAGCGCTTTACGGTAAAGCGAAGAAGAAAAAAGCTTCTGTTTTTGCTCGTGTTATGAAAAAACTGGCGAAATAATTTAAAAAGCCCTGATTGAAAAATCAGGGCTTTTTGCTTTTATCTGTCTTGTTTTTAGTGGCAGCCTACATATTGAACAACATTGATAAACCACTACTCAAAGGCGGATGGCATTTGAATCAAACGCTAAGCGGATTGGCTTGGTATCTCCACGACATTGTTAGGCACTTTATCTAGCCCCTTTGCTGCTAACCACTTTTCTAAATCGTCAGCGCCTCCAACATACTTTCCATCCAACCAGATCTGCGGCACTGTTACCGGCGTTTTTTCTCCAATGATGGCCTTTACTTCGGGGATCATGCGATACAAAGCGGCGCTGTCTTTAACCACGTCATGATACTCGTATTGAACACCAGCATCGTCAAGTAGTTGTTTCGCTTTGACACAGTAAGGGCAGGTGGCTTTACCATAAACAATGTTGCCTTTTAGCTCATCGCGTTTGACCCATTCAGCGATAACTGATTGCACAAGCACGCCCCGGTTTAGCGCTTCTCCTTGGCTGACCACTTTTCCTTCGACAAGAAGAATCGGTGCATGCCAGGCCCCTGCTTTTAATGGTTCCCACCAATGTGATAACCAATCTTTTACTTCCAGTTCAACGGGGACATCAGCGAGTTCGTTTTTAAAAGTATCCGTCAAAATATCTTTAGTTAACGTACATTCACCACAAGGAATATTGACTTTGAATGGACCCCAACTACCAGCCCAGCGGTACAGTGTAATTTTGATTGGTTGACTCATATGGTGTTCCTCATTTCCTTTCCTGAAAATATAGAACCTTGAAATTAGACTTTTCTTTCAACTAGCTTTGTCTTTTTCGCTTCCCAGTGCGTAATAAACGCAATGGAGGCAATAATAATCGCGGCGCCTAGCCATAAACGACCGGGTGGTACCCAGCCAAACACCAACCAGCCAGCAACGACATTCAAAGGCAGCTTTGCGTGATCAAATGGTTGCACAAACGAGGCGTCTGCTACTGCATATGCTTTAACGATAGCCCATTGAGCGAGTGCTGTAAGCGCGCCTGCGGCTAAAAGTACGCCCCATATCGTCCAGGTATTTGGCATCGTAAATGTCGGTATTGCCAATAAGATATTAAACGGCGTTATCAGCAGTAATAAATAGACAACCATGGTTGAGGGCGGATCGTTGACCGACATTTTCTTTACCATCAGAGAATACGCTGCCCAGAAAAATGCGGCGCCAACAGGAAGCAGGGTCGCCCATGTAAATGAATCTGCCCACGGCTCAAGAATGATCATAGCACCAACGAACCCTGTTAATGTCGCTAACCAGCGTGCAGTACCTACTTTCTCTTTGAGTAACAAGCCAGATCCAACCGTTGCAAATAACGGAGAGGTCATCAGCAGCGCAATGCCTTGCCAAATCGGAACTGGATAAGCGAGTGCCCAAAGCCAAAGCTGAATCCCGATAACAGAGAGAAAAATACGGAAGGCATGCCAACCAAAGTGTTGGGTTCTTAGTGAGCGTCTAATTCCAAGTGTACGCAGATAGGGCAGAATGACAAATAAGGCAATAGCGTATTGGAATAATGCGAATGTGGTGGAAGAGACACCAAAGTTGATGCTAGCAATTTGGGCGAAGCTGTTCACTATGGCGAATGCCAAGCCAGCTGTTAGCATCCAGGACGCACCTTGAACAGGATGATGATTCAATTGAAAAATTCCAGTTTGATAGAGGTGGCGGGATCATACGTCCTATTGTTTTTCGCGCCAATAAAAAAATGCCTCCCAGAGGGAGGCGACATTACCAATTCAAAGGACGTGCCTGTTATAACAGGTACAAAGAACGAGAAGCACAAACGCTGCCATGCATTTGCATAATTGGTATTGCAGAACGCGTGCCAATTTTTATCTATTTGATTTTAATGGTCTTTTTATTTTAGTTCGGTTGGCTATTAGGAGAAATGCACTAACTTAGTGACAAATCGCATTAAAAGAGGGCAGAGGCAGGAGTCACTACGCTCGTTTTTCATTGCAGAGCGACGTTTGGATAGTGTGAAATCTTATTGAGTTATGTTGGGTTACACAAAAAATGGCCAGCAAAGGTGCTGGCCAAGTGGACTCGCTCTTAGGATAAGAGTGAATTAGAAATCGTAACGTACGCCTAGGCGCAGTGTATCTTCGCCTTCTGTTACTAGACCTGTTGTTGCATCTTTTGCTTCATCAAGTTGGTTGATGTAGTAAGACAGGTAAGTACGGAAGTTGCTGTTTAGTTTGTAGTAACCAACAAGCTCGATACCTTCAACGGTGTCGTACTTTGAACCGTTGTCTGGATCATTCTCTTGAGCTGTGTATAGCGCAGCAAGTGTCACTTTGCTCGCTACTTTGTAACTTGCGACTAGCTCGTAAGCCGTAAAGTCTTCAGCGTCAGTCAGGGACCCTTGAGAATAAGTACCTGCTAGGTATAGGTTATCCATCGAGTAAGCGATACCACCTAGAACTTGATCTTCAGAGTTGTCTTTATCTACGTCGCCACCAGAATATGCAAGACCGAGGTCTAGGCCCATTGGCAGTGAGTACATTCCAGAGATGCCGTATTTATCTTCGTTATCACTAGAGTTTGCTTGGTAGGTTGCTTGTAGTTGTAGTGCATCAAACGCACCACGGTATGCGAAAACGCTGTCTTGCTTATCAGAAGAGGAATCGATAACTTGCTGAACACCAGAGAACTCAGTGATATCCGTCATGTCAGAGATGATGACTGCAGCCATGTCTTGACGACCTACAGAGAAAGCACCGATATCAGAGTCGACACCTGCATACATGTAGCGGTTTTTGAATTCACTCTTGCCCGTTTTTTGCTCGGCTTCGTAAACACCGAATGCAGAAAGGCCATTGCCGATGTCCGTTTTACCTTTTAGATTAAGACGAGCGCGGCTTTTATCTTCCATTGAGCCTTCAACTTCAGCACCACCTGAACCGATGAAGTCACCACGGAACTCAACGCGGCCGCCAACTTTTAATTCAGTACCGTCGTTTTTGTATACTGTTGCTGCGAATGATGGTGCTGATACCAATGCTGTAAGAATTGCAGTAGTTAGTGCTGCCTTTTTCATTTTCTTATTACCCTAGTTGTAATCGATGGGCTTTCTTGCCCGATGTGTTGATGACGTTAAGGTAAACGCTGAAAATGAAAGATAGATTTCTGTTAAGTTATGATTTGATTGCACTTTTATTGCTGGCGAGAATAAGTGCCCCTTCTTATATCTCTTATAAAAAGAAAGGTTTTATCTTTTTTGAGGTTTTTCTGCCTTCTATTGGAGACCGTGCTTTTTTCAAAAAGTTCCTGAACCTATTTTTGTTCCAAAATGTAAGTAAATATTTCATTTTGACGGGAAAGTTATTTTCAAAAGTTGGGGGTCATCAAGTATTTGTGAGCACTATCTCGTTAAAGCATTTCTTTTTGTAAGGTTTTTACGCCTGGATTTTTTTCGGATAAGTAAACGTTTGCTTTTTAGTTTTTTGCTGAGAATTTTTCACTCGGTTATCAGGAACTAATCAAATAAAGTGTCGGCAGTTGTTACACAAAGGTAAATCCATTCTGGCGGAGAAGATGCCCCAGAGGGCCTTTGTATTCCTTTCTGTGTTCATCATTTCGTTTTACGAAAGTGAATCAGAGCTGGGTCTAAAACTGACTAACCAACTAATAAGTAATGGATTTAGAAATGAATAAAAAATTATTAGCAGCGGCAATCGCAGCAGCAACTTTCGGCACTCAAGCAGTGGCAGTGGAACTTTATAATAACGATGGCACAACATTTTCGATGGGCGGCCACGTTTCTGTTAACTTAAATGGTTCAGAGCAAGGTGACACGGATGTTGGTACTAACTCTCCTCGTATCAATATCTCTGCGACACAAGATTTAGGCAATGGCTTCACCGCAGACGCACGTGGTGAATGGGCTCTAAACTACTTAGATGGCGGTGAAGAGTCGTTTAAAACTCGTCTAGGTTACTTAGGTTTAACACATGAGGTTTACGGTCGTGCAGTAGGTGGTACGCAATGGTCACCTTACTATGATGTAGCAGGCATCGCGGATATGCCAATTGCGTTTGCGAATGACTTCATTTACGACGATCACGGAAACCTAGGCACAGGTCGTGCGGATAAAATGCTGTCTTATCGCAATGGCTTTGATTTAGGCGAAGCAGGTGTGATTAACGTTGGTCTTGGATGGCAAGGCGCAAATGATGAATACACGCGTAACGACGCAGGTACTATCACTGGTGGTCTTAAATACGATGACCGCATGCAAGTTGCACTTTCTTACGCAATCATAGGCGCGAAAATTGGCTACTCATACAACGGTGGTGACTTCCAACACCCTGCTTACACAGGTAAACACACCGCAGAATCACATGTTGTGTCTGCATCTTACGGCGCTTACGGCCAAGGTCTGTTCCTTGCCGCGGTATATGGTTCAAATGAAAATATGAACTTCAGTGTAAATGGCGACCGTTTGGCGGAAAGTGATGCGTACGAAGCGATCATCGCATACGCTCTAGCGAACAGCTTAAACTTGAGCGTTAACTACGAGATGGTTGAAGGTAAAGAGTTCAAAAATTCTAAAACAGAAACCGCTCGTGAGGAAATGGCACTGCAGGCAGAGTACAACTTCACGCCTAAATTTGTTGGTTACGCGGGTTACCAGTTTGACCTAAATGATGACCATGGTCGTGAAACTGATGACAAATGGGCGATAGGTGCTCGTTACTACCTATAATAGGATTTAGCGAGAACAATCATTCACCCTTATTGATTTAAAGCCAGCCTCGTGCTGGCTTTTTTGTCTATTTGTTTTGTAAATACCGTGATGTTTCAATTAGATGATACAAAACTCAAAACGGGGTGAATGTCTTATTTTTCACACTAGAGGATGGGATTTAGTGTCGTTAAGTCAATAGGTTAGATTATGATGAGGTTTTTGTTTTGCAGGGAAGAGCGATGAGCGTTATTCAAGTTGAAGAAAAGAAAGTAGAAGTGGGTAAAGTGCTTTGTGTTGGGCGAAATTACGTTGAACATATTCATGAGCTTGATAATGCGATCCCTGAGCAAATGGTGGTATTTAATAAACCCGCGACTTCCGTATCGACGACTCTGCGTTCATTTCATCAAGAGCCTCTTCATTACGAGGCTGAAATCTGTTTTCTGATCAAAGATGGACGCTATTCAGCGGTCGGTTTGGGATTGGATCTGACCAAGCGCGGTTTGCAGTCTTCACTTAAACAACAAGGGTTGCCCTGGGAGCGTGCTAAAGCGTTTGATGGCTCCGCAGTGTTTAGTCGATTTGTCTCTTTGGATAACATTGATATTAATGATCTTAACCTAGAGCTCTTGATTAACTGCGTTCGTGTACAAAAAGGTCACGTTAACCAGATGCTCTATCCGCCGCTAACCATTTTGGATGAATTAACGAGTTACACAACACTTCAAGATGGCGATGTGGTAATGACCGGCACACCAAAAGGAGTTGGTGAGGTGCATCAAGGTGACATCTTCCTTGGACGATTAAAGTGTGGTGATGTCACCTTGTTGGAGATTGAGTGGGTGGCGAATTAAAGCCAAATTCGCAGAACGAGAAATACCACCATGCTGATCACCGTCGTTAAAAGAACATTTTTAGTAAAGTACGCGATTAACGCAGCCAGCAAGGCAGCCAATAAAAATGGGTTGTGCACATTCACGCTGAGTGCTCCATCGGGAATGAAAACGATAGGCGCCCAGATCGCAGTGAGTACCGCAGGGCTGGCGTAGTTGAGCACTTTTTGTGTACGTGTCCCTAATCGCAGTGGTAGCTTGGGTTCTAAAAACAAGTAGCGGCTGGTGAAAACAAGTCCCGTCATCAGTAAAATAGACAACATGATCATTAGTGTTTCTCCTGTACTTGTTCCACAAAGTAGCCTGTAATCATGGCTAAAATGCTCGAAATCATCAAACTTCCTTCCACTTGGTAATAGGTTAGGGCGACCGAGCTCACTAATGCCACGACAATACTCGCGAGCACCGCCATATTTTTAATAGTCGGAACTACAATTGCGATAAAAGTCGCGGCCACAGCAAATTCCAATCCCATTTCGTTTAGTTCAGGGATCAGGCTTCCCGCAATAATGCCCGTCAATGTCGCGATATTCCAAAACAGGTAAAAACTCAAACCTGCCCCAAGCGCATACCAGCGATTAAATTGTTTATCGGAATGATGACCTACAATCGCAAACAGCTCATCAGTGAGTAAGAATCCGAGTGATAACCGCCATTTAAGAGGAAGTGGTGCAATTTTACTGCGCATCGATACACTGTAGAGGAAGTGTCGAGAGGTGATAAAAAACGTTGTTAGTAACATGGTTACTAGGCCTGCCCCCGATTTAATCATCCCCATCGCGACGAGCTGCGCGGAACCTGCGAACAGAATGGCGGATAGTGCTTGTCCTTCCAAAGGGTGAAGCCCAGTATCAATCGCGAATGAGCCTGCGAGCAAACCCCAAGGTAACACCGCGATACTCAGTGGTATCATCGCAAGTGTGCCTTGCCAAAATAGCGTGGCTTTTGATTCTTCTTGTAACGGCAAAGTGTGGTCCATAGTTTATTCTTAGTTATTCCTAAATCAGGCTACCAAGATAGCTCGGTAGTCGCATAACGCCTTGTACAATATTGCTGCTTTAGCTGTGACGGACGTATTGGCCGGGAGTGACGCCCATGGCTTTTTTAAAGTGTCGATGCAGATGGCTTTGATCATGGAAGCCACATTCTTGTGCCACATCTGAAATTTTTTGTCCCATTTTTAGTAGCTTCTTCGCCATACGTAAACGTTGCTGAATTTGATAAGCATGGGGAGGGAAGCCAAACTGTTTTTGAAACTCTCTTAGCAAATGAAAAGGGCTTAACCCAGCCAGTTTTGCGAGCTCTTCTAGCGAGACGTCCGTTTGCGGGAAGTCTTCCAAAAACTCTTTGACCAACTGTATTTGTCGCTGAGCTCTGGTTGATTCTTTGAGCGGTGCCCGGTGGGTGCTGTGTTTGCTGGCTAGTTTGATCAACGTGCCGTAAATCAAAGTTTCTCGTAGTAGTCGGTTGTCTGATTTTTCTAGCGTTTCAAACACCAATCGCAACTGACTAGCCAGCTCAGGATCGTAAACCACAGGTTGAGGAAAATAGGGCAGAGCTACATTTGGTGAACCAAGCTCTTGCCCCAAGGTCTGAAACTGCTGTGGTACGGGGTACATTGCTTTGTATTCCCAACCGCCTTCTGAGGCCGAATGCCCGTTGTGTACTTCATCTGCATTTACAAGGATGATGCTGTCCTGTGGCGCGATATGATTTCCGCCTGTTCGAAAGAACTGCTGTGCTCCCTTCTCGATGACGCCAATAGTGTAACCTTCGTGGCTATGGCGTGAAAAATTCTGCTTCTCATACTTTGCATCGAGAAGTTCTAAACCGCCGAGCTCTTGAGCTATCTTGAAGGTAGCGATTTCCTTATTCTTTTCTTTCATCTTTATCCGGTCTGCTCAAGAAAATCATCTTAGAAGTGTAACGGATCCATCGTGCTTATTTTTGTACAAAATTGCTATTCGATTTTTATAAATAGGCGAATTGATTATTATTTTTCGTCCTAGCAAACTATGATTTTTATTTTCTGAATTATCTTGGTGATTTTGGGCTGGCTGTTGTTATTTTGTTGGTATAACATTCGCCGCTTTGTTGTAGAAAAAGCGGTTCCATCATGATTGATTTATCTGTACTTCCTGTTTATCTCACCGCAGTAGTGGCTTTGTTGCTGTTACCAGGGCCCGATATGTTGCTTATCGCGAGCTCTAGTATGAGTTACGGTAAGAAGGTCGGTCTGTTTGCTAGCTTAGGCAATGCGACGTCTGGTGTTATTCTTACTTTGCTTGCTGCAATGGGAGTATCTACCCTGATTGCAATGAGCCCAATCGCCCTTAAAGTCCTTCATCTATTAGGTGGCGCTTACTTGCTAAAAATGGGCTGGGACTGCTTACGAGCTGAGGCATCTTCGGCTCCAGAACTTGATAATCAAAACAAAATGGCATCGACTTATTATCAACGAGCCTTGATGAGTAATTTGCTTAACCCTAAAGCATTGGTATTTTTTGTGATGTTTTTGCCGCAGTTTGTCTCAAGCAATATCACAGCGTCTTCTGGTGAGCAAATGCTGGCACTAGGGTTATTGTTGAACGTTCTTGGCTTGTCATTCAATTTATTACTTGTTGGGTTAGCAGGCACATTGGGCAAAGGGCTGCTCGAGAACGAAAAATTCCGCACGTATCAACATAAACTAATGGGGTTAGTGTTTGTTATTCTGGCGTTGTGGATGCTGAGCAGTTTCGCCTTGTAAAGTTATCATATTCCATCAGAAAGCCAGCAATTGCTGGTTTTTTGTTTTAGGATATTGGTGTTTCCTAAGGAGAGGGTATATGAAGCTTGAATTTTGTTTAAATCCAGATCAAACAGACCTTGATTCTGTTCGTGAAGGTATTCGATCTTATAACCGAATGCACTTGCCTGAAGGGGAAGTGCATGCTGTGGGCTGTTTTGCTAAAGATGAGAATGGCAAGACTATGGGTGGTCTGACTGGCGAAATGTTTAAAAACACGGTGTTTGTTGAGTTTTTGTGGGTAGATGCTGAAAGTCGGACATCTGGTCTCGGTAGCCAGTTAATGTCAATGTTAGAAGAAAAAGTAAAGCCTCACGGGGTTACCCATGTTTATTTGGATACCTACAGCTTCCAAGCTCTCGAATTCTATCTCAAATTGGGTTTTGAAAAAGTAGGGCAGTACTCAGGCTATCCTGCAGAGGGCATCCACAAGTACTTTCTACAAAAGGAAATTGTAAGCTAGGGAAAAGCACTGGTTAGCTTGACTTGTTCTAGTTAAAATCAAAAAAAGAGGCGCGAATTTGCGCCTCTTATCGTATCAGGTGTCTCTGCTTCTCTTTGACTTACAAACTTGTCTGATGCGCGTCGATAAGTTCGTTCATCTTCGCCTCTGCCGCTTGCTGTGCTTGTGCATAGCTCATATCCGCAGGGAAAAGGTTGATGACTTCGTAGTAACATTTTAGTTTTGGCTCAGTACCCGAAGGGCGAACAATCACACGAGACTGATCTTCTAGGTGATAAATCAATACGTCACTTGCTGGTAAGTCAATGGATTCTTCAGAGCCGTCGTCAAACATGCGAACTGATGTTTTTAGATCTTCAGTTACTGCGACTTTTTTACCAGCAATCTCTGTTGGTGGGTTTGCACGGAGTTTGTCACCGATTGGTGGAGAGTTCGGGTCGAGAGCGATACTGCGCTGCGCGTTAAAGTAGAAACCGTGCTCGCGGTACAGTTCTTCCAGTTTATCCCATAGTGTTTTGCCTTGAGCTTTAAGTTTACCTGTTAGCTGGGCAAATGCGACGATTGCAGATAAACCATCTTTATCCCACACCTTGTTACCTACGGTATAACCGAGCGCTTCTTCATAAGCAAACAAGAATGGATTGGCTTCTGTCTCTTGCTCCATGGCAACGTTAGTGAGCCATTTGAAGCCTGTTAACGTTTGGTAGTATTGGGCGCCATGCGCTTTGGCAATGCTACTCAGCATTCTTGAGGATACGATGGTGTTGCCAACCAAAGCGTTAGATTGCTGTTCTAGCAAGTAATCGCCAAACAGTGAACCCACTTGGTCGCCGGTTAACATTTGGTATTCGCCATCTGGGCGTTTAACTGCCACTGCAAAACGGTCGGCATCTGGATCGTTAGCGCAAGCGATATCTGCATCTACGGACTTACCTAATGCCATCACCATATCCATTGCACCGGCTTCTTCAGGGTTTGGGAAGTTGACGGTTGGGAAGCTGCCATCAGGTTCGCGCTGTTCCTTAACACTTGCCACTTTTTTGAAGCCAGCGTCTGCGAGGAGCGTTTCCGCCATATTCGCCCCAACGCCATGCATCGCAGTGTAAGCGATAGAAATATCGGTGTTGTTGTCAGGAGTAAGCAGCGCGTTTTCGTTCATCGTTTTACGGTAAGTTTGGTAGTAGCCGTCTTTCAACCAAACTAACAAACCGCGCTGTTTTGCATCATCGAGAGACATTAAAGGTAATGGCTTTGTTGTTGCGTCATCAATTTTCGCTGCGATTCCAGAGTCGTGCGGAGGAATGATTTGTGCGCCATTCTCCCAATATACTTTAAAGCCATTGTACTCTGGTGGATTGTGGCTAGCGGTAACAACAACAGCGGCCGCAGCATTCAATGTACGGACACCAAACGCAACAATTGGGGTTGCTGCAACATCGTATGTTAGGTAAACCTTGATGCCAAGGGCAGTCAGTACGGAAGCGGTATCATGCGCGAATTGTTTTGAATCAGGACGACCGTCGTAGCCAATAACGACACCACGACTTGCGGCATCTTTGACCTGCTCTAGCAAATAGTTTCCTAAACCAGTGGCGGTCTCTTGAATCACCAAACGGTTCATTCGGTTTGGACCTGCGCCCACTTTGCCGCGTAACCCTGCTGTACCAAAGGCAAGGCGCGATCCAAAGCGATCAGTAAGCTCTTGTTCATTATTTGTATCGACGAGGTGTTGTAGCTCTTCGCGAGTCTTAGGATCAGGGTCTCGTTCTAGCCATTGAGTAATTAGTGCTGTCATATCAATCATTCCTTAGTAGGGGGCGCCTACTTTCTTGGACACTTCGTTTTGTAAGTATCTCAATGTTTTCTTTTAAATTAATGTAAATGGTTCTCAATTACATTTCAAAGAGGGCAATCGATAAACCGAATTAATTTTTCTTATCCGAACAAAATTTAATCATATTTAATTTCTTGAAGAACCTTGGAACTATAACTAGCCTTTTAACATAAATATAACAAACCGTGTCGAAATCGTAGTTTTTGTGATTTTTCGTAAAGTTGTTCGATATTTGCATCGGGACGCAAGGAAGCTCGCGCAAGCGTAGCGGCTGAGCAGAGGAGAGATCTTTTGAAAAGATTAACGACTACTCTAGCCTTATCACTGAATGTGATTTTAATCACATTCTCCTCTTTCAGTTGGTCAAAGGAAAGTGACTACAACATGACCAAAGGGGTCACAGCGATAAGTGGGCAAGTGTATGAATTACATATGCTGATTTTCTATATCTGCTGCGTAATTGCTTTGATTGTATTTGGTGTCATGTTTTATTCCATCTTTCGTCATCGCAAGTCAAAAGGAGCAGTTGCCGCACATTTCCACGAAAGTACAAAAGTGGAAATTATTTGGACGGTTATACCCATCATCATTCTTGTCGCCATGGCGATTCCCGCAACGAAAACTTTAGTCGCAATGGAAGACACAAGCCAATCAGATATCACGGTCAAGATCACAGGCTCGCAATGGAAATGGCATTACAGCTATTTTGGTGAAGATGTTGAGTTCTTCAGTTTGCTT
Source organism: Vibrio antiquarius (assembly GCF_000024825.1). Lineage (NCBI taxonomy): Bacteria > Pseudomonadati > Pseudomonadota > Gammaproteobacteria > Vibrionales > Vibrionaceae > Vibrio > Vibrio antiquarius. The sequence goes on from NC_013457.1 coordinate 1,636,694, forward strand.
GCCACCAGCCAAAAGCAAATTGATGGTATCGAGACAAAAGGCGCGCATTATCTATTGGAAGTAGACAACCCTTTGGTGTTGCCTGTGAATCGCAAAGTGCGTTTTTTGATGACTTCTGATGATGTCATTCACTCATGGTGGGTGCCGGATTTTGCTGTCAAGAAAGACACCATCCCTGGTTTTATTAATGAAGCATGGACAAGAATTGATGAGCCAGGCGTATATCGCGGTCAATGTGCGGAGCTATGTGGTCGTGCACACGGGTTCATGCCGGTGGTGGTGCATGCGATGGAAGAAGAAAAGTTTGATGAATGGTTAGCGAGTAAGAAGGAAGAAATCGCACTTCAAAAAGCGGCGGCACAAGAGGCGCTCTCTCAAGACTTATCCATGGATGAGTTGATGTCGCAGGGCGAATCTATATACACGGCGCGTTGTGCTGTGTGCCATCAGGCTAATGGTGAGGGGATTCCGGGTGCATTTCCCGCGATTAAGGGCAGCCCTATCGCAACAGGCCCAATTTCAGAGCACATTGATGTGATTGTGAATGGCCGTCCGGGCACTGCAATGCAGTCTTTTTCGAACCAGTTAAGTGACAAAGAAATTGCTGCGGTCATCACATACCAGCGAAACGCATGGGGCAACGACACTGGTGATAGGGTGCAAGCATCCGATGTGAATGCCTTTAAGGCACAAGGCAGTGCTAAGGAGGAAATATGAGTAAGCCAATAGAAAAGGCAGTGAAGTCTGTTCCAGCGGAAGCCAGTGCAAACAGTACCATTGCGATTGATGATGGCCATGATCATCATGCTCCCCAAGGTATTGCTCGTTGGCTGTATTCCACAAACCATAAAGATATTGGCACCCTGTACCTTTGGTTTAGTTTTGCGATGTTTTTGACTGGTGGGGCGATGGCGATGGTCATTCGTGCCGAACTATTCCAGCCTGGACTACAGCTGGTTGATCCACAGTTTTTTAATCAAATGACCACGGTACATGGTTTGGTGATGGTGTTTGGTGCTGTGATGCCAGCATTTACGGGCCTTGCTAACTGGATGATTCCAATGATGATCGGTGCTCCAGATATGGCGCTACCTCGCATGAACAACTTGAGCTTTTGGATTCTACCTTTTGCATTTCTTATTTTATTGAGCTCGTTGTTTTTACCTGGCGGCGGCCCCGATTTTGGCTGGACGTTCTATGCTCCGTTGTCCACGACTTATGGCCCAGATAGCACCGCGCTGTTTGTATTCTCTGTTCACATCATGGGTATCAGCTCCATCATGGGCGCGATCAACGTTATCGTGACGATCGTAAATATGCGAGCTCCGGGAATGACTTGGTTCAAGTTACCAATGTTTGTTTGGACTTGGTTAATCACCGCTTTCTTATTGATCGCGGTTATGCCGGTATTAGCGGGTGCGGTGACGATGGTTCTTACTGACAAATATTTCGGGACTAGCTTCTTTGATGCAGCTGGTGGCGGCGACCCGGTGATGTTCCAACACATCTTTTGGTTCTTTGGTCACCCAGAAGTGTACATCATGATTTTACCGTCGTTTGGCATCATTTCTGCCATCCTTCCTGCTTTCAGTGGCAAGAAGCTGTTTGGTTATCATTCGATGGTTTACGCGACGTGCAGCATTGCGTTGCTGTCTTTTCTTGTGTGGGCGCATCACATGTTTACAACGGGGATGCCAGTTTTTGCAGAGCTTTTCTTTATGTATTGCACCATGCTGATTGCGGTACCAACCGGGGTGAAAGTCTTTAACTGGGTCGCCACCATGTGGCGTGGGGCTCTGACATTTGAAACGCCAATGTTGTTTGCAATTGCCTTTATTGTGCTCTTTACGATTGGCGGTTTCTCAGGGTTGATGCTGGCGATTGTGCCGGCGGATTTCCAATATCATGACACTTACTTCGTGGTTGCGCATTTCCACTATGTGTTGGTATCTGGTGCTGTATTCTCGATTATGGCGGCTGCGTACTATTGGCTACCTAAGTGGACAGGCAATATGTACGACCACAAGCTGAGTTTGTGGCATTTCTGGTGCTCGATTATTTCAGTAAATGTTTTGTTTTTCCCGATGCACTTTCTAGGTTTAGCGGGTATGCCAAGACGTATCCCGGATTACGCTATTCAGTTTGCTGATGTCAATCAAATCGTCTCCATTGGTGGATTTGCGTTTGGGTTGTCACAATTGATCTTTTTATGGGTGGTGATTAAGTGTATTCGTGGCGGTGAAAAGGCCGCTGCAAAACCGTGGGAACGTGCGGAGGGCTTAGAATGGACAGTGCCAAGCCCGGCGCCCCATCATACGTTTACTACGCCGCCTAAAGTCGATTAGAAACAAACGGGGTGAGTGAGATGAAACCGAATCCATCAAACAAAAAGCTCACAGTGAAGTTGCTTTTAGCGACCCTTTTGATGTTTGGGTTTGGCTACGCACTTGTCCCATTGTATGACGTAATGTGCGACGCACTGGGTATCAATGGAAAAACAAGTGAAGTGGCCGCCATTCAACCAACTGGTATGCAACCGGATATGAGCCGAACCATTCGCGTGGAGTTTATGGCGCATGTAAGCCCCGATATGCCTTGGGAGTTTAAACCCAAAGTGATTTCGATAGACGTTCATCCCGGTGAAGTCGTGCAAACCGAATACCTTGCATTTAATGAAAGCGGGCAGAAGTTGGTAGGGCAAGCCGTTCCCTCTGTTTCTCCCGGGAATGGTGCCGCTTATTTCAATAAGATTGAGTGCTTTTGTTTTAACCAACAGCCTCTGGATGGTAAACAACATGCTCAAATGCCGTTGATTTTTTATATCGAACCGGACTTACCGGAGTCGATACACACGTTAACGCTGTCTTACACACTCTATAAACTTCCCCCTCCTACAGGTTCTTAGCCACTCAAGGAGAGAGATACAGACCAAGGCTGGTCAGTAAGGAGAGAAATGATGAGTAACAAGCCAGGAACATATTATGTTCCCGCTCAAAGTAGCTGGCCGATCATCGGTGCGTTTGCTCTATTTTTAGTTGCCGTTGGTGCAGGAATGACCGTTCAGGGGACACAAAGTGAAGGGGCTGTGGGAACCATTGGTAGCATTGTGCTAGCGGTAGGTTTTCTGTTCTTGCTTTACATGTTGGCGGGCTGGTTTAGTAATGTGATTACTGAGTCACTGAGTGGAAAGTACAGCTCGCAAATTACTCGTTCTTTTCGCCAAGGGATGAGCTGGTTCATCTTCTCTGAAGTGATGTTTTTTGGTGCCTTTTTTGGTGCGTTATTCTACGCCAGGATGATTTCTGTGCCTTGGTTAGGTGGGGCAGATAACAACTTCATGACCAACGAGGTTTTGTGGCCAACCTTCGAAGCGATGTGGCCACTCACACTGACTCCGGGTGGAGACACAACGCAAGCTATGCCGTGGCAGGGCATTCCCCTTACTAATACTATTTTGCTGTTATTGTCGTCGATTACACTTCATATGGCGCACATAAGCCTTGAAAAAGACAAAAGAACGGCACTGATTGTTTGGTTGGAAATCACCATCGTGCTTGCGGGCTTTTTCCTATATTACCAAGCGGTCGAGTATGCTCATGCTTATCAAGAAATGGGGCTCACGTTGCAATCTGGTATCTACGGAAACACCTTTTTTATGTTGACGGGTTTTCACGGTTTGCACGTTTGTCTTGGGACGATTTTCTTAATCATATTATTGCTCCGAATCGCTAAAGATCATTTTTCGTCTAACAACCATTTTGCCTTCCAAGCAGGTAGTTGGTATTGGCACTTTGTGGATGTGGTTTGGTTATGTCTGTTTGTGTTTGTGTACGTGCTGTAGGTGCATTGGGCGATTAGTAAGGACGGGGATTCGGAGCCAGCCAGCCTGAACTGAGCGCAATAAGTAGAAGGATAACTACTAAAGCGGAGAACATGACTCGACGGCCTAAGTAATGACTCATAGGTTTGTCTCTTTTTTCGGGATTATCGGGGTCTTCACGAACCATTTCGATAAGCGCTTTTGCGAGGTTGAAGATAATGAAAAGCAGCAAAAGGACAAGCGTCAGTTTGAATAGAAATACGGTGGACATAGCACCTCCGGTTTCATCGTTGTTGTTATCGAGACAATTATGGCTATCGAAACGGTTTTGGGTTGCAGTTGGTTTAACTGTGGTTGTGTTTTCTCTTTTGGTCAAACTAGGTTTTTGGCAGCTTGAGAGAGGGCAAGAAAAACAGGCTTTGGAACAAGCCATTCTTGCGCGAGCGGATAGTGCGTACCAAGCATTAGGCGAAGTTCTTGAAGAAAACGATTGGAGAGAAGGCAGCATTCTCGGGAAAAAAGTGGAAGCTAATGTTGTTCCTCAGGCGTTTCCCGTGATTTTACTGGATAACCAAACGCATCAGGGCAATGTGGGCTATTTAGCATTTCAGATTGTCTCTATGAGTGATGAATCAGGAACCTATGCATTATTAGAGCTTGGTTTTTTGGAGGGAATAGCAGATCGTTCAGTATTACCAACCGTCACAACACTCGAAGTGTCGACCTTTATCTCGGGACGTCTGTACAGAAAATCTGCTAACCCACTGAGCTCTGAATTAATGCCAGAAGTTGGCGATGCCATTCGTGTGCAGAACCTGAATATCGCGCAACTGAATCAGCTACTTAATATTGAACTTATGCCCGCAGTCTTGCAGCCAGACAATCTAAAAAATTGGCCTTACGACTTTCCTTGGAACCCATTGCCGCTCAACAGCGCCAAGCATTTCGGTTATTCGATTCAGTGGTTTTCGATGGCGGGCGTTTTCTTATTATTGACCTTAATTGTTTTTGTTCGTTGGCAAAGAAAATTGCGTCATATGGAGGTGAAGCATGACATCTAAAGTAACCAAAGGGCGGCTAATGTTGATTGCGTTGGTGTGTACGTTTGCGCTTCCTGCCGTCATCGCTAAGGTCATTCTCACCCAAGGGTGGTATCAAAGCGGTGTGACCAATAGAGGTGTGTTAGTTGAACCATACACAACGTTAGAGCTACTTGGTCAAGAGTCCCCACTCAAGGATCACAGGTGGCAACTCGCTTATGTTTTACCTAATGAGTGCACAGAACAATGCAGGCAGCAGCTTTACTTGCTTCAGCAAAGCCATGTCGCTTTAGGAAAATATCAAGAGCGTGTGGTGCCGGTGCTTTGGCAGACAGAGTTGTCCGATACCGTAGATGTATCGATGACGACAATGCAAATTAATCAATCGGTTACCGCCAAAGTGAAACCCGGACAAATATTAATCGTTGATCCTCTGGGGCAATTGGTGATGTCTTACTCGCCGCAACCGAATGAAGATTTAGTCTCGTTCAACAAAGGTATGTTGGCGGATTTACGCAAGCTCTTAAAATTGTCACGAGTTGGTTAGAAAGGGGCGTATATGAAGTTAATTCAGTTGGTTAAATTCAGTTTACTCCTAACTTTCGTGGTGATCATGTTAGGCGCATATACTCGCCTTTCTGATGCAGGGTTAGGTTGCCCTGATTGGCCCGGCTGCTATGGGCATCTTGCTGTGCCTCATCAAGAAGAAGACGTAATACGTGCCAATCTTAATTTCCCTGAACGGGCTGTCGAGCATGAGAAAGCATGGCTTGAAATGATTCATCGCTATTTTGCAGGAACGCTGGGTCTGGTCATTTTTGCTATGACAGTGATATCAACGAGATCTGAGCGCGTGAATCCTACTATTCCGATGCTTCTCAGTGTACTGGTGGTCGGGCAAGCACTTTTGGGGATGTGGACCGTGACGCTCAAATTAATGCCAGTCATCGTAATGCTTCATCTGCTTGGTGGATTTACTTTACTGGTTCTGCAGGCGATTTTTTACTGTCAGTTAAAAGCGCAAAATAATCTCTATTTCTCTCCATCTTCCAGCTCGCTGCGAGGCTTCTCATTATTGGTTTTTCTGGTTGTTTTTATGCAGGTGCTGCTAGGAGGGTGGACTTCGTCAAACTATGCCGCGCTCATGTGCACCTCACTGCCGATTTGTGAGGGAGATTGGATGAGTTATCTCTCATGGAAAGAGGCGTTTTCTTTCTGGCAAACCGGATTCGAGAATTACGAGTTTGGTATTTTGGAGTATCCGGCAAGAATGACCATACATGTTACGCATCGCCTCGGTGCGATTGTCACCGCCACTGTCGTATTGGCTTATAGCATTATGCTCATGAGGCAAGATTCCCATCATTCACAGCGCATTGGAGGATGGTTACTACTCACTTTAGCGTGTCAAATTATGTTGGGCGTAAGCAACGTCGTATTCCAACTTCCTATTTATGTCGCCGTGGCGCATAACTTGGGTGCCGCCATTATGTTGAGTCTTGTTTGTGTGAGTCAGTTTTATTTGTGGCAGGGCAAAAAAGCTTGGAGTTACACCGCGAAAGGAGTTCGCTATGAGTAAAGAAATCGCACTGTCGTTAAATGAGCGAAAGCGACTAAGTTCCGTTTATTTGAAGTTAACGAAGCCTAAAGTAGTCGCATTAATGCTGGTGACGGCCGTTGTCGGGATGAGTTTAGCGCCTGTTACTGAGTTTCCTTGGTTGCAGGCGGCGGTTGGCCTAACAGGCATTGGTTTGATGGCAGGCTCCGCGGCAGCGTTTAATCACCTGATTGACCGCCGCATTGATGCGAGAATGGCTCGCACACACAAACGTCCGTTGCCATCGGGTGAAGCTAAGCCGTTATCGGTGATAACCTTTGCGACGGCTTTAGGCGTCATAGGGTTTGTTCTTTTATATGCGCTGGTTAACCCACTGACGGCATGGCTGACTTTGATGAGTTTACTCGGCTATGCGATGGTGTACACCATGTACCTCAAACGCGCTACGCCCCAAAATATCGTAATTGCAGGTATTGCGGGTGCGATGCCGCCTCTTCTCGGTTGGACTGCCGTAACAGGGCAGTTGCATGCGAATGCTTGGCTGCTTGTGATGATCATTTTTATCTGGACGCCACCACACTTTTGGGCACTCGCAATTCATCGCGTAGAGGACTATCGTAAGGTGGATATTCCAATGTTGCCAGTGACACATGGTATCGAGTACACCAAAACTTCCATTCTGTTGTATACAGTATTGTTGACGTTGGTTTGTGTGCTGCCGGTGTTGGTTGGAATGGTCGGCGTAGTTTATCTTTTTGCCTCGTTACTACTTAACGCTGGCTTTATGTACCATGCATGGAAGCTAAAATACGCGCCAGAGCCCAATACCGCGATGGAGGCGTTTAAATTTTCTATCTATCACCTTTTTGCGTTGTTCATTGCATTGCTTTCGGATCACTATATTGGTTTGTAGCCTCTCTTTAAACAGAAAACGCCGCGTGGTTCGCGGCGTTTTTTGTTTTGATACTTTGGCTTTAATGCAAAGTTTCTAGAGTTATTGAATCTCTAACAATTCAACATCAAAGATCAAAACACTTGCTGGTGGAATTGGGCCTGAGCCACTTTTGCCATAACCGAGCGTGCTTGGTACGAAAAGGCGGATTTTTTCACCTTCGACCATGTATTGTAGGCCTTCTTGCCAGCCCTTAATGACTTGGTTAAGACCAAACGAAATTGGCTCACCGCGATTAACGGAGCTATCAAACACAGTGCCATCAATCAACGTGCCGTGGTAGTGCACTTTGACTTTGCTTGTCGCGGTTGGGTGAACCTCACCTTCGCCTTTTTCAAGAACAATATATTGAAGACCACTTTCTGTTGTAATGACGCCTTCTTTCTTTGCATTCTCGAGCAAGAATGCTTGGCCTTTCGCAAAGTTTTCATCCGCTACTTTATGGTTTGTCCAAGTACGGTAAATGAAAAAGCCCGCCAGAATGAAAATAATGAGAGGGAACAAAAATTTAGACACGTAAGCTCCTTGTCTATTTAGGTTGTTTTAGCAAATAGTTAATGGTTTCTGCCATGGCTTCGACGCTGTCATGACCACCAGTAATGACTTGGTATTTTCCATTAACGATAAAGGCTGGAACGGAGTTAATTTGGCCGCGAGTTGTGATCGCTTCTGCCTTAGTGATGTACTCAAACAGCGTTTTTTGCTGTGCTTCATCTAAATGGTAAGGGCTGATAAGGTTGCGAGACTCAAAGGCTTTCTCTACGGCGATTTGACGTTCCTCAGCAGTCGTATCAGAACCCATTTGTACGGCAGCAAAAAGATCTGCCATAAATGCTTTGTCAGGTGTCGACTCTAGCTGCATGACTGCAGTGTAGAAGATGATGGCGCTTACTTGTGCACTTTCATTGAAAGTTACATGCATTTTTTCAACGCTTTGCTCAGTTAGCGATTCGATTTGAGGGACAAACTCTTCCATTGAACGGCAGTGGCCGCAAGTTAGGGCAAAAGCTTCTGTCAATGGCGCCAAATCATATTCTTGAAGAGATACAGGCAAAACTTCGTATTGTTTGCCTTGCTGAGGCTGAGTGTTGCCGCTATCGCATGCCGACAAAGCCATCATGGCGGCAATCACAGCAAAGCCTTTCGATATGGTTTTTAACATAATAATGCTCTAAGTAAGAAATTTGCGTTAGTTTATCGGTTAACGATAGTGACTAAAACCATTAAGTAACAATAAAGTGAGACGATTGGTAACAGACTTTTCCTGATGTGTAGGCTGCAGGGGGGTATTTGGGCATCGCTTTTTATTTGAGAGATACTTGATATTGATTCCAGTGGCATGAACGCTGCATATACAAACCAATCGGTGGATAAAAGCGCTAAAGATTTGGCGTGTTTTGTCGACACAATGGACAAGAGTTTTTCTACGTTGGTAATGGTATGAAGCAGTGGTTTTTAATTGTTTGCGGCATTCTGACTGGGTGCAGTAGCCTTGATCAAGACATGGTTCCTGGCGGGAACATTTTAGATACAGCTCCTAAAACAAACACCGAGCTGAGACATCCTGAGTGGGGCTATCCGAGCGCCTCCAGTGTGGCTTCTTCACCTCGCACGTATCAGACTGAGAGGGCATCAGTAAAAAAGTCGCAAAATGTGACCTCTCTGGAAATGTTTCTGAACAGGCACAATATTCCTCATGAGACACTCAGTGGCGGTCACTTAATGATACGTTTGAAAGAGCAAGTGCATTTTCAAACTGGCTCTGCTCAGTTATCAGCGCAATCTCAAGACTGGATTCGAAACATTGGTCACTATCTAGCAGGAAGAACGGATGTGGATGTCGTGATCGATGGCCATGCCGATAGCACAGGAGCTGCCAGCTTTAATGACACGTTGTCAGAAAAGCGAGCTCGTGAAGTGGAAAAGCAACTACTGGCGACGAGTATTCCTCGTCAACGCGTGTTTTCTAGAGGTTTTGGCGAGTATGTGCCGCAGTGCAGTAATTCGACAGCCAATGGCAAAGCTTGTAATCGACGCGTAGAGCTAACGCTGATCGTTGATGAGTAAGGCGATGGTTGGTCGATAAACTACGTCGTGTTGTTTTCACTGAGCCCTTATGTGTTTACTGGCGTTTCCGTCTGGGAATGAGCAAGAAGAGTGAACCCAAAGGCTAGGCATAGCAACGAGCAGCTAGACTGAATAGAAAAGAGGCACCTGTATGGTGCCTCTTTTACATCCGCCAATGTTCATAGGGGGAACTTAGGCAAATTCTTTTTCAACGTAAGCGACGATGTCAGATGACTCGTATAGCCACTGTGTTTCGCCATTTTTTTCGATACGCAGGCAAGGGACTTTAATTCGTCCACCACCTTGCTCTAGTTCAGCTCGATGAGTCGGGTTATTTTTTGCATCACGTAGCTCAATGTTCACTGACTGACGCTTCATTGCACGGCGGACTTTTACGCAAAAAGGGCAAGCTTCAAATTGGTAAAGTGCGTATTGCTTTGCTTTTTCATCAATACGTTGTTGTTCTTCTGCACTGCGTTTAATACCACGAGGTGAGAACACGGCGTTCAGCAATAAGATAACCTTGCCTAAAATCCAACGGATAAACTTCATAATGATCCCTTGATGTTCATTGGGTAATTGTCCTTTAAAAATGCAATCATGATGCTTGTTGCATTGAGCGTGAAGTCTATCAGTTGTTTGAAATGGATAAAACCATGTATTTTATGCGGAAAATAAGCGTTTTAACTTGCCCCAAAAGCCGCTAGTCGAAGCTGGACTGGCTTCTCTACCTAGATAAAAGCTTTGCATCAGTTCGGTTCTGAATGCATCAACATCCATGCATTTTACAACAAGCTCGTGTTGCAATGTATTCTGAGTTTGCTCGGCATGATCGTGCGCCAAGCTAAAGTCCATATTCAAATAGCCTTGAGTATAAAGCCAAAGGTGGGTTATCAAGATAAGGTCTTCTGCGGACTGGTTAGTGAACTTATCCGCGTGCTCATCACCCAAGGAGTCAGTCAGCACTTGCTGCATTTGCTGGGCAGAATGCGCATGTTGCTCATAGTTAGCGCTGGCTTCAATATGCGACTTAGTCAAAAGACCAAGCAGGTGAAGAGTAGGCGCCGTGGCGGGTTTGTTCTCACAAACTTTTGTAAACAGTTGTGACTGTTCTTTTAACCAACGTCGCTTTGCCGCTTTATGTTCTTTAACGAAGGGAATTTCTTTGAATCCCATCTCTTGACTCAGTTCACTAAGAGACGTCATGGCTTTTTAGTTCCTTCACCGTTACTTCGACGTGTTGATCGTTGATATCAACAAAAATAGAGCTGCCGGTAATCATAACAGAAAGGCTAGTGCCTCGGTCAAGGTGCTGACAAATCAAGTCGATAGCGTCGTAGTCAAAGCTTTCTACGTTGACGGGAAGCATTGAGAACTTTCCTGACATTTTATCCCACCATACCGTCGCTTTAGTGTTATAAGTGTAGACTTTCACGTGTTTTGCTAGGCGAGAGGCTTTCTTGATTCTTTCTGGTTCTGGTTCGCCAATTTCAATCCAGTGAGTAATGCTTTGATCATCGCCAACATGCCATAAATCAGGCTCTTCAATTGTAGAAAGCCCTTTCGTAAACTCTAAATTACTTTGAGCGTTTAAGCAGTAAGCTAAAACACGAGCCAGCATTCGTTGAGGTTTTTCTGAAGGGTGAAGGGCGATAGTTAGATTTTTAGAATCGTAATAGTCGTTATTCATATCGGAAATGGCGATACGAAATTTATAAATAGTCGGTTTAAGAGCCATGGATTTATATCGTTTTTGTTGGCAAAAATAAGTTATAGACAAAAAAATAGCCAGCTTTAAAAGCTGGCTATCGTATCAAATTCTTTAAGAATTAAAGTACTTTGATTTGCTCTGCTTGAGGGCCTTTTTGACCTTGAGAGATAACAAATTCTACTTTCTGGCCTTCAACTAGAGTACGGAAGCCGTCACCAGTGATTGCAGAGAAGTGAGCAAATACGTCAGGACCGTTTTCTTGTTGAATGAAACCGAAGCCTTTAGTTTCGTTGAACCACTTAACTGTGCCAGTAGCTGTGTTAGACATGTCTATTTCCTAAATATCTAAATAATGTAATCTTTCGCCTCAACGGCGCTTATAGCGTGGAAAAATAAATTGCTATTGCGTACCACAGGACGACGGGTTACAAGTAATCCAACGAAATGTGAAAACAAAGAACTTTCTTTCTAGCCGTGTTTGAGTCTAGGTTAATTCCACGAAGAGTCAACATATATTAGTGCTTTATGGACAAATATTTGTATTTAGTCACTATTTAACCAGCATGTTTTTGATTAAATTTCAAATAAATGACGGTGATGTGAAGTTTTTCAGCATAAAATTCAACTAAATCTATAAATTTGACTTATTTATATAATTATTGTCCAATCTGGTTCGACCATTAAGGAGGATTTATGGCAAAACCTAAAACCAGTCCTCAGCCGAATGAGTTACAACACGAGACCGATTTCGGCAGAGGTGAAATCAAGGACAATGCGTTAAAAGCGGTTGTCACCAGTCAATTGTTCAGAACACGAGTCGTAAAAGCGAAAAAAGGTAAAGGCAGCTTCAGTCGGAAAATGAAGCATAGAGGCAAAGAGCCCTATTCAAAGTTCTCCCCGATGTGGATTTTGAATAGGGCTTTTTTATTGATGCTGCTTTTTATCAACCTATTCAAATTCAATGGTTTAGTGTTAGTTAAATCACTCTTATCTCACCTTATACTGGCTAGCTTTCTTCTTAAAACTAGACGCTGAAAAGTACCAAATAAGTACTAAAACCTACTAAGTTAGATTCATATCAATAGGAGCCACTTCCTGTCCGACACCGCTCTGCTATATCTTTAGATCAGACAAAACAGCCGAGATTATGGTTTAAAAAGACTGGTGAGAAGTAGGTATGTCATCGACGAGTTATGGTACTTATGGTTGCAAGTGTACAAAAGCGTGTGCTTCTTTGTTACTACTATGGCTGTCTATTTGCCCGATGACGTATGCGCACAAGTCAGAGTCTCATTCTTTAATAGTTGCTAACTCCAAAGCTTGGAAGCCATTCTCTTACCTTAGCCCAGACGGTGAACCCAAAGGCATTTTGATCGACTTCTGGAAAGCGTATGCGGCGGACAACCAAATTGATGTTCAGTTTCTGCTTCTTGATTGGGAGGCTTCTTTACAGGCCGTAAAAGAGGGGCGTGCTGACTTTCACGCGGGATTAGTTTACTCATCGGAAAGAGCCGATTACTTGGATTTTGGCGCAGTTATCATGCCCATTCAAACCAAATTATATGTCAATCAAGACGTGCTTTCGATTGATGTCAAAAGTGTTTTAGCTGGTGAAATGACGTTGCCAATTGGTGTCGTTAAAGGAAGTTACGAGTCTGAGTTTATTAAGACGAATTATCCTAATGCGCCTATTGCAGAGTACATTAATAACGACACGATGATACAGGCCGCTGTCGCTAAGAAGGTGCTGTATTTTGTCGCGGACCTTCAAGTTGCTAACTTTTATATGGCAACTATGCCGGGAGCAGGCATGTTTGTTCCTGTAATAAATTTATATAGTAAGGACCTTCGGATTGCAGCAGGGTTGCATAGTTCTTCTTCCATTTTGGATGTCTCTCGAGCGTTTGAAAAAGTTATCGATACAGATCGAGAAAGAATCCTCAATCGGTGGAGTGTGGTGAAAACGGTCTATCCTCTTTATCTCCTACCTATTGCGATTTTCGTTATGGCGGTCGCGACGCTGTATCATATCTTCGCACTCAAACGCATGGTTGCGCTGCGCACAAGACAATTGACGATTGCTAACCAGCAATTGCTGGAGATGACGTTAACGGATTCCCTAACAAAACTCTACAACCGTAGACACTTGATTGAACAATTGGCGCTCTTGAATCACTTGCAGCGAAGCTTGACGGTAATGGTATTTGATATTGATGATTTTAAATCAATTAATGACCAATACGGTCATCTTGTCGGAGATAGAGCGATAGTGGCCGTGGCTGAAACAGCAAAATCAATGACTGATGAACGTATGACATTGGCGAGAATTGGCGGAGAAGAGTTCGCACTCGTGACGGCATCGCTCTCTGAGCGAGAAGCGCGCAACTTTGCTCAAATGCTCTGCAAAGCCGTGTACGAACAACCTATTATCCTTGGTGGGCAAGCGATTCATTTGAGCATTAGCTTAGGCTGCGCATACTACCCTGAATTTACTCATATCGTGAATTTACAAGACGCTGATCAACTGATGTATCAAGGTAAGTCTGAAGGTAAAAATCGCGCGGTGTTTCAAGTCATAACAGACAGCCAGTTTCAACCTGAGCTTCGTCAAGTCCCTTAGCATTTTTGAGTCACCAATCGCTATTTCTAAATCCTCACTTGCTATACTCAATTGAATTTAAAATTATTATACCCGTTTCGATTCAAATTCTAGGTCGTGTCGGTACAAAGGGAAGGTATGTATAAAACGTTTTGTGTTCTCGCTTGTGTACTTCTCTCTTCTTTTTCTTACGCTGAGAGCGCTTTCGATATAGTCCAAAAGTCTGATCAAGCGATGCGCGGAAAATCCAGTTATAGCGAAGCCACCATGAAAATTGTTCGCCCTGACTGGTCACGTTCAATGACCATGAAGAGTTGGACGAAAGGTACGGAATTATCTTTGGTCTTGGTGACTGCTCCGGCGAAAGATAAAGGTAGCGCCTCGTTAAAACGTCATAGAGAAATGTGGAATTGGGTGCCGAGTATCGAGCGAGTGATTAAAATTGCGCCATCCATGCTCAGTCAGTCTTGGATGGGATCAGACTTCACGAATGATGATTTAATTAACCAATCTTCTATTGTTGTCGATTATCAACATCAACTGCTTCAAAGTGAAACCTTTGATGGTGACAAAGTTTGGGTAGTTGATGCACTTGCCAAGCCTGACGCCCCAGTGGTTTGGAGCAAAGTCAGACTGTGGATCTCTCAAACGAGCTTTTTACAGCGCAAAGTCGAGTTTTACGATGAATTTGATGAACTGGTAAATGTTTTGACGACTTACGATGTGAAAACGTTGGGTGGGCGAGACGTTGCGACTCGCATGGAGATGCAACCGATAGATAAACCAGGAAATAAAACGGTTTTGATTACGCACGAAGCGCAATTTGATTTTGATATCGATGATGACTTTTTCTCCCAGCAGCAAATGAAGGCTCTGCGAGATTAGGGTGGATTTTGGTTTTAGATAAGAGGTGAGAATCGGATGCTCATCAAGCTCGCATGGCGAAATCTATGGCGGCAAAAACGGCGGACATTGTTAACCGCTTCTGCGTTAGCTCTTGTTCTGTTTCTCTCCTTACTGACTCGAGCGTTCCAAGAAGGAAGTTACTCCTCAAATATTAAAAACGCTGCGAAGTTCTATACGGGATTAATTCAGCTACAACATCCCGATTTTGGGGACTCCTCTAGCATTGATGATGTCCTTCCACAAACGCCTACGTTCATTGCATCTGCCAAAAATAATCCTGATATCGACATCGTTCTGCCGAGAATTGAGTCATTTGCGCTTGCCGCCAAAGACGAACGATCCAAAGGCGTGATGGTGCTCGGCGTTGAGCCTGACGCTGAAGATAGCTACTCCAGCATTAGTGACAAAATCGTACAAGGGCGCTTTATTGCATCTGGACAAAACTCGGTGCTTGTTGGTGAGGGTTTGGCAAACTACCTTCATTTGAACGTTGGTGATGAACTGGTGTTGTATGGTTCGGGTTATCGTGGTCAAACGGCGGCTGGACTGTATCAGGTGTCCGGTATTTTGCACTTTCCTTTGCAGCAGTTAGATTCTCAGTTGGTCTACATGCCTCTTGATACCGCACAAGCGTTGTATTCGCTTGATAACCAAGTCACTGCATGGGTCCTTAACACTCAAAGTTTACGCGTGTTGCCTGACATTGTTAAACAACTAAAGCGCCAGTATGGGAATGGCGTCGCAGTAAAAAGCTGGCAGGAGCTGTCGCCAGAACTTTCTCAACAGATAGCCTTGGACAAAGCGGGTGGGATCTTTTTGATCTATATCTTGTACGGCATTGTTGGTTTTGGCCTGTTTGCCACGATTTTGATGATGACGTTAGAGCGCCAGCGTGAATTTGCGGTGATGCTCGCGACGGGTATGTTGCGCAGCAAGCTTATGGGGCTCGTCGCCATTGAATCGATGTTTATCTCCGTTATTGGTCTTGTGCTCGGTGTCTTGATCAGCGCGCCTGTGCTTGCGTATTTCTATATCAATCCGATTGAGATTACTGGCGATGCTGCACAAGTGATGCTGGAGAGTGGCTTTGAACCAATCGTACCCGTTTCGCTAGACCCTTATTTGTTAATGGATCAAATTCTTGTCGTTCTCGTTATTTTATCGTTATGTCTGATGTATCCGATGGCTAGACTTCTTCGCTTGCCCATTGCTAGTGGGCTAAAAGGAGGCGCGCATGTTGATTAAATTGGCGTGGCGTAATTTATGGCGGAACAAGCTCAGAACTTCCATTATGCTGGGAGCGATGGTGTTCGGCTTAATGGGCGTTGTTGCCATGATTGGATTCATGAACGGTTTGGTCGACAGCATGATCAAAAACGCGATTGCGTGGCAAACCAGTCATCTACAAGTGCATCAGAAATCCTACCTTAATAATCCTGACCTTAGTGACACAATAACGAATTATCAAACGATAACGGCCGCTTTGGCTGCACATCAAGATGTTAAAGCGGTATCGGCGCGATTTCTTGCTGATGGCATGATTGCTTCTGCGCGTAGTACGAGAGGCGTTCGGATCAATGGCATCAATGTTGAACAAGAGCAAAGTATCACACCGCTTAAAAGCCATGTGATAGACGGAGAATGGTTAAACGAAGTGGGAAGAAACCCCATTCTTGTTTCGCAAAAAACCGCAAATCGGTTGAAGCTGCGTGTTGGATCGAAAGTGGTTTTAACATTATCTGACATCAAGGGTGATGTATCTGGCGCAGCTTTTCGCGTTCGAGGTATTTTTAAAACGCCATCCACCACGTTTGATGACGGTAATGTCTACGTCCGTAAAGTCGATCTCGAAACAATCGCAGGCTTGTCGGGTGCGCATGAAATTGGTGTTTTGTTGAACTCCAACGAGACTGAACAGCTAGAAAGTGCAGAGGCATTTACGTTATCAATATTGCCACAAGCCAATCGTGAACAATTGGTCGTGAGAAAATGGCAAGAAATACAGCCTTTACTCGCAACAATGATGAGCTCAATGGATATCTCTAACCAAATTATGTTGGTCGTTTTCGTACTTGCCATGACTCTGGGAATCATCAACATCATGCTGATGTCAGTTTTTGAAAGAACGAGAGAGTTTGGGGTGTTAATGGCGGTTGGCATGCAGCAGCATAAAATTCGCACACTGATTATTTTGGAAACGCTATTCCTTGGTTTAAGTGGTTGCGCGCTAGGGTTATTAGGAAGCGCAGTCATGTTGAAAATACTGAGTATTACTGGCTTATCGCTTGGCGCACTTGCGGATGGATTAGGTGCTTATGGCGTCGATACCTTGCTTTATCCAAGAGTGTCGTTTTATGAATATCAATTGATTATTGTGGCTATTTTTGTCGCGAGCTTATTTGCGGCTTTGTATCCAGCAAGGCAAATTCTCAAGCATCGACCTGCGGATGCCATGGCGGAGAAAACGTAATGACGATTAAATTGGAAGGCTTATCCAAGACGTACAACCCAAAGAGTGACTTCCCGGTACATGCGGTTCAGAGCGTAGATTTGGAGATAAAGCAAGGTGAGTTTGTCGCTATTATGGGACCTTCTGGTTCAGGGAAAACGACGCTACTAAACATGTTGGGCGGGATTGATTCGCCTACATCAGGACGCGTGGAAATTGATGGATGCTTAATCTCTGATATGTCAGAAAAAGAGTTGATCGCTTATCGGCGCGATAACATTGGCTTTATCTTCCAAGATTATAGCCTGCTCCCCGTACTGACAGCTCTTGAAAACGTCGAGTTTGTTATGCAATTGCAAGGGAAAACAGAAAGGGAATGTCGTGAACGCGCCAGCGCGCTATTGCAACAGGTTGGATTATCACAGCAGATGCATAAACGTCCGAGTAAAATGTCTGGAGGCCAACAACAGAGAGTTGCGGTTGCAAGAGCATTGGCACCAAAACCAAGGTTTGTAATGGCAGATGAGCCTACCGCCAACTTAGATGCAAAAAGTACAGCCGAGCTGCTTGATATCATGGAACAACTCAGTGAAAAAGAAGGCACGACATTTATCTTTTCTACCCATGATCCTAGAGTTATTAAGCGCGCACATCGAATCATAGTATTTGAGGACGGGCGTTTGGCACGAGATTTTGCCAACATTGATAACACCATAGAGAAGAGCCATGCGTGGTAGAGTAGAAGGCGTAAGCTTACTATCCAAGTTATTGCGGCTTTTTTTTGCGTTAAGTCCTGCGGTAATTTGCATTAAAACTAATGCCAGCATACCGGGTTTGGAGCCTGAAAAAGCATGGGATATCAATGGCTATGTGAAATACATGGCGACCTATAGTATGCCTGACGAGCAGGATAATACCCTTGACCATCTACTCCATAACCGGACTAACGTTGAATATCGCTTTTCTCCTGAATGGCGAATAAATCTTGGTATCAGGAATAGAGCATTGTGGGGCGATGCGCTTGAGATTCCTCAATATGCGGAACTCGTGGCGCTTGATAATGGGTATTTTGATCTAAGCAAAAACTGGCGAGAAGATAATGTAATCCTCAATACCCAACTGGATCGACTCTACGTCTCTTGGAGTGACCAAGATTGGGGTGCAAGGTTAGGGCGGTTCCGGGTCAACTGGTCAATGAACACCATTTGGAACCCAAACGACATCTACAACGCCTATTCTATTTACGACTTTGATTACGAAGAGCGGGCGGGCACCGACGCTGTCATGGTGAGTAAAAAACTTGGGTTTGCCGATGGGTTAGATCTCGTTTTCTCTCCGTCAAAGCAATCTAAAGAAAACAGCACGTCACTGCGATATTTCTCCAACGTTTCTGGTTGGGACTATCAAATCATTGCGGGTCGATCTCGGCAAGACTATGTTCTTGGAGCAGGGTTTGCGACGGATATCTATCAAGCCGGGTTTCGAGGCGAGTTAAGCTGGTTTGATCCTATTGATACAAAGCATCAAGGTCAGCCTACTGAGGATACGACAGTCGCTAGTTTGGAATCAGACTACAGTTTTGGTGGTGTGCGTAACTGGATAGTGAGAGGTGCTTGGTTGTTTATTTCTGAACCAAAGCCAGCGAGCAGCGCATTAACTTACCTAAACCTCCCTCTCTCTGCGAAAACCTTGAGCTTCACGGAGCATACTGTTTATGCCGATGCTAGCTTCGACTTAACGGCGCTCAACCGCGTCACCTTATCGGCTAGTTACTATGATGATGGCTCTTACTTTGCTGGATTATCCAGCAGCTATTCACTCAGTGATAATTGGCAACTGCTAACTGTAGTTCAACATTTTAACGGTACGGACGGCAGCTTATTTGGAGAAACACCTGCAACTTTGGTGTTTGCTAATATCCGGTATAGTTACTAGAGACGCCTTTCATTTAGCTGCTATCCCTAAATAATGTAATCAATCACAAATAATGCCTTGTTCTGAAGTTGTTTTTGATACAAGCATTTAACATTTTTGTAAACATCGTTATATTTAAGGCTCATCGTTGTCAGGAGTTTATGGATGAACCTTACGATATCAGGGAAGTTGCAGCTCAGTTTTGTGCTGCTAGCCGTACTTTTTATGGCATCAGCGGTATTCACGTATCGCAACGTCACCACCGTAGAGCAATACGCCTCTTCGCTACTTAAATCCGATTTACCGACCGTAGACACTAGTCGCGGTATCCAACAGTCCGTTCAAGCGTCGCTGTCCTCTATTCGAGCCTACATGTTGCTAGGTGGCGATGAAGAGGCGAGCGCACGTCTAAGTGAGGACGTACGCAATATCATGGCATCTACAGACGAGTCGCTTCCGACGTTGCAGGCTTTGATCTCTGAACAGGATTTTCAAGAAATTCAAAGCCAGTGGGATGCGGTAAAAGTCTCTCTAAACAAGCTGATTGAACTTAGCCACAGTGATGAGAACTTACCCGCGCACAACCTCTTTATTAACGAAGCGGCACCCATTGCAGAAGTGGCACTTGATCAGCTTCAAAGCTTAATCAATGAAGAGTCAGGAAACCCATTTGGTGGAGACAGAAAGCGTCTGTTTAAAGTCTACGCCGACAGCTATACCTCGCTAGCCAATGCTCTGTCCGCCTTGCGAGATTTCCTGTTGTACGGGCAGCAAGACCATCTAGACAAATACCACGATTTGATTAAGTACCACAATCAGTCTGTGGCGGAAATCGACAGCAAACTCGACAGACTGACTGATAACGACCAATCACTGTGGTCACTGTTTAAAGAAATGCAGCAACTGTACTTTCCTTTAGCAGAGCAGGTGATTGCATTACGTCAGTCACCAGAATGGAACGAATCAAACTTGCTGATGGCGAACGAACTGTTGCCTGCAGCAGATGCACTAGACCAAAGCTTAGAGACGATCGTATTGGCTCAACAAAGTCGTGCTGATCAAAGCGGGCAGGGTATCAATCAGTCGATCAAGAACGTACTCACCACCATGTTGATCGCTGCGGCATTGGTTTTGTTTGCCGCGATAGCGATTTCAAAATACATGGGCAATACCATTGGTCGCCGAGTGAAAAACTTATCGGAGCGAGCCAAGACGATCGCTTCAGGGGACGTTTCTCAGCCTCCGCTCACTGTTGTTGGGAAAGATGAATTGGCAGACCTTACCGATTCGATTAACCGCATGAACCAATCGTTAGCGAGCATCGTGGCAGGGGTGAGTGAAAAAGCGCACCAAGTGGATACCAGTATGGGGGCTTTGTTGGAATCGGCGCAAGTCACCTCATCGAATGTTGAACAGCAACAGACCAGCATTGTTGAAATGGGAAGCCAATTGGATGAAATCGCTTTAGCCGCGCGTAACACTCTAGATCAAGCCAACCAATCGGTGCAGAAACTTTCTGACTCAAAAGGCGAGATTGAACAAGGTCGCGATGCTTTAGAGCAAAACAAAGTCACCATGGAAAGCTTGCATGGCAGCATTGAAACCGCGAGTGCGCAAGTGACGCAGTTAAGCAAAGAGAGCGAAGCCATTGGCCGAGTTACGGAAGTGATTGAAGGCTTGGCAGAGCAAACTAACTTACTGGCATTGAATGCGGCGATAGAAGCAGCGCGTGCAGGTGATCAAGGTAGAGGCTTTGCGGTTGTGGCGGACGAAGTACGGATGTTAGCGACTCGCACTACTCAATCGACGACAGAAATCAACGGCATCATCAATGCGATTCAACGTTCGACTAATTCAGTGGTTGAGGAAATTGAACACAGCCAATCACTTGCAGAGCAGGGCGCAGAGCACATTGAAAAAGCGGTCACTCGTTTGCTCGCTACTACTGAGCAAATCGGTTCTTTGAATGAGCAAATGGCAGAACTTGCGGCAGCGGCAGAGCAGCAATCGCATGCGACCAATTCGATCACTGGATTGATGTCTGATATTACACAATCAGTGGACGAAGTTTCGAATAACAGCCAACGTGCATCAGAGACGTCATTGCAAGTAAAAGAACAAGTTACCGAGCTGAATCAACAGATGGCAACTTTCAAGACCGCATAAACTTTATCTAGAAAAGCAAAAGCCCAGTACCTTGCAATAAGATACTGGGCTTTTTGTTGGATGATACGCCGGTATTCGTCTACTTGCTCATTGGATTTGGCTATTTAAATCATAGCTAAAACCAAATTTTCTTCACCGAGCCGGAGTCGTAATATGACTCCATCGGCAGCAAATACTGCAAAAGAATTTTTAAACTTTATACCAATCCCAGTAAGAGAATCGTTTGTTACTACGATTGGTATCATCCTTCTAGGAGCAAGATTATGAACAAACAAGTAAGCCTAATTGGTCTAGACAGCGAACAATCAGCACAACTAGCTCAACAGCTTAACCAACTACTAGCGCATTACCAAGTGTTGTACATGAACTCACGCGGTTACCACTGGAACATCAAAGGTGCGCAATTCTTCGAACTGCACGTAAAATTTGAAGAGATCTACACTGATCTGCAAACAAAAATCGATGAGCTTGCAGAGCGTATTCTAACTTTGGGTCATACGCCAGCGCACGCATTCAGCAACTACTTGGAAGCAAGTGAAATTAAAGAACATCAAAACGCGACTTCTGGTGAGGAGTGTATACAAGGTCTGGTTCAAGGCTTTAGCGTTCTACTTCTAAAACAGCGTGAGATTCTACAAAACGCGGGTGAAGCAGGGGATGAAGGTACCGCGGCATTGATGGGTGACTACATCCGTGAGCAAGAAAAATTAATGTGGATGCTTAACGCTTACCTACAAGGCTAAGCGACGCATCACCCAAGCACTAACTTGGGGGCGCATAAATAAATCGGGAATAAGTCAAAGGAGCACGCGAGTGCTCCTTTTGTTTATGAAAGTACCTAGTTAGTCGTGAATGTGCTTAAAAGACTGAAAATGTTTGAGTAAATCGGTCAGTTCTTTTACAGCAAGAGAGGCGGAGTCGTGGAATTGTGCAGTCGTATTGTGGTGAACAAGGCAGGATGGCATTTGGGCGTTGTATGCGGCTTGTAGGTCATAAAGGAAATCGCCCACATAAAGTACTTCATCTGGCATTAATCGCCACTCTTTGGCTAGGACTTGGAGTGATAAAGGATCAGGTTTTGCTGGATAGCATTCACGAGTGAGGACATGTTCAACATTGATTCGGTTATGTTCTAACTTACGCTGCGTAGCGATCAAACAGTTGCGCGTTACTATCGCTGTTTTAACTTTATGCTGATGTAAGTATGCCAAAAGCTCGTGGCAACCCAGCATCGGAGATGACTGCTCAGCATCAGAAATTTCATGATCAAAGATGACATTATGGGCATGCTCTCTCTGATGTGGATGGTCAAGCTTATCAACAAAATTCAATAAATCTTCGTTTTGTGGACAGCCTAGTTGCTGACGAAGATCTTTAAAGTTCATATCGGAGCTGACGAGTGTATTGTCTAAGTCGAAAATAACGGCTTTGACTCTTTCAAGTTTTAATGGAAAAGGAACCATGATGACCTCGTACGACTTAAACCAAGCTATCTTTCTAAAAACAAAAGGTTATTGTTAATTTTAGATTCAAACGTGTTACTTGTACGAAAATAAATCACTGATACGTCACAAATTAAATAGTCTCAATAATGTTGGTGTTTGATTACTTCTCTTCAAGACGGAAAATTTTGCCTGTATCTGTTGAAAAATAGACATAGCCATCCGGACTGATGGTGATATCTCTGACTCGCTCGCCAAGATTCTCCATCAATCTTTTTGATTCGGTGAGCTTGCCATTCTCAATAGAAACCACGTTGATGTGCGCCAGCTTCAAGGCACCGGCGAGGATTTTTCCATCCAACTCTGGGTACTTATCACCACGATACACCACCATATTGCTTGGCGCGATAGACGGAATATAAACCAACTTTGGGTCTTCCATATTCGGTAAGCTTTTCGCTTCTCCAACGTCTAACGGTCCCCAATACTCTTTACCCTGAGAGACCTTTGCCCAGCCGTAGTTTGCTCCTTTCCTAATCAGGTTGATTTCATCACCACCACGAGGGCCATGTTCAATCGACCAAAGCTGTTTTGTTGCTTTGTCGTAAAACATGCCTTGTGGGTTACGGTGCCCGTAACTCCATATTTCAGGGCGAGCCTCAGAAGTCTTGAATGGATTATCTTGTGGTACCGAGCCATCAAGGTTGAGGCGAAGAATAGTGCCTGCATGGGTTTGAGTGTCTTGCCCATTATTACGTTCGCCACGGTCCCCAATTGAGAAGTAAACCTTGTCATCGACAAACGCAATACGGCTGCCGTAATGACGGCTGGTGTCCGTGATTGCGTCGGCGACAAAGACGTCTTTCCAATCCACAAGTTGATTGTTTTTCAATTGTGCGGTCGCTAAGGCCACAGTATTTCCTTTATCGGTACGTTTGCTGTAAGTAAAGAAAAGTTGTGGATTTTGTGGGGCGGTATTCGGCACTAGAGCTACATCTAATAAACCAGCTTGCCCACTGGTGTTCACATTCGGTACTTTGAAGAGGGTTTGCTGTTTTCCCGAAGCAATATTAAGTAATGAAACGGTGCCGTTTTTTTCATTCACGATCATTTGTTGCTTATCGAGAAATTCAATTCCCCATGGGATTTGAAACCCATTGGCAACCTCATTGGCACGATATTCCGCAGCATCAATAGAAAAAGCTAGGCAAGCGAGTAGGGTCGCAGTGATAGTTCTCATGGTTCCTTCCAATATGAATCCAAGATACTTAAAAACTAACACTAAAAGAGGACGTTTGGCAGGGTATGCGAACATAAAAAATCCCCAATACGAGATCGGGGATTGAATTAAGACTAGAGAATTGTTTACTTAGCGAGCCTACATCGCTTCTTCGAAGATCTTAGAGATCTCTTCGTGCGTTGCTTGTTTCGGGTTGGTGAAACCACAAGCGTCTTTTAGCGCGTTGTCCGCTAAGGTTGGGATATCTTCTAGCTTCGCACCAAGCTCTTTAATGCCTGATGGGATGCCGACATCTTTAGCAAGCTCAACGATAGCATCAATGGCCGCCGCAGCACCTTGCTCTGCTGACATACCTTCAACATCAACACCCATTGCTTTAGCAACGTCACGTAAACGCTCTGGACATACTTGCGCATTGTAACGTTGTACGTGAGGTAGAAGAATCGCGTTACATACACCGTGTGGCAGGTCGTAGAAGCCGCCTAGTTGGTGCGCCATTGCGTGAACGTAACCAAGAGATGCGTTGTTGAATGCCATACCTGCCATGAACTGTGCGTATGCCATTTGCTCGCGAGCTTCAAGGTTTTCACCGTTTTTCACTGCTGTGCGAAGGTGAGCTTGAATCAGTTCAATTGCTTTGATTGCTACCGCGTCAGTGATTGGTGTCGCAGCGATAGATACGTAAGCTTCAATCGCATGTGTTAGCGCATCCATACCTGTTGCGGCAGTAAGAGACGCAGGTTTAGCAAGCATCAACTCAGGATCATTCACTGACATCAATGGTGTTGTGTGCTTGTCCACAATCGCCATCTTAATGTGGCGCTCTTCATCTGTGATGATGCAGAAACGCGTCATTTCAGAAGCGGTACCAGCCGTTGTGTTGATTGATACGAGAGGCAGCATTGGTTTTGCGGATTGGTCAACGCCTTCGTAATCGCCGATCTTGCCGCCGTTTGACGCCACTAAAGCGATACCTTTTGCACAATCGTGCGGTGAGCCGCCTCCGAGTGAGATAACGAAGTCACATTCGTTTTCTTTTAGTAAAGCTAAGCCATCATTAACGTTGGTGATAGTAGGGTTTGGTTGAGTGCCATCGTACACAACGGTTGCTACGTCGCGTTCAGTGAGAAGGTCTTGAACTTGTTTGACTACACCGATTTGGTTAAGGATCTTATCCGTAACGATCAAACCTTTTTTAAAGCCTTGAGATTGGATGCTGTCTGCTGCGTCTTTTAAACAACCAGCGCCCATTAGGTTTACCGTAGGGATAAAAAATGCACTTGTCATATTGGATAGCTCCGTCGTTATTTTTAATAATCTTTCTTAATTTGCCATTTACTGTCGCACACTCGTTTCCAGATTGAAGTTGATCTGAAGCAAGTTTACCTATTTAGAGGTATTTGCAAGAGAAAAACTGTGACAGTGATCTTGTTGCACAGCGTATAGGTGCAACACAGATATAAAGTAGAACAAATATGAAACCAGTGACGCAATCGATTGGCAAAAATTGATATCTAATAAGGATATATCTCTAAATTAGACTAAAGTATAAAAAATCCCCATTAATAACTTAACTATCAATGGGGATGGGAGGTAGGTTTATAAGTTATCTATCAATAATTAGGCAATTTCAATCAGCTTTGATACTAACTTTTCGATACCTGATGCCGCTTGAGAGATATTCTCTGCCAACATATAAGCTGGGGTTGATAGAACGAGGTGTGTTTCATCAAAAACGATATCCTCGACAGAGCAAGTGATGTGCTCACCGCCCATTTGATTAAATGCTATCGAGATCGCTTCATCGTTGCCTACGGTGCCTTTCACGCCTTGATCATAAATCATCGGAATAATGACAGGTGAAATACACAGATAACCTGCTGGCTTTTTCGCATGAGCGAATGCGCGACATGCTTGAGCTACGTGTGTATTAATCGAGCACTCAGCTCCTGATACTGCGAAGTCAGTGAGATTTTTAGCGGCACCAAAACCGCCAGGTAAGAGTAGGGCATCAAACTCCTCTGGGTTTAATCTTGCAACATCATCAATATTGCCACGTGCAAGACGTGCAGATTCCACCAACACATTTCGTGTTTCGTCCATCTCTTCGCCAGTTAGATGATTAATCACGTGTAATTGATCGATGTTAGGAGCAAAGCAATGCCATGATGCACCTTCTTTTTCAATGGCATGGAGTGCTAATACGGCTTCATGCAGTTCTGTGCCATCGTAAACACCTGAACCACTGAAGATAACTGCGACTTTTTTCATTTGAGAATTCCTTTAGTCTGAGGTTTCCGTTTGTTGCTCTGTTTCTTTTAGATGCTGAGTGCTCGAATCAGTTTCGGCGATTTCGCTATCGTCGTCTTCTTCATCATAGTAGCGCACAACAAAAGGTGTAAGCATAACACTCGAGGGCAGAAAATGTTTCATATCGACTCCAACTGCGTAATGGAGTGATTTTTATACTGATTTTTATAAAACAGTACGTTGAACCTGATCATTTTTGAGTTAAGCTGATGTTTCCTTTGGCATTCGTGAGTGGTAGGTCACATGAAATCAGTGCAATTTCGTTTCACACTTTATGGTTGTATTGCCATCCTCTCTTGGAGTTGCTTACTTGGCATTGCCAGGTTGGTTACCGAGAGCTTAGGTCCCGTGGGCGGGGCGGCCATGTTGTACTCTCTCAGTTCTATTTTCCTTCTTATCGTAGTTGGCATTCCGAAGTTATCGTACTTTTCTCCAAAGTATCTCGTGCTTGGTGGCGCGATGTTCGTTTGTTATGAAATATTTCTCGCTTTATCTCTGGGATATTCCAACTCGCGTGCGCAGGCTATTGAAGTGTCGATTGTCAATTACCTTTGGCCAGCACTCACCGTTTTGTTTGCGGTTTTAGGCAGTAACAAAAAAACAAACTGGCTGCTTTATCCAGCGGTTGCGCTGGCGTTTATCGGAGTCGCGTGGACGGTGAGTGGTGAAAATGGCTTATCCGTTACTCAGATTATGTCCAATGTCAGTAGTAACCCTTTGGTTTACTTTATGGCTTTCGCAGGAGCAGTTATATGGGCTTTTTATTGTAATTTAACCCAGAGGCAGCAATCCAAACATAACGCGATTACGTTGTTTTTCATTGCTACTGCTGTTTCGTTATGGGTGAAATATACGTTTGCTGATGAGCCAGAGATGACTTTTTCATTGGAAGCAATGGGCTACCTTTTTGCTTCTGCGGCGTTGATGGCTGGTGGTTATGGTTTGTGGAACATCGCGATTGTTGGCGGAAACATGGTCTTTCTTGCGACACTTTCTTACTTTACGCCCATTTTCTCTGCGCTATTTTCTTCCATTATTCTTGGTGTGACGTTGAGTCCGAGTTTTTGGCAGGGGGTTGTGATGGTTACGGTGGGCTCTTTGCTTTGCTGGGTTGTCACCAAGGAGAAGCGTGAAGCTGCAGGTTAAACCAAAATTATCTGGTTTTATCTTTGCGCTGTATGCTCAAATGACAGAAAGAAAAAAGCTCCTTCGGTCGGGAGCTTTTTCTTTCGTGTTCTAACAGTTTGCGACGTTTAAATGGAGTTGCAGTTTGAATCTGTGCTTCGACAGACGTTTCGTTAACTGAGTACGAGTTTGTTCCAACTTATCTAATGCGATGGTGTCGTCATCGACGTGCAAATCGATGTTAATACGAAGCTCTTGGCCCACTTTAGTGATACCCGCTAACTTCAGCTGGTGGTCAGATGTTTTTTCTATCTCTAGTACATCATTGCCAACGACCTGACATAGCTCTTTGCTTGGTGTCATCATTAGTAGCTCACGTAGTGCACCAACCAACATATCAAAAGGAACTTTCAGAAAGTAGAAGCCCATTAGCACCATCATCGTAGGATCGGCATAAACCGCATATTCAGCGAATGGCGTTAGTGATACAACCCAAGCAGCAACAAATCCTACCGTCACCGCTACACTTAATAGCGTATCCATCTGCCACTGTTTTTTCTCTGCTTCAATCAAGCCTGATGAGAAGCGACGGCTGCGTTTCGCCATAAACCACCAAGCGTAACCACAACCGATGACGTTTACGATGCCGAAGAGAGTGGCAATAGAAGCATCGACTTCACGGCCTCCGGACATCAATGCTGAAATTGCAGAGTAAAGAGAAAAGCTTACAACCACTAAAATAACAGCCGCTTTTATCGCAATAACGATTGGCTCTAAGACCGCTTTTCCAAATGGGAATACAGATTTTGAGGGCTTGTTAATATAGTAGGAAGCGGCCAGTGACAATAAAGTTAACAGTAAGCTGACCAAAGAGTAAACACCGTCAAAAACGATGACAATTGATCCTACAAGCAAGCCAAGTACCATACCACCAGCAGCGAACCCAGATGCTAAAAGGGCTGAAATGGTTAGAATACGGTTTTCGTTTTTGCTTGTCCTGTCACACATAAAAGATGCCTTTAAATTTTAATACCTTACTATTCTTCTCGCATAAGGTAATTTAGGCAACCACTAAGTGAGCAGGTTCTAATCTAAAAAGTTGCGTTTTTGTTTATGTTCTTATAAAACAATAACTTGCTGCATGGTTGTGGTGCCAATAAAATTGGCGCTCACTGATAAAATGTTTAGAAGTCAAATAAATACTCGCTCAATTTATCCGCTAACCATGTCATTGCTGGGTGCTCAGTTTGACCGTTAGGTGAAAACATACAGTAATCTTCTTGTGTCAATCCGTATGTATGCTTGATAACTGCGAGCTTTTGCTGGCGAAGGTAATGGCGGATTAATGGTTCTGGCAGTACACCCCAAGCGTCTTCTTCTAAGATGGTGTTGAGCATGTAGTCAAAACTCGAAAAGCCAATGTATCGAGTCGAGAAAGGCTGCAGTTCAGGGTTGTCTTTCTCATTTAGGTACACCATCAACGCTTGCATCTGGCTGCGCAGATCTTCGTCTGAGACTCGGCGCATCTTACTTAGGCGATGTTCTGCACTGCATACTGACATCATACGTATCTTGCCTAGCGGGTTATACACGATACGAGGATCGTCGACGCGCTCATAATCAACACCAAAGGCAAAATCCACTTGGTGGGTACTGACTAAGTTGGCTAAGTCGCCACTGGATGCCAAGATTAAGTTGAAGGTTGTGGAAGGGAAGCGGTTATTCAGTGTATGAGAAAGCTCCTGCCAGAGATCATCAGGTAAGGAGTCGTCACGTGCTACCCAAACTTCCGCGTTAAAACCTTCTGAGATTTGAGCACAGGTTTTTCTTATCCGCTGTGCGATGATAAGTAGGTGTTCGCAATCTTTGTAAATGGCTTTCCCAGCTTCAGAGAGAGTGAGCTGGTTGCCAGTTCGGGTAAACAACTCAACGTTGAGATCTTTCTCTAAAGCCTTAATCGACATACTGAGTTTGGTGCGATTACAATCGAGTTGCCTTGCTGCTTCAGAAACAGAACCACACTCAGCGATGGTGCAGAAGGCTTCTACTTGAGTTAAGTTCATGATTTGACACAACCAATAAATGAATTCAAATAATTTGGGTATTATGCAGATATGCTCCCAAAGCCGTGAAAGATTATCGAAAAAAACGCGAATCCGCCAGATAAGTCTATGGTCTTTTAACGGTTTTGCGGTAATCTATGTGGGTTACAAAAAGTGAACATGGAGGCCACGATGGCACAAGATTGGGACGGCTTAGCAAAAAACTGGGAATCAAATCCAGCAACAGAGCAATTTGCGCAGTCGGTGTTTGAGCAGTTACAACAGCTAACTCAGCTTGATGGCATTAAAGTACTAGATTTTGGATGCGGAACAGGGCAGTTAAGTCAACGATTGTCACCGATGGTTAAAGACATCGTAGCATTAGACGCATCGGAAGCCATGATTGAAGAACTCGATAAAAAAGAGCTTGCCAATGTAGAACCTGTCGTAGATGCATTGTCTCGCGGCTTGGTCGCTCAGCATCCAGCGTTTCGTGGACAGTTTGACCTAGTAGTTGCATCGTCAGTTTTAGCGTTTGTGGAAGACTTAGACGCGTCATTAAAAATCTCGCATTCTTTACTTAACCACGGCGGTTACTTTGTTCATTTTGATTGGATTGCAGAATCTGAACAAGACGGTTTTACCCTTGCGAAGTCTAAACGTGCTTTGAAAGATGCAGGTTTTACTGAGGTGGAATCGCAACACGTTTTTGACATTACATCTGATGGTAAAACGATGTCGGTATTAATGGGGCTTGGTCGCCGTTAAGACTGAATAAAGAACACCACATGATAAAAGCGAGCTACCTAGCTCGCTTTTTTCTTATCGGTTGAGGGTATGTACCCAAGTTAATCTCACTTGTTCTTCAACCTGTCGCCGCGGGTGTACGCAAAGTGGTTCTCTAACAACCAAGTGTTCTGAGGTTATTTTTGGGCGATTATCCTGCGTATCTCCTCCAACACTTCAGGATTGGCTATTGCGCCTAAATTTTCTACGCTCCGATTGTTAACGACTTGCTTAACGGCTAACTCAACCAATTTTCCCGAACGGGTCTTAGGTATATCGCTTATTGCGTAAATTGCACTAGGTACATGTCTTGGAGAACATGCAGATTTTAGCTGTGCTTTGATGGAGGCGATCATCTCGTCGTTGAGCTCTATCCCTTTCATTAATTGGACAAATAGCCATATTTGTTCGTTGCGATCGACTTCTTTTCCTACTGCGATGGAATCTAGAATACCGTCTATACTGTTCACTTGCTGATAGATTTCGGCCGTGCCGATTCTTACGCCACCGGGATTCAACGTGGTATCACTTCGACCATAAAACACGTATCCACCAACGCTGGTTTGTTCAACATCGTCGCCGTGGTGCCAAATATTGTCGAACTTATCCCAATAAGCACGATGGTATCTTTCCCCGGTGTCGTTCCAAAAGCCAGCGGGGAAGTTGGGCAATGAATTGGCACAAACCAACTCACCGCGCTCTCCAATTACGCTATTACCTTGTGGGTTAAAGACTCTGACATCGACCCCTAATCCCGCTGATTGGCACTCTCCTCGATAAACGGGAGAAATAGGGTTGCCTAACACAAAGCAGCCACAAATGTCTGTCCCGCCTGAGATCGATGCGAGGTGTACATCTTCTTTAATGTGCTGATAAACATAATCAAACTGCTCTGGATACAGAACTGAGCCCGTTGAGCAAATGGTTTTCAGAGCGGGAAATACATCACTTTTCGGCGGAGAAAAAGAAACTTTTTCCAATGCCTCTAGGTATTTCGCCGAAGTTCCAAACAGCGTCACTTCGGCTTGTTCAGCGA
This sequence comes from Vibrio antiquarius, assembly GCF_000024825.1. NCBI lineage: Bacteria > Pseudomonadati > Pseudomonadota > Gammaproteobacteria > Vibrionales > Vibrionaceae > Vibrio > Vibrio antiquarius. The sequence continues at coordinate 1,667,857 of NC_013457.1, forward strand.
GGTCCCAAAGCACGTTATGAGTGGGATAAACAGGGCTACCATCAAAAATTACTAAACATGCGCCGCTCGCGAGTGAAGAAACGTGCCAGTTCCACATCATCCAGCCACAGGTCGTGTAATAAAACACTCTGTCGTTCGGTTGGATGTCGCAATGCAGTTGATGCTCTTTCAAATGGTTAAGCACTGTTCCGCCGACGGAATGAACGATGCATTTCGGTTTGCCTGTCGTGCCTGAAGAATAGAGCACAAATAGCGGATCGTTAAAATTAACACGAGTAAAAGTCAGCGCTTCAGGTGTGTATTGATTCAGGACGTTTTGCCAATCTTGAGTGCAGACGTCGCATTCAAAAATGTGTGGTTTCAGGTAGCTAATTTGGCAAACCTGTTTAAGACCATCAAGATGATCCGCAATATGCTGGTTTTTCTCAGACATATCGAAAGTTTTGCCATTGAATGTATAGCCATCACAAGTAAACAGGATTTTAGGTTTCACTTGACCAAAGCGCTCCAAAACGCTTTCAACGCCAAAATCAGGTGAGGTAGAAGTCCAGGTTGCCCCTAAACTGGTGGTTGCTAACATGGCTATCACCGTTTGAGGTAAGTGAGGCAAATAGCCAGCGACGACATCACCTTGCTTGATTCCACATTCTTTCAACCATTGCTGGACACTCGAAACTTCTTCACACAATTCTTTCCATGTGTAGGTTTGCTTTTCTTCACGTTCATTTTCAAACCAAATCGCGAGATCATCGGGTTGGTGACACGCGTAGGTTAGCAAGTTTTCGGCGTAGTTAATCTGCGCGTTTGGGAACCATTTCATGTCTCTATTTTCGACGGGTTGCTGCCAGCGACTTTCTGCTTGCTCCTTTACAGTCTCTCCTTGAGTACCAATGACGTCGCAGAATAACCAGACTTCTTGCCAAAATTTTTCCACATGATCGAGCGACCATTGATGCAGATCGGCGAAGTTTTCAATGGTATTTCCTTGTCGATTAATGTGTTCAATAAACTGTGTGATGTTGGCTTCTTCGATACGACTTTCGCTCGGTTGCCATACTTTGCTGCTCTCGCGCATAGGTCCCTCTATAACAAAGTGGTAACAGATTTTAGTTTGAGAGGAATACACGATAAAGTCAAACAAGCTAGATATTATATCGTGTCATAAAAATCATGCAGTTACGACGTGTTGTAAACAATATGTTACATCGGATTGATACTGAGAAAATCGTGTGGGGATTGGAAGCTCTCAAGACTGAAGATAGGCTTAATGTAAAGGATTTGTTAATGGAGATGTGCCATGACTCAGTATCGTTCTAAACCCGTAAACCAGGAAGGCAGGGTTGAATGGAGCCGTGAAGAAGACGCCATTTGGCGAGATTTGGTAACACGACAAATGGGTGTGATCCAAAACAGAGCTTGTAAGGCTTATTTACACGGTTTAACGCTGCTTGATTTACCTCAAGACCGCGTTCCTCAATTGCCAGAAATTAATCGTGTCTTGATGGAGACAACAGGTTGGCAAGTGGAGCCCGTTCCTGCGCTTATTGACTTCGACCGTTTTTTTAATCTGCTCGGTAATAAGCGCTTTCCCGTCGCCACATTCTTGCGTACCAGAGAAGAGTTCGATTACTTGCAAGAGCCGGATTTCTTCCATGAAATATTTGGTCATTGCGCGATGTTAACCAACCCAGATTTTGCTGCATTTACCGAGCATTATGGTCAACTAGGGCAAGCCGCTACACCAAAACAAAGAGCCTATCTCGCTCGTCTCTACTGGTTTACCGTAGAGTTTGGCTTGGTGAAAGAAGGGGACAAAACCAAAATTTACGGTGGTGGTATTCTCTCATCTCCTGGCGAAACCCTCTACGCATTAGAGAGTGATGTAGCAATTCGCGACCCATTTGAATTACAAACTGTGCTGAGAACGCCTTATCGTATCGACATCATGCAACCGAAGTACTACGTGATTGATGACTTTTCTCAGCTCTTTAAAATCAGTCAGTTAAATTTATTGAAACAAGCTGATCTAGCGATTGAAGCTGGACTGCTTCCTCCACTTTTTGAACCAAAGGAACCTGCTCATGTTGAATGAACAAAAATGCGAAGCTTGTAGTATCGATGCCATTGCACTAAGCAAAGAAGAACAACAATCTCTGCTGCTGCAATTGTCTGATTGGCAGATCATTGAAAGAGAAGACATACCTCAACTAGAAAAGGTGTATAAATTTAAGAACTTCAAACAAGCATGGGCTTTCAGTAACAAAATCGCGGAACTGGCAGAAGATGAGTTCCACCATCCTTCTATTTTGTTGGAGTGGGGTAAGGTCACCGTAACTTGGTGGAGTCACTCGATCAAAGGTCTGCATAAGAACGATTTTATCTGCGCATCAAAATGTGACGCGCTAGCATCGGCAGAGTAGGACATTACCTCATACAAAAAACGCCCGGCTTACGTCGGGCGTTTTGGTTCTAAATGACTTTTACATTACTTTATAGATTGATTCGGAAGACGGATGTCGTGCCCGATACCTCATTGCCAACAGCGATAAAATGACCACCACTACGGGTAAAGTAATTGATGGATTCTGGGCCTAAATCGCCTGCTTTTGGATTGTATGTGTCGTTCGTGCATTCGCCATCTTCCACTTGTGTACACACTGGCTGATTGTAATCGCGACGGTTTACGTAATGTAGGAACTGTGCTTTTTTCGGATCGGTAATGTCATAAATCATAATACCGCCTTGGCGCTCCAAGCCGATAAACGCGTAATGGCGGCCGTTAATTTGTGCTACTTCAATCGCCTCTGGCTCAATGCCTTTATCATCACTTCGGTCATCGCCACTGTCATTGTTATCGTTGGTACTGTTGAAGTTCTTGCCTTCATTCAGCAGCGCGATAGTCGCGAAATCGTCATCGCTATCAAAGACCAACTTGCCGTTTTCATCCCAAATCGAGAATGAACGCGCGCCAAATGCTTGAACCTTATCTTGTGCAGAAAGCGTTTGTTCCGGCTTAATCACTTTTAAACGCGCGAGTTGTTTGTTGTCTTTTAGTGCCTCTGCCAATGGGTGTTCTGCTGCTACTTTCAGCTTCTTACCGCGCACTTCATCAATATGGCTTAAACAGCTCCCTTGCTCAGATGTGTATTCATCTGTACCAAGGTAATCGTCTTCATCCCACATAAAGCCAGCTTTGTCGCACAGTTCTTGAGTGGTTTTGAATCCGTACTCACGCCCGTCGCCTTCATTTGCGGATACGATGTAAGTACTCCCATTCACTGAGTAGCTGTCGATGGTGTCAGGCATAAATAAGCCAACCAGTTTTGGGTAGCTTTTCAAGTTTCCAATAATTTTGTCTTTGTTAGATGCATCGAGTTTAGCGTCCGACCAAGACTTCTCACCTAAGCCAACAATTTTTTCTACCGATTTGCTCACTGGATTGACGATTGCCATGGCGTTATTTTCTTGTAGCGCGACATAGATTTTACCGTTATCTGCAAAAGTGAGGTATTCAGGCTCTAGATCTTGTGCGATGGTGGCGTTTGGCCCCGAAATACGCACATTCATTGGGAGATCTGCTTTTCGTGAACCATCAAACTCGTTAAAGCCAATTTGTGTCACTTCTGCTTGAGCAACGCCAAGGTTCAGATCGATCAAAGTGACGCTACCTTCAGGATCGACGCTGTAATCGCTGTTTGGTTCGCCCTCATTAGCGGTTGCGATATATCGGCCATCTTTCGAGAAGCCAACCATGTCTGGCAATGCGCCTGTTGGGAAAGTCATGACTAATGACAAATCGTCGGAGCGGTACAAACCAACAATACCATTCGCTTGTTTATTACTGTTTTCAATCGCAACCGCGACCAAACCATTGAATACAGCGACACTGTTTGCAGCGCCAATTTCAACGCCAGCCGCTTCGCCAGCGCTGTTGAGATCAATGAATGCGGTTTGGGTTGGTACGCCGTTGTCATCCATAGAAAGTACATCGACACGTTTTGCTTCAGCATTGACCACATAGAGCTTATCCGTACAGGCGTCATAACTGACGATTTCAGCTGCCGATGTTTCGAATGGGGCATCAGCAACGGATGTCCCGATAAATGTTAACCCTTGAATTGAAGTTTCCCCAGCAACGGGCGCAGTGGTAGGTTTGCATTGTGTAGCGAATGAAGCCACGGTATCTTCGGGTTGTGATGAACACGCGATGGCAAGTGATGACAATGCGAGTGCACCGATTGCCTTTAAAGGGGTGATCATGATATCTCCTTATCAATCCGATACGTTGTCAATCAGCATGGGGTTTATGCTTCTGTCCATTTCCGTAATTGGAATGATGGAACGCTGAATGACGTGTGATTTGGTAAGGCTCTGAATATATGTATGATTGATGACTCTTATATTGGCTTTTTATGAAACTAATGTGTCATCAAAATGATGAAGTAGGGATAGAGGAATAATGGAATTAAAATCGTTTTTAGATTTGTTGGCAGCTTCACCAGAGCAGGTCGAATTTGAAGCAACGATGGCGGTGATCGAAGAAAACTATACGTTTGAGCCAACCGCTTTTGTTAATGGTGAGACGCAAAACAACGCGGGTGAGAACAACGGTTCGTGTAAGATCTTCGCTTTCGGCTTGCTACATAACCTAGACAAAGAAGCGACACTAGCCTGCTTTGGCCGTTTTTATCGTGAAGATGTATTGCTGCATCCAGAGAATAGCGATCACCAGAATATTCGTAATTTTATGGTAACAGGGTGGGATGGTATTAGGTTTGAAGCACCCGCTTTAACCGCTAAATAAACACCAGTCTGAAAACGCAGAACAGTAAGCCAGTCGTATTATGCGACTGGCTTTTTTTCTAGACATTTTCGGCACAAACACAGCTGGTTGGCGCTTGGCTTGGGTAAATCACGGGTTTCAATAGTAAAGCACCAACAGGTTTCTTTGCCTGCGGCGATATCACAATGGGCTTGAGTCCCGCACTCAGGACAATTGTGCGTTGAATCTTTCCCTGCGATTTGTTCGATAATCGTATCTCGTTGGAGATCGGTTTTGTCTTTCCATTGGATGATTTCATCCATTGTTCGGTGACAACCAGAGCATATTCCGGCGTTATTTTTACATGCTGCTCGACAAGGTGACTTCATTGCTTTCTCGTTCTCATTTTTTATGCCGCGTACTCTAGCACAAAGCGAGTCAAGGCCGCCAAAATAAACGTGAGTGCGATTTGCTGGTGAGGAGAGGGCGGCAGTGATATTCTTGGACGAGTTACCTCAAATCTTTGTCACTTATGTTAGAAAAAGAAAACCTCATTAAACTCGCTAGAATGCAAATGCCATTTGGGAAATATGCAGGGCGAGTGTTAATCGACCTACCTGAAGAATACTTACTGTGGTTCGATAAAAAGGGCTGGCCAAGCGGCGAACTAGGGGATTTGCTCAAGCTGTGTTTAGCGCTCAAAATTGAAGGCTTAGATAGTGTCGTGAAGCCTTTGAAGCGTATGTAACTAGCCACAGAAACTGCCACTTTTAATGAAAAGACTTATTATGAATTTTGATATCGATGCACTGAAACACCACCAATTGGTCGAAGATGGTAAATTAGAGGGATGTTACATTCATCAGCCAGCTCAAGGTAGCCAGCAAGATGACAAAGCTGTTTTGGCAGAGCGCCAAGCGTTGGAAAAAATGGGGTATAAGGTAATACAGGTGAAAGCTAAAGGCGGGACAACAACGTTTGCCGAGGCGATGCAAAAGCTTGCGAAGGACACTGGTCACCTGCCTAAGGAGTAAGTGAGTGTAACCTGCACAGACTTACAAGTTATTTCACCAGACTATTTTTTTCATTCAAAAGAGCCAGACCGTTAGGCTGACTCTTTTTTGCTCCCAACCCGTTGAGAGCTTAAACATTGATCGTATCAATAAAGTCTGTCAGTAGAGAAACCAGTTAGTTGCATAAATAACGAGAAGGACTAGAAGACCTAGAAGGAATGGGAAGGTTAGCATCATTACGAACTTTTTCTTGAAGCTTGGTTTATCGAATACCACGCCTTCGGCCTCCCTTACTCTTCGCTCTTCATCAAAATGCCATTTAATAGCTAAGTAAGCTCCAATACCTAATACAATAAGCTTAAAAGCTCCAGCAAAGTACGGAAAGAAGTTAGCCCAACTGTCGTTCATTATCTATCTCTCTCAAATTAAATATGGGCTTTACGGTAGCAGAATCCAAGGTTTATGTTTAGTGCTCTCCCCAAGTCAGGTGCCCTGACTGGCACAAGCCTACTGATACTGCTAACTGTCCACAACTCTCTTTGCAATATCCTTGGTTATTAATGATTTAATAGAAAAGGACTAGAGCATTTATATTCAGAGGCGTGTCTGTATGGTTTGTAACGTCTTTGCCCCATTCCAATTTAGCTCGTTTGATCGTCTCTTTGCCTAATAGTTCCCATTTATAATGATCTTGCGTGGTTCAAGGCCCATTTCATCCAATGTTACCGTTGTCAGCCCATCAACATGTGCAGTATAGGGTCTGAGTTTTGAGTGGATACAATCTTCTCGGATTAGCCACCATATCGTTCACGATGACCAACAGCCAAGGTCAGGTCACGCGTTTGTCTCACAGCCCAAAAGTGCAAGTGAGAACCGCGGTCACAGTAAAGAATTTGTTTTGTATCATCTTGGGTTTGCCATCATGCCAAGATTTATGATGGAGAAAGAGTTAGCTCGAGGAGATTAAGTTCGCATCCTATTTGATGTGCACGACTTGGAGAACCCGACTTATGCGGTGTACTAATAGAAAGCTTCGATTCCGCTTCGAGTTGAGTTCTTGAAGAAAAAGGCCGGTGCGTTTGAATAGCATCGAACGCCACCTATTAAACTCAGTATTCCCAAAGCAAAGCCCACCGACAAGTGGGCTTTGTTCTCTTTCAATAACGAAAATAATAACTAGTAGCTCGCTTGAATGCTGACACCGCTATAGTTTGAGTAACCTTGAATCATGACGTGATAACGTCCACTTTGTGTCGCGCTGACCGTACATGTTTCATTGTTACCGTATTTGAAAGGTCGGCAGTCCCATGCATTCAGTGTCGGTTTTGCACCAAAACGGAGATACAAATCCGCATCACCGCTGCCACCATACATTTGTACGGTTAAGCGCTGCCCAGCTTCGACATCAACATAGTAATACGCGACTTGACCGGTTGAGCCACTTAAACCGCTCACTGGCACACCCGAGGTTAACTTACCTTCTGGATCCGGTGTTGGATCTGGGCCACCACAGTCTTGGCCACAATCAGCATCCGTTAAGCTATAAAGTAGCTTGTTCACGCTGCCTCTTGTGTCCGTCACCTTTCCGCTAGTTGCGCGGCTCACGATCAAGGCCTCTACTTGGCTTGGAGATAACGAACTGTTTTCTTGAAGATACAGTGCTGCTACACCCGCTACATGTGGCGTCGCCATCGATGTACCACTAATGGTTTTGTAACCACCGTCATACCACGCAGATTTGATTTGTGAGCCTGGCGCAAACACATCCACACAACTGCCCCAGTTTGAAAAACTCGAACGTGCATCCGTGCTTGTGGTCGAACCGACAGTTACTCCTGTAGCAACGCGTGCAGGAGAGTAGTTACATGCATCGGCGTTGGAGTTACCTGCTGCAAGCATAAAGCTGACACCTGATTGAACCGCACTTTGCACCGCACTATCGAGAGCGACAGATTGACCGCCACCTAAACTCATATTGGCAACTGAAGGTCCGGAAGCGTTCGCAGCCACCCAATCCACACCGGCGATAACACCAGACGTAGACCCCGATCCGCTACAGCTCAATACTCTCACGCCGACAAGGTTGACGTTTTTCGCAACACCATACAAGCTGCCGCCAATGGTGCCCGCCACGTGTGTGCCGTGTCCATTACAGTCACTTGCATCTGCATCATTATCGACAAAGTCATACCCAGAAACCGAGCGCCCACCAAACTCAACATGTGCATTGTTCACACCAGTATCGATAACATAAGCCGTTACACCAGTCCCATCAAAGTTGGCACTGTAGTTGTTATCGAGTGGCAAGTTACGTTGGTCGATTCGATCTAGTCCCCAAATGGCATTGGTTTGATTTGCGTCTGCCGAGACTATTGGGTCAAGCGATAGGATTCTGTCTTGCTCAATGTAGTCCACACGAGGATCAGAACGTAGATCTTGTAGCTGCTCAGGACTCAAGTTAGCGACAAATCCACTTATCGAGTGGTCAAAAACCGACTCCACTTTTATCGAATATAAACCGGACATGCGGTCTACAGACTGTTGCGTGAATTGCTCGAATTCCGGTGAGCTGCTCGCCATCATTTGCGGTTGTTGAAATACCACTATATAGCGATCTGCAATGGCGATGTCGTCCGGTGCAAGCATTAATGTGGCAGGCAATGTGTCGGGAGCTTGTTGTAACTCTGCACTGTCCGCAATCTCATTGGGTTGCGAAAAAGCGAGAGAAGAATGAAAACAGAGCGCGGAGGTGATACAACAACTTAGTAGTTTCTTTAACATAAAATGTTCCTTGAAATCATAGTCTTGTTGATTTTACCTAGTACCAAACTGTCAACACGAAAACACAGACAATCAGCGAAGTACGCTCAATACGTGCTGCAGTGACGTTACACAAATCAAACTAGACAATGAGCAGTTATATGCATAATTGATAATAATTCGCATACTCAGAAACATGATCAATAACCAAGCTTTATTGAAATTGAAATGCAAAGATTCATTTAGATTTAGAGCAAAATCCCTAAAATAGAATAATTCTACACGCCTGGCTTATTGCCTGTTATATGCACTATTCTTACCGATAATTTACGCAATAAAAACCTAACTATCCTTTCATTGGTCATGACTCAAATTGGTTGATAGATGTTAATATAGCCACCTGATTTCTGATGTTTTTTAACTCATGGCTACTATCCAAGTTCAATGTCGTTTCTGTAATAAAACAGAGCCCGTCCGTGAACATGGAAAAGGGCATTCTGGCTTTCCTCGTTTCAGGTGTATCGAGTGTCGAAAGGGCTTTCAACTCGATTAAGTTTACGAAGCCCGCAAGCCAGATGTAAAAGAAAAAATTGTCGATATGTCAATGAATAGCTCTGGAGTTAGGGAAACAGCACAAGTGTTGAATGTCGCATACAACACGGTATTGAGCACTTTAAAAAAATCTCGCCAAGGTAAGTAACCGCAATACCTTTCGATAGAGCAAATATAAGACTAATTTGTAAACTTGAAAGGCTTGCTGCATTGGTTGAGGAATATGAGGAAAAATACTTCCCCATTTAAGAACTGCAACACACCTTTGCTCCTTCCCGTGCCAGTGACGCTCAATCTCACAAATCACAGTGAGTGACTTTTCCTTGTCTGTGTAGTGTCTGGTAAGTCGGAGAACTATCATCTTATGCTTTTAAACGCCGTTAATTTTCATACGCATTGAGCGCTTGCAGCAGCAAAGGTTTAACGATGGGGTAAATTTGATTTAAACGCAACTGGTAGAAATCAAACGCTTCTTTCCAAGACTCTTCGTTCTGCCAGTCAAGAGTTATTACAGGTAGCGAGATTTTTAGCTTCTCTGGGACAAATTCAGAGTCCTCCGGCAATAGTGGCATCAATGACTCTCGCCTAGCATACAGGTACTCAAACAAGTATTGTCCAAGTGCGTCATTTCTGAATCTCACAAAGACACCCACCTCATTGGGTTTAGATCGGTAAGTTGTTATCCAACTATTGTGTGCCCTTGGTGGTAACTCGAACCATAAGTGCCCCTTAGCCGAAGGGGTTGGTAACCTTACACTAGTGTCATCAAGCTCAAGATAATCAAGCAATGCACTCCAATACTCATAGGATTGACTAGAACCTTTGTTTGTGGCTGATTCATTTTGCTCGTTGGTGGATTCCAGTTTCTCAGTAACTTCACTACTTACTTGATTAATCGAAATCACTCGGCGCTCAGTAATTTCAGTTTTGCGCATCACTTGAGGATTCACGAGCAGTTGTTCGCCTGGCATGTGGAAGATCTGCACCTCAACCATGGCAAAAGAAAACTCCATTGATGCATACGTATTAAGAAAGTCCTTTATCTCAAAAGCCCCCTCTCGAATACCATCGCCCACGACCAATAATAAGAAGCGGCCTTTTGAGAGGTTTCGCTGAACCGCATCAATGAATGAGGCTTCTAATACTTCATGGCCATCCGCCTCAACCAATTCAAAAAGCGACAGACCACCATTAATTGCACAAACCTTAGTATCAAGTTCGTCGTAGCTCCAATTCATCAAGTCTTTAGCGTAATCGAGTATCTGTCCAATCACTTCTCTACGAGATTGAGGATTACGATAGAGTTTGGTTTCCGCGATGACCAATCGGCCCGATGGCGTCACATAGATGCAGTCCACTCGACCCGACTTAGTGGCAAGCTCCATACACACTGGTATCGCACCGGTATAGTCCGCATCAATCTCATAAAAGGGTAATAGGTCAGCGTTGGCAAAGATAAGTTGCTGTAACCACTTCTCATCGTAGATACCTGTTGCCTGCAACTCGACTCGTTGAAGCCTCTGAACGCTGCTTTCGGGGGATACGATGATTGGACCATTGCTCATGAAAGAACTCCGTTGCTAGCTAAAAACGCTGAGAAAAACAAACTGTAAGGTTAGCCTAACTTATTACTTTACGGCGTTTACGAAGTCTCATTTACCTACTTTGACTTGCTTACTTCATTAGTCAGCAAGCAGTTCAGTACGCCCATAAGAGCAAGCTATTGCACTGTCGTGATGCAGTCGGATGGGAAGGCGTGTTGGCTAACTCAATTCTGCCCCTTTTCTATTTAGAGTCGTTGCTCGTAACACTTATGATGCTTTCTATTTGACCAAATATTTCTAATGTATGTAATATGAACTCAGGTGGTTATCGGGCTGGTAGAAATTAAGGATAGGGATAATTCTAATGACAAGAATACAGTTGCCTAAAAATGCTCTAACAAGGGTGAAAATGGGTCAATCGTTTGCTGAATATGATCTAATCAGATCTGATCCCCATCTATTCGTTACTACACCTGCGACGGTAAGTTCTATGGATCAAGAAGGAACTAACTGTTTTTACATCGGGAGACGAGGTGCAGGTAAAACCGCTATCACTTATGAAGTGCAGCGCAAGTTTCCCAGAACAGTACACATTACACCACAAATTTTTGATTTAATCGCTTTACCTTTAGAGCATGATGAATTTATAGATACTAGGCAAAGGCCATTTAAGTCACTAATGCATTCTATGGAGAGGGCATTGGTAGATGAAGTCATAAAAGCATGGGTTGATAGAGGAATTTTTAAATTTGATAAATCGTTCGATTCAATAAGGCGTGAACGAGGTCTTATTGAAGACTGTGATTTTGATTTACGTGTTCTTAATCTTACCGAAGAAATATTTGACGCATTTTCAAAAGAGAATGACAAACTATGGCTGCGCCAAGTAAAAAGAAGTAAAGAAATAGTAAAAGAAGCTAATGCGGTGTCGACGGGAGGAGGGTATGACTTTATTTTATTAATCGATAGGCTAGATGAGTCATGGGATGGTTCAGATTCAGCAATTATTTGTCTCATGGCCATGATGCATGCAGCTGTTCGCTTAAGAGCCTCAACAAACTTTCTTCGCCCTTATATTTTCATCAGAGAGAATATCTATGACCGAATTAGAACAATTGACAATGAATTTTCTAGACTAGAAACTTCTTCCGTTTTTTTAGAATGGTCATCAATAAAGTTAACTGAATTAGTTGAAAGAAGATTAGTTAAGCCTTTTAGCACAAAACCAAAGTTAGGAGGAGAAGCATGGAGCTACTTCTTTGAAGAAGATGAAAATGGATCATCCGTTGATCACGTAATGAAATTGTGTCAGCACAGACCACGCGATGTACTCATGCTTACAAGCTATGCTATAGATAATGCGATAAAAAATGGTAATAATAAAGTAGCCCCCAAGGACTTAACCGATGCTTCAGTAAGATATAGTACAAGTAGATTAAAAGATCTAGGCGATGAATATGCTGAAAACTTCCCAAACATCAGCTTAATATTAGAGTATTTTTACGGACTCGGTAACCAATACACAGTCAACTCAATCGAAGACTTTATACAGAAGATACTTGTTAATGAATCAATAGCTAAATATTGTAGTGATTGGCTCTATAAACAGACTACTCCATATAGGTTTATTGAGCTCCTGTTTGGTATCGGCTTTATCGGCATTCAGAGAAAAAACCATGTTCAATATAAGGAATCAGGTAAAGATTTGAATGCTAAACCAGCATTTGATAATAATTCAATATTTGAAGTACATCCTACTTATCATCAAGCTTTGAACCTTAGAAACGTATTAATAACAGACCTTTCAGATGGAACAATACTTAAGAATGAAGGGATACTAGAGGACTTACCTGAGAATTTTCAACTTGATGACTATAAGATGATCTTAGAAGACACTTTATCAAAATTGAAATTTTTACCAAAAGGTCATGAAGGTGCAAAAGACTTCGAAGACATCGTCGGGAAAATTATAGAATTATGCTTTTTTAGATCACTAAATAATGTCCAACCCACTGAGCGGACAAATGATGGTTCAACGATAAGGGACTGGGTTGCCTCAAACAGAGCTTCAGGTGGCTTCTGGGAAATGATAAGGAATAAATATGGGGCAACTCAAGTCGTTTGGGAATGCAAAAACTATGATAACCTGAAGTCGGATGATTTCCACCAAATTCAATACTACCTAAATGATACTTTTGGCCGTTTCGGAATTATTGTGTTCCGAGGTGATGAAGTAAAAGATTCACACATTAAGCATATTTCTAATATAGCAAATAAGAACAAAGCTGGATTAGTAATGGTTCTTACCCAAAAAGATCTCGAAGTATTCCTCCGACAATCAATTAAAGGGGCATTTAAAGAAAGTCATATACAAGACAAATATGACAATCTTATTCGAAAAATATCATGATGATCGTATGGATAAATTGTACAGCTAACACTCGAAGTAACAACTTGAGGTGTTACGTTCAATACATCCTGACACCTCGGCCGCACACTTTAAGTAATTCATAAACATCTAATTTAGCAAAATCATTGACTCGTTTATGTCCATCTATGAGTTAGCAACTCTGCTAACTCATAATTACCCCAAAGTGTGTTTCGGAAGTCATCAGCTTGACCTTAACCTTGTAATGCTTTGAGCGTCTGTGTAAATGTACAGACATAACGGATCTTTGCCATTATGGCAAAGTTTCGCTTCCGACTATGTAAATCGGTCGTTCTCGCTTTCTTTCGCGCTAGTCACAGAAATCTTGAAAAAGTGAGCGCATTATTATTATATATTTCATGTAATTAGTGGCCAAAGAAGTGAGAGTGCATTAGGTGCTTGTGAGTTACATGACCCAACAGTTTCACTAATAAGCGTTAGATTCCCATCAGAGATTTCCTATGGAACCAAAAGATTTACACGGATTTGCTTCAGATAGACCAATTACAAGAGTAGAAGAAGACTTGTTGGGTCGATCAGGGTTTTCCACCGACTTGGCAAACGCTATGGCAAGCTGGCACGGAAAAGATAGTTTGGTGGTTGCCTTGCATGGCGATTGGGGGGCAGGGAAGTCTTCTATTAAAAACATGGCGCTATCTCGATTGGAAGAAATCTCCGAAGACAAGCCAGATGTCATAGAGTTTTCTCCATGGGAATGGGCCGCCCAAGATAAAATAACAGCTTCATTTTTTCAGGAGATATCAAAATCTATTGGTCGCACTGATAAAAGCAAATCGGGGAAGAAATTAGCAGCGACTCTTAAAAAGTATGGCCTCTATCTTAATACCGGGGAAACTCTCGTTACTGGGTTTTCAGCGGCTCTACCTACACTCTTCGTGCTTGCAACACTTATCGGAGTTAGTGGAAATTTTTCCGATGAAGCTTGGGTTAAAAACGCTAGTGCTTCTATGCTAATTGCTCTAGGCGGATGGGCTGCGGCCTTAAAGTGGGGGAAAACATTCCTTGATAGATTAACTGGGAATATTGAGGCAACCGTAAAAGCAAATGAACAGAGCCTGAGCGATATAAGGCAGGATTTATCAGGATTATTGCTAGAAAGAAAAGCTCCATTGATCGTTGTAATGGATGACTTAGATAGGTTAACTACATCTCAACTAAGGATGGTGTTTCAGCTTATAAAAGCAAACCTAGAATTTCCGAACGTGGTATTCCTTCTTCTCTTCCAGCGAGATTTAGTAGAAGATAAGTTGAATGATGGTGCTCAACTAGGTCGCGATTATTTGGAAAAAATAATTCAAGTACCTTTTGACATTCCTCGGATAGAAACTACACGCCTTCACAGTTTGTTGTTTAATAAGCTGGACAAAATTATCGAGCAAGATGCCTCTGCCACTAAGATGTTTGACTCCGGTCGGTGGGGAAATATATTTCATGGTTCATTGAACACCTATTTCGACAATTTGCGAAGTGTCTATAGATACACCTCCACGCTATCATTCCACTTTACTTTGCTGAAAGGCAAAAGTGCCTTTGAGGTAAATCCGGTAGATCTAATAGCTATTGAGTGTCTAAGGGTTTTTGAACCGGATGTTTATAAGGAAATTGCACGCTCGAAAGAAATTTTCACTAAAAACGGATCAGATAGATATGGTGGAAGAGCCGATGCTACAGCTGACTTCATCAATCGGATCTTGGACAAAGCATCTCCTGATAAGCGAGATTCCGTTAAAGAAATGGTTGAGCAGCTATTCCCAACTATTCAATGGGCTCTTGGTGGGACGCACTATTCTGGAGACTTCTTCAGTACATGGTTAAGAGAAATGCGTGTTTGCCACCCTTCTAATTTTGATAAATATTTCCAGTTCTCTATTCCAAGTGGAGAACTCTCAAACTCCGACTTACAGGAAATGCTCAGCCTAACTGCTGATTCTGATAGATTTTCATCTTTTATTCTTTCACTTAAAGAGCGTGGAATTCTAAAAAATGCTCTTTCACAATTTGAATCTTTCACTGATGATATTCCACTAGGCAATGGGCACTCTTACATCAAAGGGATTCTAGATATTGGTGATCAAATCGATCATGAGTCAACAGGCTTCACGATGTTTAGTTCGAATACACATGCTGTAAGGCTTGTCGTCTGGTTCCTACGTCGTATTGATAACTTAGAAGAAAGAGGAAAACTGTTGCTAGAATGCTTCAAAGCATCAAGTGGGATTTCTATTGTTGAGCACATATTGCTGGGCGATGAAAATCGTAGAGAAAAGTCGGATGCAGACCAGATACTACGAGATGAAGAGTTTGAGCTACTTAAAGTGGAATTTGTTAGAAAATTGGACGAAATGTCTAAAAATAATTCTAACGAATTACTTTCTCACGAGCACTTAGTTTCCTTTTTATATAGATGGAAGCGTTGGGGCGATGAAAATAAGGTTACAGACTGGCTGAAACTTCAGACTAATACAGTTGAGGGCTGTATAACTTTATTGAAAGGTTTTGTAGGGAAGTCATCATCTCAAGCAATGGGGGATTATGTAGTTAAGATTACTACATACATCAAACTCGAGAGTATAGAAGACTTTTTGGAAATTGCACCAATCGAAGAAAAGTTAAGAGGTATTGATGAGAGTAAATTTGATTCCAAGGAAAGAGAAGCATTGAAAGCTTTCCAAGAGGCACTAGAAAAGAGGGAAAAAGGAATTTCAGATTACTGGTAAAGACTCTAACAAGGCCAACCTGAGATAGGACAACCAGAGGAACAGCCAAACTGTTGTGAGCTTCGGCTGTTCCTCTGGCGTCATTAACATTAACAATACTTTTCCTAATCTAACGCATTACCTTTAGAAGGTTTACGTTAACGCATTTTTGTCCAAAAGCTTGTTGGCGTAGTTCAAAGCAAACACTCGCTTTGGGTTACTCGACTCCAAGTAACTTTATTGCTATGTTTCGCAAAATATATGGAGAATCTCCTGCGCGTTATTTTTTCCAGATGCCGTGCAGAATAATGTGTTGACCGGCTGGGGTAAAAATGAAAACCAAAATAATAATGTCGTTTCTACTCGCTTCATTGTGTGTCAGTGTCAGCGCCAGTACGAATGGGCCGAAATACCATTCTGCGCTAACAGTCAAAACGGTATTCAGTGAAGACAGAGACAAGCCTGTAGAAGTCTACTACTGGTATCCCACAACGAATGAAAAAAACAACTTCACGTTTGGTAGGGGTAACATTTTTAAATCAGTCGAAACGCAGTTAGATGCCCCGTTAGCAAGTGGAAAATTTCCCGTTGTGCTTTTGTCGCAGGGCGGAACACGGTCAGCATTTTCCCATAGTGGTTGGATAGCCTCGAGCCTGGCGCAACAAGGTTATGTCGTTGTTGTACCAAAGCCTCCTGCACCGAACGAAATCAATGCAGAAATGGCTGTTGATGAAATCACATTCAGAACCAGTGAGTTGGTGCTTGGGCTGAACGAATTAAGTTCGGTCGGGATACTGTCCGGAGGCGTAGATACTGATGCAGTGCAGGGTGTCGGCTTTTTTCTGGGCGGGACATCTATGCTGATGCTCTCCGGAGCGCAAATAAGCCCGGAAAAATATCGAACATCGTGCCACAACGTCACCAATGTAGACTGTCATTGGTTACGTGAAAATAACGTTGATATTACCAACATCCCGGATCAAAAATTCCCCCGATTTCAGTCTGAAAGCAAACTGAAATCGGTCGTCGTTATCAACCCTGAGCTAACGAAAACTTTTGTCCCTGAAACTTTGGCCTTGATGAAAAATACCATCACCGTGGTGACGCTTTCTGATCGGGTACATCCCGCACTGACACCAGCCGAATCACTTGTTGCTCTTCCCAATGTGACATTTCAAGAGATTCCCAGTGCGAGTCAGTTTAGTGCGTTCGCAGAATGTACTGAGCGTGGCATTAAAATTCTCGCATCAGAAGGGGAGGAAGCACTTTGCCAGGAGCGTGACGAGGTTTCCAGAAAGGACAATCACCAGCAAATTTTGGATGTAATTCTGGCTAGCTTAACAAAGTCATAAGAGTGCAACAATGCGGAGCTTTCTTACACATTGTGTGCTTGGACCAGCAAAGCGAGAAGTAAGTTTTTCAGGTTTGTCCCCACAACATATTGCAAGACATACTGATGACTGTATTACTTGCCTTAATTAAGTACTTGTACCAGCATTTTAAAACTCAGAAGAACACACAAAATACCAACGATTTTCTTAAGAACTTTATTTGGGAAATACTCTGCGCAACGCACGCCGAGGCTAGTAGTTAAGTAGCTGCTAATGGAGAAGCTGATCATTGCAGGAAGGTATATGTATCCTAATACTAAGTTGTTCCAATCTGTATTTTCCCATCCGTTTAACATGTAACCGAGGCTTCCTGATAGCGCGATAGGGAAACCTATCGCAGCAGAGGTGCCAATAGCTCGTTTTACCTCAAAATTTTGCTGGACAAGATAGGGGATGATCAACCCCGCACCGCTTATAGAGACAAGTGCTGATACAGAGCCAATCACAGAGCCTACAGTGATATTACCGATAGCCCCATGTGGGTTAGGGTTGTACTCATTTTCAGTGTTGAGAAACATCTTATAAGCTACATACAACATGAATACGCTGAAAAAACCTGCCAGATAGATTCCCTGTAGATACGATGCTACGAATGTGGCGCAAAATGTTCCGACTAGAACTCCGCTCAACATTTTTACTACCATTGTCGAGTCTACATTCTCTTTTTTGTAGTGAGCGCGCATGCTGCCCAATGTTGTAATAATCATTGAAGCCATTGATGTCCCTAACGCAAGATGGACCACTTCTGTATCAGCTATTCCCTGTAGTGAAAACAGAAACGCAAAAATAGGGACGGCCATTCCACCACCACCAACACCAACGAGTCCAGCGAGAAAGCCAATGCCCAAGCCTGCTGTAATGTAATAGATAATAAAGATAGGTTCGTTCATGATGGTTCTGCCTTCGATAAAATGGTCGTTGCTAAAATGTTACTCGAACGCTAACTTGCTATGGTAACGTTAAGAGGACAGAAAATAATGAATAATGGCCAAAATGGAATTGAGTAAATAAAGTGACAAACTCTGATTACAGCGAATGGAAAAATGGAGCCGCACTGATCGCTAAGGAGTGGCAGCATGAAAGGAGCGACTTCAACCATTTGGAGCAACGGCCACATAATTGGCACAGTCATCATCGAGGCCAGCTACTGTGTATAGATGAAGGGCTAATACAGGTAAAAACCGATGAAGGAGCGTGGATACTACCCCCTCACCGAGCTGGTTGGATCCCCCCGGGTGCGATGCACAGTGTTTATTTTTGTGGTTCTCTGAAAGGTCGTTCATTACTGTTTACTCCAGAGAGTTGTGAGCGGTTTCCAATGAGACCTTGTGTGATCCAAATGAGCGATGTCTTGAAAGCCCTATCGGTTAGGGCATCGATATGGAGCAAAACAGACGAGCTATCCATACAGTCTTTACGTATTCTTGCCGTAATATCCGATGAAATCGTCAATAGCCCTCATGAGTCACTCCACATCCCACTGCCCAGAGATCCGAGACTGCAAAAAGTTACTCAAGCAATTTTAATAGACCCAAACAGCAAACATTCTGTGGAGCATTGGGCAAAGATCGGGGCAGTCTCATCTCGGACATTAAGACGATTGATTCGAAGTGAGTTAAACATGAGTTTTAGTGAATGGCGGCAACAAGCACTGCTAATACATTCGTTAGAAATGATGGCACGCGGAGAATCAGTAGGAGCGGTTGCACATGCTTTGGGTTATTCGACACCCAGTAACTTTATCGCTATGTTTCGTCGGGTATATGGCGATTCACCCACGCGTTACTTTTCGAGTCGTGGCATATAGTTGCCAAGAGCTTACCTAAATTAGGTTCGTTTTTATGTACTGAGGTTTTGCATACATTTACTCACCTAACATAAACAAGTGCTTCTCTCACCAATCTTCTGTTTGGGCCATTATCTCTAACATCCAGACGCGAAATAGCATAAGATACACGGCCTTTACTAGCACTGAGCCACCCATCGTAATGACAGATAAAACACAGCAAGCGACATTTGCCGATCTTGGCCTGATTCCAACCTTAGTCGAGCGACTAGAAGCGTTAGAATACAGCCAACCGACGCCCATTCAATCTCATACCATTCCTTATATCCTTGAAGGGAAAGATATTGTTGGCGGTGCCAATACGGGCTCTGGTAAAACCGCTGCTTTTTCGCTGCCAATTCTGCAAAAAATTGTTCAGCAAGACGAAACAAATCATCGCCGTGGTAACTTCGTTTCTCACCTGATTTTAGTTCCAACTCGTGAGCTGGCATCACAGGTGGCATATAACGTCAAATCTTACTCATACCATCTTAGAGATAAGATCAAAACGGTTGCCGTATTTGGTGGTGTGTCGGTGAACCCACAAATGCTGGCGCTTCGCGGTGGCTGTGACATTATCGTAGCTACGCCAGGTCGATTACTTGATCTGGTATCCAGTAACGCGATTAAGTTGGACCAAGTAAAAACGCTCGTGCTCGATGAAGCTGACCGTATGTTGAGCCTCGGATTTACCGAAGAACTCAATAAGATTCTTGCGTTACTGCCAGAGAAGAAACAGACGCTGCTATTTTCTGCTACTTTCCCTGATAAAGTCACGACGCTGTCTCAGCACTTGCTCCGTGACCCTGTTGAAGTTCAGTTGCAGAGCGCAGAAGCCAGCACTTTGGTGCAACGCGTGTTTAGTGTAAATAAAGGTGAGAAAACGGCGGTACTCGCGCACTTAATCAAACAGCATCAGTGGCGACAGACTTTGATTTTTGTGAATGCTAAGAATGCCTGCAACCATTTAGCTCAAAAGCTGTCAAAACGCGGTATTACTGCTGAAGTTTTCCATGGTGATAAAGGGCAGGGCGCTCGTACTCGTGTACTTGACGGTTTTAAGTCTGGCGAGATTCAAGTTCTTATTGCTACCGATATCGCAGCGCGTGGCCTTGATATTGAAAAGCTGCCAGTGGTGATTAACTTCGATCTTCCACGTAGTCCTGCTGACTATATGCATCGAATCGGTCGTAGTGGTCGTGCTGGTGAAGTGGGTCTAGGGTTATCTCTTATCGATTACGATGACTATCACCATTTCAAAGTGATAGAAAAGAAAAATAAGTTCCAACTTGAACGTGAGCAGGTAGAGGGCTTTGAAGTGGAAGACGACCAAAGTGAAGCCTACTTTTTACCGATGAAGCCGCGTGCAAAGCCAGCAGGTACAGGGAAAAAGAAGAAAAAGCGTAATCAATAGAAAACGTAAACTACATGTGAGTTTACTTATGGGAGGCGCTGGAGAAGGGGGCGCACTAGCTTGAGTATTCTCTTCTAGCTATTTCTTTAAAGAACAATAGAGCCTTGCTGGAGCCACCAGTAGGGCTCTATTGCTTTTCAAGGTAATGTGCTATCGACGCGTCGGACGTCCACGAGGTGAACGTTTTTTAAATGCGGATGCAGCTTTAGCTTGTGACTTAAGGATAGAGTCAACGGTTAGCGGCATTGGCTCTTTAGGTTCAAGACCATGAGGGAAAGTACGAGCTCTCGGTGGTAAATCATATTCTTCTTCACTTGCGCGTGGCATGCGCTTAAAGCGATAAAGGTAAAAGTTTTCTAATTTTTCTCTCGCCCATTCGGTCTTCTTTAAATACTTCACACTACTTGCAATCGAAGGCTTAGTGTTAAAGCAATTAAAGCGCATTGCTGTATCTAGAATGTCCCAGCCATAAAAATCCACCAACTCTTGCAACATAGTTTCTAGCTTTAACCCGTGCAGTGGGTTGTTCCGTTGCAGTTCGATTCTTTCTTCGTCAGTCATCATTTTAGGGGCCTTACTCATCAAAGGGTGGAGTTTAGCAAAGTATACATTACAGAGATATCTATAGTTAGGCAGCGTGGTTTGGGTTGCAACTCGATTTGATGTTGTTAGTGCGTACTTGCATGAGCAAAATTAACCAATTACCTGTGTGAATACGGATATGTTTTTTCTACCTTGAAAAGCACAGGTGGAGTTGCGACTGTTCCTCTTGTTGAATTGCTGTTCAAAAACTCTCACTAAAGATCAGCGTACTCTAATGTAATGTTAAATCTTTGTGCAATAAGTGAGATTTTTGTTGTTCTTTTACTAATGTCTAATATTCCTACCGATAGCAATACATGCTTAATAGGTTCAAATCAAAAATTAGCCATACCACTTTCTTGGTGTGACCTCGATGTTTGATGTGGGTGTTGTCTCGTATTGGTCTGTATACCAAGCGAAACTCTAGTTGGCATAGTTCAACGTTGAAATATAACAAAGGATAGCTCAATGTCTGACTCAAGTAAGACCTTTTACAGGGATGTGCGCAAGAAACCGCATGAATTTGAAAGTCGTGAAGACTTTCTAAACCATGATTTAACCATCATGAGCTTTCGTCGCTGGGGTATTCATTTGCCATCACGTGATTACAGTATTGAAATCGAAGACTGGGTGCCTGCATTGGCCGCAACCATTGGTAAAGTGGTGATGGTCACCGCCATGGTTGCTGCCTTTGCTGCTCAGTTCGGTTTATCTCCGGAGTTCGTTGCAGAAAACGTGCGTTACGAATTGCTTATCGCGGGTGCTCTGTTCGTTATTTTGTTTTCTGCCATCCTAAACCCGAACGCAAACCTAGCCGGTACCCACGGCCCAATGATACCGCTGATTCCCATGATTGCTGCCGCAGGAGGGCATCCTCTGGCGCTTGGCTTGATGGTATGTGCTTTTGGCTTAATTCTCGCTTTGACTAAAGGCGGTTCTAAACTCATGACCTTGACTGGCATTGGGGTTAGAGGAGGGTTACTGATCTACCTTGGTGCCGTTGGGTTGCTCGGACAGATTAATAAGACTGAGGCGTGGGCTGCTAGTACGGATCAAGGTTACATCTCGTTTGTGGTCATAGGCCTAACCGTTATGGTTTATGCCTACCTAGCTAAGATCAACAAGCGTTGGTTGGCAATCCCATTGTGCTCTGCACTCGCGGGTATTGTTGCTTATTTGATGGGCGCTGAATTTGCTTTTACCACAGAGCCGGGCCTGCCTAATTTCAGTCCATTCTACTGGTGGGGTGAAGATACAGGCTGGCAGCTAGGCTGGCCAACCCTAGAGCACTTTATTGCCGTGACTCCTTTTGCGCTACTGGCAGTCGCTATGTGGTCCCCTGATTATCTCGGCCATCGTGTGTTTCAAGAACTTAACTACCCAAAAGAAGCGAAAGGCGTACTCATGGATGTCGACGACACGATGGTCGGAGCGTCTGTTCGTCAGGGGGTTGGCTCACTATTAGGTGGCGGAAACCTAGCTTCTTCTTGGGGAACGTACATGATTCCAGCCGCAATTGCTAAACGTCCTATTCCAGGTGGCGCACTGTTAACGGGTTTCATGTGTATTGCTGCGGCGGTAATTGGCTATCCAATGGATCTAGCAATGTGGGAGCCTGTTCTGCGCGTTGCTTTGATTGTCGGTGTATTCTTACCACTTCTTGAGGCGGGCATGCAGATGATCCACAAGCATAAAGATTCACTCAGTGCAGGTATCTGTATTTTTGCCTGTGCATTCGTTAATCCAGTCTTTGGCTGGGCAATCACGATGCTACTGGATAACCTTGGACTTATCGGCGACCATGAGCGTGCCAACGAACTCTCGCGAAAAGATAAATACCTGATTCCTGGCACTGCATTTATCGTTTGTGCAGGTTCGCTTGCTGTCGTTGGTCAGCTTCCGGGTATTCCTGCTCTGATCGGTTAATCGAATTATGTTCTAAAGGACTAGTTGGAGTGGTAAGTAAGATGGCTTTCTCAAGCTATGCCTATTTCTCAAAAGTAAAAGGTTTGGACTGTGTAGTTAAGCCTTCAAAGCGCATGTAGGGAAAGTAAGGCTCAAACAAAAAGCTACCTAGTAATAGGTAGCTTTTTGTATAGACATTTAGCCTACGAAGTCGTGACTAAATAATTGATTCAATGCCATATTTTTCGCCGTAGTGTTCAACGACAAAATCAATGTCTTTGTCACCGCGACCGGATAAGTTGATCAGAATTGAGCCAGTTTCTCCTTGCTTCGCGAGTTTAATCGCGTAAGCGACAGCGTGTGAGGATTCAATCGCTGGAATAATCCCCTCTTCGCGAGACAGTTCAAAGAAGGCATCAATCGCTTCGTCATCAGTGATTGAGCCGTAATTGACACGGCCAATGTCCTTTAAGTAACTATGCTGAGGCCCAACCGATGGGTAATCCAAGCCACTTGCTACAGAGTACACTTCTTGAGGTTCGCCTTGCTCATCTTTAAGCATGTAAGACTTAAATCCGTGCATAATACCTGGCTCACCGAGTGTGAGTGTTGCAGCATGCTCGCCAACCTTTTGCAAAGAACGGCCCGCGGGCTCGACGCCGTGAATAGCGACTTGTTCATCGTCTAGGAAAGCAGTAAATAGCCCCATCGCATTAGATCCTCCCCCAACACATGCAACGAGATTATTGGGTAGCTTACCAGTCATTTCTTTGAATTGAACACGTGCTTCGTTGCCGATAATTGACTGGAAATCTCGTACCATTTTTGGGAATGGGTGAGGGCCAACGACGGATCCTATCGCGTAAAGTTGTGTGTCAGGATCTTTTAAGTAGGCTTCGAAGGCAGAATCAACCGCTTCTTTGAGAGTCTTGCGCCCGTGAGTAGCAGGGATGACATTGGCACCAAGGATTCTCATACGGACGACATTCGGGTGCTCTTTGGCAATATCAACTTCACCCATGTAAATATCGCACTTTAAGCCGACCAGTGCGGCGGCTGTCGCAAGCGCGACCCCATGTTGCCCTGCGCCAGTTTCAGCAATCAGTTTCTTCTTACCCATCTTTTTAGCGAGAATGGCTTCTCCTAAGCAGTGGTTAATTTTATGTGCGCCTGTATGGTTTAAGTCCTCGCGCTTTAGGTAGATGTCTGCTCCGTATTTCTTAGACAAGTTTTCTGCATGGAAGATTGGGCTAGGTCGTCCAACAAAGTGCTTATACAGGCGAGCAAGTTCCGCTTTAAATTCAGGATCTTTGCTGCATTCCTCATAAGCTGCGTTGATGTCACGCATGATTTGTTCAAGCTCCGGCGGCACGAAGCTGCCACCGTATTCACCAAAGTATCCTTCTTCATTGGGCATGGTGAGATCAAACGAGTTTTTCATTATTTACATCCTAGTTAACGAAAGTATTGATACTTTTATACCCAAAATTTAGAAGTAGTTGTGTGATCAGTTGCTTAAATAAGAGTTCGCGATCTAGTGAACTAGTTAAAAAGTACAATTTGTATGGTTGGTAACGGGTTGGATACAACATAAGGTAGGATTTAAGAGACGCAAAAAAGCCCCGAGAGATCCTAGGCTGTCATAAGAACCTCTCGAGGCAAACAGAGTGCTGGAAATACACTCTGCGATGGTGTCTGGAAACAAAAGTTAGATTCGTTTCCTTTGCCAGATATTAGGGTTTTAGAATGAGCTGATGTCAGCGAAATGTCACAAGTTAATCGCGGTATCTAAAGCTTATTTTTTATTTTTGAACAATGGGTTAGAAAATAGACTACAACAGACTAACCAACCGTGTGTTCTGCATCTTTTAAATTGAACATGATCTTTCTTTGTTTCGAATCGACGTCTTTAACTAACACGTGCACTTTAGTCCCTAAAGTAAACGTGGTGCTCTGGCTAGAAATTTTTTGTTTGACTGCATCAAATTCGAACTCACCATTTTGAAAACTTGATAAAGGAATGAGACCTTCGATTCGGTTTTCCTCTAACTCAACAAATACTCCGAAGTGTGTGACTCCAGACACCTTCCCCGTGAAGTGTTGCCCAATAAATGGCTTCATGTAATGACATTTCAGTGCAGACTCAACCTCTCGGCTCACTTCATCTGCCTGACGAGATTGATGCGAACAGTGCACGCTCAGTTGCTCGATTACTTTTGTATCGTAAGGGTAGTTGTTCGCAGCACCTGTCAATTGACGAATAGGTTTTAGTTTCATGAGCAGACTGCGTAGCTTGCCTGTTTTTTGCTCTCGAAGTTTAGCGCGAATGGCGCGGTGAACGAGTAAGTCTGGGTAACGACGAATTGGCGAAGTAAAGTGTGCGTATGCGTCATAGGCTAAACCGAAGTGACCCATATTCTTCGGCGAATACTCGGCTTGACTCTGAGAACGTAGCAGTAGGGTACGAATCACATCACACTCATCCAAATCTCGCACTTGTTCCAGTAATGCGTTGTAGTCATGAGAAGTTGGTTTATCACCACCCGCAAGCGTTAGCCCTTTCTCTGCAAGCATCATTCTTAATGAAGACAGTTTTTTCATCTGAGGACCAGAGTGCACGCGGTATAAGCTCGGTATTTTTTGTTGCTGCAAAAATTGAGCGGTGGCAACGTTGGCACACAGCATGAATTCTTCGATCATTCGGTGGGCATCATTTCGAACTACCGGAACGATGGACGCGATTTTCTTTTTATTGTTTAACGTGAATGAAAGCTCTTGCGTGTCAAAATCAATGGCACCACGGACTTGACGTTGACCAGATAGGTTCAAATACAAGCGATGGAGATTCACCAGATGCTGTTTAATGTTTTGCTTTGGGTTCTTACCTTGGTATTTTTTTGCTTCCGTTGATTGGGAAACAATGCGGTAAGCTTCGTTATAAGTTAAACGAGCATGCGAGTGAATGATCCCTTCAGAAAACTCTGAATCTAGCATGTTACCTTCGTCGTCAAAGGTCATCTCACATACCATAACCAATCGGTCTTCATTCGGGTTAAGCGAGCACAAACCGTTAGATAATGTTTCTGGTAGCATTGGTACAACGTATCCGGGGAAGTAAACGGACGTTGCACGAGATTGCGCCTCAAGATCTAAATGGTCGTTTGGCTGAACGTAGTGAGATACGTCTGCAATCGCAACGAATAACTTCCAATGCCCATTGTCCATTTGGTATGCGTAAACGGCATCATCAAAGTCTTTCGCGTCGTCCCCATCGATAGTGACGAACGGTAAATCTCGATAATCCACTCGGGACGTTTTGTCTTTTTCTTCTACGTGATTGCCAAATGCGGAGGCGGCGTGAAGAACTTCATCATCCCAATGATCATTGATGCCATGTCGACGTAACGCCAATTTAACTTCGATCCCTGCTTCTCCCGGACGCCCTAATACTTCTGCCACTTCAACCGTTGTTGATTGTCTGTGATCTGGGTAGGCCGTGACTTTACAATGAACGAGTTTACCGGCATTTTTGGCGATAAGATCATTTGGTGTGACATGAATGGTTTGAGTCAGTTTCGCGCTTTCTGGCACTAGATAGAAGTTCGAACCTTTTCTCTTTAACAAGCCCACGATGTGGGTTGTTTGTCGTTCCACTATTTTGATGAAACGATGATTTGAGCGTCCTTGATGCTGAGCATTGCCTTTCAGAACCAGTACGATATCGCCATCAAACACATGAGTAAGTTGGTGTTTAGGTAAGAAAAGGTCTTTTTCATTACTGTCGTAAGTGACAAACCCAAAGCCGTCTGCGTGAATGCTGACCTTTCCAGAAACCAAAGCGGTTTGATCGACTTTTTTATAACCACGGCGATGCGTGAAAATCAACTGGCCATCGCGCTCCATAGCGCGTAAACGTTTTTTTAAAGCGTCTTTTTGTGGTTTCTCATCTAAGCCAGTAGAGCGAGAAATTTGCTCGTGACTTAAGTGATTTTTAACTTTATCGAAGAGGCTAAGGATAACGTCTCGGCTAGGGATAATGTGCTCGTAATTATTAGAATTTATTGATTGTGCGGATATATTTAATTTCATTTTTTTCTCTTATATTCGCCAATCGCTTTTATTTTATAAACTTTATTTATATGAGCAAAGCATGAGGCGAAGTGATTCAGATATGAATCAGATTAATTTAATTCCAAACTGGAATTGCAAGGTAGGTAGTGTGATTACCTAAAGATGTATACCAAAGTGACTTTATGAAAGTGATTAATGACGGTGTGGGAGAGGTAAGTGATTTGGGTATATAAACTTAGATAGAGAATAGTAAGGACGGTAATAAGTGGAAGGGGATTGTGGCACCAACAACGTTGATGCCACACAAAGAATTACAGTGCAGTTACTTCAGCAGCTTGTAAACCTTTGTTACCTTGTTCAACAACGAACGATACTTTTTGGCCTTCAGTAAGAGTTTTGAAGCCTTCAGAAACAATAGAACGGAAGTGAACGAATACGTCATCACCGCCATTGTCTTGAGAAATAAAACCAAAACCTTTAGTTTCGTTGAACCATTTTACTGAACCAGTTAATTTATTAGACATAGATACCTCTATATTTGATTGTTTTAAATATTGAATTTTTAGCTAATATCAAGTGCTACTATATGATTTTAGAGATAACTATTTTGTCGCAGGAACGTAAACGAGGAATTCGATGTGGAACTGAGAGAAACTTTGATCTTTAATTACATTAATAGCTCTTTCCGTAAGAGCTGATGTGCAGTATACCGACAAAATTAATAAAGGCTAGCCTTTTCTTTTTTTATTTTTTTAGTACACCAAGCGCATTGCTTTCAAAGCATACGCTTGGTGTATAAGATGGCATGGTGTTATAGATGGTGCTGAGCGCTTAGTGTTTTCTGGTTGGGCCGTTACGAACGATGTCTTTACCATTGTCATATACGTGCTGCGAAACCCAGCGGCCAAGGAGCAATTGGTGCTTTTCTCCTAATACGGCAACAAATGGACGGCCATCGGTATTAGAGGTGGCTAGCGCAACGCCAGTGACACCTTCAAGACCCAGAGCGCCGCTTTCTACTAAATGCAGAAATGCCTCTAACTCTTCAATCGTTTCGATTACATGGTTATCAATATTCATTGTATTCAATCTCTTCGAATTGCATTGCGGTCGCGTACTCTACCTAAGTTAAGCGTGGAAACCAAGTTTCTGCGTGAGTCATGTAATGAGAGAGCCTCGTCCTGCCACTAATCATCGATAGTTAGTCTCGATAGTCCGGAACTTGTCTAGATTCAATAAAGGTGAAAACCCTCGCTGGTTAGACATGAGTCACATAATGTTGTCTGGTTTATGTCAACAATACTTTTGCTATTGGATGGGGTGAAGGGGAGTGCAATAATTTGTGAAACTCTTTTCCTAAATACTGTTATGAAGAAAGTCCTGATTACCGGTTTTGAACCTTTTGGTGGTGACGCCATTAACCCCGCCTTAGAAGCGGTCAAGCGATTAGAGGCTGCGGCAATAGAAGATGCCATGATCGTTACTTGCCCAGTTCCTGTGATTCGGCATGAGTCAGTGAATACCGTTATTGATGCAATAGAAGCGCACCAACCAGATTGTGTGATTACCGTTGGGCAAGCGGCTGGACGTGGCGCGATCACCCCAGAGCGTGTCGCAATTAATGTGGATGATTTTCGTATTCCAGATAACGGTGGTCATCAGCCGATTGATGAACCCGTAGTGGCTGACGGCCCAGATGCTTACTTCTCGACACTGCCGATAAAGCGAGTTGTTCAAACGCTGCAAAAGCAGGGGATACCTAGCCAGATTTCCAACAGTGCCGGAACATTTGTATGTAACCACCTTTTTTATGGCATTCAACATTATCTAAAAGACAGACCTATTCGTCATGGGTTTGTTCATATCCCATTATTGCCAGAGCAAGCAGCAGATGGCCGTCAGCCTTCCATGTCTCTGGAGATGATAGTCGAAGGGCTAAGGCTGGTGGCTCAAGTTTGTATTGCCAATGAAAACGACATATTGGTCAGCGGCGGGTCGATTTGCTAGTAAGCGTTTTACAGTCCACTAAGTATCTGAAAGCTAGTAATAAGTTCATCGTTTGATGTTGTAATAAATGTTAGCTTTGTCAAATTTCACAAGTAGCGAAAGGAGTAGCATTGAATAGTCAGGTTGGATGTTGTTCAAACTGGCGTTCCCCTAATACAGGAGGTGTTAGGGGCTACCCTTACGAAAGGCGAGTTATCATGAAAAGCAACAAAAGTAAGTCTATCGCACTTATCTCTGTCGTTGTTTTCGTATTGGCTATCGCTGCGCTTAAATTCGAAAACACGCTCGGAGTTCTTCCCATCGTAGTCGCTATTATCGCGTTTTTTACCTGCGTCATTTACACCAGTATGTATCTTTCTGATATGAAGCGTTCAGAGTTGATAAGTCACTCTGATCATTCTCAAAAAATGTGTACCCACGCATCACGCAATGAGCTTGATGAGCGCGATAAAAAGCGTTGAAGCGAGTCACATTCTCCGTATACTTTGCTGGAGCATTAATGCACTAACGTGTCGGAGATAAGCATGTCAAATCGAGTACCAACCAACATACTGACCGGATTTTTGGGTGTCGGTAAAACGACCACGATTTTAAATCTACTGAAGAACAAACCGGAAAACGAAAGCTGGGCGGTTTTGGTCAATGAATTTGGTGAGATTGGCATCGACGGTGCATTGATGACCGACCAAGGTGCGCTGATTAAAGAAGTGCCGGGTGGCTGTATGTGTTGCACGGCGGGCGTGCCAATGTCGGTCGGTATTACCGCGTTACTGCGCCAAAAACCGGACCGTTTATTGATTGAGCCGACAGGCCTTGGTCATCCAAAACAGGTTATCGCGACGCTTACCTCAGAACAGTATGAACCTTACGTTGATCTAAAAGCGACGATCGCTCTGGTTGATCCGCGTAACTTAAGTGATGAAAAGTACCTTTCTAACCAAAATTTCGTGGACCAGTTAGACAGCGCAGATGTGGTTATAGGCAGTAAGGTTGACCTTTGTACCAGTCACGACATTGATGTGTTTAATGACTGGGTGACGGACCAATCTCCCTCAAAAGTATTCAGTAAGCTTATTCATGATGGTGAGTTACCGATAGAAGTCTTGGATATCGAACGGGTTTACGGCAGCGCTTCTTCCCATATCGAGTCACATCATCATGAACATGCTCACCAAGAGCCTCAATTCCAGTTGCCGCCAGGTGAAACCTTTGTGCGCAAAGAGAACAAAGGGCAAGGGTATTTTAGCTGCGGGTGGTTGTTTGGGGCAGAGTACACGTTTGATTTTGATAAACTTTTCTCAATGCTTTCGGACTTAACGGCGGAACGTGTTAAAGCGGTGGTCAACACAGATCAGGGGTGTTACGCGTTTAATGTTGCCAACCGAGTCGTGTCGGTGAATGAAATCAGCTTAGAAGGGTTTGAATCACGATTAGAAGTGATAGATTCTCAGCTGTTGCCATGGGATGAACTTGAGCAAATTCTCCTTCAGTTGTCTGGCATCAAGCGTTAAATCGAACAAATGTTAAACGGAAACGGTGAACCTGCAATCTGTCTGCGTTCGCCGTTTTTGCTTTTGTAGCGTTTCAATGAGAAAAGTGAGATAAATCACTCAAATTCGGGTATAGTGCACGGCTAAATTTTTAAAGCTATTTTTAGTGGTTTGTTTAAGGAATACGCTCAATGTCATTTTCATCTCAAGGTTTTGCGCCAGAAGTGGTTAAAGCACTGGCAGAATGCGGTTATGAAAAGTTAACGCCAATTCAACAGAAGGCGATTCCAATGGCTCGCAAAGGCCATGATATTTTCGCTACAGCACAAACAGGTACTGGTAAAACGGCTGCGTTTTCTCTGCCTATGATTCAGCAGTTGTTAGACAGTAACCGTAGCGCTTCTCGTAAGACTGCTCGTGCACTTATCTTGGCTCCAACTCGCGAGCTTGCTGAACAAATTGCTGACAACATCAAAGCTTACACGAAGTACACCAATCTGTCGGTGGCGGCGATTTTCGGTGGTCGTAAAATGTCTTCTCAGGTTGCGGCACTGGAAAATGGTGTTGATATCCTTGTGGCTACACCTGGTCGATTGGAAGAACACATCGAACAAGGTAATGTCTCGGTGGCACACTTAGAGTTTTTGGTGTTTGATGAAGCAGACCGTATCTTGGATATGGGCTTTATTCATGCAGTTCGTAAGATCATGCTGGATGTGGATACAGATCCGCAAATCATGATGTTTTCGGCAACGACTTCAAGCCAGCTAAATCTGTTAGCGAAAGACATTCTGCGTAAACCAAAACGTATCGAAGTAGAGCGTGCAAATACTACGGCACAAACAGTTGCTCACGTGCTATATCCAGTTGATCAAGAGCGAAAAACGGAACTGCTTTCAGAGCTAATTGGTCGCAAAAACTGGAAACAAGTGTTGGTATTTGTGAACTACAAAGAGACCGCAAACGAAGTGGTAAAAGAGCTGAAACTTGATGGTATCAAAGCGGTGGTTTGTCATGGTGACCGTGCTCAAAGTGCTCGTCGTCGTGCGCTAGAAGAGTTTAAGTCCGGTAAAGCACGTGTCATGGTGGCTACCGATGTCGCTGCTCGAGGTCTAGATATTGAAGACTTACCTCACGTTGTGAACTATGACATGCCTTTCCTAGCGGAAGATTACGTTCACCGAATTGGTCGTACGGGCCGTGCAGGTAAACAAGGTCATGCTGTTTCATTTGTAAACCGAGATGAAGAGCTCACGGTGGTTCAGGTTGAAAATCTAATCCAGCAACGCATTCGCCGTATTGAGCTTGCAGGCTATGAACCAAAACAGCGTGAATCTTACATTGAAAAGCTGCACTCAAAACCAGCATTCAAGAATCGTCAAGGTCGTCGTAATAATCCGAACCAGTCAGCAACAGACCAAGGGTCGGCAGAGCGTCGTCTTGCTATGGTGAAGCGCCTGAAAGCGCGTCGTGGCGCAAAGTAAATTACATCAGTTTGTGATGAAAAGAGCCCCTCAATTGAGGGGCTCTTTTTGTTTGCCGTTTCGTGTTAATTTAGGCCAAGCATATTGGGTTCACCACGATAAATAATGCGATCGTTTCCTCGGTGAATACCAAACGTAACAATGACGGGTGGGTTTTCCTCTTCACTTGTAGAGCTATCCCAGTCGTATTTCAGCCAAGGGATGCGATTGCCTGAGCTGTCTAAATCTAGGTGGAATTGTATTTGCTCGCGCGCTGAGTCAATTTGGCTTGCAACGATATCGGTCATCCTGCCAATACTCATCGTTCCAACGCCAGAAAGCAGGGCGTTGTTTGCTGGCGCATGCGACCAAATTGGCGTGCTGAAGTAATATTCACCATTCGCCGTTGTTGAGCTGTCATCGAAGTTAGTCGTAAATCGACCGTTTTGCCAAATTTCCACATCAAGTGGCACTTTGATCACCATGCCTTGGTTGCCACCCACATCTTGAAAGTTCAAACGACCGAATCGAATGTCCGGTTGTTGAGTGAGCACTTCGCTGTTATCAAAGAAATTTACCTCATCAACGGCTTTAGTCGTGACTATACCTATTTTGCTGCTGTCACTGTTAGTCCCATTATTAAATGGACCATCAGGGTATTGTTTATCGGTTGTGTTCTTTTTCCAACATGGGCTATTGTTACAAGTCGCATTGGTCGAGGGCTTCTCGATCACAAACGTTCCAACACTCGCGTTACCCAGTAGTTTCCAGTCTACCTTCTTAGGCTTAGGCGGCAAAAACCGTTCGGAGTATGAGCTTAGTTCGCCTAAGTCGAAATGTTGTTGAAGGTTAGATGAAAAGTGGACGTAGTTCTTCACGTTTTCCTTATTCGCATTGAGTGCGACAACATCGTAAGTGACTTTCTCAAAAGGTTGATTCATGTAAGCAAAAGTTTGGCCATGTGGGTAGTGCCATTCTTGGTCTTGCACTTGAAAATATTTTGGGTAAAAACGACCGATGTAACGATAGCCTTCGTTAACAGTCATACCTAGATATTTACTTTCTAGGTTTGCTTTTACTCTCAAGCTCCCGACTTCTTCCCAATATAACCCATTAAAGACGAATTGATCATTCTTGGCTGAATTATGCGCCTGAGCCAGTGAGTCACTACTTTTTAGCAATTTCGAGGTTTGGTTCGCTGTCTCTGATGGCGTATGTTGCTCACTCGACAAGACTACCGATGCTGCTGGAGCGTCATCAAGCATAAAATTACGGGTGATAGAGGCATCACAATAACGTGCTGATTCCACAGAGCCACTTACAGAGCCGTCAGGTTGCCAAATGATGGGTTTCACTGTTAGAGAGAAAAGTTCTCCGGCAGCAATAAACCCATCTCCTTGTTCAGAGGTGCCAGAAGGCAAAGCACGTTGGTTGTCACAGATAGCCAATGTCCATGGTCGCGAGTACACATTAAATGTTCCTTTCACTTCCACTTTGCCTTCTTCTGGGCACTCTTCAAATCCCTCACATTCAAAATGATCGGACAATGTCACTTCAAATATGCCGGACTCGTTCGTGATAAGACCATGCTCAGACAAGCCGTCTTTAAATTCCGCTGAATAGCTAAAGTTTCCTTCACTTCCTCCTAATGGTTGAACCAATGGATGAAAAATCTTAGGAGTACCATTGTAGTTGCTTGCGACTACAGGTTCGCCGGTGGAAGCACAAGCCAGCAATCGCGTATGCACGTTTTCTGGTTTACCTGCAATAACGCGTATTTCATTTAAAGTTGCGCTTTTCGTCTTTGAGTAGGCCTCAAACATATATGGCGTAAACATAAAGCTAACCGTTTGATGCTTGCTGGTGTCTTCTGCCATAGTGAAAGTCAGCGTGTAGTTCGTATCTAACGCGATGGTATCAATATCGTTCGGGACCACTCGAACAACGAGCTTACCATTGTCGTCAGACATAAATTGGTTTGCTTTTAATGTCTGCTGACCTTTGACCACCTCTAAAGTGAACAAGTCAGGGTGTGATAGGGCAGCACTGACTTCTGCGCTTACAACTTCTCCATTATTGGTTGTTGTTGCTGTAAATTGCGGAAGATCGTCGCCGCACATCAGTGCCATGTCGTCCGATGGTGTGACGTTTAGGTCGAAGTCGTTCTCTGATGGAGGTTGCATGCTGCAATTCGGAATATCTTGAGGGGTGATCGGACAGAGCTGAGAAGAGTAGTGACAATCAGTGTCGCCCAATCCACAGTATTGCGTGTATTTGTTGTCTTGTGCTTTCGTTTGTGCACTTCCTGGCGTTTGTTGGATTTCACCACAAACTTGACTTGGCTGATTTGGAGCGTTGTTGAAGTTCAATGTTTGGAAGTATTTAATTGCTGTAGTAGAGTCATAGAACGAACCGTTCAATGCGGCAGATGCTCCTTTAGTCTCAGTAGTGCCGTAGATCTCCATGTCATCAATAAGCAGAGAACTGTGCGCCACAATATCACCGACGACGAAATGTCGTTGGAGAGGGTTCTTCGTCTTGAGATGCAATTGATGGCCTTTTGATTCAATGGTGCCACAAACGTTAGCATTGAATATATCGGTCGTGCTGTGTGTCGAAATATCACCAATAATGGTGTTGTGCGCTCCATCAATGTGAAGTGTCGAACCTGTTAGCTTAATATTCCCGTCTATGAGAATGTTATGCAGCTTTGTTGGATATGCCGATAGAAGATCACCATAGATAACAGTGTGCTTGTTTTGGTAATCGTCAATGCTTGAAGCTTTCTCATTGTTAACCGTTAATCCGGTAGCGAGTGCGTGTAGAGAGATACGCTTATTGGGGTCACCAATCGTATTGTTCCCCTCTAACACAATGCCATAATCTGCTTTTAACGTTATCTCTTTTTCCGGTAATGAGGAGATAATTTTGTCACCTGCGGGTAGGACTATTTCCCCTGTACAGCGATAAGTCGTGCCATCGCTTCCGATACTAAAACTCTTGTGTGAGCAAAGTTGACCTAACTCAGATAGATCTTTGACGTCATAAGTGGTGGCGTGTGAGGCTAGCGGTAAAACAAGAACCGCAGCGAAAATACTGCAAAGACGCATCATCAAATGTCCTAAAAAAGTGGAACAAGATGGCATCAAGCGAGCGTGAGCAAGTGCTCACAGAAGTTGAAATGTCGGCGGTGTTTTTGGTTTTTAATCCGCTTACTTATTGAACTTTGGCTATTTTTATTTCGTATGTCATACCAAAGCATAGTGGTGTTATTAGAACGTAAGTATGTGATTAGTTCAATAGCTAAGTGTGACATGAGTCGCTTTATTCATGTAACTATTTGTTGGTAAAAGATAATAATTAACCATGTTGGTTCAGAATCAGTAGCTTGAGCGTCCTGATTCTGAACAGAACTTAATCCTAGGCTGCGTGAACAATGAGTGGGGCCATTTGATATAACTCTTCTAGTATGGCTTTCGTTTGTCTCGAATAGACCAGACGATCGCGATCGCCAACGAGTTGAATGGCTCTGACTTTACCTGCAACCAGGCATTGCCTAATGGTGCGTAGAACCATTTGGATATCAATTTCTGAGGTACCATCAAGGCTGTTTTTGGTTTTTAGGGAGCCAAGGTCGATACTGAGGATTATTTGGTCGCAATGGTCGAGGTAATTGCCGATCAACTGCTTTACATTATTGCGATGACGAAAAGAAAACTCTTTATCGGTTACCCAGTCACAACCTTGATCCTCCGCGTATTCCCACGTTTCTTGCTTTGTATCTTGTTCGCTAACACCAGCAAAAAATAATCGCACGTTTTGATAGCGAGAAAGAGCAAAATGGAATGCGGAGCCTAAACGTGGTTCAAGTGTCGGCTTCAAGTTCATGTCATGTCCAATATTTACCACACCCACTTCGTCTCGATAGGACCCGACCACAGGTAACATGGACAAGATTGCCTCGGTACAGTTAGTTACTAAAACAGGAATTGAGTGGCGAGAAAGCGAAAGGCTTAACGCTTCCTGAAACTCGCCATTTTCCAGCTTGTCGTGGTTGAAGTGACCAAAGTTTTCAGCGGTTTCATGATCATGCTGTTGGTATAGCCAATCACTAGCATTTTCCAAACTTTGATCAGCTAATTCAAACGCGCCCTTAGACATGGGTGGCAAATACTCACACACTGTCATAAAAGAAAAAGGGTAATGCTGCGGCTGTTTCACGGTGTGGTGGAGTTTATAGCGTTTGAAAAAGCTTAACATGATGAATTACCTTTCTGGTGGTAGTGCCCTTGCCGCTTGCAACACATGCAAAATAATGCGCTGCTTATCCTTTTCGACTCGGTGGGCCGGAGCCATCACCGAGACCGCGCCGATCAGTTTGCTTCCTTTCATCACTGGTGCACTGATGCCAGAAACACCCGGGTCAATTTCTGAAGTACTGACGGCATATCCGTGTTTACGGATGGTTGTGAGCTCTTGTTCCCATTCGTCTCGTCGGTGATCTTGATTAAAGTATCTCAAGATTTTCTCGCATCGACTTTGAGGCATAAAAGCGAGCATCACTTTAGATGAGGCACCACGTAGCAGAGGTTGACTTTGACCCTGGACGAAGCTGCAACGCAGCGCCTGCATACTTTCTTTTTGTCTGACACAAAGCGCGCGATACCCTGCAGGTACCATATAAGCGGCCATTTCCCCTGTTTGTTGTACCAACCGAGCCAGTATGGTTTCGACCATATCTAAACCATGCTGTGCGGTCTCATAGCTATGCATGAGCAGCAATGCTGCCGGGCCAACGACAAATGTCTTGTCGTGTACGCTTTCTTCAATCAAGTTCCACTCTTTGAGCAGCTTCAAGTGTCGGTAGAGACTGCTCAAAGGAACGTTCAATTGCTCGCTTAGCGTTTTCGCAGAGACTGGGAATGGACTAACTGCAACTTGCATTAACAACTGCAGTGCTTTTTCGTTTACCTGGTTCGCATTAGCTTTGTTTGTCGTCATGAGAGTGTTGTAACGTGTTATATGAATTACGACAAATATAATTCTTAATCACTGAGAAAAGAAAAATAATTTTAATGGGTAATTCTCGTAGAGTGAGAATTTGACGACTGAGGGCTTACCTCGGTACCGATAGGCTCAAAAATGATGTCGTATTGACGTCTCAGGTTTGAGTCGTTTGATGCTAAATTGGAACAGGAGGGATTAAGGCATTGTTTAGTTTGCGGTATTACCAAGTGTTTCGCATACTGAGTTAATCTAAATAAATAATATTATAAACGAGAGTTGCTAGTGGGTATCAGAATCCAGATACCATCTCAGTAAATCGGTTTTATAAAAGGTTACTTTTATATGCTGAATAAGGCGCTTTTTAAAAAAGCCATCATTTTTTTGTTGCCCATTCCTTTGATTGTTGGCGAAGTCTTGTATTTAGCTCGTGAAAGCGTGCAAAACAACCTCAACCATCTATTAGAAAAAAACGTTCAAATCGCAGACGAAATTTTATTCCAAATAGAGACCGAAAACCGCACGGCTTTGTTGCATCCTAGACGATGTGAAGAGCTTCAGCAAAACTTGATGTTTGAACGAGATATCGAAGAAATGCTGATTGTAAAAAATGGGGTCATTACGTGTTCTTCTAAACTGGGCGTAATTTCTAAGCCGTTAGCCGAGCACATTATATTTCCCGAGGGACAAGCGTTAGCACTTGGAAACGTGGATAGCGTATATGACCAATTTTTGCTCGTCGTGACCGAAGGAGAGCACGGTTATCAAGCGGTGACGATTATTGATCATGACTACTTTAATGCGAAGATAGGATTTAATAACGATTTACGCTTAAAACGCTCTGCCTTATTTATTCATGACCAAGTTGCACCTGAAGAAGCGTTGAGAACGGGAAGTAATCCTATTGGCATCAAATCGTCGCAAATGTTTGAGTATGAAGCTTTGAGTGAAGCTAGCGATCTATTCGTCAAACAGAGAACACTTTCCTATTTTTTGTATTCAATTCCAATCATTTTTGTTATCTATCTTTGCTTATATGCGTTAAATAAATTTATCGATCCTCATCGAAGCTTGGTTCTGGATTTAAAGAAAGCCATAAAGAAAGGCGAGTTGACTCTGTATTACCAGCCCCAGATTAACGTCGATACTGGTCAACTATTTGGTTTTGAAGCCCTAGTGCGATGGGAACATCAGAATAAAGGGTTCATTTCTCCTGATGAGTTTGTGCCAGCGGCGGAGCAAAGTGGATTGGTCTTTCTGCTCACGGATTACGTTCTCGATAAAGCGGCAGAAGACTTTAGTAAATTAGACTTTAATCAGTCTGTTCACCTTGGTATTAATGTGCCGCCCGGTTACTTAGTTGGGCCAAACGCGATTAGAAAGATTCAACTCATTGATAGGAAGTTAAGTCAAAATAACGTCTCATTAGGCATAGAGATAACAGAACGTCAACTCATTGATGCTGAAGCCAGAAAGTGCATCGCAGCGCTGCGAGTACATGGAATTGATGTGTTGATCGACGATTTTGGTACCGGTCAAACCTCGCTGGCGTTTCTGCAGCACATGCGTATTGATTACCTAAAAATCGATAAATGTTTTGTCGAAACTATTGGTATACCTAGCCTTAGTGCTTCCGTTTTAAAAGCTATTGTTCACTTTGCGGAAGAGCTAAAAGTACAACTCATCGCTGAAGGTGTAGAAACAACGGCGCAAGCCGACCATTTGAAAAAGATGGGAGTGCGATATCATCAAGGATATTTTTACTCCAAGCCTTTACCTTATGATCAACTTGCTCAGCGAAGTCATTATGATTGGTAAACGTTAGCCCGATAACATTGGTTATTGTCATCAAAAACAAACTCTAACTCATTCTTGATGCTATCCAAGCGGTCTTCTTGGTAATGAGATACATACAATAGCTGGCTTAAATTTTCTCGGGCGATGAGCTCAAGTGTATTCTTAACTAAACGCCTACCAAGAAAATCTAACCCTTGATATGGCTCGTCCAAAATCAGTAATGTTGGTTGTTTAACGATGGCTCTTGCAATCAACAACAGGCGCTGCTGACCGTACTCTAATTGCTTGAATGAGGTTTTTCGGTATTGGCTCATATGTAGGATGTCGAGCCATTCGTTTGCGATGTCCACTTCTTTACGAGTGGGTTGGTTATACAACCCTATGGAGTCGTAAAAACCGGACAAAATCACGTCTAGCGCACTGTAGTTAACGCGGTATTGAAGGTGTAACGCTGAAGATACCATGCCTATGTGCTGCTTAATTTCCCAGATTGTCTCGCCAGACCCTCGCTTTTTACCAAAAATATCAATGTCATTGCTGTAGCACTGAGGATGATCACCAAAGATTAACCCAAGCAAGGTGCTCTTCCCACAGCCATTTGGGCCTTTGATCTGCCAATGCTGACCTTTGTCTATTCGCCAGTTTAAGTCAGTAAAGATCTTCTTATCAGTGTATTCAACAGACCCATTTGTTAGTTTAAATATTGGGTTGTCGAAGTGTGTCGAGTGCTGATGCTGACGTATCAAGTTCATCATTTCTTCACTCTGTTGCTCGGACTGAGATTTAATTTGTTCAATGACTGGATGATTATCCCAACTGGATTTATCCATCGTACTGTCCAGCTTTCCTGCACTGAAAAGCGCAACTCGATCAATCCACTCAGGTATATCAGACTCGCGAGAAAACGTGACCAGTAGCTGTACGGTTTGAGAAAGCGAGTGTAAATAGTGAGCGAGAGCTGCTCGATGGGCGATATCTAAACCAGTAAATGGGTTATCTAGCAGTAACAAATCAGGCTGTGTTGCTAAAGCGCGAGCTAGCATCACTCGTCTTGTTTCCCCTGTAGAGAGAACACGAAAGCCACTGTGTTTAAGGTGAGTTAGGTCGAGGTCGGTAATCAGTTGATCTATTAAATTAGCGTCTTGGCTGCGCTCCTGAATGAGTGAGTAAACGGTACTGCCTTGATCGATACGATCAAGAAAGTCTGTATCGTCCTTTTCTAATTCTCTTTCCAGTAATCGCTGTTGCTCTGATAACGACACTTGAGCAACGGACAGCCCATCAAGCTCAAGTTTCCCGCTTATTGGTAAAAGTTCACCACAAATAAGGTCTCCAAGTAGAGAACCAATATCCCCATCCGCGCTGAATATTCCCCAAGAGTGCTGAGTGTCTATTTTCCAATCGTCAATAAATAGGTGAGCCGTGTTTCCTTGAGCGGCAAGCTGACTAAAACGAATAGTCATATGTTTGTCTTCCTTGTTTTCGTTGTAATCGTTTATTTATAACAATTTACGAACTCAGTAAGGAAGCGCTTTTGTGTATTAATTTTAATCAATGCAGCATCTTGTGAGCACTCAAGGGTAGTGCTATTTGAGAGTGAAACCGCCACTATGTTTGCAGGTAATAAATTGACCTATCAGTAATTTCATTGAATTTTACAATGAGCTTATCATTATGCGCATAAATGTTATGCTGCTACACTCATACTTGCCGTTTATTTAATTAATCAATGTAAGGACACATGTTTATGAGTGAAACGGAATATGATTACCCTTCGAGTTACAGCCTAGTTTCTATCACCGATACGTCCAGCTATATCAAATATGCCAGTGAAAACTTTAATGAAGTCGCGGGGTTTGATGATGGTGAACTTATCGGTAAGCCTCACAATGTTGTACGCCACCCCGACATGCCGAAACAGGCTTTTAAAGATTTATGGACTCACCTGAAAACTGGAAAGCACTGGATGGGAATGGTGAAAAACCGACGTAAAAACGGAGGGTATTATTGGGTTGATGCGTTTGCTTCTCCTATCAAATCCAATGGTGAAGTTGTTGAGTACCAATCGGTTCGATTTAAACCTGAGCGTATACACGTTCAACGAGCGGAAAAAGCGTATTCAAAACTTCGGAATAACAGTAAACCATTGCAAATGTATCTTCCCCGTACGCGTTTGTGGATGAGAGCAGCCTTCTTTCTTTTCATTTCAAACCTTCTTGGCTTGCTAACTCTACAAATGAATCAATCACCAGCGGTGGCCTTTGGCATTGCTGCATTACTTTCCGTTTTCTCAATTTATGTATTAACAAGGCCAGTTGAGAAGCTCGCTAGACAGGCTAGGCAAGACTTCAATAATCCACTAATGGAGTATATTTATTGCGGAAAAATTAACGATCTGGCTGAAATTGAGCTGGGTATGAAGATGCGTAAGCAATTTGCAGATGCGCTATTAGGGCGAGTCGGGGTGTCTGTAAAAGACTCTTGCGAAGAAACGCGTGCAAGTGCCAACAGTGCTGCGACTAATAGCCAGCAAGTGACGGAAAACTTGAGTGCACAGAAAGTAGAGATCGACTCGGTCGCTACAGCGGTCAACGAGATGCAAGCCTCATCATCTGAGATATCAAATAATGCTCAAGCGACGGCCGATGCTACGCTGGAAGCGCAGAACACGATGACAGATAGCCGTAGCGTTATCGATAATGTTAACCACTCGGTACTAGAGCTGGTGGATGAGCTCGGCGAAATCTCTAAAGTGGTCATGCGTTTGAACCAACAAACCGAGCAAATAGGAACCGTTGTTGAAGTGATCAATGATATTGCTGAACAAACCAACTTATTAGCGTTGAATGCAGCAATTGAAGCGGCGAGGGCAGGCGAACAAGGGAGAGGGTTTGCAGTCGTTGCGGATGAAGTGAGAACCCTTGCTAAAAGAACACAGGAATCGACAACAGAAATTAAAGCGGCCATTGAAGGAATTCAAAAGGGCAGTAAATCAGCGGTTTCTGCGCTAGAGAAAGGCAATGAAATGTCGACCGGAACGGTAACATTATTAGGCACGGCTTTAGAGAGCATCCAACAGCTGCAATCTCTCGTTCAGGA
This sequence comes from Vibrio antiquarius, assembly GCF_000024825.1. Lineage (NCBI taxonomy): Bacteria > Pseudomonadati > Pseudomonadota > Gammaproteobacteria > Vibrionales > Vibrionaceae > Vibrio > Vibrio antiquarius. Next base: position 1,709,681 of record NC_013457.1, read on the forward strand.
TGTAGTCGAGCGAAATCAACAAATTGCGGTAGCGATAGAAGAACAGGTTTACGTAACGGATGAGATTAACGAAAACATCCAGTCGCTTAACTTAAAGTACAGTGAATCGTATGATCTGATGACAGAAACGAATCAGATGAACTCTAAAGTGCAAAGTTGTACCAATGACCTATCTGAAATGATTAAGAAGTTTGCTTAAACACTAGAAAATAGAAATAAAGAGCCCGCTAATTTTTAGCGGGCTCTTTATTGGAATGTGGTGAAGTTCTGGGGCCGTATACGACTAGGGGTTCGAACCTCCGTCATTTTACAAGCGCTAAAACGACGAAAGCTCGCAATAAATGCGAGCTCTCTAAATAAGTGGCGGAGAGATAGGGATTTGAAAACTATCTACACTGAAACCTATAAAAATCAAAGTCTTTGACTAAATGGAGGTTTTTCCATCAAAATTAGAAAAGTCTAAGTTACAGTAATGTGTCATATTAGATGATACGCTACCAGATATCATTTACAAGCCTGATTGAAATGTTTGTGACATAGCAACTGCCTTTTGGCCATCGAAAGTGTCTCATTATCATAGAACTAACCAGTTATTTAAGGTTGACGCAAAAAACCATCAAACTTTATCTTTACGACAAATAACTCCTATCAATCAAAAGTGTATTTTTGATTTATATCAAAATTAGCGTTCATTTAATCCATAGAATGCACTGAATTTTTTACAACTAAACTATTTGGTGCATATGAAAGCTAAATTACTAGCGACACTTGGTCTAATCCTTTCTCTTTCTCTAACGGGATGTGCGAATATTCAGCATTATGAAAATATCAGCGTAAACCAGAACGTAAGTCTACAGACCTCTATCGGTGGTAGCGTGTTCCGCTTACAGAAGACTAAAGATCTCCCTAACGCTTTCGGAGGTGCTGATATCTATGGCGGCAAAGTTAATACAGGTTACTCTGATTTAAGATTCATGGGTATGTCTGACAATAATGAAGTGGTTTTTCGATTCACAGATGTTGTCGTTGAAAGCAATGAGACAACGATGTCTCGCTATGGCTCGGATCGTACTTACATGAGTGCTGATGCTTGGGGGAACGTATCAGCGACTACATACCGTAAGCAAGATGCTCAATCTACTCAATTACCACCAAATACAGTTGAGTTTAAAGTACCTATGACGACGAAGTCCTTCCCAATTGGTGGTTACAATATCGTGATTGAGCAAGCGACAAGTTACAGTCTGCAATACGTAGTAACTAAGTAAGGCTGATTGAATTAATGTTTAAGAAAATCATATTAGCGACTGCATTACTTGTTATTTCTGGCTGTGCAAATGTTGGACAGCCAGAAAAGATGCGTTCTAATGCGACTTTGGAGTGGGCAGACGGTCTCACTGAGCGTGCACTAGTCGCTGGCTCAAAGCGCTCTATTACTGTGCCATTTGGAGATCAAGTATTTGTTTTCCTCATCGATGAGCAAAGTATTGGTAAAGACTGCTTAGTTTACAGCTATAAACACGTTAGTGGTGGTGTAGCACAAGCAGATATCTGCTTTGGTAGTGAAATGACTCTATTTTTAAATGGTCAGGTGCTTAATAGTGGTAACATTTATCTAGACAACGGACAGACTTTTACTGAGGTTGCTCAGACTCGTGAATACGCTGCGAAATTAAAATTTCAAGAACAGTTAAAGCAAGAACAGGATGAGAAGCAAAAGGAACAAGCTGCGAAAGCTCTAGAGCAAGACTTAAAAGCTAAAGAGTTAGAGTTATTCATCATTGAGCAACAAAAAAAGCGTGTAATTGCTGAGACGAAGGCAATTGAAACTCATAGTGATAAAACTGACGAAAAAATTGATGCTACAAATGACCTAATCCGAAGTGTTGGAAAAGGTATTGAAAATCACGGTGTCAAATAGTTAATAAAAGTTAACGAGTAGAGCCTCATCAAAAGATGAGGCTCTACAATTTAAATAGAACCAATTTTTTAGATTAGAATTTTATATTCTATTTCAATAGCACTAATCTAATGCATGTCCCATCTAACCAAGCATTAATGCGGAAATCTGTATGGCTAAGATCTATCCTTCCTGGAGCAATATTGAAAGACTAACTGTTAAACCAACTGAAGGTGAACTGTATCTCCTGAAAAAAATAGATGAAAGTCTTGATGAATCATATGAGGTGTTTTTTAACCCATTTCTTGATGGAGACAGACCTGACATAGTTATCGTAAAAAGAGACTATGGGGCTATTATTATAGAGGTTAAAGATTGGTCAATTAATAACTATGTAGTAACAAAGGACAACAAGTGGTTAATCAAAGATAGCGTCATTCGCTCACCTCAAACACAAGTTTTCAGATACAAACAGAATATGTTTGAATTGCACCTCCCTATTTTAGGCTTAAAGGAGCTAGTAAATAGAAACTTTTATAATGTAATTAGTACGTATGTATATTTTAACTGCGCAAGCAAGTTAGAAATTAGAGAGCTATACCAAACTCCAGAAAATGAAGTAAGAATGGAGTTGAATTTACTAAATGCTTCTATAAAGAATCGAGAGATAGTTCATTTCGAGTATGATAAAAAACAAAAGTATTTGAGTAATAAGATAAAACAAATTTCTCGTGACGCTTACATCTCTTATGGTAAAGATAATATTAATGATCTTGTATCTAAAATAAAGAGAATGAGGAAGAATAATCTTTTTACGAATAACATATATCTTGACTTCATCCGTAGGTTATCTCCTCCTACTCACATTTTAGATCAAGGTTTACCTATAGTATTTGATAGAAAGCAAGAATCTCTAATTAATAGCGTATCTGAAAAACGTAAGGTAAAAGGGGTGGCTGGTTGTGGAAAAACTTCAATTCTCGCAAAACGAGCGATAAGTGCCTTTGAACGGCATGGTAGTGAAGTTTTAATTCTCACATACAACATTACTTTAAGGCATTACATTCGCGATAAGATTTCGCAGATTCAATGCAAAGGAGCAGGTAATCAGTTTGAAATCATGCATTATCATGGTTTTATCAATAATAAACTAAATGAGTATGGTTTAGATGTAGCTCCGTTGTTAGAAAAATACCAAGGCACAGATAAAGAGAAGCTTGAAAAACTGTATAAGGATCGAAACTTATTTGAGTCTTTACCTATAAATGAAAAATATAAGACAATATTTATTGATGAGGTTCAAGATTATGAACCAGATTGGATAAAGATTATTCGAGATTGCTTCCTTGAACCTAATGGTGAAATGATTTTATTTGGTGATCAATCTCAAAATATTTATGAGCGTGATGATAATAAAAGAGAGTCAGCGTTAGTACAAGGCTTCGGACGTTGGTTTAAGTTGAGTAAATCTTATCGATCAGAAATCGATACGCCTTTGATTCAGCTTTTCAAAGGCTTCCAGGAAGAGTTTCTGGTAAGTAAATATAGTGATGTATTTGAATCGAATTATACCCAAGGAAGTATGAACTTTGACTTACTAGCATATGAATCTTATGGTTCGATTATTAATACAGAGAAGGTTATTGACTTGATCAACTCTTATGTAAAAGAGAAGAGTATAAATCCAAATGATATAGCAATAATATGTTCTAAGGTTGAACCTCTTATTGCCATCGAAAAGAAAATACGAAGTATTGAAAAAACTAAAATTATGTTTGAGGATGCAGATGATTTAAGGCAGATTGAACATATTACAGGAAAGGAACGTGTCAATAGAATAGAAAAAATCAGAAGAAGGAAGAAATGCTTTTTCATGCAGAACTCTGGCGTTATAAAAATGTCTACTACCCATAGTTTCAAGGGGTTGGAGTCTGATACAGTGTTTTGCATTTTGTTAAATGATGATCACGAAGAAATGGTATATACAGGTATAACTAGAGCAAGGAAAAATTTGGTTACTTTTGATTGCTATGATAGTAAATATAAAGGATTTTTCAGTAGAAATATAAAACCGTGATGACCAATGTTACTAATTACTATTAATTTTTATTATAAACATGAAAAGAAAAAGTATAAATCAATTTAAGAAATATTTTATTATATTTCCTTTCCCTGGAATGGGAAAAATTGATTTCGCTGATTTTAAGTTTGACATTTGCTATACTGCCATAGGAAAACTTAAAGCTATAATTGTAAATCTTCCAATAATCATTATAAATTATTGGCACGTTACCTTATTAGGTAGGGAATACCTTAAACCAATAAAGGAGTTGGATCTTTCAATTAGTTCAGTTCGAGATTCAATAAGTGAAGCAATAATAAAATCAAACTATATTCGTAACAATAATAAATTTGTTTGGTTAATATTCTTAACCTTCGCATCACTTATGATGCTGTTAGCAATTCCGATTTTATTTGCTCACTTTATTTTCTCAGTTATCAAATTGTTCACTGCAATCATTAAACAGTTGACAAAGGGTATTTTCGTTGAAGAAAATGTGCTTGGTCATGTATCTCCTATCAAGGGAAATCTAATTTTTATAAATAATAAAGGCAGCAGGCGTGAAGAAAGAACAATTTCTCACGAACATATGCACTTAGTCCAATATTCAAGGGGCGATTTGGCTGAAGTTATATATGAAAATAAAACTAATCTTGAGAGATTATTATTGTCGAATAATCCTTCTTCTCATGAATTATATCTCTTCTCGAAGTTAGAATTAGAAGTTAGGCTTCATGAATTTATTAGATTTAATTACCATAATAATGGTAAAGTGCCTATGTCTCGTGATGAATTCTATAATGAGGTTCGTTTTTTCATGAATAATGAACACGACGAAGATGTACTAGGAAGTGATATTATAAAAATGTCTAATGTAATTAGTATTTCTGCATACGAGTTTTGTCGTAATAAAAATGGTCACATAGAATTAGATGAGCGGAAATTTAAAGAGTTTCTTGACATTGAGAATAAACTGTTAGATAAGTTTGTGCTTGAGATACTTTTTGTAAGTTATATAAAGCTAATTCGGTATTATGGTTATGGTGATTTATCCAAAAAACTTGGTAGCGAGGTGATGTTTCCAAACTTATATAACTTTACTTACGGCTCCTAACTTTGAACTGCATTAAGTAATTTATTAGTAAGATTGTTATAGATTACTTACTCTTAGCTATTGTCACCAGGTTAAATAGCAAATTTTTACTGATATTGGTACCACTTATTCACTATTTCAACTTAGAAATTTCGTGCTTGTAGTTCTCTCCCTTAGCCAGCATCGGCAACAGGTGAAGCTCTAATTGATAGACTCTAGCCAGGCATAACAAGGTTTCGATGGTGCAAGATGCTGGTTCATTTTCGATTTTAGATATCGTTGCTTGCCGTAGCCCGCTTAACTCTGAAGCCTGCTTTTGTGTCAATCCACTGTTTTGCCTTGCTTCTCGCATCCAGTTTGCCAACGCTAATGGATCACTCACGTACATCTTCTATCTTCCTTTTACCCAGTAATTCAAATCCTCATATACTCTATGGCGTATATTTTCTATTTATACGCTAAAGAGTATATTTGAGCCGTCAGCCTCGGGCGGATAGGTACTTGTAATAAGTTGCTCTACCTACACCCTGTGCTTTACATGCAGCACTGACGGTTTCACCGTCAGAAACTAGCAAATTAACAGTTCGGCACTTTTGTGCTGTCTCTGCGTTCACAGGTCGTCCTTTGTAGCGTCCTTCTACCTTTGCTTTTGCGATACCTTGCTGAGCACGTTTCTGGCGCGTTTCGTAATCATCACGAGCCATCGCTGCGCCCAGATCCAACATGAAGTTTGTTAACGCCTGCTGAATTGCCGAGACTGACACATCTGCATCAGATAAAGACTGGTGGGTCATAGGTTGATCTACAACTACGATTGATATCCCTTTAGCTTTGATTCGCGCTTTGAGGGTTTCCCAGATTTGGAACGGCAAGCGCGTCAATCTATCCATTTTTTCAATCAATAGGACATCGCCATCTTCAGAGTCTTCAATGAGCCGATCTAGCTCAGGACGCTCGGCTGCTGTACCTGATATATTCTCCTGATAGAAAGATGCAATCTGTAGATTATTGGATTTAACGAATTCTCGTAATTCCTGCTTAGCACGAGAAGAGTCTTGCTCATCAGTTGAGGCTCTTAAATAAGCTCTTATCATTTTCTATGTCCCTAGAATGGCATTTTGTCTGCGTTAAACTGTCTACAAAATAGTGTCTATTTTAAACTGTTTTTTAAATGAAGATTTGTGAGGAGTGACCTGTCTCTTTTGGGTATGGCTGTTTTAGGCGTTACTGGAAGTTTCCGCTTCTTCACAAAGAAGATGAAGTCTGTACAACGTTGCTTAAGCTGAACAGAAGATAGATGAGTAATGTTTTCAAGGCTTTTAGAGCGAATAAAATCATCTAATTCCGTTGCGAAGAACTTCGAGTCCTTAGATTGTTGTTCAGGTAAGGCTTCCACAGGAGTTGGTGGCGGAGTTTCGACGGTAACTGGCGCATGATGAGGCTCCATCTTCGAACTCGTCTTAAACTCCTCGCGTACACGCTTTATCAACACCAGGAGAATGGCTTTGAACGTTTTGTATGGCATGCACTGATTGAATGCTCTGTCAAAGAGAGAGCAGATAGCACTAGCTAACCGAGTATTGCGTTTAATCGCTTCACGACGCGTTTTAGTAAGCAGAGAGAAGCGAACTTCCTTCGGATAGTCATGGGAGTTTTGTAGAAAAGCAGGGGTGGCAATACGTGTGTAGTACACGCCAGAAGCCAGTTTTATCAAATACATATGTATCACCTATCTGTGTTAGGTGACTTTTCTATGCTTCAGATACGAAAAAAGCCTTTGATAATCAAAGGCTTTTTTCTAAGAATAAGTGGCGGAGAGATAGGGATTTGAACCCTAGATACGCTATTAACGTATGCCGGTTTTCAAGACCGGTGCTTTCAACCACTCAGCCATCTCTCCGTTGCGGAACGTATAATAGGGAGCATAGTCCGACTTGTAAAGTGCTGAATTATAATAGAAGTACTGTTTGCTCGTTTTATAGTCTCTGATGTGATGTTAAACAGTTTGAAAATGGGGTAAAAAAGAGACAAATAGTAGCGATTTATAGAGTTTTTACTTTATATTGGCGCAAGTCAATAAAATGGTGTTTTATTGCTATCTTTATGATATTTAATAAATAACTTGCTTTTAGGGTACAGGTGTTCGCCCGAAAGTATTTGCAAGACTTTGTGAACTAATTCAAAATTAACTGGTATAGCCAGTTGTGCTTAAATTTTTTAAGGGTGTTTATGAAGGTCACAAATCTATTTAAAGACAAAGTTGATGCGATTTCTGCTCATCAATCCGAGTTTATGAATTGGATGTCTCCAACGTTACGCGATTATTGGAGTGACTTTTTGGGAAAAGCTCAGAATAGCTTTCTTTTCTCAAAAGTTCGTGATCACCAACAGCCAGCTGTTAACGAAGAGGTTGCGCCTCAACCTGCACCAATCGTAATGGCACCTGAGGCTCAAAAGCTGTATGACGAGTTAAGTGAAAAAATTGGTGAAGTGATTCACACTGGTGACTGGGTGCATGTATCTCAAGAACGTATCAATCAATTTGGTGCGGTAACGGAAGACATGCAGTGGATTCACACAGATCCAGAACGTGCGTCAGTTGAATCTCCATTTAAGACAACCATCGCTCATGGCTTTTTAACATTAGCATTGTTGCCTAAATTGACTGACTCAGTGGACCCTGATAAGCCAATGTTCCCAACAGCCAAAATGGTCGTTAACTTAGGCTTAAACCAAGTTCGTTTCCCTTACCCTGTTAAAGCAGGAAACAACGTTCGTGCTGTCAGCACCTTAACAAAAGTAACGCCGATCAAAAAAGGTTTGGAGATCGAGCGTGAAATTAAAGTGGAAATCGAAGGTATTCGTCGACCTGGTGCTGTTGTCGTTTCTGTTATTCAACTGCATTTCTAATTCCAGAGCCAGATAGAAAACATATAAAAAGAGAGCATCAATATGCTCTCTTTTTGGTTTTATTGATTAAAGCTTTTTACTGGAGTGTAACCGTAATCAGCAATCGCTTTTTGTCCTTGTTCTGAACGAAGGAAGGTGACGAATCCTTTACCTGGTTCGCTAATCTTATTGACTTTGTAGAGTACTAGGAATGGCCGCGCCAATTTATATTTGTGATTGCTAATGTTTGCCGAAGTTGGGTCAATACCATCTAATTGAATCGCTTTTATTGAGCGATCTACTGATCCCACAGAAATAAACCCAATTGCACGAGTATTATGGTTCACGATGGTTTTTACCATGCTGTTGCTATTTACAACCAAGTTGTTCGGGCTGATATCTGAGACGAGGCGATCATTTACGATTTTGGTTAGTCCTAGCAGACTTTCAAAACTGTAGCGTGAGCCTGAAGACGCCTCTCTAGTGACAACAGCGATAGGTTGATCTGCACCACCAACCTCTTTCCAATTCTTGATTTTACCTTTGTAGATATCAAACAGTTGTTGTTGAGAAAGGTTTTTTACAGAGTTTGTACGGTTTACAACAACAGCTAGGCCATCATAAGCGATAGGATATACGTTGAGATCTTCACCTTTTTCGCTTTCTGTCAGATAGCGAGAGCTCATCCCAATCTCGGCTACGCCTTTATTAACCATTGTAATACCCGCACTAGAACCAATACCTTGAACTGCAATGTAATCGTCCGGGTGTGTTTTGTTGTATTCCTCTGCAAGTACATCCATTACGCGAGCAACCGAGGTTGACCCAGAGATATTAATTTCTTTTGCAATGGCGGGGAGGGAGACTGCTATGGCCAATAACGTCGCCACAGTAAAACGTAACATATTAAACTCCATATACGGTATAAAGCAGCGTTTATGATATTGCGTTCAGGTTACACTTTTGTGAACTGTCAGGTCTAAACAAGGGAATTCTTTCTAACCAAGAGGTGATGTAGGTAGCGTTTCCAAGTAAAGTGAGATGATAATCTGAGGAAATGAGAATATAGCCACCCTTTGTTTGAGGTAGGCAGATAATCAGCATCGGTGGTGGTGTAAAGGTTATATACTAGGATCGACAGCTCTAACTATCATCCATCGGGAGAACGTTGATGTCAGTGTCCCAAATGGCGACAAGTCGTTTATACAAATCAGTTCAATCGCTCTGCTCTGCGCGTAATGCTAACCTGCCTGTCGAGCAGGGTAAGTGCCTATATGAGCCAGTGGAGAATGGTGTCGAGCTTCATAGAGCGCATTTTCTTCTTGATTCACAGCACAGCGAATATACCTCTCCCGTCGCGAAGATCGTGTTTGATGAGGGCAATCAGCTTTGGTATTTCTACGTCCCAACGTATCGCAACGAATTATTAAGGTGGATACCTTATAAGCCACTTCCATACAGCCAAACGCTTGAAGAACTACTCACCGAATTGGAAAGCGATCCTCAAGCGTGTTTTTGGGAATAGGGAACGCTCCAATTCTAACAGCTGCCAATGTCGCCATAATTTATGCTTTGGATTTAACGACTTGGTTTCTAAAGTCTTTCGGCGTCATGTTGTAAACCGATTTAAATGCGGTACTGAAATGCGCTGCACTTTTAAATCCGGATTCAAACGCTATTTCTGTTATAGATTTTTCTGACATGCGCAGCTGGGTTGCGGCGAAGTTGATCCGCTTCACTTTTAATATCTGTGAAAATGAAAGATCCTCTGCGGCGAGGCGGCGTTTTAAGGTCGCGATAGACATGCTCATATGAGCCGCTAAGCCTTCCAGAGTGATATCTTTCTCGATATTGTTCTCAATATACTTGATGGCCTTTTGAGAGTCGCTTAGGCTGCTTGCATCATCTATGATTGATAGGATGTTTGGCTCTACCTCCACCATTAACGACAGCAGTGCCATTGCGATATGACCTTGTGTGTAGTCTGGAGCATTGCGACTCGCTAAGTTGACCAATGTGTCTTTTAGTTGTGCTACTTCGCTGCTGGCTTGCGCTGAAAAAGGATAGAAGCGCCTTTCTTCCGTCTTGGAGCGTAGCATTGGGTGTGCTTTTTTAAAGTCACAGAATAGATTTGGGTTGAAGACTAGGGCCAGTGCTTTAAAGCCTTTTTCACTAGGGATAGCTTCTGCGCTGCTCAAATCAGCGGAGTTGTAGAGAGTAAAATCTCCTGCTTTAAGTTCAAACTGTTCACCATTTGGTTGATGAACTAATAGGGCACCTTCTTCCACAACATATAAGCCATTATGTGTTGCGGTGTAACGCTCACTTTTGCGCGCAGTGAAGTGATTAAAGCGAATGATCTCAATGTTCGGCATATTCGTTCTTATCATTTTTACATAACAAATAAAAAAGGCGCTCAATAGAGCGCCTTTTAACTTCATTCGGTATTATTCACTTACAGTTTGTTCTGCTTGTGCTGCTGGTTGTTCAGCAAATACCTGGGTTGGCTTTGCAACTAAACTGCGGTTCTCTTGGTTTACGTCCGCAAGGACAATTTCCAATGTATCACCAAGTTTGTATACGACCTCTTTATCGATAGAGATGGTACCGTTGTCGCCATTGCACTCAATTCTTTCTTTATTATCAAGAATTAGTGCACCAGGAATAAAGGCTGCTGCGCCATTTTCGAGAAGTCGGACACGTGCACCAGCACGATTAATATCGAAAATCTCACCTGTGAAACAAGTTTTCTTGTTCGGCTCATCAGCAAGCGTACGTGCATATAACCAATCTGAGACATTTCGCTCAGCAATTTTATGATGTTTACGGTGCAGAGCTAGTTCTTCACCGACTTGATCATCAGGTTTTTGCACTGGCTCTTTGCCTAGGATGACGGCCTTCAACATGCGATGGTTGATCATATCGCCGTACTTACGAATTGGTGATGTCCAAGTCGCATAGATATCCAGCCCCATAGCGTAATGAGGAAGAGGCTGATTACCTACCTCACTGTAGGCTTGGAACTTACGAATACGATTATCTAGGTAAGAGGTTTCTTGCGCAGCCAACCAGCGACGCAATGCAGCAAAGCCTTCTAGAGTAGTAATTGACTCCGCTGTGAATTCCAGTGCACCTTCTGGATTGACAAGTTGAACCACTTCTTCAATCTTCTCAGTCTTAATGCCAGCGTGAGTATTGAAAACACCTGTTTCAAATTTATCGCGCAGTGTACGACCTGCACAGATGTTTGCGGTAATCATTGACTCTTCAACCAAGCGATTTGCACTGCGGCGCATATCTGCATGAATAGCAACCACATCGTTGTCTTCACTCAGCTCAAAACGGTAGTCAGGGCGGTCTGGGAAGACCACTGCGTTTTTCTCACGCCATTCTGCGCGAGCAAGGGAAAAGTCGTAAAGGTCACGAACGATCGTCGCGATCTCTTCAGATGGTTGCCATGCTTCTGAGCTGCCGTTTTCTAGCCAATCAGACACGTGATCGTATGCTAGGCGTGCGTGTGATTTGATGTTTGCTGCAAAGAACTTGATATCGTCGCCAATTACGCCGTCTTTATTTACGGTTACGGTACAGCAAATAGCAGGGCGGATTTCGCCTTCAATCAGAGAGCATAGGTTGTCTGCTAGATCGCGAGGCAGCATTGGAATATTGCGGCCCGGAAGATAAATAGTATAGCCACGCTCACGTGCTACTTTATCCATTTCATCTTCTGGTGTGATGTAGGCGGTTGGATCTGCGATAGCGATAGTCAGTTCGAAATCGCCAGATTCGGTTTTCTTCGCGTACAGCGCATCGTCCATATCTTTGGTTGATTCACCATCGATAGTCACGAAAGGAACGTGTGTCATGTCTACGCGTTCTAGATCGGCGTCGTCTTTTAGTTCCCAGTTCTCGATGCCTGCTGGCTCAGAGTTTGGTAGATCGTTTTGAGCAAGCGTTACCCACCAAGGTGCAATTTTGTCGTTCGCGTCTGTGATTTTTTCAGAAATTTCCACGAAGAAAGAGTTATCGCCTTTTAGAGGGTGGCGAATAAGATGTGCGACAACCCAATCTCCCTCAGCGAACTCGTCAGGTTTTAGACCTTTCTTTAGTTTCGCTTTAAGAGAAAGCTTTTTAAGCTGTGGGTGATCAGGTGCTACGTTTAGCTTGCCTTTGAACATTTTGACTCGACCAATAAAGCGAGTCACGGCTTGTTCTAACAGCTCTTGTGGCTCTGCAACTTCGCGTTCATTTTCTGTGCGGATAATGGCGACGACTTTGTCACCGTGCATGCACTTTTTCATGTACGCAGGTGGGATGAAGAAGCTAGTCTTGCTGTCCACTTCCAAAAAGCCAAAGCCTTTATCTGTGGCTTTTATTGAGCCTTCTTTTTTCGGCAGGTTTTCTTGGATTTGCTGCTTAAGCTGAGCGAGTAGTGGGTTATCTTGAAACATCTTTTCTTAAATTACCTATGGAGTTGGGCACACTATAATCATTGCGAGCTATTATTACTACCTGTGGAGCGCAATTTCGCCGTGAATTTTGCTGATCGAATTGCAGGAAATCGGCTTAAATATTGATGAAAAACTCATCTGCGAGCTGCGCAAATCTACGGGGAATGGTGGGGCTGGTGGAAAAATATGCTAAAAATGCCATTATTGAGAATAAATTGTGATGTAATTCAATTTTTTCTGGCTTTTTTTATGCTTTTAAGGAATAATCCGCGTCCCTTAGTCGTCCCTAATGGCTTATCGCGGTTGTGTACTGTGCTGTGTTCCTGTCTGAATGGAATCAGTAACTGGATGAATCAGTATCGAATTGGAAGAGCATATGGGACTGTTTTTTTGTTTAATTAAGTAGGATCCCAATGCAAGATTCTGTTATTCAATTCAGCGATTTATCTCTGAATGATTCTATCCTTTCTGCTCTAGACGGAATGGGTTTCGTGTCACCAACTCCAATTCAGGCTGCGGCAATCCCACACCTGTTGGAAGGTGCTGACGCGCTGGGTAAAGCTCAAACAGGTACAGGTAAAACGGCAGCGTTCTCTCTGCCTCTTCTAAATAAGATCGATCTCAACCAACGTAAACCACAAGCTATCGTTCTTGCGCCAACGCGTGAGTTAGCGATTCAGGTTGCGGCTGAAATGAAAAACCTTGGTAAGAACATCAAGGGTCTTAAAGTTTTAGAGATTTACGGTGGTGCTTCTATCGTAGATCAGATGCGTGCTCTTAAGAGCGGTGCACAAGTTATTGTTGGTACTCCAGGTCGTGTACAAGACCTTATCAACCGTGAACGTCTACACCTAGATGAAGTAAACACGTTTGTACTAGACGAAGCTGACGAAATGCTAAACATGGGTTTCGTTGATGACGTTACTGCGATCATGGAACATGCACCAGAGTCTGCTCAACGCGTTCTATTCTCTGCAACAATGCCTCCGATGCTTAAGAAAATCGTTGAGCGGTTCCTACGTGAGCCTGTAATGGTTGACGTTGCTGGTAAGAACCACACTGTAGACAAAGTTCAACAGCAGTTCTGGGTAGTGAAGGGTGTAGAGAAAGATGAAGCGATGTCTCGTCTTCTTGAAACGGAAGAAACTGATGCATCAATCGTCTTCGTACGTACTCGTCAAGACACTGAGCGTCTAGCTGATTGGCTATCTGCACGTGGCTTTAAAGCGGCTGCTCTGCACGGTGACATTCCTCAGTCTCTACGTGAGCGTACTGTTGATCACATCAAACAAGGTGTTATCGACATCCTAGTTGCAACTGACGTTGTGGCACGTGGTCTTGATGTTCCACGTATTACGCACGTATTCAACTACGACATCCCATTCGATGTTGAGTCTTACATCCACCGTATCGGTCGTACTGGCCGTGCTGGACGTAAGGGTAAAGCTATCCTTCTAGTTCGCACTAACCAAATTCGTATGCTTCGCACTATCGAGCGTGTAACTAAGTCATCTATGGAAGAAATTCAACTTCCTCTACGTGACCAAGTTGCTGAAGCTCGTCTAGCTAAACTAGGCGCTGAGCTTGAAGCAGAGAAAGAGCACAAAGCTCTAGACAAATTTGCTGAGCTGGTAGAGAAACTACAAACTTCTCTAGACATCGACCCAGCAACGCTTGCTGCTATGCTTCTTAAGCGCCAGCAAGGTAAACGTCCTCTGTTCTACATTGGCGAAGATCCAATGGTTGAAGCGATTGAGCGTGATAAGCAACGCCGCAAAGAGCGCCGTGAAGGTGGTCGTGACGGCGGTCGTAACTTCAACAACCAAGATTGGGATACTTACCAGCTTCAAGTTGGTCGCGAGCAAGGTGTTCAAGTTAAAGACATCGTTGGTGCTCTAGCGAACGAACTAGGTCTAGGTAAAGGCTCTATCGGTGCGATCAAACTAGCACAAGGCCACACATTCGTTCAGTTACCAAAAGCAATGACTTCTGAAGCTGCGGGCAAGCTAAGCAAACTACGCATCCGTCAACAAGATGTTGGTGCTGTAGTATGTGACTTCGATGACTTCCGAGAGTCTCGTGGTGGTCGCCGTGACGGTGGTCGTCGCGATGGCGGTCGTCGTGATGGCGGCGGTTACCGTGGCAACCGCGAAGGCGGCAACCGTGGTGGTGATCGTCGTGAAGGCGGTCGTCGCGAAGGTGGCTTCCGTGGTAACCGTGACGGCAACCGCGATGGTAACCGTGAAGGTGGCGAACGTCGCTTCGATCGTAACCGTGGTGGTGATCACCGTGGTAACCACCGTGGTGAGCGTGGTCACGGCCGTGGTCGTCGCACTCAAGAAGCATAATCACGAATCAGTGATTAGAGCAATTGATTAAATTGCCGTAAGAATTGAAAGCCGAGCGAAATGCTCGGCTTTTTTATGCGCGTCGAATACGGCTTTGTTTTTCATCGTGCTCATTTACCCAGGTTATTACTTCGTTTAAGGGTAGGGCTGGGCAGAACAAGTAGCCCTGAATGATGTCGCAGCCACGACTGCGTAAAAAATGCAGTGTATCCATGTCTTGAACGCCTTCTGCGACGACTGAATACCCTAGACCATGCGCTAACGCTATTGTGTTCTCAACGATAGAGCGGGTGCCCTCTGTCCGGCTTGCGGTACAAAGAAATGATCGGTCGATTTTAATTTGATCAACTGGGAGATCTCTCAAAAGCGACAGAGATGAATACCCGGTGCCAAAGTCGTCCAAGCTGATCTTAATACCCAAGCCTTTGATTTGGTGAATTAGGGGGTTGAGCTCAACAACTCTATCAATCGCCATCGTTTCAGTAATCTCTAAGCTTATAAGGTCAGCAAATTGAGGGTTTACTTTGAGCAGTGTTTCCAAGCGGTTGAACAATAAATTAGACGAGAGATCTTTTGCAGATAAGTTAACGTGGACAGGAAGCTTGATGTCTTTTTCTATAAAGGTCTGGAGATCTTTTTCAACTTGGTTTAGGACCCACATGGTGATGTTGTGCACTTGATTACTTCGCTCCGCGATGGGGATGAAGTCGTTAGGCGAAATCGTTTTACCATTTTCATCATGCCAACGGATCACGGCTTCAAAGCCGACAGCTAAGTTAGTATGTGCGTCAATCAACGGTTGGTAGTATAGCTGGAACTCCTCTTTTTCCAGCGCACATTGAATACGAGAAGAGATTTCGAGCTGGTATTTGGCCCCGACGTTCATGTCCTCATTATAAAATGCAAAGAGATTGCCATTTCGTTTGGCGTGATACATGGCAATGTCCGCGTGCTTTATCAATAGATCATTGGACAGAGCGTCATAAGGGTAGGTACTGACACCGAAAACAACGCGGGAAGAGACTTGAAACTCATCTAAATGGAAGCGATTAGACAGTGCCGAATCTAACTCTTCGATGAGACTTTTGCCTGTTTCCTCGCATGCTGACGAGGTGAGGATGACAAATTCATCGCCACCAACGCGGAAAATTTTGTCACTGCCTTTAAGTTTCTCTTGGAGACGTTGCCCAATTTGAATCAGCAGTTGGTCTCCACAAAAGTGTCCCATAGCATCGTTGACTTGTTTAAAGTTAACGACATCGAAAAGGATCACTGAGAAAGGGTCTCCAGACTGTATTCTATCTTCGATTAACTCAAAGCAGTATTTACGGTTAGGGAGTCCAGTAAGTGCGTCGTGAACGGCATTACGTTTCTCTTTTTCAGCAACGGTATGAAGTTCTAGTATGGAGTCGTTGCTCCATTTGATAACCAGCACCACAAAAATGCTGCCACCGAATAAAATGAGAGAAACTCCGGTTTCCAAGAGGGAAGCGATAGGTTTTTGCATTATAGCGTGTAAAAAAGCGGCATACGCAAAAATGAAACAGCTGATTAACAACAATAGGAAAGTCCACCCGGGTACGTCAGTTCTCGAGCAGATGTTTTTTGTCATCTGCCATCCCCAGCAGAGCAAAATCAAACCTAAGATCACTAATAGAAATGCAATAGTGGGCACATTATTACCCCGATTTATTGATTGGTTTATTATTTTTGTTCACCCAATAAACAACGTAGCTCATATCTCTGAATTTGTACAAATTGACCTATTCATAAATTATGTTTAACAAGTCATATTTTTTAGTCTTCAAATAAAATCAAAACTTGCTACAGATCAACAAAATTTGTTCAATCAAATCGCTTTTACTAAAAGATTGTTGAAAGATTAAAAAATTATTGAATAATAGAGGGGCAAACAAGAAGTACGCAGCGCACAAGCGCTATTACAACCTCTGCTCTACAACAGGATAACTATTTCATGTCTAATTCGTTTGTACTGGTGATCAACTCTGGTAGCTCTTCATTAAAATTTGCTGTTATTGATTCTGAAACCGGTGAAGCTTTGGTATCAGGTATTGGTGAGTGTTTTGGCCTACCTGAAGCTGAAATCAGTTGGAAATATCAGGGAGAAAAAACCGTTGAAGCAATTCCTGCTGGCGGTAACCATCATCAGTACGCTGTTGAGCGAGTGGTAAAACTACTCGAGACTTTGGGTTTGAGCTCAAAATTTGTAGCTGTAGGTCACCGCATTGTTGCTGGTGGCGAAACCTTTAAAGGCACAGTAAAAGTCGATGAAAAAGTTATTCAAGAAGTTGAGCGTCTTGCTGAGCTAGCGCCACTTCATAACAAAGCGAATGCAGAAGGCATGCGAGCAGCAATGGCAGCATTCCCTTCACTGCCTCAATTCGCTGTGTTTGATACTGCTTTCCACCAAACAATGCCTGCCAAAGCGTTTATGTACGCGCTTCCTTACGAGCTTTACGAAGAGCATAAAGTGCGTCGTTACGGTGCTCACGGCACAAGCCACTACTACGTAAGCCGTGAAGCAGCGAAAATGCTAGATAAGCCGGTTGAAGAAAGCAGCTTTATCACCGTGCACTTAGGTAATGGTGCATCAGTGAGTGCGGTTAAAAATGGCGAATGTGTTGATACAAGTATGGGTTTGACGCCGCTAGCTGGCCTAATGATGGGCACTCGTTGTGGTGACCTCGACCCAAGTGTTATCGAGTTCCTTTTCCGTAAAGGTTGGGAAAAAGACGAAGTGTTCGAGATGATGAACAAGAAGTCAGGCTTCTTAGGTGTATCCGGTGTAACAAGTGACGCACGTGGTGTACTAGAAGCCATGGAAGCGGGTAACTCACGTGCGAAGTTGGCATTTGAAATCTTCACTTACCGTGTTGCGAAATACATTACTTCTTACCTAGCTGCTCTGGATTCATTAGACGGCATCATCTTCACTGGTGGTATTGGTGAAAACTCACTACCAATTCGTCGTGAAATCTTGAAAAACCTAAAACTGCTAGGTTTTGTTGAAGATGAGAAAGGCAACGAAGATGCAAGATTTGGCAACGCAGGTGTTATTGCAACATCTGAGTTGCTCGGTGCGAAAGCACTAGTTATTCCTACCAATGAAGAGTGGGTAATCGCTCAACAGTCGGTGGAACTGCTGTAAAACGGCAAAAATTTTGGGAACTAAGTCAAAGCCCTTTCCTTTATGGAAAGGGATTTTTTTGATCCAAATACATCCTTTCTCCATACAACTATCCGCATTAATACGGATCTCTAATAGCTGCCAATTGCCTTAATATTGATAAATATATAAACAACTTGGGCGGTGAAGAAATTTCAGTATACTGCGCTTAAGTCATACCAAAGAAAAATAGCCTTATGTCATGTAGGTGTCTCAGCTCGGAGACAGGAATTGCGTTTGAAGAACGATCAAACGAAATCGTATCTTTGCAGGCTATTGGGCATATAAATAATAAACCGTTGACTAGTTCGAAAATTAGTCAAATGAGAGAAAGTTATGTTTTTTAATAAGTCGCTTCAGCAAGAAAACCAACGATTAAAGCAGGATCTGCAACGCTTGCAGCAAATCCAACACAGTTTAGATGAAGAAATGCTTCGCTTAACGCTGGATAAGAAAGGCTGCATTACCTCTGTAAATACAAAACTTCACCAACAACTCTTTTTCGCTGATGCGGATATTTTAGCGAAACCGATTACCGAGTTGGTACCGTCAAATTCGCGCAATACAGATCACTTTCATCGAATGAAGAGAGCCGTTCAGGAAAAAGTCTTTTGGAATGGCGCGATGCAAGTACTTAAAGGCAACGGCGAAGAAGCGTGGTTACGAACGGTTATCCAGCCTGTTTTAAACGAACATCAAGAAGTCGAAAGCTTTTTTGTGTTTGCTTCTGAGCTTACGCGAACGATCAAAGCATCGCGTGAGCAAGAGGACATGCTGAATGCGTTGAGCCGTTCTATGGCGGTTATTGAGTTCACGTTAGATGGTAATGTATTAAAGGCCAATGATAATTTCCTTAGTACGATGGGTTATACACTGGATCAAATTAAAGGTAAGCATCATCGTATGTTCTGCGATCAGGAAGAGGCTGGTTCTGAAGCTTATCGCGAGTTCTGGCAACGTTTGGCAAAAGGACAGTTTGCTTCAGACCGATTTAAGCGAGTTAACCGTTACGGTGAAGAGGTATGGTTAGAAGCCTCCTATAATCCTATCCATAACGATAGAGGAGAGCTCTACAAGGTCGTCAAGTTCGCGACCGACATCACCCAGCAGGTGATGCAAGAGCAGCAAATGGCTCAGGCTGCGCAATTGGCTAATGAAGTTTCTCAAGAGACCGGAACACAAACACTGCAAGGTCAGCAAGTGATAGGTTCGACGCTAGAAAAGGTGCAAACACTGTCTGACCAGATGCAGCAAGCGAATACGGCCATTGACGAGCTCAAAGCGCACTCATCACGCATTAGTGAACTGGTTAATAGCATCAGTGGTATTGCAGACCAAACTAACTTACTAGCGTTAAATGCGGCGATAGAAGCAGCTCGCGCGGGTGAGCATGGTAGAGGCTTTGCCGTGGTGGCTGACGAGGTGAGACAGCTTGCCACAAGAACCAATGCGACCACTGATGAAATTGTCACAATGGTAACTGAAAACTTAGAGCGAACCGATAATGCTGTCCAACTGATCGCCAAATGTCAAAAAGAAGCACTAGATACGCTAGAACTTTCAGAAAAAGCGGGGAATGTGATGAACGAAATACAAGATGGCGCTAGCCGTGTCGTAGAGGCTGTGGAGCAATTTAACCGCTCATTGTAGTTGGTTCTTCATGCTATCAATGGCTTTTTTCAGTTCCGATATAATCAACTTGTTTACTACTGCTGCTCATCGCCAATAAAGCGCTTTTTTTGGTGATGAGAAAGCCAATTATTTCCCTCCTTAATATTTCGTATTTCTATCTTAACGTGTCGCTATTTTACAATACTGTTAATAAAAAGTAGCGTAATTTAATCTCCTGTTAACTTGGTTGCGAATCACAGTTGGGGGAGACCTACTTGGACTTACTAAATTTCACCATAGATAACTTAGCGCTGCTAGGTACGCTTACCATGGAGCACATCTCTTTGGTCGCTCTGGCTGTTGGGCTTGCCATCCTAACTGGCGTACCTATCGGCATTCTTATCACACAAAATGAGCGCGTTGCGAAAGTGGTGCTTTACGTAGCGTCCATCATTATCACCATTCCTTCAATCGCACTGTTTGGTTTGATGATTCCTCTCTTATCGACCATTGGTCATGGGATTGGCTACGTGCCCGCCGTGATTACCGTACTGCTTTATTCTCAGCTGCCTATTATTCGCAACACTTATACCGCCATTCACAACGTAGAACCGTCACTCCGAGAGGCTGCTCGCGGCATCGGGATGACGCCTTTTCAGCGTTTGAAAATGGTGGAAATTCCATTGGCGATTCCGGTGATTATGGCGGGTGTGAGAACGGCAGTAGTAATGAATATTGGCGTTATGGCGATCGCCGCGTATATCGGAGCAGGAGGGTTGGGCGTGTTTATCAGCCGTGGCATATCGCAAAGTGATCCTCGACAACTGATCGTTGGTGCCATCGCCGTCAGCCTTCTGGCTATCATCGCGGATTACGGATTGATTCGACTACAAAAAAGATTAACGCCACCGGGACTAACCGCTGCTTGATAAAGGACAAATAATAGGGACATTCAAATGATCAAAATTGACAAGCTAACCAAAATTTTTGAAACGCCTAATGGCCCGGTGACTGCCGCAGATCACATTGAGATGGAAGTTCCCAGTGGTGAAATATGTGTGTTACTTGGCCCATCCGGTTGTGGCAAAACCACCACGCTGAAAATGGTCAACCGAATTATTCCCGCGACATCGGGCAAGATCTACCTTGGTGGTGAAGATACTTCTGGGATGGATACGGTCACTCTGCGCCGCAACATTGGCTATGTTATTCAGCAAATTGGCTTATTTCCCAACATGACGATCGGCGAAAACATCGCGGTGGTTCCCAAGTTATTAGGATGGGATAAGGCAAGGTACATGACGCGTGCAAAAGAGCTATTGGAGATGGTGGCTCTTGATCCTAGTGTCTTCCTTAATCGTTATCCAAATGAGTTGTCTGGCGGACAGCAGCAACGAATTGGTGTTGCCCGAGCGCTAGCTGCGGATCCTCCCGTTATGCTGATGGATGAACCTTTTGGCGCGATTGACCCGATCAACCGTGAAGTAATCCAGGATGAGTTCCTTAAAATGCAGCAAGAGCTCAATAAGACCATCATGTTTGTCAGTCATGACATTGATGAAGCGGTCAAAATGGCCGATAGAATCGCGATTTTCCGTGATGGTCACCTGGTTCAGTACGATACGCCTGACGATTTGCTCGCACACCCGAAAGATGGTTTCGTGAAAAACTTTGTCGGAGATGATCGCGCACTTAAACGTCTTCGCTTAGTGACGGCTGAATCCGTCATGCAGACCACTTTTGCGTACGTGAAACCTAACGATACGCTTGCCGACG
The DNA here is from genome assembly GCF_000024825.1 of Vibrio antiquarius. Classification (NCBI taxonomy): domain Bacteria; kingdom Pseudomonadati; phylum Pseudomonadota; class Gammaproteobacteria; order Vibrionales; family Vibrionaceae; genus Vibrio; species Vibrio antiquarius. The sequence goes on from NC_013457.1 coordinate 1,730,998, forward strand.
CTCTAACCAAAATTGACGCGTATGGGTATCGCGACGCCGTGATATTAGTGAATGACCAACACCAACCTATCGGTTATGTGCCAAAAGCTACCGCAATCAATATGAAGGGGTACTGCGGTGAACATTATGTCGGCCTGAAAACAATCGCCCGAACCACGGATGATCTGCGTAAAGTCGCGTCGAAGATGTTCACGCACGACATTGTTTGGATGCCGTGTGTTGACGAGAATGGCCGCTTAGTGGGCGAAGTCACACAGCGCGGCATTACCCATTATCTCGGTGCAACTTATCAGCGCGATACCTCTCCTAGCCAGCCACAGCCATTGCATCAGGCTAAGGAGGCATCGTGACCAATCAGCTAAAACAAACCTACTATTTCGTTTTATTGGCGTGTGTCTTTGCGTTGGGTATTTATTTACAAGGCGCGGGTACGATCGATGATTTTCTTTACTACCAAGAAGACATTGTTTATTTGACGGTTCAGCACATTGAACTGGTGCTGCTGTCTGGTGGATTGGCGATCCTAATCGCGATTCCCGTCGGCGTATTGCTCAGCCGTCCCCGTTTTCAGAAAGTCGCAGAATCGGCGATGCAGGTTTTGAATGTGGGGACCACGATTCCTACTTTAGCCATTCTCGCGCTGGCAATGAGCTTTCTTGGCATTGGCACCGTGCCTGCGGTATTTGGACTGACGATTGCCTCGTTGTTGCCGATTGTCAGAAACACCTACATCGGGCTGAAAGAAGTGCCCGCTCATTTAAAAGAAGCGGCGTCAGGCATTGGTATGACCGAGTTACAAATGTTGTTTCAGGTTGAAATTCCTAATGCGCTGTTCGTCATTTTTGCCGGTATCCGCACGGCGTTAGCTGTCAACGTGGGCACCGTTCCACTGGCCTTCTTAATTGGTGGCGGTGGGTTAGGGGAGCTCATTTTTACCGGTATTGATCTGGATGAACCTATCATGATGCTGGCAGGCGCTATTCCTACAGCGATGTTGGCTATCGCCATCGACAGTGTGGTAGGAGCCGTTTCCTATGTCACTGTACCTAAAGGCTGTAACCCTATTAGAGCTAGACAATAACAATCCTAAAAATTGAACACAGACAGGAGTCAAACATGTTAAAGCAAATTACTCGCCGCTTGCTGGCCGTTGGTGTACTGCTTTCAAGTTTTCACGCATCCGCGGAAATCGTCGTAGGTGGTAAAAACTTTACAGAACAACAGCTTTTAACGGAGATCACGTCTCAATATTTAACCAAAAAAGGCTACGACGTTGATAAGCGTTCGGGCATGGGCAGTGCGGTTTTGCGTAAAGCGCAAGAAAACGGCCAGATTGATCTTTATTGGGAATACACGGGCACATCACTGATCATTTACAACAAAGTCAAAGACAAGCTCCCAGCAGAGCAAGTGTATCAACGCGTTAAGGAACTCGATGCCAAGAAAGGCCTAGTTTGGCTTAACACTTCAAAAGCGAACAACACCTACGCGCTCGCTATGCGCAGTGACGATGCGAAACAACGTGGCATCTCAACCTTATCCGACTTCGCCGAGCAAATGCGCCAAGACCCGCCAATGACCATTGCTTTGAATGCGGAATTCTATGCACGAAAAGATGGCTTCCGACCTTTACAGAAAACCTACAAATTCAAAGCTTCACGAGACCAAGTGAAACGCATGGATACTGGGTTAACTTATGATGCGCTAAAAGGGAAAGAAGTCGATGCTGCGCTCGTATTCGCAACAGATGGTCGTATCAAAGCATTTGGTTTTACCGTTTTAACGGATGACAAACAGTTCTTCCCTGATTACGCGATCACTCCTGTGGTTCGCCAAGAAACGCTAGATGCGAACCCAGAGCTTGCCGAGCAAATGAACGCGCTTTCTGCGGCGATCGATGGCGATACGATGTCGACTTTGAATCAACAAGTTGATGTGGAGCGACGTTCGATCTCAGAAGTCGCAAGCCAGTTCCTATCTGAGCATAACTTGGGGTAATACCATGACTATCCTGCAAGTCAGTGTGGCCCAAATCAACGCCCAGTTAGGCGATGTGAATGCCAATCTGAATACTCATCAGGATTACATAAAGCAAGCTGCGGCCTTGGGGTCGCAGCTATTGCTGTTTCCTGAACTCTCCTTGACCGGATACCAGCTCCAATCTTCTGTGCGTGAAGTCGCCATGAAGCGTGATGATGCTCGGCTTAAAGAGCTTGCGCAACTTGCGCCGCACATGTCCGTGATTGTCGGCTTTGTGGAACAGGTTGCTCCGGGAGAATACTACAACGCGATGGCTTGGTTGCTCGGTGGTACGGTGGTTGCTGTGCATCGCAAAATCAACTTACCAACCTATGGTGGGCTTGAAGAGGGCAAGTGGTTTCATTCGGGAGATGCCACCACCAGCGTTTCTCTTGATGATAATTGGCGAGGCTCGGTTTTAATTTGTGCCGATTTATGGAATCCACCTTTGGTTCATTGTGCGCTACTCGATAAGCCTGAAATCTTGCTCGCGCCGATCAACTCGGCCAGCAGTATTGTCAGTAAAGACTTTTCCAATGAAGACAACTGGTTAGTTAACGTTAAATTCTATGCGGTGCTCTACGGAACCCCAGTTTTGATGGCCAATCGTTACGGGCCAGAGGGCGAAGCGTGGTTTTGGGGAGGAAGCTGTATTTTGTCTGCAACGGGCGAGCTCTTGGCGCAGGCAGAAGACGGTGAAACCTTGATAACTGCGACCTTGTCATTGGACGATATTGATAAAGCCAGATTCGAGCTGCCTACCATGCGAGACAGCAATACACCATTGATCACAACGCTATTGTCGAAGGCAAAACGCTAAAACTGGAGCAGTAGATGATGCAATCTATTCATCGATTTATTCACGAATTAACCTTTGAACAGCTTCCTGCTGACGTTATTGAACAAGCGAAATATTGCGTCTTGGATTTGTTAGGTGTCGCCGCAGCTGGTAAAGCGACGCAGCTGCAAAATATGGTAGCCAAACTCGCGCAGAAGCAGTTTGCCGGCGATACGCCGATGCTGTTTTCTGATCACACGGCCAGTGGTTGTGGGGCGACTCTATATGGCGGCATGTTGATTGACAGTATGGACGCGCACGACGGCCAAGTCCTGACGAAAGGCCATGTAGGCGTTGCTGTTTTGCCGGGGCTGCTCGCCAGTATGCATGAGTCAGCAGTTACGGGAGAAGAGTTATTAACGTCCCTCGTCATTGGCTACGAAATAGCAACTCGCGCCGGAATCGCGCTGCATCAAACCGCTTGTGACTACCATACTTCTGGTGCTTGGAATGCGCTGGGCGTCGCCGCAGTATCTGCAAGAAGAAAAGAATTAACGGAGGCACAAACAGGGCATGCGCTCGGCATTGCTGAGTTTTATGGTCCACGCAGCCAAATGATGCGTTGTATTGAACATCCAACCATGCTCAAAGACGGCTCTGGCTGGGGAGCGATGGCGGGCTTTGCCAGTGCAGAGCTAGCAGAAGAGGGCTTTACTGGTGCGCCAGCCGTGACTCTGCTGGACCAACAAACTCACGCTTTGTGGGCAGATTTAGGGCAGCGCTGGTATATCCTGGAGCAATACTTTAAACCGTATCCGGTTTGTCGTTGGGCTCAACCCGCGGTTGAAGCAGTGAGAGCGCTGCAACAAGAAAATAAACTAGAACCTGATGAGATTGAACTTATCGAAGTTCACAGCTTTCATCAGGCGGTGTGCCTGCATACCAAGCGCCCAGAGACAACCGAGCAGGCTCAGTACAGTTTGCCATTTTCAGTCGCGAGTGCGGTTATTGATAATACGGTTACGGTAGAAGCCGTCACCAAAGGACTGAAAGATCCTGCTCGCTTGGCACTTACGGAGCGGATGAGGTTAATTGAAGAGCCCGTTTACAATGATAAGTTTCCAGCCGAACGCTGGGCGCATGTCGTGGTGACGTTGAAAAATGGCGACAAACTGACTTCGCCTCCCTGTATTGCGCGAGGTAATCCTGAAAATCCGCTCAGTCGAGACGAGATGCGAGGTAAGTTTCGTACTTTGGCAGAGAAAGAACTACCCGCTTCGCGCGTGTCAGCGATAGAAGAGGGCTGTTTGCAACTTGATAAAGCCAGTAAAGAGCGGGTACTTGCTTGGCTATCATTGCTTTACCAAGGCACTTTGTCTGATAAGCCATCTGACACGTCGCCTAGCAAGTCACTATGAGATCGAACTTCTTTTCTCTTACTCAATCTTAAGCTAAACGTCGCTCTTCACGCGGCGTTTTTTCATAACGTTTTTTGTAGCAGCGCGCAAAATACGATGTAGAACTGAACCCACAAGCGGTGCTGATTTGAGTAATGGACAGCATGGTTTGCAACAACAAATGTTGAGCGCGTTCTAAGCGCAATTGAAGGTAGTAATTACCTGGTTTGTCTTGCAAGTATTGCAAAAATAATCTTTCCATCTGCCTGACCGATAATCCTACTTGTTCGCCAATTTCATAGCATTTTAGCGGCTCTTCCATGTTGGCTTCCATGATCTCTACAGCGTCGAGCAGGCGCGGGTGGCGGATGTTATGTTTACGGATTAACGACATACGCTGATTATCATGCGCTGGTCGAATCGCAGGGTGAATGCATTGCTCAGCCACTTGATTCGCCAAGTCACTCCCATGTTGGTTTGTAATTAAATGAAGCATCATATCCAAACCGGCTAGGCCGCCCGAACAAGTTGGTGTGCGTGGGTCGAATTCGTACAACTCGCTGGTCACGTTAATGTTTGGAAACTCCTCTGCCAGACTATTGGCGGACTCCCAATGCACGGTACACGTTTTGTTTTTTAACAGGCCAGCTTTTGCTAACAACACGCTGCCTGTCGAAGTCGAGCCCACGGCGATACCTTGACGAAGCGCTTGCTTTAACCACTGATTCACCGAGCCACTCGCAGCAGCAACATGGGCGCCAATACCTGCCACAACCAGCAGCAAGTCTAAATGGGCAATGTTGTTGACTGACTGTGTTGGCGAGAATGAAACGCCATTACTGGCCGATACTTCTTTATCTTCGAATCCATAAATATCCCACTGATACAAATCGCAACCAGCGAGGCGGTTGGCCATTCGAAGAGGTTCGATAACCGCCGAAAAAGAGAGCATCGAAAAATCAGGAATAAGGAAAAAACCAATGCGATACGTGTGTGTCGTTTTCATTCTCTGTGGTCACCAAGTGGGCAGTTCATCTATGTCGTATTTCTGGATAAGAATGTCGCAATTGTTAAATTATTGCTATCAAAATTCGAACATGATGTGACTTAAGACAAGGACTTCTTTGTCGAGCATACACATTCATTTGGACGAGATAATTATGATTGAACAAAAAGCCCCAGTAATTAGTGATGGTCTACGCCTTGATGGCGCTTTCTTTACTGACGAGAACGTTAACAACCCAGACTTACCGATCGTTATTGTCTGCTCAGGCTTTACTGGGCAAAAAAATATTCACCCAGAGCGTTACGCGAGAGCCTTAACTGCGAAGGGCTTTACGGTATTCGGATTTGACTACCGTGGCTTTGGCGAATCTGAGGGCATTCGTGAGCGAGTTATTTTGGATGAACAAGTACGCGACATCGCGAACGCGGTTGCGGTTGTGAAACAGCGCGCTGACGAGGAAGGCCGCAAAGTCGTACTGGCTGGCTGGGGCATGGCGGGGGGATTAATTCTTGATGCTTACCGAGTTTGCCAAGATGCGATTGATGGCCTTATCTCCATGAACGGCTTTTATGATGCGGTACGTGTTCAGGTTGCTCAACGTGGCGAGCACGGCTGGAAAGCGTTCCGTCAATTTATGTTAGAAGAGCGTACACGTCTTGCTCTTGGTGGAGAAAAGCAGGGGATTGATCCATTTGAAATCTACCCGCTTGATCCAGTAAGCCGCGAATATGTATTCACTGAACTGGTCAAAGCGCCGGGCTACGGCGTGACATCTGATCTGGATTTTGCGGATTCTCTCATCAATTTCAAACCGGAAGCTCTACTGGACGAGCGATTTGCAGACGCGCCAATCTTGATTGCGCACGGTGCAGAAAACGACCTTCACCCAGTGACCGAAGCAAAGTCGCTGTACGCGAAATACCCTGGACCGAAATCTCTATTCTTACTGCCTGAAGGTGGTCACACTGAGTGGATGTTGGACGACGATCCTAAGTTTATTCAGTTCTCTGGCGTGATCGCGAACTGGTTGAGTGAGAACTTCAGTTAAGTCTTCAAGAGGTGCTTTCACTGATGGCACCTCTATCTTTCTGACAGGATGATTTTCGATGAGCATAATTCCATTTTGTGAAGCGGCTGACCCATTTGTAAATAAACCAACAATCGCGATTCCTGAAGGCGCGGTTGATTGTCATGCCCACGTTTTTTCTTCACGTTATCCGTACTGTGAAACGCGAACCTACACGCCACCCGATGCCAGCGTCGGCGCGTACCTGCATTTGCACCAGCAATTAGGCATCCGTCATGGCGTGCTGGTTCAGCCGAGTGTGTATGGCAATGACAACCAGTTGCATCTTGATACATTACGGTATTTACGCCAGCAAGGTTACGACTACAAAGGCCTCGCGGTCGTGGATGCGGATGTGTCCGAGCAAACGCTGGATGAGCTACAAGCAGCCGGATTTTGTGGGGTGCGGATGAACCTGCTGTTTAAAGGTGGTATTGAGTGGCGTGATGTTGAACGTTTAGCGGCTCGCCTTGCAGAGCGACACTGGCACCTTCAATGCTTAATTGATGTTTCGCAGTTTGATGACTTATATCAGCGATTAAGGGCTTTACCCGTGCCCGTAGTGATTGATCATCTTGGACATATGCCAACAAACAAGCTGATTTCTCATCCTGGTTTTCAAACCTTATTGAAGCTTAAGGCCGAAGGGAAAGTGTGGACAAAATTGTCGGCACCGTATCGTTTGTCGCTTCAATCTCCGCCTTATGATGACGTTTCTTCGTTTGCTCAAGCTTTGTTAGAAGCGAATGAAGAGCAATGCGTCTGGGGCTCGGATTGGCCTCATCCATGTTTTGCTGCTGAGATGCCAAATGATGGCCAGCTATTAGATACCTTGTGGCACTGGACGCAAGATACGACACTGTTTGGCAAGATTCTGGTCGATAACCCCAAGCGCCTCTACCACTTTTAACTCCGCATTCATGTTACGAACCTAAAAAGACAACCGTAAGGCACCGATTCAAATTATGCTTCCTGCACTTCCGCTACAGGTTTCCTCTGATCCTGTGGTTATCAAGTTCTTTAACACCCTTAAACAACTTGGTTTCAAGGGGGATACTGATGCTCGTTATACCACTCGATTGAGTATGGCGACTGACAACAGCGTCTACCAGCAACTTCCTTTGTCGGTCGTCTTTCCTGCCAACCATCATGATGTGGTAATACTTGGCAAGGTCAGTGCACGTGATGAATTTAAGCACCTGACCTTTTCGCCCAGAGGAGGCGGAACGGGCACCAACGGACAATCATTGAACTCGGGGATCGTGGTTGATCTGTCTCGCTACATGAATCGAGTGTTAGAGATTAACGAGCAGGAAGGCTGGGTGAGAGTGGAAACTGGGATAGTCAAAGATCAACTCAACGACATCGTTCGCCCTTATGGTTATTTCTTCTCGCCAGATCTGTCGACCAGCAACCGCGCAACATTAGGTGGGATGATTAATACCGATGCATCAGGCCAAGGCTCTTTGCAATATGGTAAAACCTCGGATCATGTGTTGGCGCTCAAAGCCGTATTGGCGGATGGTTCGGTGCTCGATACCGAAGCAATTCAACAAAACAAATGGTTAAACAGTGATGTAGTATCGCGAGCGTTAAAAATTACGGAGGAAGTTTGTCGAGACAAGCGTCAACAGATTCTGGATAAGTTTCCTCCTCTGAATCGATTTCTTACTGGTTATGACCTAAAAAATGCCATAAACGACAAGAGTGAAGAGTTTGACGTCACGAGAATATTATGTGGCTCTGAAGGTACGTTAGCTTTTATCACTGAAGCCAAGCTCAATCTTACGCGAATACCTACCACGCGACGGTTAGTGAACGTTAAATACGATAGCTTTGATTCTGCATTGCGAAATGCTCCCTTGATGGTCGCAGCAGAGGCGCTATCGGTAGAGACGGTTGATGCAAAGGTGCTTAATCTTGCAAGAGAAGACATTGTCTGGCACTCGGTAAAACACGCGATCTCAGATGTGCAGGGCAAAGAGATGCAAGGGATTAACTTTGTCGAGTTCGCAGGCAGTCACAACGATGATATTGAGGATAAAGTTGAACGCTTACTTTCAATTCTCGATAAAGAAATGGCTCACCGCCGCAGTGGTATCATCGGTTATCAAGTCTGTCGTGAACCCCAAGACATCCAGGCTATTTATGGAATGCGCAAGAAAGCGGTTGGGCTGCTTGGCGCGACCAAAGGTCAGGCAAAGCCGATTGCATTCGCGGAAGATACCTGTGTGCCGCCTGAAAATTTGGCGGACTTTATCGCGGAATTTCGTACGTTGCTAGACAGCAATAACCTGCATTATGGCATGTTTGGGCATGTGGATGCTGGCGTCCTTCACGTGCGTCCGGCGCTCGATATGTGTGACCTTGGGCAAGAAGCGTTGATGCATCAACTATCCGATGATGTGGTCGCGCTGGTGGCAAAATACAATGGTTTAATGTGGGGAGAGCACGGTAAAGGATATCGTTCAGAATATGGACCTGCCTTCTTTGGTGATGAGCTCTTTACTGAATTAAGGCGCATTAAAGCGGCGTTTGACCCCGACAATAAAATGAACCCGGGCAAGATTTGCACGCCACTGAATAGCGACGCTGAAATGGTAAAAGTCACAGCGACCAAGCGTGGCTACTATGATCGTCAGATCCCCGTAGAAGTCCGAGAGTCGCTTAAGCCCGTGCTGTCTTGCAATGGCAATGGGCTGTGTTTTAATTACGATGCTGATAGCCCAATGTGTCCATCATTTAAAGTAACAGCCGATCGTCGCCACTCTCCGAAAGGGAGGGCTGGGATAATGCGTGAATGGCTGCGTCGCCTTAATGACAGTGGCTTCGATTTGCTCGCTAACGAACAACAGCTTCTCAATCAAACGTTATCGGTTAAGCTTTTGGCTCAGAAGCTGAGTCAACTGATATCTCGCCCCACATCTGATGACCTATCGCATGAAGTTTATGAGGTGATGAATGGCTGTCTAGCGTGCAAAGCGTGTGCGAGTCAGTGCCCTGTTAAAGTTGATGTGCCTGATTTTAGAGCGCGTTTTTTACACCTCTATCACTCACGTTATCGCAGACCTCTGCGCGACTATCTGGTGTCGAATATTGAGCAACTGCTGCCGATTATGGCAAAAGCCCCCAAGCTGGTTAATCAAATTGCATCTACTCGGCCCGTTACGCAGGTATTAGAGACATCCATCGGTTTTATTGATTCGCCAGTGCTATCTATCCCTACGTTGCAAAATCGATGTCAGGCACTTGGCGTGAGCCCGTTTGACTTTGCGTATCTAGAATCGCTTTCCCCAGAAGTGAAGCAAAATTACGTCTTGATTGTTCAAGATCCATTTACCAGCTTTTATGAAGCCGAGTTGGTTGCGGACTTTATTCAGTTATTGCAGCGGTTAGGGAAACACCCTGTTGTTCTGCCTTTCAAACCTAATGGGAAAGCTCAACATGTAAAAGGTTTCCTTAAGGCATTCGCCAGAAATGCACAAAACACTTCGGATTTTCTCAACCAAGTTGCTGAGCTTGAAATTCCTATGATCGGTATCGATGCTGCCTTAGTGCTTTGTTATCGTGATGAATACCATCAGGTTCTAAAAGAAAAGCGGGGCGAATTTACAGTTTATACGGCTCATGAATGGCTGGTGGATACACTCAATGAATGGCCAGTTGTACGCGCATCGGATGAAGAGCCTTGGTATTTGATGGCGCATTGCACAGAAAAGACCAAAATACCGCAGACTGAGAAATCTTGGCAGTCTATTTTTCATCACTTTGGCTTAAAACTGCATGTGATACCTGCGGGATGTTGCGGTATGGCAGGGACATTCGGCCATGAAGTGGATAAGAAAAGTACGTCTGAAGCTATTTATCAACTGAGTTGGAAACCGAATATAAAGAACCTGCCCACTGAGCGTGTGTTAGCCACGGGGTACTCCTGCCGCAGTCAAGTTAAGCGTTTTGAAGGGGAGGTCGTTCGACATCCGGTCCAAATTTTAGCCAGTTTGTTTAGTGCATAAGATGCTTAGGCAATTTAGTATACGAAAACGCTTGCCTTAAGACTTTACCTGCCTTTAATGTATCCGACCGCAGAACTTCAATCTGCTTAACAACAACACAGGAGAGAATCGGGCTTTCACTTCCGCTCGACAGAAACTCCTTTCAAATTGATACAACAGCGCAGCAAACTTCCCTTGCTGCGATACTGTGTTCCATATTTTGTGAGTACTTATGTTTAACTCAGAACGCAAAGCGACGGTTATTCTGGTTGCGACAACGATGATCGCGGCACTTGGTTGGATCTTTTCTAAGGAAACAATACAGGGTTTACCACCTTTCGGCTTTATCGGGGCGCGATTTACTATTGCATCGCTCTGTCTGCTGCCGTTGTGCTATCGACCTTTGCTCAAAGCGAATTTGAAAGATGTGCTTTCTGCTGGTGGTGTCGGGCTCCTGTTAGGCAGTGCCGTTATGACATGGATTTACGCCATCTCCATCAGCGACACGCTCGGGGAAGGCGCATTTATCATGAGTCTCTCCATGCTATTTGTGCCTATTGTTGCGTGGGTTATGTTTCGTCAACGACCACAACGAATTTTCTGGCTCTCTTTGCCTATCGCGGTATTAGGTCTCGCCTGTCTCTCTTTAGTTGGCGGTTGGAAGCAATCGGCCAGTCAATTTTGGTTTCTTGGTGCAGCACTGGTTTTGGCGCTTCATTTTAATGTGAACAGCAAATACTCTCAAAAACTACCTGTGTTGCTGCTTACTTGCGTGCAGCTTTTTTCTGCTGGTTGTTTAGGTTTGTTGGTTTCTTTCTTTATGGAGTCTTTTCCGGCAGAGGTTGACTCCTCCATTTGGTGGTGGTTCGCGTTGAGCACTTTGCTAGCGACGAGCTTGCGTTACGTAATGCAAACCATGGGGCAAAAATTTGTTCAGGCAGGTAATGCTGCCTTGATCATGATATTAGAGCCAGTTTGGACCGTCATTCTAAGCGTGCTGTGGTATGGCGAAGTGCTAACGGCAAATAAGCTAGTAGGCTGTGTGCTTATCTTATTTTCTCTAATTATTTATCGTACTGGCGGGCGGTTTCGCTTCCCTACCCGAAAGTAGAGCAAATTAACTTGGGTTGGGAGAATTTGAGGTGCCGGATGGCCTTCTACGAAAGTGATAATACGCGGTTACGCAATGCTAATGACACTTTTGATGTAGGCTGCCGACCCAGCTCTTCGCTGATCATCCAGCCAGCTTTAGCCAGTAGCTCTAAGTCGATCCCCGTCTCTATTCCTAACCCTTGGCATAAATACAGTACATCCTCCGTTGCGACATTCCCTGATGCGCCATGAGCGTATGGGCATCCACCCAGCCCAGCTACACTACTGTCGATGGTGTTGATGCCCATACTCAGTGCCTGATAAATGTTGGTGAGAGCTTGTCCCCATGTGTCGTGGAAATGGACAGCAAGCTGGGGAAGAGGTGCAACCAACATGACGGCTTCCAGCATAGCAGCAATTCGATTTGGCGTGCCTGTGCCGATTGTATCGCCTAGGGATACTTCATAGCACCCTAAATCGATGAGCGATTTGGTCACGCTCGCCACCTGTTTAGGGGCTGTTGGACCGTCGTAAGGGCAATCTGCAACGCAGGATAGATAACCTCGAACAGGGATGCTGTGTTTGGTGGCTAATCGCATTACAGGCTCGAAGCGAGTTAAACTTTCTGCAATCGAGCAATTGATATTGTGTTGGCAGAATCCTTCTGATGATGAAGTGAAAATTGCGACCTGATTGGCACCAGCCTCCAAGGCTTGTTCGAAGCCTTTTAGATTTGGTGTCAGGGCAGAATAAGTAACATGATTTCGCCTTGTTATTGCTTTCATGACCTCTGTTGAGTCCGCCATTTGTGGCACCCATTTGGGCGAAACAAAAGAGCCCGCCTCAATATGCGTTAGCCCAGTATCAGAGAGTAAGTTGATCAACCGGATTTTAGTCTGGGTCGCAACAGGAGATTCATTTTGCAACCCATCTCGTGGACCTACTTCGACAATATTTACTTTGGAAGGCAGCATTACTTGTCCTGTGATTTGGTTACCCAACTTGGGTTTCGTTTTTCAAGAAACGCTTGCAAGCCATCTTGGCCTTGTGGCGATACCCTAATGTCCGCAATGAGCTTGCTGGTATAGTGAATCAGTTGTTGATCGATGGGGTTTTGATGACATTGGTGACAGAGCGTTTTCGCTTTGCGCATCGCATCTGGGCTATTAAGTAGTAACGTCTTGATCACGCTATCGACCGCATTTTCAAGTTGTTTGGCTTCTTTCACTTCGTGCACAATACCAAACCGTTCGGCATCCTCGGCTGAAATGACTTCACCACTTAAGATATAGCGTCTAGCTTGTCGATTCCCCATCGCGCGCATGACGTAAGGCGCAATGGTTGCCGGAACTAAACCAAGCTTAACTTCACTTAAGCAAAAGTTAGCACATTGGCTTGCGATGGCGATATCACTGCAACAAATCAATCCCAGCGCGCCGCCATAAGCGGAGCCTTGTACAACCGCGATGGTGGGTTGAGGGAACGAATCTAGTGTTTCCATGAGTCTTGCCAAGTTTTGGGCATCAACGAAATTATCTTGCCTCGTGCTGTCGGCCATCGACTGCATCCAATTCAGGTCGGCCCCGGATGAAAAGTGCTTGCCGTTACTTTTTAATACCAAGCATCGCACATCCGTTCGTAAAGCGAGATAATCTAGGCGGTGGATCAGCAAGTCGATCGTACAAGCATCAAAAGCATTGTGCTTGGCTGTTCTGTTTAGAGTGATGGTCGCTACGCCATTGTCATCGACATGCCAAAGAACGTCATCTTGTCTTTGGGCGTTGGGAATAATGCTTGGTTGCATTTCCTGCATACTTACTTCCTTAATTTATCTCTGGATATTTACATTCTGAAGACGCCAAACTCGCTATCAGGAATGGGGGCATTTAATGCTGCCGTCAGCGCATGACTCAACACCTGACGCGTTTGTTTGGGGTCAATAATTCCGTCATCCCATAGCCGAGCGCTCGCAAAATAGGGATGTCCTTGTGTTTCATACAAGTCTATGATCGATTCTCTAAAAGTGTGTTCTTCTTGCTCTGACCACGCTTCTCCCTGGCGTTCCTTCGCGTCTTTTCGAACTTGTGTTAAGACGCCTGCCGCTTGTTCTCCGCCCATCACAGAAATACGAGCGTTCGGCCACATCCACATCATGGTTGGATCATAAGCTCGGCCGCACATGCCATAATTGCCAGCGCCGTACGACCCACCGATGATTACGGTAAACTTTGGTACGTCAGCACAAGCGACGGCCATCACCAGCTTGGCGCCATGTTTTGCGATGCCTTCTTCTTCCACCTTTTTCCCGACCATAAATCCGGTAATGTTTTGGAGAAAGATAAGCGGTATTTTCCGTTTGGCGCAAAGTTCAATAAAGTGCGCGCCTTTTTGTGCCGATTCAGAAAACAAGATGCCGTTGTTTGCCACAATGCCGATCAAGTGTCCGTGAATGCGAGCAAAGCCACACACTAACGTTCTGCCGTACAAGGCTTTGAATTCGTCAAAATCAGAATCATCGACGATGCGGGCGATGATTTCTCGGACGTCGAATGATAGTCGTAAGTTGGCATTCACGATTCCGTAGATTTCTTCAGCATCGTAGCGGGGAGGTAGCACGGTGTTTTCCGGCTTAATCGGTTTCGCTCTATTGGCATTGGCAATGGCTTCTCGGGCAAGCATTAGGGCATGCTCATCATTTTCAGCGTAATAATCAGCAACACCAGATTTACGACAATGCACGTCTGCACCGCCGAGCTCTTCACCCGTCACGACTTCGCCAGTGGCCGCTTTCACCAGAGGCGGTCCCGCCAAAAATATGGTGCCTTGCTCTTTGACCATAATGGACACATCCGCCATGGCAGGAACATATGCGCCCCCAGCAGTGCAAAGCCCCATCACAACAGCAACCTGAGGGATGCCTTTTGCTGACATCCTCGCTTGGTTAAAGAAAATGCGACCAAAGTGTTCTTTGTCGGGGAAGACGTCGGACTGATGAGGGAGATTTGCGCCACCGGAGTCCACCAAGTATACGCAGGGGAGTTGGCAACGTTGGGCTATCTCTTGCGCTCTAAGGTGTTTTTTTACCGTGAGTGGGTAGTAGGTTCCGCCTTTTACCGAAGCATCGTTGGCGATGACCATACATTGAATCCCCGCTATGAAACCAATGCCGGCGATAACGCCAGCGCAGGGGATGGATTCGTCATACACTTGCCAGGCGGCAAACTGGCTAATTTCAAGAAAATCAGTGTTGTCATCAAGCAAGCGCGCGATGCGTTCTCGTGCGGGGAGTTTTCCTTTTTGCCTCTGGTGCTGAATGGCTTTTTCACCGCCTCCTTGTTTGATGGTCTCGATATGTTGATTCAGTTGAGTGACCAACGTTTCCATCGCAGCTTTATTGGAAAGAAATAACTCGTCAGTTGGCTTAGTTTTACTTTTGATAATGGCCATAATGACTTCCTTGTCGTATGTTCCTTTAGCGAGATTCTTCGAACAGTTCTCGGCCTATTAACATGCGGCGAATCTCTGAGGTACCCGCGCCGATTTCATAAAGCTTTGCATCACGTAGCAAACGACCAGCAGGGTATTCATTGATGTAGCCATTCCCACCGAGCAACTGTATTGCATCAAGTGCCATTTGTGTGGCGAGTTCTGCACTGTACAGAATCGCTCCTGCGGCATCTTTGCGTGTTGCGTTACCTCGATCACAAGCCGCTGCGACGGTATATACATACGCTTTTGCTGCACTCATTCGAGAGTACATATCGGCGATCTTGCCCTGAACTAACTGAAACTCGCCAATGGATTTTCCAAACTGCTCTCGTTCATGTACGTACGGGACCACAATGTCCATGCAAGCTTGCATTATCCCGAGTGGTCCGGCAGCAAGGACGACGCGCTCGTAATCTAGTCCACTCATTAACACCTCGACGCCTTGATTCAGCTCGCCAAGAATATTCTCTTTCGGCACTACGCAATTGTTAAATACAAGTTCGCAAGTGTTCGAGCCCCTCATGCCTAGTTTATCCAGCTTTTGAGCATGGCTGAAACCTTCGACGTTGCGTTCAACAATGAATGCGGTAATACCTCGTGAACCTGCATTGACATCCGTTTTAGCGTAAAGCACCACTATGTCAGCGTCGGGACCGTTAGTGATCCACATTTTGTTGCCATTCAGTACAAAATGGTCACCCTTGTTCTCCGCTTTCAGTTGCATGCTTATCACGTCTGAACCGGCATTGGGCTCGCTCATAGCTAGGGCGCCAACGTGCGTACCATCGATGAGTTTGGGAAGGTATTTCTTGCGTTGAGAAGGCGTGCCATTGCGAAAGATCTGATTGACGCACAGGTTAGAATGAGCGCCGTAGCTTAAAGCGACAGACGCAGAGGCACGGCTGATTTCTTCCATTGCAACAACGTGAGCGAGGTATCCCATGTCTGCACCACCAAATTCTTCATCGACGGTGACACCGAGCAACCCCATATCTCCAAACAAAGGCCACAAATGCTTCGGAAACTGGTTATCGCGGTCTATATTTGCGGCGATGGGAGCAATATGTTCCGTAGCAAAGGCATTAACGTGGTCTCGGAGCATATCGATGGTATCACCAAGTCCGAAATTGAGTGGGGTGTAGGTGCTTTTCATAACGTCTCCCGATATCAGAGGTAAGGTGGAAAAGCCGATTGCAGTGTCGCTATTTGAGTATAGCGGTTATGTCTCTTTGCTTTTGAGTGTTTGAATACAGCGTTCTTTAGCGGCATTCAACTCTGCCATTACGACGCTGATGTCATTGAGTTGCTGTTGTAGGACGGCTTGTTTCTCTTCAATGATATTGAGCATTTTCAATAACTGTCCTTCGGTTTGTTGCATGTCATAGAGCTCGAAAAGTTCACGAATTTCTGCCAGTGAAAAACCGAGCCGTTTCCCTCTTAAAATCAGTTTGAGACGAATTTTATCTCTGCGTTGATAAACGCGCATGTTGCCTTTTCGCTCTGGTTCAATCAGACCTACGTCCTCATAAAACCGGATACTGCGAGTGGTAATATCAAACTCCTTGGCGAGGTCACTGATCTTGTATTTTTCCATAACATACTTACCTCGAATAAAAATCCAGTTTCTGGAAATCGAACCTTCATCGGAAAGGCCGAACGCAAATTTTGAAAGATAAACGCCTACTTGGTGTGTTTTTTCATCTCATTGTAAAGGCTAGTGCTATGCTTACGTAAACGTCAAGAAATCGCAGTATGAAAGTTTGTCAGTGAGAAAGGGCGACAAAGACTGGCGTAGCACTTGGTAAGCAATGTCATGCAAGGGCGTTATCAGTCAGTCTAGTGTTCACATATACCTCAAGGGAATGCGAATCATGGAAAAAGACATCTGGATTGTCAGCGCGAAGAGAACGCCGATCGGGCGCTTTCAAGGAAAGTTGCAAACTTACTCCGCTCCCCAATTAGGCGCACTGGCGATCAAGGCGGCAATGCACGAAGTGAATGTGACATCTGTAGATGAAGTCTTCATGGGATGTGTGCTCCCTGCGGGTTGTGGGCAAGCCCCGGCGAGACAAGCGGCAATTGGTGCGGATTTACCCATGAGTGTAGGGTGCACGACTATCAATAAAGTGTGTGGTTCCGGCATGAAGAGCGTCATGTTGGCGCACGATCTTATCAAAGCTGGAACGATTCGAACGGCCATTGCTGGTGGTATGGAGAGTATGACCAATGCGCCGTATTTATTGAAAGAGGCGAGAAAGGGAATGCGCATGGGCCACCAGTCGACGTATGACCACATGTTTCTCGATGGATTGCAAGATGCGTACGAAGGGCACTTAATGGGTGTTTATGCTCAGCACGTCGCAGACAGGCTTAAGTTCACCAGAGAGCACATGGACGAATGGGCAGTGATGTCGGCAAAACGTGCGTTGGAAGCTCAAGAACGAGGTTTATTTGCCGACGAGCTCTCACCGATTGAATTCAACACCAAGTCTGAACAAGGAACGCTGGATTACGATGAGCACCCGCGCTCGATTGATCTGGATAAAATCCCTCAACTCAAACCTGCATTTGATAAAAAAGGCACGGTGACCGCTGCGAATTCGAGTGCGATTTCCGATGGCGCTGCAGCGCTTGTTCTAATGGATGAAGAGACTGCGATCCACCAAGGTCTTGAGCCACTCGCCGTTATCAAGTCTCACGCCACACACGCCAGAAAACCTGCTGAATATACTTTGGCTCCCGTTTATGCGATTGAACAGTTGTTGTCCCAGTTGGATTGGTCAATTGACGAAGTGGATCTGTGGGAAATCAATGAAGCCTTTGCTGTCGTGACACAAATCGCGGTAGCAGAACTTGGGCTTGATATGAGCAAAGTCAATATTAAAGGCGGAGCGTGTGCACTCGGGCATCCGATAGGCGCAAGTGGCGCACGAATTCTGGTGACATTGATTCATAGTTTGCGTCAGCTACAAGCTTTAGGTACCGACGGTGATCTAGACGCCAAAAAAGTGATGCGAGGCGTTGCGTCACTTTGTATCGGTGGTGGAGAGGCAACGGCGATAGGCATTGAAATACCGCTTTAATTGAAATCAGAAAGGAGTAAATGATGACTCGTTTGGTTCCCTTGTTTATTGGTGGAGAGTTTCGTGAATCTCAAACTTCGGATTGGGTTGAGGTGACCAATCCTGCCACCAATGATGTCATTGCGTACGTTCCCTGCTCAACGGATCACGAGATGGAAGCCGCCATTGATAATGCGAAAGAGACATTCCAATCCTGGAAGGAAGTGGCAGTATCCGAGCGTGCCAGAGTCATGCTTCGTTATCAGCACCTTCTCAAAGAACATCATGATGAGCTTGCCACACTGCTTTCTCATGAAACGGGTAAGATTTTAGCGGATGCTAAAGGCGATGTGTGGCGAGGTATAGAGGTTGTTGAGCAGGCTGCAAACATTGCCAGCAATATGATGGGCGAAACCGTCGAAAACGTTGCCACGGATATTGATAGTTACTCAATGATTCAGCCCCTAGGTGTGTGTTGCGGCATTACGCCGTTTAACTTTCCTGCCATGATTCCGTTGTGGATGTTCCCAATCGCCATCGCGGCGGGCAATACGTTTGTGCTTAAACCCTCCGAACAAGTGCCGTTGACCTCTATTCGTTTAGCCGAACTATTTGAGCAAGCTGGCGCGCCGAAAGGAGTGTTGCAAATTGTTCATGGTCGCAAAGACCAAGTCGACTTTCTGCTGGCTCATCCTGACATTCGAGCGGTGTCATTTGTTGGCTCGGTTCCTGTTGCCCGTTATATCTACACCACAGGGACTAAACATTTTAAACGGGTTCAAGCTTTTGCTGGTGCTAAAAATCACATGGTGATCATGCCTGATGCGAACAAAGAACAAGTGGTGAATAACCTAGTGGGGGCCTCCGTTGGGGCGGCGGGGCAACGTTGTATGGCGATTTCTGTCGCGGTATTTGTCGGCGATTCAAAACAATGGATTACAGACCTCAAACAGGCAATGGCGAAAGTACACCCAGGGCCTTGGGACGATGAGCAAGCTGCTTATGGCCCACTCATTAGTGAACAAGCTAAACAACGCATATTGGACCTAATTGAAGATGGCAAACAACAAGGCGCAGTGTGTGAACTCGATGGCAGTCAGTGTGAAGTGGAAGGCTTTCCCGATGGAAACTGGATTGGCCCAACCTTGTTTAGCGGTGTAACAGCGAATATGTCGATTTACACGCAAGAGATATTTGGCCCTGTTTTGGTTTGCATGGAACTGGATACGTTACAAGAAGCCATTGAGTTAGTGAATCGCAACCCATACGGGAACGGCACTTCCATTTTTACGGCTAATGGCGCTGCTGCAAGAAAATATCAGCATGACATTCAAGTCGGTCAGGTCGGGATCAATGTGCCTATTCCGGTACCTTTGCCATTTTTCTCTTTTACAGGCTGGAGAGGCAGTTTCTATGGCGATTTGCATGCGTATGGTAAACAAGCGGTACGTTTTTATACCGAGACTAAAACGGTGACGGCACGTTGGTTTGATGACGATATTCCAACGGGGCCCAATTTGACCATCCAACTGCGCTGAGTGAATAGAAGGAGTTTTTATGGACTTTGAACTTAATGAAGATCAACGTGCATTTGCCGATACCGCTCAGCAATTTGCCGATGAGCGTTTAGCGCCGATGGCGGCGGAGTGGGATGAAAAACAGATCTTCCCCAAAGATGTATTGAGAGAGGCTGGAGAGTTAGGCTTCCTGAGCCTCTACACTCCAGAAGCGCAAGGTGGCCTAGGGCTGAGTCGCTTAGATGCGTCAATTATCTTTGAACAACTGGCCATGGGATGTACGTCTACTACGGCGTTTATGACGATTCACAACATGGTCAGTTGGATGATAGCCAGTTTTGCTACTGATGAAGCCAAAACGCAGTTCTGTCCGAAGTTAGTTACGGGGGAGTGGTTAGGCTCCTATTGCTTAACCGAGCCCAACGCAGGATCAGACGCCGCTGCACTGACCACTTCCGCTACAAAAAAGGGGGATAAGTATGTGCTCAACGGTGGCAAAACCTTTATCTCTGGCGCAGGAGAGACAGATGTTTTGGTCGTGATGGCGAGAACTGGAGAAGCGGGTGCCAAAGGCGTGTCTGCATTTGTTGTTCCTGCTCAAGCAGGTGGTATCAGCTATGGGCGCAAAGAACCCAAAATGGGTTGGAATAGCCAACCAACACGAGCGGTTACTTTTGAAAATGTCGTTGTTCCAGCTAGCCATTTACTGGGCGAAGAAGGGCAAGGTTTTGTCTTTGCGATGAAAGGGCTTGATGGAGGGCGTATAAATATTGCGACCTGCTCCGTCGGTACGGCTCAACAGGCCCTTAATCAGGCGGCATGGTATATTCAAGAACGTAAGCAGTTCGGCAAGCCGCTTGCGCAGTTTCAAGCCTTACAATTCAAATTGGCAGACATGGCGACAGAGCTAGTGGCTGCGCGGCAGTTGGTGCGCTATGCCGCCAGTAAGCTCGACCGAAATGACCCAGATGCCACTGCTTATTGCGCGATGGCAAAACGGTTCGCAACCGATGTGGGCTTTCAGGTTTGCGACCAAGCGCTGCAGCTTTATGGCGGCTATGGTTATATCAAAGAGTATCCAATGGAACGTCATTTCAGAGATGTGCGTGTGCATCAAATTCTGGAGGGAACGAACGAAATTATGCGTTTAATCATCGCGCGCCGTTTGCTCTCTGAGGAGTCGACCTTGCTGTAGCGAAGTATTGGATTTGTTCATTGAGAAAGGATTCATATATGCCATTAACCCAAGAAGCCATTCAACATACGATCGCTAATCACGTTGCGGTGGTGACGATGAACAACCCGCCAGCCAATACGTGGACAGCAGAGAGCCTCAAGGCACTGAAGTCGCTGATACTCACACTTAACGATGATAAGCAGGTCTACGCACTGGTTTTAACCGGCAGTGGAGAAAAGTTTTTCTCTGCTGGTGCGGATCTCAAGCTATTTTCTGATGGTGACAAAGCGGTTGCGTTAGACATGGCGCGATGCTTTGGTGAAGCGTTTGAAACACTCTCGGAATTCCGTGGTGTTTCCATTGCCGCCATTAATGGTTACGCCATGGGCGGAGGTTTAGAAGTAGCATTAGCTTGTGATATTCGAGTAGTTGAAGAGCAAGCGGTACTTGCTTTACCTGAAGCCAAAGTCGGACTTTTGCCCTGCGCTGGCGGTACCCAAAACCTCACAGCGTTAGTAGGAGAAGGCTGGGCAAAGCGCATCATTTTATGTGGAGAACAAGTTAGCGCTGACAAAGCAAAAGAACTAGGCTTGGCTGAGGAGTTGGTTCCCAAAGGCGAAGCGTTAAGTAAAGCGTTGGAGCTTGCTGAATCTGTTGCGAACCAGTCACCATCTTCTGTCGCCGCATGTAAGGCGCTCATTCAAAATATGCGCTCTGCGCCACTTAAGCACGGCTTAATGAAAGAGCGAGAGTTGTTTCTGAATCTTTTTGATACGGAAGATCAAGTTGAGGGTGTTCGCGCCTTTTTAGAAAAACGCCCACCGCAATGGAAAAATCGATAGGAGGCCACATGGCAGGGATGGTAACCATCAGTGAAATAGAGTGCTTAGATGGCGTGCACCGCATTGGTATCGCAACGTTAGACAACACCGCTTCATTGAATGCATTGACGTATGACATGTTGGTCCAACTCAACGATCAGCTTATCAAGTGGCAAGATGATCCGCATGTGACTTGTGTGGTACTAACCGGCGCTGGAGAAAAAGCATTCTGCGCTGGTGGCGATGTTCGAGCTATGTATCACGTCATGCATAACGAGAGTAAAGAAAAAATCGTAGAGTTCTGTACGGACTATTTCTCGTTGGAGTATGAGTGTGACTATCTCATTCACACTTACAACAAGCCCATTATCGGTTGGGGAGAAGGTATTGTCATGGGCGGTGGAATGGGACTTTTTATGGGAACCAGCCATAAAGTTGTGACAACAACATCACGCCTTGCTATGCCAGAAATCAATATCGGACTGTATCCTGATGTGGGAGGTACGTGGTTTTTAAGCCAGATAGATCCGCAAGTGGGTTTATTCCTCGGATTGACAGGTTCAATGGTGAATTCAAGTGACGCTGTCACTATTGGTTTGGCCGATTGGTTACTGTTGGAAGAGCAGTATCCCACCTTACTGGATGAGCTAAAGCGGCTCCAGTGGGGCAAAGAAGATGCGAAAGAGTTGGTAACTGCGCTACTACAATTAATGGAAGAACAGGTTATTGATAGCAAACCAACCACGCAAATTTGTCCATACTTAGATCAGATAGAGGAAGCGTGCAAAGGCTTTGATCTTAATGCGATAGCACAGCGAATCATGGCTATCGAAGGGAACAGTCAGTGGATAGAAAACGCGAAACAAACGTTCGCCGCGGGCAGTCCAATCACCGCGCATATTTGCTTCAGACAAGTGAAAGAATACCACAGCTTACCACTTGCAGATTGCTTCCGCTTGGAGCTGAGTATATCGGTTCGCAGCGCCTTATTAGGTGAGTTTAAAGAGGGCGTCCGTTCTCGGCTTATTGACCGGGATGGCGAACCTAACTGGATGTTTAACAGTGTCAGTGAAGTCGATGAAGATGTCATCGATACCTTGTTTACCTCACTTTGGCCGGATGACGAACATCCGCTTGCTGATTTGGGTGAACAAACACTAGGTCAATAAGGAGAATGATCATGAGTACCATCGCATTTATCGGTTTAGGAAGAATGGGGCATCCGATGGCGCAAAACCTATTAGCGTCTGGATTTAACGTGCAAGTATTCGATGTCGATAGCGAAGCGGCAAAGCAACTTGCACCTTTTGGTGCGGTGGTGGCGAGCTCTATCGAGGAAGTCGTGGATGGTGCAAGCACGGTCATCACGATGCTACCAGCAGGATCTCACGTTCGTTCCGTGTATCTTGGCGACTTACACGGCGGCGTAGGTGTCCTCAATCTTGTCTCGCCAAGTACCTTGATGATTGATTGTTCAACCATTGATCCGGACTCCGCGCGATTAGTCGCGAATGAAGCGGCAAATAAACGCGTGTTGTTTGTCGATGCGCCCGTTTCGGGTGGTGTTGCCGGCGCTAAAGCGGCGACATTAACCTTTATTGTTGGTGGCTCGGATGAAGCGTTTTCTAAAGCCAATGCCATTTTGCAGTACATGGGAAAAAATGTTTTCCATGCCGGTAAAGCGGGCGATGGTCAAATGGCGAAAATCTGTAACAACCTTATGCTTGGCATTTTAATGTCCGGTACGTGCGAGGCGCTAAATCTAGGTATCGATCATGGGCTCGATCCCAAAGTGTTATCAAACATCATGCTGCAAAGCTCTGGCCGAAATTGGGCATTGGAGCTTTACAATCCTTGCCCAGGAGTGATGGACAGTGCACCAGCCAGCAACGATTACCAACCGGGCTTTATGAGCAAACTCATGTTGAAAGATCTCGGTTTGGGGTTAGATGCGGCGTTACAAACACACTCTTCGGTTCCGATGGGCTCACTGGCGCGTAATTTATATTCTTTCCACAACGCGAGCGGCCATGGCGAGCTCGACTTCTCAAGCTTGTTTGAGTTTTACAAGAGTAAGAAGGGCTAGACTGAGTTTTGCTACAAAACCGTCTGAAATGGTGAAGTAAAACTCATCATTTCGGACCTCCTAAACAGGCTTGAAATAGGGAACATTATTAGCGACGGAGTGCAGTAACTATGGATATTAAAAATAGTGTCATTGCCATTACAGGTGCAGGGCAGGGACTTGGGCAAATGATGGCAATTACGCTTGCTCAAGCCGGTGCAGATTTAGCGTTATTAGATGTAAACGCTAGCGGCTTAATGGAAACACAAGAGCAGTGCCGAATGCTGAGCGCAAAAGCGTTGACTTATCAAGTGGATGTAACGAGCGAAATCGATGTTGAAAACACGTTTGAAGCGGTTATCCAAGATTTTGGCCAACTCAATGGGCTAGTCAATAACGCTGGCGTGCTAAGAGATGGGTTACTTGTAAAATCAAAAGACGGCGTGATCAGTAAGATGTCTTTGGATCAATTCAATTTGGTCATGAACGTCAACGTTACGGGGACATTTTTGTGTGGGCGTGAAGCTGCCGTCAAGATGATTGAGAGCGGTTCACAAGGCGTTATCATCAATATTTCTAGTGTCGCGAGAGCAGGGAATATCGGTCAAACCAATTATTCTGCATCTAAAGCGGCGGTCGCAACCATGGCAACAACGTGGGCCCGTGAGTTAGCAAGATACGGTATCCGCGCGGCGGCGATTGCACCAGGTGTGGTACATACCGCGATGGCAGAGCAAATGAAACCAGAAGCCATAGAACGGCTAGAAAAGATGATCCCAATTGGAAGGATGGGTGAAACAAGTGAAATCGCGCATGCAGTAAAATACATTCTTGAGAGTGATTACTTTACTGGCAGAGTTTTAGAAGTGGATGGAGGCATTCGTATGTAAAAGCTCTAGGGTTAGGTCCCACAGACCGGAATGACAAGCTTCTTTCCCTTTCAGCATTTCCTATTTTTCCGAGAGCCAGTTCTGGGTAACGTAAGTGTTTATTACTCATATTTGGATTCGCCCTGCGAATGGTTTGCCAAAAGTAAATAATGAGAAGTAAATACCACTCAAATACTAAGTGAAATCATTAATTTGATATTGATCACAATTTTCCACTTTTAATTTCCCCTTCGTACTCAAGCTATCTATGTAAATGCAGTTGATAGTCAGTCTCATCAAAATGAATTTGCAACTGTCTGTTTCAAAAGACATTAACTTTGAAGCACGTGAAGTTCGTGTTGAGGTTAATGTCCTCTTGAAAGAGTGTGAGTTTCATTAATGGAAGGTTAGTTTCCAGTTGTGGCTAATGAGCTTTAACTTTTTACTCCTCATAATGCGCCAAATGTAACATTGTGTTTCAAAGTGTAACAATAAACTCACACTAATAGTGTGGTTTTGATCTCCACTCAATTCCGTTTTGTTTCGCTCTGATCCCGACGTTACTCATGCTCAACACATAAACATTCTAATGACTATAACAACTGGTTCTTAGCTTGATACCAATCGTAGCAAGTAATTGTTCATTCTAGCTGGTTAAGATGCTTGATAACGGCGCTGAAAAATTTGTAAGTAGAATAAATACTTATCAAAATTTTTGCCTTTTTATCAAACATTCCCCTGCGCTGTTTCTGAGCTCTTATTTACTGTGATTGGCATTGGTTTTTAAACCAGACAACCATCGAGAAAGTTAATGGAAGCCTCAAGATATAAACGCATCTTGTCGAGGGGAAGTTTGGCGTCCGTCATACTTATGCTCTCAGGATGTAATTCAGCTTTACTTGACCCCAAAGGTGCCATTGGTGTGCAGGAAAAAGAGCTAATTATTACTGCTCTTTTGCTGATGTTGATCGTTGTAATCCCTGTGATTTTAATGACGATTTACTTCGCTTACCGATACCGCGCCTCTAACACTGAAGAAGAGTACGCTCCCGAGTGGTCACACTCGACCAAAATCGAAGTGGTGGTATGGACAATTCCAATCATCATCATTGCGATTCTTGCGACGATCACATGGCGTTCGACTCATGAACTAGAGCCCTCCAAACCATTGGAAAGTGATGTTAAACCAATGACCATCGAAGTGGTGTCACTCGATTGGAAATGGTTGTTCATCTATCCAGAAGAAAACATTGCGACGGTGAACTATGTGGCGTTCCCGAAAGATGTGCCAGTACAGTTCAAACTGACTTCGGACAACATCATGAACGCGTTTTTCATCCCTCGCTTAGGTACACAGATCTACGCGATGCCAGGCATGGTAACCAAGCTTAACCTGATAGCGAACCACGAAGGTGACTACAAGGGTTTTGCATCGAACTACAGCGGCGAAGGCTTTTCGCAAATGAAGTTCACAGCTTCAGCAATGTCTGATCGTGCTGCGTTCCTAAATTGGGTGCAGAAAGTGAAGGCGAGCCCTGATCGTATTGAAGATTGGGAGCAATACAGCTCACTGGCAGCGCCAAGTATCGCAGAGCCAGTCACTTTGTTCTCTAGCGTTCCTCCGTTCTTGTTCACCGACGTTGTGACTCAGCATCCTGGTTCAATGAACTGTTTGCCTGAAAACCAAGGATAATCGTAATGTTTGGAAGATTAACTCTTGATTCAGTTCCATTCCACGAACCTATTATCGTCATCACCTTAGCGGTTGTGGCGCTGGTTGGTTTAGCCGTAGTTTACGCGGTAACTAAAGCCGGAAAGTGGCAATATTTGTGGAATGAATGGTTTACTTCAGTAGACCATAAAAAACTTGGCTTCATGTACATCGCAGTAGCGATGGTGATGCTTGTTCGTGGTTTTGCTGACGCAGTCATGATGCGTAGTCAGCAACTCCTTTCTTCTGCGGGTGAAGGAGGTTACTTGCCACCGCATCACTACGATCAAATTTTTACTGCCCATGGCGTGATCATGATCTTCTTCGTAGCGATGCCATTGGTTATTGGTCTGATGAACATCATCGTGCCATTACAGATTGGTGCGCGTGACGTAGCTTTCCCGTATCTGAATAACTTGAGCTTCTGGCTGTT
Organism: Vibrio antiquarius; assembly: GCF_000024825.1. NCBI lineage: Bacteria > Pseudomonadati > Pseudomonadota > Gammaproteobacteria > Vibrionales > Vibrionaceae > Vibrio > Vibrio antiquarius. Next base: position 1,757,492 of record NC_013457.1, read on the forward strand.
TGTTGTTGGTGTCATTCTAACAAACATGTCTCTCGGCTTAGGTGAATTTGGTCGCACCGGTTGGTTGGCGTATCCGCCGCTTTCAGGTATTGAGGCCAGCCCAGGAGTCGGGGTCGACTATTGGATTTGGGCGCTGCAGATATCAGGTGTCGGTACGACGTTAACAGGCGTGAACTTCTTCGCGACCATTTTGCGTATGCGTACACCGTCTATGCCAATGATGAAGATGCCAGTTTTCACTTGGGCGTCTCTGTGTGCAAACATTTTGATCATCATTTCATTCCCAATCCTAACGGTGACTATCGCTCTGCTAACGCTGGATAGATACCTAGGCATGCATTTCTTTACCAATGATCTTGGCGGCAACGTAATGATGTACGTCAACCTGATTTGGGCTTGGGGCCATCCAGAAGTGTACATTTTGATCTTGCCAATTTTTGGTGTGTTCTCAGAGGTCACCGCAACCTTCTCACGTAAAAAGTTGTTCGGTTACACATCGCTAGTTTGGGCTACCGTAGTTATCACGATTCTTGCGTTTGTCGTTTGGCTACACCACTTCTTTACGATGGGATCTGGCGCGAACGTAAATGCCTTCTTCGGTATTGCCACGATGATCATTTCTATCCCAACTGGGGTGAAGATCTTCAACTGGCTATTCACCATGTACAAAGGCCGCATCCGCTTTACGACGCCAATGATGTGGACAGTGGGCTTCCTGATCACCTTTACTGTTGGTGGTATGACAGGCGTACTAATGGCTGTTCCGGGCGCAGATTTCGTTCTGCATAACTCAGTATTCCTGATTGCTCACTTCCACAACGTTATCATCGGTGGTGTGGTCTTTGGATGTTTCGCTGCGATCACTTACTGGTTCCCGAAAGCGACAGGTTTCACCATGAATGAAACTTGGGGCAAACGTGCGTTCTATCTTTGGATTATTGGTTTCTTAATGGCGTTCCTACCGCTTTACGCGCTGGGCTTTATGGGTATGACTCGTCGTTTAAGCCAAGACATCAACCCTGAATACTTCCCACTGTTATCGATTGCCGCAGCAGGTACGGTTGTGATTGCACTGGGCGTATTGTCTCAGTTCATCCAAATTTACGTGAGTATCCGTGACCGCGAGCAAAACCGTGACCTAACTGGTGATCCGTGGGGTGGTCGTACTCTTGAGTGGGCAACATCGTCTCCACCGCCGTTCTACAACTTTGCGCACCTGCCAAAAGGTGATGTGCTGGATGCCTTCTGGTACCAGAAACAAAGTGGCGAGTTCGATCCAACTAAAGAAGTGGAATACGAACGTATTCATATGCCAAAAAACACGGCAACAGGCATCTACGTGTCGGCTTGGTCGCTCCTATTTGGCTTCGGCATGATTTGGTACATCTGGTGGCTAGCGGCAGCAAGTTTGGTCGGTATTATCGTGACGTGTATTCAGCACAGCTACAACGATGACGTGGATTACTACGTGGAAGTTGAAGAGATCAAAGCAATTGAGGCCGAGCGTCGAGCTCAGCTTGAAGAAGCGAAGAAAAACTCAGTGAAAGACAGCGAAAGTAAAGATGATCTGGAGGTGACGTATGCAAACTAATATCGCAGCACATCACGACCATGATCACCACCATGACACGAATGGCAACAAGCTATTTGGCTTTTGGGTTTACCTGATGAGTGACTGCGTACTGTTTGCGACCTTGTTCGCGACATACGCTGTGTTGTCGAGCAATTCAATTGCGGGCCCAACAGGTAAAGACATTTTCGAACTCCCATTCGTGTTTGTAGAAACCATGCTGCTGCTGTTTAGCAGTATCACATTTGGTTTTGGCATTATCGCGATGAAGCGCAACAACGTTGCTGGTCTCAAACGTTGGATGTTAGTAACGTTCGCGTTTGGTCTTGGCTTTATCTGTATGGAGGTCTATGAGTTCCATCACCTGATTGAAGAAGGCTATGGTCCACAAACAAGTGCATTCCTATCGGCATTCTTTACGTTGGTTGGTACGCACGGCCTGCACGTAACCTTTGGTCTGATTTGGTTGGCGGTAGCATATCACCAACTGTCGACGAAAGGTCTGAACGACAATATGGCAATGCGCTTTAACTGCTTAAGCCTATTCTGGCACTTTCTAGATATCGTCTGGATTTGTGTCTTTACCATCGTTTACTTACTGGGGGTAATGTAATGGATCAACATGTAGAAACCAGTGCGTCAGATTACGTGAAAGGCTTTATTGCCTCACTGATTCTGACGGTAATTCCGTTCTACTTTGTTTGGACGAAATCATTACCAGATACAACAACCTATGCGATTCTATTTGGATGTGCATTAGTGCAGATATTTGTTCACTTCAAATACTTCTTGCACATGGAAACAAAAACATCCGACGGACGTTGGAACCTTGTATCACTGATGTTTACCGCTATTGTTGTACTTATCCTTATCGCTGGCTCGGTATGGATCATCTACAACATGAACGTCAACATGAAGTTGTAGGCCAAGGTATGCTGAAAAGTTATTTGTCTATCACCAAACCGGGCATTATTTTCGGCAACCTGATTTCTGTTGCGGCGGGGTTCTTCCTCGCCGCAAAAACAGAACCAGCTAGTCTAATGTTGTTCGTTACAACGTTAGTTGGTGTGGGGTTAGTCATCGCTTCAGGTTGTGTGGTGAATAATATTTTCGATCGTGATATCGACCAAAAGATGGCACGTACACGAAATCGTGAAACAGTGAAAGGTAACATCAATATCGATATTGCGTTTGTTTATGCGCTTGCTTTATTGCTGGTAGGCACCGCACTGTTATTTATCCGAGTGAACCCACTATCCGCTGTCGTCGTTTTGCTTGGCTACGTGTATTACGTGTTCTTTTACACGATGTGGTACAAACGTAACTCGGTGTATGGAACCTTAGTGGGAAGTATTTCAGGCGCAGTCCCGCCATTGGTGGGTTACTTGGCGGTAACAAACTTCATTAGCTTGGAAGCGATTTTACTCTTTACCATGTTCTGTCTCTGGCAAATGCCGCACTCGTACGCGATTGCCATGTTCCGCATGCAAGACTACCGAGAAGCCGGGATTCCCGTATTACCAGTTAAAGAGGGCATTCATAAAGCGCATCGACACATGAAAGCGTATGTCGTGGCGTTTGGCGCAGTATCGTTGGGATTATTTTTACTTGGTGAAGCTGGGTATGAATACTTAGCGGTTGCGGCGGTCGTTTGCTTTATGTGGACGAAAGTGACCTTTCGCAGCATTGATGACAGCAACTACATCGCTTGGTCAAAGTCGGTGTTTAAAGTCTCACTGCTAGTGGTGATGGGGATCAGTGGTGTACTAGGATTAGAGCTTATTCCGTTGCCATTTATTTATTGAGTTTGAAATTCTTTAATATCACTTCCATGTAGCTCCCATTCTGAGAGCTACATGCTTTGCTAGACTCGAATTCATGCCTAAAAGAGATAATATGATTATCCCTTTTTACTATGGTCTTGGTTCATGTTTCGTCGTTTTACTCTTCTTTCAATTGTTGCAATTTCTTCATGCGTATTAGCCCAAGTTCCGTCCTCGGTTAGCTCCGTGGAAACTTATCGCGTTGGAGATATTCTTGTCAGGCTTATTATCCACCACATGGAGATTAATCCAGTGATTGAAGTCGATACAATTAATCGTTCAGATTATGAAATAAATGATGTATTTCGAGTTTCCTCCATTTCTCTAGATAATGAAAAACTGGATTTCAACCAGAGTGCTGGCGTTTTTGTAGAAGAGTATGGAGAGCGTGATAATAAAGTATTTTTCGTGCTTGATTACTTTTACCTACATGGGGGAGGAAGCGTTCTCGTGGATTGTGAAGTTTCATTCGAAAAAGAGAAGATCTTACCCCCAGAATGTAGAGTGAAGGTAAACTGAGAAATAGGCCGAGTTGCTTTGCTTACAAGCTTATCTCACTAAACCTTAATCCAGATTAAAGTTTTGTCACTCACGAGGCATTAAGGTGCGCCTGTAGTTTGCAGGTCTCACGGATTCAGAGAAGGAACAGCCATACGTTGTGTATCGCTGTTCCTTTTTTGTTCTTGGTTACTTGGGAAAAGATAGAACCATAAAGACAACTTTAAGAGGACTGGTTTTGAGCATTTTGTTTTCCGAAGCCCGCATTGGCAACATGACCCTAAAGAACCGTTTTGTGCGCAGCGCAACGTGGGAGAACATGGCGACCGAAGATGGCCACATGACGGATAAGCTTTACGATATTTACGAAGAGTTGGCGAAAGGTGAAGTGGGTTTAATTGTTACTGGTTATGCCAATATCGTGGAAGAAGAGAAACCCAACGCTGGGATGATGGGGATCTACAACGACTCTTTTATTGAAGAATACAAAAAGCTAACAGAGCTAGTACATCAACACGATTCTAAAATCGTAATGCAAATTGCTTACGGTGGAACCAAAACCACCTACAACGTCGGTGAGCGTGTCATCTTCGCTCCGAGTGACGTGCCTGAGCGTGGCACGAATACGCAAGGCAAAGTGATGACTAAGGACGAAATCGACTACATCGTAAAGGCATTCGCATTGGCGAGTAAACGTGCTCAAGACGCTGGTTTTGACGGCGTAGAGATTCATGCGGCGACACTTATTTAATTAACCAGTTTTTAAGCCCGTACTATAATCGTCGCGAAGACGAATACGGTGGTGGCTTAGAAAATCGCATGCGTGTCCTTTTAGAAATTTTTTCTGAAACCAGAAAGCTGGTTGGGAGCGAATTTCCCATCCTCGTTAAACTGACGGCAACAGAGTTCTTTGACGGCGGTTTAACGTTCGATGAAACTCGCGTCGTCTGTAAGAAACTTGAAGAAGTAGGCGTTGATGCGATCATCGTATCTGGCAATGTTCACGGCAAAGCAAACGAACTTGTTGGTGAAACGTTCGATGGTTATACACTACAAGAAGAAGGTTACTTTCACGAATATGGGCACGTGATCAGTCAGGACGTTAACATACCGGTGATTACTGTCGGCGGATTGAGTGACATTGATGCGATTGAGAAAATTGCAGAAAACACAGATATCCAATTTTTCGCTGTGTCACGTCCTTTATTGGCTGAGCCTCAGTTAATAAAGCGCTGGAAAGAGGGTAATCGAGCGCCAGTGGATTGCGAACGTTGCTCAAAGTGCCGTACCAAACGTGGTAACTTTTGCGTAGTGTATAAGAACCGAAATCGTCGTAAATAACCCACCTTAAGTGACGGTATGTCACTGATTAATAATGCAATAGTCTTCTAAAATACTAAGAAGGCTATTCTATTTAATTCAATATCACTGCCTCTAACGGCTATTCACTATTCGCAGTCCGAAATATTTTTATAATCCTATTTAATTGATAAATAAAGGTAATATAATTAATTATTAAAAATATTAATTATAAGACAAAGTTTCATATCTGAAACTAAATTGCATTCTAAACTTACAATGAACTTATTAATAATTAGGTGCGAGTGTCACGCAGGGTAAAGAATACAGAAGGTGCTTTGAGGTGCGGTATCATTGCGATAACTATCTGATTTTTATAACTGTGTTTCAGCTTTATCGAACCCAAGAGAGTAAGGGAATTTGTGACCCTGCGGTATCGTTACTGTGGGGCCTTGTTTATTTGCTGAAAATAGCTACTCAAACGTCACGTTTAATTGTGAGGGACTTGTATTAGCTTGTCGTTGCATTGTGCTTTGCAAGCCTCATGTAAAACGTGAGAGGCAACTAATATGAATAGTCTAGAAAATGCAACCATTGAACACTTCAAAAATCAATTTCAGGGTGATGTTGTTTTGCCCGGAGATCCTACGTACGACGAAGTTCGTCAAATCTGGAATGGCATGATAGATCGCAGTCCCGGTGTTATCGCTCGCTGCAAGTCTGCCGATGATGTCGTGATGGCGGTTAACTTTGCTCGGGATAACAATCAGCTACTTTCGGTCCGAGGTGGCGGGCATAATATTGCGGGCAATGCGGTTTGCGATCATGGTGTGATGATCGACTTGTCGCTTTTGAATCATGTTCAAGTGGATGAAAGCGAAAGAAGGGCTTTCGTTGAACCTGGCTGTACGTTGGCTGATGTCGATGAGGCCACACAAAAATATGGATTAGCAACGCCTGTCGGCATTAATTCAACCACGGGAATTGCGGGGTTAACGCTTGGTGGTGGTTTTGGTTGGTTGAGCCGAAAATATGGTATGACGATAGACAACTTGGTCTCTGCAAATGTCGTAACTGCAGATGGTCGTCAACTGCTCGCGAATGAGACAGAAAATGCCGATTTGTTCTGGGCGTTACGTGGGGGCGGCGGTAACTTTGGTATCGTTACGCGTTTTGAATTCCAGCTACATCCTGTCGGTCCAGAGGTGTTAAGTGGTCTCATTGTCTTTCCATTTGAGCAAGCGAAATCCATTATCACCCAGTTTGCGAAATTCACTGAGTCGGCCCCTGATGATCTAAGTGTCTGGATGGTGAGTCGGAAAGCGCCGCCACTCCCATTCTTACCTGAAAGCGTTCACGGAAAAGAAGTGGTTGTACTCGCGATATGTTATGCGGGTGACCCGGCTGAAGGTGAGAAGTTAATTGCACCGTTGAGAGAGTTTGGTGATGCACATGGTGAGCATGTTGGTGTACAGCCATTTGCGGCGTGGCAGCAAGCGTTTGATCCATTGCTTACTCCGGGCGCACGTAACTATTGGAAATCGCACAATTTTAACTCGCTAAGCGAAGGTGTGATTGATGCGGCGATAGAATACGCAGGTAAGTTACCATCGCCTCAGTGTGAGATTTTTATAGCCTCTCTTGGCTGCGCTGCCTCTAGACCTGAGCCCGAGTCTATGGCTTATTCTAGCCGTGATGCAAACTATGTGTTAAATGTGCATGGAAGATGGGATTTAGCAGAAGATGATGAAGCTTGTATCGCGTGGGCGAGAGACTTTTTTGCCAAAACCAAACCGTATGCCAGTGGAGGTGCGTATATCAACTTCCTTACACAAGACGAAGCTGAACGTACAGAGTCTGCCTACGGTCCAACCTTTGCGCGTTTACAAGAAGTGAAGAAGAAGTTTGATCCAAATAATTTGTTCAGAATGAATCAGAATATCAAGCCAGAATAAGTGCAATAAGAGCGTCGTCATTTCATATGACCGGATCTGTCACTTAATATCAAATAACAGTGGCTCTAAAATCTAATGGAGCCACTGTTAGCTAAAACCTTCGAACTACGTTTCTTCATCTTGATAGTTTAGATAACGTACACACAAATCATGAAACGCTTTAGCTTGAGGCGAGATCGTGCGGTCGGTCAACGTAAAGATACCAATTTGCCTTTCAAGCGGTGGATCGATAAGCGGGATCCAAACCAAGCGTGTTTCATTGGTTGGGAAAGCAAGCTTCGGTAGGGTCGTGACACCAATCCCAAGTTCTAAGACAGAAAACAGCGAAGTGATATTCTCGACCGAATAGAGTGCTTGCTCACTCAATGCTCTGGCTGGGGTTGGATCGAGAAGCGTACAGGTGCCGTTACGAATGAAAGGTTGTTCGAGCAAAGTTTGCCACTCGATTCCCTCTGTTTGATCGGCAATAGGGTTATCTTTTAAACACACCACGCCAATGGGGTCGGACAACAGCGGCGTAAAGTCAATGCCGCCCTCATCGAGGTGAGAGGGGTTACCGAGCGCTAAGTCAACCTCACCGGAGAGTAGGCGAGCCTCGACGCCCGCCGCGTTATCATCGATTAAGCTTACTTCTACATTTGGATACTGCTCGCAAAAGGCACCCAACACGCTCGGGATGAGTTTCGCTGCAACAGAAGGAACGCTCGCAATTCGCACTCTCCCTTGCTGTCCGGCCGCGGCAGCTTTGAGATCGTTGTCCAGCGCACTGTAGATATTGAGAAACTGAACCACCTTGGGCAAACAAATCTCACCAAAAGGCGTTAATTTGGTTTTGTTGCCGGGCTCAAACAGCGTTTGTCCTAGCATTTTCTCTAGCTCTTTTATCGACGTGGAGAGCGCAGCCTGAGATCGATTTGCACGATGTGAAGCGGCTCGAAAGCCCCCTTCCTCGACTACCATCACAAAATGCATTAATTGTTGAAGCTTAATACTCATCCCTAATGCCTCTTAATCCCTTTATTTACGTTATTCTCAATGAGGTGATAAGTTTTATTTATCAAATGTAAAAAATTTACCGTTAGATTTATCGCCTGTCAATGTGCATCATTTAACTGTATTGAAACAAAGCTGTTACAAAGGTTGAAAGGCACGTGAATACTTCTACTAAAAAACATCCAGTAAAAACCAGTCTATTTGCTTCTAAAGCGCCGCTTGAATGGGCGATTGTTAACAATGGAACTCTGTATACAGCACAAATTCCTATTGATGATACAGGCGCGGTTGTTGAAGGTGGCATCGAAGCACAAACACGCCAAACCTTTAACAATCTCATTCACACCCTGGAGTGTGCAGGGGAGTCTTTGGACTCTGTATTGCAGGTCCTGATTTACGTGACCGACAGAGAATACTTAAAAACCGTTAACCAAGTGTACGCGGAATATTTTGAAGCGCCGTACCCAAATCGCGCCGCCATGGTGGTTGCAGGGTTAGCACGAGAAGAAATGTTGGTGGAGTTTGTCGTCTACGCGTCGGCAAGCCAACCAGAATAAATCCAACAAGAATAATTGAGATCAGTGAGTGGGTGGCTTGCCATCACAAATCGGAAGAACAAGGAAAGAACCATGACTTTTATTAACAATGTTCAAGCAGAAAAATCCCTCTATATAGCAGGTGAATGGCAATCGGGCATGGACACCATCGCCAATATTAACCCTTCTGATATCAGCGAAAACATTGGCGATTTCGCACAAGCGAGTGTGTCTCAAGTAGAGCAAGCGATTCAAGCGGCTAAATCAGCGCAGCCAGAGTGGGAAAAAACACCAATCGAGCGCAAACAAGCAGTGCTGCAAGCGATTGGTGATGAGCTCATTGCACGATGTGACGAATTGGGCACCTTGCTTTCGCGTGAAGAAGGCAAGCCATTTGCTGAAGGTCGAGGTGAGATTTACCGTGCCGGCCAATTCTTCCAATACTTTGCTGCTGAGGTACTGCGTCAAATTGGCGATAACGCTGCTTCCGTCCGTCCAGGTGTCTCCGTTGAAGTTACTCGCGAAGCCGTCGGCGTTATCGCCATTATCTCTCCTTGGAACTTCCCAACAGCAACAGCGGCTTGGAAAATCGCGCCAGCACTTGCGTTTGGCAACAGTGTCGTCTGGAAGCCTGCCAACCTAACTCCAGCAAGTGCCGTTGCACTGACTGAGATTATCCATCGCCAAGGTTTACCTGCTGGCACGTTTAACCTCGTTTTGGGTAGCGGTTCGCAAGTAGGTAATACCCTTATCAATTCGAAAGACGTGAACGGCGTTAGCTTCACTGGTTCTGTGGACACTGGCCGTAAAGTAGCGGCGGCAACGGCACCAAACTTTGTGCGTTGTCAGCTAGAAATGGGCAGCAAGAACGCGCTCGTAGTGGCAGATGATGCAGACATTCAAATTGCCGTTGAAGCCACAATCGCAGGCTCATTCTCGGGTGCGGGTCAAAAATGTACTGCGTCTTCTCGTCTTGTGGTTATGGACGGAATTCACGACGCGTATGTTGAAGCGCTAATCAAACGCATGAGCGAACTTAAAGTGGGTCACGCACTAGAAGAGGGCGTATTTATGGGCCCTGTTGTTGATGGTAACCAGCTGAATGCGAACTTTGAGTGGATTGAAAACGCACGCCAAGCAGGCGCGGAGCTGGCTTTCGGTGGTGAGCGTCTGAGCCTAGAGCATGACGGTTACTACATGTCACCAACCCTGTTCTTGAACACACAAAACAACTGGGAAGTGAATCAAGAAGAAGTCTTTGCACCAATGGCAAGCGTGATTCGCGTTTCTGATCTGGATGAGGCGATTGCAGTCGCGAACGATACGCGCTTTGGCCTGACAGGCGGCATTATTACGCAAAGCCTGCGCAATAGCGCGATCTTCAAACAGCAAGTCCAAACGGGCTGCGTCATGGTTAACTTGCCAACTGCGGGTACAGATTATCACGTCCCATTTGGTGGCCGTAAAGAATCTAGCTTTGGTCCTCGTGAGCAAGGTCAGTACGCCAAAGAGTTCTACACCGTGGTGAAAACCGCTTATCAGCGCCCTTACTAAGAACAGCAGGGTAGCTGATGGTGTCAGTTACCCGAACTAAAAGGCTAAGAAATTGTTTAAGGAGTGGTTATGTACCAACAACGGATTGTGATTGACGGATTGCAGTACTGCAATTGGGATCGAGAGTATTTCCAAACGCTTAAGGCGAGTGGCATTACCGCCGTTCATGCCACCATCGTCTACCACGAAACTGCGCGCGAAACCTTAACGCGTTTTGCTGAGTGGAACTTGCGCTTCGAGCAAAATGCGGACCTCATCATGCCTATTTATTCAATGGCAGATGTAGAAAAAGCCAAAGCAGAAGGCAAAGTCGGCATCTTCTTCGGCGCGCAGAATTGCTCACCGATTGATGATGAAATTGGCCTGATTGAAGTGATGCGCCGCCAAGGCCTGCTGATCATGCAACTGACCTACAACAACCAAAGCTTACTGGCGACAGGTTGTTACGAACAAAACGATTCCGGCGTAACTCGTTTTGGTAAGCAAGCGATTGAAGAGATGAACCGAGTCGGGATGATCATTGATATGTCCCACAGCGCAGAGCGTTCAACGTTGGAAGCTATCGAGCTCTCTTCGCGTCCAATTTGTATCAGCCATGCTAACCCGACATTTGCGCATGACGCACTGCGCAACAAGTCCAACACCGTGATCAAAGCACTGACGGAGCGCGGTGGTTTGATTGGATTCAGTTTATATCCGTTCCATTTGCCAAATGGCAGCCAGTGCACGCTGGATGATTTCTGCCAGATGGTTGCGAAAACCGCAGACATGTTTGGCGTTGACCATTTAGGTATCGGTAGCGATTTGTGCTTAAACCAGCCGCAACAAGTGTTGGAGTGGATGCGCAACGGTCGTTGGTCAAAAGCGATGGATTACGGCGAAGGTTCGGCAAGTAACTCGGGATGGCCAGATGCGCTGCCATGGTTCTGCGGCAGTGCAGGGATGGAGAACATCTACAACGGATTAATGCGTCACGGATTCAGTGAATCTGAGGCAGGAAAAATATTGGGTGAAAACTGGTTTAACTTCCTCAAAGAAGGATTAGAGCCTATTTCATAGTACACCCAAAATTAGGAACCGCCTGCCTACATAACAACAATACGGCAGGCGTAAAACTCACATTTGTAGCCAGTCTTTGGCAGCTGCAAAGAACCTCTGGAGCCAGAGTATGTCTGATTTAACCAATAGCATGAAAGCTTCCACGATGAGCGTGTCATCGGGCAAGTCAAAAGCAACACACAACACATCAACAACAGAAAACACGACGGACAAATTAGGACTGAATAACCCGGCCTTTTGGTATAGCGGTGGTTTTATCGCGTTGTTCGTTGCTATTGCACTTTATGACGGCGAGTTGTTATCTACGATCGTTAACGCCGGCTTTGGCTGGGCAGTTCAGGTGTTTGGTCCTTACTGGCAGTTACTGCTGCTTCTCACTTTTCTTATTGGTCTTGGCTTGGCTGCAGGGCGAACAGGCAAGGTGATGTTGGGCGGGATTGCGAAACCAGAAATGGATTCTTTCCGCTGGATGGCGATTATTTTCTGTACCTTATTGGCTGGTGGTGGCGTTTTCTGGGCTGCGGCTGAGCCTATCGCGCATTATGTTAGCCCACCTCCTCTATACGGCGCGCAAGATAACCCGCAGCAAGGTGCGGTGAATGCGTTGTCGCAATCCTTTATGCACTGGGGCTTTTTGGCTTGGGCGATTGTCGGTAGCTTAACTTCTATCGTGGTGATGCACCTGCATTACGACAAAGGTTTGCCACTAAAACCCCGTATTTTGCTTTATCCAGTGTTGGGCGAACGAGCGCTTAAAGGCCAGCTCGGTGCATTGATTGATGCGTGCTGCATTATCGCGGTAGCCGCGGGCACCATCGGCCCAATTGGGTTTCTCGGCTTGCAGGTTAGCTATGCGTTAAATGCACTGTTTGATATTCCTGATGGCTTTACCACTCAGCTCATCATCATTTTATTTGCGATTGCGCTCTACACCTTGTCTGCGCTCAGCGGATTAAGCCGAGGCATGCAACTGCTTAGTCGTTATAACGTGATTCTGGCCATGGCATTGATGGTTTACATTCTGCTTTTTGGTCCGACGAACTTTATCTTTAACGGATACATTCAAGGCGTAGGTAGCATGCTGGATAACTTTATCCCAATGGCGACCTATCGCGGTGACGAGGGTTGGCTAAGCTGGTGGACAGTATTTTTCTGGGGCTGGTTCCTTGGTTATGGTCCGATGATGGCAATCTTTATTGCGCGTATTTCTCGTGGTCGCACTATTCGCCAAGTTATTTCAACCATCAGTATTGTGGCTCCGCTCACCACCTGTTTTTGGTTCACGATTGTAGGCGGCTCTGGCCTTGCGTTTGAAATTGCTGAGCCGGGTAGTGTGAGTGCGGCGTTTGAAGGCTTTAACTTGCCAGGTGCTTTGCTTGCGGTGACTCAGCAACTACCAATGCCAATGCTGACTTCAATTCTATTTCTGATTTTAACCACGATCTTCATCGTCACGACGGGCGACTCAATGACCTACACAATCAGTGTCGTGATCAGTGGTGAAACGGAGCCGAATGCGATCATCCGTACCTTCTGGGGCGTAATGATGGGTGTAACAGCTCTGATCCTGATTTCGCTTGGCTCTGGCGGCATCTCTGCACTGCAATCTTTCATTGTGATTACCGCGGTTCCGGTTTCGCTGATTCTGTTGCCGTCACTTTGGAATGCACCGCAAATCGCAATCAAAATGGCGAAAGAGCAAGGGCTATAACAATTATCTAATTCAAACAACGTGGAGCTTGTGCGGGTGTTTTCCTCCTGCATCCGCACAAACCCTAGTATTCTTACAATAACAAATAGGTGGTGAGCAAAATGGATGCACATCGTTCTACTTATACGGAAGCAACTATGCGCGATGCAGCGATTGTCATGGCAGCCGAAAGGCTTGGCGCAATGCACCAAAACCGAATCAGCTTTGTTCGTAGTCTGATTCGTAATATGGCAAGCCAAAATTGGCAAGTAACCAAGCATGAGTGGCAACTTTGTCCGCGTGGTTATGGTCACGTTATTTACAAATTGACCACGCTAGAGCACGTTTATCATTTGGTGGTGTTCTGTGATGAAATTGCTGATGACGAGCGTAATGACCGCGTCATTGCTGAAAAGTGGGACGTCACATTCGCACTGGTTCAAGGCGATGTTGATGTTACTTTGTTGGAAAGATTGCGAGCAAATGTACCGCTGCAAGAAGCGGGACGTAATCCAAACAACGTACTTGTTCTGGCTCGCGCAAACAAAAGCGTGCGCGTGTTTGAGCACATTGTTAGCGCTCTTTCTCAAGGCAAGCAGCCCGAGCCAAAAGAGTTGGCGGAAGTGGGGTATATCCTTCGTACCACTGCTGTGTATGGTAACGGAAAGTTTGGTATCGCCGATTTCAAACTGTTAGAGAATAACCCAGATTTCAGCCAGTCTTTTAGTGCGCAAATGTGTGCCGTATATATGTTGCGTGAATTCAGCCTGGATTGGGTGCACTACCTGGCACTTCAGCAAGGAGGCGACAACGCGGTGGCTTTGCATCGTGGCTTGCAGCGCTACCTTGGTGTCGGCAATGCGACTGGCTTGGGCATGGCTCCATACTTGATTAATCACCCGTGCATCGTTGACCAATGGATGACCTCTCGCGAACGTGCGGTAGCGCGAGTCTTTGCGATGCCGTGTGAAGCGTCGTTCCATGCTCCTTTGCAAGGATTGCTTCAAAAAGCACAGCGTCATTTAGAGCAAGTCATCACCATCAATGAACATCAAGACAGGCTCAATCATCAAGCGATAGCAGACATCAAACAACTGCTATCGGAGCTAACAACGTTAATGGCATCACATCCGAACTGGGCGAGTTTGGTCGAGCATAAGAAAACAATGAGTGTGGAAGCCCAAGAAATCCTCACCTCTTGCTTGATTGAACTCTACCCATCTTTGGTGGACGAATTTGCCAGCCAAATGAATACGGATGAAACGTTATCGATTCCGGGCGGGAAAAAGATCCATGACTTACTTGAGGTGCTGCAAAGCAAATACCGCTGGGCGATTAATGCGGATTACTCACTAGCCGAGAACAACTACTGGTTCTGGTATCGCTCACAAGACAAAGAAGAGCCAAGGCTTGGTGTTCGTGGGGAAGAGGCAGGAGAAGAAAAAGAATTACCGCTTGATATCGGCAGACAAGTGAATCGCTTGTACCACGCCTTGCTTGGTTGTGATGAAGAAATGTCCGTAGCGGAGTTTTTGTTGCAGAACCCGACTTATCGTTCGATCACACGTCGTGTATGGACGTTAGGTAACCGAGCAATGGGTGATATTCAAATGAACGTGCTGCGCCAAGATGCACTGCCAATGCACTTATTGCGCTGTAAGTTGGCGATCTTTGGTGCGACTAAGTTTGATCCGCGCTCGGATCGTTGGGTTCGAGTAACTTTCTTCCAAGGTGCGCCGCTGTTAGATGAAATTCACGATCCAAAACTGGCGGACACATGGATTTTCCCAAGCATGCCGGAACGAGAAGAAATTGCGCAAAGTGACAATCTAAAAATCAACGGAGGATTTGCATTATGATCGTCTCTCACAACGAATTGGTGGCCGCGGTTAATAAGGCATTTCTTGGCATGCGCCGTCACTGTGGTGAGGCGGATGTAATTGCGAACATGGTGGCGGACTTGCAAATGGTTGGCTTGCACGGGGTGCGTCACTTTAATAACGCCAGCCTGTTTCTTGGGTTAGATTCGGACTGCGCCGTATCGGTGACCAACAGCACGTCAGCGAGTATCGAGATAGATTTGCACAATGGCAGTGTGGCGTGCCACTTACCCGCCGTGTTGGATTTCGCACTTGAGAAAATGATTAACAGTAAGTCGATTACTATCACGTTGAAGCAGTGCCATAACCGTTGGCTAGGTTTTAGTGAGTTGTTGAAGCTCTCTGCAAAAGGCATTGCGTGCCGTGCACAATGGGTCAATGGCTCTAGTCCAAAACGAACGCTTTATGTGTTAAATCGTGGACGAATCGCGCCAGAAGTCTTTTTCTCGGATCAGTTTGATGGGCATGATACGGATTTGCATAGTATGGTTATCGAACTCTCTGTGAACGATTTCGATATCGAGAAAAGCGCACAAGGATACACCATTCACATTGAAGGCGATGAGTTAAGCAACACGCAACAAGCCTCTTGGCAAAATGGTATTTTTGTCGAAGACCAAGAGTGGGAAACATTGAAACAAACCGCAACCGCGTTGCTAGTGGAGAACAGTGAGCGTTCCATGCAGGGCGCTGGTGGTGTGGTTTAAGCTCTGAAGGGACAGTGATTCCAAGTTTCAAGTGATGAAGGCTGCGGTTTAGCGGCCTTTTTTGTGCACGATGTTCGGTCACTTCTTAGGTTCTAAGGCTATGATTATCGTTAAATACCAAGTAGAGCGACATTGGGAAGAAAAATGGACCTGCAAGAGAACAAAAGAAATGCCATTGCGTTTTACGAAATCGCCTATCGAGGTAACCCAAGAAAGGCGGTTGAAGACTACGTTGGCGATGAGTACATCCAGCACAATCCATTAGTTGGAAATGGCCCCGAGGCTTTTATCGAGTATTTTGAGCGGATGCAAAACGAGTATCCCAATAAAGACATTACGTTTGTGCGAGCCATTGCTGAGGGGAATTTGGTGGCACTACACACTCACCAAACATGGCCTAATGATATTGAATACGTGACGATGGATTTCTTTCGTTTTGATCATAATGGGAAAATCGTCGAACATTGGGACGCTCTGCAAGAGATTCCTAAAGAAACATTGAATGGTCACACCATGTATTAACGAATCGTTGATTAGCCTCCAATACTATTTATTCAAACGGTATGGGAGGCTAAATTATTTGGTACGAGTTAGACGTCAATCACTAGAGTGCTTTTTCGATCTTCATCGCTACGTCTTCAGATACCCAACCTTTCCATAAGTCAGGGTAGGTATTAAAGAAGTAAAACATCGCTTCTTCACCATCTGCGTAGTTATCTTCCATCCAGGCCAGCATTTCACTCATTTGCTCGTTGGTAAATCCGCGTTTCTGCAAGTACGCGAATGCTTGGGGTTCTTTGTTCGCAAATGCCTCAGTTGTTACTGTGCGAACTGGAGAAGGTGGGTACATTGTTACTTTTGGTGAAGCGCAATCAGGCTGGGTGGTACAGTTGCGATACTCTTCCAGATCCGTTCCGCTACCAAAATCCACTTTGACCATATCATACTTGCCCAATACGGGTGTTGGTGACCAGTAGTAACCAAACCAAGGCATTTTGCGATCATAGGCTTTGGCGATGGTGCCAGCTAATGCTGCGCCAGAGCCTGGGTCAACCATCTCAAAGCCGTGCTCACTTAACCCTAATGCATTAAACAAGTGACCGGAGGTGATTTGGCATGTCCAACCAGCAGGGCAGCTATAAAAGGCGAACTTGTCATCATCCTCAGGGTGTTCAAACAGCTTGGCGTGTTTAATGACGCCTTCTATCGTCGCGAGCTCTGGATACTGTTTTACCAGATAGGCGGGAACCCAAAACCCTTCTTCACCGCCATTGACAAGCGACTCACCAGCGATGCGCAAGCGCTTATCAGCAATGCCTTTATCAAGCGCTTCTTTAATGCCGTTTGTCCATAACTCTGGCGCAACGTCAGGTTGTCCCTTTTCAATCATAGAGGTGCCTGTAGGAACGCTATCACCAGGGATCAATTCCGCATCGCACTGGTAGCCTTCATTTAAGACAAATTGGTCGA
This sequence comes from Vibrio antiquarius, assembly GCF_000024825.1. Taxonomy (NCBI): domain Bacteria; kingdom Pseudomonadati; phylum Pseudomonadota; class Gammaproteobacteria; order Vibrionales; family Vibrionaceae; genus Vibrio; species Vibrio antiquarius. Next base: position 1,774,526 of record NC_013457.1, read on the forward strand.
TGTGCGCCATTAAGCTGGCCGAATTCCAATTCATGTCTGCGATGGTTATTTTTCCGCATTCATCCGCATTTGCATGAGTAGATAATGCTGATAGCAGCAGAACAGAGAGCAGTGAAGGTGTCGTCTTCATGTGACTGAATTTCCTTGTCGTTGTCATTTACTTCAGTATATACATCGGTTTATAAAGATTCAGTGAACAAGGTTTTTTCAGTGACGTTAAGCATAAAAACGGCGATTTATGAAGCGTTTAGTGAGAGTGGTTGAAAGGGAGTTAATACAGCAAGAACACCCCTTCGTAGCCGCCGATCTCAATGTGAGAAACATAGTCGCCGATGTTACCGTCTTGATCTACAGGTCGCATAGGCTCTGGAAGTGCGATAGTTATCTTCGGTGAGGAGAAATAATCGATATTCTTGCCAAAGAAATCAGTCCGATACAGCACTCGGCCTTTGGTGAATTCGCGGGCTAACACCATCTCCGTAGGGCCATGCATCACTACCGTATCGTCTGAGCGATACGCAAAGTACGTATGGGTTGGTAACAAATCGATAGCGCCATTAGGCAAGTCAGGATGAGCCACTTTGCTCATAGAAGCATCTCCAATCACCGTGTAATCGGCGGAATAGGGCGTGCTGGTGGACATCATTACCGGAGTCGCCTGATACCCCTCTGGTATTTGATTGGCAGGCTCTCCCAAATCAACGGCAAGCAAGGTGCTAGGTTGATAAGCAATATTCTTTGGTACGCCTGCCTTCCAGAAGTTGTCACCTGTTGTGTTATTACTTCCATATACGTAGCCATTGTTCCACTGACTAAAGTAACTGCGCTCAGGGTGATAGTTTAAGTAGAACACTACTAGTGCAGAATATTGGTCCTGCTTCCAATTGTTTTCTGTGTTACCAAAGTATTGGACGCGACCATAACGAGTTGTTGCTTGATAAATCACGTTCTGGCCAACTTTGGCGAGAGCAGAGTTATCCCAAAACTTAGCCAAGCCAGCATAGCCACTAAAGCCAGTGGAAGGGAAAAGGTAGTGCTCGCGCAAGTACAAGGAGCCAGCACCAACCAAGTGGTTTTGGCCGTTACGACCGAATAAGTTGGCCGTGTCTATGTTGAGGCCAATTAACGCATCCGCATCCAGCGTCGCCAATTTGTTTAAGAACGCCGAGAATTGCGCTTTGTATGCATCATCAGCGGCTTGGCTTCCCGCCAACAAACCAAGCTCATCCACCCCACCACCGGAATAAACGTAGAACTGATTTTCTCCGAGTAACTTATTCGTATCGTCGTTGTACGCACCGTTTAAACCTTGTTTTGCCCATTCAGCTTGATAATAGTGGCGCATTGTATTGGCAAAATCGGGATTGCCGAGATTGGTCAATGCCCAAGAAGAGGTTTGATTCCACATGCGACCAAATGGAATAACGCGTGACTCCCAACGAAATCGTGCTGTTGCATTCTTATTTGAGCGGCTCTTGAACTCTTGCCAAGAAAGATAATTATCTTGGTTTCGATCAGCTGATTCGTCAAAACCTCGAATTTGTCGCCAGCGCTGAATGGTTTGACCTTCAGGTGTCTCCGTTGGTGCTCCTGAGACATTGACGACAGGGAAGCTATCTTTGAGTTGAATGTTTTCGAGACGTGGGCGGTTTTCTATGTTGTCGTCATGCCAAGTCACTCGCGCCACGTATAGACGGCCACCATCGCGTAAAAAAGTGGAACCAAAGTACTGACCGCCACCATAGGTTTTTCCGCTACCATCATGCGTTGTTGCGCGAACCCAATCCGAAGGAACAGACCAGTTTACTGTTTTGTCTTTGGTCATGCCCTGTGTTCTATCTTTCTTAATATCAAAGGGCTTCCACTCCGATACCTGACCAAACGAGTCGATAGCAGAAGGGTATTCAATGATGAAACTGCCACCTTGAGCAAACTGAGAGAACGTAAAGGTTAAGCGGTCGAACTTCTCTGAGTGATAGACATAGAGGGCTCCACCATTATTTGCCTGACCAAATACATCAGCATCCCATGGCGGTGGTTGATATAGCCAAAAACCGGCGTGGTCAGCGCTGGCGGTATAGCCAACGATCATCGGTTTTCGATTGAGTAAGGTATTTTCACCATGGCTTGAGTCGACTTCAGCTAGGATAGTGTCTTCCGAAAAATGAAGAAAAAAGCCCTCATAATCGATGTTATTTATTTCTGCTTGGTTACGTATATCGTTTTCCAGCCAACCTGAGTTAAGTTCCAGCTTTTGGTTGTACATGTAACCAAGCGCTTTTACACGCTCGTTATCACTCTTATTTTCGTAAGCTCCAAACACGATATCGGCATTATCCAACTCCCATTCAAGTGCAGCGGCAGCAGAGATAGGCTTATCTTGAAGATCAATACCCTGTTCATGCAACCCAGGTAACACGATTGCTGTTCTACTCCAAACGTTGGGTACAGAAAGCAAGCTCAGAGAAGCGAGTGTAACGAGAGAAAAACAATGCGACTTCAACATGGAGTTATCCCATTAATACTTAGATGACTCAAATTAAGAGTCAGATACAAAAAGAAATTATAGTCCATTCGCGAAGTCGTAATCAGGACCCTGCCATAGAGGACTTTACAGGAAAACTAACAGGGGATGCTGTGCAAAAATGAGCGGGTGTACTTGGAATAGATCATCCTCATAGACTCAAAACTTCCTCTACACTTCAGCACAAAAGTAACCACCATTTTAACCTTGTTTCGGTCGTCACCATGTTGTTGGATTTTTCTTCAACAAATTCAGTTAAAACTGACTCTTCAAACCAGTCAGATGCTCTGTCTTGGTGGTTGCTGTTCATACAAAAAATTAACAAATTAAATTTTTATACATTTTTATTGCATAAAAAGTCCAGTTGAGTAATATAAATACCAAGTGACAATTAATGCGGTATGTCAGCATGACTATTCAGGTAAGCGGAATCAATAAATCCTACGGTGAGACACAAGTGCTTCACGATGTCAGTTTTAATTGTGAAAGCGGTGAAACGCTGGTTTTACTCGGTCCAAGTGGCGCAGGGAAGAGCTCTCTACTACGAGTTCTTAACCTTCTTGAAGGTGCGGATAACGGCAAGTTAAACATCGCAAATGATGTCTTTGATTTCTCTACTGAAATCAAAGAGAAACAAGGTTTAGCACTTCGTCGTAAAGTAGGCATGGTGTTCCAACAGTACAACTTATGGCCGCACATGACAGTAATGGAGAACCTGATTGAGGCTCCGGTAAAAGTATCTGGCATGGATAAAGAAGAAGCGAAGAACCAAGCAATGCAAATTCTCGCAACGCTGCATTTGGCAGATAAAGCAGATGCATGGCCGATGCAGCTTTCTGGTGGTCAGCAACAACGTGTGGCGATTGCTCGTGCACTGATGATGAAACCGGAAGTCTTGCTTTTTGATGAACCGACCGCAGCGCTTGATCCGGAAATTACTAACCAAGTCGTTAAGATTATTAAAGATTTAAGCGAAACTGGCATCACCCAAGTCGTAGTAACGCATGAGGTCGATTTTGCTAAGAAAATCGCTAGCCACGTACTATATCTAGAAAAAGGATACATCGTCGAGCACGGCACAAATGATTCGTTTTCTAACCCGCAAACCGCCCAGTTTGCTGACTACCTAAATCACTAAATTACGTTTTTAAAGTTCAGTCTATTTAACAGATAAGCTCGGCTGTCATTGCGAGTGTCAGCCCACTAAGTACACACGGAGTATTGCAATGAAAAAGATTCTACTGGCTTCACTAATCGGCCTTTCTTCTGCAACTATGGCAGCAAACGCAGCAGCACAAGAAGAGATCAAATTCGCGATGGAAGCGACGTACGCACCATTCGAATACATGGATGAAAACAACCAAATCCAAGGTTTTGACGTGGATCTGGCGAACGCACTATGTAAAGAAATGGAAGCCAAATGTACCTTCCATAACCAATCTTTTGACAGCCTGATCCCTGCATTAAAATTCAAACGTTACGATGCGGCGATCTCTGCAATGGATATTACTGAGGCGCGTTTGGAGCAAGTGAATTTCACGAATGCATACTATGAGAACTCAGCAGCGTTTGTTTCTATCAAAGAAAAAGCTGCTGATCAAAAAGCACTAGAAGGTAAGCGCGTTGGTGTTCAAAACGGTTCAACACACCAAAGTTACCTGATTGAGCAAATGCCGGGCGTAACAGCGGTTCCTTACTCTAGCTACCAAGACGCATTCATCGATATGAAGAACGGTCGTATTGATTCTGTATTTGGTGATACAGCAGTCGTAGCTGAATGGTTCAAGAAAGAAGACAACCTAGCGTACGTGGGTGAGCACGTAACTAACCCTAAATATTTCGGTAACGGTTTCGGTATCGCAGTAAACAAAGGTAACGATGAGCTAGTGAACAAGCTGAACACGGCACTGAAAACAGTGAAAGCGAACGGCGAATACGACGTAATCTACAACAAGTACTTCGGTAAGTAATATGGCACTAACGGGTTACTCTTTATCGCTTGTTCAAGCTAGTTGGATGACTGTCCAGCTAGCCTTCACAAGTCTTTTAGTCGGTTTGATTCTGGCAGTGGTATTCGCCAGTGGTGAAATGTCTCGCCGCGTTTTCGTTAAATGGCCAATGACGGCATTTGTGACGATTGTACGTGGCTTGCCAGAAATCCTTGTCGTGTTGTTTATCTATTTTGGTTCGACGCAGGTTCTGTTTTTAATCACCGGCGACTTTATTGAAGTTAGCCCGTTCTTGTCTGGTGTAGTGGCGTTGTCGTTGATCTTCGCTTCTTATGCTTCTCAAACTCTACGTGGCGCATTGAAAGCCGTTGGAAGAGGGCAAAGAGAGGCAGCAAGTGCACTAGGCATCAGTCAGGCACATGCTTTCGTTCGCATTGTTTTGCCACAAGCAGTAAGACACGCGCTACCAGGTTTAACTAACCAATGGTTGGTTCTGTTGAAAGATACCGCGCTTGTATCACTGATTGGCGTAACGGATTTGTTGAAACAAGCGCAGCTAACGTCTGCTGCGACGCATGAAGCCTTTACATGGTACGCAACTGCTGCGGCGATTTACTTAGGCATTACTTTGATTACGCAACGTGCCGTAAAACTGATTGATAAGAAGTTCTCAATTCAAGGCATGAGTATGGGACAGGAGGCAACCGCATGAACGAACAACACGTTTGGCAAATGTTGGATGGCTTAGGTACTAGCCTCCAATTGACCGTCGCTTCCTTGGTTGTGGGCTGTCTCTTAGCTCTGATGATGACGCTAACTCTGATCCTACGTACTCCGGGTTTGCATTGGGTAAGCCGTGGCATCATCACCTTGTTTACTGGTACGCCTTTGTTGGTACAGATCTTCTTGGTTTACTACGGTCCGGGTCAGTTTGATGTAGTGAGAGAAAGTGTTTTTTGGACATGGTTAAGCCAACCTTGGTTCTGTGCGATGTTAGCGTTAGCGCTTAATACCGCGGCGTACAGCACTCAGCTGTTTAAAGGCGCGTTTAACGCGATTCCTTCTGGTCAATGGCAAGCGTGTCGTGCTCTAGGGATGAACAAAACCGCAACGCTAAAAGTGCTGCTGCCATACGCTATTCGTCGTGCCGTTCCGGCTTATTCGAACGAAGTGATTTTGGTCTTCAAAGGTACGTCACTAGCAAGCACGATTACGATCATGGATCTGATGGGTTACGCGCAGCGCATTAACGCACAAACTTACGATACGTTGACGGTATTTGGTATTGCTGGCGCATTTTATTTAACGGTAAATGGTGTGCTAACTCTTATTTTCCGTCAGGTAGAGAAGAAAGCACTAGCCTTTGAAGCCGTTTAATTATTAGTAGCTAATTTGTAAATGCCTCTGTTCAAGCGTTGCCCTGAACAGAGGCATATTTGTTTTAGTGTGCTGCTATGCTGGAAAAATCATCAAGAATCACCAAACTTAAGTAAGGTAAACAATCACTGGTGATGATATGGAACGTCGACACTTCTTAGCTTTATGGTCGCTAATATTTGCGCCTTCGCTAAAATCCGCTAGCCCAATGAAGCCGACACCGCCTCAAACGGAAGGGCCATTTTATCCCGTGGTTCCAGTGCCACTTCGTCAAAATTTGATTTTGCAGTCGAAAGGTCTTATTGGTGAGCCCATTTTTCTTCAGGGTAAGGTAATGGATACAGCAGGAAACCCATTGTCTGAAATGAAAATAGAAATATGGCAATGTGATGGACAAGGCATCTATGATCACCCGAATCAACCTAACAATAATAAGTTTGATCCTCACTTTGCAGGCTTTGGTGCAGTTTTAACTGGCGAAGATGGGAATTACCTTTTTCAAACGTTATTTCCGGTTCCATATAGCTCTCGACCTCCCCACATCCACGTAAAATTGTGGCGTGGAGAGAAAGAGCTGTTAACGACTCAGCTTTATTTGAAAGGGCGAACTGGTAACGAGTGGTGGGGCGGAAAAGCCCGTGATTATTTGCAGTTTGAGCCTGTCAACATTGATGGTCGAGTCGTCGGTGAGTTCAATTTTGTGCTCGCTTAGTGTGATTAAGCATTATTTTGAAAACTCACATCGTAGATTACAAAAGTAATTAGCAAACAGAAGCTTCTAACAGATTAGTCTTGTCCGGCTCTGACTCTTAGTTTGTAGAAATCACTGTACCCAGATTTACGGAGTTGAACACCGCTTACACCTTTCGCTCTGGTGATTTTTTCTTGCCCCCAGAACAATGGTAAAATTGTTGTATCAGCTCTGAGCTCCGAGAGTATTCCCTCCAAACGTTTTTCAGGCGTGGGATCTGAGACTGCATCGTGTACGTGATTAACATGCTGTTCAAATTCATCAAAGTGAAGAGCAAATCGAATACCTGTACCTGTTAATAGCCACTCATAAATTCCATAGGTTAAAGGTGGCTCAATGACATCTTCGACAAAGAGCAAGTCGGCTTGTTCTTTTACAAGTTGAGGATTACTAGCGTCAGTTAGCTCCACAAATTCTACATGCAACCCAGTTTTACGGATTAAATCTACGATCCATTGGTTCGCTTTACTTAAATAATCAATCGTCCACTTTGGATGGGTTATGACCAACGTTCCCTCAAGCTGAGGAACATTCTCGTTGTGAGAGTTATCATCGAGAATGTGCATCGTTTCCAAGCCATTCGCTTTGGCAAATTCAAATCTACGACTCTCGATAAAAGAAAATAGGCGCTGCCAAGTTTGCTCGCTTAGTGAGCACTCGGCGCGACGGTTACGTGCTAGAAAAGAAAATGCCTGAATCATATAACATTCGGTATCGTCAGTTTCCTGATTATAACTGATGTATTGATCCAGCTCAGTCCCCTGATGAGAGAGCGTGATTTGCTCCAATAATGCCTTTTTTGCGAAATAGTTATGATGTTTTTTCAGTACTATTTTGTCGGTATCCCAATGCCTAAGTACAAACGGGCCAGTACCTATTGTGATACTGCGACCTTTAAAGCTCTTCTGACGTCGAGTAGTGATAGACGCATTTGCGGTTGCTAAGCAGTAAATGAATAAGTTATTAGGCTGCTTTAAGTCAATACGTATAGCTTGTTTGGCATTATCGAAGCTGATACGAGTGACTTGCTGAAGTAATTTTTGGACGGGACCATCTGTTGTCATGAGCTTATTTAAAGAGTGTACGACATCTTCTGCTTGTAATGTTAGCCCATCGTGACAGTAGATATCAGGGCGGAGCCAAATATATATACAACTGCCTTCATTTTTGTACTCACAAGCGAGGTGATTTTTTAATTGACCGTAGTGATCAACGGTAAATAGGGTGTCATACAAGCTGCGTATTACCTGCAGTTCTGAAAAGCGATAAGTCAGTGAAGGGGTTAGCTCATCTACCCAAGGATACTGGCTGACGATGAGTGTATTTGAATCTTTGTTTTCTTCTGAAACTTCTGCGAGTGCTTGGCTAAGTGCGCTTACAGCAGTGCTACGGTAATGCTCAAGTAACCTCGAGATGACGTCAAAGCTACCATTGTTGATTTCATTACGAATCGTAAAGTAGAGGGCTTGATGTATTGTTACCGTCACTTTTAGTGTGCTGGCTTTCCCACGGCCACGACCTGGCTCCCAATGGATCCAATTGTAGCTGTCAAGTATTCTCAGTATATTAGATATGTTGCGTCTAGAAGTTGAAAAAACCAGTTCTAAATCGTCGAGGTTTACCTGATACGTTTGAGAGTGTTTGTAATGTTTTAATAACTGGCTCAATCTACGAAGACATGTTTCTGTCATGTTTTATTATGTTTCCTCAATAGATGATTGATTTATTAAAGCTATATAATAAATTGATTTCATATTGTGGTGAAGAAAGGTGATTGCTTAAACCCCTCAGTGTTATTGATTGGCTTATCTTCTTCCCATTTAAAAGTATTGGTGGTTTTCATTTTGACTCTAATATATTACTACTAATATAGAGTAAAGGCTCACTTTTTAATTTTTGCCATAATATTAGTGAGTTATGATTAATGTTAGTGTTTGTTTTATTAGTTGTGTCTAATTAGTTAGGCGTAATGACATGAAAATACCCCCACTCATCTATGCAAATAAGCAGGGGTATAAGTTTATTTTACTTCTGGGAAGGTAGTGAATATCGTCCACTCATCTTTAACCATTCCTTGCTGGCCGACAACAGTGGCAGTAACGCGGCGGTTTAATGCGTGGCTGACACGATCCATACCCGGCTCTGCTAACTGTGTGTCGCCAAAAGCAATAATTGCTAGGCGGTCACCCGGGATTCCTTTTTCTATCAATAGATTGCGTACATTCTCTGCACGATGGCGAGATAGGTTTAAATTGTATTCTGCACGTCCTACCTTACTTGCGTATCCTTGTATCTCTATAGAAGTGGTTGGATACTTTTTAAGAAATGCAGCCAACCCATCTATCTTGTTTTTAAAAATTTGGTTAATAAGAGCAGAGTCATTATCAAACAAAATCTTAAGTTGGTATTGCTCTTCTTTATGCAAATAGGTTTCACAACCATCATTGTCCACTTCTGCCCCTATTGGAGTGCCTGCGCAAAGATCACGAGCGTTTATCACACCATCTTTGTCCAAGTCGTTTAGGTCAGCAATCTGATTCGCCTTTGGTATAGGAATGTACGCCAGCTCATCTTTTGCGTATGCACTATGATGACTCATTATGACTAAAGCCAGAGTGATTAGAAGATTCTTTTTCATTGTATTTAGTACTCCACCGATTGAGTCCACGCTTCCGGTATGTCGACGCGCAATGCGTCTAAAAGCTGCCCGGTTGAAGTCAGGGTTCGATATTGTGCGTATTGCTGCGCAAATTGTGTTTCTAAGTAGTTTTTGCGTGATTCAAACAACTCGTTTTCAGTGTTCAGCAGATCAAGTAGGGTGCGCTTTCCAATACGATATTGTTTTTGGTATGCAATAACGGTGTTTGACATGGAATCAACGTGTTGTATTAAAAAAGACTTTTGTTGTTTAGTCAGCTCAAGAGCGCTCCAAGAAAGGCGGAGCTCTTGCTCCACACTTCGGTATGCTCGCTCTCTGAGGTCTTTCGCTTTATTGAGTTGGTAGGCCATACTGTCACTGTTTGCAGAGTCTCGGCCACCGTTGTAAAGGTTGTATCGGACACGGAGCATTGCTTGTGTTTCAGAGTTGAGACCATTTACTCCTCCTACATCATCGTTCCAGCTTTGTTTCGCTTCAAATGAGATGACTGGGAAATAGTTTGCATCCGCTTGTTTATATTGGAACCTGGCAGAATCGACATCTGCGAGTGCTATTTTTATGACAGGATGATTGTCAAAAGCCTGCGATTGGGCCTCGTCTAGAGAATTGGGGATAAAGTTTTGGTCTGCGTGCGGAAAAATAAGGTTAGTTGGTGCTTCACCAACTAAGCGAAAGAATGCTGTTTGAGCGTCTTTATGGTTATTTTGTGCAGCTAAAACATTACTTTGAGCTTTTGCTAAACGAGCTTTAACCTGGTTAAGGTCGGCAACTGAGCCAATTCCTGACTCTGTACGCTTTTTAATATCAGTATAAATTCGCTTATGTGTGTTTAGGTTGCTAGTGGAAAGCGCAGTCAGCTTTTGTGTTTTTACTACATCCAAATAAGCTTTAATGACTTCTAACGCAACATTTTGGGCATCTGCAAGTAACTGATAACGCACAGACTCTGCATCTGCAGAGGTACGATCAATGTCATATAGGGTTTTTGAACCATCCCAGATCAACTGGGTAAGAGTAATTGCCATATCTTTACGGGTCATCTCGGTATCACTCTTACCAGTAGAGTCGGAAGGGTGAATGCTCTCGTAACCGATACCCGCGTCAATATCGAGACTAGGTTTATATGCTCCACGTGATTTATCGATAATATAACGACTACTCATATACTCGTTAAACGCACTTTTGATATCAGGGTTCGTTGCAAATGTTGTCGCTATTGCTTGTTCTAAAGTTTGTGCGCTAGAAACCAGTGGTATTAGCAAACCAAAACACGCGATACTAATATTACTTAGCTTCACTAAAATCTCCCCAAATAATTTAACGCCAGTTATTTTTCAAAAATAAATATTAAAGATTACTAATATTACCCAAGGCAAACGTTTCCTTTTGCTTGCTTTTTTGGAATGTAAGCTGCTATTTCAATGAAAATTTAATGACAAGTTTAAAAAATATTAAAAATAGGTCGCATAACATATGTTTTTACGGTGCAAAATAAAACAAATTTAAAACATGAAAATTATTGATAGGATAATTGCGTGTTTTAGATGGGTTAATTGATGCTAGCTTACGCCCAATTGTGTATATCGCTTCTTGAAAATAAGTCTTATTACTTTCTTAGTTTTATGGACTTTGAGATTTTTGTATTTACTAAATGAGGTATAAGCTCTTGGTTGGACCATCAAAATTAACCGCACAAACCTATGTTGTAATCGGCCTAGATGGTCAAATTAAAGCTTTTGCGTCTAAAGAAAACTTGTTACCGGGAGAAGTGGTCGTTGAATTAGTAGAGGGGAAGATCCAACCTCAGCATGTATATATTGCTGACACAGAAGGTGAAGCTCAAACTGATTCTACCGACAAGCTTGCGAAAATATTAGAGGCCATCGAAAAAGGACAAGACCCGAGTGAACTAGGTGATGAATATGCTACTGAAGCTGGTGAAGTTACGGGTTCAAGTTTGACGGCCTCTGGTACTGTTGAACGAACGGGGGCAGAAGTACTAGCAAGTACTTTTTTTGAAACCGCCGGCGTGACGACAGAGCAAAGTACAACGCTATTTAATATTTCTCGATTCACAACCTCAGAGCTTGGTGAAACTGAAGCGTTGATTGATGGTGAAGATAGAGGTGCCGTTCAAGAAGACGTGACGCTTGGAACTTCTGGCAACCTCAGTGTTACTGATCCAAATACAGGTGAAGCATTATTCCAATCACAGAGTGAGGTTCAAGATAGTTATTGGGGCGTCTTCTCAATTGATGCTTTCGGTAACTGGAATTATCAGCTGAATAATGAGCACGAAGAAGTGCAGGCTTTGGATCATGACAGTGACCCAATCATCAGAAGTATTACCGTTTTATCTGTAGATGGCACTGAGCATGAAGTTGTGATCTCTATTACGGGCACTGAAGATGCGCCAGTCGTGACGGGCACGTTCACGGGCAAGGTGATCGAAGGCAATCTCGGTGATTTTGCGACCGCAACAGGCACCATTGCTATTACTGATGTCGATAATGGTGACGATCCGATTTTTGCAAACACCACCGTTACGGGCACCTACGGTGAGTTGGTATTGGTGGATGGTCAGTGGACGTATACGCTGGACCAAAGCCAGGTTCAACATCTGGACGAGGGTGATCAGGTGCAAGATATCATCACTCTCACGGCGAACGATGGCACCCAACAAAAGATCGTGATTGATATTACGGGCACCGAAGACACGCCCGTTGTGACGGGCACGTTTACGGGGTCGGTGACCGAAGGCAATCTCGGTGATGTCGCGACCGCAACAGGTACCATTACTATCTCTGATGTTGATAATGGCGATGAGCCAGTGTTCAGCAACACTACCGTTACGGGCACCTATGGTGAGCTAGCATTGGTGGACGGGAAGTGGACGTATACGCTGGACCAAAGCCAGGTTCAACAGCTGGACGAGGGTGACCAGGTGCAAGATATCATCACTCTCACGGCGACCGATGGCACCCAACAAAACATCGTGATTGATATTACGGGCACCGAAGACGCGCCAGTCGTGACGGGCACGTTCACGGGCAAGGTGACCGAAGGCAATCCCGGTGATGTCGCGACCGCAACAGGCTCCATTGTTATTACTGATGTTGATAATGGCGACGATCCGATTTTCGCAAACACTACCGTTACGGGCACCTATGGTGAGCTAGCATTGGTGGATGGGAAGTGGACGTATACGCTGGACCAAAGCCAGGTTCAACAGCTGGACGAAGGTGATCAGGTGCAAGACACCATCACCCTGACGGCGACCGATGGCACCCAACAAAACATCGTGATTGATATTACGGGCACCGAAGACGCGCCAGTCGTGACGGGCACATTCACGGGCAAGGTGACCGAAGGCAATCTCGGTGATGTTGTGACCGCAGCAGGTACCATTACTATCTCTGATGTTGATAACGGCGACGATCCGATTTTTGCAAACACCACCGTTAAGGGCACCTATGGTGAGCTAGCATTGGTGGACGGGAAGTGGACGTATACGCTGGACCAAAGCCAGGTTCAACAGCTGGACGAGGGTGAGCAGGTGCAAGACACCATCACCCTGACGGCAACCGATGGGACCCAACAAAAGATCGTGATTGATATTACGGGCACCGAAGACACGCCCGTTGTGACGGGCACGTTTACGGGGTCGGTGACCGAAGGCAATCTCGGTGATGTCGCGACCGCAACAGGCACCATCACCATCTCTGATGTTGATAACGGCGACGATCCGATTTTTACAAACACCACCGTTACGGGCACCTATGGTGAGTTGGTATTGGTGGATGGAAAGTGGACGTATACGCTAGACCAAAGCCAGGTTCAGCAGTTGGACGAGGGTGAGCAGGTGCAAGATACCATCACCCTGACGGCGACCGATGGCACCCAACAAAGCATCGTGATTGATATTACGGGCACCGAAGACACGCCCGTCGTGACGGGCACATTCACGGGTAAGGTGACCGAAGGCAACCTCGGTGATGTCGCGACCGCAACAGGCACCATTGCTATTACTGATGTTGATAATGGCGATGAGCCAGAGTTCAGCAACACTACCGTTACAGGCACCTACGGTGAGTTGGTATTGGTGGATGGAAAGTGGACGTATACGCTGGACCAAAGCCAGGTTCAGCAGTTGGACGAGGGTGAGCAGGTGCAAGATACCATCACTCTCACGGCGACCGATGGCACCCAACAAAAGATCGTGATTGATATTACGGGCACCGAAGACATGCCAGCCGTGACGGGCACGTTCACCGGCAAGGTGACCGAAGGCAATCTCGGTGATGTCGCGACCGCAACAGGCACCATCACCATCTCTGATGTTGATAATGGTGACGATCCGATTTTTGCAAACACCACCGTTACGGGCACCTATGGTGAGCTAGCATTGGTGGACGGGAAGTGGACGTATACGCTGGACCAAAGCCAGGTCCAACAGTTGGACGAGGGTGACCGGGTGCAAGACACCATCACTCTCACGGCGACCGATGGGACCCAACAAAACATCGTGATTGATATTACGGGCACCGAAGACGCGCCAGTCGTGACGGGCACGTTCACGGGGTCGGTGACCGAAGGTAATCTCGGTGATGTCGCGACCGCAACAGGCACCATCACCATCTCTGATGTTGATAACGGCGACGATCCGATTTTTACAAACACCACCGTTACGGGCACCTATGGTGAGCTAGCATTGGTGGATGGGAAGTGGACGTATACGCTGGACCAAAGCCAGGTTCAACAGCTGGACGAGGGTGAGCAGGTGCAAGACACCATCACCCTGACGGCAACCGATGGCACCCAACAAAAGATCGTGATTGATATTACGGGCACCGAAGACACGCCTATTGTTGACGGTACGTTTACTGGCAAGGTGAGCGAAGGCAACCTCGGTGATGTCGCGACCGCAACAGGCACCATCACTATCTCTGATGTTGATAATGGCGATGAGCCAGTGTTCAGCAACACTACCGTTACGGGCACCTACGGTGAGCTAGTATTGGCGGATGGAAAGTGGACGTATACGCTGGATCAAAGCCAGGTTCAACAGTTGGACGAGGGTGACCAGGTGCAAGACATCATCACTCTCACGGCGACCGATGGCACCCAACAAAAGATCGTGATTGATATTACGGGCACTAATGATGCTCCTGAATTTGTTAGTGGGAGTAATGACAACTTTGGTCTGGATGCTCAAGGTAAAACCGACATCGATAGTTACCAGTTTAGCGTTGATGAAAACAGTCAATCGGGTGTAATTGGAAAAGTAAATGCATTCGATGTCGATCAGGACAGTCAGATAACGTATCACTTAAACGGTCATAGCGAACTGTTTGAAATCAACAGTCTTACTGGTGAGATCAGTGTCAAAAATGGTGCAAATCTGGACCATGAATCTATCGATAACTACCAGCTAGAAGTGGAAGCTCGTGACCAGTTTGGCGGTAAAGACACCGCTCAGGTCGAAGTGTTGGTTCGCGATATTAATGAAGCCCCTATTGCTGAAGATGATAAGGGCATTGAAAAAACAACCAAGACACTTGACCAGAGCAACTGGGATGATAGCACTGATATCACAGTTGATTATTATGTGATTGATACTCGATCTGGAAACAAGGTTTCTGATGCATCGAAAGCTGATTATGTTGGTGACGGCGACCACAAATATGGCGTTAGTTCTGCGCTAGACAGCGGCTCAGACCGGGTTCAAGATGGTCAGATTCGATATGATGATGCAACTGGACAAAGTGAAGCAATGCGCTTCTCCTTCGCTAATGGTCAGGTTGCCGATCATGCTGAAGTTGAAGTGAAAAACCTATGGACAGACACTTCGAACGGTAGCTGGGAGCCTGGTATTGAGCGCGGTGTTTGGAAGGCTTACTACAAAGGTGACTTGGTTGCGACAGGTGTGTTTGAAGGTACCCGTGGTGGTAATCAAGTAGTCAACATCAATGCAGATGGGCGTTTCTTCGATAGTATTGAAATGTCTACTACCAGCTATAAAGACGGTGTCATTGATCCTAAAGGCTCAGAGTACTTTATTACTCAGGTATCAGCGGACCTGACGACCTTTGATGAAGCTTACCAGACCAACGGCTCAGGCACGTTAGAGCTGGATGTTCTGGCGAATGACAGCGACCCGGATGGTGACGCTCTGACTATTATCGACTATCCATCAGAAAGTTTCCTTAATCTGCAAGATGGTAAATTGGTCTTTGATGCGGCCAAGTACCTAGAGTCACTGCCAGCTGATCAACAAACCCTGAAAACGGGTGAAGTGAAAGATTATACCTTCGAATACACCATCCGTGATGACGATGGTCTGACTGATAAAGCAAAAGTTACCGTTAGTGTGATGGGTGAGCCTATGTCGCTCAGCGATGCACACGCAGCATTGGATGAATCTCAAGTTGGCACGGATACTGGCGTACATGCTGAAGGCAACTTTATCGCAAACCTCGGGTCTGCAACGGAGGCTGAATATCACTTCAACGCCGAGCAAAACCTAGGTGGTTTCACCAGCGATGGTAAAGAGGTCGTGTTTGAAGTGAGTGCAGATCAGAGCACTCTAACTGGTTATACTGGAACAGGTGCCGACCGCATCAAAGTGGTTCAAGCCAACATAGATAGCAAAACGGGTCATTTCACAGTTGATCAACATATGCCTCTTGATCATGCGGAGCAGGGGGCGGACATGCTGGATATCCGCGCTAGCGTCGAGGTGGATGCCGGAGGTCAGTCTGAGACTGCCACCTTGCATCTGAATGTAACGGATTCACTACCGTCATCGTCTTCAGCTCACTACGAAATAAATGATGTTGATTCACAAAGTAATAGTGTTGTGATTGCACTTGATGCGTCAGAATCAATGCTCGACTGGGTAACAGATGCAGACGGACAATATGTTACTCGCTGGCAACTTGCTCAAGACTCCATTAAGTCAATGTTTGAGCAATACCAAGATTTGGGTCCAGTAAGTTTTAGAATTGCAACTTACAGCGGACAACCATCTGGCCAGATTTCTGAGTGGCTAGATTCTGCCGAGGCCATTGATGCCTTTATCTCTGGTATACATCCCTATGCATCGACGCCATATAACCAGGCCGTTGACCAAATAAATGAAATACTTAGTGACCCAGAAGATGACGCATTGCTTAGTAATACCGATACCCAGCTTTACTTTATCTCAGATGGTCGACCTTCCGATTTTACCTATTGGACAAATCAAACAAACGTGGGAGAAATTCAAACCCGTGAAAACTTGATTAAGTGGTCAACATCAGATGATTTTGAAAGTGAACAGCGTTATCAGGACATAGTGAATGGTCGGGTTCAGCCTACTTCTGAAGAAGAGGGCATCATTCTGCAAAATGCGATGGAAAATAGCATCAGCAGTAGCGGTCAGGATGTTGAAAATATCTGGTCTGTTGGTATTGGTAATGGAGCGTCTCTGGAACATCTGGAGTCGATCGCGACAGATAAAGGCAGTGCTATTGTCGTTGTAGATGATTCTCAGATTGGGGATTTGCTTAGTAAAACGGTCTCAGGCCAGTTGCAAGGCAACCTTCTGGATGACAATGGCGGTGATGCTCAGTGGGTAGATCACATCACTATCGATGGCGAGATATATTACTACAACAAAGTAAACGGTGATGTCACTAACAGCGATGGCACGAAAATATCGGACCATTCTCTGGCGCAAATTGATATCAACCACGGCAAGCTGACCATTAACTTTGAAAATGGTCACTACGACTATCAAGCGAGCAATGTTGTAGGTCATCAACAAGAGAAGCTTGACGTTACGGTTATCGATGCTGACGGTGATACTACAAATAGCGAAGTTACCATTGATATCCGAGATCGCGCACCAGAATTCATCAGTGTCGGTGATACAGACCAAACCCATGGCACCGATGCCAACGGTATGCCAACAGAAGATACAGCAAGCTTTGACGTCGCTGAGCAAGAAGTTGGGGTATTAGTCGGCCAGGTGGAAGCGTTTGATCCGGATGGCAGTGACACCATAAAGTATGAATTGAGTGGTGGTGATGCTGATCTATTCCGTGTTGACTCTAATAGTGGTGAGATTTGGCTGAAAGATGGTGTAAAACTGGATCACTCGACTCAGCAAACGTATCAGTTGGAAGTGTCTGCAAGCGATGGTGTGGATACCGATACAACTCAGGTTATCCTGAATGTCACTGAGAACCATGCCCCAACCTCATCTCCAGTTCAGGGCTTTGCTCAGATGGAAGACTTACCGATCAATAAAGTGACGGTAGTGTTCGACCACTCGAACAGCATGACCCGCACCTTTGACGGTGAAAATACCGTGGGTCGTGATGCAACAGCACCGAAAACTGAATCGAGAGCTTACAAAGCAGCTGCTGCGTTACATTCCATGGTTGAAAACATGATTGCCGATGGAGGAGAATCAAACACCTATATCCGCCTGGTACGTTTCGACGGTGATACATCCACACATAGCTGGCTGACTTTGAGTGAAGTTGAGTTGATGACACGCCCACCAGAGATGAATGGCCGTGATCCAAACGATTTAAGTTTCCAAAATGAAGTTTCAGAATATGTGCGCAACTGGTGTGACGTAGAATACGGTACCAATACGGATTACGATAAAGCTTTAGAGGCTGTAATGGAGCCTGGTGAGGCAAGTAATGCCGTTTACCCTTGGCAGGATGGTTGGGACTATTTCGGTCCAGAAAAACCGTCTGAGAGTAAGGACACCATATTCTTTATCTCAGATGGCGAACCCAACCCTAGCGAGGGCGCTGTTACTTCTCCTGATCTAGACGAGCGCTGGGAGGATTACAAACAGACTCATGACGCCAAGGTATATGGGATTGGTATTGCTCTCTCTGATAATGTCAAAGCAGCAGAGGCTCTAGATGAGCTTAGCGACAAAGTGGTGTTTATCGACTCAGGTGAAGACTTGGGGCAGTACCTAAACCAGTTCTCTCCCGATCCAATTGCCGGCGAGTTACTGGCGGGAAGCCAGGACGCTGATGGTGATAGCATGACCATTTCTTTGGCAGAAGGCGATTTCACTCTGTTGGGCGCAGATCTGCACGGTGTAACCGTAAATCAGCCGTTAGTTTCTTCAACCAGTGACGTAGATGGTCAACTTCATATCCAGACAGCGTTCGGCACTTTGGAAGTGTCATCCAATGGCAGTTATAGTTTTACTCAAAGCGATGATCTTACTCTACAGGGTGACCAGCAGGCGGATTTGCATTTCTTGTTTAAAGTGTCTGATGGTAAAGGTGGCATAAGTGAAAACGTCTTTACACTTACATTGAACGATTCTGGCACCGATATTGCTCAAACTGAGCGCCATGCGTCAGTGGGAGATGAGTTTGCGAATAGCATCACTGGTGGCGAAAGCATTGATATTTTGCTAGGACAAGCAGGTGAAGATACGTTGAGTGGTGGCGCAGGCGATGACATTCTGGTTGGTGGGCTTGGAAACGATATCCTGACGGGAGGTCTAGGCAGTGACATCTTGACAGGTGGAGAGGGTATTGACACCTTCACCTTTACTCAAGAATCACTGGACATGACGTCATCAAGAGATGTGATTAAAGACTTTAGGCTGGATGAAGACAAGCTGGATTTGAGTGACATTCTTGAGTTTGTCGGTGACGACACAACGGATATGGATAACTTGTTGGAACACGTAAGCGCAGACTACGATAGTGCCCAAGATACTCTGAACTTGACGATTACTGGAGAAGGCAGCAACACAATGTCAGTGGCATTAGAGAACTTTGATTTATCAGGGTTGGAGCTAGGGTCGTCAGCGACATCTCATGAAATCGTTGATCAGCTGTTCCATCACCAAGTTTTTAGCGTGGATTAATATTACCTGAAGATAAAGTTATTTTAGTAAACAGCACCTGATTGAATCATCAGGTGCTGTTTTTCTTTATCTGCCGCTGTTAGCTACCGACTTTTTGCTTAACCACTTTACAAATTAGCAGTAGTAAATGCACTGCTTCTGCACTTTAAGTGGTTCTTTGGTTACATGTTTTGATAGCTTGGTCCGCCACCGCCTTCTGGCGCTTTCCATGTGATGTTTTGTGAAGGGTCTTTGATGTCACAGGTTTTGCAATGCACGCAGTTGGCGGCATTTATCTGAAACTTCAACTTACTCTCAACTTCCACCACTTCGTAAACCCCCGCAGGGCAATAGCGCTGGCTCGGCTCGTCATACATACCCAAATTCACATCAATTGGAATGTGAGGATAAGTCAGAACAAGGTGACAAGGTTGATTCTCTTCGTGCTGTGTTCCCGACAAAAATACCGACGAAGGCTTATCAAAACTGATTTCACCATCTGGTTTTGGGTATGCAATTGGTTGGCACTCTTGTTTAGGTTTTAACTGTTCGTGATCGTACGAATAGTCCTTGATAGTCCAAGGTAACGGCTTCTTAACCAGTGGTTGCCATAGGTTATGCTCAAAGGTCGAAAGTGCACCGCCCAGTATGCTGCCAAACTTGTGGATGTTCGCACCAAAGTTACGTGTTTCGGCGAGCTCGTCATACAACCATGATGATTCAAACAATGACTGGTAGTCTGGCTCAGAAGCCCCAGTTTGTCGGGCAGTATGTACTGCTTCTGCTGCAATGATTCCGGACTTAATGGCTGTGTGGCTGCCTTTAATTTTAGCGACATTCAAAGTGCCTGCATCACAACCAATCAATAAACCGCCGGGGAATTGCTGTTTCGGCAGAGAAGAAAGTCCACCTTTTGCAATGGCTCTTGCGCCATATGCGATACGTTGGGCACCTTTAAGATGTTGCTTGATAGCTGGATGGTGCTTAAAGCGTTGAAACTCGTCAAACGGGCTTAAGTAAGGGTTGCTGTAGTTTAAATCTACGATCAAACCGACCGCGATTTGGTTGTTCTCCATGTGATAGAGAAAACCGCCGCCAGTGGTATTTGTCTTGCTCAAAGGCCAGCCAGCGGAGTGGATAACACTGCCAGATACATCCTTGCTGTCAGTGGGTAATTCCCATATCTCTTTTAAGCCAAGCGCGTAGTGCTGAGGTTGCTTGCCTGCGTCTAGGTCGAACCTTTGAATAAGTTCTTTACCCAGATGTCCGCGACAACCTTCAGCAAAAAGGGTGTATTTTGCCTTTAGCTCGATACCTGGCTCAAAGTTAGGTTTGGCTTGGCCGTTCTTATCTAGTCCCATATCGCTCGTATTAATGCCTGTCACGGCGCCAGTCTGATCATAATTGATGCTTGCAGCGGCAAAGCCAGGAAAAACTTCCACCCCAAGACTTTCTGCTTGGTTAGCGAGCCAACGGCAAAGGTTGGCAAGGCTAATTACATAATTATTTTCGCCATTTATCATTGGACGTGGCGTAAGGAAATGAGGGATGCGAATATGGTTTTGCTCAGTAGTAAGATAAAGGAAATGGTCTTGCTGAACTGAGGCTGATAGCGGGGCATCCATTTCTTTCCAATCGGGGAAAAGTTCATCCAAGGCACTAGTTTCAAAAACAGCGCCAGATAAAATATGTGCGCCCACTTCTGAGCCTTTTTCTACAACGCAAATTGAAAGTGCGTCACCTTCACTATCTTGGTTGAATTGAGCTAGGCGACAAGCGGCACTTAAGCCCGCAGGTCCGGCTCCCACGATCACGACATCAAACTCCATACATTCTCGTTCCATCTATCTGCTTCCTTTCTATTATCGTCATCTGCGTGACAGGTTTTTGGTTTCTATACAGAAAACTATAGCTCAGTTGACGTTAACGTGAAGTGAACTAAGCTCAAGTAATGGATCTGAAGTGTTATACGAGGCATGACCATGGATGACCGACCATTAGCAACACTTGTCATTGCGGAACATGACAACCAGTCGTTGGCTGCAGGGACGCTGTGTGCAATTAAAGCGGCATTTGATATCAAGGATGGTGATAAATCGCTTCCTGTGTCTGTATTGCTTATTGGTTATCAGTGCCAATCGGTTTTGGATGAGTTGAAGTGTGTTAAGGGCGTTGCAGAAATTATCTGGGTTGACGCGAAGGAATACGAGCATGGGTTAGCGGAAAACATTGCGCCTTTGATCTCACAAGTAGCCAAAAATTACTCACACATTCTTGCTCCTGCCAGTACATTTGGTAAGAATGTGATGCCTCGCGTGGCGGCGTTACTCGATGTAGGGCAACTTTCGGACGTGATGACAATCGAGTCTATCGATACGGTGATTCGTCCAATATATGCCGGGAATGCATTGGCGAGAGTCACGTCGAACGACCCCTTTAAAGTGATGACCATACGAAGTACGGCTTTTGATGCCCAAGAGCTGTCAGATACGCCAGTTGTCCCTAAGGTTACTCAAGTCGATACGGTGATTATCAACAAACTTAGTGAGTTTATTTCGCAGCAAACGCCAGAAAGTGAGCGACCAGAATTGCCAGCGGCTAGAGTGGTGGTATCGGGTGGTCGTGCATTAGGGAGTAAAGAGAAGTTTGCTTTAGTCGAACAATTGGCTGACAAGCTAGGTGGAGCGGTAGGAGCGTCCCGAGCGGCGGTCGATGCGGGTTATGTGTCTAATGACCATCAAGTCGGGCAAACTGGTAAAATTGTTGCACCTGAATTATACATTGCCGTCGGAATTTCTGGTGCTATTCAACATTTAGCGGGAATGAAAGACTCAAAGGTCATTGTCGCAATTAACAGCGATCCCGATGCGCCTATTTTTGACATCGCTGACTATGGGTTGGTCGGCGATTTATTTGAGGTGATGCCGGAGTTGCTAGCGAAGCTGTAGATATAATCTGTTCTCTCAAACAAAAGGCTTCCGAACTGGAAGCCTTTATCATTTGGTTTTTACCAGTTACTTTTCGCTCGGGCGTTGCAGGTGTTCTGCAAGCACTTTAGTAAACCTTGCTGCTTCACCACCAGTACAAGCGCGATGATCAAACGTTACGGATAGCGGCATTGCTTTCACCGAAATTGCTTGACCATTTCTTATCACCACTCGGTCGAGTATTCGACCAGCACCAACAATAGCGACTTGCGGAGGTGTGACGACAGGTGTCGCGTAAATGCCGGCAATCGCTCCGAAGTTGGAAAGCGTAATCGTCGCGTGCTGTAATTGCTCTCGACCGATTTTTCTCTCTCTGATCCCTTCAACAGTTTGATCGAGCCAACGACGAACATCTTGTGGCTCGTATTCATCTGCGTGGCGCAATACGGGTACGTACAAGCCATGACGGCTATCTACAGCAATACCAAGGTTAACTGTATTGTGCACGCAACGTGTCATGGTTTCTGCATCAAACCAAGCATTTAAAGCGGGCTCTTCCTGACACGCATGAACAATCGCTTGAACTAGACGGATACTGATGTCTTCGTTCGGCAGCCAGTCTTCCAGCAACGCTTCTTCTGTAATGGTCACGGCAGCAACGTGCTCGTGTGACTCAGTCATCGAGGACACCATGGTGCGTCGAGCACCTTTCAATACTTCTGTGCCCGGACGCTGTTTTCCGGCTTCGTCGTAAATGTCGGCATCAACGATAAGACCGTTTGGACCACTGCCTGACACGAGATTAAGATCTACTCCAAGTTTTTGTGCCAATAGACGAGCCGACGGTAGAGCAGTAACTAGATTACTCTCAGTCGTGTTGTGATTGCCTCCAATCCAGAAGTCATCGACGTTAACGTGATGCGCTTGATGAGAAACATTGCCGACAACGGTTGCGGCGTCAGCGGTCTCCTTTTTCTCTACCGCTGCCCCGCGCTCTGCGCCAGTTTCGTCAATTTCGAGTAGCAATGCGCCAATATTGACGATATCACCTTCTTCCCCATGGCGGCTGACTACACGGCCCGAGTAGGGGGCGGGAACGTCGACCGTCGCTTTTGCTGTCTCGACAGTTAAGATCACTTGATCCAACTTAACCATGTCACCGACATTAACGTGCCATTTTACAATTTCTGATTCAGCGAGGCCTTCGCCGAGATCGGGTAAGTTAAACGTCTTCATTTCCAATCCTCCACGAGTTCGCGCGCTGCGGTCACAATGTCTTCTTCCTGAACCATGAAATAATCTTCGTTACGGTAATAAGGCATAATGGTATCCATTCCAGTTACTCGTTTAGGTGGGGCTTTTAGTAAGCACATGGCGTGTTCGGCTGTTCGAGCTAAAAGCTCAGAGCCCACACCACAAGTTTTACTCGCTTCATGAACAACGAGTAAACGTCCGGTTTTTTCTAGTGAGCTGAAAATCGTTGCGGTATCAATTGGCTTAATGCTCGCCAAATCAATCACCTCGACTTCAATTCCTTGACTAGATAAGGTCTGTGCGGCTTGAAGTGACTCTACGACGCATGCGCCCCAAGTAACAAGCGTGATATCTCGCCCCTTACGTAAGGTGAAGCAGGTGTCGAGTGGAAGTGCTTCGCCATTATCAACGACTTCAGATTTTACGGTTCGATAAATGCGTTTCGGTTCGAAGAACATGACAGGATCATTACTTCGAATCGCGGCGAGAAGCAGGCCGTATGCGCGTTGAGGTGAAGAAGGAATCACTACTTTAAAGCCAGCAGTGTGCGCAAATAGCGCCTCTACACTTTCTGAGTGGTGCTCTGGAGCGTGAATACCGCCACCAAATGGCGCACGAAAAACCGCAGGGCAAGTGAGGCGACCGCGAGTTCGGTTACGCATGCGTGCCGCGTGGCACATTAAGTGCTCCATTGCAGGAAAAACGAAACCTTGAAATTGAAATTCGGCGACAGGTCGTAATCCTTGCGTTGCCATACCGACCGCAACACCGCCGATTAACGCTTCAGCGAGTGGCGTATCGATCACTCGTTTGAGACCAAACTCTTGTTTGAGCCCTACGGTGGCACGGAATACGCCACCATTATCACCTACGTCCTCACCTAACACGACAACATTTTGGTCTTGTTGCATTTCGTGGTGCAGAGCGAGGTTTACTGCTTCAACTAACGTTAGCTCAGCCATGTTTGCCTCCCTGCATTCGCATTGCTTTGTTGATGAGCTCATCTCTTTGAGCGTGAAGCTCTTGGGGAAGCGATTCATACAAATAATCGAACCCAGTTTCTGGTGCTTGTGACGGTAAGCTGAGGTAGCGTTCAACTGCCAGTTCCACTTGTTCCTTGCAGTATTCTAGCCATTGCTGCTCTTGTTCATCGCTCCAAGCTCCTTGATTAAGGAGATACGTTTTAAGACGTGCTATAGGTTCGTATTGCCATGCGGTTTGAACATCGTCCTCTTTACGATAACGAGTCGCATCATCGGCCGTAGTGTGGTCACTTAATCGGTAACTGACCGCTTCGATGAGTGTTGCGCCTTTCCCTTTTCTCGCTCTCTCAAGTGCGGTCTTGGTTGCATCATAAACCGCGACGACATCGTTACCATCTACTGTAATGCCCGGTATACCAGCGCCTTGCGCTTTTTCTGATAAGAAATCGGCAGCACATTGAAGGCTACGCGGCACTGAAATTGCCCACTGGTTGTTATTCACAACGAAAACAAGTGGAATATTCCAAGCTCCCGCACAGTTTATTGACTCTAGAAAATCCCCTTTGGATGTACCGCCATCGCCGCACATGACTAGCGCAGCTTCATGGTTACCTTGAATTTTCAGTGCGGAAGCCACCCCGACAGCGTGCGTACATTGCGTCGCAATGGGGACACAGAATGGAAGATCTCGGCTAGGAATTGGGCTGCCCTCAGGAGCAAAATCACTACCGCGCTCATCACCGCCCCAGTATTGAAGATTCTTCTCCATGCCAATACCACGACACCACATTGCAGGCATATCGCGATAATAAGGGACAAATACATCATCGGCTTTCAGCGCTCTGCCGACCGCAATGCCGATGGCTTCAGCACCTAGGTGCGAAGGGTAGGTCCCTAACTTGCCGGTGCGTTGCAACGCAACGGCTTTGTTGTCGTAAGTGCGAGTTAATACCATGTCTCGGTAAAACCCGACCAAAGTTTCAGTGTCAGCCCAGTTGGGTAGTTGGCCGACTAGGTCCCCATGATGGTCGATAAACCGATGCATGGGTAATGCCTGAACGTTCATCTCAAGCTCCTTTTGACGCTGCGTGTCTTTTGGACTGCAGCTGTTCATATCAAACCAGAGTTTGTATGGGTACTCAAACTCTGATATCAGCGCAAAGGCCATACCTAAGGTTGCTTGTGTTTTCTATAGCTGTAGGCATCTGTACGTCCTTTAAACTATTTTCCGATAACACCGCTGCGGCTATTTCATCGCAAGACACAGAGAAACATTTTTTTTGCATCTAACCCTCTAACTAAATCGTGGTATAGCCAGATACAATAAGTGTAAACAAATTGTTAAATTGTGCTTCATTTTGACTTTTGACCAGTAGTAAAGTTTTGCTTACACCCTAACTTTGCAGAGTAATGTGCTGTTATTTTGCTATTGGTATTTTTAAACTCGAATTTAATTACTGGTTAATGAAACATATTTGCAACAAAATTTGGCTGTAAAATTTGACAAAGTGAGTCATTATTAATGAATCAACTCAAGTAGTTGTTATGTGTTGTATTGAGATTTTTTGTTGTGCCCGAAACTCCGGCCTTATGAGAATACATAACTTCTTCCCAACAGAGTGGAATCAGGGTAGGGTGACGGCATTACAAATGTATACCCTCGGCGGTCCTTGAGCTTATCAACAGTAGATGGTGCTCAAGTCGAAGTGATTATGGAGAAATTATGTATCACGCTCATGTTTATTTTCCTTTAAGAGAACAAGATAAAGCGCAAGCCTTGAACGAGATCATCCGTCAAGAGCGTCAAGATGTGCTGCGTGTGTTTCCTTTAGTTGGAAGATTGGTTGGCCCACATAAAATGCCGATGTTTGAAATTCACCTAGAGTCATTGAGTGAAGAGTTTTTGGCTTGGCTCGATACGATTCGAGGCGATTTTTCTGTGCTTATCCATCCTGTGAGTGAAGAAGAGTTGCTCGATCATACGAAACGCGCGATTTGGCTGGGTAGAGAGATTGGTGTATTTGAAGAGAAGCTAGAGAAATAGCGGTTCCTCCCGCATGTATGACCGCTTTGAATGCTTCTCCCCTCATCGCGGTCACCGTAGCAAGTTAGCGTTTTCATGTTCGTTAATAAGTCGCGATTTCCTTTTCTCCATTCTGCAGGCCCTGTTTTTGTGTGCTAAACCTACAAGTAGGCTTTTGAGCTTAAACATCAAGTGAGACCATGTTTCTGTTTAGCATGTCGTTAAATAAGTTTTGGCAGCAATAAAATAATAAGTTCAGATAAATGAAATAGGTATCGCAGGGAAGTGCAGTTTACGACCCCAACGCCATTGGTAGTGGAGCCGATAATTTCTGAGGGGGAAGGGTATGTTTTCGATACTCTTGGTCATACTTTCACTGTATATATTTTGGTTGTTGTTTCGCAACGGACCTGCATTCGCCGAGCGCGTCGCTCATCAAAAACGTAACTGGGTTGGACCTACAGCCAACAAAGAAGAATGGCGAGGATATTGTACGGATGTATTTCAGCCGTTCAGTTCTCAAACGACTTTTTACGCCATCGCTTATTTTGCGAATTACATTGCAGCAGCAAACGCGATATCTTGGTCAACAGTATATGAAGGGGATTACCCGATCATCATAAGCCGATTTGGTAGCTACTTTATTTTAAATACTCACGATTCACTAGTGGTTGCTGGGTTTATTGCGCTTGCTTTCTTTATCATCAATTGGCAGCTTGCCATGCACTGTTCTGGTATTCTTAGTCAGTATCTAGTGCGGATTCTTATTATCAATCGAACGCGCTTTGTTGCGATTAGCTTAGTGTTTTGCAGTTACTTTGCGTATCTCTTGACTGTTGGTATTTTCTGGTTGTTCCATGACGGTTATTCGATCTGGCACGGATTAACGCTTACTCCTGTATTCTTATTATTAGCGTTATTGGTTGCGGTTGTTTTGCCATCTATGAAAAAAAGAGAGCAATAAACCTTAGATAGACTTGCCACGTTAAATTACACACGATTTTAGGATAGTAATTCCTATGCCATTAAGTTAGCATTGCCGGCTTTTTAACGGTCTACAGGCCCTTATTAGTGGGAGGAACTATGTTTATCGGCTTTGACTATGGCACTGCAAACTGTTCAGTGGCAAAAATGGAATCGGGTGAGCCAGTAATGCTTAACCTAGAAGGGAGCAGTCCATTTATTCCTTCCACCCTTGCTGCACCGACTCGTGAATCGGTATCCGAGCACTTATTTCGCCATCGAGATATTAAACCATTAGATCAAGTTGGTGAGCAGGTTTTACGCCGGGCAATCAATTTAAACAGAGAAGAAAGTATTGATCTCGAATCTGACGACATTGCATTTGGTCAGGCGGCGCTTAATCTCTATTTGGAAGATCCTCGTGATATCTATTACGTAAAGTCGCCGAAGTCTTTTCTTGGCGCTTCTGGCTTGCGTGACGTGCAATTGGCTTTCTTCGAAGATCTTGTCTGCGCGATGATGGACAATATTAAGTCGCAAGCCGAAAACGATGCGCAGCAAAGTATTACCGATGCTGTTATCGGCCGGCCAATTAACTTCCATGGGCGTGGCGGTGAAACGGCTAACATTCAGGCTGAACGCATTTTGTTGCGGGCAGCGAAACGTGCGGGCTTCCAAAATGTGGAGTTTCAGTTTGAGCCTGTCGCGGCGGGCCTAGAGTATGAAGCGACACTCAGCGAAGACAAAACCATTCTAGTGGTCGATATTGGCGGTGGTACAACGGACTGCTCGTTGATTCAAATGGGGCCGTCTTGGCGTGGCAAAGCGGATAGGACCGCAAGCTTGTTAGCTCATAGTGGCCAGCGCGTCGGCGGGAATGATCTTGATATCGCGTTAGCATTTAAGCAGCTCATGTTCCCGTTTGGCATGGAAAGCAAAATGGAGTCAGGTATTGTGATGCCGACCACCCAATTCTGGAACCCGATAGCAATCAACAATGTAGAAGCGCAGAGTGATTTCTATTCGCGAGAGAACCTATCCGCGTTGAAGTTGCTTCAAAAGCAGGCTCAAGAGCCAGAAAAGCTTGCTCGTTTGCTAGAGGTGTATCATGAGTCTTTAGGCTACAACATTGTTCGCCGTGCCGAAGAAGCGAAAGTGGCGCTTTCAGAACAAGCATCTTACCGAACTGGCATCAACTTACTGTCAGAACTGATTGAAGTCGATGTGCAACGAGACGAAATGATCGAAGCGATTCAGTCGCCGAAGAATAAAATGACGGCGTTGGTGACAGAAGCGGTAGAGCAAGCTGGGGTAAAACCCGATGCTATCTTTATGACTGGTGGTTCGGCACGCTCGCCAATTTTGCGCGATGCGGTGCAAACTGTACTGCCAAATATTCCGGTTGTCAGTGGAAATTATTTTGGCTCGGTCACTGCTGGCCTAGCTCGTTGGGCTGAGGTCTGTTTCAAGTAGAAAGAAAGCTAATTGTGCTATGGGCATTGTTACCAAATTTATGGCTTCGCTTAGGCTTATCAAATGATGGTTGGAAGACTTCGCTGAGAGATTGAGTTTCATGTGAGTAGGGAACCTTTTGGGGGTTCTTAAATCTTTCAATGTCATTCTGAACCGCGAGGGACGAGCGTGATTCAGATTTATTGTCCGAGCATGCTGTTATGTATATGACTTCGTCTCGCTAAGCGCTACTCGCTGCTATTCTTCTGAAGAATCGGGTTATGATCTATCGGAATAATGATTTCTACTAAGCTGAAATAAAAATGCCCGCTAAATCAGCGGGCATTTTTGTTTACGTCATTAATGGTGCATGTGTTTTTCCATGTGTCCTTGTTTTTCAACCGCCATTTCTACTTCCACCTTACCCGCGTTTTTGAATGTTAACGTCATAGGGAAGCGGTCACCTTCTTTGAGCGCTTGTGTTGGATTGAAAATCATTAAATGGAAGCTGCCTGGCTTAAACAACACTGAGTCATTGGCTGGAACGCGCACTTCGTCAATCTTAATCATTTTCATCACA
Organism: Vibrio antiquarius; assembly: GCF_000024825.1. Taxonomy (NCBI): domain Bacteria; kingdom Pseudomonadati; phylum Pseudomonadota; class Gammaproteobacteria; order Vibrionales; family Vibrionaceae; genus Vibrio; species Vibrio antiquarius. The sequence continues at coordinate 1,803,845 of NC_013457.1, forward strand.
CCATCTTCTTTCTTATGCGTGTGAATTTCGACATGTCCTGCGATTGGGCTTTCTGCTGCGATCAATGCATCTTCACTGTCACCGTGGTTGGTTAATTGAAAAAAACCACCGATAACAGGTGCGTTTGGTGGCGCTTCGCGGCTCCATGGATGGTCGATATGAATTTTTCCTGCTTCATAATCGTGCGCTAAACTCAGTGGGCTAGCGATGACAGCAATAAGCGCGATAGCGGCGGTTTTAAATGATTTAAGCATGTGTTTTTCCTTTTGAATGAATAGCTTCTCTGAATGGACAACAAACAGAGTCATCGTTATTTTTGAATAAAGTTGTTAATGATTAGATGCCTGTTAGGCAGGAAAAACACTCGGCGGAGAGTGCTTAGGCGCGATGTGTTTGTAAACGAGCTTATCGCATTTTGAAAATCGGTAAGGCGTCAGGGCATTCTTGACTCGGCGCAGCCAATGGATGGTAGTCAGGTATAGCCCAATCGCAACCAAAAGAAAGAATTGAACCGCTTGAAGAAGCGGACACTCAAACTGAAAGCCTTCATGTAAATTAAGATCTTGAATGAGCGTAGAAGAAGGTTGAGCGTTAGCTTCAATCAACGTATTGATATCCACCCATTTGAAGCCATCTGCGGTACACAGTAAGACCTTTTCACTTTGAACTTTGTTAAGCCATGTTGTGCTGTGAACTTGTGTTGGGTTAAGAGTCGCTGTGGACGCTAAATACAACTGAAACAACACCGCGATAATAACCGCAATAGCGTGCAAGCGATGGTGTTTATGCTGTATTAGAGTGTTTTCCATACAATTGAGTGCTTATCTTCTTCGGCGCGGGATACTAACAAATTAACCAAACAATGTAATTATCAGTTTACTAAAAGGTGATGCAAGTGTGCATTATTTGTTTTATTGCCTATTTTTAACGCTTTAACAGCTTGGCTCTTTACGATTTAAAGCAACGTGTTACGGCAGATGGCATGTCTTGATTAGGCTTGCATTCATAACCTCCAATTCAGCTTGTCTGTCTTGCCTCGTCGCTTTTGAAGATACTGAATTAATCTCTCTTATATGTCACTGAAGCTTCGGTTAGTGGGTGTCGTGGTGGTGTTTTTACGTGCTAGATTTGGCTGATATCGATTCAAAATGCACACCGAATCTTCACTTGTTTTCCATTAACGGAATTATGACAGTAATTTAATAAAGGATACGGTATTCTGCGCTCCTTTGTACATGCCAGAACGTCCGTCCTACTTAGTCGGAGGGGCGATTAATCTTAAGAAATTTCTCAAATGAAATACGAACAACAGATTGGATATCGATACCCTAAAGGTCGATTTGCCATGGTGAGTGTATACGCATTCACTGGTGCTGCGATTTTAGCATCGACTATTTTTTCTCTATTGCTGTTTTTGTCGATCGACGAAAACCCGATGATGCAAACCTTATTTGGTGGTTTAGCGATTATTTTTGAAGCGGGTAAGTTCTACGCTTGGTATGAATACGGTGAGCGCCGAGCCCATCGCAACTATACAGGGGCGGTAACCGCTCTTGTGTTTTATTTAGTCTTAGCTGCGATCTCCATTGGCGGCAGTATTGGTGGCATTAACAGTGCAACAAACAGCGCACAAAGTCATATTTCGGTAGAGCAGGCGAAAGTGGAAGCGTTTAATCGCCAGATTGCGGCAATCGATAAACAGATTGAGCTCAACAACATGGCGGCGCAGAAATACATCGAGATGGAGCGTATCGCGACTGGTGTAACTCGCATTCAGGATCAAAACAAAACCTTACGCGAAGAGCAGCAACGCTTGGCTATGGAACGTGATAGTTTACCACCGGTCACGCAAGGCTCAGTGATTGGTTTGATTGATAGCCTAGCTAACGCATTTGGTACCACCTCTCAGCAAGCTCAGCTTGGCTTAGTTGTATTCCTTTCGATTCTGTTGGATTTCTTTGCTGCATTTTTTGTCGGCCTGATTGGTGAAGAGCAACGGTTCAGACATTTCTATCGCCGAAATGAGGGCATGATACTGAAAACGGTTCGCGATATCGATCCAGAGCCAGCGGGGTATCTTCCTCATATCAAAGAGGAGGAAGAGCAAGAAATACCAGTAACGCCGGAGCCTGAAGAGCCAAAAGAACCGAAAACTTTGTTAGAGCAAGTGAGCGATGCACTTAAAACGCATCAAATTACGTGCACAAAAAAAGCCGTTGCCAAACAATTTAGGCTATCTGCGGAAGAGGTAGACAAGGTGTTTGAGGAATTGGCAGAGCTCGGTTTAGTGGGTAAAAAAGCCAACCACCATTATCATTGGATAGGTCAGACAGAGGCCGCATAATTGGTTATCAATTAGAGATCGGAAAGAGCGTCAATCGGCGCTCTTTTTTTACTGTAAGGTTTCGCTACTAAAGTAAGCCAAAAGAAGAGAGAGGATTTAAAAATAGAAAAACAAAAAAGTGCCACCGAAGTGACACTTTTTCTTTAGCGTAGAAGGGATCAGTTGTCGTAAACGTCCAACTCCACTTCACGGGCAATATTTTGGTCGTTGATGATTACACCATCGACTTCGACACGAGCACCATTTAGGTTAAGTTCTTCGATGCCTTGGAAGCGTGTTTGTGCATCAATCACAACGGTAGTGTTGTTTAGCAATTGATCTGCGTCGTTTTCGCAACGCTCGATGTCAAATGTTCTTGCTTCAGCATCGTAGTTTGATACGTATCCTTCACATTCAAATTCTTTACCTTGCCATTGGTTGTTATCGTCAAAGTCTGGTTGCTCAAACTCAATAACGGTAGCGATGCGTTTGCCATTTTTCATGACAGACGTTACTTCCACTTCTTGGCCTTGTTTTAGGTTCGCTTTGCTGCCATCTTCAAATCGTGTTGCGTTATCGATGAAGAATGCACCTCGGTAGTTTAATGAAAACTCACTGTAATCATTTGCAACCCAAGTCACGATGCCTTCCACATCGCTGTCATTGCTTATGACGTCGTAGCCTTCAACTTCTACCTCATTTGCCATGAAGACGCCGTTTTGCATTTCACCTTCTACTTCCACCCATTGGCCGATGCTAAGTTGGCTAATGTTGTCGTAAGATACGGTTATATTTGAACCAAGCTTAAACGTGCCAGCATTTTCTTCAATACTAGTAATGCGACCTTCCAGTTCGTAGTAGCTTCCAAGAGTTGGGTAATCGTTATCTACGTCGATTTCGACCACAGACAACACTCGATAACCCGCATCAGCAGTCGGCAAAGATGACACCATCACCCAGTCGTTGACCTCTATATCATCACTTAAACCGTCAAACTGCAGATCTACGCCGTTTACCGTAAATGCTTTCTTCACATAATCAATTGCTGTAACACGTCCGGTAATGGTTGGCTCAAGTGTTACTAAGAAGCCATCGTCAGACGCTTTACGAACATCTGTTCCTACTTGAACCATCATTTTGGGTTCTACATCGGCTAATTGCATTGATGTATCGCCATAAACCACCCCAGACACATGGTATGTATATCCATTGACGGTTAACGTGTTTTCTTCAGCGTTGACCGCTTCAACAGAGCCAATCGCTACACTTGGTTTCACTACTGGTTGAGTTGGTGTGCTATCGCTATTGCTGCCACCACCTGAACCACCACAACCAGACAATGCCAAACCTACTACAGAAATAAGAGCGAGTTTTTTCATTGTATTAACCTCAATTTACGAGCTAGTTTAGGAAATTGCCTGTATCTTATTGGGCATATCGTGAAGAGATCGTGAAGAAATGTGATTTTTATGAAAATTTTAATTGTAGATGACAACCACAATGTCTCGGAGACGATTGCGGACTATCTTGAGCTTGAAGGCATGATTATCGATTGTGCGTATCATGGTGAGGCCGCACTGAAGCTAATCGAGGATAATCATTACGATGTAATCATCATGGATATCATGATGCCTAAGCTCGATGGCATTAGTACGGTACAGAAACTTCGACAAGATCAGCTCTGTGGAACGCCAATCCTCTTCCTAACCGCAAAAGATACGTTAGATGACAAAATCGCGGCATTTAAAGCGGGAGGCGATGACTATTTAATGAAGCCATTTGCGATGGAAGAGCTTAGTTTGCGTGTTCATGCTTTGGCTAATCGCGGTCCAAGGCAAGATATTGGCACGCTCAAGTTTGCGGACATTTGTTTAGATGCGCGCACAGGCAAAGTGACGAGAAAAGACAAAGAAATTAAGCTGAGCCGAATTCAAACCAAGATTTTAAAGTTACTTCTCCAACGTGCTCCAGCATCGGTTTCGCGCACAGAAGTGATCGATAGTGTGTGGGGAGACGAACCACCCGGAAGTGATGCACTTCGTAGCCATATTTATGGTTTAAGAACCGCGTTAGACAAAGGTTTTGAAGAATCACGATTAGAGACTATTCATGGACAAGGTTACCGACTTAAAGCATAACGAATATCCAAGTATTTATCGCAAGATCCGTTGGGGTTTTGGGGTGATGACGCTTGTGATGTTTACTCTTTTTTGGTCGCTGATTTATGTGGCAGAAAACAAACTTGAAGTGCTGAGTTTACATCACTGGCTTGATACTGAAGCTGCGCTTTATAGTGAGAATTTCGAGAAACAGGGCTGGGATGCGCCATTGCCAAACGTATTGGAGTTCAACTCATATTGGAGTGAAGCACCGACACCGGATTGGTTGCTCTCTTTTACTTCGCCCGGTTTTTACGAATATCTGCTTGGTGAAGAAGACAAACACTTTGTTGTATTGAAACACCCCTCAGGGAAGGGGCTTATGTACATTGTGTTTCAAGATGACTCCGATGATTACCTCGACGAATACGAAAGTTCGCTGCATCAGTTTACGCTACTGCTCGGTGGCTTATTTTCATTTGTTATGGTCGGGTATGGCATTTATATGGTGCGAATATTGTCTCGACCACTAGCGCAAATCGAAGACAAAATCAGCCAAATGTCACCGGATCAACCCGCTTTCCAAGTTGAAACTAAGTTCAGCGAGACACGCCAAATAGAGCAAACTTTGCTGGATAATAAAAACGATATCGCGGGCTATTTCAAACGAGAACAAGAATTTAGTCGTTTTGCATCGCATGAGTTGAGAACGCCAATCATGGTGATCAAAGGCTCAACAGACATTCTAACGCGTATCCCAGAACAACCTCGAGTCGCGCAAAAAGCCATCGCGAGAATGCAGTCAGCTTGTGAAGACATGCGCGTACTAACAGAAGCGTTTCTCTTGCTCGGTAAAGAGAAAATAGAGCCTCAGCATTACGGAGAGCATCAGCTTCTCACTTGTTTACAAAAACAGTTGGAAGAGCTAGCTCCTTTATTTGCCAAGCAAGATTCGAATTACGCTTTGCACGAACAACATAGTGGTGTAGTGACGGCTCCAGAGAGTTTTGTGACCATTGTTATCAACAATCTGATTAAAAACGCCTTTAGCTATAGTGTAGGGGATATTGAAATTGAGTTGGATGGTCATGCTCTTAAGATCCTGAATCGTCACGATGGTAACGAGACGTACAACGCCGGCTACGGTTGTGGGCTTGTTATCGTACAACGCATATGTGAACGGATGGGATGGGCGTTAATACTGGACGATGATGGTGTTCGATTTAGTGCGAAAGTGGAATTCTGTTCCTAGCTTTGTGCGTCTAACCCACAGTCAAACAAGAAAAAACTGGAATTTGAATTAGACTGAAGTTAGTGACGTGGAAACTTGAGGAACCGTTATGCTTTCTTATCAGGTCAGCAGAAGTATTGAAATTAATAAGAATCAAAGCGAGATTATTGGCTATCTCAAGGATTTTAATAACTGGCCTGATTGGTCACCTTGGATCATTCTTGAACCGAGCTGCGAGCTGACATTCAGTGATAATCAAGGTCACGTTGGAGCTGGTTACCAATGGAATGGTCAGCGTATTGGGACTGGTGCCATTGTATTGGAAAGCACTCAAGAACATCGGTTAGATATGGAGCTTCATTTCTTTCGCCCAATCAAGAGTCACGGAAAGGTAACTCTAATAGTGACGCCGTCACAAGATGGTTGTTTAGTCGAATGGCAAATGCAATCACGCGTTCCTTGGTATCTGTTCTTTTTGAAAAGTATGTTTAAGTCGATGATAGAGATGGATTATCAACGTGGGCTACGCATGCTCAAAAGCAAACTTGAAACCGGGCAAGTGCTCTCAGACTTGGTTGAAATTGGTAATCGAACCCTGCCTCAGGTTCACTACATCGGAATAAAAGGCGAGGCCACCATTCCAGAATTAGGTCCGGTAATAGAAGAACAAGTTCAACAGTTAAAGCAGATAGTTGATGACAAGGGCTTATCTGTGAACGGCGAGTTATTTTGTTATTACCAGTCGATGGATATGCAGAAAGGCACGTTTGAGTTTATCACTTGCTTGCCACTTGATAACGCAGTAACTGCGCCAGAGGGAGCGGTTTCCGGTACTATACCTGAGAGTGAAACATTTGTCGTCGAGCACCGTGGGGAATATCAGTTTTTGGGAAATGCATGGGCTTTAGCGATGAACTTGGTTCGTCAGAGTGGTATGAAAGCCAAAACCAGTCCATTAGGGATTGAGCGCTACTTAGATAACCCGCAAGAAACCACGCAGGATAAACTAAGAACCGAAGTTATTTTATTTAAGAAATGACAGGCGTTGCCGGACACGCTCCCTAAATATCATGCTAGTTCCGTAGTAATCTACAAAAGAAAAAGAGGGTTTCTGTACCCACCTATAAAAATGCCTCAGCAATTGCCGAGGCATGGTTTTATCAGCCAACTTCTCTTGCTAGAGAATTATTGTGCACGGTACTTACCGCTGTTTAGTTCAATTTTAGACGCTTTTACCCGGCTGTCTGCGTTTAGATAGTCGCTAATGCTCAGTAGGTCTTGATCTTGAGATGCTTTTAACACCGCAGACTCTCCCTCTGCGAAGACAACTTCCAGCTTTAGCTCTTTGGCGACCGCTTTCGCTTCGTTAGGGTTGTTTACCGTGATGTAAACCAGTCCAGTGGCCTTGGATACATTGCTAAATGCATTCTTAAACACTTCATCACCGGCTTGAAGCTTTACTTCTTCGGATAGGCTCCTAGCTGTACCCGTTTGCACCTTGCGATAATCTTGGCCATTAATCTCAACCGCTTCTGAAGGCACGAACAGTTCAGGTGCGGGTTGTTGAGAGAGTTGTTGCTCAGCGTATGCGCTAGCCGTCATCATAGAAAGAGCCAGCATAGAAAATGATATGTATTTCATGTAATTGACTCCTTAGTGTCCAAAGATGCGCATCGACCAGTTCTTAATAACACCTGGCTGAGTGTTGTTTGCCATCGGAACATCATAGATGGTTGAAGAGTTAAAATATGCAATGTAAGAAAAGACTTCGTCGCCATTCGTATCGATTGCTCGTAATGTCCATTCGCCTTTTGCATCTTCGCCATAGAACTGGTTAGACAACATTAATTGGTCTTTGTAGCCAGTAATCGTTGGGTCAAGAGATTGACCAACAAGACCATTACGTGGTGTTTGCAAAACGGAACGAGTCCCTGACGGCGAAACGAGCTCGATAGCTAAGTCGGGCAGGCGAGAGTGGTCTAATGTCAATTTCACTTGAACGGATTCTACCTTCAGCTCATCGGCAATAGCGATACTTGATGAACCGCCAGCCAGACTCGCATCGGGTACACTTACTTCTTTAACATTATTAACCCAAGGCGTAATAACTTGAGGCGGTAAAACACGATTTGTCATGCGAGCACGTTGCATTGCTTCATCCAAATCGACAGCGCCGAAGCCATAAAAAGTATGGAAATCTACGCCTGCAGCGTTTTTCTGCCAAGGAGAAATAGCCTCGTAGCTAACCTGTTCACCTTTGTGGTTAGTAAATTCAAGTTGTACGCCTGGATGCGTTTTATCCGTTACTTTTGCTGTTTCTGCTAGTAAAGCACGTACATCACGAGCAGAAAGTGCATGATTTGTGGACATGATTGCCGCGATGGCACCGGACGTGTTTGGCGCAGCCGACGAGGTTCCGTTCATTGTACTGGTATAGTTACAGTTCGGGTCTAGCTCCGTACCGCCGTGTAAGCCATTGATACCAAGGCCGTCGCTGGTATTTTGCCCTTCTTCACAACCCATCAAATCGGTGGTGACCATGGCAGGGAAGTCTTGCCCATATTCACCTGCTGGTGCGGCAACCCATACGTTAGATCCCACCGATGAGTAACTCGCTCGCGTGCCATCCGCACGTAGTGCACTGGTGATTAAATTAAAGTAGTTGGCGTTGTCATAAGACTGAGCGGAGTTGTGCATCGGCAAGCCTTGGTTGTCTCCACCAGCAAAGAAGTTACTTGGCAACACGAAGAATCTTCCCGCATTGAAATAGCGATAACCATTGCCGGCTGACTTAACAAATACAGCACCGCGTCCCCATGAGTTACTCTCGCTGACATTTTTTATCACGTCCATTTCAAGTTTAAGTTGAGGATCGCTTTCATCAAAAGTTATTGGGTTGATCGGGCTGAAACCGTAGCTTTGGTTAAATACACGAACATCGCGTGTGGCAGGGTCCATGCCGTGAGAGATTAGCCAGCCTTCTAATGTCTGGTTGGCTAACCAGTTAAAACCAATAAGAGAAGAGTGAGAAGCAACACCGCGTCCACCTTCACCATTGTTGCCGACTGCGCTGATCAAACCGGCTACAGCAGTGCCGTGACCATTGGTATCAACCGGATAACTTAATGGGAAAGAAGAGTCTTCGACGAAATTTCTGCTACCTGTAACTATATTACCTGCAAGATCTGGGTGATCGATCTGCACTCCAGAATCAATGACCGCGACTTTTACACCAATACCCGCAATACCCATTGCTTGAGTGAGCTTGGTGTTTAGGTCGTTCCCAGCAACAGCTGGGTTAGCTGCAAAAGCAGTTTGCCCTGTGTTGTCTAAGTGCCATTGTTCAGAATAGAGTGGATCAAACGCCGAGACGGCAGGTGCAATGCCTACTGCCAACATAGCAGCAAATAGGCGGTTAATGCGTATTTCCATTTTTGACCTCATGTCTTTGTTTGGAATTTTTTAGCTCCTGTTTCATATTCCTCTAACAGGAATAAACAAAGCTAACGACAAAGAATAAGGACGAAAACCATTTACAACTTGTTTACATCAAAAGTTCGACGAACAACATGAGTCAGTGTTAATTTACTGAAATTATAGGGTTTTTTAATGTCGAATAGCGCACGCATGAAAAGTAAAAAGCAGAAAATACGGTCGTACTGTCTGCTTTGAGAGGAAGGATTATTTAGTTGAAGCGGGTTGAATTGTCGCCATTGGTTTCTTCGGTTTGGCCTTTTCTTTGGGTAACACGTTATCAATCCACTTTTTGATGTATAGCTTATTGAACTCACTATCACACCACTTCTTGTTTAAACCACGTCGGTTAAACTCAGCGCCAATCGCAACTTTGGTTTGGTTGGTTGCACGGTTGTAGTAGAGGGTCTCGCACAACTGAGTGTTACTCATTTGCTGGGCATATACGTTAACACTGCTGCTGCGCATTCCCAGTTGAGAGGCTTGATGGTTACTACACGCAGTGAGAAGTGCAGGCGCAAAAATAGCGATGGTTAGGATTTTTTTCATTTTGCTCTTATGACGTCGGGTGAATAACGAAGCGATTTCTTCCTGCTTGCTTTGCGTCATACAAAGCTTGATCTGCGAAGAAAAACCATTGATCCCATTCTTGTTGAATAGTTTTTACGGACAGTCTGTCGACAGCTCCGAGAGAAATTGTCGCGTTTAATGACTTAGAGTCAACCACTAGTGGCGTTTTTTCCACGATATATCTCAATCGATCCAAGAATTTAGCGCAATCTTCAGTTCTGTTTACTTCAAATAATAAGACAAACTCCTCTCCACCCCAACGGATGAGTAGGTCACCAGAGCGAGTCGATTCATTAAATAACCTGGCAATATGCATTAACATCTTGTCGCCAATATCATGCCCATATTCATCGTTAAACGTTTTAAAATGATCGATATCTAATACGGCTAAGGCAAACGTTCTATCTGGGCTTCTACGAGCCATTTTATCCAGCCAAATGGGAAGGTAGCGACGGTTGTGCAGTTGAGTTAATGGATCGGTAGTATTTTCTTGAGTGAGTGCTTTATTAATACTCCTAACGCGCAGTACGTAACGAAAGCCAACGACACCAATCGCTGCGATAGCGATAAAGTAAAACATTTCTCTATAGCGTTGTGAACGCAGCTCTGAAGCTTGCAACGCATTTTTCGTTTCTAGTAGCTTGAGTTCTTTCTGAGCTAACTTAGCTTCGAGGTCAAACTTAATATTAATCATCTCTTCGCCGTGAATATGATGAGAAAATTCAGCTTCTAGCTCTCTTAACTGAGTCAAGTAACGAAAAGCCGCTTCAAAATTATTAAGGGTTTGATTCGCGTTTACTAGGACCGACAGCATATCAATGCGCTGTCGTATTTCTAGCTCATCGGTTGATTTAGTTTGCTCAAGTACGTTGATAGCTGTCGAAATAGCTTTATCGTATTGTTCATCTGCGAGGTATGCTTCTGCATATGCTTCATAACAAGGCATTTTCTTCGCCTCTACGTTTCCCGTGATAGGGAGAGCTACGCAACGCTGTGCAACCATCAACGCTTCATCAATTTTCCCTATCGAACTTAACATTTGTGAGAAGCTGGATAATGAATAGTGTTTGATGACGTCTGACCCCGTTTGCATTGAGAGTCGGATTGCTTCATTAAAATAGTATTCTGCCTTTTCGCTATCTCCACTGCTTAAGTGAACAATACTTAAGTTTGCGTAGATAACCCCAATGAAAAGGCTGTTGTCATATTGATATTCGCTGTTTAAATAGGTATCGAGTGCTTGCGTAAGGTAGCTACTGGCGCGAGCCCAATCGGATGCATCGATATAGACGGTACCGATGTTATTCAGCGTCATGGCAACTTGCATTTCAAATACGGTTCTCTCTAACAACTCATAGGCGGTTCGGTAATACTTGAGTCCGCTACGTAGTTGATTCCGTGAAACCTCTAAGTTCCCTAGCCAGCGATATGCTCTTCCTTCTAGCGCTAAATAGCCGAGATCGCGGGCTTCAGCGATGATGTCATGGAGTACAAGTTCTGCATTCCAATTGTCGTCTAGTTCAATCATGGTTACCGCTTTATTAAGCTGTGCTTCAGCGACTACCCACGGTAAATTATGCTCTGTCCCAAACTCAATTAAATCAGGCATATCTTTGGGCAGCGGAACGCCTTCGTAGCGCTTTAGGTATAGGCGCGCAAAGTAATAAAGCGCAAGAGATTCCGCTGACGCATTCTGTGGCGCAACTAATTCATCTTCTTCAATTGAGCGCGGCTTACCCATTGAACGAAAATAGAGATTGAGCATGGAGCTGCTTTGAGGAGAAATGTGTTCTTCCAGGTAGCTCTGTTTTTCTGTGTTGGCAAGTACATGGGTTGGATGGAAGAAGAATCCAAGTACTGAGAACAGCGCGCAAGTTAGCGTTTTAATCGGAAAGTGCATGAGCTTATTAATAAAATGTGATCTCGTTTAACCCTAATACTAGGTAAGTCTATCACTTCTTATTGGCTAAGTGCGGATGGATTCCGAGTTACAAACGGCTTGTGAAGAAAGTTTCGCGAAAGGTGAGGCTAATATTATGATTTATAATGATAAATCTGTTCAAAAGTGGAAAGATTGATTTAACGACAAGATAAACAGTACGACGAATCTAGTGTGTCGAACATTGTTAGTGGTGTAAGTTTCATCATTTAGTCGGTGCGATTCGCATCTCGAAAGATGGCTGGTTCGCTAAAAAATTATCTTTCTGTCATAAATATTTAATGTTTGTATGGGTTGTTAAAAAACTCGATATTAGACATAGTGTTATTAAGCCAATAAAAAATGGCTTTTATAATAAACAGGAGATTAACTATGCATAATGAAATGATTCAACCTTCACACTTCGGTATTATTGGCCGCACTTGTATCGCTTCAGTACTTATGATTGCGGGCGTTTTTGCTCTTATTTAAGAGTCAATGGTAACGATGGTTACCCGCTTAAGAGTAAGAAAATTCAGGGAATCACCTTAATCTCGTATAAGGTATTCCCCTGAAAATCCAACCTAATAACTACTTTTTAGCTGAAGAAGCTAAAAATCAATGCACTTACCGCTACAATGCCCGCAGTTAAAACAAAGTAAGTTGAGCCATTTCCACGATATTGTTTCAATGCATCGATTTTGTATACCGCTAACATTGGCATAATAAATAAGATCATCGCGATAACAGGCCCTGACAACGCTTCCATCATACCAAGAATGCTTGGGTTCATGATCGCTGCTGCCCAGATTGAAAAGAAAAGTACTGCAACGCTGATACGATCAACCCGCTTTTCAGACAGTTTAGAGTGCTTGGTAATTAAACCATTTAAGCTTTCGCGTGCACCTAAAAAGTGCCCAAGAAAAGAGGAAGTGATAGCAACAAAAGCCACCAAAGGACCAAGCGTTGCGATAAATGGGTTGTCTGTTGCATTGGCTAAATAAGACAGCACCGACACGTTTTGTTCTTTAGCTTGAGCCAATTGCTCTGGTGACAGCGCTAATACACACGAAAAGACAAAAATAAGCACAAACGCAATTAACATGATGCTAGTGCGTCGAAGAATTACTTCGGATTTCGCATCCGCTTGATCGCCATAATGGCGACGTTGCACATTTGCAAAGCTTGAAATCGCAGCTGCGTGACTAAACGAGAAAATAACCACAGGAACCGCTAACCACATAGTGCTAGCAAAAGCAGACGCTTCAGGGGCGTCCATGATTGGCATGGTCCAGTTTGGTATCAAGTAAAATGAAAGAAAGGCAAGAATAGCCACTAATGGGTAAACCATAATGGCAAAAGCCCGTAGCATGACTTTTTCGCCCGCCATCATAATGGCAATTAATGCAAACACTAGTACACCTGAAAGCAGAGGGCGAGGCAAAGAAGCCATATCAGCTTGGTTAACCATAAAACTGTCTACGGTATTGGTAATACCGACACCGTAAATTAACAGGATCGGGAAGATCGAAAGAAAATACAGCAGTGAAATAGAGCGACCCGCTTTTGCGCCAAAGTGCTCTTCCACTACATCAGTAAAGTCTGCATTTTTGATCTTGGAAGACAGTACAAAGCGAGCTAAACCACGGTGGGCAAGATAAGTCATTGGGAAAGCAAGCACAGCCATTGCGACTAACGGCCAAAACCCGCCAATACCAAGGTTGATCGGCAGAAATAGAATGCCTGCACCAACGGCTGTTCCAAACAGACTAAGGACCCAATGTGTGTCGTGTTTTGACCAAGATGTTGTTGTGTTTAATTCACTGGAATTTAACGCATTTCGAGATTCTTTCACTTAAAACTCGCTTTTATAAAAATAATAATGCGGAGAATGGTATAGGTTTTGGTGTTTGTTATCACATCGGAAGTGTGGTGAATCATGCTGAATATAAGGGGTGGTTGTAACTTATCAAACTATGAATTTTTTTAAAAACTAGAATTTTAATCTGATATTTAAGTAATTAATTGGTGTTATATTTCAAATTTTTACTAATGGGTGGTTTTTGATTTCGTGGTTAAAACTTAATCATGGATGTATATGCTAAAGAAGCGTGCTCTTACTTAATGAGCCATGGTGCATATTGGAGGGCTAGCAAGTGGCAGGTCTATGAGTCCTGCATTTAGATGAGCTTTAGGTATATACTGCCGCCACAAATGTTAAAGGAGGAATCATTGAATGGACATTCTGTCTGCACATAAAGACGACTTATTGGCTGTGTATACGCTTGAAAATACTTTATTTGGAGAACATGCCTATCCTCAATTTTTCTTTCGGCAAGCTTTTGATTGTTGGGGGGAAAGCTTACTAGTGGCGAAAGAGGGGGAGCAAGTCGCAGGGTATATTTTGCTGACGACAAGCACAAATGCACAGCAATATTGGATCATGTCACTGGCTGTCGATACTCAACATCGTGGTAAGGGTATTGCGCGTTCTCTGATTGAAAGTGCCATCGCGCCGTTGAAGTTGGGCTCAAGTGTGAAGTTGACGGTCGATCCGAATAATCAGCCTGCATTGTCTTTGTACCTGTCCCTTGGCTTCAAAGTCTTAAAAGAAGAAGCGCATTATTTCGGTGACGAAGAGTCTAGATTGGTCATGGAATTAGTAAAGTAACCCTGCACGATAATGAACGAAACTTGCACTCAATCAGTGCGCGGTATTACTTTGCAATAGTTGTTTACATTCTAACGTTTTGTAAATTAAAGATTTTCAATCTTGGCACCTCGTTTGCTTTGAGATAAATGTTCATCGTTAACTCGATGCGCCGCTCTCTATAGCAGGCGAGAGCGGGATAGGGTATTAATTTTGAAAATGTACTAACAGCGTTAAAGGCATTGCTGCCTCTCTCGATTCGGGAGAGGCTTTTTTTTTGCCTGTAATTTAGGATTAATCGCGCAGGAGGCGTTATGTCACAAGGGTGTAGAAAGACAACTTGTCCGTATTGCGGAGTAGGCTGCGGAATTGAAATCAGCAATAACAAGATTATTGGAGATGCGCTTCATCCGGCCAATTCCGGTTCACTGTGTGTAAAGGGTGTCGCATTAGCAGAAAGCTTAAAAATGCCTTCAAGGTTGCTCTACCCCAAGCTAAGGGAAAAAGAAGTATCATGGCAGTCGGTCACAGACTTAATTGCACAAGAGATCCATCAAGCGAAAGCGGAGTTTGGACCAGATTCTGTCGCGATGTATGTTTCAGGGCAGTTGCTTACTGAAGATTACTACGTCGCGAACAAACTCATGAAAGGTTACGTGGGTAGCGCGAACATCGATACCAATTCCCGTTTGTGTATGTCTTCGGCGGTTGCGGCTCATGTACGAGCATTTGGCGAAGATGTGGTTCCTGTTAATTACGATGACATTGATAATACCGAGTTGTTAGTCATCTGCGGTGCGAATACTGCTTGGACGCATCCTGTTTTATTTCGACGTATTCAACAAGCGAGAGAGAACAACCCTAATCTCAAACTGGTGGTCATTGACCCTCGTGAAACGGTCACAGCACAACAAGCGGATTTGCATTTACCGATTAAAAACGATGGTGATGTGTCACTTTTTAATGGGCTGATCAAGTTTCTTATCGAGCAGCAATGTATTGATTCTGAATACATAAATTCCTATACCGAAAGTTTTTCTGCGCTTGCAGAAGAAGTTTCTGATTTGCGTTACGATGTCACTAATCTAACCTCTTCCATTGGGATTTCAGAAGAAAAACTCACGACATTCTTCCAATGGTTTGCACAAAGCCCAACCGTAATCACGTTGTTTTGCCAAGGGGTTAACCAAGCCGAAAATGGTGTCGATAAAGGCAATGCCATTATTAATGCACATTTGGCGTCAGGTAAAATTGCCAAGTCAGGTTGTGGGCCGTTTTCTATTACAGGTCAGCCGAATGCGATGGGTGGGCGAGAAGTCGGTGGTTTGGCAAACCAACTAGCGGTTCATCGCGCTTTTGACTCAGAGTCTATCAAGCAAGTCCAAGCGTTTTGGGATTCACCCGAAATTGCCACTAAGCCTGGATTAAAAGCTGTCGAGCTGTTTGAGGCGGTAGAACGTGGTGAGATTAAAGTTCTGTGGATCATGGCAACGAATCCCGTGGTTTCTTTGCCTGATAATCAGATGGTTAAGCGCGCGTTAGAGGCTTGTCCTGTTGTGATTGTGTCTGATATTACCGCGGAGTCGGACGTTGCTAAATATGCAGATGTTCTACTGCCAGCAGTTGGTTGGGGTGAAAAGCAAGGGATGGTGACTAACTCTGAACGTAGAATGTCTCGTCAACGTCAGTTTCAAGTACCACCTGGTGAAGCAAAACCAGATTGGTGGGCGATAAGCCAAGTCGGGCAAGCTTTGTGTGAACTAGAGAAGGCCCAGAATGGTTTTGCATTTACCTCAGAACATGCGGTATTCAGGGAATATGCGGCGATGACAGGTATGAATGCAGATTCGCCATTGAAGCTCGACCTGTCTCAACACGCGAACTTAACCGAGCAAGAATACGAAGAGTGGGTGCCGACACAATGGGGAGGAGGGCGCCCTTTTGCTGATGGAATCTATTCGCACCCAGATGGTAAAGCGCGTTTTGTCGTGACCAGTGAATTGCCTCAACGCTTAGAGAGAGCAAAAGGCTGGTGGCTCAATACGGGTAGACAACGCGACCAATGGCATACCATGACGCGTACAGGGCATATCGCACACCTTGCCGCCTCTGAGTTAGAGCCAACCGTGTACATGAACACACTCTCCGCCACTCAAAATCGCTTAAAAGCCGGACAGCTCATCAAGCTGTTCCAGCCTACTTCAAACACCGGTATTTATGCCAAAGTTGCCATTGATGAAGGTTTGGGGTTTCAGGAGCTGTTTATGTCAATGCACTGGGCTGGTCGATATGGAGGTGAAAGCAGTGTTAACGCGATAGTAAACAGCGTAAAAGACCCTATTTCTGGGCAGCCTGCGTTTAAGTCGTCTTATGTTGAAGTGCAAGACGCGGCGGTCAAAACCTACGGTATGTTTATCGGTACACAGTTTGATTCTGGCAAGTTTCTCTACAGCGCATTTCAAGCAGAAAGTAATTTGGGCATCTGGCGCTTTGCACACGATAAACGACCAAAAAAGCAGAGTTTTTGTCGAACAGAAAAGAGTCGCAGGATTACGATAGATATTGCCCTAGGTTGGCTAGCGGTGGATTACGACCTTGTTGGAGACGTTCGTATCATTCGTTCTGTTTTGGTGGTGTCTAGTGAACCGATTCAAACCGACTACACCAACTTTACCGGCTTGATTGGTAAGCCGATGGAGCTATCGCAACTGCTTACCATCACTCAATCGCAAAGCAGTGCCAAACTGGTCTGTAGTTGTTTCCGTGTTACTGATAAACAGATACATGACGCGATGGAGAAACAAGACTGCACTTCACTGACCCAACTTCAAAACAAACTCAAATGCGGTACCAACTGTGGTTCGTGCGTTTCTCAAATCAAACAAATGCTCGACAGCCATCTGCATCAAAAGGGCAAACTGCAAGCGAACCAGCAAAGTCTGGCGATTCAAATAAAGTAAATCAGAAAGAGGATAAGCACATGGAAGCGCCTTATCAAAAGTCTTGGTTTAAGAAAGGACAAGCGGACCAGAGTCAAGAACGCTCGTCTCGCTTTTCTAAGCATGACCAAGCAAGCAAACTGAACCAACTTTTAGAAAATCACTCCGAAGATCTAGATGCGAACCACAAAGGTTTTGTCTCGATTGTCGGAGCAGGACCGCACGATCCAGACTTGTTAACCGTGAAGGCAGTGAAAGCGATTATATCGGCAGAGGTATTGCTATACGACCGTTTGGTTAATAAAGATATTTTGGAGTTGGCTTCGCCACAAGCCGATTGGATTTACGTGGGCAAACGATGCGGACAACCTAGTATTGGTCAGGAAGAAATCTGTAATTTGTTGGTGTCGCTCGCTCTACAAGGAAAGCGAGTTGTGCGCTTAAAAGGGGGAGATCCTTTTGTATTTGGTCGTGGAGGCGAAGAAGCATTAGCACTCGTCAAACACTCTATCGCTTACGAAGTCATCCCCGGTATTACTGCTGCGATTGGATGTTCAGCAAACAGCTTGATTCCGCTGACTCATCGTGGCGTTGCTCGCAGCGTTACCTTTGTTACAGGGCAAGTGGTAACAGGCGCATTTGAAGCGTGGAGCCAACTGATGCAAAGCGGACAAACATTGGTGTTCTACATGGGATTAGAAAAATCGGCAGACATACAAATCGGTTTAGTCGGCGCTGGTTTGAACCAAGATTTCCCTGTTGCGGTCATCACTCATGGTTGCAGCCCTCAGCAGCAAGTTCATGTTACCCAACTCAATCAGCTCAATGAGTTATCGATTACACTTAAAGGCATCAGCCCAGCATTGATTGTGATGGGAGAAGTTGTCAAACTGCGCGAACAACTAATAGAAACCGTACAGTCAGTGACGGAATACGAGGGAATATGAGCAGCATTTTGGAATGTATCAGAACAGTCGGTCGTGGCGAACGTGGTAGAAAACCACTGAACTTTGATCAAGCGTTTCGAGTTATGGATGAATACCTAAACGGAGAGTGCGATGATGATCAAATGGCAATGCTGCTGATGCTGATCCGCGTACAAAACGAGACTCAACAAGAAATCGCTGGCTTTGTAAAAGCATTCCAATCCCGCATGCCTGCTATTGGTGCAGACATCGACTGGCCATGTTACGCAGGCAAACGTGAAGCGGCAGGTCAACCTTGGCACCTGTTGGCAGCGAAGATCCTTGCCGATAATGGTCATAAAGTGCTGATGCATGGCTATCACGACCGTCAATCTGGTCGTTTACACGCCGAAGATTACCTCGACAAGTTTGCTATCGAGAAAGCGGAATCAGCAGAAGAAGCAAAGCGTGTCTTAGAAACACATAACATCGTGTATCTACCGCTCAGCGCATTTGCTCCACAAGCAGAAACCATGATCGGTTGGAAGAATCGTTATGGGCTGAGAACGCCGATTAATACCGTGGTTCGTGCATTGAATCCGGGGCAGGCGACGGTTGGTATTCGTGGTAGCTTCCATCCTGGATTCCAACAACTTCATGCAGAAGTCGAATATGAAATCGGTCAAACCGCTCACGCTGTTGTGTCATTCAAAGGGCAATCGGGCGAATCAGAATACAACCCGAAAGTAAGCCAAACGGTATGGTTAAGCCAAACAAGCGGCGTGACATCTCACTACTGGACGGAGCAAATGCTGTCTGAGGTGCCAATGCCTACGAACTGTCCGTTTGGGACGTCAGAAGATGACATGAACCAAATGGCGAATACGGTTTTGGCAACGATGACAGTTGTGCTCTTTGCTCAAGTGCACGATAGGGAACAGGCCTTTGAACGTGCGTTTGCTTATTGGGAAAACTATTGTTGTGGCAGTTAATCCTGTGACGAGCTAACCGCGAAACGTTGTTGGATCGGAATCCTTTATCTATTGTTTGTTTAAGCTTGTCAGTGATGTATTTATCACTTGAAGTGTCTCACAGCTGGTTGGGGCAAACATCAGTGAGGCCTGATGAGTTTACTTTTCGATAAGAAATGAGGACAAGGATAATGGTTCTAAAGCACTCAAATTCTAAAAACAAGGCGTCACATCCCATTCCACAAGAAGCTTTCGATTGGTATGACGAATACGCGCATGGCAAAATCTCTCGCCGAGAGTTTCTCAACCGTCTTGGTGGCCTCGCTGTTTTAGGTTTTAGTATGACGGCCCTAGTTGATGCCCTGACTCCAAATTATGCGCTCGCAGAGCAAGTTTCCTTTAATGATCCTGAGATCAAAGCAACCTATGAAACCTTTGCCTCGCCCAATGGACATGGGGAAGGTAGCGGCTATTTGGTTGTGCCACAAAAGAAGACCTTAAAATCGCCGACCGTGTTGGTGATTCATGAAAATCGAGGTCTAAACCCATACATCAAAGATGTCGCCAGGCGACTCGCGAAAGATGGCTTTATTGCTTTCGCTCCTGACGCGCTTTATCCACTCGGCGGCTATCCGGGGAACGATGATGAAGGTCGCGCCATGCAGAAAGAGATGGACAGAGCCAAGATCGAACAAGATTTTATTGCTGCTGCTAATTTCATTAAACACTACGAGGGTGGGAACGGTAAATTGGGCGCAGTTGGGTTCTGCTTCGGTGGATACATCGTCAATATGCTTGCAGCGGTAATGCCAGAAGAGCTGGATGCAGGTGTGCCTTTCTACGGAACACCAGCGGCGCAAGAGATTCAAAAGCAGGTCAAAGGGCCGTTGATGATTCACTTCGCAGGGCTCGATAAGCGCGTCAACGACACATGGCCTGCCTATGAGCAGCAATTGATCGCGAACGATGCGCAATATCAAGCGTTAATGTATGAAAACGTCAACCACGGCTTCCATAACGACTCAACAGCACGCTACGCACCGGAAGAAGCGGCACTCGCTTGGGAGCGCACACTCGGCTTCTTCAAAGAACATCTCGCCTCTAGTTAAAACGCGTCTACTTTAGTTGGCACATTCCTTGTTATGTCTCTCTTAGTGAGTGAGATATAAACAAGGAATGTGCATGACTCAATCAACGTCAAAAACACCCATCATAGTATGCTGTGATAGCCTCCAAGAGCAGGCTCGATTGTCCGGCTTATTGAGCAAAGATTACGACAACATCATCGGCTGCCAATTGGCACAACTAGAAACGTTAATGCAACGAGAACCGTCGGCAAGCGTTGTGGTTGGATGGCAGCAACCAACCGCGGAACTGCGTTTGATCGTCGATTTCTGCCGCAGAAAATCGGCACCACTTCTTATCGTCTTAAAGCAGTTATCATCTAATGATATCAATCGGTTATCAGAAAAAATGGACTATGTGCTCATGCCGCACGATAGTGAGTTTGCGCTTCAGCCTTGGATTGAACATGCGACACTAGTGAGAGCGAAATTCGAAAGTATGCAATCGGAAATTGAATCGCTGACCCATAAGATTGAAGAGCGCAAGCTGGTGGAAAAAGCCAAAGGTCTGCTGATGAAGATGCACAGCGTTGATGAAGAACAGGCTTATAAAGCACTTAGAAATTCAGCCATGCAATCGAGCCAAACGCTCGCACAAGTTGCCAAGAATTTGATAACTACTTTGGAGGTGCTTGATTAGTTGCTCTACCACTTTGGGGTTAGAGTACGTTTTCTAACGTGGTGCGTGTTGCACTATCAGCAAGCAATAACAGGGAACTAGAAACGGTAAAATCAACTAATTTATTGTATTTACTGTAAAAAATAAGTTGGCACAGTAATTGGATTAGTAGAATTGGGTTTATTGTTGAATCGCTTATCTCAATTATCAACGGCGGTAATTGTAGACTTAGCAACGGCGCTACTGCTCTTCGGAGTAGTGGCGCTTTTTTTATGGGAGCAAACCAATGAAATGGAGTTCGATGCTGAAAGTGTCAGCAATTTCGTTATCGGTATTCACCACGGTCAGCGTAAAGGCAGAGTTGGGTGAGCCAGAAATTGAAGACCTGAAGTTTGGTTTTATTAAGTTAACCGATATGGCACCGCTGGCGGTTGCTTATGAGAAAGGCTTTTTTGAAGACGAAGGCTTGTACGTCACTTTAGAAGCGCAAGCAAACTGGAAGGTGCTTTTAGACCGAGTCATCGATGGTGAGCTTGCTGGCGCGCACATGCTTGCTGGTCAGCCATTGGGCGCAACGATTGGTGTCGGCACAAAAGCAGAAGTGATTACCGCGTTCAGTATGGATTTGAACGGCAACGCAATTACGGTTTCCAATGACACTTGGGAGCAGATGAAGCAGTACATTCCAAAGCAACCAGATGGCAAACCAGTTCACCCAATCAAAGCGGATGCACTTAAGCCTGTGGTCGACAGCTATCTGGATAAAGGCAAACCGTTCAACATGGGCATGGTGTTCCCTGTATCGACACACAACTATGAGTTGCGTTACTGGTTAGCGGCAGGCGGGATTCATCCAGGCTTTTACGCACCAGACTCAGGCGATAACAGTGGCCAGTTGGACGCTGACGTTCTTTTGAGTGTTACACCGCCACCACAAATGCCAGCAACAATGGAAGCGGGCACGATCAAAGGGTACTGCGTAGGCGAACCATGGAACCAACAAGCCGTATTCAAAGGCATTGGCACACCAGTCGTGACCGATTACGAGATCTGGAAGAACAACCCAGAGAAAGTGTTTGGTGTTTCCAAAGCTTGGGCTGAGAAGTATCCAAACACACACATTCGCGTAGTGAAAGCCTTGATTCGAGCGGCACATTGGTTGGATGAAAATGACAATGCCAACCGCCAAGAAGCAGTGAAGATGCTATCAAAAAGCGAATACGTTGGAGCCGATGCCGAAGTTATCGCCAACTCAATGACCGGCACGTTTGAATACGAGAAAGGCGACAAACGAGACGTGCCAGATTTCAACGTGTTCTTCCGTCATAACGCCACGTATCCGTATTACAGCGATGCGATTTGGTACCTGACCCAAATGCGTCGATGGGGGCAGATCTCAAGCGAGAAATCCGATGATTGGTACATGGATGTCGCAAAAGAGGTTTACCGTCCAGATATCTACCAACAAGCGGCTCAAGCACTAATTGAAGATGGTGTGTTGAGCAAAAAAGACTTCCCAGATTTCAGTGCTGAAGATGGTTTCCGTGCGCCACAAACACACTTTATCGACAACATCGTTTATGACGGTCGCGAGCCAAATAAATATCTAGAGAAGTTCTCTATCGGGCTTAAAGGAAAAGACAAGGTTTAACCATAACGATAAACGCCACAGGCGAGGGGATTCGCTTGTGGCAACAAGGATGTAAATTTCTTAGGAGTGAGTATGTCTAGTAACGTCATTTCCCTTTTTCCTGCTAAGCAGGTAGTGAACCGAAGTCGGTTGGTGCTTTTACCCGTCATTGGTTTGCTGATCTTTTTGGCAATGTGGCACTTAGCGGCGAGAGAAGTGCAAACCTCATTAGGTACGCTACCGGGACCAGTGCAAACTTTTCAGCAGTTCAGCAACCTTGTCGATGATCATTGGCAAGAGCGAGAGAAGGAACAAGCGTTTATCGAGCGTCAGGAAAAGCGCAATGCTGCGAAGTTAGCCAAGAATCCGGACGCCGAAGTGAAGATTCGTCCTTACACAGGTAAGCCTACGTTCTTCGACCAAATTGTGACGAGCTTAGTGACTGTGACAGCGGGCTTTTTGCTGGCGACGGTTATCGCGATTCCACTTGGCATCGTGCTTGGTCTTAATCAAGGGCTGTATCAAGCCTTTAACCCAATCATTCAACTGCTCAAGCCCGTATCACCTTTAGCTTGGCTACCCATCGTTACCATGGTGGTGAGTGCCACTTATGTGAGTGATGACCCGATGTTTGCTAAGTCGTTCATTAACTCTCTGATCACAGTGGCGCTGTGTAGCTTATGGCCGACGCTGATTAACACTGCTGTGGGTGTAACAAGCGTTGATAAAGACTTAATCAACGTGAGCAAAGTGCTCCAACTTTCGTGGTGGCAGCACATACGCACCATCGTTTTACCTTCTGCCATTCCAATGATCTTCACAGGTTTACGTCTCTCTTTAGGTATCGCTTGGATGGTATTGATTGCGGCAGAAATGCTCGCGCAGAACCCAGGGTTAGGCAAATTTGTTTGGGATGAGTTCCAGAACGGCAGTTCAGCATCATTGGGGCGTATCATGGTGGCGGTCATCACCATTGGCTTTATCGGTTTGATGCTCGATAGAGGCATGCTGCAACTTCAAAAGTGGCTTTCTTGGAATAAACAACAAGCGTTGAGATAAGGGAAACGATCATGGAAAAAGCATTATTAGATCTAACGCGATTAGGGATGCGATTCCCAACGCCAGATGGTGAGTTCATCGCGCTTAAGAACGTCGATTTGCAAATCAATAAAGGCGAGTTTGTATCGCTGATTGGTCACTCTGGTTGCGGTAAATCAACGGTATTGAACTTAGTCGCAGGGCTACACATGCCAACAGACGGTGGCGTGATCGTCGATGGACGAGAAGTAGCTGGACCGGGACCAGACCGCGCAGTGGTGTTCCAAAACCATTCATTATTGCCTTGGCTCACCGTGTATCAAAACGTTGAGCTCGCAGTAAAACAAATTGCCGGCAAAAAGGGCAAAGCGTGGATTCAGGAACAAGTGAATCACTACTTGGAGTTGATTCAAATGCAGCATGCCGCGCACAAAAAGCCGGATGAAATATCGGGCGGTATGAAACAGCGAGTCGGCATCGCCAGAGCACTGGCACTTCAACCAAAGGTTTTGCTGATGGATGAACCATTTGGCGCGTTGGATGCGTTAACACGTGCGCACTTACAGGATGCATTGATGAAGATCCAAGCCGAGCTAAACAACACCGTCATCATGATTACCCATGACGTGGATGAAGCGGTGTTGCTATCCGACAAAATCGTGATGATGACTAACGGACCGGCAGCAACCATTGGAGAAGTGTTAGAAGTGAATCTACCGCGCCCTCGTGAGCGTGTGGCACTGGCGGATGATGTGCAGTATCAGAAGTGTCGACAAGCGGTGCTGAAGTTCCTTTACGAGAAGCAATCCAAAGTCGAGATTCCTGCTTCGAAAGAAGACAAGCCCAAAACCGCAGCGCAAACGGCATAAGGAGGCAGCGATGAACAGTCCTTTAACGATTCCAGTAAAGAACGCATTGAGCCACATCGTTGTGGTAGGCAACGGTATGGTCGGGCAACACCTCGTCGAGCAATTAGTGCAGAAAAACGCGCATTTGGAGCACCGAATTACCGTTATTGGTGCGGAGCGTTTTATCGCGTATGACCGTGTACAACTCTCTTCTTTATTTGCGGGTAAGTCCCATGATGATTTGATGCTGAGTAACCAAGAATGGTACGACATGCATGGCATCCAACTAGTACTTGGCAGCCAAGTAACAGGCATCGACAGAGAGCAAAAGCGTATTCTGCTTGATGGTGAAGATGTGCTGGGTTACGACCAACTTGTGCTCGCGACCGGTTCCTACCCATTTGTGCCGCCAATTGAAGGTAAAGACCGCGACAACGTGTTTGTCTACCGTACGCTTGATGATCTTTCACAAATCAAAAAAGCATGTGAAGGCGCAAAAACAGGCGCAGTAATTGGCGGTGGCTTATTGGGTTTAGAGGCGGCAAATGCACTCAAACTATTGGGGCTAGAAACTCACGTTATTGAATTTGCGCCTCGTCTGATGCCCGTACAGTTAGATGATGGTGCTGGCTTAGTGCTGAAAGAGAAGATTGAAGCGCTAGGGCTAACAGTACACACCTCAACGGGTACGGAACGAATCTGCGATGGTGAAACGGCTAAGCATCGTATGGTGTTTAAAGACAAAGATCCTCTCGAAGTTGATGTGATAGTCTTCTCCGCAGGCATTCGCCCTCAAGATGAGTTGGCAAGGCTGGCTGAGCTAGAAGTAGGTGAGCGAGGTGGCATTGTGATTAACAACCAATGCCAAACCAGCGATGAGAATATTTACGCGATTGGCGAATGTGCCCTTTGGGAGCAGAAGATCTTTGGTTTAGTCGCACCCGGTTACACCATGGCGAGAACCACCGCCGATGTCTTGACTGGGATGCCGAGCGAAGGTTTTAAAGGTGCAGACATGAGCACTAAACTCAAGCTGCTTGGAGTGGATGTGGCGTCTATCGGCGATGCACAAATGCAAACCGAAGGCGCACAAGAAATGGTCTTGCAAGATGCGGTTGCAGGCATCTACAAAAAGCTGGTGGTTGATGCGAGTGGCACTCAATTGCTTGGTGCGATTCTCGTTGGTGACAACAGCGACTACGATGCGCTCTTACAGTGTTATTTGAACAAAACTGTCCTGCCAGAACACGCGGCGAACCTGC